>CBDBHI010000024.1:0-60887 GCA_965205595.1 Bryobacterales bacterium | reverse complement strand
ATCGACAAGTGTGTTGGCCTGTTCAGGGCTGAGCGGTGTTGTCTCTCTCACGCGCGCCGCCCAATTGCGAATATTCTTGAAGTCGCCGACCTGGAGCGCGATTTTGACCAGGCCCAGAACCCACCAGACCCGCAGTGCGAGCCACCATTGTGAAGATGAAAACTCGGCCATCTTTAGCAGGCGACGCTTCGGCGACGGGAGTGGACAGACTGCCGCCAGTCCGCGAAGTAGCAGTCGGCGATAGCGAGCCAGCCAAACCTCCGGCGTCGATATTTCCTCACCGGGTCGATGCGTCCAGTGTCGCGGTGGCGGTGCGAGGTAGCTTAAGCAGCGAAGTAGCCGATGCTTCGCACTGTCGATGGCAAGCAGCCGCAACTGCGTCGATCTGAAGTAAAGAGGCTCTCGACGCTCCAACAACGCCTCTTCAGATATCTGTGCGAGTCTCCGCCCGGCGCTTCGCGCCCGCGTGATCGGCGGATACGCACGTGGGGTCGCAAACAGCGAGCCACAGACCTGTAGGCTCGCGGAGCACGGCTTCTCAAGACCTGCTTGCCGTGCGATCTTCCAAAACCGGTCCCAATCGAGAGCCCCACCGAACTTCCGCACGAACGCTTCGATGTCAACAACGCTCCACAAGCCGGTCCAGTGTCGCTTTCCCGCGTTTCGGCACAAGTAGACAAGATAGGCCTCGCGGTCGTCCGATGGAAGCTTCGCCGGGAAAGACGCGGTGGTCCAGTTCCAATGCAACTCGATGAGAATCTCCTGCGGAGCATGCAGATGCAACTCGGGGTAGAGATACGCCGGGCGCCTTGCCAGGCGAGTCAGGGCCGGCGGTCCCCACGGATTGTGGTCATCGGTAAGCCCGAAATCCTTCAAGCAAGCGTACGCGCGAGTGAGATCTTCGGGAGGAAAGACTAGGTCGATGTCGCGAATCTGTCGCCACGATAGCCCGGGGTTAGAGCAGTCGCGTTAGCTCAACGCCCTTTACCGGGATCCAGCGGATTCCCTCGTTGCGGAGCGCCGTCAGCAATTGGGATTGCACACCTTCAACGACGAGATTCCTGAGGACCTGCTTGCGCGCTCGATCGTGCCAGGTTTTCGAAATCGAGTCGTCGCCGACGCAAGCACGGAGATTCTGATAGACCGCCGGCAGCACCATGAATCTCGAGGCCCGCCGGAGGAGGTCATCCGGACTCTCGCCCAAGTCGGTCGATAGCAGGGGAGCGTCAACCGAAGCTGATTCCGCGCGCGGCAGGGCGAGGCGGAAAAACTTATGATCAGACGTCATCGTGAAAGCTTTTTGAGTGAAGCAAGGTCGGCGGCGGAAACCAATCGAATTTTATCATTCGAGGTAAGTTCCGGTTGCCTGCCGGCGCCGTCCGAGAGGGGACTGATGCGGGCTAAGATCAGGCCAGTCCCAAACGCGGTTCGCACGCAGAAAGCCGCCTCCCGCTAGCTTCGATCGGCAGTCAGTGACCGATTCCGTACCCAGCTTGCCACATTCCCGAGCGGTGGCGAACTCCGTTGCCTTGCGCGCGATGCCCAAGGTCGTCACACGCGTGTCGGCCACCGGGTCGGTTGACGCTTCCTACTTGGACACCGATCCTCCTAATGGCACGGTCTGCTATCACGCGCGGATCGCCAAACGAAGCACGCGGATTGCGTGGTCGAGCTCGATTTGGGTCGACTACTGTTGACACGAACACTCTGTAGCGAATTTCGAATTATCGATTGACTCAGGCCGCGCGACCCACTACCCTGCGGAGGTGCCAAGATATCCGTGGCTGCTGTTGATTTGCGTTTGCGTGGGATTAGGCCAGACGAAAGACGCCAGCCCCTTCAGCAACGACCCCAAGGAGATTGACGTCGGCCGCGCGTCGTTTCGGCTGCGATGTTCCGCTTGCCATGGGATTCACGCCGAGGGCGGTCGCGGGCCCGCGTTGAATCGAGGTGAGTTCGCCGCCGGCGACACCGGCCTCGATATTTACCGAGTGATTTCGCGTGGAATCCCCGGAAGCGAAATGCCGGCGTTTGGCGCTCGCAATACCGAAGACAGCATATGGCGCACAGTCTCGTATCTGCGTTCGCTGACGCCTACGGAAACGGAAGTGGTATCGGGCGACGCGGCGCGCGGTGAAACCATTTTTTGGGAAAAGAGCGGCTGTGGGAACTGCCATCGCGTCGGAATTCGGGGGCGCTATTTCGGACCGGCGTTGACCCGCGTCGGCCGTACGCGCAGCGTCGCCCATCTTAGAGAGTCGATTGTTTCACCGAACGAAGACTTGCCTCCGAACTACTACGCCGTCAGCCTCCGAACGAAAGGCGGCGAGTCGATCCGCGGGCTCGGCGCGGGCTTCGATGATTTCTCGGCACAACTCGTCGACGCCGCGGGTCGGCGCCATTCCTACTTTCGCGACGAGCTAGAGTCGATGGAGCAGCAATTCGAGTCGCTCATGCCGAGTGGGTACGGCGACTCGCTATCCGCCGCCGAACTCGACGACTTACTGGCGTATCTGGTCAGCCTGCGTGGCGAGGAGAATGATTGATGAATTCGCACCGACTTCACGTACCGATGGTTCTGATTTTGACTTTAGGAGTCTGTTTGCTCGGGGACGTACTAGCCGCGCAGTCCGCTGTATCCAGAGAAGCTTTGAGCAACTCACAGCAGGACGACAGCAGTTGGTTGATGTACGGCCGGAATCATTCCGCATGGCGCTACTCCGAGCTAGACGAGGTTAACGGTGCGAACGTCGCGCGCCTGACGCCGGCTTGGATTTTTCAGACCGCGGTCGACGGTAAATTTCAGACGACGCCACTGGTTCACGAGGGCGTCATGTACATCACGGGTCCGTCGAACCACGCCTGGGCGCTTGATTTGAAGACCGGCCGCCGGCTGTGGCACTATTCCGAACCGGTTCCCGACGATCTCTCGCTGTGTTGCGGGCAGCCAAACCGCGGTTTCGCGATGCTCGGTAAGCGGCTGTTTAAAGTGAATCTGCAAGCAACGTTGGTCGCTCTCGACGCAGCGACAGGCGACGTGATCTGGGAAACCGAGGTCGATGACTACCGCAAGGGATATTCGAATACGGTCGCGCCACTCGTCGTCAACAACATGGTGGTGATCGGTATCGCCGGCGCGGAGTTCGGCACGCGCGATTTTATCGACGCCTTCGACGCGGACACGGGCGAGCGCGTCTGGCGATTTTGGACGGTTCCCGGGCCCGGCGAGCCGGGCAATGAAACTTGGGGTGGCGACTCGTGGAAACGCGGCGGCGCGTCAACCTGGATCACCGGAAGCTACGACCCGGATCTGAACCTCATCTACTGGGGCACGGGAAACCCCGGACCCGACCTCGACGGCTCCCCGCGACCCGGCGACAATCTCTACTCTGACAGCGTCGTGGCCCTCGATGCCGACACCGGCGAGCTACGTTGGCATTTCCAGTTCACACCCCACGATCTTCACGATTGGGACTCCATCGCCGACCCGGTCCTGATCGACGCCGAGGTTGATGGCAAGCCGACGAAATTGTTGATTCAAGCAAATCGCAATGGCTATTTCTACGCCCTCGACCGTCACGACGGAAAGTTTCTTTTTGCGAGCCCGTTCACCGAGATCAGCTGGGCTGACGGCATCACTGGAGATGGCCGCCCCATCTTAATTCCCGGCAATGAACCTACTGACGAGGGCACCCGCACGTGCCCCGGAATGGGCGGTGGCCACAACTGGCACGCCACGACATACAGTCCGCTTACCAAACTCTACTACTTCAACACCGGCGACGGCTGCCAGATTTATCACAAGTCCACCCAGGAGTTCGTTGAAGGGGAGTTTTACTTGGCGAGCGCCATGGAGAGCCTGCCAACCGAACCTCGAAGCGGCTCGATTGTCGCCATCGACCCGTCTACCGGAAAAACTCGCTGGCGGTATAAGATGGTCCGCCCTCCCTCGAGCGGTCTGCTTTCAACAGCGGGAGGATTGGTGTTTGGAGGCGATCCGGCAGGGTATTTCTTTGCCCTCGACGCGGAAAACGGAGAAGTCTTGTGGCGGTTTCAAACCGGAGGGGGCGTGCGCGCACCGGCGATCACGTACGAATTCGGCGGCCGACAATACATCGCCACCGCGGCCGGAAGCTCGATGTTCACGTTCGTCGTAGCGAGGTAGCGGCCCTCGGCATTCACTGCCGGCGGCGGGTGATTGTACGCAAAGAACCACCACCCTCGGCTACGTTTGAACTCTCAGTGGCGTACATCGGCTACACTACCTTGAGGCGAGTGGCTTTGCCGCCCGCCACGGGCTAGTGTTCCTGTTTTCAACCAGTTCGGCGATCTGAACTGGTGCGCCCCTCGAACAGGTCCGACCGATAGTGGTTCGGGCAATTTGAGGAATGGGCTACGTCTTGTCCAAGATGTAGTTCGCCTCATTTTGCCCGAAATTTGAATGGGCTTGGTCTGGAAATGAATTTTCGTTCGCTATTTAGCTTTTTCTCGCGCGACCTGGCAATCGACCTAGGTACCGCCAATACCCTCGTCTATGTGGCCGGTTCGGGAATCGTCGTCAACGAACCGTCGATCGTGGCTATCAACAAAAACAACGGCGAGGTCGAGGCGGTCGGCAAAGAGGCCAAGGAAATGATCGGCCGCACGCCCGACAATATCGTCGCGATCCGGCCGATGAAAGACGGCGTTATCGCCGACTTCAAAGTCACCGAGCGGATGTTGACCTACTTCATCCACAAGGCGCACAACCGCAAGATGCTCGTTCACCCAAGAATCGTGATTGGCGTGCCGAGCGAGATTACGCCGGTGGAACGCCGCGCTGTTGTCGACTCGGCGTTTCGAGCCAATGCGAGCGAAGTCCACTTAGTCGAACAGGCGATGGGCGCGGCGATTGGCGCGGGCCTGCCGATTACCGAGCCGTCAGGCAACATGGTGGTCGACATCGGCGGCGGTACGACCGACGTTGCCGTCATCTCGATGTCGGGTATTGTCTATTCGCGCTCGGTGCGTATTGCCGGAAACGAGATGGACGAGGCAATCATCAGCTATCTCAAACGTAAGTACAACTTACTCATCGGTGAGCGCACCGCCGAAAGCGTCAAGATTGAAGTGGGTTCCGCCTACAAACTGGACAAGCCGCTGTCGATGGAGATCAAGGGGCGCAACCTAATCGAAGGCGTGCCGCGAACGGTCACTGTGACCGATGCGGAGATTCGTGAGGCGTTGTCGGATTGTGTCGACGCCATTATGAACGCCATTCGTCTTGCGCTTGAGCGTACACCGCCCGAACTGAGCGCCGACATTAGCGATCGCGGCATCGTCTTGAGCGGCGGCGGCGGCTTGCTGCGAAACCTCGACCGTCGCATTCGAGAAGAGACTGGGTTGCCTGTATCGATCGCCGAAGATCCACTCGCGTCGGTCGTGCTCGGCACGGGAAAAATGTTGGCCGATTTTAGTCTGCTGCGGCGGATCTCAATCGACTGACCGGCGCATGTTGATCGCGAACTGAAGGAGAAGACTAAGAGGGCAAATCGGTGACTTCTTTGTTCACGCGCTACTCCGGGGGTGTCATTCTTGTGGCGCTGGTATTCGTCCAGCTAGTCTTGTTGGGCTATCAAGTTCGTACGGACCAGAACATCTCGCTGCTGCGTTACTGGGTCGTCAGCGCCATGGCGCCCGTGCAAAAAGGGCTGCAAGGCATTAGCGGAACGACATCCGGCGCCTGGAGCCGCTACTTCTGGCTGGTCGACAAAGCTAAAAAAAACCGTGATCTCGAAGCCGAATCCGCCCGGCTCCATCTCGAGAACCAATGGCTACGCCAAAGTCTGCGCCGCTTTGACCGCGAAGCGGAGCTCGTCGCCTACCAGAAAGATCTAGCCTCAAAAACCGTGCTCGCGCGCGTGGTCGCGGGCGGTTCGAGTCCATCGTCGAAAGAAGTTTTCTTAGACCGCGGAGAGGACCAAGGCATTCGCTCTGGCATGGCGGTAATTACCGCCGATGGAATCGTAGGCAAGGTACAAGCGTCGTATGCGTCGACTTGCTTGGTTCTGCTCATCAACGACCCGGAATCTGGGGCTGGGATTGTTCTCAGTGATAGCCGCGCCCGAGGAGTACTCAAGGGCACCGGACGGCGGATTTGCAAGATCGACTACATCTCGCCCGAGACCAAAGTATCCACGGGCGAGCTAGTGTATACGTCCGGGGACGACCGCGTGTATCCACGAGGGTTGCCTGTAGGTAAAGTCACGCGAGTATCGCGCGGCGTCTCGTTCCTCGATATCTCCGTGGAGCCGCTAGCGCCACTCGATCGCTTGGAGGAAGCGCTGATTGTGGCGATGGGAGTTCATCTCGACTTGCGCAGAAATGCGCAACCAACGCCGCCGGAGATCATGATGGCTCCGGCTCGGGCCTGGACGCGTCAGTTGGGCAACGTCGAATCTGCGTCAACCAACCGCAATAGAAGCGCATCAAATCTGACCACCGCGACTGGCCTAGGTGAATCGTCGACAATCACGACCGACGCGGATCGCATTAAGCAGCAATACCGACGCATCGTTGGCGCGCAGGGCACTCGCGTCGGCAGCGTCACGGCTCCGCCACCCGATTTCAATTTCGATCCCGACGCGCCGCCCCCGTTAGATCTCGAGACGGGCCTGCCGCCGACGACGCCTGAGAACCCGCGGGAGCAACCGTAATGCGTGCCGCGGCGGTTCTGTTGCCGGTCGGTGCCCGGGCGAAAAAAAATAGTGACCTTTATCCGGGCGCAGGCCTTGCCTTGGTCGCCCTGGCGCTGACGATCCAGGTTTTTCTTCCGACCCAGGCAGCGCCATTTTCGCTGGTGAATTTGCCCCTGATTGTAGTCGTATTCTTGGCGGTAACGAGGCGCAGCGTTGCGATGGGAATGCTAATCGGCATGGGAGTCGGCTGGGCCCAAGATGCCCTGACCCACGGCCCGCTCGGAGTGTTTGGCATCGTCTCTACCTTTGTGGGCTACGCAGCTTCGTCGATCAGTCTTTACATCGAGGTCGACTACCCGGGTATTCGTAGCGTGATTCTCGCGCTTTCGTACCTGCTGCACGAGGCGCTTTTGTTTTCGATCCGCAGTAGTTTGTTAGGGGTCGAGGTTTCATTCGACCCGGTGGCGTGGGTCGTGCTGGCAGCCGTCCACGCCGGTGTGGGACTGCTGCTGTACCCGCTCTTCGACAAACTGAAGAGGGCGCGATGAATCTCGACGAAAAGCCCTTGCAACGCTCGCGGGAAGCCGAGATCGCTACGTTCCAGTACCTGGCGGCGGCAATTTTTTTGTGGCTGCTGAGTGGGTTCTGGCAGCTTCAGGTGCAGAGCCCGGAAATCTATGCGCAAAAGGCGGAGCAGAACCGCGTAAAATCATTGCCAATGCTCGCGCCGCGAGGGAAGATCCTTGATCGTGACGGGCGCATGCTCGTCAACAACATGCCGAGTTTCTCGGCGATGCTCACGACCAACAAGGTGCAGCCCGCGAATTTGCCGGCAATCGCCGAGGGCCTCGGCCTGCCGCTAGAGCGCCTCGAAGAGCGCCTCGCGGAAGTCGCTAGTGACTCTGCGCTTGATCGCATCATTCTCAAGGAGAACCTGTCGCCAGCCGACATGGCATTCCTAGATGCACACCGCTCGGAGTTCCGCGAAGTCGACATGGTGGAATCGCAACGGCGGCTCTATTCATCAGGGGGAGTAGCTGCCCACGTCGTCGGTTACGTCGGTGAAATCAGCGCCAACGAACTCAACTTGCGCAAGTTCGTGCTCTACAACTCGGGGGCGGAGATCGGCAAAGCCGGTATCGAACGCCAGTACAACGACCTGCTCGCGGGAACTGACGGCAGCAGGCGCGTCTTGGTCGATAGCCGCGGACGCAGCCAAGGAGTCATCGATGCCGTCGAGGCGCAGCCGGGCCACAACCTTCGGCTCACCGTCGATCTCGAACTACAGGTGGTTGCGGAGATGGGCCTTGAAGGCTACAAAGGGTCGGTCGTCGCGCTCGATCCGCGCAACGGTGAAGTGCTCGCGATGGCAAGCGCACCCGTGTTCTCAGCCAACGCATTCGTCGCGGGGCTAAAGACCAGCGAGTGGACGCAAATACTCGAAGACCCGGTAAAGCCGCTGCTCAATCGAGCGATACAGGGTCAGTGGGCGCCAGGCTCGGTGTTCAAACCGATCGTCGCCCTAGCCGCTCTTGAAAACGGCCTCGCCAATACGACTTTTAGAACGACCTGCACCGGAAGCGTCAGCTATTTCGACCATGTCTTCCACTGCCATGCTCGCAGCGGCCATGGGTCAGTCGGACTGCAGGAAGCGATGATGCAGTCGTGCGACATCTACTTTTACGAACTTGGCAGACAGCTTGGCGTCGACGTCATCGGGGAGTATGCGCGGCGGGCCGGATTTGGCGCGAAGACATTGATTGACATACCGAATGAACTCGAGGGGATCGTGCCGAGCATCGGTTGGAAGGTGCGCTTGTTCCGCGAGCGCTGGTATGCCGGTGAAACGATCCAACTAGCAATTGGCCAGGGCGCGCTGACGGTTACCCCGCTGCAGGTCGCCCACGCGATCGGTGGGCTCGCAATGGGCGGTGTCTGGCATCGGCCACACCTGGTCTCTCAGAGCCAGCTGAGCGAGCTTCGACCCGGCTACGCCAAGCCGGAACCGCGCGAGGTGCTGATCAAGTCGTGGAATTCGAGGATTATCCGGCAGGCGATGTGGGGTGTCGTCAACGACGGCGGCACAGGATCCCGCGCCAGTCTGGCTAACATCGATGTGTGCGGCAAGACGGGCACGTCGCAGCGGGTGTCCAACCAAACTAGGCTGGCGCACGATCGCGCGGACTTCGAAGATGACGCATGGTTTGTGGGCTACGCACCCTGCCGAGATCCAGAAATCGTAGTTGTGGCGATGCTCGAGAACGGCGTGCACAGTTACTTCGCGGCACCAGTGGCGCGGGACGTGATCAAGGCTTACTTTGACAAGAAGAAGCGCCTGGAGATCAGCGCCGCGCCCGCGACGGTGGCGCGCCTAGCGGAGCGACCACAATGAGCCGCCGGCCGGCAACGGGACCCGATCGCACTCTTGTCGATTTTGATTGGGTGCTAGTTGGCCTGATCGCCTTGATCGCGACCTTGGGTGTCCTCGAGATCTACAGCGCGACGCTCGCAACGCGCTGGCAAGATGCCTACTCGCGACAGTTGATCTGGCTTGGCCTAGGAGCCGTGATGTTCTGGGTGATGTCTTCGATTGACTACCACTGGCTCGTCGATCAAGCTGCTGTATTTTATGGAGTTGCGGTCGCTCTCTTGCTCGGAATACTGCTCTTCACAGACCCTATCAACGGCGCGCGGCGATGGATTCCGCTACCCGGCGGACTGTCGTTGCAGGTCTCGGAATTTGTGAAGGTGGTGCTAGTATTAGTGGTAGCCCGTTTTTTCAGCAATTTCGCGCTCAGAAGGATTCGATTCCGTGATGTATTGCGAGGTGTTGCGATTTTCGCGGTACCGGTCTTGCTGGTTAGAAGCCAGCCTGACCTAAGCACCGCATTAAGCTACACGCCGCTTCTTGGAATTGGGATCTTCTTATCGGGACTCCGCTGGAAACATGCGGCTGCCGCAGCGTTGGCCGCCGTGCTGGTCGTTCCGGTTGGATGGTGGATGCTCAAGCCTTATCAGCAAGAGCGAATCATCACCTTCATGAACCCGGAAAATGACCCGCGGGGCGCTGGCTACCAGCCGTTACAGGCCAAAATCGCGGTAGGCGCGGGCGGTATATGGGGACAAGGTTTTGCGCGCGGGACACAAACGCAGTTGCGGTTCTTACCAGTTCCCCATACGGATTTTGTTTTTGCCGCGTTTGCGGAAGAAAGTGGCTTTGTCGGCGTCTTGTTTGCGATGGCGCTGTACTTCGCCCTGTTGATGAGAATCGTGCACAACGCACAAGCTGCATCGGACGCCTCGGGAATGCTCATTACGATGAGCGTCGCGGCTCTGTTGCTTTTTCAACTGTTGGTCAACGTTGGGATGGTAGCGAACAAAATGCCGGTAACCGGTATTCCGCTTCCCCTGATGAGCTATGGAGGATCGAATACTCTTGCAGTCCTAATGCTATTGGGGCTGGTTAACAACGTGCGGCTTCGCCGCTTTGCGAATTGACTGAACTCTGTGGGCTGTCGGCGCGGATCGAAAATGTGCGTCCAGCTGATTCGCCCACGCAACGAAAGAAAGGTTAGGGAAGAATTTCGAACCCGCGGCTTGTAGGCGCAGGGCGGTTCCCTTAAAAGCACCAAATGCTGAGTGGCAGCGTATGAGACCCGGCTATCCGCCGGTGCTCCGCGCGCTCGGCGGCTGATGAAAGGCAGATTGCAATGGCGGAGAAGATCGGCGACCCACGAGGCCGACCTTGTCGTCGGAGCGACTGTAGCGATTTGAAAGATGACTGACCGTCCAGCAATACCCCGTATCGAATTTGGAAGCGGGCTCCTCTTCCCTTGGGAAACATCCCATGTCGAAGGAATTAGTGGTCTCGTCGAACCGGCACGAGACAAGATTGGCGATTCTCGAAGATGATCGCCTAGTTGAGATTTATGTAGAGCGGCGTTCGAATCACGCCATCGCCGGAAGTATTTACAAAGGCCGGGTTTCCCGCGTTTTGCCGGGGATGCAGTCGGCATTCGTTAAACTCGGGCTGGCTCGGGACGCCTTCTTGTACGTCTCGGACGTTCTCGACAAAACGGCTGATCTCGAACGCGGCGACGATCCAGACCTAGCCGATGGACCGGAGCAGGAACGCAGCGCCCCCGACCGCAGTGGACGCGGCGGTTCCGGACGAGGCCGTGGCGGTCGCTCCGACTCGCGCCGGCGGGACTCCAAAAGACCACACAGAAACGCTCGTAAAGACAGTGATCGAGAGCTCGAGTTTACGCCCAAAGCAGAGAACGCCGCGGCAGAAGATTCCGCCTCTGGAGAAGCGCGCGCGGATGGAGAAGGTTCTAGGGAGTCCGGCAGATCTGACGACCGCCAGCCCGGGCGCCGCCGGGGCAGGCGTCGTCGCGGGCGTCGTGGCCGCGACGATGATCGCGAGCAGACTCGCGCTGTCGCGGACCAGTCCGCGGACGAACGGCGCGAAGATCGCCGGGACGATCCGCGGGAAGAGCCCGTGGCAGATGCGACGACCGATGAACAGAGCGACGCCCCGGAAGCCGTCGAAAACGACGATCGCGGATTCGCGGTACTGCCCGGCGAGTCGCTGGCAAAATATGGCTCGGGCGACGAAGAGCCCGATGGCGACGTGGCGGCTTACGATACCGAAGATGACGAAGAGCCCGCCGACAATGTCGATGAGTATGAGGACGACGAGGAGAGCGAGGAAGAGTCCGACGAGCAAGAAGATGCTCAGGAAGAACCTGAGGCTCTTGACGATGATCCGGATAGCAGCGACGGCGAAGACGGTGAAGACGGCGAAGAAGACGAAGAGCTAGATGATGACATCGAATACGACGACGACGTTGAAGACGGCTCTGAAGAACCGCTAGCCGCATCAGCGGGAGGCGACGACGCCGATGAGGTCGAGTCAGAATCGGCTAAAACTGAGGTCGAGGCCGCAGCTGACGACTTCGACGACGAAGCCGGCGATTCGGAGGAACACGTCGATGAGTCGGAACCCGACCTAGACGAAACTGCTGCTGAGCAGATTGATGCGTCGAGCGAAGACGAGGATCCGTCCGCGAAAATGCCGGGCCAACCGCGGCCCGAGTCCGATGTCGAGGCCCCGGAGGCAGACGCGGTCGTGAGAGAGACTTCGGAGTCTTCGCGCTTCCAGCGACGGGGTCGACGTGGGCGCCGCCGTCGTCGAGGCCGCGGGTCTGACGAGGCCGATATGCAAGAATCTCGTCAAACAGAGACACGGACTGACAGTGAATCTGAAGGCGCTGAAGCAGACGAGCCAACCCAGGTCCTCGCGTCAGACGGCCTGCCTAACATCAAAGATCTGCTCGATCCAGGCCAAGAACTGATCGTCCAGATCGCTAAAGAGCCCCTGGGGAAAAAGGGCGCCCGCATCACGTCACATATCGCTCTACCCGGGCGTTTCATGGTTTACATGCCGACCGTGAACCATAATGGCGTCTCTAGAAAGATCCATTCGGACGCCGAGCGTGCGCGTTTGCGGCGGGTAGTCAAGGCCCACGCCGAAGGCAAGCCCGGTGGCTTCATCGTTCGAACGGCGGGACGGGGGGCGACCGACGAGGAGCTTCAGGCCGACGTCGACTTTCTCTACTCGCAGTGGCAGGGCATCATAGAGAAGGCTGAATCGCGCCGTGCGCCCGCGTTGCTCTATCACGATCTCGACGTCGTTGAGCGGGTCATGCGCGACCAACTCGGACAGAACTACAAGACCATCTGGGTCGATGGCGAAGAGGAGTACGAGCGCGTACTGCGCTTTGTTGAGCGCTTCCAGCCCGATCTGCTCGATCGCGTCAAGCTGTACACGCGCGCGATGCCGATCTATGACGAGTTCAACATCTCGCAGGAACTCGAAAAGGCTCTGCGGCCAAAAGTCTGGCTCAAGTCAGGTGGCTATTTGGTCATCAATCAGACTGAGGCGCTGGTGGCGATCGACGTCAACACTGGTAAATACGTGGGTAAGTCCGATCGGCTCGAGGACACAATTCTCAAGACCAACATGGAAGCGGCCGAAGAGGTCCTGCGGCAGATGCGCCTGCGCGATTTGGGCGGCATCATCATCGTCGATTTCATCGACATGGAAGACCGCAAGAACCGCCACGGCGTTCACCAGACGCTCGAAGCCGCCCTGCGCCGCGATCGCGCGCCGTCGAAGGCGCTGCCATTCAACGACTTTGGTCTAATAGCGATCACTCGCAAGCGGGTCAAGCAATCGCTAGAGCGCGCGTTATGTACGCCCTGCCCGACGTGCTCGGGTTCGGGTAGCGTCAAGTCGGTACCGACTGTAGTCGGGGAGATTCTCAACGAGTCGCGCAAACTGGCGATTGGTGTCCAGGATACGAGGGACGTTGTGCTGAGAGTGCATCCTGAAGTCGCCAAGGTTCTTAAATCGCGCACGAATGCCTATCTTCAGGAACTTGAAGATACGTTTAAAGCAAACGTGCTGGTTAGGGGCGATGTCGAGATGCACCCGGACCACTACAACTTTCACTAGGGCTAGTATCGGATCTCGAATCTGGCCGTGCCTTCGCTCGGCGCGGCTAGTTCGACGACCTGGTCTACTCGCGACAGCGGCGGGCCCGTGCGCAATGCCAATTCAAAGCGCCGTACCCGCGGCTCGGAGCCTTCGGCGTGCGCCTCAACGCGGCCGTCGCGGAGATTCTTTACCCAGCCGACGACGCCGATATCGCGGGCCAATTGAAACACGAAGTAGCGAAATCCAACGCCCTGAACACGGCCGCTAACCTGAAAGCGTGCCACGGTTGGCGCAGGCTTTTCGCTTCGACCCATGCAGAAATGCTTACACGGTGTGTAAGAATTGCACAACCCAAACTCGACACCTAACGTGTCGATTGATTGATTCGGCGGAGTTTAGAGGAAAATGAGCGTTTGGTATCAGCCGTGCTCTTAACCGAGGCGATGAATCCTATGTGGTCAGCGGTATTGGTGACTGGGGCGCTCGTGCCTTCCATATCATTGGCGCTCTTTCTCGGTTGGATCAGCCTAACGGTTATCCTCCGGGCGGTCACCAAGACCTCTGCACGACAGCCCGAATCCTCGAACATACGGGGATAGGCTCCTCCTGCGACTAAGCCCTGCCGGGATGCAATCCGACGGCCCTCGGAACACTAGCCCGGCGGGGTCCCTTTTTTGGGTCCTCGCGGCAGGCCGCAACTCAACGGTTTTCAGCTAATTCCGCCAGCCCCGAACGGGCCGGCGTTTACGAGCGGCGAGATCTACGAGCCTTGCGCTTTGATCGCGTTTCCTTCAGCTTCGCTTTGTTCCGCTTGGGTTTGGAAATTCTGAATGTGCCGCTGCCTTGATATTCAGCGCTGTACAGGTTTGCCTTCTCAGCCATTTGTCGGTTCCATTTCCTATCTAGTAACTAGGCTAGCGGTCCGTGACAGGAGTTGGCAACTATACTGGGGAGTCCCGCTGGATTGATTTTATGGCCTACCCGCGCATCGCTAGGATGCAGTCCGTCGAAGAGTTCCGCTCCCATTGCGCGCATCTGGGCCTATCGATCGAAGCCGAGGACGCAATTGAAACGGCCCCTTCGTCGCCTCTTGCGCATCCAATTGTTGTCGACGGACAGCGCCTCGGAAACCGCTGGGTCATCCACCCCATGGAGGGCTGGGACGGCGAGGAGGACGGCCGCGCCAGCGACCTGGTGCGCAGGCGCTGGCGCAACTTCGCGATTAGTGGCGCCAAGTGGATTTGGGGCGGCGAGGCGATGGCGGTGCTGCCGGAGGCCCGCGCGAATCCCAATCAACTAATGATCAACGAATCGACCGAGGATTCGTTGAAATCACTGCACGCCGAGTTGTTGGAGACGCATCACGAAGCGTTCGGAACGAGCGATGACCTGCTTACAGGATTTCAACTCACCCACTCAGGCCGCTTTTCGAGACCGACTAAGGCCGGTCCGGCACCGAATATTCTTTATCGTCACCCGTTGCTTGACCGCAAATTCGGATTGGCGGACGATCACCCGATTATCAGCGACGACGAGGTCAAGCGGATCATCGACCGCTTCATCGTCGCCGGCCAGATCGCGGAGCGCTGCGGCGCGGGGTTCGTAGACATTAAGCATTGTCACGGTTACCTCGGCCACGAGTTTTTAAGCGCGGTCACCCGGCCCGGGCTCTATGGCGGGTCGTTGGAAAATCGTACCCGTTTTCTTCGAGAAATCGTCGAGGGAATCCGGGCGACGACGAACAACCTAAAGATCGGGGTGCGCCTCAGCGCTTTTGATTTTGTACCGTTCCGGCCAGACCCGGACCAAAGCGAAGGGACCAAGCTCGGGGTTGGTGTTCCCGAAGATTTCGCGAACTCACTTCCCTACCGGCACTGCTTCGGGGCGAACCCTGATAACCCTGTCGAATACGACCTGACCGATACGGTGCGATTCATCGAACAGCTCGATAGGCTCGATATTCGGATGCTCAATGTCACGGCCGGCAGCCCTTACTACAATCCGCACGTTCTGAGACCGGCGATGTTCCCACCCTCAGACGGGTATCAGCCGCCGGAGGATCCGCTGGTCGGCTGTGCTCGGCATATCCAGGCGACCGAGGAACTCAAAGCTAAGTTCCCGAACATGATTTTGGTGGGGACCGGCTACAGCTACTTCCAAGAGTTTCTGCCGCACGTAGCGCAGTGGGCGGTGCGCTCTGGGCGAGTCGACACAGTTGGACTGGGGCGCATGGTAGTTGCCTACCCGACCCTTCCGGCGGATACTTTGCGCGACGGGGCGATGAATTCGAAGCGCGTTTGCCGCACGTTCAGCGACTGCACCACTGGGCCGCGCAACGGTTTGGTTTCCGGGTGCTTTCCGCTGGACCCCTTTTACAGGAAGCTGCCTGAGGGGGCTATCGTTCGCAAGATCAAGGCCAGCCTTTAGAAGGCAAGGGGACATCCATGATAGGTATTTGTCAAGGAAAAAATGGCGGCAGGCATTTTCGGGTGACTGGAAGCTGGGTTCGCCCGCTTATTAGGTAGGTTTTTCGCGGCGGGGCGGGTTCTGTCCACTGCGCGTCCGTAGGACGCGGCGCAGCGAACGGTTGACAGGTTCCGCGGCGGCGCGTACGTCGACTGTACGCGGGCGAACACGGCGCTCTCCCGCGGGGGAGTTTCTGCTTGTCAGTCCACGACGACTACCTTGCCGAATCGCGTCATTTGGCGCCGTTCGAAAAACGCGGCCAGACATCCATTTGCCACCTCGGGCGCCCGCAAGTGTGATCGCGGGCGCCGTCGCGGAAGATTCAGTTGAGGCCCAAAAACTAGATCCCGCCAGCCCCGAAACAGGCAGCATGGCGTCTACTCACCCGTGGGCTTTCACGCAGTCCCCTTCGTGCGGGGCCCGGCGGGAAATCGTCGTTTCCAACTCGTTACTCGCGCTTCTCGTAGCCCGTGCCACGGCGTTCGACCGCCAACAACAGCGCTACCAGCTTGCGCGCTAGCGCCACCGTCGCCTGGTTGCGGTGGCCGCGCGCGACTTCGTCCGCGTGCAGCCGCGCCAGTTGGTCGTTCCAGCGCGGCGCCAACTTCGCCGCCTCGATCAGCACGTGTTGCAAGTGTCCGTTGCGTTGTTTCGACAGCGGTCCGCGGCGCGACTTGCCGGCCGACTCGTTCAGGCGCGAGCACAGTCCGCAGTAACTCACCGCCTCGTCGATCTTGCCGAAGCGCTTGACGTCGCCTATTTCGAGTGCCCAGGTCAGCGCGGTAATCGCGCCGACTCCGGGGATCGTGCGCAGCAACTCCACGCGCTTGGCGAGCGACGGGTGGGTGAGCAGCTTGTTCTCGATCTTGCGCACGATTGCGAGTGTTGCTTCGACGCGATCACGGCTGACGCCGAGCAGCAGCAGGTCGGTTTCGCAGGCTTCGAGTCGATCGACGAAGGGCTCGAAATATCTCTTGGTGTGCAGTTTCGATTTGGTGTAGGGTTCGCCGAGTTCCATCAACAGCGTGGCGATGCGGTTCTTGTTCCAGACCGCTTGTTGGACGAGGCGGTTGCGAAAGCGCAGCAGGCGGCGCAGCTCGCGTTGTTGGCGCGGCGGCATCCAGACACGCGGCACCAGGTTGGCGCGGGTGAGGTCGGAAAGTTTGCGGCCGTCGAGCTTGTCGCTCTTCTTCTTGGCGCGCGTGATGGCCTCGAGCGACGCCGGATGAGCGACGGCCAGATCCACGGCGTGGGGCTTGAGAGTGTCGTAGATCCAGCCGCTGAACATGGTGGCTTCGAGCGTGCCCTTCCAAGGCGCGGGCCGCGCGGCGGCCCACGCCTCAAGCTCGGGGCGCAGCGCCTGGATCGTGCCTTCGTCAACGATTGTGCCGGCGGCGGTCTTGGCGCAATAGGCAATGGTTTTTTTGTGAACGTCGAGTCCGATAAAGTGCATTTTGTCCTCCTGGGTCTGGGTTTCGGTTCGCCTGCTTGCCGCAGCCGAGCCCGACTTATTATTCCCGCCAGGAGGACGCTTTTTCTTAATCACCTATGCATTGAAACAGGCAACACGAGGGTTCGTCAGGGTGGAGAGATTGCGAGATCGCATGTGCCAGTCCCCGCCCGAAAGTTCTTCTTCCCCCTTCGCAGAGAGGACCGCACCGCGAGGCGGCGCGGCTCGGTACTGCGAAATGTTTCGTCCACTAAGCAGCTTGGCTGGCAGCTTCAAAAGTCGAGTTTCGGGTTAGGCGTTCAGCTCGTTCCAGGGGACCCAGCCTACTTTCTTGGCCCAGGCCATCCAGGCGGATTCCATTTCGGCAACGCGGTCGGGCATGTCTTTTGCGACGTCGCTCAGTTCGCTGCGATCTGCTTCAATGTCGTACAACTCCCATGGCGTGTAGTCGCTGTCGTCGCGACTGTAGAGCGATACCAGCTTCCACTTGCCCATTCTAACGGCGCGGTTGCCTTGGTGGTCCCAAAACAGCGCTTCGTGGCCTTCGCGAGTGCCTGTTTCTAGAATCGACCGCAGGCTCTTGCCCTCAAGCGGGACTATCGATTTTCCATTAAATGTTGATGGGTATTCGGCGTTGGCCAGATCGACGCACGTGGCCATGAGATCGATTAAGTGGCCGGGCTCATTCGTCATTGAACCTTTCGGTTGATTGATGCCAGCCGGCCAATGACAGATTAGCGGCGAGGAAATTCCACCCTCATGGACCCAACTCTTGAACATCCGGAACGGCGTGTTGCTGGCATTCGCCCAGGGCTTTTCGTAGCCGTCGAACGAATCCGGCCCACCCGGCATCGCGTTCGGGTCGCCCCAGGTGTTGCGCGGCGTGCCTTGCTCGATGTCGGCGTTTTCGTGGCAGCCGCCGTTGTCGGCTAAAAACATCACGAGCGTGTTATCGAGCTTGCCAAGGTCACGGATCTTGTCGATGACGCGGCCAATCCCTTGATCCATACAGTCGATCATGGCGGCGTAGACCTCCATGCGGCGCTCCCAGAGCGGCTTGTTGTCGACGTCATCCCATGCGGGTACGTCGGGGTCGCGGGGGCTCAGTTCCCACTTTTCGTCGATCAGACCGAGCTCGAGTTCGCGCGCATAGCGTTGCTTTCGGAGCTCATCCCAGCCCATCGAATACTTGCCTTTGTACTTGGCGATGTCTTGTGGTTTGGCATGCAGCGGCCAGTGGGGAGCGGTGAATGGCAGGTACAGGAAGAACGGATCCTGCTTTGCTCCATGTTTGTCGAGAAACTTGACGGCGTTGTCGGCGAACGCATCGGTCATGTAGAACGAGCCATCTTCAGGCGGATCCCAGGGCTCGTTACCCATAGCCATCTGCCTCGCGCCATCAAGTTTGAAATAGTTCGAGCCACCGCTAATAAGCCCGAAGTACTCGTCGAAGCCACGGTCCACCGGCCAATGCGGACGGTCTTCACCGACATGCCACTTGCCGGCCATGAGCGTTGTGTAGCCGGCCGGCTTGAGGGCTTCAGCGATCGTCACGCAGCGGTCATTGAGGTAGCCCTGGTAGGCGGGGTGACCCATGTCGGAGATCATTTGTCCGACGCCGGCCTGGTGCTGGTAGACGCCTGTGAGGAGCGCGGCTCGGGTGGGGCAGCAGCGAGCCGTGTTGTAGAACTGCTTGAACCGCAATCCGTTGGCGGCCAAGTAGTCGAGCGTCGGGGTGTCGATCTCGCCGCCGTAAGGACCGATGTCAGAGAAGCCCATATCATCGGCCATGATGATGACGATGTTGGGCCTCTCATCGGGCGCGGCTTCGGGCGTGGTCGCGGAACATCCGGCGAGGGCGGAGGCAGCGGTGAGCTGAAGGAAGTTGCGGCGGTTCATTGTCTCGGTCATTACTTGAAAGAGTGTGGCGTAACGAGTGGTGCTAACGCAAAGGTGGCGATCGGGTACAGGAGTGCCCTGTTCGCGGCGAATTGGGTTTGATTGGGTTTGAATTGGGTTCGTTTCGTGATTTTTTTGTTTGGGGCACCAGAGGCGGTCTGGGCGGGGTAACATAGTTCGAGATCGTTTTCCAATCCCCCGGTTGCAGCTGCGGCTCATGGATTTCAACATCTTTGTTGTTGGTCCTCCCTGCCGACAGGGTATCAGTGCTGTCAAGTGCCCTACGGTTCTGGGTAGGGGACATCCATGATAGGTATTTGTCAAGGAAAAAATGGCGGCAGGCATTTTCGGGTGACCACAAGCTGGGTTCGCCCGCTTATTAGGTAGGTTTTTCGCGGCGGGGCGGGTTCTGTCCACTGCGCGTCCGTAGGACGCGGCGCAGCGAACGGTTGACAGGTTCCGCGGCGGCGCGTACGTCGACTGTACGCGGGCGAACACGGCGCTCTCCCGCGGGGGAGTTTCTGCTTGTCAGTCCACGACGACTACCTTGCCGAATCGCGTCATTTGGCGCCGTTCGAAAAACGCGGCCAGACATCCATTTGCCACCTCGGGCGCCCGCAAGTGTGATCGCGGGCGCCGTCGTGGAAGATTCAGTTGAGGCCCAAAAACTAGATCCCGCCAGCCCCGAAACAGGCAGCATGGCGTCTACTCACCCGTGGGCTTTCACGCAGTCCCCTTCGTGCGGGGCCCGGCGGGAAATCGTCGTTTCCAACTCGTTACTCGCGCTTCTCGTAGCCCGTGCCACGGCGTTCGACCGCCAACAACAGCGCTACCAGCTTGCGCGCTAGCGCCACCGTCGCCTGGTTGCGGTGGCCGCGCGCGACTTCGTCCGCGTGCAGCCGCGCCAGTTGGTCGTTCCAGCGCGGCGCCAACTTCGCCGCCTCGATCAGCACGTGTTGCAAGTGTCCGTTGCGTTGTTTCGACAGCGGTCCGCGGCGCGACTTGCCGGCCGACTCGTTCAGGCGCGAGCACAGTCCGTAGTAACTCACCGCCTCGTCGATCTTGCCGAAGCGCTTGACGTCGCCTATTTCGAGTGCCCAGGTCAGCGCGGTAATCGCGCCGACTCCGGGGATCGTGCGCAGCAACTCCACGCGCTTGGCGAGCGACGGGTGGGTGAGCAGCTTGTTCTCGATCTTGCGCACGATTGCGAGTGTTGCTTCGACGCGATCACGGCTGACGCCGAGCAGCAGCAGGTCGGTTTCGCAGGCTTCGAGTCGATCGACGAAGGGCTCGAAATATCTCTTGGTGTGCAGTTTCGATTTGGTGTAGGGTTCGCCGAGTTCCATCAACAGCGTGGCGATGCGGTTCTTGTTCCAGACCGCTTGTTGGACGAGGCGGTTGCGAAAGCGCAGCAGGCGGCGCAGCTCGCGTTGTTGGCGCGGCGGCATCCAGACACGCGGCACCAGGTTGGCGCGGGTGAGGTCGGAAAGTTTGCGGCCGTCGAGCTTGTCGCTCTTCTTCTTGGCGCGCGTGATGGCCTCGAGCGACGCCGGATGAGCGACGGCCAGATCCACGGCGTGGGGCTTGAGAGTGTCGTAGATCCAGCCGCTGAACATGGTGGCTTCGAGCGTGCCCTTCCAAGGCGCGGGCCGCGCGGCGGCCCACGCCTCAAGCTCGAGGCGCAGCGCCTGGATCGTGCCTTCGTCAACGATTGTGCCGGCGGCGGTCTTGGCGCAATAGGCAATGGTTTTTTTGTGAACGTCGAGTCCGATAAAGTGCATTTTGTCCTCCTGGGTCTGGGTTTCGGTTCGCCTGCTTGCCGCAGCCGAGCCCGACTTATTATTCCCGCCAGGAGGACGCTTTTTCTTAATCACCTATGCATTGAAACAGGCAACACGAGGGTTCGTCAAGGAGTGGAGATTGCGGGATCTCATGTGCCAGTCCCCGACCGAAAGTTTTTCTTTTTCCGTTTGGCTTGGCGCGCAATGTGTGTCGTTGCGGCAACTATAGCGGGCTAAGCGCTGTCATCCCGCCACTGCTGAATGATGCGGTCGACGCGGGCTTGGGATTCTTGCCGGCGCAGTGGGTCGACCGTAGGGTCCGGCCAGAGAGCGAAGCCGACACGGCCTAGCGCTTCGGTTGTCAAATACTCCGCATAGATGAGAAGCTCCATGCTCTCTGGTTCTGTTGCGGCGTCCGGGTTGATTGCGGCCCACGTCCCCGCCGCGTGTGCCTCTAAGGCTAGCGTCAACTTGCCTATTTCCCGCCGCAGGAGTGCCGGAACTAGTTCGCCTGGCGTGCCCTCGCGATCAATCGTTTCGCGGAGCCTTTCTAGATTTGTCTGGGACTCCGCGTGCGAAAGTTCTTCGTCGATGGCGCTGACTGGGGATTCGTTGCGATTCATTGTTGCTGTCCCGTGCGGGTTCTTCGAAAAGTCTGACGAACAGGCGGAAGCGCGTCAATGGAACTCCCGTCCTGGGTCGCGTACCGCCGTACGGGGTGGATTCTAGGTTTTTTTGCCCCTGTCGCCCGCTCCTGTGCGGACCACACCACGGATCACAACAGCACTTGCGCCCGCTAGTCCGCATATCTCACCACCTGACGGCGAAAGCACGCGATAGGTGCGCCACTACTTCGTTGCGCTCGATCGCGAGTGCTCGACGGACTGCAAAAGTACGCCTCCGCGCGCCAACCGTCGCCCGCCTCGTACTGACGCACCTCTCACGCACTTTCGCTCGCCACGTGGTGAGATATGCGGAGTAGTACGAAGGTTGGCGACGGTCGCGCGAAAACGTTACCGTTGGCCCATTGGCTTGCCGAGCCGCCTGTGGCAAGCTCATACAGGGTAGTATTAATGCCGACGCAATCCTTGAGTTTGAACGAAACCGACTTGCAAGAATCTCAGCTTCGACGAGGCCGTTCCGACAAGGGCTCGGCGGCCGAGAAGACCGTGACCCGGTGGACTGCCGATCGACGCCGGCGGCTTCGCACTGGATTTTTCAATGGCAAAAAGCTGAGGGTCGAGTGCGAGGGCCAAGCGCTAGCGGCTACCGTGGTTGATTCCAGTGACCACGGTCTGGGATTGGAGTCGGCCGTTCCGCTAGAATCCGACGCGGTATTTACGTTCAGCGGTGTTGGACTTCAAGGCCGTGCGCAGGTCAAGCATTGCAGGCGAATCGCTGATGACGTATTTCGTCTCGGATGTAGTCTCCAAGCAGCGAGTTTTGATCGAATTGATATTTCCAACCGGGCGACCGCCGGCAATCCCGTCGGTGTGACTGAGTCCGGTGAACTATCAGATGACAGGGCTCGTGCCGAGCCAACCGGCGACGCCGCGGAAAATCTCGTGAAACTTGCGGAGCAAGTCGAGCGGGCGCCTGCCACCGGCCGGGGCGATTTGGCGGATCAAAGACACGCCAACTTCGCTTTGGCCTCGATTGTCACTCGCACAGTCGACGAGACTGAGGAGGATCAGGCGACGCTTGAGACATCGGTCAATTCGATTTTGTCGGATCCGCCGGCGCCCTCACCTTCCGTGGCGGTGGCGAATGGCGAGGCCAAGCGGCCAGAACTCCCTGTCGCGGGTCCGACTGATGACGAAACTATCGAGCGCGCCGCTCGGGAGCAAAGGTCGTCAGCACTCGATGAAATCCTCGAAGCCTGGCCGGACACGCGGCAGCAGCTTGCAAGTTTGGAACAAAATCTGTCTGAGCAGCAGGCGCAAGTGGCGGACGCCATGACGTCGTTGGAGCGAACTTTCGAGGGGAGTCAGAAAGTTCAAGAGAGACAAACCAGCAAGGTGGCGTCGGTGCTTGAATTTGTATTGAAGCAGCAGGCTGAACTCTCGACGTTGAAAGAGTCTGTCAACGATCTTTCACGGGAAATCAACAGCGTAGGCCTACAGCTTAATCTTGTAACGAAAGCTCTGTTTCCGTCGGACGAACCTAAGAATTGAGGGCATACGCTTGAGGGGTCGAGCGCGGCGCGATCGGCGGTCCGCCAGTGCCTTTGCTGGGATTGGGACAGACAGCACGAGAGTTCGGAATGGTGAGGAGATTTTGTTGTCTCATGTGCCAGCCCCCGCCCGGTGACGCAGTTGCGCCCGCTGTTGAACTTGCTGGTGTAAGAAATATTTCAATACATCACAAACGCTATGATCTTACTGCGCCGAGCGCAGCCCGCGACGCCAAGTCCGCTCAGGCTTCGTGATTTTTGATGTATGCGAAAGTCGAGAACGATTGAATGCCCACAAACATCGTTATATTCTCAGACGGTACTGGAAACAGTGCGATCAAGGACAGAGGCACGAATGTCTTCAAACTCTATGAAGCTCTTGACCTCACTTACCACCCCGAGGACCCATCTTGCCCGCCGCAAGTTGCTTTTTACGACGACGGCGTAGGTACCGAGGACCTCAAATTTTTGAGGGCCATGGGGGGCGCATTTGGGTTGGGATTAAAGCGAAATATCCTGCAGCTCTACACCGGTCTGTGTCGGACCTACGTGCCGGGGGACAAGATTTTTCTCTTTGGGTTTAGTCGCGGCGCATTCACCGTACGAATGCTCGCAGGCTTCATCTTGCGCTGCGGAATTGTCGATCGATCGAAATATCGCACCGATGCAGAACTCGATGCCGCGGTGAGGCAAGCTTATCGACAATATCGTGTTGACTATCAGGCCTGGTTTGACAAGCTTGTTCGGTTTATTGTTCGCCTGAACACGCCACTACCTGCTGACCATCTGCACCACAGTAAAATCCAGTTTATAGGCGTTTGGGATACGGTCGCCGCTGTTGCCGTCCCATCAGACACCGGCGCGAAATTTTTTAACAAGATTATTCATCAATTTAGGTTCCCTAATCTGCGCGTGGACGAGGGAGTTTGCAAGGTTTGTCATGCGGTCGCCATCGACGACGAACGCAAGACCTTTCACCCGGAAATCTGCGAGGAGGACCCAAAGGCTCCAGATCGCATCGAGCAGGTTTGGTTCGCCGGAGTTCATTCGAATGTAGGGGGAGGGTATCCGAAACAGGGAATGTCGCTGGTGAGCTTGGACTGGATGATGACGAGAGCATACGACATGGGCCTTAGATACCAAGACGGCGCGCACGAGCGAATACAGGCGGCGTGCAATGTCGACGACAAGCTGTATGACTCTCGCTCGGGTCTGCAGATCATGTACCGCTATAAGCCTCGCCCGATCCAGGAGCTTTGCAAGAACAGTGTGAGTCCGAAAGTCCACATCAGCGTGCTACGCCGTATCGCTCGGGCTACTGAGATGTACGCGCCAGGAAACCTTCCGCCGACCCTGGAACTCGTTACGACTCGCGATTCCGATGCGCCCGGCGGAGGCCGCGACCCAGACGCTCTTGACCGCCTCGCCGACCGCGTGTGCAAAAAGCTAGCCGAGCAGCAAGATGCGCTTACTCAAGCGAGCCCGTGGATTCTCACCCGCAGAGCGACTCACCATACGTTCCTCTATCTGCTGCTAGCCTTACCGGCTATCGCCAAGTTTTCGCTGGGGCGGGTTCCCGAGGGTACGACTTCGGTGTCGCCGGATGACTCGATCCTCACGGCAGCCCACGGAGCCGTGACGGCGTCGCTTGAACCGATACCCCTCGGTGTCGGTCCGTGGATTTTGGGAAACATCGTCGATCCGTACTTTAACCGTCCTTGGCTGCTATTAGCGATTCTTTTGACTCTACTGAGCCTCTATGGACTTGGCCTGCTGGCCCGACTCCGCATGCAGACGATCTATTCTCGTTTTTGGCGTGAGACGCTTACACCCGAGGATTTGCGCGATGCGTATCCCACTGGGATTCCCGAAGACACGACAGCAGAAGAAGCATCAGAGGAAAATATAGATGCCTCTGGGCATTCCGCGTAGGAGCCGAGGCGACGAACACTTACAGACGGATCGGGGGCGGGAATGGGCTCGCTTGCCGCTTGTGCGCTACCTTGTACCTGTTGGGTTGCGGCATTGATTGCGGTGCGCCCGCCAATTCTGACCGGAGTACTTCATTCATGCGACGCTGCCTTATTCCTTTGCTGTCCGCCTTTCTATTAGCCAGCTGCGGTGGTGACGGGCCTGTCGTAGAGACAACGAACGTTGAGCCGGCGGCTAGCAGCGAGGCCCCCAATCCCGACCGCAACGCCTACTTTGGCGACCTGCACGTCCACACCCGCTACTCGTTTGACGCATTCATCTTTGGCACGGTGGCCAATGCAGACGATGCCTACCGGTTCGCCAAGGGCGAGGCCATCAAGCACCCAGGAGGGAGGGACCTGCAACTCGATCGTCCGCTCGACTTTCAGGCAGTAACGGACCACGGTACGTATCTCGGCATGATGCCGGGGATGTTCGATCCAGATTCTCCTGCTTACAGCCACCCCGACGCCGCGGCCCTGCGGTCCGCGAAAAACGTCACCGAGCGTCGCGCTCAATTCGTCGGCGTGAGACGCACCAACGAATTCCTGAACATGGACGTCGTACGCGGAGCGTGGGCTGAGATTGTAGCCTCCGCCGAGCGCCATAACGATCCCGGCAAATTCACGGCATTCATCGGCTACGAGTTCACCTCGTCGGGAAAGAATCGCGATAACTTGCATCGCAACGTGATCTTCCGCGGTTCCGAACACCCGCCGACACCGTTCTCGACTCTCGACTCGAAGAACCCCGAGGATCTCTGGGAAGCGATGGATGGTTGGCGCGACGAGGGTATCGACGCTCTTGCCATTCCACACAACATGAACGGGTCCAGCGGGCGCATGTTCGAAATGAATTACTACTACGACGAGAGCAAGCCGATTGACAACGAATATGCCGAGACGCGCATGCGCAACGAACCCATCGTCGAGGTGAGCCAGGTGAAGGGCACCTCCGAGACTAACCCCGCGCTCTCACCCAATGACGAGTGGGCCAATTTTGAAATTATGCCCTACCGGATCGCCACGAAAATCTTCAGCGAGCCGCCAGGCAGCTATGTGCGCGACGCCTACCGCAGAGGCCTCGAAATCGAGGACGGCGGCGTGAAGAATCCATTCAAGTTCGGCATGATCGGCTCGAGCGATACCCACGTCGCGGCCGGCTCGTTCGAGGAAGACAACTACTGGTCGAAGGTCGGACTGCTCGATGACAGCGCAATGTTGCGAGGTTCGGTACCCGGCAGCGGTTCGAATAGCACCGGCGGCGACCCCTCGCTGAACACACCGACGACCGACCGCACAGAAGACGGTTCCGGCAGGACCTATCGCGATACGTACTATCACACCTGGGGCGCGGCCGGGCTGGCGGGGGTCTGGGCGGAGGAAAACACTCGCTCCGCCCTGTTTGACGCGATGCGCCGAAAAGAGACGTTTGCGACGTCTGGTCCTCGGATACGAGTTCGATTCTTTGGTGGCGTGGCGTTGGCTGGAGCTGACATCGACGATTCTCAATTCGTTAAAAACGCCTACGCCAACGCCGCGGCGATGGGTAGCGACTATCCCTCTGGGGACGACGGCGCCCCAACGTTTGCAGTCTGGGCCTTACGCGACCCGATGACGGCGGCGCTGCAGCGGGTGCAAATTATCAAAGGCTGGTCTAAGGACGGCGAGACGCAAGAGAAGGTTTACGACGTTGCTTGTTCGGACGGAGCAAGCGTCAATCCCACGACGCATCGCTGCCCGGACAACGGCGCGAGCGTCGACATGGCGACGTGCGCCATCAGCTCCGAGACGGGAGCAAGCGAGCTCAAGACAGTGTGGACAGATCCGGAATTTGACGCCGACCTACGGGCTTTCTACTACGCGCGCGTGCTGGAAAACCCGACGTGCCGTTGGTCAACTTGGGATGCGATTCGCGAAGGCGTCAAGCCGCGCCAAGACATGCCGGCCACTATCCAGGAGCGAGCTTGGTCGTCGCCGATCTGGTACAACCCGCGATAGGGCCGAACGCGGGCTACGGGTTTTCATCAGAGCTGTCTGGCGGGTGCTGCCCTTTGGCCAACACTTTTATTGCGACTTGCTCGCCCCGCGTCCAGTAGCAATAGCCGAGATATTCGTACGAAACGCCTTGGGCCTCGGCGAACTCTAGGAACGCTTTGACTTCACCTTGCCGCCAGCCGGGGTAGTTGAAGAACTCGTCGAATTGGATGACGGTGCCCGCGACGATTTGGTCGCCGAGCTCGTCGAAAATGGTCTTCGTGGAGGAGTATAAGTCGGCGTCCATGTGCACAAACGCGATGGGCTGCGGATGCTCGCGCTTAAACCCCGGAAGCACCGCGTCGAACCAGCCCTTGTGCAGTTCGACATTTCGTCGAACTGGGGGCAGGCCGTCCATCTTGAAATAACCCTTTCGGAATTCGCCGCGCCAGTCTTCAGGCAGTCCTTCAAACGAATCGAAACCGTGGATCCTTGTATCGGGTAACTGTTCGGCAATGAAATTGATGGTTGTGCCGCTAAACACGCCAAATTCTAGGATCAAGCCGCGTTTGGCGAGGTCGGGGTCGATCTGCTCGACTGAATTCGTTAGCAAGTCGACCGATGTTTTAAAGTTGGGCGCGGACGAAAAGTTGTTCTCGATAAAGAGAGCGGACTGCTCCGACGCGAGCCGAGTCTGAGCGTGGTCGATGTTGCGAGCACTGTCTCCGAGGGCGGCGATTACCTCGTTGCGGATGATTTTCTGAAGCTGCGCGCGGGCGAAAAAAAGTAGGTGGTAGGTGCCGAACAGCAGTAGAGCCAACGCAGCGGGGGCAGCTACCCAGATTTGCCAGCGACGCTCTGGAATCAGACGCATGAATTTCACAGTGAGTGGCAGTCGGAGAGCATCCGGCGCCGGGAGGCTAGACACCATAGTATCTTGGCCTGGGTCCGTTGCCGCTGCTTTGCGCGGGGTTACTATACTCGATGAGCGGGCGACACCCGCGGTTACCCACTATGAACCGTCAGACTGTTTTTACCCTCATTCTGCTTGGCTCGCTGATATTGGCGCTTGCCGCCCAAAACAACGAAGCCGGGGACACTAGCGACTACTTGAGCCCCGAGCTTCGGCGGCGGGTCGAGGTGCTTAAGGATGAGGCGCGGCAGGCCACAACCGATGTTGCGGTCCTTACGGAGCGGCTCGACACTCTTTGGGAGTGGGCAAACGCGTATTCGCTGACGGATGGACCGTTCCCCGACGGATTTCCGCAGCTTACCGCCAACGCCACCCGAGCCTTAAGAGGACTTCGAGGCCCAGCGCAGGTTCCTATACCCAACATCTCGGAGTTCATCCGCCGCTACACCCGCGAGTTTCAGATTAAAGACGAGATTCCGGGTGCGACCGGCTCGCTCACCCTCACGCCGCCGGGACCGTTTCACGCCGGTGATGTAGTCACCCTGACGCAGATCTATACAGTTGGCGCGATGCCGATGGCCGAGGGCGGCGGCATTCTGATTCGCGGCGTCGGGCGGCGCGCGGCAGTTCAAACCGACGATCCGACGCAGCGCAACTACGTCACAGTCAGCAGTTCGAATCCCGCCGCGAAGTTCACGCGGACGCGGCCTTGGGCGCAGTGGTTGAGCTTCCAGCTTCGCGGCGGTATCGTGCCGCTGCGTCTTAGCGGTACGTCACTCAAGGAGGGTGAGACAGTTACGATCACTTACGGCAATACGTCGGGCGGCGGTCCGGGGCTGAGACTGCAGGAGTCGTCGAATGACCAGGTGATTCCGCAGTTTTTTGTGGACCTCGAAGGCAAGGGCGATTTGCTTACGCCGAAGTGGACTTCGTTCGAGGTGCTGGGCCGCGAGGAGATTCGCTACGTCAACGCAGTCGCCCCGTCGATTGTCGATCCTCACGAACCGTTTACGCTAGCGGTGCGCTCGGAGGACCGCAGTAAGAATCTGTCGAGCGCGGAAACGCCTACGCTCTACGTTTTGGTCAACGGCAAGCCGTTCCGGACAATCGCGGCCGGCAGCCCGGCGATGACGTTGATTGAGAATGTTCGATTGCCGCGGGCAGGCGTCTATCGATTCACTGTTCGGAACGAAGACGGGTCGATGCAGGCGACTAGCAATCCGGTGCGCGTGGAGAACGATCCGGATCATCGAATTTATTGGGGCGAGACTCACGGCCATACCGCGTTCGCCGAGGGCCAGGGGTCGCCTGACGGTTACTACAAATTCGGCCGCGACGTGGCACGCCTCGATTTTCTAAGCCTTTCTGAGCACGACATTTGGATGGACGACAGCGAGTGGCGAACGCTACAAGAGATGGTCGAGAAGTACCGCATTCCGGGAAAATTCACGACGATTCTTGGGTTCGAGTGGACTTCGCGGCTGGTCTACGGTGGGCATCACAACGTATTTTTCCGCAACACCGCCGGACGCCGCCGCGTGCCGAATCAGCAAGCTCCGCTGCTCGACGAACTTTATGCCGGGCTGCGCAAGAAGAACGGCACCGACGATGTGCTGATCATCCCGCACGCGCATCAGGTGGGTGATTGGACCAACAGCGACGCCGACATGGAACGCTTGGTTGAGATTCAATCGGGACACGGGACGTTCGACTGGTTTGGCAACAAGTACTTGCAGAATGGGTTTGAAATCGGCTTTGTCGGGGCGTCGGACAATCACAACGGGCATCCCGGTTATTCGGGCATCGGTAACCGTCAATTAGGCGGGCTGGCGGCCGCCATGGCTCAGAAAAATAATGGCGACGAAATTTTTAGCGCACTCCGTGACCGCAAGACCTACGCGACCACTGGGGAGCGTATCATTCTCAACGCGACGCTGAACGGCAGCCGCATGGGGTTGCGCCAGGACAATGCCGACCCGCGCGAGATCGATTGCAGCGTCAACGGCACGGCGCCAATCGATGCGATCGACGTAATTAAGAACGGCAACATCGTATACAGCAAGCGCTTTCTCGAGAGCGAAGTCTCAGCTGACGCCTGGGTGCAGATTACGTTTGAATCGTCGACGGAGGTTCACGGCGAGCGCGTCGTTCCTCGCGGTGGGCGTCCTTGGAAAGGCGCCCTCACGGTGAAGGGTGCTCAGCTTTTGGACTACGAGGATCCGTGGTTCACGCAGCCCGCGACCTATCATGTCGGCCGCGATAGGACGGACCGCAACAAGATCAATTTCGATTTCCCGACTCGTGGACGCGGCAAATCGCTGCTGCTGAAGTTGAGCGGGGCGAGCCCAGATACGGTTGTGACCCTGGACATGGAAGCTACGTTGGAGTCAAATGGGTCGGGCGGTTATACGCGTACGCCGCAAGAGTTGCCTGCGAATCGGGTCGAGTTTCGGCTAGGCGACCTCAAAGGTCAGGTCTCGCGGAAAGAGTATCAAGTGCTTGAGCACAGCGACGCGCTGTCCGCGCAAATCGTGACCAGCGGTCAAGCGCTCGACCAGGAATTTTCGTATACCGACCGCGAGGAGGCTAAGCCGGGGGACTACTATTATTTGCGGGTGCGGCAGATCGATGGGAGTACGGCCTGGTCGAGCCCGTTTTGGGTTGGAACGGCGGGCGATTAGTAGCGGTTTGCGTTACTGAAAGCGAGGCTCGTCCCACCAGGGGAAGTAGTCGGGCATGTCAGTCGACACTTTCATCGGGAATTTTGGTGGCCGTTTTTCAAGGAATGAGGTCACGCCTTCAGCGGCGTCGGGTAGCTTGCCGAGCACGGAGATGCCGCGACTATCGATCTTGTGGGCCTGCATGGGGTGGTCGGCTCCCAACATACGCCACATCATTTGACGCATGACCGCGACCGAGACGGCAGAGGTGTTGTCGGCGATCTCGCGGGCGATCTCGTTGGCCCGTGGGACAAGGTCTTCGGGGGCCAGGAGCTCAGAGACGAGTCCGCCGTCGAGAGCTTCTTGAGCGGAAAATACCTTTCCGGAATAAACCCATTTCGCTGCCTGTTGCATGCCAACCAGCCGAGGGAGGAACCAGCTCGAACAGGCTTCCATCGGCAGGCCGCGGCGCGAAAAGACGAATCCGAATCGAGCTTTCGTCGACGCTAGTACTAACTTGCGAAAGTAAGGCCTTTAACTGTAAAATGTCGGTATGGCAAGACCGGCAACGGTGATTCGACTGAACGCCGAGGAAGAAGAGACGCTGCGACTCTGGGTGCGCGGCCACAAGTCCGAACGGCGCATGCTGGAGCGCGCTCGCATTGTGCTGCCGGCGGCCGCCGCTACCTCGACCGCCGAGATCGCCCGGCAACTGGGATCCCCGGCGGCGCGCGTGTCGAAATGGCGCACCCGCTTCGCCCAGCAACGTCTGGCGGGATTATGCGATCAAGCGCGTTCCGGCAGGCCCGCGCGGTACGACCAAGCGACGCGCAAACGCATCCTCTGCCAACTCGACGAAGCTCCGCCCGAAGGGCACGCCACTTGGACAGGCGAACTGCTCGCGGAAGCTCTCGGCGACGTCAGCAAGCATCAAGTCTGGCGCGTACTGCGGCAGCTCGGCGTGTCCTTGCGGCGGCGGCGCAGTTGGTGTTTGTCAACCGACCCGGAGTTCGCTCGCAAGGCCGCCGACATTGTCGGACTCTACCTCAGCCCGCCGGAAAACGCCGTGGTGCTCGCGGTCGACGAGAAGCCGAGCATCCAGGCCTTGGAGCGAGCGCAGGGCTGGCTACGCTTGCCCAACGGCAAGGCCTTGACGGGCTTCTCGCACGGCTACAGGCGGCACGGCACGACGCCGCTTTTCGCCGCGCTGGAAGTGGCTACCGGATTCATCATCGCCGGACACTATTGGCGCCGACGGCGTCGCGAGTTTCTCGACTTCATGAACCACATCGCGGCCATCCACGAAGGCCGCGAGATCCACATCATCTTGGATAACTTGAACACTCACAAGCCCAAAAATGACCGCTGGCTGCAACGTCATGCGAACATCCATTTTCACTACACGCCGACCTACAGTTCGTGGATGAATCAGGTTGAGGTGTGGTTTTCGATTCTGAGCCGCCGCGCCTTGCGGGGGGCGAGTTTCACTTCCCCCCGGCAGGTGCGCGAGGCCATCGACAGCTTCGTCCGCGTCTACAACTCCAAGGCTACTCCGTTCGAATGGACCAAGACCGTCGTCGCCCCTCGTCCCCTCGCCAGTAAATATTCTAACTTACGCAACTAAGTACTAGCGCTAGGAATTACGATGAGCTGTTGGGAGCGAGTCACCGACGAGAACTCGCAACATAGCCCGATCGGGCAACCGAGGCCCACGAATCCATTCGTGGGCTAAATTGTGACGCACCTCGAGCTCGCGCGGATGATCGCAGACCGTTGCGCTAAGCGCGACGCCCGCGAGGACCACCGCGACGACGAGTGCAAATGGACTGAACTGTCTCGTCGAGGCCGGTTCCCTCGTGATTGCTACCGACGCGATAAATCTATAGCCTTTGCGCGGCAGCGTTTCAATGAAACGTGGATTCGTCGCCGAGTCGCCCAGCGTTGCCCTGATGCGCTGGATCGCCGTGTTGAGGCCGTGGTCGAAGTCGGTGAACGTCTCGTGGGACCAGAGCGTCTCTTGCAATTCTCCGCGAGTTACCAACTTGCCGGCGTGTTCGAGAAGCAGCTTCAGAACCTGGACCGGCTGCCCAGCCAGCCTGATCCGGACACCGCACTTTCTTAGTTCATCGGTCTCCGAATCGAGTTCGAATGCTCCGAAGGCGAATACTTTAGGCGGCATCGCCGCCTCTCGGCGCCTGTAGCTTAAACGCGTAATTATCTACTTGACGCAAGGCTAGATGGGGTGATAGTCTTGCGAACATGTCATTCTTTGACTGGCTGTCCTATTGGAAGTTGGCGATTGAAAAGTCTGTTGAATCTACTTGGTCAATTGCAGTGGACAAGCCTTTGCTTGCTTTCGTCTTTGTCGCAATTATTTATGTTGCCACAGCATTTCGGGAGGGAGGCATGAAAGAACTAAAACGAACTTCCCTGGATGCTTGGAAGAGAACTGGAAAGTACATTCTCTTAGCGGCGGCGGCAGTCTTTGTATGGGTGTTATTTCTTGTAACTCCAGCCAGGATCAGCACCGAAGAGAAAAAGCAAAACTCCATGTTGATGTCTGATCTATCCACGTTGAGGGGGGATCTAGTAAACGCCAATACTGAGATTGATCGCTTGAGGGCACTTACGCCCCCGGTTGTGAAGATAGAGTCCAAGTCCAGAGTTGATTTTGATGAAGAGGTAGGACGATTTAGGCTAGAAGTGTTCAATTCTGGACTTGTTGACTTGAAAGATATAAGAATTAGAACACACTGTATCATTGCAAGCTACGCTGATGGACTTGTGCTAAAACTTCCAAATAGTATAAGCCTCAAAGAGTATCTAATCTCTAGCCTTCCTAGTGAGAAACGGGAGTCGTTTACTGTCGATTGCAGTAATGTATTACGCCAGATGAATACCGTGATTACTGATCCAAGCGGACCAGGAGGGGACAAGGGTAATGCGAGTTGTCCTCCAATACTCCAGGGTTGTGGACGGAGCCAATTTCTGGATGCAGAGATTCTACTTAATAAGTGAGCCTGGAACAACTTTGTTTGATGAGCGGATGTGGGGTCTAAACATCAAAGGATCAATTCCAATGGATGCTATACGACGACGCTTCGGCGGTGAAGATCAAAAATCTGGGCGACCCTAGAGTGTGTTATGCAACCAAGTCATCATACTTCAGAGATTCAGATCCAATCAACCGCAGCAGTGTATCCCGGAACAGATATGGGTTATCACGATTGTCAAACCGGAACTCAAACTCGTCTAGGTACGCTGGAAGGTGCTTGGTGCTGACTTGATGGTAAGCGCCTACAATCGACCGCTTGAAGAGCGAGAAGGCCCCTTCAATGCTATTCGTATGGACATCACCACGGACATACTCGTCAGCCGAATGGTTCACCGTTTCGTGTTGTGTCTTCTCGTCAGCAATGCCCTTGTAGGCTGGAAAGTCATCAGTGAACACCCGTTTAGCATCTGGGGCAGTATCCTCAATAAATTTGTGAAGTGTCTTTCGGTCCCTTCTCTTTTCAACCCTCAGCCGGATAGAGCCGCCACGCTCAATAGCACCAAGTACCATATCTTTGTTGTCGCGGTACCCTCGTCCCCTACCTCTGATCTTTCCGCCAACAAATGTCTCGTCAACTTCAACAGTGTCGTCAAGAGGTTTGGTATCAGCATCCTTCAGTGCTGCTCGAATACGGTGGCAGAGGTACCACGCGGTCTTGTAGGCGACCTTCAACGTTCTTTTCAACTGGTTAGCCGAAACCCCTTTGCGTGCCTCACACATCAAATAGACAGCGGCGAACCACTTACGCAGTGGCAAGTGGGAGTCATGGAAAATTGTTCCTGCCTTGACGGAGAACTGGTAGCGGCATGAATCACAATCGTATTGGGCACGTTTTACAATCCGTGAAATCTTATCAGAGTCACAACGGGGACAGTGGACGCCATCCGGCCAGCGGAGACCTTCTAAATACTCCAAGCACTTTTCCTCGGAGTGGAAGCGGTCCATCAAAGTCATTAAGTCGATATTGGCAGTGCTCATAGTTATGCCTAGAAAGAAACCAGCGAAGGATCTGACAACGGAAGAAGCCCTGAAAAGGATCTTCCCGAAGAAGGCGCGTGAGGAGCTTCACAGAGTAGCTCATGAGAAGGACTCGAAAGAACTGAAAGAAAAGAAGTTAACCAACTCACAAGACTAGTGTACTACAATGATGACCTTGCGTCAAGTATATGATTACGCAAACTCCCTTATGGCAACTTGCCGCGCCTCTTGCTGGCTTGGCTTTGCACCGAAGCGGTGCGCACCCAATCCCGCGAGCTCGTCCTGGGTCGCTCGCTCTCGGAGTTCATGCGAACGCTCGACATCTACAGCACCAGCAGTGGCACCTCTGGCGGACGAACGCGCCTCCGTAATCAAATGAAGCGGCTCTTTGGTTGCAGCGTCTCGCTGATTTACGAGGATGAGCGAGGCCAAGCAACCGTGAGTTCGCTGATCGCTCGTCGCACGGAATTTTGGTGGAACGAGCGCAAGCCCGATGAGCCCTCATTGTGGGAAAGCAAGATCGAACTCAGCGAGGACTTTTTCAACGAGATCATCAGCCACCCCGTACCGCTCGACATGAACACCCTCACGGCGCTCAAACGCTGCGCCCTGGGCCTCGATCTCTACCTCTGGCTCACCTACCGCATCTTTACGCTTCGTGCTCCGCTACGGCTCACCTGGCGGCAGTTGTACCAGCAGTTCGACACAGCCCCCATCAGAGGGGCCGATAAGCAAACCGTCAAAGTCTTTCGTCGCAAGGTTCTACGCGAGTTAATCAAGATCAAGGCCGCTTGGCCGGGCCTGAACTACGCCACGGCTCCGGGCCTCCTGATCCTGCATCCCTCAACACCGGCCATCGCTCCGTCAGATCAAGGTCAGCTAGCAAGCTGATCTCCCCATTCCAGCCGCAAGGCTCGCCTCTGACGGCCCTTCAAGCGCCGCCTGTCGTTAGGGGTGCCTGAACCACTGAAAGCTGCTCCTGGGGCGTCCTAAGCGATTGCCGCCGCAAGGTTTATCCACAGGATTATGTGATTTGGGGGAGTTTTCCTCGCACAAAACCACCCCCCCCCTAAAGGCGGTTTTTCGCACAAAACCACCCCCCCCCCGGTTTCCTTCGCACAAAACCACCCCCCCTACAAGTAGTTAAAGAACAAGTAGTTAAAGAACAAGTAGTAGGAGCGACGATCCTGTGGATAACTCGCTGAAAACAAAAGAGAAACCACCCCAAGAGAGGGGCTGACGCCCCCGAAAAAGTCAAAACCAAACCCTTCCTTATAGGTAAAGAACTGAAAACAAAAGACTTACGACAGATTTCCGGATCTGGCAAGCGGATCAGGCACCAAAACCAGAATCAAAACCCCCGGATAGCCTACGCCGAGAGGCGAGTCAAGCCGCTTCGCGGCTCCTACGCTACGCTACGGCCCTACGGGTGACAGCGCCCCACTCTCGGCTTCATGGCGCGGCTACTGACTCTCTGCTCGTTGCCCCGCACCAACCCCGGCGACCGCCTCCAGTACAAGCGCGTCAACGGCCCGTACACGCTCATCATGACGGCCACCGGCGAGTACAAGCTACCCTTCGGCCCGCTGCCGCGCCTGTTGATGGCTTGGCTCTCGACCGAAGCGATTGCCCCCTGGAATGGAGTTCTCAATGTCCAGCGGTTTAATGTGGACCGAGGGCCCGGTGAGAGCGGCTGATCGGGGGAGTCTCCTGTCATTCCAAGTCAAGAGGCGATAATCTAGGAGAATGCCTTTGAATGTGGAGGAACTGCGTTACCCGATCGGTCGATTCCAGGTTCCCGCTGGCGTTGAGGAGGGCCACATCCAGGCCTGGATCCGGGACATCGAAGCTCTTCCCGGGGACCTTCGGCAACGGGTTGAACCGCTTTCCGAATCTCAGTTGAACACCCGGTATCGGCCCGAAGGCTGGACCATTCGTCAGGTGGTTCACCATATCCCCGACAGCCACATGAACAGTTTCATTCGGTTCAAGTGGGCTCTGACTGAAGACCGCCCGCGAATCAAGGCCTATGACGAGGAGCGCTGGGCAGAATTGGGGGACTACTCCTCGGTATCGGTGACGGTATCCCTGTTCCTGCTGGAGTCGCTGCATCAGCGCTGGGTCGGTCTCCTGCGATCTTTGGGACCGGAGGATCTGGAGCGGGAGTTCATCCATCCCGAAACGGGATCGGTCACCAATCTGGCCGAAAACATCGGGGCCTATGCCTGGCACGGCCGGCATCATCTGGCTCATATCGAGCAAACCATCCAGAGGGAAGGATGGGCGAAATCATGAAATCAAACCGGGAAGAGAAAACGAGTACTCTGAACCAGGGACGTCCGCCGCATAGCGAAGCTTCTCCGCAACAGCGGCTACTCCTACCAACAATCCAGGCATCTGGTCGCCGAAGCCCGCCACCGGGGAAAAGCTTCCCTGAAACAGGCTCACCCGGCCCACCAGCTCGAGAGCGCTTCCCCTTTCGGCCCGTCCACACGGCCCGAATACCCCGCTTTTTGGGCGTGGTGCGATGCTATCGAACGCTATCAAATGAGATACAAACTCACTGGCTGATCCGCTCCCCCCCTTTCCCCTCGTAAACAGTCATCCCTTCGGATCGGCCCGGAGCAGTCAGGGGCGCGAAGCGGCGAAGCGTACCCTTGACGGCGAGGACCGATCCGGCACGATCAAGCGCGAGGGGAAAGGGGGGTTTTTCTGAGCCTTCCCGCAGGGATAAATGAGACGATAGCGACCCGTCATGGGGCCGAGTAGAGGTACGCAACAGCGGACATCTATGAAAGGCCGCATGACCCCCCTGTTTTGGGGGGGGTCGCTATCGTCATTCTCGACATGCGACCCTGGGACGCAGGGAGAGGCTGTTTCAAAGCGGATAACCACAGCGGAATGAGTCAGATAGAGGAAAGCGGCTTCGCCGCATTTCTCGATTTAAGCGCTGGACACCCCCCCCCTGAGTCCGTGCCAAGCATTATCGGCCACTGTCCATAAAAAATCAGCCGATTCTGCGTCTCTCTCAGCCGACCTCATTTTGATCCGCAAAGCGCACGGCCCGCCATGTCCAACATTGGTCAATCGAGACTCCTTCCCTGACGTTGGAATCGGGCATTCTGTAGAGCATTCCAAGCCGCCCCATGGCTCCGTCGAAGCCGCCGTAGGGAGCTAGAAACTCGTCGTCGTCTTGCTTCATGGCGTCGCTAATCAGGTTGATCTCCTGCTTCACCGTCGGCCCTTCATGGGTTGCCCCTGGCTCCGCCGCCGCCCATTTTTCAAGCACTCGATTCGTCCGGTCCAGGATGGCATTTTCAACCGCAATTCCGATTACCCGAACCCGCCGCCCCTTCTCGCGGAGCGCATCCCAAAGCGGCCCATGCGCGGCTCCCCACGAGTAGAGTTCGGTATACGTCTGGTTGCCCGGATCGACGTAGACAAAGGTGACGATTGTAGGTTCCACGGCAAGGGGCATTTTGAGCGCAAAGTAGCGTTTGTGGGCGCCGACCACACCGCAGTAAATCCGGCGTGGAAGCAAGCGGCGCGGCACGCCGAGCTTTTCAAAAAACTCGACCTTCTCCGGCTCGGCGGGGAGCCAGTTTATAGAGGAATGTTTGAGGACAAAATCGAGCGACAAAAGCTGCCGCATAAGAACAGTCTTGGTGGCTGATGGCCGCTTGCGGATTTTCTTGACGCCTAGCGCCTGGTAGATCGCGGTGCTCGATATGCGGCACGGTTTAGTTCCGCCGGAGAACGTAATGTGCGAGTTCTCAACCGCTTCGCGGCGGTCCACCAATGCCTTGACGAATCGTTGGGCCTGTTGGCGACTCACACCGAAATAATCACAGAATTGTCCTCGCATGAACACGCCGCTGTGAAGGCACACAAGCGCAATCCATTCCGCTCCCGCGCCGGTCCAGCCGAGCGGTTCCAGCTTGCGATCTCTTCCCCGCAAGTGCTCGATCATCTATTGATCTCCGTCCCTCGTACTGTACAAAAAACGATGGGCTTTCTCTAGTAAACCGGAGCGGCGAGCTGTGGGAAAATAAAGCCATGAAGCGTCAACGCGACGGGTTGGTTCCCATCGGTGATGCCCTCTCCAGTATGGGCGGTCCGGTCCAGGCGATCCGCGAAGCCTCGCCCCAGGCGTTGCACCACTTCACCCGCTTCGATCAGGTGAACCAGCTTGTCGGAGCCAGCGAAGCGGACCCGGACCTCGGCTTCATGGCGCGGCTTCTGGTGCTGTGTTCCCCCAAGCCATGGTTCCAGCCTTTATTTCCGGGTGGGACGCCACGGCGTTGAAGGCACGTGTCGCGTTCGGCGTGCCCGATCAAGCGGCACTGGTCCCGCCCGAGAACGCACTGGAACGACGATACGCCTTGCGCGCGGTCAAACAGCGACTGCACCAAGCGTCGTTCCGCGAAGCCGTCATCATGGCCTATAACGGCCGATGACGCCCAGGATCCTGAAGGCTTCCGTGCATGTCTCCAGCACGACGCACCCTGGCGCTCGTTTCCCCAAATATCGTCCGAGCTGGTCAGTGCGGCAGCGCTTTTCCTCGACAATCACGCCGACGCCGTTGCGAACACACACCTGGCTTACCTTGCTACCGAGATCGATGCCGATATTCTCCATGGCGGTCTCCTTCGGTCCCCAGTATCGAGGACCTCACCGGAGGCCGGCCACTTCATCCTTTCTGATCAAGCCCACTGGAGGCTGGGTCAACGCGCACTTTGCCTGCAAGGTGGCGTAGCTGGGCAGAACACCGGCGTCAGCCCCTATCCGCAAACTTCACGGGCCAGTTTGCCTTCTTGGCGGGAGTCGCGCGGCCATCGGCTCGAAGGAGGTTCACGGCGGACTTGTAAAGGTAGAATGGCGTCTTAGTTACGACGAACTCCCGCACTTCCTCCTCCTTCATAATTCTGCCGGCTAGTTGGGCTGCGAGCTCGTCCGCAAGCCACGCCGGCTTGAGATTCGAAAAGAAGTTCTGTTGGCCAGATTCGTCCACCCGGTCCGAAAACCGGTAGTCGCCGGTCTGGTCCGCTTTCCACATCGCCGACTTCATCACCTCAAGGCCGCGAAGGTGGTTCGTTCCAAAAATCAGCCAGTTTATAAGGTGCTCGCTGGAATCGAACATCGCAAACGACCAGACGTAGACCACGCCCGCGTTGGCGCGAATGGCGTCCATGTAGGCGCGGATCAAATACTGTTGGCGGGCATAGCCATTCATCGTAAGCGCGGCCTTCCACGACTCGTCACCGTAGGCCGCTGTGATCCCAGGCCATTTCGTCCTGTCCGACAAGAACTGGTTCATCCGCTGGCAGTTCAGATACGAAAAGACCTCGCACCCCTGGTGCTCCATGATGTGTTGCACTAGGGACATCGGCACCTGGGAGTAGCCAAATTGGTCGAGGAAGAACAACGCCGGCCCGAGCATTTGTCCCTGCCGCCTACGTTCTGCGATTAGCTTGCGGATTTCAGCGTCACAATCGCCGAGGATAGGAGGCTCAACAATCACCGTTTGACTCGCCACGATTTGATCTTGTTCTTGGGCCAGACGACTCACGAGATGGGCATGCCGTTCTCTATCTTTTTCGATGAAGCGGAGCCTAATCTTCAGTAAGGTCCGGTCATGGTTGAGAATTGAGTTCAGGGCAACAATCGGGCTCCCAGGCTCACCAAGCAGGTATTCACCTGGCCCCGCAAAACCATCAACGAACAGCAGTTCGGTGCCAAATCGAGCCTTGCTGAGGATGGCGGCCCACGCTTCCAGGTAGGTCCTCAGAATGCCGTGCTTCGCAAGGGTATGTGGTTCTGCTTCCCAGACGGTGGGAAGATTGTCGGTCATGCGGTGATTCTATTCTGCGGGCGTGGCGGGAGTTCATTCCAAGTGCGGCCGTCTAACGTTCGACCCGACTTCTTCTTGTTCACGCCCCCCCACTGCTTGAAGAAGAACGGCACGCCACGTTCCAAGCAGCGGTTGCGAATTGTTCTCACCCAGTCGGGTTCCATCGGGCGGCACTCCGGTCCTGACTCGCCGCCGACGATGATCCAATGAATGCCGGTCAGTGGTAGGCGCGGAATCGGTCCAAGTAGAGGCTCGACCGAGAGGAACCTTATGGCTGCGGGAATGTTCCGAAGATGTCGAATGCGCGAAACGACCTTCGCGTTCTCGACGCTGGTTCCAAGCCACACGTTCCTCGGCCAGTTGAGTTGACTGGCATGCTCGGCCGCAATCTCGGGGCGCTTCGTCAGGATTTGGAATGTGTGATGCGGGCAGGCCGTCATCACCTTGAAGACTTGCTGGATGAACGAGAGCGGCACGTCCTTTTGGAACAGGTCGCTCATCGAGTTGACGAAGATCAGACGAGGTGAGCGCCAGCCGAACGGGATGGTCAACGCGTCCTCGTGCAGCGCAAGGCGAAAACCGTTCTTGTAGTGCTCCTTGCCCATCGCTCGCAGGCGGTTGGACATCCGCTCCGCGTAGCAGTGCTTGCACCCAGCGCTGACCTTCGTGCAGCCAGTCACCGGATTCCAGGTAGCCTCCGTCCACTCAATGCTCGAGCCATCTGCCATTTTGCAAGAGTCTACACACTTTCGTCTTACTTCGCCACATAAACTTCGATGCTGGCTGGCAGCCGAGGGCGGCCTCACTCCCCTGCTCGGCTCCGGGCGCGAAGACCATCGCCCATGATGGACTTGTAGCGGAAGAACGCGTTCTCCACGCGCCGCCCCGCGCCACCCCGCGGGGATCGTCTGCGCCGGCATGACGCGGGCAGGTCATGCCCTTCAGCGGCGGGCGGGTTACAGCAATGCTGCTCGGATCGCTGCCCGGAACAAGAGTATCCGGGAAGATCCTAGAATCAATGCCGAGCTAGCTTCCGAGCATGGCCTGACCGTGCGCCAGATTCAGCGAATCCGGAACCGAAACTAGGGGGGGTGACATTCTACCAACGAAGCTACACAGATAGTGTCCCTTTTGACCTCAGAGAAAAAGAGAGAGAAGATTTTGACTTTTGGGCCTCCGCAAGAGTCAAAACCAAAACCTTTCTTATAGGTAAAAGACTAAAAACAAATGACTTATGGAAAACAGCACCACCCGGCAGCGTGGTGAAGATGCGGTTGCCGGGGTCCATTTCCAGGGCCACGGCGCTGAACAGCCCCTTCCCAACCGCATCGCAGCGCACCGATCCCGCAGCCGCCGCCAAAGTCGAGCGGGAGCGCACCCGGAGCCGCTATTGAAAGCGTGCATCGTTTAACCGCCAATAGGCATCGGTCCCCTTGAGCAATTCGTTGTCTTCGGCGTAGTCGACAGGCAGCCTGTCCTCGTTGTCTCGGTCCTTCGGGTCCGCGCCCGCCTCCAGCAGCGCCGTTACAACTTCGGCAGTCCCGCGCAGCGCTGCCGCATGCAGCGGGGTGCCGCCCGCTTCGGTTCGCGCTTCCAGCATCGCGCCACCTTGCAGCAGCACCGTCACAGCTTCGGCATGCCCATTCCCCGCCGCCGCATGCAGTGGGGTGAAGCCATATTCGGCCCGTGCTTCCAAATCCGCACCTGCCTCTAGCAAAATCGTCACAGCTTCGGCATGCCCATTCCAAGCTACCCTATGCAGTGGTGTGAAGCCGATTTCGTCTCGTGCATCCGGGTTTGCGCCCGCCTCCAGCAGCGCCGTTACGACTTCGGCAGTTCCAAGTTCCGCCGCCGCATGTAGCGGGGTCTTGCCCGCTCCGGTTCGCGCTTCCAGCATCGCGCCACCTTGCAGCAGTACCGTTACGGCTTCGGCAGTCCCGTACGCCGCCGCTTCATGCAGCGGGGTCTTGCCATCGTTGCCCCGTGCGTCCGGGTTCGCGCCCGCCTCCAGCAGCGCCGTCACAGCTTCGGCTCTGTACTCCCCAAGCCCCGTCGCAAACGCTGCCGCATGCAGCGGGGTGCCGCCAAGTTTGTCCCGTGCTTCCAAAGCCGCGCCCGCTTCTACCAGCACCGCTACAGCTTCGGCTTTCCCATACGCCGCCCAATGCAGCGGAGTTCTCATATCGATTTCGGCCCGTGCTTCCACGTCCGCACCCGCCTCCAGCAGTGCCGCCACAACTTCGGCAGTCCCGGCTATTCCCGCCACATGCAGCGGTGTGAGGCCAAGTTCGTCTCGTGCGTTCGGGTGCGCGCCCGCCTGCAAACAACGGGTCACGTCAGATGCCTCTGCGGCTCGGAAAAAATCTGCTGTGTTCCAGTCCGCGCAATCGACTTGCGCCTGCACTGGGACCGCAAGCGCCACGGCGACGGTGGCCGTGACAAGACAGTTGATTGGCTTCATGATCGCCTCTCCAAGGGTAGCGCCCAGAATCGTGCGCCCCTTCGACCCCCAAAGCTGGCGCGGGGAGCGGAGACACAACAAAACCCAACCCAAAACCCCGGATAGCCTACGCCGAGAGGCGAGTCAAGCCCCTGGCGCGGCTCCTACGCCGCGCTACGGCCCCGCGGGTGACAGTGCCCCACGGCTGCGGCTCAAGGCGTCTGGTATGGCCGAAAGGTTCCCTTTCGGCTTCGCCGTAATGAATGATAATATCCTTTATCATACATAAGAAACTGCCGCTAAAACCTCTCCCGGGCAGCTCATAATGCCGGATCGCTCCCTAACATGTAGTAGAGCAGGAGTCCCCCCATGCCCGCCCAACCAGCCTGGTTTCATCGACTTGACGAAATCCTCAGCGCCCTGCGTTCCATGACATCCACTCACCTCGGCCGCGCGGCGGTCGAGAAGCTCTTCCGTGTGCGCCAGCGCCGCGCACGACAGATCATGGCGGGCCTCGAGGGCCTGCGGGTCGGTAACGCCGCGGCGGTGTCGCGGGAGGCTCTCATCGCGCGCCTGGAGCGGACGGCGGCCGCCGGGGTTTTCCAGTGGGAAGGGAGCCGCCGCGCCCGCGTGGTGGAGGACCTCGACCTCGCGCGTCGACAGCTGGCAGCGCAACATGTGCGCATTCCGGCTGCGGCCGATGTTCGCGAGCGCCTCCTCGAGGATCTTTCCGCTGGCATTCGGTTGCACCGTTCAACTGATCCCTAGAGGGTTGGATAATGCAAAATCTTCTCCACCGCACCATCGAAACAGGCCACGAGTATCTGAGCCCACGGGATGAGGTAGCCCCCGACGTGCTAGGGGCTCTGCGTCCGCTGGTTGCACAGGCTCTAGCTACCGGCGCTGTGGTTGCCATTGATGCCGAGTGGAGTTTGGGTTGCCGCGACCATCAGGGGCGGCTACGGGCCGGGCTGTGGTATGGAGCGGTTGGCCCCGAACCCCACATTCTGATGACGGTAACTCGATCGGCTGGCCTGAACCCGCCCCTACTCGAAGTCAGCGTGGCCGGACTGCTTGAGGTGAATCCGGCGATGCAGCACAAGGTGGCGGCCCAGGGGCAGGATCTAGAACTCTCTCTCGCGTGGGCGTGGCTTGGGGGAGTACAGTAGCGCTTGGAACCGCGTTTCCCCTTCGATAATATCCTTATCGAAGGTGATCGGCCATTCTGTTCCCCGCATGCGCGGGGATGAACCGATTTGCGTCGTATCAGGGAATTTCAGAGCATTCGGGACTCGACCGAGGTCGAGATTGGCGATGTCACCTGCCTAGTCGGAAAAATGAATCCGGTAAGACTGCGCTCCTTCAGACCCTGTACCGCCTAAACCCTTTCATCGAGGCGAATGGTGATTTTGATGTCACGGATGACTACCCCCGTCGAGCCGTAAGCGACTACAAGAACGACGTTAAAACTGAGCGTCGAGAGCCGGCACAGATCGTTCGAGCGCATCGACGAACCGCTCTACCCGCTTCTGGCTACGCGGGAATCTCTGGCGAACGCTCTGTGCCTTCGCGATTACTCGATCGGCGGTGGCTCGGTGAGTGTGGCGCTCTACGACGATCGCCTGGAGGTGACATCCTCCAGGACGCTGCATTTCGGGTTGACCTCGGTGAAACTGTTCGCGCCGCACGAGTCGTTGGCCTGGAACCCACTGATCGCTCGTACCTTCTATCGGCGCGGCATCATCGAAGAGTAGGAACGCGGGACGCTCAAGATGGCGGAGCTCGGTTTCCCGTCGCGGTTCATCATGGGGTCGCTGCGCATCAACAGGATCCGCAATATCGGCAGCAATATTTATGTACAGGACGACTGGAAGGTTCTCCCGAACCTGACCGTCAGTCTTGGTATGCGCTGGGAACCCTACCACCAGTTCCAGTCGGCTGATGACGAAATGTCGGTCTTCCTGCCTGGCGTCCGGTCCACGCTCTTCCCATCAGCGCCGCCGGGCCTCAACTATGTCAACGACCCCGGCGTTCCGCGTGGCGGCGCCCCCAAGGATTGGAACAATTTCGCGCCTCGTTTTGGCCTCGCGTGGCAGCCGTTCGGCCACAGCAAGACATCAGTGCGCGCTGCCTACGGTATTTTCTATGACATGCCGACGTTCCACTCGCTTAGCCAGTTCGTCAATAACCCGCCGTTTTCGATGCAGTTCGATCGGCGGCAGGCGGACCTCAACGAATCGGGAGCGACGTTCTCCGAGCCTTTCACCGGGCGCGTCAATCCTTTCCCGTTTCGCCCCCCAGCTCCGATGCGGAAAGGGCCGCGTTCGACTTCGTGCTTCCGGTGCTGTTCGGGCGCAGCGTTTCCCCGACCCTTGTCTCCGGCTACAACCAGCAGTGGAACTTCAACATCCAGCAGGAGATGCCTTTCGACATTATTCTCACCGCGGCCTACATCGGATCCAAGTCCACCGCCCTGCCCATGGTGCTCGACGTCAACGTCAGGCCCGCGCGAAGCAGCGGGCTTCCCAACGTGCGTCCGCACTCGGACTTCAGGGCCATCCGCGAGTATCAGTCGCGGGCCTTCGGCAACTACAACGCCTTCCAGTTCACGGTCAATAAGCGGATGAGCCGGGGCTTTACGGTTCTGGCTCACTACACCTGGTCCAAAACGATCGATATCTTCGCGACGAACAACCAGTTCAATCCCCAGAACCTGCAAGATCTGGCTGCCGAGAAGGGACTGGCGAACTTCCATCACGCACACCGCACGGTGGCGTCGTTCGTGTGGGACCTGCCATCGCCCTTCCAGAGCGGCATCGGAAAGTGGATTATTAACGGCTGGCAGAGCAACGGCATTTTTTCCGCTCAAACCGGTGACCCTGTGAATATCCGCCACGGGCGGGACATCGCGGGCACGACGATCGGGGGCGGCCAGCGTCCGAACCTGGTGGGCAATCCTTCTCCGGGTGGCAACCGCCAGGCCATCATCAACGGCGCCACCTGGTACAACGTGGACGCCTATGCTCTTCCGGCCGCCGGCTTTTTCGGAAACAGCGGCCGCAACACGATCATCACGCCGGGTGATTGGAACTTGGACTTCGGGCTGTTCAAGAACTTCGAGGTGACCGAGCGCGTCAAGGTCCAATACCGCTTGGAGATGTTCAACGCGATGAACCACGCGAACTTAACGAATCCGCAAGGCACCATCACCAGCGGCAGCGCCGGTGAGATACAGACCCTGACCGGCCCGCGGATCATGCAGATGGGCTTGAGAGTTACCTTCTAGCGGACTGTCGCCGAGAAGGTCTGGCCTGCATTTCTCACTGCGCCTTTTCAGCGCGGACACCCTGTGGGAGGAAGGAGCCCACCCATATCGGCAACCTCTTTGGTTTCAAAGATGTTTAGGCGTTGCCGCCGTGGTGGTGGTAATCTCTCGGGCGTGCTGAGCAGCCATGGCCAGATGCTCTCCCAGGGTTTCCTCTGTGCTTAGCAGCGCCGGCGGCTCCTTCATCAACTCGTAGTGGCCATAGTGGTCCTCCCCGCGTGCCAGAATCGCGGGATGGCCGGGCTTGATCTGCTTGACCTTCGGGGTGATGTAACGGATGGCGAAACCGATGCGGGCGATGTCAGTGGGGTTGGGATTCGACCCGTGAATAATGTTGACGTGGTGGAGCGACATCTCGCCCGGTTGGAGGACCACGTCCACGACGTCGTCTTCGTTGACCTCGACTTGGATCTCCTGCCCCCGAGACAGCATGTTGTCCTCCGCCCAGGTTTCCCTGTGCGGGTGAATCTGGTGAGTGTGGGTCCCCGGAGCAACCCTCATGCAGCCGTTTTCGACGGTGCTCGGGGAGAGCGCGATCCCAGACACCAGGTCCGAATCCGAGAGTATCTCGGGCTGAGGAGCTTCGACCCGGGCCAAGAGAGAGGCTTGGAGCAATTCCTCTACGAAGAGTCGTGCCGGCTGGAACAGACTGCCGCATTGCTCGCCCGAGCACGGGAGTATCTCAAACGAGAAGGAACTCTGTTCCCTTCGTTTTAGTGGATAATGTCTTTGTAGCGCGGTACAGAGTCCGCGTCCGCCGATGAAACCCATCAACCTTTGCTGGCTTTGGGCGCTTTTTTCAATGGGTGCGCTGCTTGCTGCCGATCCCGATCCGGCGGCGGTCGAGTTTTTCGAAGCGCGTGTCCGTCCGGTGCTCGCGGATCGGTGTTTCGAGTGTCACACCGACAGACGTCTCGGCGGGTTGGAGATCGAATCCCGCCGGTCATTGCTTCGGGGCGGTAACAGCGGGCCGGCGATCGTGCCGGGAAAGCCCGAACAGAGTCTGCTTATCCAGGCGGTCAGCCACACCCACGAGCGTTTGCGCATGCCGTTGAACGGCCGTCTCGGCGACCAAGAGATTGCGGACTTGGCCACGTGGGTGAAAGCGGGAGCCGTTTGGCCGGAGACCGTACCGGCGGGCGCGCAAACAGAACCTCTCAAAGAATACGTCATCACGCCCGAACAGCGTTCCTATTGGGCTTTTCAGCCGGTCCGCAAGCCTCCTCAACCGCCGGTTCGTGAAGCCTCCTGGGTTAAGAACGGCATTGATCGATTCGTTCTCGCCAAGCTGGAAGAAAGGGGCCTGCGGCCCAACCCTCCCGCCGACAAGCGCACACTGATTCGCCGGGCCTACTTGGATCTGATCGGGTTGCCACCGACCCCGGAGCAAGTCGAGGCGTTCGTCAACGATGACTCCCCGCAAGCGCTTGCCACGGTCGTTGATCAATTGCTGGGTTCCGCTCACTACGGCGAGCGCTGGGGACGCCACTGGCTCGACGTGGCGCGGTATTCCGACGACAAGCTGGATGTCGTTGCGCTTAACCCGTTCGACAATGCCTTTCGTTACCGCGACTGGGTGATCGAGGCGTTCAACAAGGACATGCCTTACGATCTTTTCGTCAAAGCCCAGATCGCGGGCGACCTATTGGATCCGGATAACAGCAAGGGGCTGATGGGTGGGGTGGGGGTCTACGCGCTGAGCCCCAACCCAAAGAGCAACGACGACCGGGTCGACGCGACGACGCGTGGGTTCCTTGCGCTGACGGTGGCCTGCGCGCAATGCCACGACCACAAATACGACCCGATCCCCACGAAAGATTTCTACGCCCTGCTTGGTGTCTTCCGCAATACGAAAACGACGGAGTTTGCTCTGGTTTCGAAGGACAAAGTTAAACTCTACGAGGACCACGACAAGGCGCTCAAGAACGCGCGGAACACACTGAAAGAATATCTTCATCGCCAAAGCGCCCAGTTGGGGGAGATTCTCGCCGTCAAGACACCCGATTACATTCGAGCCTCGCGAGAAATACTCTCGGTGAAACAGCGAGCCTTTCCCAAGGCTGCCGAGAAGTACGGTCTTGATCGTGAGACGCTAGAGCGCTGGGTCGAGTACTTGTCGAAGGACCATTTTGACCACCCGTTTCTCGACGGCTGGCGCCAGGCGAGCTTTGACTTAGCGGCCTTTCAGGTGAAGGTCGAAGAAGTGCTCGAAGAGAGAAAGGTTGTCGATGACGAAAACCTTGTCCGGTCGAAAACCAAGAGCCAGGGGAAAAAGGGTCTGAGCGCGCCCAACTACTATTTGTGGCGCGATCTGTTCTACAGTGACTACTACAACGGACGATTCAAGCGTGACCCGGACGGGATCCACCAGTTTTGGGACCACAACATCGACCGATTCCTCAACGGCCACTGGCAGAAGCACTTGGATAACCTGCGCGCCGACGTCAGCAGGCTCGAGGAGCTGCTGCCACCGAAGTACGCGTATCTGCACGTCCTCGAAGACTTGCCCGAGCCCGACGATGAGCACATCTTGATCGGGGGAAGCCCTTCCAACAAAGGTCCGAAAGCTCCTCGCGCGTTCCTGACCGTATTATCGGAAAGCACTCCGAAGCCCTTTGAGAAGGGCAGTGGGCGCCTGGAGTTGGCCGAGGCAATCGCCAGTCCCGAGAACCCGCTGACGGCCCGGGTGATGGTGAATCGTATTTGGCTGCACCACTTCGGGCAAGGCATTGTCCGCACGCCGAGCAACTTTGGTCAAACGGGAGATCGGCCGAGCCACCCGCAACTTCTCGACTACTTGGCGGCGCGGTTTGTTGAATCGACATGGTCGATGAAAACGCTTCATCGTGAGATCATGCTGTCGTCAACCTATGCACTTAGCTCGAGACCTGACGGGCAAGCCGAGGCGGTCGATCCGGACAATCGGTTGCTGTGGCGCGCCAACGTGCGGCGCATGGACGTCGAGGCGCTGCGGGACTCCCTGCTTTTCGTCTCCGGGGATCTCGATCCAACCCCCGGCGGTGCTCCGGTGAGCTGGCACGACAGTGCCAAACTCCGCCGCGGCGTCTACACTTTTGTCAGCCGCAGGGAACTCGATCCTACGCTTCGCCTGTTCGACTTTCCCGACGCCACGACCTTAGCGGCAAGACGCAGCTCCACGGGTACTCCCATGCAGCAGCTTTTTTTCCTCAACGGTGAGTTCGTGGGGAAGCGATCGCGCTCACTGGTTGAAAGGCTGCAAGCCACTGCAGGCGACACGGAAAAAGAGAAAATCCAGCTCGCCTACGAACTGGTCCTTGGAAGAATGCCGACCTCCAGCGAACTCGAGCTGGCTCTGCAATACTTGAGACAAGCTGGCGGCGCTTGGGAGAACTACGCCAGAGCTCTGTTGAGTTCAAACGAGTTTGTGTTTGTGAACTGATTGCGATTGAAGTGATGATGACACGCCGCCAAGCCTTGCAGTCGATGGGCTCCGGTTTCGGCATGCTTGGGCTGTCGAGTCTCCTAGCCCGGGAAGCAAAAGCTGCCGTGCCAGTTGGCGCGCACTTCCCCGCCAAGGCGAAGCATGTCATCTTTCTGTTCCTCAACGGCGGGCCGTCGCACGTCGACACCTTTGACCCGAAACCGGCCCTGCGGGAGCAACACGGCAAGCCGTTCCCTCTGAAGATCAAGAAGAAGAATGTGGGGCCCTTGATCGGCTCGCCTTGGGAGTTCCAACGATACGGGGAGAGCGGCCTGCCGGTGAGCGATTTGTTCCCGCACTTGGCCAAACAGATTGACGATATCTGCGTGATCCGCTCGATGTGGTGCGATCACCCCGGCCACCCGCAAGCGCTGTTCCAGATGAACACGGGGCGAATCATTCCAGGATTCCCTTCCATGGGGTCCTGGCTCACCTACGGGCTCGGAACGGCGAACGAAAACCTTCCCGGGTTCATTGTGATGTGTCCCGGCAAGCCGATTGTCGGGCCGCAGTTGTGGAGCTCCGCCTTCCTGCCGGCGGAGTATCAGGGTTCCTACGTTCCAAACTTCGAGAGCAAGCCCGAGCTAATGATTCGTGATCTTCGCAACGGCCGGCTGAAGCGGGAAGAGCAGCGCCGTTACCTGGATCTGGTCCAGGCGATGAACAAGCAACACCTCGAGCGTAGCGGGTCCCACAGCCAGCTTGAAGGCCGCATTCAGGCGATGGAAACGGCGTATCGGATGCAGGCCGAGGCGCTGGAGGCCTTCGACGTTTCAAGAGAACCGCAGGCCGTGCGCGAGCGCTACGGCATTGCCGGTCTGGCCGGCGTTGGGCGCGTCCACGAGTTGAAGGGCTGGGGCAATGACGGCGACTTCGCGCGTGGATGCCTGATTGCTCGCCGCTTGGTCGAGCGCGGCGTTCGCATGGTCCAGGTTTATTTCGCGGACGACCAGCCCTGGGATCACCACCACGACATTCGCCTGCACGAGGTTCGTGCGCGCCAGGCCGACCGCCCGATGGCCGCGTTGTTGCGCGACCTCAAGGCATCGGGACTACTGCAGGAGACGATCGTGCTGATCGGCGGCGAGTTCGGACGCACGCCCTGGACCCAGACGAACAATCAAAACTCCCAGAACGGCCGCGATCATAATCCCGACGGCTTCACCATGCTCGCCGCGGGCGGGGGCTTCCGGGGTGGCATGGCATACGGCGCAACGGACGAGTGGGGCTACGCGGTCGCGGAGAAGAAGGTTCACGTCCACGACCTGCATGCAACGGTGCTCCACCAGCTGGGAATCGATCATGAGCGCCTGACTTATCACTACAGCGGGCGCGAGTTTCGCCTTACCGACATCGCCGGAAACGTGGTTCGGCACATCCTGACCTGAGGGCCGCGAGCCCGACAGACGTGGGTCGACACCGCGAGAAAGAATCTAAGCCTCCCCACTACCTGCCACTACCTGAAGTCGCCACAGACAGAGCCCCCTGTGTGTGCTAGATTGTATACGGATAGCTCAGGGGACTCCGGTAGAGCTCCGATTTCCAGCCGCTCGTTGCTGTAGTCAAGTTGGCTTTCTCCCCTTTAGGGCTTGTCGCTCGAAACCGGGAGTTACCCAACTGTAAGGAGGGTAACGTGAAAGTTAAGACCGTAGTGACAGTCGCCGCTTTGTTGGTTCTGTTGACAATCGGCGGCGTGGATGGTATCGCGCAAACGCAGAACGCCCAAGTCAATGGCACGATCATGGACCAGCAAGGGGCCGTGATTCCGGGCGCCAGTGTAACCGTCACCAATGCGAGCACGCAGGTCTCGCGCACGGTTACGACGTCCGCGGGCGGGACCTACGTCATCACAAACCTGCAACCGGGAATCTATCAGTTGGAAGTATCGAACGAGGGCTTCCAGCGAGCGCAATCTAATCTCATATCGCTGGAGGTGAATCAAATCGGGACCGTGGACATTAGCCTCGTCGTCGGTGCGGTGACGGAAACCATCGAAGTTGTCGCCGAAGCCGCTGAACTGCAGTCCACCTCAGCGCAGCTCGGCACCGTCGTCAGCGAGGAGAAAATCACCGACCTGCCGCTCAACGCCCGAAACTTCACCCAGTTGCTCACGCTCACGCCTGGGGCCACGCCGGTCAGCGTAGCGCAAAACCGAAACGGCTCTCAACTGGCGCGTGTGGGAGTCATGGTATTCCCGGCGATTAACGGCCAGACGAATCGCAGCAACTCATTCACGCTGGACGGAGTTTATAACAACAACCACTATGCCGGAACGTATGCGTTGGCGCCCAACATTGACGCGCTTTCACAGTTTAAGGTGCAGGCTCATAGCGACCAGGCCGAATTCGGTGGCGCCGCGGGCGGCGTCGTCAACATCGTGTCGAGGAGTGGCACGAACGAGTTCCACGGCACCGGCTACTGGTTCTTGCGGAACGACGCTCTCGACGCGCGAGGGTTTTTTACAGCTAACAAGCCCGTGCTCCGCCAGAATCAATTTGGGGCCACGGTTGGAGGGCCAATCGTCGAGGACAAGACGTTCTTCTTCTTTTCCTACGAGGGCTACCGCCAGCGCAACCCTTCCGCACGGCTGTTTCTGGTTCCAACAACAGCGGAGCGCGGCGGCGACTTCAGCGCCACAAGCCGTCGGATATTCGACCCCTTCACGACACGTCCCAATCCGGATGCGCAGGGGAATTTCATTCGCGACCCCTTCCTAAACAATACGATTCCGGCCTCGCAGATCAACAATTCAACGAAGGCCTGGATGGATGAGATCGTCCCCAGCCCAATCGATACGGGAGATCCGCGGTTCAACGGCCGCAACACTTCGCCGCAATCGTTCCCCAGCGATCAGTACAGCATCAAAGTCGACCACAACTTCTCGGACACCGACATGGTGTGGTTCCGCTACACATGGGGCGAGCAGAATACCACTCAATCGCAGGTCTTCAACGGGACCTCGCAAACCCGCGATCGGCCGTCGAAGAACCTAGGCGCCAACTACACGCACTTGTTTGGGGCCAATACTCTTTTGAACGTCCTGTTCGGCTTCAGCAGCCTGACGCAAGACACCATCAACTTCGTCACCGATACCGATCTAGTTTCCCAGGGCCTTTACGGCGCCCTGCCGGAGGCACTGAAAGCGCCCAGCATGTCGGTACCCAGCTTCTGGGGCAACGTCAGCTCAAATGCCGGTAAGTTCGGACCCGACAAGGGGTACCAATTCCGGTCCGACGTGTCCCATGTCTCCGGCTCTCATACGTTCAAGTTCGGGGGAGAATACATAAAGAGCACCCATGCGAATGCCGGTTTCCGCGGGACATTCGCGTTCAACCCCAGGCAGACTGGCGACCCGGGCAATCCGGGCGGAACGGGGCTCGACATCGCATCGTTCCTGCTGGGCGTGCATGACAACTGGCAGTACTCCCAGCGGGTCTTCGGTCTGGAAAACAACTCGATGAATTTCTTCGTGCAGGACTCTTGGAAAGCGACCGACAAGCTGACCCTGAACTTCGGCTTGCGCGTGGACTACATCGAGGGTACGCGCTACACGACGAACATTCCGTCTACCTGGGACTTCAACACCGGCAAGTTTATCGTTGGCGCGCCCACCCCTCCGCAGTGCAGCGACTCTCAACTGGCGCCCTGCCTGCTCGACCCCAACAACGAGTACAACGCTCAGTTTGTGGACTTCACGGGGACGGACCGGGTGCGTCAAAACAGAACCCTGTGGGGCCCCCGGTTCGGCTTCGCCTACCGGGTTCAGCCCACTCTGGTGCTTCGCGGCGGTTTCGGCATTGTCTACGATCTCTATCCCGGCACGCATCAGCAGGCGCAGAACATTTCCGGGGGATGGCCGGGAACCGGGCTGATTCGCGGTTTGGGCCGCAACAGGACAGTGGTGACCGAAACAACCGACGATCCCTTCAACGGCGGCGATCCGCGCATCCCGGCAGCGACTCCCGCTCGGGCGGCGGCGTTCATGTTCGATCCTCGGTTTGATTACCCCTATTCATCACAGTGGAACTTCTCGATTCAAAAGCAGTTGCCGACAGGGTTGAACCTGACGGTGGGATATGTCGGCTCGACCAGCATCGACCTGGCGATCACAGGCACTTACAATACAGCGCTGACTCCTGGGCCAGGTCCGATCGGACCCCGATCGCTTTGGCCCCACGCGCCGCGTACCGACTACGACCGCAGCATCGGCCGCAGCAACTATCATGGGCTGCAGGTCAAAGCCGAGAGACGATTCTCGGGCGGTTTTTCGTATCTGCTCGCCTACACCTGGAGCAAGTCGATCGATATCGCCTCGTCCGGCCAGTTTGGCGTTGAGGGCCAGCACCTTCAGAACCCCTACGACCCGAACAGCGCACGGGCGGTGTCCGGGTTCGACATTCCCCAAAACTTTTCGGCGGCGTGGGTTTACGAATTGCCCTTCGGGCGAGGAAAGCCGTACCTAAACTCGGGAATCGGATCGAAGATTCTCGGCAATTGGCAGTTCAACGGCATCATCCAGCTTCGAAGCGGTCAGCCGTTTACGCCGCGGATGAACATCGACACGGCAAACATCGGCGCTACGCGTGCCCAGTCGCGAGCGCTGCCCAATCTGGTGGGGAATCCGCGCCTGAGCAACCCCACGCCCAACGGCTGGTTCGACACGGCCGCGTATGCCCCGCCGTCGGTTTTCACCTTCGGCAGCGCGGGCAGGCATCAGGTTCGCACCGATCCGCTTCAGAACTTCGACCTGTCGTTTTTCCGGCAAGACCAGATCACCGAGCGGCTGCGGATGCAGTTTCGAGTTGAGATGTTCAACACTTTCAATCACCCGACGTTCGGCATTCCGCAGTTGAACTTCACTAATCGGAGGTTCGGGCAGGTCAGCTCGACTGTGGGCCGCGCGCGGCAGATTCAACTCGGCATCAAGCTGATCTTCTAGCACGGTTCGGCTCGAGCAGAGCCACCATTCCGCGGGGCCGCCGACGCATTTCAGCGGCTCCTTTTTGTTGTGGTGGGGCAAAGGTAAGCCCATCAAGAGACGACCGGCACGGATGCCTCCTGACATCACTCACAGGGTCGGGGATTTGAGACAATTAGCTAAACGCCTTGAATCGAATGGAGAACGGCGTGATGCAGCCGGCAGGGTCACATTCCCAGACGAAAATGGGGAGGTTCCCGCGAACCTGCCTGGCGGCGGGCGTGTGGAGCATAGCGCTAGCGGCCGGGGCCGGGCAAGCCGCTCCGCAGTCGTCAGACAACGTGCAACAAGCGGACCGGCTATTGCACGCGGGAGACCCCGGAGCCGCAATCGCGCTCTACGAGCAGGCAGCGCGTCTCCGTCCCGAGAGTCCCGACATCCATTACCGACTCAGCCAGGCCTGGGGCTTGCTCGGGGAAACCGCGAAACAGACGCGGGAACTACGCCGATCTCTCGCGTTTGACCCCGACTTCGCTCCGGCGCACAATGAACTTGGACAACTGGCCCTGGCCGCCGGAAAGGGTCCGGAGGCCGAGCAGCGCTTCCGGGCCGCCATTGCCAGCGCCCCGAATTTCGCCGAGCCCCACAACAACCTGGGGGTCCTCTACCTGCGCGGGGCGAACCACGCAAAGGCTGAAGAACTATTTCGCGGGGCAATCGCTCTTGATGCCGGGTACGTGCAGCCCTACCTCAACCTTGCCCTCATGTTAGCGTCCCAAGAGAACTTCAAAGCCGCCGCCGCCGAAGCCAAGCGAGCCCTGGAGGTTGCGCCGAAATCCGCGGATGCGCTCACTTTGTTTGGAAAGCTCCAAACCCGGCTTGAAAACATCGCCGAAGCCGTCTCTGCGTTTCAGACAGTCGTCGAAGTTGAGCCTCAGTCCGCCGACGCTCGCCTGAATCTGGGCATCGCCTACGGTGAGCGGCTGCAACTCGAGCCTGCACTCGCTGAGTTCAGTGAGGCCGTTCGACTTGCGCCCGACTCGGCCCAGGCTCATTTCAACCATGGCCGGGTCCTCGCCGAATTAGGCCGCTACGCCCAAGCGAAAGAGGCACTGGAACGCTGCATTCGCTTCAGCCCGAATGACTCCCGCGCTCTCTACCTGCTGGGCCTCTCTGAAGCAGAGCTCAACCAGCCTCAAGCCGCGGTTCGCGACCTCACGAAGGCCGTCGAACTCGACCCAGCCCAGCCGGAAGCGCAGTTTCAACTGGCGCAAAACCTTCAGCGCATCGGTCGCCAGGAACAGGCGGTGGAACACTGGAAAAAAGCGCTGGAGATTAACCCCGATCACAGAGGAGCGCTGATGAATCTCGCTCGCCGCCTCCAGCAAACCGATCCCGACGACGCCCGCGAATATCTGAATCGCCTACGGCGTCTTCCTCCGAAGTAGTTCGCCGTCGACGGGTTCGGATAGCTTTAAGATCTGGTCAGGTTTGACGTTCTCGATAAGCTGCACAACGCCGCTCGGCCACCGGATCTCCAACGTCTTGATCACATCGGACGCACCCACTCCGAAATGCACGCGTTTGTCGTTGGAGCTGAGGTAGCTGCCGGCCGGGCTCACCATCGAATGGTGCTGTTGACCATCGCTGCCTACGATTCTTAGGCGCGTACCGACACCATCTCGGTTGCTGCGCGAACCTGTCAGTTCGACGCTCAGCCAGTGGTGTGCGCTTCTACTGGTGTTGCGCAACAATACCGCCGCCTCTCCGTTGACGCTGAGGACAACGTCCACGCGGCCATCGTTGTCGAGGTCGCCGAAGGCGGCCCCGCGTGCTGCCCGGCTGACCCGCACCGCCGCGCCGCTCTGTTTTGTGACGTCGATAAACCTTCCGGTCCGATTGCGTAACACCAAAAGCGGCTCGCGATACCTGAGATTGGACTGCAGTTCTTCAATGTTGTCCATGACGTGGCTTTGGGCCACGAGGAGGTCTTTCCAGCCGTCGTTGTCGAAGTCGGCGAGACCGGCTCCCCAGCCCGAGTGCATCCGAGACGCGGCGGCGAGACCCGTCGCGCGGGAATCGTCCTCGAAGATCCCGTCGGAGTTGCGAAAAAGAGCATACTTCTGGTTCGGCAGCGAATTGACGAAAATGTCTGGAAAACCATTGTTGTCGTAATCAGTAAAGGCTGTTCCCATGCCGGCGAAAGTCTTGCCGTCGTCGTTGTAGGCGACTCCCGCCAGCACGCCATCCTCAACGAACGTGCCGTCACCCAGGTTGTGGAACAGTTGCTGGGGGAAAGAGTCATTCGCCACGAAGACATCGATTCGGCCGTCGAGATCGTAGTCGCCAAGGGCGACGCCCAAGCCTTTCCCAGGGTGCTCGGCGATGCCCGAAGGAACGGAAACATCGGTGAATGTGCCGTCACCGTTGTTGCGATAGAGCAGATGGGAAACGGGCCCGAACTCGTCAGGATGGCAGTAAGTCCTCAGGTCAAGGCTCTTGTCCCCGCACCAAGGGTTCCCGGAGAAGCCCCAATCAAGGTAACGCGAGACGAAAAGGTCGAGGTGGCCGTCGTTGTCGTAGTCGAAAAACGCTCCGGCGGCTGACCACCCGCCAGCGGAAACTCCTGCCCGCTCGGTAACATCGTGAAACGTGCCGTCACCATTGTTGCGGAACAGAGTGTTTCGGTCAAGGTTCGTGACGTAGAGGTCGGTCCAGCCGTCGTTGTCGTAGTCGGCGGCCGCCGCTCCCATACCGAAAAAGCGGTCTTGGACGCCCGCCTCATCCGTGACGTCGACGAACCGCAGGTTCCCTTCGTTCCGATACAGCCGATTCCAGTACTTCGGCCCGGATTTGTCGGGGCGCCCATCCGCCGGCATTGGGTCGCGCAGACTGGCTCCGTTTACCAGATAAATGTCCAGCCGCCCGTCGTTGTCGTAGTCAAGGAGCGCAAGGCCCCCAACCATGGTCTCGATCAGATACTTTTGGATTGTTGGCGACTGCACCGTCTGAAAGCCGATACCCGAACCCTCGGTGATGTCTTCGAAACTGAAGGGATGGTCGGGATTCTGGGAGTACGCATGATCAGCGAGCACGGCAATCGATAGAAGGCTGGCGACGCAAGCTTGCCGCGAAATCGAACTTCTTCCCATAAGACGCTATCGTGAATTCGCCTGCCCGACACCTGAAACAGTGGCAAACGATACGATAACACCATGTTGACCTTGGCTTGAAAGGATGCTTTGCCAGGATCACCCAAATGAATGAGTGGCATGGCCTGCAAAAGATCGTAGACGCCTCTATTCGCGCTCGGCGGCGCAGGTAGGCCCCCATGGAGAGCCGCGCCGCCTGCGCTCGTCCAGCGGCTTGACTCGCCTCTTGGCGTAGGCTATCCGAGGGTTTTGGTTTGGGTTTTGGTGGGCGATCCGCTTGCCCGACGCTCCGCGGTTTGCCGTAAGTCTTTTTGTTTGAGTCTTTTAGCTATAAGGAAGGGTTCGATTTTGCCTTTTCGGGAGGGGCGTTAGCCCCTCTCTTGGGTGGTTTCGCTTTTGTTTTTAGCGAGTTATCCACAGGCTCGTCGCTCCTACTACTTGTTCTGTACTACTTGTTCTGTACTACTTGGGGTCACCTCACGAAACGGAAATAATCGTACGCTAAGCGACTCTCGCCGCCTTGGGAAGCGTCGGGTTGGAGTAAACCCTAGCCTGGCGTCAGGGAAGGCGCGCTGAGGCGTCAGAATAGGGTTCTCCTTTGAATTGATTGACACATACCGTCAGACCTTGTTGCATGGATCATCCCGAAGGATGTCTTATCATTGGTTTTTTCAACGCTGGGGGTAGTCTAAATGCCACATAAGTTCACCGCAGCGCGCCGGCACAAGTTTGATAAGGTGCAGTACCGGGTGATCAACTGGGCGGAATATAACGAGAGCTTGCGCCAACGGGGTGACCTGACGATTTGGGTCAGTGAGGAGGCTCAAAGTGTGTGGAGCGCGCCGCGCCGCACGTCACGGGGTGGTCAGCGCAGATACTCGGATTTGGCGATCGAGACATGCCTGATGCTGCGCACGGCATACCATCTTGGACTGCGTCAGACACAGGGGCTTATGGGTTCCATCGGCACGCTCATGGGGTTGGATATACGGGTACCGGATTACTCCACGCTGTCGCGGCGCGCAAACGGGGTGAGCATCGCTCAGGTGATGAGGCAAGCAGGATCTGTGCCTATCCATCTGCTGGTCGACAGTACTGGCCTCAAGATCTTCGGCGAGGGCGAATGGCTAGCGCAGAAGCATAACACCAAGGGAATACGCCGCCGCTGGCGCAAGCTCCACCTCGGACTGGACCTCGCCAGCGGGGCGATTGTTTGCGCCGCTCTGACTCACGATAACGTTGGAGACAGCACAGCCTTACCCAGCCTCCTGGATCAGCTGGATGCCCCGGTCACGGGCTTTCTGGCTGACGGCGCCTACGATGGAGCGTCCACACGAAATCTGCTGAGGCAGCGGTATGGGGAGACCCTGGATGTGGTCATACCGCCGCCAAAGGACGCAGTGATCCGCCTGCAATCGGCGCGTGATGCGACCGTTCGGGATCGCCATATTGCCCAAATCCGCAGCAACGGCCGCATGGCCTGGCAGACGGCAACAGGGTACAACCAGCGCAGCCGAATAGAAACGCAGATGGGCCGTTGGAAGAGCGTCATCGGCCCCAAACTCAAATCCCGCAGCTTCTCCAGGCAGATCACGGAGATCCAACTCGGCCGAAAAGTCCTGAACACAATGACCGCGCTCGGACGGCCTGTGTTCGAACGCATCGCCTGACACTACCGCTTGGGGAAAGGGGGAATTCCGTTTCCATCCCTATCCGTGCAACAAGGCTCATTACAGGGCTTCTTCGAGTCCGGCAAAGCGGTTCGCCTGTCAAGTTGGTGAAGCCGTTAATCGAGGCGCTGGAACCAGGGTCGCCGTTGCCCTTGCGCAGACACCACGGGCCAGCTTGCGCCCCGTCGCCGCCACCCCCGCCAGGCGTTTCAACTCCGGGGACGCCTCCGCCGTGGCTGCCATGATCCGGCCCGCCCGCTCTCCCTCGCTCGTCGCCAGGTTGCGGGTCTCGGTCCACTCCACCCGCTCCGCGCTCTCGGGATGGTGGGCCTCCCCCGGCATCCGCGGATCGTGCAGGCACGGCACGGGGCCAGCTGGCGACGAGCTAGCAAGACTCCGGCCCGATCTTGAACCGGAGCAAGCTGAAACTTTCGAAGTGAGCCGAGGAGTACGAGCGGGTGCAGGGGGAGTTCCGGTGCCCGGCGCGGGTCCGGAACAATGCGAGGCGGGGGCAAGGGAAACGGGTTCAGGATCGAGTCTCGCGCACCGGACACTAGTGGTAGGCGTTGGTGCATGAATCGGTGTAAGCGAGCACGCTAGCGGCGGGGGTGGGGTCCAGTCCATCATAGAGATCGGGGGGGTAACGTCGTGGTCGCAGCGAAGTCGAGCCGAGTCAACCGCCAGTACAAGAAGAAGTACAGAATCCGGAACTGGAGGGAGTACGAGCGTGGCCTCAGGAGCCGCGGCGACGTCACGATCTGGCTGAGCGAGGATGCAATTGCCGCGTGGGTACCACCGAAGAACGGTCTTCGCGGAGGCCAGCGGCGGTACTCGAACCTCGCGGTCCGGACCGCGTTGACGCTGCGGGTCGTCTTCAGCCTGCCGCTCCGCCAGACCGAGGGGTTCCCGGACTCGCTGCTCCGCTTGATGGGCCTCAACCTCAAGGCCCCGGACCACACCACACTCTCGCGCCGGAACCAAATCGTTGCGGTGCCGCCCCTGAGCCGATCCCACGATGGCCCGATCGACTTGATCGTCGATTCCACAGGGCTGAAGATTCTGGGTTGCGGCGAATGGAACGCGCACAAGCACAAGGCATCAAAGAAACGCCGGGATTGGCGGAAGCTGCACATCGGGGTGGATGCCGAGGGGTTCATTGTGGCGGCCGAACTCACAGCGAGCAGCCGGGACGACGCCTCCACACTCCCTGCTCTTCTCGACACAATCGAGGTTCCCATCCGGCGTTTCACCGCGGACGGAGCCTACGACCACAGGTCAGTCTACGATCAACTCAGCGCGGCCGGTACAGAGAACGTCGTGATTGTGATTCCCCCTCGTCGCTCCGCGCTGTCGGCGGGGCCAACGGACGGCCCCTGGGCGCAGCGTGACACGGCTCTTGAGAGGATTCGCCAGGTCGGGCGACGAGAGTGGCGGAAGGAGTCGGGCTACCGACAGCAGGCGCGCGTTGAAAACAGCTTCTTCCGATACAAGTCCGTGCTCGGAGGCGGATTGAAGGCGAGGCACGGCAAGGCACAAAGGAGAGAAGTTGCGACCGGGTGTCACATCC
>CBDBHI010000023.1:0-9309 GCA_965205595.1 Bryobacterales bacterium | reverse complement strand
CCCCGGCCGTGCTCTCAACTTCCCTTCTGCTGTCTCGTTGGCGTGACCATCGCCACAGAGAGACAGATGGTTGCTCTAACGCCAGACCGGGGTGAGACGATCTGTCGCGAGTTCGACGTGGTCACGTCGCCGAGCGGCTCAGCTGGCATCAAAGGAGCCACGCAACTCTTCCAAGTCGCCGAACGACTAGATAATTAGAGTCGACTTGAGGTCTGTGTGGACATGGCCATCTGCCCCCGAGAGGAGGAAGAGCTAAGTGCCTGAAAAAATTGGTCGGGCCGCCGAGATTTGAACTCGGGACCTCTTCCACCCCAAGGAAGCGCGCTACCAGGCTGCGCTACGGCCCGACTGTCCTTAGTGTACTTCGATTCCGTTGGCCGACCGCTGGGTCGAATTATCGCGCGAAGTACAGACCAATCGCGCGGTCGATATCCTCGGGAATCAATCCCGGCTCGCGGTCTTCATAGTCAGCGATATTTTTTAGGATGCGGACCACGTCACGCGGATAGCAGGCCCGCAGAACCGCCTTGCGCCCGTCGGTCTTACACGCTTCGCGTACGTAGGCGGAACCTTCCAGAGTCCACTCGAGGCCGGCGCTCTTACACACTGCCTGCAGAATCCGGTCAAATATTTCGTCGGAGACTGTCTCGATTTTTACTTTGTTTTGAATGCGGCGTAGGAACGCTTCATCAGCGAGCTGCCTCGGATCGAGGTTGGTCGAGAATATGACCATCGTTTCAAACGGTACGGAAAGCTTGACACCCGTTCTGAGCGATAGAAAATCGATACCGCGATCTAGAGGAACGATCCAGCGGTTGAGCAAATCGCGCGGGTTGATCATCTGACGGCCAAAGTCATCGATGATGAACAGGCCGTTGTTGGCTTTCATCTGTAGCGGCGCTGTGTAGTAACCGAGCGTTTCTTCGTAGCGAAGCTCGAGCATTTCGGGTACCATTTCACCGCCAACCGCAATACAAGGGCGAGTGCATCGCAACCAGCGCTTGTCAGCGTTGCCCGGCGCCTCTAGTTCGGTATGAACTACCGAGTCAGCGATATTGATGATTTGGCCCTGGACCTCAATGGCGTGCGGAACAAAGATATCGTCGTCGAAGATGCGGACGAGACGCTCAGCAACACTGGTTTTCCCATTCCCGGTTGAACCGTAGAGGAAGATCTGTGAGTTTGAAAGGATCGCGGGACCCAACTGGTCAATCGTCTCTTCCGGCAGTACTAGATCGTGGAAGATTTCGTGGAGCCGCTCGCGGTTGAGGCGCTGGCGGAAAGACTGCTGCTTGATCGCAGCGTTGTAAACATCTAGCGGCACCGGGGCCGGGCCGACGTATTGATTCATTTGATAGCGGTCTTGCGCTAGCTTTCGACCGCCGCCCGTCAGCGTCAAGACATAGTTGTTGCCAATCATGCCCTTGACTTCGACATATTCCTGGCCACGAAGGTAGCTGAAAACCTGGTTGACGATTCCCGGCTCGACGTGCATCGCCTTCGACAATGAGGTGATGCTCGTTTCGCCTTCGATCAGGGTCATCTTTAGAAAAAGATCGACCAGGGTGTTTTGCGAAATGCCCAGCTCCTCGATGGTGTGTGGCATCGCCGGGAAAAAGCGTCGCCGTGTCCCAGTTTCAGGGGCATCGTTCGCTGCGCTGTCAAATACAGTTGCTGCCTGCATCCTATGATTTAACCTACCGCCAATAGTACTTATCGGCTATCAGCAGAATCTCTGAGTACGAGTCGTTGCAAGGCCTGAGTCACGGCGGCACTCCTCGGCAGGTTTTCGTCCAATAATCGCTCTGATTTGCAGTTTGACGGGGATTTCGGCGTGTTAGCATAAAACAGTTCGTTCGCCGTGTCGACTGCCACTTCCAGCCTCCGTGAACCACTTCGCCGGCACGGCATTCGTCTTACACGGCAGCGCGAATTGCTTTTTGAACTCATCCACAACTCGCATCGGCACCTGAACGCGGATCAGCTCTACGAACTCGCGAAAGAGCGCGACCCTAAGATCAATCGAGTCACCGTCTATCGGACCCTTAAGCTTTTGAAAGAAGAGGGTTTAGTGGACGAGCTTGACCTGATGCACTATCAGGGAGACCAGCACTACTACGAGACCAGGCTGAAACGGGAACACGCCCATCTCGTCTGTCTCGGCTGCGGATCAGTGATGGAGTATTTTGGTGAGCCGCTGCGGCAAATCAAACAGCAGATTGAGGCGCAGTTCGGCTTTAAGGTCGAGGTGGCGCGTACCGAAGTGGGCGGATATTGTGCTGACTGCCAGCAAGGTGACCTCGACAAAGCGCCGGCCTCCAAGGACCTATCGGGTCTTGATGGCGATCGGCTGGCTGAATAGGGCCGGAGACGTTCGCCGCGATGGCGTCTGACAAATCTTCGACCCCCGGTTCCTCCGCTCAAGAGGGTCTCTTACTTACGGTTAAGTCTCCGTCGCGGGACGAGACAGAAGTACGGGTTGATCGCAGTCCGTTCCGAATTGGCCGCCTGCCGGAGTGTGACCTGGCACTGCGCGACAGCCGGATTTCGCGAACGCACGCACAAATTCTACTTGAAGACGGCGCCTACTTTATTGAGGATCAGAATAGCCGTCATGGGTTGCTGGTCAACGGCGAAAAGGCCCATCGGGCAAGGCTGCGAGTCGGCGACCGTGTCAGCTTTGGCGTCGAAGATTCGTTCGAGATCATTGTCGGACGTGAGCGAGGCGCCTCGGCCCCACTGCTCAAAAAAGTTGCGTCCATGTCGGGGACACCCGCGGGCACCGGCAATCTTGCGCGTCTCTCGGCTGTTCTCGATGTGGCTCGAGCGCTGGAATCGTCAGGATCCGTCGATGACGTGCTTGATGCCGCTGTTGACGCCGCCTTAACTGTGACGGGCGCTGACCGCGCCTTCCTGCTGCTCAAAGAATCGGGGGGCGAGCTAGAGATCCGGGCGGCGCGCGACAAGAATGGCGAGCTACTCGAGTCGTCCGATCTTCGGGTCCCTCGATCTCTCATCGCAAATGCTTTGAACTCGAGGCGCGAACTGTTCTCGATGTCGGTGGACTCGTCCGGCAGCGGCGAACAATTCGACCCAAAAGCGAGCGTCACGTCGCTGAAACTACAAAGCGTGCTTTGCGTGCCGCTGGTACGCATTCGGATCGGTCAGGAACATGAGACCAGCATGTTCTCCGCGAAAGATGACACGTTAGGCGCACTGTACATGGATACGCGCGACCCTAGCGCCAATCTCGTCGAGGGCAATCGTGAGCTGCTACAGACCTTGGCAATCGAAATTTCGACTCTCCTGGAGAATGCCCGCCTGCTCGAAGCTCAGCGAGGAAAACAGCGGCTAGAGCAAGAGCTTCAGGTGGCGCGTGACATTCAGCAGTCATTGCTGCCGGCCAAGCTGCCGACCGAGGGCTGGCTGGTCGCGGCTGGACATAGCGAACCTTGTTTTCAGGTAGGTGGCGACTACTACGACGTGATGCAAATCTCGCCCGATCGCTGGGGCGCGGTGCTAGCGGATGTATCAGGTAAAGGTGTTGCGGCTGCTCTGCTGACATCTCTACTCCAGGGAGCGTTCTTCGCCGGCGCGGATCCAGACTCGACGCTCTCTGATGTGATCGGGCGGATCAATCGTTATATCTGCGATCGCTCACGCAACGCCCGCTTCGCCACCGCGTTTGCTGTCACGATCAACGACGACGGCCGCGCCAAGTGGGTGAGTGCCGGCCACTGTCCGACACTGCTGGTGCGTACGGATGGATCGATCGACAGCTTCGAGCCTAAGAGCTTTCCGATCGGCCTGTTTGCCGAGGCTGAGTTTGAGGAATCCGAGTGCATGCTTTCGGCCGGAGACAAGCTCGTCGTCTATAGCGACGGCGTCTCCGAGGCGAACAACTGGTCGCGAGAACAATTTGGCGAAGAGCGGCTCCGAAAAATCGCCGTCGACAACGCGGCGGCGAGTCCGCGGGAACTATTCGACTCGCTGCTCGAAGAGATTAGTGGCTTTACTCAGGGCGCGCAGCAGAACGACGATCTCACCTTGCTTGTACTTGGATACCGGAGCTAGTACTTAGTTGCGTAAGTTAGAATATTTACTGGCGAGGGGACGAGGGGCTACGACGGTCTTGGTCCATTCGAACGGAGTAGCCTTGGAGTTGTAGACGCGGACGAAGCTGTCGATGGCCTCGCGCACCTGCCGGGGGGAAGTGAAACTCGCCCCCCGCAAGGCGCGGCGGCTCAGAATCGAAAACCACACCTCAACCTGATTCATCCACGAACTGTAGGTCGGCGTGTAGTGAAAATGGATGTTCGCATGACGTTGCAGCCAGCGGTCATTTTTGGGCTTGTGAGTGTTCAAGTTATCCAAGATGATGTGGATCTCGCGGCCTTCGTGGATGGCCGCGATGTGGTTCATGAAGTCGAGAAACTCGCGACGCCGTCGGCGCCAATAGTGTCCGGCGATGATGAATCCGGTAGCCACTTCCAGCGCGGCGAAAAGCGGCGTCGTGCCGTGCCGCCTGTAGCCGTGCGAGAAGCCCGTCAAGGCCTTGCCGTTGGGCAAGCGTAGCCAGCCCTGCGCTCGCTCCAAGGCCTGGATGCTCGGCTTCTCGTCGACCGCGAGCACCACGGCGTTTTCCGGCGGGCTGAGGTAGAGTCCGACAATGTCGGCGGCCTTGCGAGCGAACTCCGGGTCGGTTGACAAACACCAACTGCGCCGCCGCCGCAAGGACACGCCGAGCTGCCGCAGTACGCGCCAGACTTGATGCTTGCTGACGTCGCCGAGAGCTTCCGCGAGCAGTTCGCCTGTCCAAGTGGCGTGCCCTTCGGGCGGAGCTTCGTCGAGTTGGCAGAGGATGCGTTTGCGCGTCGCTTGGTCGTACCGCGCGGGCCTGCCGGAACGCGCTTGATCGCATAATCCCGCCAGACGTTGCTGGGCGAAGCGGGTGCGCCATTTCGACACGCGCGCCGCCGGGGATCCCAGTTGCCGGGCGATCTCGGCGGTCGAGGTAGCGGCGGCCGCCAGCAGCACAATGCGAGCGCGCTCCACCATGCGCCGTTCGGACTTGTGGCCGCGCACCCAGAGTCGCAGCGTCTCTTCTTCCTCGGCGTTCAGTCGAATCACCGTTGCCGGTCTTGCCATACCGACATTTTACAGTTAAAGGCCTTACTTTCCAAAGTTAGTACTAGCACGCTCTCGATTGAGTTTCGCGTACTCGATCCCTGACCAAGAATCGATCCTGTATTTCGGCCCGGCACCTGGCCGATAAGAAGCGGATGCGCGCCGCTCTCTCAGCAGCCTTGCTGCTGGCCGCTCTGGTCTCCGCACGGTGGCCCGCGACGGCCTCGAGCACCTGGCGCTCGTGGACCGTCAACGACGGACTCTACGAGTCGTATTCCCGACTCGTCGTACCCACATCTGACGGCTTAGTGTGGGTTCGCCACGGCCTCGCGAAACGAGTGAGTGTTTTTGACGGCTTCAATATTACCGTGGCTGAAGACACGGACCTCGGTGATTTGTCGATTCCCGGCCGTGACGGATCATTCTGGAGTTGGCATCTGCGCGCGAACGAACTGCGCTGGACGCACGGCGATCGTATCGAGCGTTTCGCGCTACCGCTGCATCCCGCTACCCAGCAAAAGCAACGTCTCTCGGGATTCGAGGCAGTCGAGCCCGGCGGCGTCCTCGTCATGACACCCGCGCGGCTCTATCTGTTTCGACAGTCGATAGCAGAGCCTGAGGTCGTGATTCGAGCTAGTGATCGGATTGTCGGTGACCTCTCGGGGCTAGCAGCCGATCCAGAGGGGTACGTTTGGGTCGCAGGCGAGTACGGCGTAGCGCGGTTCGGATGGGGCGGTACAGCCGACGACGCGCCACTCCAGCGGCTTTGGCGCCGCGGCAGTTTTCCGGGTGGCGCGGGGATCGAGAGATTTTACGGGCTAACAATCGGCCGCGACGGCGAAGCATTCGTCACAGCCCAACGAAAGCGCGATTTCGCCATCTATCATTTTCTGAAGGGCAGTTGGAAGTTGCTCGCCTCAGACACGCGTCGTGACATCGCGGCGTGGCGCGGAGACGGCGACGCGATCTGGATCTCCCGTGGTGACCGGCTTGAGCTTCGCCGCGTTAACGTCACAACTGAGATCGATCGCGGTCTCACGATGAGCGGCGTTTTCGGTCCGCCGACGCCAGACACGGACGACTCGTTTTGGCTTAGCACCGACCAAGGGCTGGTCCGCTATGCGCCTCCGCTGTGGCGCCCGCCGACCGGCTTCGAAATCCTCGACGAGATGGTCTTAGCGATGGCGGAAGACGCCGAAGGCACGCTTTGGGCGCTGACTCCTCGCCGTGTGGCTTCGTTCGAGAAAGGCCGTTACCGAGATTTCATTGTGCCACCATGGGCGAGCATTCGAACGTCATCAACCGGGGCGCTTTTCGCCCTTCCAAACGGCAATATATTGGTTGGCAAGAGCGCCATCGTACTAGACCCTCGCAGCGGCGAATTCTCTGGTTTTCAGCATCCCCAGGGCCGCCGAATTGGCATGGTTGTCCCCGATACGCCCGACGAGACGTGGTTGGTTTCCTATGATCCCCAGGAAGAGACGGCGGGATACTTGGAACGATATGACGGAGAGCGGCTCCGAGCGGAAATCAAGTACTCAACTGAAGTCTGCACGCCGAACGTACGGGGCATCGCCGAATTGCCATCAGGGGAGGTTTGGATCGGCGGCACAATGGGACTTTGTGTTGTAGCGAACGGGAAGTCGATCGCAGTTCAGCCTCCTGAAGAGTTCGGAACCCAGATACATGCGCTGCACCTTGACACCGACGGAAGCATGCTGGCCGGCGGACAAAAAGGGATGTTTCGGATTCGAGCAGGAAAGTGGACGCCAGTCGTTTCCCGCGTCGATCGCGTTCGCGACATTCTCCCCGACGGTCTTGCCGGGCACTGGGTAGCCTCGGCATCCGGCCTTGTGCATTCCACACCTGACGCGACGATTCAAAACGATGTCCAAGAGGGCCTTCCGGCTTCAATCGTGATGACCCTTCTTCGGCGTCAAGATGGATCGGTGCTGGCCGGAACAACGCGGGGACTGAGTCAATATTTTCCAGCAGCCGACACGGAAAGTCCGCGCGTGATGATCGAGGTCGAAGACAACATTGTGGAAGTCTCACCGGGAGGGGCGACGCACGTAAACTTCCGCTCAATCGACCGCTGGAACATGACTGAGGCGTCTCGAATGCTCTACTCGCACCGCATCGACGACGGCGAGTGGACGAAATTTTCGCCGCAGAACTACGCCGAGTTCGACCGTCTCGCGGCTGGGCAGCATCACGTCGAGGCGCGCGCGATGGACCGGGCCGGGAACTACAGCGAGAATAGCGGCACTTTCACGTTTAGTGTCCTCAGTCATTGGTACGAACAGCCCGGATTCTTGGTGGTGGCGACGATCTGTGTTCTCGCCCTGATCTTGCTGGGCTCGGCGCTCTGGACCTATTACCGAAATCGCCGCCAGTGGATCGCGCAGTTGATTGAGGCAAAGGACGAAGCGGAGGCCGGCAGCCGAGCGAAGAGCGAGTTTCTGGCGAACATGAGCCACGAGTTGCGGACGCCCCATGAATGGTGTGCTCGGCATGACCGAGCTCGTTCTCGAAACCGACCTCTCGCCGGATCAACAGGACTGCTTGCAAACCGCGCACACATCGGCCCAAAGCCTTCTCGCGATCCTCAACGGCGTGCTCGACATCTCGAAGATCGAATCTGGGAAGCTACGACTAGAATCCACGCAATTCGATCTTGAGGAATGCGTACTCGGAGGTTCTACGGCCGCTGGCGTTAGACGGCGCTAGAAGCGGCGTCGAAGTCGTCGTCGCCGTTGCCTCAGACATCCCTCGAATCCTCGCCGGTGATCCGGTCCGGGTCAAGCAATTGCTACTAAACCTGGCCGGCAATGCGGTGAAGTTCACGGAAAGTGGCTTGGTCCGCGTCGTTGTTCAGCGCGTCGGTGACTCTAAATCGAACGCCACGGTTTTCGTTACGCTTCGAAATTGCCGATACCGGGATCGGCATCAGTCCGGAAAAGCAGCAGACGGTCTTTGACAAATTTGTGCAGGCGGATAGCTCGATCACCCGGAATTACGGTGGCACCGGGCTAGGGCTTGCCATTACGAAAAGTCTGCTTGATCTCATGGACGGCTCACTGGAGCTTGTCAGCCCTTGGCCCTGGTTCAGCTCGATACGACGCGGGACCGGGCTCTTGTTTCTCCTTTCAGCTAAAGTTTGGGGTCCCGGTTGAGTCGGTCAATCGGCCTCCAAGCGACGCTCTGCTCGGGCTGCGGGTGTTGGTTGCCCGACGACAACGAGGACGCGGCGGATCTCACTTCGAACGCACTCGAATGCCTGGGGGCCGCGGTCGAGAGCGCGGCCTACGGGACGGAAGCTCTTGGTATTCTCAGCCGTGCGGCCTCACTCGGGACGCCGTTCGACTGTGCCCTGCTGGATGCCGGTATGTCCGACATGCGGGGGGCGAACTCCGTCGAAGCAGTTTTCAAGCGCGAGCGGTTTCGACGACACGCGGCGCGTACTAATGGTTGCCGCCGGCGACTTGCCGAATATGCGGCCCGGGCCCGCCCGCCTGCAAACACCATTTCGATTGGATGAGCTTGCCGCCGCCGTCGCGCCGTCGCAAGCATCCGATGTCGCTGTTCCAACCGCGAGCGTTAAACCTATAAGCCCCGCGGTTGAGGGTTTACGCATTTTGCTGGCTGAAGACAACCCGGTCAATCAGACTCTGGCGAGGCGAATTCTTCAAAAGCATGGCTGCGAAGTAGTTATCGCCGAGAACGGCATGCGCGCCGTGCAAGCCTGGGACACCCAACCATTTGCCCTGATCTTGATGGACGTTCAAATGCCCGAAATGGACGGCCTGGCAGCTACTCGCGAGATCCGCGATAGAGAGCGCGAGTCCGGCGAGCACATACCCATCCTGGCGGTGACAGCCCACGCACTCGACGGCGACAAAGAGCGCTGCCCTCGAAGCCGGCGCCGACGGCTACTTAAGCAAACCTTTCACGGCGGCGGGTCTCGTCGCGGCCGTTGAGAACGCCGTGGCGGTTTCGGCCTAGCACTTAGTTGCGTAAGTTAGAATATTTACTGGCGAGGGGACGAGGGGCGACGACGGTCTTGGTCCATTCGAACGGAGTAGCCTTGGAGTTGTAGACGCGGACGAAGCTGGTCGATGGCCTCGCGCACCTGCGGGGGGAAGTGAAACTCGCCCCCCGCAAGGCGCGGCGGCTCAGAAT
>CBDBHI010000022.1:0-9254 GCA_965205595.1 Bryobacterales bacterium | reverse complement strand
TGAGGGCTAGTGAATATCCGCCTGGGGGGCAAGCGCCCTGCGGAGTTTCCTCCAGACGCCGTCGTCGACGCTGTCGAGGAAAAACTGCAAGTGAGGGAAAGGGATCTCGATGCCCGCTTCGTCGAGGGCGAGCTTGCAGGCCTCAAGGACGATGGGCTCAAGGACTTGCGCGTTTTCGGCGTCTTCGACCCAGACCCGTACATGAAGATCGACGCTGGAATCGCCTAGACTTTCAACGACCACGTCGGGCGCTGGATGTTGGGAGATGCCGTCTACGGTTGCGACGGCTCGCAACAGCACTTCTCGCGCCGCCGGGATGTATTCCTTGTAGGCGATCCCGATCGAGACGTTGAGCCTTGTCGAACCGTTCTTCGAATGGTTCACCAGGACTTCGTTAATGACGGTTTGATTGGGGATCACGACGTAGGTGTTTTCGCGAGTGCGAATGCGGGTTGTCCGCATGGTGATCTCCGAGACGCAGCCCGATTCGCCGGGTATGGTAATCCAGTCGCCGGAAACGAACGGCTTGTCCCAGACGATCAAGAATCCGGCGATGACGTTGCTGAGCGAGTCTTTGGCCGCGAAGCCAATGGTCAATCCCGCGACACCGATACCGGCCATCGCGGCGCCGACGTCGAACCCCAACTGGCCGGCCGCCATCACCGTGGCTGTAATCAAAATCGCAGCACGAAACCGGCTCAGAAGTAGAGCGGCGAATGCTTTGTCGAGACCGATTTGATCGAGCAGTAATTTGATTGGGCGACTGGCTAGCCGGTGGAGGAACAGCAGGCCCGCGAAAATGAGCGAAGCGGCGAACAAGTGTGGCACCCAGGCGATGAACTCGTTCAGCAACGTCGTCAGGTCCATGTAGCTAAATACTTGATCGAGCATGGCGGCGATTCCACATCATAGCCCCGGGAGCAGGTGGCTTAACAGCCCGTGGTAAAAGTCACGCAGGCCGCATTACGCGCCTATGGGGCGGATTGCGTATTAGGCAAGTGCCTCAACGAATCGACAGTCAGAGCGCACCAGGAATCCTTGAAAGGCGCGCAACCCGTTGGGCGGCGGGCACTTGCGGCCGTCGGCTTTGTCATTCGTCGGAGACGATCGCCCGGATCGCCGTCCTCCTCACTCCGCGCCGATCAGCCACAATTGCCCGCCGCGCGACTTACGGGACTATTACCACGGGCTACTTAGCCGCGGCCGGGAACAAATTCGGGTCGTACGGTGTCTATAGCTACGCCAGCCAAAATACCGACAGTTGTACGAAGACAAGCCTGCTGGTACGCTGAGGTCGATCGAAGCGCGGTCGGAAAGGAGAGGCGAGTGCCGGAACTGAAGCTCGACGCAGTCCAGCCGGATCCTGATTCCGCCCTCATACGCGGCCTGAAATGCGGGTCCACCCAGTGCTTTGATCAACTTCTCGAACGCTATCAGAATCCAATTTATTCATTCGTCTACCGTTTACTCGACGACCCCAGTGAAGCGTCCGATGTGACCCAAGAGGTCTTTCTGAAGGTGTTTCGCAAGGTTGGCGCGTTCCGCGAGGATTCAAGCCTAAAAACATGGATCTATCGCATCGCGGTACACGAAGCTTCGAATCGCCGCCGCTGGTTTTCACGACATCGCCGCCGCGAAGTGGTTAACGGCGCGCATATCGACGAGGCCGGCGGAGGCTGGGAGCTGATGGTCGACCCCGGCGAGTCACCGTTCGATTCGGCGGAACGTGGCGAATTGCGTGTGATTTTGGAATCCGCGCTGCGCGACGTCGATGAGAGATTGCGGCAGGCTGTCATCCTGCGGGACATCGAAGGCCTTAGCTACAACGAGATTGCCGAGACTCTGGAAATTTCTCTTGGCACGGTAAAGTCCCGCATCTTGCGCGGACGAGAAGTATTGAAGAAGAAATTGCATCACCGACTGCCCGCCCTCGCACCGGACGGCTGGTCGCTGCAGATGGAATAGCACCATGAACTGTAACTGGACACAAAGTCGAATTCCTAAATACACCGAGGGCGAGTTAAGCCGGGTGGAGGCATTTGTTGTACGAGCACACCTTTTGGATTGCCCGGAGTGCCTGGAAACCTATGAGCGGCTTGAATCCGTAGGCTCGATGCTGCAAAGCGTTGCCGTCGCTACGCCGCCGATGCGTTTGAGTACGCAGATCCGTTCGGCCATTTCGGTTGAGGCGGCTCACATGGCGGAGCCATATTGGCGCTGGAACCGTTTCAGATTGCAGCTCTCGAATTTAATGCGGCCGCTTGTCGTGCCGGCGATTGGCGGCGTGGTTTCAGCGTTGCTGATGGTGGCCGCCTTGCTCTCGACGTCTTGGATGACACCGAGCGTTTACGCGGACGACATTCCGCTAAAGTTTCTCAGCAATTCGTTCTTGTCGGAACCCGTGATGAAGATGCGTTCCCCGTTCCGAGTGGACCGCGATTTTACGGTTCTGGCTTACGTCGATGCGAACGGCGAGGTTTATGACTTCGAGGTTGCCGAAGAGGAACCGCTGGACCGGCACTGTCGCGGTCAAATCGGCAACGCATTGCTGATGAGTCAATTCGAGCCGGCGATGAATTTCGGGCAGCCCATGCCGGGGAAGGTCGTGATTCTTTTCCAGCGGATCGAAAACGCTCCGATTTCTTAGATCGTTTGGCGCAACGCGCGCTAGCGAGTCCCGGGAGTTTCAATCAGAATCATTTCGTCTTGGCGCGGGTGTAGGCGTGCGGCACCTTCTTCGGTTATCACGACGTCTTCCTCGAGCCCGATATTAATCTCGCCTCCAGATGGCTCGTAGTTGGCGTAAAGGATTGGTTCGACCGCAAAGGTTTGGCCGACCTCCATTTTCAGGAACACGGTCGAACCGTAACGTTCAGGCCAATCGGGTCCGAGAAGTGGGCCGACATCGTGGACGGCGAATCCGATTGCGTGACCCGTGCCGTGTGGCGGCTCGCTGTAGCCCGCGTCGGTGAGCGTGCCGCGGCCGATGGTGTCAATCTCGTGGCCGGTGACGCCGGGTTTCATCGCAGCTATTTGACGGTCGGCGGCTAGGCGTGTGGTGTCCCACATCTTTTGGACTTCGCTAGGGGCTTGTTTTTCTCCCGGCCGCAATACGTAGGCTGTGCGCTGAATGTCGGTCGAGTATCCCTTGTAGGTAATTCCGAAGTCGATACGCACTAGGTCGCCGGCGACGATGACGCGGTCGCTGGGCTCGGAATGCCCTCGAGCCGGCCCGGCTACGACGCTTATAAATGGGATCGTGGCCCCAAGCTCAGCAGTCTTTTCCTTGAGGTAGTCGCCGACGCCGTTCTCGGTCGTGCGACCGGCCTGAATCACCTGGGAGGATAGTGCTTCTCGGATGATCTTGTCGGTGTATAGGGCGGCTTCGCGCAGGATGCCAACTTCGCTTGCTAGGCGGCGGCCGCGAAATGAGCCTACTAGCGGCTCGGACGAAACAAATTTCTTGGCGATCCGCGGGCCGAGCGTTTCGACCAGGTACAGTCGCATGCCGGTGGTTAGGCCGTCAGCGACGGGCATATCGCGCGAAGTGTTGAGAGCGATGCGAGCCGGGTCTAGCCCCTCTACTACGCGCAACAAGTGGGGCTTGACGCCTTCGCTCTTGTAGCTGATGATTTCGTCGTAGATACCGCTTTCTTTGAGCGGGGCTATGTCGTAGCCGGCGGCGATGGCGATCTTCTGGAATCCGGAATCCGTTCGCGCGAACAATAGCGCCATGCGAGCCACCGCGGAGCCGCCGGCGAGATCTACGGCGAGCGGGTCTTTTGCTTCCTCGCGGGTAAAGACTATCCACAAGTCGACCTGGTGAGCCTCGAGCGCTGAGGGAAGCAGTTCGTTGACGCGCTGTCGGAGGATGGCTGGATCGGCTGCGAGCGCTGTGTAAGCGACCAAAATGAATATCGCAAGCCGAAGCAGTTGCATAGCGCCTCAAGATTAGCGCGTGCGTTAACCTTGTGGCGATGTCTTCACTCGTCGAGCGCGATCGGGCTCATATTTGGCACCCCTACACCCAGATGAAGACCGCCCCCGATCCGTTGCCGATCGTGCGCGCCAGCGGTGTTTATCTTTTCACCGAAGCCGGGCGCCGCGTGCTCGACGGAATTTCGTCATGGTGGGTAAACGTTCACGGCCACTCAAACCCGCGTATCAACCGCGCGCTGAAGGCACAGGCCGAGAAGCTGGAGCACGTCATCTTCGCCGGATTTACGCATCCTCCGGCGGTCGAGTTGGCGGAACGGCTCTGCGCACTGTTACCCGAGCGTCTGAACCGGGTGTTCTATTCAGATAACGGGTCGACGGCGGTTGAGGCCGCTCTCAAGATGGCGTACCAGTATTGGACCAACCGAGGCGACGACCGACGGCGAACGTTTGTCGCGCTAGAGCACGCCTACCATGGCGATACGGTTGGCGCGATGTCGGTGAGCCACGACTCGATATTTACTTCCTCGTACTCGCCGTTGCTCTTTAAGGTTGAACGGGTGAGCGTGCCGGCGGACTATCGGGCGTCGCTCGATCCGGCGAATGACGGCTCGGCTAGCGAGCCGCTAACCGAGCTAGAAGATCTGCTCGAACGGCGAGGACACGAAATCGCGGCGATCATTGTTGAGCCCATGATCCAGGCCGCGGGCGGCATGATCGTCTGGAAGCCACAGTACTTGCGGCGGCTGCGGGAGCTGTGCGATCAGCACGGGCTGCTGTTAATCGCCGACGAGGTTCTGGCGGGGTTTGGGCGAACGGGCAAGATGTTTGCATGTGAGCACGGTCCGGTCTCGCCTGATATCGCCTGTTATTCGAAAGGACTGACGGCGGGCTACTTGCCACTTGCGGCGACGGTGGCGAGCGATGAGGTCTACGCGGCTTTCTTGAGCGACGACCGCCACAAGATGTTCTTCCATGGGCACTCGTTCAGTGCGAATCCGCTTGGCTGCGCGGTAGCACTCGAGGGGCTCGATATCTTCGAGGACGAAGGCGTCCTGGAGCGCATCGGCCGACTCGAAGCGCAGGTACGAGAAACGCTTTTGAAGTTCGTTGGACGGCCCTATGTGAAGGATGTCCGCCAGATCGGCGCCGTCGGCATTTTGGAGCTGGCCGAAAGCGATGCCGGCTACCTCGCGGATATCGGTCCTCGCCTTGCACGGGAGTTTCTGAAGAGGAACTTATTGATTAGGCCGCTCGGCAGCGTGCTCTACTTTATGCCGCCGTACTCAATTACGGATGACGAGGTTGCTTGGGCGCTCAGCCAAATTGACGAAGTCCTGACGGAAACATTTGAACATTCGAGATAGCGTCGGACGTGGCGCCCGCCAACTCCACGTAGTTGGACTCAGAGATCAGAAGAAATCGCAGGGCTCGAAAGCCGTCGGCGCGCAAGCGGTGGCGGACTGACTCCGGCGGGACGCTGGGTCCGGCTAGCCACAGACCGCCGACGCCTTCAAGGCGAAACGGAATCAAGCGTTGCTCGCGCCATACAGGCCGGTCGAGAATATGTTCTACCGAGCGCTCGATATCGGTCGGTTTGAGTTCGCCGAATACGAGGCCGGATTGTGCCGCAAGGGCTCGGAAGAGATCTCGTTCGGCCAACACTCCGTCTTGCAGCAGAATTTCGCCCAGGCGACGGCCGGACGTTTGTCGCTGCAAGGCGTCGTCGACCAGGCGACCTTCGACCAAACGCAGGCTAACCAACACTTCGCCGATCAGGCGGCGGGTGGTTTGATCCGCTTCGCGATCAGGGTAGGAGTGTTCGGTCTTAGCCCAGCCTAGAGGGTGGCCGCGCAGACGTGCCTCGGCATAGAGAAAAATCGCGCGGATGGTCGAGATGGAATTGATCAAGTTCGACCACGGGATTCGCAGCGGCACCATCGCCGCCGAAGCTAGCCCGTAAACGCTGAAAGTCGCGAGCATGCGGGCGGCGGCGCGCCACACGATCAGTAGCAAATTGGCAAGCAACAGGCCTTGTAGAAACCGATCGGACGCGATCACCCCCCCCAACGTCCAAGCGCGTCCCGCGATCTCGCTCATGGCCCAGCTAGATAGGCCGTAAACGAACAGGAGATTCGCCAAGGCTGAAGCAGGGTAGCCGATTAGCCCTTTGCGGTCGCGCCATAGCCAATAGCCCTGGCTCTTCCCGGCCCTCCAACCAAACGCTTGCCACGCTTGTAGACAGTTGCCCAGTTGCCAGCGGGTTCGCTGGCGGATCGCTGTTTGGAGAGTTCGCGGGAAATAGGCGCGGGTCGCGATCCCGTGGTCGGCGCCCGCACTACTGAAATGTTGCCGCCCACCAAGCCAGTGGATCTGCAGTCCGATGAAGTAGTCCTCTGTCAAGCTGATCGGGTTGAAGAGTTGGCCGTGGTTCATACGGCGCAAGCGTTGGACCGCGTCGCGGCGGTAGGCTGTGCCAACGCCCGCTGAAGGGAGGAAGCCGCCGACGGCGACCCGTAACGGTAGCTCCTTCAGGTGGAACTCCGCGAATTCGTCGCAGTATGCGCCGTGCGTGAGTTCGCTCGGCAGCGTCGTGAGCGGCAAAACGGGAACCTGGATCATGTCGTATTTTTCGCTGAGGCGACTGATCTCCCTCAGTGAGCGGGCGTCGATCAGGTCTTCGGCATCGTGTTGGACGATGACTTCGTAGTAGTCGCCAGTCTCCGACTCGTGGTCTCGAACGCCGCTGTCGAGTTGGTTCAGACAGTCGGCTTTGGTCGTCGGGCCGGGATTTCGGCACACGAAGTGATGGACTCGCGCCGAACGCTCCTCGCAGCGTTCGACAGCCTCAAGTGTTGCCGGATCGTTGGGTAAAGGCCAAGCCAGATGTCGTAGTTTTCGTACTCGATCGTGGCCAAATTGCGGTCAAGCATCTTGCGGATGACGGCCGACTCATCCCAGCACGGAATGTAGATCGCAATGCGCTTTTCGCTGGGATAGCCGCTTGTAGGCTGGGCTTCGTCGTCGGGCGCCTGGCCGCGAGTGCGAATCTTCCAAAGTAGAAAGCGCAGGTCGACACAGAGGTCATCGAGCCCGCTGACTAGCACCCAAAGTGCGAGTGGGACGAGGCATTCCGAGGCCCACAGATCTAGCGTCGACAAAGATACACCTCGCAGAATGCTATCACTGGGCCGGCGGGTATTAGCCGCTACCGGGTGGGAATTTATAGATTCTTACTCAGTTGTATTTTTGGGCTCGAACTGGTGCGCGCGCTGGTACAACGACAGGCGGTTAGAGCCGACGTTTACCACGCGGATCTTTTCCATATCCTCGTATGCGTTCGGCAGCTCGATTTCCCGACCGTGTTGCGCCACCACTAGCTCGTGATTTTTTTGGGCTAAGGCGCTGAGCGTCGATTCGTACGCCGCTACGTCGGGATAGGGCGAGTGACGAAGTAGACGTCGGCTTCGCTTTTTTGGAAGCACCTGCTCCACCGTGGTGACCCTGATCTCGACATCGCTCTCAACCGCGAGATCGGCAACATTTTTTCGAATGACGTCCGCGGCTCTAGGATTGACTTCGACGAAGATCGCGCGGGTGGCGCCGCGGCTCAGCGCTTCAAGCCCGACAGATCCAGTGCGGCGTATAGGTCGGCGACGATGCGGCCCTCAATGCGGCCTTGCAACACGTTAAACAGAGTCTCGCGCATGCGATCAAGCATGGGGCGCGTGGCATCTCCGGGAAGCGAGGCGAGTTTGCGGTGGCGGTATTTTCCAGCGATGATGCGCATCAGAGTTGCGTTGCCAGCCAAGGGCGCCCAGTCAGGTGGATGAATAATTCAAAGGCCGGCGGGGAGCGCGATCTCTCGCCGTTTTGCGGGACCAATTGAATGTGATCACGCTAAGATAGGAGTTTGGCCGATAACAGGCTGAGGGCGCAACCTCGCCTTCCCCAAAAACCCCGGTTCAAAGTTTTCTATCGAAGCTTTAGGTGAGCCACGCCGCCAGCGGTGCGGATGGCAGAGCCCTAATCAACAAGAAGGATGTAAGAGCGGAATGGCGAAGCAAGTCTACTCATTCGGAGGTTCAAAAACCGACGGAAATCAGACCATGAAAGATACCCTCGGAGGCAAGGGCGCGAACCTCGCCGAGATGGCGCGGGCGGGCGTGCCGGTGCCCCCGGGATTCACGGTTTCAACCGAAGTCTGCAACATGTACCTCGCGGGCGGAAACAAAGTCCCCGACGACGTCGAAAAGCAGATGGCAAAGGCGCTAAAGCATCTCGAAAAGGACATGGGCAAAAAGCTCGGCGACTCGAAAGATCCGCTGCTGCTTTCGGTACGTTCAGGCTCAAAATTCTCGATGCCGGGAATGATGGACACCATCCTGAACCTCGGCCTCAACGACAAGGCGACCGAGGGACTGGCCAAACTCAGCGGCCGGATTGAATTTGCACTCGATTGCTACCGCCGCTTTATCATGATGTTCGCCGATGTCGTGATGGACGTCTCCAAGGGCGAGTTCGAGGAAATCCTCGAAAAAATCAAGCACAAGCATAAGGCGGCGAATGACATGGACCTCAATGCGGACCAACTCCGCGAGGTCGTCGACGCCTTCAAGGCGCACTACAAAAAACGCCAAGGCAGCGATTTCCCCCAAGACGCGCACGAGCAGCTCAAGGCAGCCCGTGATGCGGTATTTCGGTCGTGGGACAACCCGCGTGCCAACTACTACCGCAACATGAACAACATCTCCCACGACCTCGGCACGGCGGTGAATGTCCAGGCGATGGTGTTTGGAAACTTGGGCGAAACGTCCGCTACTGGTGTCGGTTTCACTCGCGACCCGGCAACCGGCGAGAAAGTGTTCTACGGCGAATTCTTGACCAACGCGCAGGGCGAAGACGTGGTTGCGGGTATCCGCACGCCGCGACCGATTGCGGAGCTTGAGCAAGAACTTCCCGAAGCCTACAAAGAGTTGCTAAAGATCACGGCGAAGCTCGAGAAGCACTACCGCGACGTGCAAGATTTTGAGTTCACGATCGAAGATCGCAAGCTCTATATGCTACAGACCCGCAACGGCAAGCGCGCGGGTGCAGCGGCAGTGAAACTCGCTGTCGACATGGTCAAAGAACGGCTCATCACACAGAAAGAAGCTGTTACGCGCGTCGAGCCACAGCATCTCGACCAACTCTTGCACCCGGTGATCGAGCCGGGTTCAAAGGGCTCGTTGAAGACGCTTACGGTCGGGCTGCCTGCCTCACCCGGCGCCGCGGTTGGGCGCATTGTGTTCAGCGCCGATCAAGCGGTGATTGAGGCC
>CBDBHI010000021.1:0-230643 GCA_965205595.1 Bryobacterales bacterium | reverse complement strand
ACGCTGCCGTCCGGCTTGAAGCGTGGGCGCCGAAAGATGATGTCGTAGGCTTGCCATTCGCCTTCGGGGCGGCTGGCATTGGCGAGCGGTGGCGATTGGCCGTAGAGCGCAGCCGCCTGGCCGTCGGTGTAGGTTGAGGTTTTCGTAGGAGTCGAGAACCTGAATCTCGTACTTGCTCATTAAGAATACGCCGCTATTTCCGCGCCCCTGGCTCTTACCGCGTCCGGGCGTCGGCGCCGCCCACTCGACGTGCAGTTGCATGTCGCCAAAACCTTGGCGCGTGAAAATCGGACCGCCGCCGGCGACGGCCTCCATATTGCCGTTCTTGACGATCCATTTCGCATCGCTGTTGTCGGCGGCCCGCCACTTTGAAAGATCTTTGCCGTCGAAAAGCACGATCGCGTCGGAGGGCGGCGGCACCGGCAACGGCATTTGCGAGGTGACCTTCGCGGGACGCGGGCGCGTCATGTCGTGGATCTTCCAACGATTCGGTGACTGAGCCGCCGCGATAAGGGTCGTCGCAAAAATGGCGCAGGCAAGTGAAAAAGCTTTCAACATGATCCTCCTCGAACGGAATGATTTTAGCGCGTTCGCGACCTGCGAGGTTGGCACGTGATAGAGTGTCGCGATGACGGGATCGAGTCGTCGCCAGTTTCTAAATGCGTCTTTGCTCGGCACCGCGGCACTCGCGACCGGCTGCGAGTCTGACGTTGGCGAAGAGCCACGGGCCACCCGGCCAAATTTTCTCGTTCGATTGCCGGACCATCTGCGCTTTGACTGGACTTCGTTCAACCCGGACATTCCAGTGCGTACACCGAACCTCGAACGCATCGCCGCGAAGGCGAAGCCCGAGGTCGATCGGCTTGGCGATTCGCTCGGGGCTTTGGTCTAACCGGACCCGCCCGCCCACTTGCCCAACTCGACGGCTAGAGGGTCGCGATACTCTTCCCCCCAGGCGGTTAGTGATGTCGCTAGCCGCTTGACGACGCGCGGTTGCGACTCATATAGGTTCTTGGATTCGCCCGGGTCGGATCGGAGATCGTACAACTCAGGGACTCTGATCTCGGGGCGGTTTTCAAACTTGCGGAGGATCAATTTGTGGCGCTCGTCACGGATCGCGCGTTCGTCGTAGATTGCTCCGTCGATGGCGCGCTGCGGGACATTCTCGACTACGATCGGATCGGTCCATTCGTCGCGGCTGTTGTTGACTCGGTCGATCAAACTTGTGCCCTGGATCTGCTCGAAGGTACGCATGAGCATCGAGTACACGGGGCGAATATTGGCGGCATCCATGATGGTCGGGTGTAGGTCGACCAGGCTGACGCCTGAGTTCCAAACTGTTCCCGGCGGTAGGCGTTTGGGATAGCGCATGATCAGCGGAACGCGCGCGGATTCGTCGTAGGAGGTACACATGCCCTCTTGCGTTCCGGGCCGATCGACCCACGAGCGACCGTGTTCGGTGGTAAAGATGATCAGGGTGTTGTCGAGCAGTTCGTTCTCGCGAAGGGTGTCGAGAACCCGGCCGACGTTCGCGTCAAGCGCCGATACCGAGGCGTAGTAATCGGCGTGCTCCTGGCCTTCGTAGTGTTCGAGGAACTGCTTTGGCGGGTCGTTTGGCTCATGCGGCGAGTAGAAAGATTGATAAAGAAAAAACGGCTCGTGTTTGTGACGCTCGATAAAGCGAATTCCCTGATCGGTGTGCACGTCAGGGCGGTAGCGTGACTTATGGGGTTCGCCGATCCAGTGCAGGAAGAGCGAATTGAAGCCTTTCCAATAGTCGAAGAAACCGGGGTTGGCGGGGCCTAGATGCCATTTGCCGATGTGCCCGGTGGCGTAGCCCGAGACATTGAGGAAGTGGGGGAAGTTGTCCCAGATCTTGAAGCGCGGATCGCGGAAGGGGTCGGGGATGATGTCTTGGTAGGTGGAGTACGAAGCGCCCGGGTGGGCTTCGTAGACGTTCTTGCGCAGGCCGTGAAGATGTGGGTAAGAGCCGGTTAGGATCGAGGCTCTGGCCGGTCCGCAGAGGGCCTGTGGCGTATAGCAATTGTCGAAGCGGACTCCCGTCGCTGCTAGGAAGTCGAGGTTGGGCGTATGACACTCGCGCTCCCCATAAGCGCCAATCGCGTCGCGCCGGCACTTGTCGAATAGGAAGAAGACGATGTTGGGAGGCGGGTCGGTGGTCGGGTCCTGCGCCCATGCCTGGGTGGCTCCGGCAGCGGCGGTGAGTGAAAGAAACTTGCGGCGGTTCATGGCTGAGCGTCTGTTGCGGTCTCTACTATACAGCGGGGAGCACGCCGGCAAGACGATAGTCTCGAGGGTTTCTCAATCCACGAACAGGAATTCGTTACTCGACAACATCGCTCGTAGATAACCGGACCAGCCGTGATCCGCCAATCCCGCGCTTGCTAAGAACGATTTCGCGCGATCGATTTCTTCCGCGGTTGCAGGACGCCCAAAGACCGTTTCATATGCGTTTCTGACGAAATCTTGAAGGCCCGTGGTGCGCGCCATCCAACGTTCGGCGGCAGCATTTGATTGCTCGTGCAAGAACTCTGAGTTCATCAAGAACAGCGCCTGCAGCGTCGTCGTTGTCGCTCTCCGCTCGCTTAGGGGAAGGTTGCCGTCGGGGCCGTCAAATAGGTCGAGGTAAATGTTCTTCTGAATCCGCTGCTGCATCATGTAGACCGCGCGGCGGTTCGTCGAATATTCCTCGGTAAATGGCTCGTGCTGGCGGTAAAAGTAGGTCCGCCGATGTGGGAACGGATGCCGCACACCGACCGAGCGATCGAGGTCGCCGCTGAAAGTGAGAATCGAGTCTCGAATCTGCTCGGCGTCGAGGCGTCGCCGGTTAGCCCGCCAGAGCAACTCGTTGCGCGGTTCGATCGCATGGTTTGCCTCGACGTCTAGGCTCGCTTGGCGATACGTTCGGGAGTTCGCGAGCAGGCGATGCATCTGTTTCACCGACCAGCCGCTATCGATGAAGTATCGCGCCAGGTAGTCGAGCAATTCAGGATGCGTTGGGGGCGAACCGCGCACCCCAAAATCGCTGGTGGTTTTCACGAGACCCGCACCAAAGTGGTGATGCCAAATGCGGTTGACCATCACCCTCGCGGTAAGTGGGTTGTCGGCGTCGGTGATCGCATTCGCCAGCAGCAAGCGACCACTGCCCTTGGCACCATCCGGAACCTTCTCGCCGCCAAGAATCTGCAGGAAGCCCCGGCGCACCGTCGGGCCCTTCGACTTGAGGTCACCGTAGGCTTGGATGTAAGCGTCCTTGGACTCGCCTTCAACGATGGCGTAGGCCGATTCGAGAGGCGGTTCAGTCCGCGCAAACTCGGCGCGCTCGGCGCGAATCGCCAAAATTTCGTCCCAGACTACCGCGCGGTTGCGGCCTGGCGTGGTGATCAACTTGTTTTGGAATGATTGATACTCGCGAAATTTCTCGCGCTCTTTGTCATTCCAAACCGTCAGCTCTTTCTCGTAGGCGCCCATCACCTCCCGAGCGTTTTCGGCACCAACGCGGTAGACGAAGTCGCTGCGGTAGGGCAGGTGTTCCGCCCCGGCGTGCGGGTACACCGAGCTGTCGAAAATGCCGTAGAGAGCGTAATAGTCGGCGGTTGGAATCGGGTCGAACTTGTGGTCGTGGCAGCGCGCGCACTGCACGCTCAAACCGAGAAACGTCTTGCCGACGTTGTCGATCGTGTCTTCAAGCGTGATGTGACGCAGCCGGTGTGGGCTCACACCAATTCGCCGCGAGATCGCGATATATCCAGTAGCGATAGTCTGTTCCCAGCGCTCCGCGTCGTTGTCATACGGCAACAAATCCCCTGCAAGCTGCTCGCGAACGAACTCGTTGTACGGCTTGTCGTTGTTGAACGAATCGATAACGTAGTTACGGTATTTGTAGGCCTCCGGCACGGGAAAGTCACCGGCGTCGCCGGCTGTATCCGCATAGCGAACCAGATCGAGCCAGTGCCGACCCCAACGCTCGCCGTATGCGCGAATCCAGCAATCGCTCGACAAGGTTCTCGTAGGATTCGGGCGAATCATCGTTCAAAAAGTGGTCGACCTCAGCGGGCGATGCCGGCAGCCCGGTCAGATCGTAGGTGAGACGGCGAATCAGTGTGCGCTTGTCCGCCAGAGGCGACGGCGTGATGGCCATTTCCTGGAGTTTCGACAGAATAAACTGATCAACCGCGTTGCCGCCGGAGTATCGTTTCTCGACGTGCGGAACAGCGGGATCCGACAGCGGCTGAAACGACCAGTGGGCGCGATGCTCATCCGATACAACGTAGTCGGGCACATGGGCGGCCGCGACGTCAGACCATGCGGCCCCGTCGTCAACCCATTGTTTGAAGTCCGCGATGGCCTTGGCGGGCAACGCTCCCATGGGTGGCATCTTGAGCGCGTGGGCATAGCCGAGGGCCTGGATGAGTAGGCTGCCGCCCGAATCTCCGGGAACGATCGCGGGCCCGGATTTTCCACCCTTGAGGAGTGCCTCGCGAGTATCGAGCCGCAAGCCTCCCTTGGGTTCCTCGACATGGCAAGCCAGACATTTTTCCGCCAGCAGCGGTTGTATCTTCTTGGCGAAAAACTCGCGCGGTGATAGCGGCCAAGGGGCGCCCATCTCGATCCAAGCGCTGAGCGATTCGACTTCGTGGGATTCCAGCCGCAACCCGGTCGGCGGCATCGCCATGCGCTCGCCCGTTCCGGTAATCGCTTGGATGATGAAGCTATTTTGCGGATCGCCGATGACAATTGCCGGGCCGGACTTGCCGCCTTTGAGCAGACGCTCACGCGAATCGACACGCAAGCCGGCGGTGGCCTGCTCTCCATGGCAGCCGTAGCATTTCGCGGCGAGTACGGGCCTGACTTTGGCCTCAAAAAAGTCGGAAGACAACTCGGCCGCTACTAGCGGCAGCGCCGTCAACAGAAACAAAGACCAACGAAACATGCCAATCACATCTTAGCCGAGCGTTCGAAGCCACTCCGAGGCGGTCCGCTAATCTGGGGTCGGATGCGCCGTATCGGCCTACTCGCTGACACCCACGGATATCTTGATCCGGCAATCTTCAAGTACTTTGAGGAGTGCGATGAGTTCTGGCACGCAGGTGATTTGGGTTCGATCGAGATCGCCGATCGGCTCGCCGAATTTCGGCCCTTGCGGGCGGTTTTCGGAAATATTGACGGTGCGGAAGTTCGCAGCGCATATCCCCGCGATCAACGGTTCAAGTGCGACGGGGTCGACGTTTGGATCACCCATATCGGTGGTTACCCTGGCGCCTACGACCACAAAGTTCGAGATCGAATCTTCAGCCGGCCACCGGGGCTGTTCATCTCCGGGCACTCCCACATTCTGAAAGTCATGCGTGACCCAAGCCTAGGACTGATCCACTTTAACCCCGGTGCCTGTGGGCGCGTCGGCTTTCACAACGTGCGAACGATACTGCGCTTTTCGATCGACGCCGGAAAAGTTTCAGAGGTCGAAGCGATCGAGCTTGGACCCCGTTCGGCCCGGACATCGGGTTAACCCGCATGCCTCGCCCTTCGCAGCCCGTGTACTTGAGCTTGGTCACTCTGACCGGCAGTCAGGGTGAGACGACGCTGCCACCGGTGACGAGAACGACCGACCCCGTCACGTAATCAGAGAGCGGCGACGCCAAGAACAGCACCGGCCCCGCCGCGTCTTCGGGAGTTCCACGCCTCCCCAGGGGGATGTAGTTAACGGCTGCCTCGCGCTGAGACGCGGGAATTCCTAACGGGATTCCGGTCGATGTTTCGTCGCCATTTTCTTTCGCCTGTGTCAGGCGCGATTCGATAAATCCATACGCGACCGCGTTGCAGCAAATATTGAAGCGGCCCCACTCTTTGGCAATGGTCTTCGTCATCCCGACGATTCCAAGTTTGCCCGCTGCATAGTTGATCTGACCCGGGTTGCCGGCGACACCGGTCGTCGAGCTGACGTTGACAATCTTGCGGCAGGGCGGCGTCTTGCCCGCCGCGATGTCAGCCTTCGCCGACTCTCGCAGAAAAGGCGCGGCGGCGCGCACGATACGAAACGGCGCTTTCAGGTGGACGTCGAGCATCGCGTCGAACTGTTCGTCACTCATCTTGTGAATGACGCCGTCCCAGGTGTAGCCCGCGTTGTTTACGATGATGTCGATCGCGCCAAATGACTGGAGCGCGGTTTCGACAAGCTTGCCAGGTGTAGCGACATCGGTGACGCTTCCGACGCAAACGGCCGCCTCGCCTCCGGCCCCGCGAATCTCATCCGCCACCTCGTTCGCTGGGCCCTCGTCCAGGTCATTAATCACGACTTTCGCGCCGTGTTCAGCAAACAACTTGGCGACGGCGCGGCCAATACTGCGGCCCGAGCCGGTCACAATCGCGGTTTTCCCAGTCAGCAAGCTCATGATCCTGCCATGATAGTGCGTCGTTGTCACGCGGCGCGACCGATGCTCGCGCTCAAGGCTTCGTGGCCAAAAAGAACAATCGTCCGTAGCCGCGGTTCATGCCAAAGTCATCCTCAGCCGAAAGAACCTCGACGTCGGCAAATCCGACTTCGCGAAGGATTCGCTCGAGGTCAGCCTCGTCATGGAGAAACTCCTCGATTTCGAAATCCCGTCGGCTCCATTTTTCATCCTTGGATTGAAACAAGGTGATGGCAGCTACCGCGCGCCCTTCTTCCTCATCGAAGCGCGTTTTAACGACGCAAACGCGCTTGGTCTCGACATCAGCGTAGGTCTCGGCGCCGGCCTCTTGGAAACCGTCCGCTGTGTTCACGTCGAAGAGAAACAATCCGCCCGGCTCAAGCGCGGCGAAAACGTTTTGAAAGACCGCGCTGATCTCGTCAACCGAGGCAAAGTGATTGACGCTGTCATACACCGACACCGCCGCCTGAAATGGTCCATTCGTAACCGCCACGCGAACATCAGCCCGCTCAAACGTCGCGTCTGGAGCATTCTCGCGGGCTAGCTCAATCATCTGCCGCGAGCCGTCGACACCGACTACTTCAAAACGACGCTCAGACAGCAGACGCGCCATCTGTCCCGTACCACAGCAAACATCAAGTATTCGAGAGCCCGGCGCTAGCCGCGGCAAGAAAAAACTCTCGAAACCTTCGCGGGCGTCATCGAGGAATCCGTCCGCCCAATAGCGGTCGAAGAACCACGCGAATTCGTCGTAGATCGTGTACGCCACGGCGTCTTAGAACTGCAGCCGCTTCTTTAACAAGAAAAACAAGTTTTGGAAACCGTCGCGCCAAGGGTTCAACTTGACTTCGCCCAGACGCGACGAGTACATCACCGGAATCTCGGCGAATTGAATCTCGCGATGCTTGATGGCCTCGATCTTGATCTCCTCGGAAAAAGCCATGCCGTCGGAATCGAGCCTAATCTTGTCAAGAATCGAGCGCCGAAAAACCCACATCCCAGACTGCGAATCTCGAACCCATCGAAAGAACAACAGTGACATCGAAAACGACAGAATCAGATTCCCCACGCGGTGCTTGAAGCTCATAGCCTCGGGATCGCGGGTGGGAAATCTTGATGCGTTGAGAAAATCGACGCCCAAGTGCTGCATCGCTCCAACTAGATACGAGATCGCGTCGACCGGGTATGAGTGGTCGCCGTCAAGCGTAACGATGATGTCACCCGTGGCGTTTGCGAAGCCGCGTTTGTAGGCGCGACCGTATCCGCGCACATCTTCGCCGACTACCTTTGCACCATATGAAGCAGCCACATCGGCCGTGCGATCAGTCGAACCGTTATCAACGACGACTACTTCGTCAATGTAGTCGGGCATCGCTCGAAGCACAGCTTCGACGCCCTGCTCTTCGTTGAGACAGGGAATAATCGCCGTTATGGTCTCGCCGTTAAACATGCCGGCGGCCCTCCGCCTCAGTCGCCTCGATGGGCTCGACTCGGACCATGCCCACCCTGTTGCCGTCCATTTTCAAAATCAAATACCGGCGGCCTTCATGCTCGACTCGCGCGCCTGCCGTCGGAATCTGGCCGAGCCGGCTCAGCAAGAATCCGGCCAAGGTCTCAAATCCGGCATCGTAGGGTAGCTCGATTCCGTATCGGTTCTCTAGGTCGACGATGTTCGTGATTCCGTCCAGTTCGACAACGCCGCCCGCGTCGAGCGGTTCGGGTGGCTCGTGCTCCTCGCGTATCTCCCCAACAATTTGCTCGATTGCATCTTCGACGGTAGCGATGCCGACAACCGTACCGAACTCGTCGACCACGGCCGCTAACTGATAGTTACGCTTTTGAAACTCCTCAAGCAGTTCAAACAGGTCCTTGGTTTCCGGCACGAACTCGACGTCTCTAATGAACGACTTCATGCGGAACGGCGGCGTCGGTCGATCAAAAGCCTGCCAGCGGCGCGCCTGCTGCACGTACGCCCACACCTCTTTCGCGTAGACGACGCCGACGATATTCTCCGGCGACCCTTCATAGACCGGAATCCGAGAGTGCCTCCGACGAGCCAAACAATCGACTACCTGGTCGATGCCTGCGTCAATCGACAGCGAGACTAGATCCTTGCGAGGCACCATCACTTCGCGGACGGTCAAATCGTAAAAGTCGATCACCCGATGCAGCATGTCTCGTTGCTGTTCGGACGCTTCACCTGGAAGTTTGCTGCCCGAAACAATGAGCTTGAATTCCTCCACCGAATAGCCGCGATCGGCCCCAGTCATTTTCAACCCGATCATGCGAGAAATCCGTTCCGCCGAGCCCTTGACTAGTGATACGAAAAATCCGGTCGAACGGGTAAACAAGTTCATGGCGGGAGCAACCGCCAGTGCCAGACGTTCCGAGCGCTCAAGCGCCAAATTCTTGGGGACGACTTCGCCAAGAACCATATGTAGAAACGTGATCACCGAAAACGACAGTGTGAACGAAATAACGTGGCCAATGCCTTCGGACGACGTGATCGCGAGCTGAGCGAACAAGGGCTCGAGCATCCGATAGACGGTACCCTCGCCGGCCCAACCCAACCCGAGCGACGCCAGAGTTACACCAAGCTGTGTAGCCGAGAGCATCCGGTCGGGCGACTCGATCAGATCGAGCACCATCTGTGCTCTGCGATTGCCTCGATCGGCCAGCTCCCGCATCCGGGTGTGCCGCACGGAGACGAGGGCCACCTCAGCCGCGGAAAAAAAGCTGTTTATGCCGAGCAGGAAAAAGAGAACGACGAGCCGGAGAGTAATTGGCAGGTATTCCATCGTGCGTCGAAGCCGAGGAAAACAGTCATCCTATCACGCCGACGAAGTGCAGTCAGCGCTTGAGTACGAAGTCCACCTCATACATCTCGTAGACGGTCCGCGACATCCCAAGATCCTCGTAGGTTTGGCGCGCACCGGTATTCTCCCGCTCGACGTAGAGACGCAGGCCGCAGGCGCCCCGCTCCTTAGCCAGGTCGACCGCACGTGCGTACAGCGCGCGATAGACGCCGGTTCGCCGATCTTCAGGGCGCACATAGACGCTCTGAATCCACCAGAACGTGCCATTTCGCCAGTCGCTCCACTCATAGGTGAGCATCATCTGGCCGACCGCGTCTCCGTCCCGGTCGGCTATCAGATAGAAGCCCTTGGCCTCGTCGCGCAGCAGCGACTCTACGCCGGCGGTCACCCGTTCACGCTGTAGTTCGACGCCTTCGGTTTCGAGCGCCATCGCAGCGTTGAAGTCCGCGATCGTTCGAGTGTCAGCTAACTCCGCGCACCTAATCTTCATGCCCCATGTTAGGCGCGGCGCGTGTCCGCTAAGATTTGATCATGCGAACGCTGACAGCCCTGGCGATTACGATACTGCTGACGCACACGCTGGCTGCGCAGGAACTGAACCGCCTGGGAGTGCCTAACCCAGAAAAGACCGACCTACCGTACCTGATCCACGGCAATACGTTAGTCGAACTCGAACCGCTCGACGCCAATGAGGAAGAAAAGAAAAACGAGTTGCGGTTTTGGGTGGCGGGGACGACATCGAAAGTTCGCACACCTCTCGCCGGACCTGAATTTCTTTTGGAGTGGGTTGAGCTCGATCCGGCTGACCTGCGCCTGTACGCCTTCGAAGTCGTCAACGGCCGACGCGAAATCCTGTACCGCAAAAAAAAGAAGATTGTCGCGAGACCATTCTTTCTAGACATTGAACGAATCGAAGGTAAGGTGCTGCGCATTCGCGTCAACGGCAGTCTTCCGCCTGGGGAATACGGATTGACGCCGCAGGGCAGAAACGATGTTTACTGCTTCACGGTCTTTTAGCGATTGCTGCCGGGTGACGCGATCTCACTGGTCGCGGTACCACACAAGGGTCTTTGCCAGCCCGCCCTTGAGATCTATCTGTGGTTCGAAGCCCAGCGAGGCGCGAGCGCGAGTCATGTCAGCTAGTGAGTGACTCACGTCTCCACTGCGAGCAGGACCTCGCTTTGCATTCAAGTTCGTCGAAGCGAGACGCTGCACGGTTGACCAAACATCGCTCACCGTGGAAGCCTCGCCCGTACCGATATTGAATATCTGACCAGGCGCCTTGGGCGACTTCGCAGCCAGCAAGTTTGCGCGGGCGACATCATCGACGAAAACAAAGTCTCGGGATTGGCTACCCCTGCCATCAATCGTTGGCTCAGTTCCGCCAAGCGCCAATTGGCAGAAGATCGCCAGTACACCGCTGTACTGCGAGTCAAGGGCTTGTCGGGGCCCGTAGACATTGAAGTAGCGCAGCGACACCGTTTCGAGTCCATCGCTGGCGAAGAAACCGCGGGCATAAAGTTCGCCGGTCAACTTGTGAATTCCGTAGGGGGACTCGGGTCTTCCCGGGGCATCCTCGTTCGTGGGCAGGTCCAGCGTATTTCCGTAGACCGCCGATGACGATGCGAACACGACTCGCTGAACTCCCGCGTCTCTGGCGGCCGATAGCACGTTCAAAGTTCCAGTCACGTTGATCTCATGACACTCCAACGGTGCTTCAAAAGAGCGGGGAACGGAGGCAACAGCGGCCTCATGAAACACCCAGTCAACACCCTCAAACGTGGGAGTCAAACGGTCGCGATCGCGAATGTCAACGTGACAAATCTCGACTTGGCCGTCTAACCCGGCAAGGTTCGCCCGCGTTCCAGTCGAAAGATCATCGAGCACGATGACCCGGCCGACCTCAGAATCCGCTGTCAAGGCACGAACTATCGCCGAGCCGATGAACCCAGCGCCACCGGTAACGAGAGCGGTTTTCATCAGTCTGTAGGTGGTTAGCTCAGCCGTGCGATCTCTTCGCGAAGATAGACAATCGACTCGTTAACGATTTTTTCGGGGCCTGGGGTGAAATCAAAGACTTCCATAGACACCCATCCGCCAAACGAGCGGTCCTTCGCAACCTGCAGCACCGGCTTGAAATCGTAACCGCCGTTGGGACGCGGATGGCTCCCGTCGAGTTCGTTGACGTGGATGTGGCGAATCTTCGACCAGTGCTTTACGACGATGTCGGCGTGAGGGTCAACTTCGCGAATGGCGTTGTGGGAGTCGAACATCGTTTGCACGTTGGGGCTCGAGATCGAATCAACAATCTCGGCCGCTCGGTCAAGCGTTTGGATCACATCACACTGATCGACAGGAAGCGCTTCGACGCAGAGCGTCACGCCCGCACTTTCTAGGTCAGGGACAATCGAGCGGACTCCGTCGATGTAGTTTTGCTCCGCCTGCTGTTTGCTCAGTCCGCCTGTCGTCTTGCGCTGACCCGGCGAGCCGAAAACCATCACTCCGCCGGTTGCGCCTTGGGGGCGCAGGTCAGCACAAAGTTCGACCAGTCCCCGTACGAACTCCCAACTGTGAGTTCGCATCTTGTCGTCTGGTGTCGTCACATGCAGGCCGTCGGGACCTACCGTGAGCCAGTGCAAGCCCACGAACTCGAGCCCTTCAGCGACGATGATGTCACGAACTTCGCGGCGTCTCTCGGCCGGCAGTTTCGTGGCGTCTGTAAGTAATGTGAACGGTGCGATCTCAATGCCGTCCCAGCCGGCGGATTTGATCGAACGGCACGATGCCGCGAAGTCCATTTCGCCGTATAGCTCGTTGCAAACTGACAATCGGAACGGGGCACTCGGGTCCATCGTCCTAGAGTACTGCGTTCTACTCACGGCCCCAAAGCGATATCATTGAGAAACTCGATAGTCGAAGTAACACGCCAGAAGAGGAAATCTGATGACCCACACGATCACACGCAGAGCATTTGCGAAGACCACCAGTGCCGGGGCCGCCGGGCTAGCCGCCATTGGTCATGCCGAAGCTCACGAGACGAACAACTCCACGTTTAACGGAGTCACAATCGGCGCCCAGAGCTATAGCTTCCGCGACCGCCCCGTCGACGAGGCCATAGCCGCGATGAAGAAAGTCGGATTTGGCCTGTGCGAGATGTGGAGCGGCCACATGGAACCGCTGCGCGAATCGCGCGGCCCCGAGGGCAGAGCAAAGCTGCGCGAATTTCGCCTAAATGCGCCTCTGTCGAAGTACGAAAAAATTGGCCAGGCCTTCCACGAGGCTGGCATCAATCTCTACGCTTACAACTACAGTTTCAAAGAGGATTTCAGCGACGAAGAAATCGAGCGCGGCTTCGAGATGGCCAAAGCCCTCGGCGCGAAAGTGATTACGGCCTCGGGCCAGGTTTCCGTGTCAAAGCCGGTCGACAAAGTCGCCAAGCGCTTCGACATGCGTGTCGGGATGCACAACCACTCAAGGATCCGCGAGAACGAGTTCGCGACGCCCAAAGACTTTGACGCTGCTCGGATGGGTACGACGCACATCGCGATTAACCTCGACATCGGGCATTTCGTCGCTGCCGGATTCGACCCGGTCGATTACATCCAGCGGCATCACGGCGATATCGTCACCCTCCACATCAAAGACCGCAAGCGCAACCAAGGTGAAAACGTCTCGTTTGGCGATGGCGATACCCCGATTACCGAGGTGCTCCATCTGCTGCGTGATAGCAAGTTCGACATCCCCGCCGATATCGAGTACGAGTACAAAGCGCCGGACACCGTAGCAGAGGTTGGCAAGTGTTTCAGCTACTGCAAGAAGGCCCTCGAGGCGTAGCGCGGTCAGGGCGGGCCAGCGTCTACAATCCTTCTAAGCCACAAACAAAAAAGAGTTTATGGCCGATTTTGGTGCGGTGGTATACTTAGCCGGGCGTATTCGCACGACTCGTGAGCACCACGGAAGGCCCTCTTGAGTGGCGATGGCATCCCTAGAAAGAGGCCTGGGAGGGAGTAGTGACGGAACTATGGATTTTTCGCGTCCTTCTTGTCGCAGCCTTTACTGTCCTCTCGTTTAAGTTTGCACCGTTCGGCCTGACCCCAGTTCCCGCCGGCCTCTTAGGGGCACTTTTCGCCGTCGCAATCGTCTGTTTTGAAATACGGCTCAACCGTATTTCGGCGCGGCAGTTTGTCGGCGCGGCGGTTGGGCTCGTTCTGGGAATACTGGGCGCCTACCTGGCAACTTTAGTTGTCGGCGCGGCTTTAGATTCACCGGCGACGCCACACATTCAACTCAGTATTCTTTTGCTGATGGCCTACCTTGGGCTGATCGTTGGCGGTGGCAAGGGCTATTCCGGCAGCCTGCCTGAGCAGCAGCACGCGCCGCCCCCAGTCGAGGAGGCGAGCAAGCCTTCGTACGCGGCAAAAATACTCGACACCAGCGTGATTATCGATGGCCGCATCGCCGACGTCGCCGAGGCAGGCTTTCTAGACGGAACTCTGGTGATTCCACAATTCGTCCTTTGGGAGTTGCAAACAGTCGCCGACTCCTCCGATAGCTCCAAGCGCAACCGAGGTCGGCGCGGACTCAACATTTTGCAGCGGATGCAGAAAGCGTCGAATCTGACTATTTCAATCGTAGAAAACGACTATCCCAAGCTAAAAGAGGTCGATCTCAAGCTCATCGAACTCGCCAAGGAAATCGGCGGGAAGATCGTTACCAACGACTTCAACCTCAACAAAGTCGCTCGCTTGCACGGTGTTTCGATTCTGAATCTCAATGAGCTGGCGAATGCGCTGAAGCCCGTAGTTCTGCCGGGCGAGCTGATGCAAGTGTTCATCATCAAGGAAGGCAAAGAGTACAACCAAGGAGTCGCGTATCTCGATGACGGCACGATGGTTGTGGTCGACGATGCCCGCAAGTTCATCTCTCAAAATATTGAGATATCGGTTACCAGCGTGCTTCAAACGACAGCGGGCAAAATGATCTTTGGTCGATACGATGAGCGCGGCGTCCCACGACAGTCGTCTGGGCAGTTTAGGCCACCCTCGAGCGGCAGCCACCGGTCGAGGGGTTCGAATCCTGATCAGCCTGGCCTACCTGTAGCGGAGTCCGGCCCGGAGGACGCGCGCCAGTCCGGCACGCATCGCTCAGGCGTGCACAAAGTTGAGCACGCTGGGCGATAATTCTATCTGATGAGGGTTGCTGCGATAATCCCCGCCGCGGGGCTTGGTACCCGCATGGGGAAAGAGGCGTCGGAACAATTTGGTACCGACCGGAAGCAGTTCATGCTGCTAGGTGGCGTGCCGATCTTAGTGCACACGATTCGCAAGTTTCTCGCCGCGCCCAGTGTTAGTGAAATTCTAGTCGTCGTGCCGGCTGAAGATGTCGCCGCGATAACCTCCGATTTGGCCTCTGAGACAGACTCGACAACCGTTCAGGTCGTCGCGGGGGGCCGCAATCGTCAAGAATCGGTTCGCAACGGCCTCGACTCTGTTTCGACCGGTATCGACATTGTCGCCGTACACGACGGCGTCCGTCCCTTCATCAGCGTCGCATTGATTGAAGACGCGATTGCGAAAGCCGCTGAATCCCGTGCAGTGATTCTTGGCATGCCGGCGGTAGACACGGTCAAACAAGTCGGGCAAAACGCAATTGAGGCGACTCTGCCGCGCGAGCGGATCATGTTGGCGCAAACTCCACAAGTTTTCCATAAAGAGCTGCTCGACCGTGCCTTCGAGAGTGCGGACCGCGACGGTTTTATGGGCACCGACGAAGCCAGTTTGGTCGAGCACCTCAACGAAGATGTGCACGTGATGCGCGGAAGTGACCGCAACATTAAGATCACGCGCCCCAGCGATATGGCGTTGGCACAGCTCTTCTACGACGAAGAAAGGCAAGCAGCCCAGCAGTGAGCGCGCCGCCTATCCCGTCCTTTGACACACGCGAGTTTCGCACAGGCCTGGGGTACGATCTGCACCGCTTGGTCGACGGAGCCAGGCTGGTACTCGGCGGCGTGCACATCCCTTTCGAAAAAGGCCTCGCTGGGCATTCCGATGCAGACATCCTGCTGCACGCCTTGACCGACGCATTGCTCGGAGCGGCGTCGATGGGCGACATCGGCGAAATCTTTCCTCCATCAGATGACCAATGGAAGGGAGCGGACAGCTCCATCTTTCTGCAGCACGCCCGGGAACTGCTCGATGGCTATGGCTGGAAGATCGTAAATGTCGATGCCGTCATCATCATCGAAAAACCAAAGATTTTGCCCTACCGCGACAGCATTCGTCGAAACGTTGCCAGAATTCTCAATGTCGACCCGGGCGTTGTCGGTGTCAAGGCGAAAAGCGCGGAAAGCGTTGGCCCTATCGGCCTTGGTGAGGCGGCTGAGGCTCACGCCATAGCGATGATCAGCCGCGCGGCCGGCCCGAAGCTGATGTAATTACATTGCCTGAGGTCCCGAAGGCCTTATAATTCTTTCCAGAATGCGCATTACTGCTTTCACGCTGATGTTTGGTGTTTGTGTGGTCGCCGATGCGGCGACTGTCAAGTTCAGCCGAGATATCCGGCCGATATTTTCGGACAAGTGTTTTACATGCCACGGGCCCGATGCAACAAATCGAACTACGAAGCTGCGTCTCGATTCTGAAGGCGGGACGCAGTTTGAGCGCAGCGATGGCCGAACGATCGTTTCGCCCGGCGACGCGACGGCGAGCGAACTATTCCTTCGCGTCACAAGTGACGATCCCGCGCGCCGCATGCCGCCGGCGTACGCCGGTCACGCCAAGCTATCCGAGAGCGAAACTGAGCTTATAAAAACCTGGATCGACGAGGGCGCGGAATGGAGCGGGCACTGGGCCTTCGAGCCGCCAGTTCGTCACTCGGCCCCGCGGACGAAACAAGCGGATTGGCTGAGAAATCCTATTGACGCATTCGTTCTAAATCGTCTTGAGGCTGAGGGCCTATCGCCGTCGCAAGCAGCTTCGCGAGAAACGCTGATCAGGCGCGTCAGTCTTGATCTCACAGGCTTGCCACCCACGATTGTGGAGGTCGACGCGTTCCTGCGAGACAAATCCCCAAATGCTTATGAGACGGTGGTTGATCGCCTGCTCAGCACGGCCGGCTATGGCGAACACATGGCCGCGCGCTGGCTCGACGCCGCCCGATACGCCGACACAAACGGCTATCAGACCGACGCGGAACGCGACATGTGGCGTTGGCGAGATTGGGTTATCGACGCATTCAATTCGAACAAACCCTTCGACGAATTCACCATCGAGCAACTGGCCGGCGACATGCTGCCCAACGCAACGCTTGACCAGATCATCGCGACTGGTTTCAATCGTAATCACCGCGGCAACGGTGAGGGCGGAATCGTCGGGGCCGAATACGCAGTCGAATACGTCGTCGACCGCGTCGACACGACTTCGACTGTATGGCTCGGAATCACCCTCGGCTGCGCCCGCTGCCACGATCACAAGTACGACCCCTTCACTCAGAAGGAGTTTTACGGCATGTTCGCCTACTTCAACAACGTGCCCGAAAAAGGCAAGGCGTTTAAGTACGGCAACTCGCCACCATTCGTGAAGGCTCCAACGGCGGCGCAGCAGGAACGCCTGGCGGCAATGTCGGCTGAGATTGACTCGCTGAGACAGCAGCATGCGGCGCTGATCGAGAAATCAGCACTAGCGCGCATCGAGTGGGAACGCGAAGTCGCCGCAACTCCGACGGACTGGGCCGACGAGCGAGATCAGGTCGCCGCGTTCAGCGACGAGGCGGGCAAGTCGTTCGATGGCGAGCGAGCGGTCGACCTCGGCGACGTTGCCAACTTCAGCTTTTACGACCGCTTCACCGCCAGCGCCTGGATCCGCCCCACTGCCGCAGACGGCGCAATCGTGTCACGAACCAAAGACATATGGGGTGAAGAGGACACTCAAGGCAACCCGGGTTGGGGCTTTTACATCAAAGACGGCAACCTCCAAGTCAATCTAGTGCTTCGCTGGCTGGACGACTCCTTGCGAATTGCCTCCGAGCCTGAGGTCACGCTCAACGAGTGGCAACACGTCGCTTTCACCTACGATGGCACGCGTCTAGCCTCGGGATTGCGGATCTACATCAATGGAAAATCTGTCGCGAAGACGATCATTCGCGATGAGATGAATCAAGAAATTAAGTCGAAAGAGCCGTTACGCATAGGCCGCGGCCTAGGTCTAGGCTTTGAGGGGCAACTAGACCACGTTTCGGTGTGGGACCGGGCGCTGACGGCCGAAGAAATTGAGGTCGCCGCGGTCCGCAATCGCATCGACCAACTGGCGGCCACCCCAAGGCGCCAGCGCAGCCCGGCGGCCCAACGCAAGCTTGATCGGGCCTACGCAAACCACTTTGGCAACAACGATCTAACCGCCCTCACGCAGAAAATTCGGGATCTCGAGGACGAACGCCAAACGTTTTCCGACTCCATTCCGACGGTCATGGTGATGCGCGAACGAGAAGTCCCGCGCAAGACCTACCGCCTCGACCGCGGCGCTTACGACGCACCGGCCGAAGAGGTAGCTCCGACCGTGCCGGCGGTACTTGCGAAACAGCCGCCAAAAACCCGGCTCGATTTCGCACGCTGGGTCGGCTCACGAGAAAATCCGTTAACCGCTCGCGTAACGGTCAACCGATTTTGGCAGATGCTCTTTGGCACCGGCATCGTCAAGACCGTAGAAGACTTTGGATCGCAAGGCGAGTGGCCGACTCATCCACAACTGCTAGATTGGCTGGCCGTCGAGTTTATGGAATCGGGCTGGGACGTCAAGCATATCCTAAACACGATCGTCACCAGCGCGACGTACCGGCAGTCCTCAAGGAGCAACGCCGACTCGATCGAGCAAGACCCCGAAAACCGTCTGTTGGCGCGAGGGTCTCGGTTGCGCCTGCCGGCTGAAGCGATCCGCGACCAAGCACTGGCAATATCTGGTCTGCTAGTTGAGAAGACTGGTGGCCCGTCCGTAAACCCCTACCAACCGCAAGGCCTCTGGAGCGACTTGGCGGGTGGCAGCGACTACAAAGTCGGCGAAGGCGAAGATCTCTATCGCCGGGGACTTTACACGTTCTGGAAACGAGCGGTGCCACCGCCGTCGATGATGAACTTCGATTCCGCCGGACGCGAGGCCTGTACCGTGCGCACCGCGCGAACGAACACGCCGCTGCAAGCACTCAACCTAATGAATGACTACGGTTTTATCGAACCAGCGAGAGCGCTAGCGGCCCGTGCAATCCGCGAAGCGGGCGAGACCCCCGAAGATCGACTCGGCTACGCATTCCGGCTAGCCACGGCCCGGCGACCGAACGCTGACGAACTAGCAGTGCTGGTCGACGGCTTCCAAAGTCAGCGCTCGCGCTTTCAGAGTGACGAACCGGCGGCCGAAGCTCTGCTGGCGCACGGCAACCACGCACTCGACGGTTCGTTTCCAACTGCTGAGTGGGCTGCTTATACAACAATGGCGAGCCTAATCCTCAACCTCGACGAAACGATTACAAAAGAATAAGCTCGTGAAGCCCTAAAAAAGTCTTCGACGGGCAAGCAACGGCGCTGTTGTGCCCCGCTGTCTGAAGCAAACACTGCGCGGTTTACGCGGCTGGGTACTCCATCGTCATTGGATCCGGCAGCGGAACAGAATGAATCTCGCCGTCGACCGCAAACTTTTCGAATTTATGCAATGGCTTGTCGGGGTTGCCCGCCAACATCGCTCCTTGATCACCAACCCCGAGCACAACGAGACTCTCGGGCTTTAGGTATTTCTGCGCAACGTTCATGACGTCATCAATGCTGACGTCCGCGACGCGCTCACGGTAGTTCTCCCAGTAACCCTCTTCCCTCTTTGTGTATTGGTCCGAGGCAAACGTACCTGCAATCTGGCCTGCCGTTGCGAAAAATCGTGGAAATATCTCGATCGCGGCGTTCTTGGCGGTATCGATCTCGAGTGCCGTAACCTTCTCGTTGCGGATTCGCTCGATCTCTTCGACTACGATCTCGGTCGCCTGGGCGCAAGTGGGATTCTTCGACTGAAACGCAGCCTGAAACAGGCCCGGATAGTAGGTCCCAGCCCGGAACGATGATCCCGCACTGTAGGCCAAACCTTCGTCGGACCGTACCCGCGACATGATTCGCGAGATGAACCCGCCGCCGCCCAAGATGTCGTTCATCATGTTGACCGCGATGTGGTCCGGGTTTGAGCGCGCGATGCCTAAGTGCCCGATAGCTACGGAAGATTGATTGATATCGCGCCCGAGCTTGTTGACCATGTATACGCCCGGTTTCGGAGTGTGCGTCGGCGCCGGGATTTCGCCAGGATCCTTTGGGTCGGACGGCCATCCATCCGCTAGCGCCGCGTTTAGGCGCTTGATCATGTCATCGGTCTCGAAATCACCCGATACCGCAAATATAAATTGCGTCGGGTCGTAGTACGTCTGGTGAAATTCGCGCATCAAGTCGGGAGTGAGTGACTTGATCGACGCTTCGTTCGACTGCTTTGTCGTGAAGTGGCTGTCACCGCGCATCAACCGTGCGAATTCGCGGCCTTGGATCGCGCGCAACCGGTCGTTGCGTCTGGCCATGCCCTGTAACGTGCGGGTCCGTGAGATTTCCAGCCGTTCAGGATCGAACGCCGGGTTCTTGAGCATGTCGAAGAACATCGCGAGCGACGCATCGAGATTTTGTGTCAGGCAATTGACTGACCCGCCACCGGACGTAGCGCCGATATTAGACGAGATCCGCGTCGCTAGAAATGCGGCCTCTTCATCGAATTCGTGCGCCGACATCGACTTCGTACCGCCGGATCGCATCTGGCTGCCGGTAAACCCAGCCAGCCCGAGATGCTCATCGGGCACTACGTGGCCTGCGATGCGGGCTGTCAAACTGACGGAAACGAGGGGCAACTCGTGGTCTTCCACGAGGTATGCTGACGCCCCACCTGCGAGCTTATGACGGTAGTTGGCGGCCGACGGCGGCTCAAAACTCAATGGCGCGAACTTCAGTTCGCGCGGATGGGAGGGAATCTCATCCGCCGAAAGCCATGAAGCGGCCGCTGCCGCTCCGGCTGCTGTCCGTATCCAATCGCGCCGTTTCATTGTGCACCTCCTTGGCGGCCGGGCGATCCGGGTCTTCCCGGTTGTCCAGGCGATGCGCCTTCTTTCGTGTAGTAGATCGCCACATTCTTGTTCGTGTCATAAAAATACTTTTTGGCGACTCGCTGAATATCTTCCGCGGTGACAGCCTGGATGCGGTCCGAAAACAAGTTGATGTTTTCCCACTTGCCCATCGCCTCGTAGGTCAGCAATTGCATCATGAGTCCGAACTTTGACTGCAACTTGCGAAAGTCACCAGCCAACTGATTGTTCTTGATCTTTTGCAACTCGCGCTCGCCGACCGGCTCGCCTTGCATGACCTTCATTTCAGAAAGCAGCGCCTTCTCAACCTCCTCGGGCGTGTGGCCCGGGGCGGCGACGCCGCTAAGTTCGAAATAGCCGTCGAATTTGAGTCCGTTTACGCCGGCTCCCGCTTGAGCGGCAACCTTTTGCTCCAGCACCAGCGATTTATAAAGCCTACCTGTGCGCCCGTTTAGCAACGAGCCAAGCACCAGCAAGGCTGGCTCATCAGCATGTGCATCCGCAACGGTGTGATAACGCACCCGCACCGTGGGCCTAGCTTCTGCCTCGCCAAGCATGCGCTTCTCTGCTTGCTGCTGCACTTCCCGAGTGCGAACAGGCTCAGGGATGACATCGCCGCGTTTCAAACGGCCGAAATATTGCTTGGCGAAAGCCTTAGCTTGGTCTATGTCGAAGTCACCGACAATGGCAGCCGTCAAGTTATTGGGAGCGTAGTAAATCGAGAAAAACTCGAGTGCTTCTTCGCGCGTAATGCCCTCAAGATCACTCGGCCAACCAATGACCGGCCAGTTGTAGGGCGACGCCTGCCAAAACATCGAGTCGAACTGCTCGTCGAGCTTACCCGTTGGAGTTGAATCGACCCGCATTCGGCGCTCTTCGTGAACCACGTCACGCTCGGAGTAAAACTCACGAAACACTGGGTTCGCAAGCCGGTCCGACTCCATCCAAAACCAAAGTTCGAGCTTGTTGGCCGGCACGTTGATGAAGTAGATTGTGTAGTCGTTGCTGGTGCCCGCGTTCATACCCGAAGCACCGGCCCCGGTGTAGATCTGATCAAACTCGTCTTTGACGATGAGTTCCCGCTGTTGCTCGATTAGCTGCTCGAATTCCTTGATCAGCGCGCTGTGCGCCGCGCTCCGATTCTCGGCGTTCTTAGGATCGTCAATTGCCCCTCGGCGGTGCTTCTCAATCAGCGCAACTTCCTCAGCCTGAATCTTCTTACGCAGTTCGTCGAGTTGCTCGATCGTCGCTAAGTCACTGTCGATATCTTTCGTGCCGATCGTGTGCGTTCCCTTAAACATCATGTGTTCAAAGAGATGCGCGACACCAGTTACGCCGGGCCGCTCGTTGACCGAGCCCACTTTCGCGACCCAGCCGACCGCGACGTTTGGGTCGCCCTTTCGCGGCAGAAGCAGAAACTCCATCCCGTTATCGAGCTCAAACTCCTCGACTTCCACTCGCTGAGCGAAAACGGCACTCGTGGCAAGCGCGACTACCAATAACAGACGCAAACAGCCTACAAATTTCATACTCACCCTGATTATGACGAATGGCAGCCGCCGATGGTGTCGCAGCAAGATTGAGAACCATCCAACTACGCTGTTAACCTTTACCCGGTCTCAGTCGTTTCAGGGTTAAACGGGCAAAGTCCCGGCGGAGGAACAAACATGTCATTGCCAAGCGACCCGACGATCGTAGCTCTTCTCGTGGCCCCATTCTTGATCTGGGCCGCTCGCCTGGAAGCGGAGATCGAATCTCGTCGGAGCATGTCAACTCGGCTGGGCTGGATTGAGACGACGACCCAGATCGCATCCGCCGCCGCAATTGTCGCAGTTGCTCTCTGGATTGTGCCGATACTGAGCGCGCTTGACTAAAGTCTCAGCAACACCGTGCTAAGCTGCTGGCTCGATGGACATCGGACGCTTAACCGAGACTGCGAAAAGCCTAGCCCCAGGCATGTTCATCATCGGCTACGTCATCGGCACCGGCAGCGTGACGACGATGGCTTCGGCCGGCGCCAGCTATGGCATGTCGTTGCTGTGGACACTCGTTCTCGCCTCGCTGTTTACCCACATCATGCTCGTCGGCATCAGCCGCGTGACGATACTTTCGGGCGACACAATTTTGCACTTGTTTCGCCGACATTTCGGCAGCCCGGTTTCCGTTGTCATCATCGGCTCGCTCATGGCCACCCAACTGACCTCAATCATCGGCGTGATGGCTATCGTGGTCGACGTCTTGAGGGAATGGACGGGGACATACTTGGGCTACGCGGTCCCGATGCTCGGGTCGGCATCGTTCTTTACGTTGCTGTTGGTCACGCTGTTTTGGGTCGGCCGGCATGATTTCTTTCTGAAAGTACTCACGTTGCTAGTCAGCGTGATGGGACTGGCGTTTTTCTTAACCGCGGCGTTGGTGCCGCCGGCCATATCCGAGGTCGTAACCGGCTTCGTTCCGAGCATGCCCGACACCGGCAACCCGAAGCTGCTGATCGCCGGGATGGTCGGCACGACGATGGCGTCCGTCGTCCTAATCACTCGCAGTGTGTTGGTTCAGGAGAGAGGCTGGACCTCAAAAGACCTGCGCATTGTCGACCGCGACTCGGCCGTCTCGATGACGCTGTTGTTTTTTATCAACGCAGCCATCATGGCTTGCGCCGCCGGCACCTTACACGTTCAAGGAATGGAAATCGAAGCGGCCATCGACATGGTGAAAACGCTAGAGCCGCTAGCCGGAGGCATCGCGGTAACAACTTTTGTACTTGGCATCCTTGCGGCGGGACTCTCGTCCCTCTTTCCTAACTACCTGTTAGGGCCGTGGATGGTCTCCGACTTTCTCGGCATCCCACGCGACATGAGCCGCGGCGTCTTTCGAGTCATGGTCGTCGTGGCGGCGTTGTTCGGACTGGTTGTGCCCGTTTTTGGCGGCAAGCCGGTTCAGATCATGATCGCCTCGCAGGCGGTCAGCCCGATCGCGATGCCGCTGCTGGCGGTCTTCGTATTTATCTTGCTCAACAAAAAATCCGTCGTGGGCGAACAGCGCCCCGGCCCGTGGCTCAACGCCGGGCTAGCAATTACCGTGGTGTTTTCGATCTATATGTTTGTGATAGCCCTAACGGGATTTCTCGGCGGGTCCTAGCCCGAACTTGTGAACCTCTAGCCAGTCCAACGCCTTCTGGGCGGTACTTTCGTCGACTCGCTCCGTCGCTAAGTAATAGGCGATTACGTCGCGGATTTTGTACAGGCTGTGAACCTGATACCCCTGCGCTCGCAGAATCTGGTCCCCGCCTTGCTCGCGGTCGACGACCACCAAAATCCGCGCCACGTCGAGCCCAGCTTCACGCAGGTATTCGATCGACCAAAGCTTGGTTTTTCCAGACGCAATCACGTCGTCGATCAAGGTAATTTCGCGCGAAGGGTCGCAGACGCCCATATATGCGCTCGTGCCCGATTGCCCACCCGGATATGCCGCGGGCTGCTTTCGAAGTTGCCCATAAAGCAGGTCGTCGTCACTTTCGCGGGAAGCCAGCGCGGCAGCCAACGCCAACGGCGTGGCACTGTCGGGAATCCCAACGACCTGCTGGCGCTTCTCCGACCCCGCCGCCAACTCAGCGATCTTACGCTCCAACGCCACCCCGAGCGAGTTCAACAGATCGAGATCGTCGTAAAGCCGCTGGCGCAGATTGATAAAGATTGGCGTATGCAGCGCATACTCCTCCTCCACCCGCCGTCCCATCAGGATCAGCCCTTGCTCCCAAAACGCATCGAGCAGGGGGTCAACATGCCAAGCTGTCGCGGATTGGGCCACCGGCTTATAGACTACCGAGCCCGGCTCGGCCGTGCCAACTGACCTAGCCCGCGTTTTTCACCACGTGGCGAGCGAAAGTGCGTGAGAGGTGCTTCAGTACGAGGCGCGCGAAGGTCGGCGCGCGGAGGCGTACTTGACAGTACGTCGAGCACTCGCGATCGAGGGCAACGAAGTAGTGACGCACCTATCGCGTGCTTTCGCCGTCAGGTGGTGAGAAATGCGGGCTACATTCGATTTGGACATATACGGACTCCCCGCGACTTCGTGGACCACAAGAGCATCGATAGAATGTAGGGTTCACCCCTTGAGGAGAAATCTCATTCATGCTTAACGTCCTCATCATCGGTTCCGGCTGTGCCGGCAACACTGCCGCCATCTACGCCGCCCGCGCCAATCTAGAACCTTTGGTCGTTGAAGGCCTCGAAGCCGGCGGCCAACTCACGCTCACCACCGAAGTCGAAAATTTCCCAGGCTTCCCCGAAGGAATCATGGGACCCGAGCTCGTCGACAACATGAAGAAGCAGGCGCAACGTTTCGGCGCTACCTTTAAGCCCGGCGAGGTCAGCAAGGTCGATCTCTCCGAGCGGCCGTTCAAGGTTTGGCTCGGTGACGACGTGGTCGAAACGAAGACGGTCATCGTCGCCTCGGGCGCATCCGCGCGCTGGCTCGGCATTGACTCCGAACAGAAACTCATCGGCCACGGCGTCAGCTCATGCGCGACCTGTGACGGCTTCTTTTTCCGCGGACAGCCCGTGAGCGTGATCGGCGGCGGCGACAGCGCCATGGAGGAAGCGACCTTTCTCACAAAGTTCGCCTCGGAAGTCGCGATTATTCATCGCCGCGAAGAATTCCGCGCTTCGAAAATCATGCTCGACCGTGCCCAGGCAAACGAGAAGATCAAATGGATTACTAACGCCACTGTCACGGAAGTCGCTGACCCGGCCGAAAAAGCTGTCAGCAGTCTCAAGCTCAAAAACACCGTTGACGGCACGGAATGGGACCACGATACGAACGCGCTATTCCTCGCAATCGGCCACATCCCCAACACGAAGGTTTTCAGCGATCAGCTCGAGCTCGACTCCCAGGGGTATATCGTTTCACACGGCGGCGCCCGTACCAACGTTAAGGGTGTCTTCCACGCCGGTGATGTCCAAGACAAGGTCTACCGACAAGCCATCACCGCGTCGGGGGCCGGCTGCATGGCCGCTATCGAAGCCGAGCGCTTTCTTGAAGCCGAAGAGTAGTTAACCCGTATTTCTCACCACCTGACGGCGAAAGCACGCGATAGGTGCGCCACTACTTCGTTGCCCTCGATCGCGAGTGCTCGACGGACTGTCAAGTACGCCTCCGCGCGCCGATCGTCGCCCGCCTCGTATTGACGCACCCCTCACGCACATTCGCTCGCCACGTGGTGAGAAATGCGGGCTAAAACGACGACAAGCTATCAGACCGTCTCGGCCTGGGCGCGAAACAGATCCATCTGGTCTTGATCCGTCTGCTTGGTCCGCGCGCGGCGACGGTGGATCGGGCTGCCGATCACACCCAAAACCTTGAATTCGCTCATTGCCTCGCGAGGGACAAAGACCTTCTGCGTGTTGGCATTGGCATCGGGCGGCGTAATGGTCACTCCGTACGTCCCGACCTGTTGCAAATCGTTCGGCAGCACGCCTTCGAGCAGCTCACCATCTCGAAAGTGCATTTCCACCCAAAGTCCGCCGAGCTTCGGCCGCGAAGCGAAAACTTTCCGCTGATCGAGTTCCGGATCACCCTTGAAGTCGCGCACAAAATACACCGCGCGCGCCTGTCCGTAGGGAATTAGAACGACCTCGGCCTCTCGATTCATGATCTCGATGCCGTCAGAACGCAGAAAAGTCTGCGGCGAGACGTAGCCTACGAGCACCTCTCGATCGAAGCGCCGAACATAGACTTTCTTCGTGGTAGAGTTTGACAAAATAGCTGCGGAATGTTTCAGCCGTCAGACGTATGCTAGTACGGCGAATGGCCCACTGTCAATATTTGGTAGATGTAACTCATTACGATTCAACATGTTGTACGTGTGATGGAAGCGAGTATTCAAGAATATCTCGACTACTGCCGCGTCGAAAAGGGGCTGTCGTCGAACAGTCTTGAGGCCTACGCACGAGACCTCGCAAGGCTCTCCGAATTCCTCGAATCCCGAACACGCCCCATCAAGGAGGCCGCCGATACCGACCTTCGCGCCTTCATCGACTCGCTGTACGAATCAGGGCTCAGCGCCCGCTCTGTGGCGCGACACCTTAGCAGCCTTCGCAACCTCTTCGTCTACTTGCAACAGCAGAACTACGTCGCGGCCGACCCAACGGCCAACCTACCGTCACCATCGCAGTGGAAGAAACTTCCCAAGTTCCTATCCCTGGAAGAGGTCGACCGGCTACTCGCCGCTCCGGACACGAAATCGTCGATCGGCAGCCGCGACCACGCCATGCTGCAATTACTCTACGCAACCGGCCTGCGCGTCTCTGAACTCATTCACGTGAAGACGGCCGAACTTGACGCCAAGATGGGAGTGGTCCGCACGACCGGCAAGGGCGACAAAACTCGGCTGGTGCCCGTGGGACAAGTGGCTCTCGAGGCCATTGACGATTACGTGCGGCGCGACCGGTCGGCGGTCTTGAAGACGCGGCCCTCGGAATTTCTGTTCGTGACCGCGCGCGGCGGGCCGATGACGCGCCAGGCATTTTGGAAACTACTCAAGCGCTACGGACTCGTGGCCGGCATCACGAAAAACCTCACGCCACACGTGCTGCGACACAGCTTTGCGACGCACCTGCTCGAACGCGGCGCGGATTTGCGCAGCTTGCAGATGATGCTCGGACACGCCGATATCTCAACGACGCAAATTTACACCCACGTCCTTCTCGAACGACTCCGAGAGGTCTACGACAAACACCACCCGCGTAGTTAGCCGACAACCGGCTGAACGACATTCCCGTGGACATCAGTCAACCGGAATCGCCGCCCCTGGAACTTGAACGTCAACTTGGTGTGGTCAACGCCCATAAGATGGAGCAACGTTGCCTGTAGGTCGTGAACGTGGACCGGATCTTCGGTGACGTTGTAACTAAATTCGTCCGTCGAGCCGTACGTAACGCCCGGCTTCACGCCGCCACCAGCCATCCAAATCGAAAATGCACGTGGATGGTGGTCGCGCCCGTAGTCGTTGTCTGTCATCGTCCCTTGGCAGTAGACCGTGCGCCCGAACTCGCCGCCCCAAACCACTAGCGTGTCGTCGAGCAGGCCCTGGTTCTTGAGATCGGTAACAAGAGCCGCCGAGGCCTGATCAGTATCCTTGGCCTGTCTTCGAATGCCCTTTGGCAGGCTGCCATGCTGGTCCCAACCGCGGTGGTAAAGCTGAATGAATCGGACGCCGCGCTCGGCCAGCCGGCGCGCCATCAAGCAGTTGTAAGCGTAGCTCCCGGGCTTGCGCGATTCGGCGCCATAGAGCTCAAATACGGAGTCAGGCTCGGCGGTCAAGTCGGTCAACTCCGGCACCGAGCGCTGCATCTTAAAGGCCATCTCATACTGCGCGATGCGAGTCGCAATCTCCGGATCGCCAAACTCGTCGAGCTGCATGCGATTTAGCTCGCCGAGCGTATCGAGGTACTCGCGGCGCTGGTCTCGCGAAAACCCCTTGGGGTCGGAAAGATATAGCACCGGGTCACCGACCGAGCGAAATTTGACGCCTTGATAACGAGTCGGCAGAAAGCCCGAACCCCAGAGCCGGTCATAAATTGGTTGTCCGCCGGTGCCTTGGGTGATCATCACCACGAAGCCCGGCAGATCGCTACTTTCGCTACCCAGCCCGTAACTCAACCAAGCACCGATACTGGGCCGGCCGGCGATCTGGGACCCGGTCTGGAAAAACGTCACGGCCGGGTCGTGGTTGATCGCATCGGTGTGGAGCGAGCGAATGAAACACAGCTCATCAGCAATCTTGGCCGTATGCGGCAGCAGTTCGCTAATCGACGCACCCGACTGCCCGTGCTGTTTGAATTTGAAGATCGACTCCACCAACGGGAAGCTCGTCTGCCCCGCCGTCATCGTCGTTAAGCGTTGACCCTTGCGAATCGAGGCCGGCAAGTCTTGCCCGCGTAGGGTTGCCAGGCCCGGCTTGGGGTCGAAGGTCTCAAGCTGCGACGGCCCACCCGACTGAAACAAATATATAATCCGCTTCGCCTTGGGCGCAAAGTGTGGCAGGCCCGGCAGACCTTGTGCTGACCTTTCCGCCGCGCCCAGATCGCGACCCAGTAAATTCGCAAGCGCGATCGAACCAACGCCTGTCGCGGTTTTGCCAAAGAAGTGACGGCGCGTGAGTAATTTTCGGGCGTCGCTCTGAAATCTCATTGCTTCGTCACCACTTCGTCCAAATTTAGAATCAAGCTGGCGAGCCCCGTGTAAGCGGCCAGCTCCCGCACATCAAGCGACTGATCCCATGCGGAATCACCCTCGCTGACAAGCGCCTCGGCCGCGTCGAGATCGTCAGCGTATCGATCAACAAATGACTCGAGCAATTTCGCCAGCACTGTTACCTCAGGGCCCCGAGCCGGACGGCCTAGCGCCAACAAATAAGCGGCCTGAATGCGGTCCGCGGCCGCGTCGCCGGCTTCCCGCAACAAGCGCTCCGCAAACCGCCGTGAGCCTTCGACAAAGGTCACGTCGTTCATCAAATTCAGCGCCTGTAGCGGAGTATTCGTGCGGCCCACATTCACCGTACAGACCTCTCGGTCTGATGCATCGAAATTCATCATCGACGGCGGCGCGACCGTACGCTTCCAATAGGTGTACATGCTGCGTCGATAGAGGCCCTCGCCGCTATCCTCTTCGTACTTATTGGCGGATACTTCGCTCCAAAGCCCCGGGGGCTGATAGGGCTTGACTGAGGGCCCGCCGATCTTTTCGACGAGCGCGCCCGACACTGCCAGCGCTTGATCGCGAATCGTGCCGGCCGCCAAGCGATACCGCGGCCCACGCGCCAACAAGCGGTTCTCAGGGTCGCGCTCGATCATTTCCGGGGTCACGCGCGACGACTGGCGATAGGTGTTACTCATCACCATCGTCTTGAAAAGCGCTTTGATGTCCCACCCCGAATTCATGAATTCGACCGCCAGCCAATCGAGCAGGTCTTGGTTCGACGGTGCCTCGCCTTGGGAGCCGAAATCGCCCACAGTCTTGACCAGCCCGACACCGAAAATCATCTGCCAAAAACGATTGACCGTCACCCTCGCGGTCAGCGGATTCGACCGATCAACCAGCCAGCGCGCCAACTCGAGCCGGTTCCGCGTGCTGCCGGCCTCAGGCGCAAGCACAGCCGGAATGCCGGCAGCGACCTGCTCGCCGCGGGCGTCATAGAGACCCCGATCAAGTATGTAAGCCGGTCGCGTCGGACCCTCTTTCATGACCATCACGGTTGGGATGGATTCGAAATATTCGTCCCGAACCTTGCGGGCCTCGAACCACGTATCTCGAGCGCGCACAATTGCGCCCGAGGCGGCCTGCTCAAGAAACGCGGCATGCAATTTTTCCGCTTGTGCCGCGCTGCGCTTGCCCGGCTCAATCCGAGCCAACCCTCCGAGGTCTTCAACGACCGACAGCGAGCGCGCCTCAACGGCACTCAACTCACGTCCATAGACCCGAACCTCGTCTATCCGTCCGACGAAGCGGTTGTCGAGCCCTCCACCGCCGCCGATCTTGAGTGGGGCGTTGCTGCGCGATGGCCAGTCCAGATTGTCGAAGATGATGTCGGGTTCTTGCTCCACGCCGTCGATGTAGACACGCACACCTTTGCTCTTGCGCTTGCCGTCGTAGCTAAGCGTGACGTGCTGCCAGCGATTGAGGGCCACGTCGTTTTTCGTTTGGAGACGCATGCTCAGATCCGTCCAGCGCTGCGACATGTGCCACCACAGCTTGCCGCCCCGCAGGAAAAGTCCCCAACCGCTGCCAATCGGGTTTTCGGTCATCGACGAAACGATCGCCCCGTCTTTGTTCATTGTCGGATAGATCCAGGCCGAAACGCTCATCGGCTCGAGATAGCTATAGTTTCCGATCAAGCCGGCATCGACGTAACTCGTTCCGTCGAAGTCGGCGGCCAGGCCTAACCGCCCTTCGCCGAGAACAGTCTCGACAGCATCAGGGTCAGTCTCGCCGTCAATCGAACCGCCCGTAAATGAGTCGAGTGCGAATTCGCCGTCTAGCGCGAAGTAGCCCGCAAGTCCACGCGTTGGAGCCCAATCGTCCGCGGGGCCGGTTTTCAGCGCCGTTTCCCAGCGCTCCTGTTCCGTCTCGATACTGCCGTTCATAGCATCAAGGTTTTTCGTCGCCGCTGCTAGCCGAGCATCCAGCGTAGCGAGCTTCAATTCCTGCTCCGGCAGTGGAGCCTTGATCAGCGGATCTTCGTTGCCAAAATTCCAAACCATGCCCTTCTCGTCGACATTATTGAAGTAAGCGAAAAGCTGATAAAACTCCTTCTGTGTCACCGGATCAAACTTGTGATCGTGGCAGCGCGCGCAACCCACCGTCAGTCCCAACCAAACGGTTGAGGTCGTGACCGCGCGATCGACAACATACTCAACGCGGAACTCCTCGTTCACCGACCCTCCCTCGGCGGTCGTGCGATGGTTGCGGTTAAATCCGCTCGCGATGATCTGATCGCGAGTCGCGTCGGGCAGCAAGTCGCCCGCCAACTGCTCGATCGTGAACTGATCGAACGGCATGTTCTTGTTGAAAGCGTCCAGAACCCAATCGCGCCAGCGCCACATCGACCGCGTCCCGTCCGTCTGATAGCCATTGGTGTCGGCATACCGAGCCGCGTCTAACCAGGTCGAAGCCAAATGCTCGGCGAAACGCGGAGATTGCAACAATCGATCGACAACTTTTTCAAAGGCGTCAGGTCCGCGATCGTTGAGGAAGGCCTCGGATTCCGCCGGCGTCGGCGGCAGGCCCGTAAGATCCAGCGAAACGCGCCGAATGAGCGTGCGACGCTCGGTGGGTCTCGAGGGTTCCAGGCCCTCCTGCTCCAAACGCGCGAGCACCAGCTGGTCGATCGCGTTTCGCACCCACTCGAGTCGCCCAACGTCGGGCATCTCGGCCTTCACCGGAGGAATGAACGACCAATGCCTCTCCCACTCCGCACCCTGCTCGATCCATAGCCGCAAGGTTTCGATCTCCACATCACTGAGAGCATCGTGCCCCTCGTAGGCCGGCGGCATTCGAAAAACTGGATCTGTTGACGTGACTCGCTTCAGCAATACGCTTTCGTCGGGCTTGCCCCGCACGATCGCAAATCCACCGCGCGCAAGCGCCGCGAACGCCTCGCTCTCGCGATCAAATCGAAGTGCGGTCTTGCGCTGGTTCTTATCAGGGCCGTGGCAGGTATAACAACGGTCTGAAAGAATCGGTCGAACGTCGCGGTTGAAGGTGAGTTTTTTTTGCCCATCCCCGACCACCGGATCAGCCGCAAGCGTCAATGGGATCAATAAGATAAGCAGGTAAAGTCGGGGCACTTCAGTGATTCTACACCGATCCTGAAACCGAACGGCATTTCGAGACGCCTATTAAGCGAAGACCCTACTAATAGTGGGGCTTCCGACTGCTAGACTACAAACGAAGTTGGGTTTCAGAATTCGCGTCACATTGGCGCTAAGTTAAACCCAAATAACCGAGGGCCAACGATGGAAGAATCGCTGCAAAATAACAGCTACTTAAGCGCTTCGCCGGCAACGCCGCTCGAGGCGCCGCCGGCAGGTCCGGAACTCTCGCCACAACAGCCGAGTTCGCCGCATCCTCCTACAACACCATGGTTGAAAATCTTCCTCGGCGTTTTGTCGTCGATCTCTTTAGGCGTGCTCATGTGGAGCCTGACGAATGCGTCGCGCGAGTCGCTGCAAAGCCGAGCCGGCGACACCCAAGTACGCACGGCCGTTGCTACCTCAGGCACGATTGACGCCACCCTTCGCGTCGGTGGCACCATCGAGACCCGCGACTACGCGGCGATCAGAGCACCTCGAATGCGCGGCCCCCGGGATTCCGGACGCACGCAACTCACACTCGCGAAACTCGCCGAGCCCGGCAGCATTATCGAGCGCGGCTCCATCGTCGCCGAATTTGAACTAAAGTGGCTCGAAGATCACATCGACGACCGCGCGTCGGCGCAAACCGAGTCCGCGGCCAACGTTGAAAAGCGTCGCGCCGAAATCATGATCTTGCGCGAGACCGACCGCCAAGCGCGCGTGACATCTCAGGCTGAGTATGAAAAAGCCGCGCTCGATGTCCGCACGGCGGCAGTCAAGTCCGAGATCGAGGCTGAGATTCTCAAAAACATGGCTGAAGAGGCCAAGGTTACCTGGGGACAACTTGAGCAAGAGGGCAAAATGATGGAAGAAGTCCATCGCGCCGACCTCAGAACCTTTGAGTTGATCGTCGCCGAAGACGTACTGCACACCGAACGCCATCAGCGCGACTACGAGAACCTGAGCATCAAAACGCCGGTGGGCGGCCTCGTCGTTCTCGACACGATGTACAAGGGCAACGGCCAGTTCGGCCAGACCTCGGCCGGCGATCAGGTTTACCCCGGAGCGCTGTTTATGCGCGTGGTCGACGTATCGAAAATGGTGCTCAATGCGTCCGTCAACCAAGTCGACGCCCAGTCGGTACTCATCGGGCAGAAGACAACGGTCGTTCTAGACGCCTATCCCGAGATGCGGTTATCCGGCAAGGTCATAAGCGTTGGCGCGATCGCCACTTCCGGTGGAGGCGGAAGATATGGGCGCGGAAGCGCAAGCCGGCACATGAAAAGTATCCCGGTTTTGATAGCTATCGATCAACAGGATAATAGGGTCTTGCCTGACCTCTCGGGTAGCGCCGACGTCATGATTTCGACGGCAGACGCCGACGTAATCGTGCCCCGCGAGGCCCTGCGGGGCGTCGATGGCCACACAATCGTGTATGTCCGCGACGGAGCCGGCTTTGCCGAACGCGAAGTCGTCGTTGACGCCCAGAACGACACGCACGCCGCAATCCGCTCGGGCCTCAAAGAGGGCGAAGACGTCCTGTTGACCGAACTTCCCGAAGTCGGCTAACCGCGATAATTGCGCTCGGCGATTGCCGTCAATTCCTTGACGATGCCGGCGTTGCCGGATTCGTCAATCACATTGCGAAACTCGCCCGGGTCGCGATCCAGGTCGAACAACTCGCTGCGTTCCCAACTCAAGTAATTCAGCTTCCACTTGTCGCTGCGAACCATCAATATCGGCGGCTTCCCTACGAATCGATTGTCCGCCGTGAACACTTGCCTGCAAAAATAATACTCTGAGTAGGCAACTTCCTTAGCACTGAATCGATCGCCCCGTACCGATTTCGCAAACGACTTTCCGTCGAGGCCTCGAGGAGCTTCGAATCCGCACAATTCCGCCAGCGTCGGGAACAGATCGACCTGCTCGACGATGTGTTCGCGAAGTTTTCCCGCTTCCATGCGATCAGGCATGCGAACAACCAACGGTACGTTGACCGACTGCTCGTACATGTTGTGCTTTGTCCACATGCGATGAGCCCCGGCCATCTCACCGTGGTCTGACGTATAGACGACGACGGTGTTCTTGTCGAGCCCTAATTCACGTAGCGTGTCGAAAACGCGCCCAACGTTGGCATCCATCTGACTCGTGTTGCCGTAGTAGCCACGGATCGCATCATGGAGCTCAGTGTCGGTCTGCTGATACCAGCCGCGCTCTTTGGCTCTGATCAAATGGCCCTGAAATCCGCTCTCAAGTTCGTGGTCGGAGCGCTCGGGCAGACGTAGGGCCATGCGGTCGTAAAGATCCCAGTAGTTGCGATGGGGCACAAGCGGGGTGTGCGGCATGAAAAACGAAGTCCAGAGACAAAACGGATTGTCGCGATGCGCACGCAGGAATCGAACGGACTCTTCGGCGTAGTACGTATCGCGAAACAACCGCTCGTCCACTTTCGAGGGCATCCCGTTGGTACCGCCGGCTGCGCCTTGATCCTTGCGAAGTGTGTCAGCTTCTTGCTTGGTGAGCCGCGCGGCGTGATCGCTCGCGTTGATTCGGTGATCGAATCCGTGGCGCCGCGACTCATCGACAAAATGCATTTTGCCGATCGCGGCCGTCGAATATCCCTGGTCCTTGAAAAAGTGCCCGACAGTACGCGCGTCGGTCGGCAGCGGATCTTGCAAGATCTTCGCGCCATGCTTACTTGGGTAGACGCCGGTAACGATCGAACCACGAGAAGGGACACACACCGGCGATTGACAGTACGTGTGATTGAACCGGACCCCGTCCGAGGCAATTTCATCGATGTGTGGAGTCTGAACCTGGTGGTGGCCATAGCACCCGGTAGCTGCAGTCTGGTGTTGATCGGAGCACAGAAATAGCAAGTTAGCCTGTTGGGTTTTCGAAAAGGCGAAAAATGGCCCGGTAGCAGCGGCAGTCAACGACTTGATGGCGGTACGGCGATTCACGCGGACACTATAGCAACGGCCGGCGTGGACAACCCTCGTTTCGCGGTTTCTCTAGCCCGATACAATGATGGGCTGTGGCCGAAGCACTAATAGGTCAAGAGTTGGACGAGTTGACCGCGCTGGCTGCCTCGCTCGATATCCCCCCCTACCGCGCACGTCAAATCTACCGCGGGATCTACCGCGAAAAACTCTCCGGTATCGACGAGATTTCGACGCTTCCGCGCAACCTTCGCGACGCGCTAGACCAGGATTTTATCAGTGGCCTACCGACCGTCGAGCAACGATTCGATTCGACTGACGGCACTGCGCGCTACTTGCTGAAGCTCCAAGACGATAAAACTGTTGAAGCCGTTTTTATACCCGAAGAAGCGCGTGACACGCTGTGTATTTCGACACAAGTCGGCTGTCCGGTTGACTGTAAATTTTGTCTGACGGCCCTCATGGGTCTCGAACGAAACCTCACGGCGGGCGAGATCGTCGCCCAAGTGCTGACTCTCGCGCGTCTGCATTCGCTCGACGCCCGCGATCGCGGATTGAATGTCGTCATGATGGGCATGGGTGAGCCGCTGCTAAATTTAAGCGCGGTGATGAAAGCGACCCGGCTGCTCGCTGACCCCGAAGGAATCGCGATTTCGCAAAGGCGTATCACGGTTTCAACGTCGGGTATTGTTCCCAAAATCGAAGAGTTCGGCCGCCATCAAGTGCGAGCGAAGCTGGCGATTTCGTTAAATGCTTCAAATGAAGAGCAACGTTTGCAGCTCATGCCGATCACGAAGAAATACCCGCTCGCTGATCTACTCGCCGTTTGCAAGGACTATCCGCTACGGCCGTGGGAATGGTTGATGTTCGAGTACGTGATATTGAAGGGCGTCAACGATTCCGACAAGGATGCGCGCGACGTTGTGCGCTTGCTGGCGAACATCAAGTGCAAGGTGAATTTGATCGCATTGAATCCCGGCCCTGGAATCGACTTTGAAACCCCTGATGCGGGGCGGGTGGAATCGTTCCATAAAATTGTGATGGCGTCGATGCCGTGTTTCTTGCGGCAGCCGCGTGGTCGCGACATCTACGCCGCTTGCGGGCAACTCAAGCGGACGACGCAATAGTCCGCTATGCCCACCAACCTCCGCTGGGGTCTAATCGGATGCGGTGACATTGCGCGCAAGCGTGTTGCGCCGGCCTTGCGGGACGCCGACGGCAGCGAGCTTTATTCCGTCGCTCGCGCACAGGCGGAACTTGCCGCTAAATTCGCGAAGGAGTTTGGAGCGACCAAGCACCACGCGGACTGGCGTAATCTGCTGGCCGATCCGGAGATCGACGCGGTCTACATCGCCACGCCGGTTGACCTTCACGCCGAACAAACAATCGCCGCGGCTGCCGCCGCCAAGCACGTCCTTTGCGAGAAACCGATCGCGATTTGCGCTTGTGACGGCGAGGTCATGGCGCGGGCTTGCGCGAACGCGGCCGTAAAATTTGGGATCGCCTACTACCGTCGATTCTATCCGGCGGTCCGGAGGGTAAAAGAACTGCTGACCGGTGGCACTATCGGCGAGCCCGTGTTGCTGCGGATCGACGCTTTCGAGCAGTTCAATCCAGCGCCGGGAGGCGACCGCTCTTGGGTGATCGACCCCGCGCGCTCGGGTGGCGGCCCGATGATGGACTTCGGCAGTCACCGCATCGATCTATTGCTCGACTGGCTCGGGGATCCCGTTGACGTAACTTCATACACAGAATCTGTTCTGTTGGTGCGCGATGCCGAGGACATCTCCAGCGTCCAAATGCGCTTCGCGTCGGGGGTCCGCGGCGAGGTCACGGTGAGCCACGCGGTGTTTGGGTTTCGCGACAGCTTAGAAGTTTTCGGTAGCCGAGGGTCGTTGCAAGTCCCCTCGCTGAACGCTGGCGACATTACGATCCGAACAACGGAGGGCGAGCGAACAGAGGCACACCCGCCGCATGCAAACTTCCACCAGCCGCTGGTCGAAGACTTTGTTGCGGCAGTTCGCGACAACCGTTCGCCGTCAATTGGTGCTGATCGCGCCATCGCGGTCCAACGCGTGCTCGACAAAATCTACGGACGGTAAGTGAGATGCTTTCCCGCTTGCTTGGGTGGCTGCGGCGTAGGGCGGATCGTGATTTACCTCAGCATCTCCGCGCCGGCCGCTGCGGAGAAGACACCGCTTACGACCACCTGAAGAACCAAGGCTATCGCGTGGTCGCGCGCAATTACCGCTCGCGCAAGGGTCGCGGCGAAATTGATCTTGTCGCTTGGGACGGCGATGAACTCGTGTTCGTCGAGGTCAAGACCCGCAAGAACGAAGACTTCGGAACACCCTTAGAAGCAGTCGATGCGGACAAGCGCGGTCACCTCGTTCGAACGGCCCGTGAGTATGCCCGCCGCGCCGGCGTGCCGGACGACTGTGTCCGCTTCGATGTAATCGGCGTCGTGAATGAGCCCGAACAACGAGTGGAGCTGTGGAAGAACGCATTCTCAGCCGCGAATCCACGAGGAAGCTGGCGGCGGCTATAATTCCCGGATGGGCATCAAGACAACCGTCGTCGGCAGTTATCCCATCCCACGATGGCTCTACGGAGACACCTCAAAAGGCACCCTCAGCGATGCCATTTCCGTCGTGCTTCATACCCAGGAAATGGCTGGGATTGACGTCGTCGCTGACGGCGAGTTGAACCGATTCGACCCTTCGCACCCGGAAACCAACGGCATGATCGACTACTTCGTCAGCCGGCTCTCTGGCGTTCAGACGGAGTACTCGATCAGCGATCTCGACGCATTCAAGGCCGATCGGGGAATGGGATTTCGGATTGCGCCCGCGGGCGTGGTGCACGACGAAATTGGCGAGGGCGTCCTCAATCTTCCCGCCGACTACGAGTTCGTACGCGGCCTCACAACGAAGCCGCTGAAGTTCACGTGTACCGGCCCGCACATGTTGACGAAAACGCTGACAGATCGCCACTACGGAAGCTACGAGAAGCTGTGTATGGCCGTAGCTGAAGTGTTGCGGAATCAGCTCGAGCGCATCCCCGCCGACATTGTTCAGCTCGACGAGGCCAACATTACCGGCCACCCCGAGGAGGCCGAGTGGGCCGCCGCTGCCATGAACCACGTGCTCGACGGCATTGGCTCGACGCGCGGCGTTCACCTATGCTTTGGCAACTATGGCGGGCAGTCGATCCAGAAAGGGTTCTGGAAGAACATGTTGCCGTTCCTCAACGCCTTGCACTGCGACCATTTCCTGCTGGAATTCGCTCGGCGCGGCTACGAAGAGTTGGCTGAACTCAAGGACATGAATCCTAAAATCGGCCTAGGCCTGAGCGTCGTGGACATCAAGGACAACGGCGTTGAGAGTGCCGACTTAATCGCCTCAAGAATCGAGAACGCCGCTGGCGTGCTCGGGGAAGAACGCATCCACTACATCAATCCCGATTGCGGATTTTGGATGCTGTCGCGCAGCGTCGCCGATCGCAAGATGCAAGCACTGGCCGCGGGTCGAGATCTGTTCTACGGCCGCAAGTAACTGCGCCGTCGGGACCCAATCATCAGAGCCGCGGCCGTCAAGGGAATTAAGATGGGAAAAGTGTCGTCATCGATTCGAAAAGCAGTCATCCTTGCGGCCGGTCGGGGTACCCGCATGGAATCGCTGACGGACGATTGCCCCAAACCGATGTTGCTGCTCAATGGCCGACCGATGTTGGCACACCTAATCGAGCGCCTTGAGTCGGTAGGCGTCGAGCAAATCTGCATCATCGTCGGCTATAAGGCCGAGATGGTCAAGGAATACTTTGCCGCGCATCCGCCGCGCGCCGCGACGCTCCACTACGAGCTACAAGCGACGCAAGACGGGACTGGCAGCGCGACTCTACTCTCGAAAACCTTCGTCGACGGTGAAGCATTTCTAATGACGTTCGGCGACATCATGGTCGACGCATCGGTTTACGCCGAAATGTTCGACCTTGCCGACGGTGCCGAGATTGTCCTCACAGTCAAGCACGTCGATGACCCCTATCAAGGGGCCGCCGTCTATGTAGACGGCGACAGAGTCGTGAAGGTCATAGAGAAGCCTCCAAAGGGGAAGTCGACCACGAATTTCAATAACGCCGGGATCTACGTATTCAGTCCCGCGGTGTTCGAAAAACTTGCTCGATTGAAGCCCTCGGCGCGAGGCGAGTACGAGCTGACTGACGCCGCTCACGAATCCGTCACCTCGGGCGAAGTCGTTCGCTGGCACGAGATCAAAGGTTTTTGGCGAGACGTGGGCCGCCCCGAGGACCTTGCGCCCACGGGCGAGTTTGTATCAAGTTGACGGGGACTGCGATTGGATGACTCGACATTAGTTGCGGCCGCCCAAACCGGGTTCGCGGCGATCGATCTCGCCGACAACATCAAACAATCAGCGCTCGGGCACCTACGTGAGTGGATCGAGACCGACAAGTTCGCAGGCTTGGTCGCTCCGAGCAAATACCGCCCGTTAATCGAATGGATGGTGGAGTCCGAAAACTTCGACCTATTGCTCGACAGTTTCTATCAGGTAGTTCCATTCGGCACGGGCGGCCGCCGCGGGCCTGTCGGCATTGGCCCAAACCGCATCAACCCCTACACGATCGCATCGTCGATACAGGGTCACGTTGAATATCTGCGCAAGCAGCTTGGGGGCGAAACGGAACTCAAAGTTGTCGTCGCCTACGACGTTCGGGTCTTCAACAATCTGCGTGGCACTTACCCGACCGACCTTCCCAACCCTCTCATTGCACTCAGTTCGAAAGACCTTGCGCACATAGCGGCTTCCGTCTACTGCGCCGCCGGCGTGACCGTCTACATGCTGCCGGACGAGCCCGCGGACTTTATTTCAACACCTGAACTTTCGTACTTGATCCGTCGCTACGGCGCCCATGGCGGCCTCAATATGAGCGCCTCGCACAATCATCCCGACGACAACGGCGGCAAGTTCTACAACAAAGACGGCGGGCAAGAGATTCCGCCCAACGACGAACAGATGGTACGCATCGTTGAAGCCATCAGCGACGTGGAGAGCATTCCTTATGACGAGGTCATTCAGTCGGGCCTACTGCGCACGATCACCGACGAAGACCGTCGAGCTTATATCGATTTGAATCTTGGCCTGCGCTTGGAGTCATCGGCTGGTCCGGCAAATTTCGTGTTCACGGGCCTTCACGGTACCGGGCTCAATACGGTCGGACGCTGCCTACGGGAAATGGGCTATCAAGAGGGCGAGCAGTTCTTCGTGGTTGAAGAGCAGCGGGAATTTCGCGGCGATTTCAAGAACGTCATGTTCTGCAGCCCCAACCCGGAAGTGCCCGAGGCACTCGAACTCGGCATGCGCTACGCGAAGCAAGTCGGTGGCGATTTGTTGCTAGCCACCGATCCCGACGCTGACCGCCTGGGCGGCGCTGCCCCGCTCGGTGATGAGTTCGTATTCGTCAACGGCAACGAGTTTGCGGTTCTTTTGACTCGCTATCGCTTGGAGTCTCTCGAACGTGTCGGGCGACTTCCAGCGCGGCCACTTGGGATAAAAACACAGGTCACTACGGAGTTGGTGACACGTCTGATCGAATCCTACAATGGCGTCGTCATTGGTGACCTGTTGGTCGGGTTCAAATACGTTGGCGACATCTTGCGGCAGATCGAGAGGACCGGCCGATTCCGCGACGTCGAAGCCTCCGTCGGCGACTTCATCATCGGCACCGAAGAGAGCCACGGCCTTCTGATGACGCCTGAGATCCGCGACAAGGATGCCGCGGGGGCGGCTGTCATCTTGGCCGAGCTCACCTCCGAGCTCAAATCACGTGGCGAAACAGTCTATGGCTATCTGATCGACACCTATAAACGCTACGGATACTTCCGCAACAGCTTACGCTCGACCGTCATGCAGGGTGCGGCTGGGTCCGCCGACATTCGCAAGATTCAGCAGGCGTTGCGCGCCGACCCGCCTACAGAAATCGCTGGACGACGAGTACTGAAGGTCATCGACTACTGGGACCAGGCGCAGTTTGGACCGTTCGTTTCCGAGACGGATCGAGGTGGCCGCGACCTGATCACATTTGTGCTCGAAGGCGGCATGAAAGCCACAATCCGTCCATCGGGTACCGAGCCGAAGAACAAGGTTTATCTGGAGCTTGGTTCAGCGCCACTCGGAGTCGATGCGGATGCGAGCGCGTTCGAGGCGCTGCGGGCGAAAATCGACAGCGAAGTGCGCGAGTTCTCCAACGCCTTTCTCAGAATGATGCTGTCAATCGTCGGCGTGGAGCTGCCGCACTACTCCCTCGAAATCTCGGACCTCGTCTCGCTGCCGAACAAAGTTCACTTCGGCGAGACTTTCATTCCTGAGTTCGAACGTCGCGCTCAAGAAATCGTAAGCGGCCATACTGGCGACGCAGCCGTAGCTAATTGGATCGACCAGACTCTAGCCCCGTACGGGCCCGACGCTCGCGTGCTCGTGCGTGACGGCTTCAGCGCCTACGCGAAAAGCCAAGACGATTCTGAGCGCCTTCAGACGCAACGGCGAATATTCGGCGACGCCTAGCGCATATTGCCCTGGTAGGCGGCGTCGATCGAAATATTCTGTCGACTGAGCAGTTGCCCGGTTACACGGTCCAGTTCGTTGCGCGCGCGGATGTATCCGTTGACGGAATTAATTTCGTCAGTCCGAGCCGCGGCTAAGTCGCGCTGAACCTGCACAATCTGAAATATCGATGACGACCCAAGCGCAAAGCGCTTTCGCTCGGCTTCGAGCATCTGATCGCGAAGCTCCCGGGCTTCTTTCGAAACATCGTGACTCGCTCGTGCACGCCGCAGCGATTCCACCGCCTGCGCCACATTGAGTTTGATGTTATTCTCCTCCTGGCGAAACCTAATGTCGCTTTGGCGCAACCGCAAAAGTTCGCGGGACATATCGGCCTGCGCTTGTCGATTCTTCAGCGGCACGTTCAGGCTCAAAAACAATCCGTAGTCAGGAAAATCTCTACTGAATATCTGACCAAGCGCGGTACCGAATCCACCTGTAAAGAACGGATTTGGAGTGCCCACCCCTGGGATATTGGCGATCTCCGGGTTGACTGATCCGGCCAAGGCGTTGTTGCGCATAAACGCGGTCACGTCAACAGAAGGCAACATGGCGTTGCGAATCCCTTTGATATTGATCTCTGAGTTGGTGCGAGTTACCCGCGTGCGGGCCAGTTCCGCACGCGACCGTAGCGCCGTCTCGATCAGGTCTTCGACGGGTTCAATCTCTTCGCTCGCCGGCACTTCGATCTTGTCCGTGGGTACGATCTCTACGCCATTTAATGTGGTGCTGGTAGGCCCAAGTTTAGAAATCGCGTTCTTGATGACGTTTTGCTGCCGGCGGATGTTGTCATCTGCATCGATCAACTGTCGGCGGTAGCTAGTTGTCTCGGCCTCTACCCGCGTAATCTCGAAGCGTGGCTGTAAGCCTAGTTCGACTTGGCGCTTGGTGTTTTTCACGAGCAGCTCAGAGAGCTCGCGATCAGCCCGCCGTCCTTCAGCGATTTCGATGAACGTCACCAGATCCCAGTAGAGGTTTTGCAGTTGGCTGACAGTTGTGGTGACCTGTAGCTCGAATTGCAGATCTTGAAGTTCCTGGTTGTTCTTGGCGATCCGAATATTCCGGTTGTTAACCGCGCGGCCAAAGCCTTGCAACAGCCTCTGGCGCACCGAAACCGACATGTCGCTGGTCAGCGTGGGGTTGAACAGATTGCGGAGGTTATTATTTTCCGATCCGAACGACGTAAAGCCCGCGCTGAACGTCGTACCGCTGGTGAAGCCTTGCGAGAAGTTTACGTTGTAGGACTGGATGTCTTGCATCAGAGTATTTGTGCCGGTTACGAAGTCGCTGATCTGAGGGTTGCTAGTCCGTATGAAGCTCATCGTCGATGAAACCGTCGGTTCGAGGCTGGTCACCTGGCTTCCGAAAAATGACGCCGCGTTGCCGGTACTCGAGCCACCCGTCGCTTGGTCTGACGCGTTCGTCGTGATGCCGTCGGCCTGACCTCTTGGTCCGCCCACCTGTGTGTCGGACGATTGCGTGGACTGTCCAGTCGAGAGCGTACTGATCTGAGTTTGCACTCCGCTGAGCTGCGCTCCCGCCTTGGCGCGCAGCAAGTCGGTATCGGCTTCCAGGCGGCCGTATCGACCCATTTCGATATCGAGATTGTTCTCGAACGCAAGCGCGATCAGATCCTGCAGCGACAGATACAGCTTGCCTCCCCGAATCATGCCTTCGAGAGTCGCCGAATCGTCTAAGTCAGCGGGTGCAACCTCGGGAGCTTTAAAACTATCCAGCCGCGGCCAGAACTTCGTTCCCCGCGAGTAGTCGATTGTCTGACCCGGTAATTGTGGCGACCAGCACATCGCGAGGACGAGTGCTGCGACGGTTGCGGATGACTGCTTGGACATTCAGGAAGCTCCTAACTCGAAATTGCTAGCGGGTGAGAAAACCTACTCTCACGATAGGACGCGGCCAAGGCAAAAAGGCATTGACACGACGAACGAACGTGTCCCTGGTAAATACGTGACCAATTAGTGAATTGTTTCTTAAGAACAACGGCCCGACCGGACGCGCCTAAGAAATGAACACTTTGCCGTCAAAGCGAACGCTCAGCCAGATCCCCTAACACGGGCAGCGAATACCGCTGTTCGTTCGCTGCCTTGAACAACATGAAAATCCAGAGCAGCAAGACTGACATTTTCAGCAACCCACTGATCGGCAATAGATCCCCGAAAAACAACAACTGCGCCCACAAGTCGGCGACGTATTGCACTAGTAGCCAGGTCACGAAAACGTACAATCCTTGGTAGGCGTGAAAGCGCACGTCAGCGTGGTTTCGAAATTTCTGACCAGCCAGCACAATAATTGACCCGATAAAGCCGAGCCAAGGCACGTAGCAAAGCATCGATGCGCCGCGTGGACTGAGCCCGCCTGACGCGCCAGATACAGCCGTTGACGGCTGTGGCTTACCGCAGCCCCGGCAGAAACGATCAGAGGTCGGAACCTCGCGTCCGCAATGTATGCAATAGGGCAAATCCGCTCGCCTTCTATCCGATCATACGAATCTGCGGCTTCAGTTGTTTGAGAACGGCGGAGCGAAACTAGACCATAGAGCGGCGAATCGAAGCTGCTTTTGGGCGGAGTAAAAGTAGACCGTCCGAGTGGTCCAGCGAACATTCCTGTGGTGTTTGTGGGACACGAGAGGGATGTATCGCGTGGAGCTATACGCTCAAGTACGGCGCAGTGTCTTTGTCGAAGGGCTCAGTGAGCGCGAGGCCGCCAAACGGTTTGGCCTGGCGCGAGGGACGGTGCGCAAGATGTTGCGCTACGCCACTCCGCCGGGCTATCGGCGGCGCCAACCAGCGCAGAGGCCGAAGCTGGATCCCTTCACCGGAATCGTCGATCAGATCCTCAGCGACGATCAGGAACGTCCGAAGAAACAACGCCACACCGCAAAACGCATCTTCGACCGCTTGCGCGACGAGTACGATTTCACCGGCGGTTACACGATCGTCAAGGACTATGTTCGCGACAAGAAGCTCGGCGGGCAAGAGATGTTCGTGCCGCTGGTGCATCCGGCGGGCGATGCCCAGGCCGACTGCGGTGAAGCTCTGGTGGTCATTGACGGCGTACAGCGCAAGGCGCACTACTTGGTGGTCGATCTGCCGCCTAGCGATGACGCTTTCGTAAAAGCTTTCCCGGCCGCGACGACGGAAGCGTTTTGCGAGGGGCACAACGCAGCGTTTCGGTACTTCGGCGGCGTGCCACGCAGCATCCTCTACGACAACACGACCTTGGCGCTGGCGAGGATTCTGGGCGACGGCAGGCGCAAGCGGACCAGGGTGTTCAGTGAACTGCAGTCGCACTATTTATTCTCCGATCGTTTCGGGCGTCCGGGCAAAGGCAACGACAAGGGAAAGGTGGAAGGACTGGTCGGTTATGCCCGGCGGAACTTCATGGTGCCGGCGCCAAGGTTTCCAAGCTGGGAAGCGTTCAACGAGCAGCTCGAAGCGCAGTGCCTCAACAATCGTAAGCGGCGCTTGCGGCGGCACACCGAAACGATTGAGGAACGTTTCAAGCGTGACCGCCAAGCGTTGTTGCCCTTGCCGCCCACGCCCTATGACGCCTGCGACAAACGCACCACGCGGGTGACGTCGCTGTCATTGGTGCGCTATCGCGCCAACGACTACTCGGTGCCCACACGCTACGGACATCGCCAGGTGTTGCTGAAAGGCTACGTCGATGAAATCGTGATCTGTTGTGGCAGCGAAGAGATCGCGCGCCACCGGCGCAGTTACGAACGCGAAGAGTTGATCTTCGATCCGCTGCATTACCTAGCACTGCTGGAACGCAAGACCAACGCGCTCGATCAAGCGGCCCCGTTGGCGGGCTGGGAGCTGCCCGAACAGTTCCCGTGCTTGAGACGTTTGCTCGAGGCACGGTTGGGAAAGCCAGGCAAGCGCGAGTACGTGCGGGTATTGCGATGACTGGAGGACTTCCGATTCGAGCACGTTGCCGCGGCGGTGCGCCAAGCCTGCGAGTTGGGAGCGATTGGCTTGGATGCAGTCAGGCACTTAGTGCTGTGCCGCATCGAGCAACGGCCGCCGCGCTTGGACTTGACGAAGTATCCGCACCTGCCGGCAGCCCAGGTGGAGCAAACCTCCGCTGCGGACTATTTGGCACTGCCGGCACAAGGAGGGGGGTAATGGCGAGGTCGAAACTTCTGCTCGAAGCGCATTTGAAAGCGTTGCGGCTGCCAACCTTCCTGCGCGAGTACGACAAACTGGCGCGGCAATGCGCCGCCGAGAGCTTGGATTCGAGGAGCTTCCCGCAACAACTCTGCGAGCTGGAACTGCTCGACCGTGAACAGCGGGCCACCGAGCGCCGCAGCAAGGCCGCGAAGTTTCCCGTGACCAAGAGTCTGGACACTTTCGACTTCCCGTCCTTGCCGGCGTTGAACAAGAAGCTGGTGCTGGAACTGGCGCGCTGTGAGTTTATCGACCGCCGCGAAAACGTGCCGGCACTGGGTAATTCCGGCACGGGCAAAACGCACATCGGCTTGGCGTTGGGACTGGCGGCTTGTCAGCGCGGCTATCGAACACGCTTCACAACAGCGGCGGCACTGGTCAATGAGCTGCTCGAAGCCCGAGATGAACGGCGCTTGCTGCGATGTCAAAAGCAGTTGGCCAAGCAGGATCTGCTGATCGTCGATGAACTGGGCTACGTGCCGCTATCGAAGACCGGAGCGGAGTTATTGTTCGAAGTGTTTTCCCAGCGCTACGAACAGGGCTCGACGCTGGTCACCTCGAATCTGCCGTTTAACGAATGGACGGAGGTCTTCGGCTCCGAGCGGCTGACCGGCGCCCTGCTCGATCGCCTCACGCACCACGTTCATATTCTAGAGCTGAACGCCGAAAGCTTCCGTCTGATCCAGAGCAAGAAGAAGCGGGCTCACTCTTTGGGCTGACCCACCGGCCACTCGCCCGGTTTTCGTGGGACGGCCTCCACTACGCCTGGGCCGCCCTAAAGGGCGACCGCAGGCTCCGTTCCAGCCGTCCCACGAAAACCGCTACCCCTTCACCAACTGGTCTACTTTTGCTCCGCCGAAGTGGTCCAAATTTACTCCGCCCTTGACAGTTGTTCCGCAACAAGATCGTCCGGCATCAGCCGACGCTCACCTTCGACCTCGAATATTACAACGTGAGGATCTGATGATCAACGCAGTCCGCGGTAATCGCGTCGGCGATCTTGTCTACAAAGTCTTTGCCAAACTTCGCGATAAACGGTAGGGCGCCGTAGACTCGCTCTTGCGGGCTGCGGTTGGGATACAAAAACCCGCTGAGGTAGGCCGCGTGACGCTGGGCTGTCTCGTTGCGCCGCAGACTTTCCCGAGCCGTCTTGGCCTCGATCTTTTCTAGTTGAAATCGAATTTTCTTCGCCGACAGCGAGAAGCTAGTTTGGAGTGAGGGGTCAAAGCTCGCAAGACGCTGCTCCATCCGCCCCATCGCGATTTCAATTTCGTCCGTGCTTTTCTTGAACGTGCTGTGAATTTCGGCCGGAACAAGGGCGGCCGCGATACGCTCCTCGAGTTCCGCGGCCGGCACGAAGCAGTCGCTGGGCGTGAGGTAGTAGCGCTCGAGTAATTTGGCGGCACTGTCGTCGAGAATGCTGAACGTAGCCCGAGGCATCACGACCGGCATTCGGTCTAGCAGAGCCTCATAGAGTACGGCCGACTGCCCGAGATAGGCCAACTCAGCCGGACCTCCGATGAGCGCGGCGGTGGGCAGTAGGTAGTCCTGCATCACCGGCCGCAAGAGCGCGTTGGGCGAAAATTCTAGGGGGTTTTCGCGCAGCCTCGCGAGTAGATCGGCGGCCGAGTAGCCTTTCGAGCCGGCTCGGTACGTCTCGCCCTGCCTCTTGAGCGCGACTCTAACGTCATTTTCAAAGAGAAAGAACAGCGACGTCTCAGCATCGACATGGACCTGCTGATGGTAGCCGGCTGCTTCGAGCGAGTGTCCTCGCTCAACCAGTGCGTCCATCAATTCAGGCGAGCGCTCAATCGCCTGTTCGATTACGGGTGATGCCAGGCGCCGGATTTCGCTTTGCATCGGGCACAGAAATATCAGCCCGAAGCGGCACAACAGCTTCCGAAACATCGCGATGAATGCGTCCGCGAAGTACGGCCCATGCGAGTATGTTTCCCGCGCCATCGCCATGGCTTCATCAGCAAAAGGAAGTCCGCTGACGAGTTTTTCGAGCTTGTCGAGGTCGGCGTCGGCAATCCTAAACGCTCCGACCGCGGCGCCCCTCGTGCCTTCTGTGGTGGCCTGTAGCCTCTCAGGACAACCCTCGCCGGAGAACGCCCAACCGTGGTCGACTTCATCGAGATCGTGATCTTCCGTCGCCAGCCAGAACACCGGCACAGCCGGCGTGCCTCTCCGTGTAAGCTCTTCTGCAAATTTGACGGCGGTCAGCGCCTTATATATCGAAAATACCGGCCCCCCGAACAAACCAACCTGTTGGCCGGTGGCAACGACCACAGTGGAGGGCTCAGCCAGCAGGTCGATGTTGGCGCGCGTTTCCTTGCCACACCCTACGTTTTGGCGGCGCAGCTCCTCGACAAGGTCAGCCCGATGCTGGGGATCAATCCGAACCTCGCCGGCGGCGGCCTGAGCTGAATCTAAGCTCGGCGCATAGCGATAAAATTCGGCAACCTTCGGGAACTGATACAGCAGGTCCGCAAAGATTGGCCGAACCCCAGGCAGTTCGGTCTGCCGTAAACACACACCTTTGGATTTACTCAATGGAAGATGGTCCGTCCAATGCAGGCAGGGCTACAAGCCTCAGACTATCAAACGGCGAAAATCAACCGTCCCAAGTTACGAATCAGCGGCCCCCGCAATTGGCCGATTCACAGCAACATTCCAGTTAAATATTAAATATGCCCGCGAGCGTCGATCTTCCAAACCTGCCGCACCTGATCACCTCGAGTGCAGTACACGCGGTCGTAAAGATTGGCGTTCGGGTCGCAGTGCGGCACTATCAGTTCGATCTTGTCGCCTAGCTTGATTTCGCGCGACGAGCCGGCGAGAGTCAGAGCACCATGCTCATCGCCTCGGAATGAATATTCGAGTCCGGCGGGACTGGCCACGCGTGGGCCGAAGTCACGGTCAGTGGCAAAGGCCTTCAGGCCGGCATCAACTGTCGCAATGTCGTCGTAATTCTTGCTGATAACCGTCGCCAGCACGAATAGCGCGGGCGTGAAGTCGCTATAGGTGTCGCCGCTGCCCTTCCCGCCGATTACGCTGTAGTCAACGTCCATCACAGCGTACGAGCCAACCTGCATCTCGGTCATGCCATCAAGCTCGGAGTCAATGTTGTACGTGCCGGTGCTAGTGCCCGACATAATCTCCGCCGGCATCCCCTTCTTTTTCATCGCCATAAACGACTCGATGACCGGCGTCATGTACTTCTCGGAATGAGCCTTGCGGTTCTCGAACCCTTTCACATGCGATGAGGCTCCCGAATAGCCGTGAACGCCCCTAAGGTTTAGGTGGGGCAGCCGGTCGACGGTTTCCGCGAGCGCTACAGCTTTAGCGCCCGGCGCGATTCCGGTACGACGTCCCAGGGGGTCGATGTCGACCATGATGTTTAATTTCACTCCCGCCGCGCCTGCCGCTTCGTTGAGTTGTTCGGCGTGCGACGGATGGTCGACGGCCGACATGGTGTCGGGCTGCTTCTTGGTAAGCCGGATCAATCGAGCGATCTTGTTCGGGCCGACGAGTTCAGATGTGAGTAGCAGCCCCTCGATCCCAGCGGCGGCCATCGCTTCGCCCTCGCGAATGGTGGCGACGCAAACTCCCAGCGCTCCGGCACTCAACTGGCGCTTCGCGATTTCCGAACACTTATGGGTCTTTGCGTGCGGACGCAGATTGAGACCCGCTGTTTTCGCGTGTGACGCCATGTGCGCCACGTTCGCCTCGAACGCGTCCAGATCAAGCATCAACGACGGAGTTGGTAAATCCGCCTTGGTAACGCCCGAGATGCTCGAGCCGTAGGCTAGCTTGCCTTCAATTTCCGCGAGACTATACGCGCTTGCTTTGGGAATCATCATCGTCGGAGCCATCGCCACACCTATGCCGGTCTTCATCAACTGTCTGCGAGTAGGTTTCATGCTGACCTCGTGAATTGTCGATCTCGATGATAGCGCTTTCCGCTAGACTTGCAAGTTTGAGATGACAGCAGTATCCGGACCTCTTGCCGCCCTTCTAACTCCACGGACCGATTCTGGCGGAATCAACTTTGAAGCTCTTGAACGCAATGTGGAGTTTGTTCTCGAGCGCGGGGTTCGAGGCGTCGTGCCCTGTGGCGGCACGGGCGAGAACTTCGATTTATCAGTGGACCAGCGCAAAGAAGCCATCGAGAGGTTGGCTCCGGCGTTGCGAGGCAGAGGTCTGTTGATCCCTGGTATCGGAGCCGGGACCCTCGGCGAATCGATTGACTTAGGCCGCCACGCACTCGAGTCTGGCGCGGACGCGGTGCTCCTACCGGCACCGCATTTCTATCGCTATGACGGCCGTGACCTAGTCGGTTTCTATCGCCAGGCGGCCAGGGCGATTGGCGGTCCGCTGCTTGTATACAATTTAGCGGCGTTCGTTAGCCCGGTGCCGAACGAGGTCGCGATCGAGCTGCTTGAGACTGAGGACAACATCGTCGGCGTGAAGGACTCGAGCGGCGACCTGGATTTGCTCGAAGCCATGACCAAGCGAGGCGACGCTGCGAAGGCTCGAATACTCGGTCATGACGTGGTTCTTGGCGATGCGCTGCGGGCTGGGTTGCTTGACGCTGTCACCTCTGGACCGGCAAGCGTAATCCCCGAAGCCACATCTGCCCTTTTTGAATTAGCCGGCAACGAAGACAGCTTTGAAAAAGCGGCTGATCTGTATGCCGAGTTCGTCCGACACAACGAACAACTCCCCTACCCCTGGGGCCTCAAGCACATCGCAGAATCCCGGGGCCTTTTCAGGGCGCGCCTGCCATTCGAACCGTCCGACGATCGCCGTCAGCAGATCAGCGCGTATCTTCGCTGGTTTGAAGAATGGCTTGAGCGAGTGCAACAGTGCCGATCAGGTGCAGCGCTAGCCTGCGTTCCTCAGCACGTGGCGAGCGAAAGTCTGTGAGTGTTGCGGGCTAGACTGATGTCCGTTATGCGTAGCCGCCGCGACGTGGTCAAGCTGCTCGGGTTTCCCGCGATCGTGCCCGCGTCCGTTCTCGGCCAAGACGCGCCTAGCAACAAGATGTCGATTGCCTTCATCGGCACGGGCAACAACGGCACCAACTGGATGCGGCTGTTTCTCAAAGACAAGCGGGTGCGCGTCCGTGCCGTCTGCGACGTCAACCGCGAAGGCGCTGGATACTGGTCCGGAACCGTGCGCGGACGAGAGCCGGCGCGGCGCTTGGTCGACGAGCACTACGGCGACAACTCATGCCTAGCTTTCGAAGACTTTCGCCAGGTAGTCTCGCGCGACGATATCGACGCGATCTACTGTGGCACTCCCGATCATTGGCACGCACTCATCGCGATTGCAGCCGCAAAAGCGGGTAAGGATACTTACGGCCAAAAACCTCTGAGCCTAACGGTTGCAGAAGGTAGGGCGATGGTCAGCGCCGTGGATACGGCTGGGATCGTCTGGCAAACGGGCAGCCAGCAGCGCTCGGACAGGAACTTCCGTCGAGTCTGCGAGCTAGCCCGCAACGGCCGACTCGGCAAAATCCACACAGTGCGAGTTGGGCTGCCGCCGGGCATTCCCGACTACGGCAAGACCGCGCATCAAACTGACGCCGCGCCGGTGCCCAACGGCTTCAACTACGACATGTGGCTCGGACCCGCGCCCGAGAAGCCGTTCGCGCCCGCTCGCGTTGGTGTCAATTTCAGATGGGTGTTTGACTACTCTGGCGGCCAGGTCACCGTCTGGGGCGGCCACCACCTCGACATCGCTCAATGGGGATTGGGCATGGACCACTCCGGGCCTATCGCGATCCGCGCGGCGCACGGGACATTCGCCAAGCACCCGATCTACAATACGGCAACAAATTTCTACTTCGAGGCGGAGTACGCGAATGTGACTCGCTTGATCTGTTCGGACAAGGAACGCTCCGGTGTGACCTTCCACGGCTCGGACGGCTGGGCCTGGGCAAATCGAGGTGTGCACGAGGCCAGTTCCGCTGATCTTCTAACCCAGCCGCTTGGCTCCGGCGAAGAACGCCTCTACCGCAGCGAAAACCACGTCACCAACTTCGTCGACTGCTTCTTTTCGAGGAACAAGACGGTGGCCCCAATCGAGGCCGCTCACCTCTTTTCCAATCGAAAGATGAGCCTGCAGGAGGCAGGCGAAGGTAGCTGTGGGCAGGAGGGATTATAGCTCGGATTGGGGCTTGAGGTTGAAGCCCGTTGTGGGGCCCGTAGGGCGGGGTGAGGGGGATTGCATAAGGGGGAAGGGGCGGCAGCCCCAGTCCCCCTTTGCAGCCATCCCAGGCGAGACCCCACGGCCGTCTTCGGACGTGGGCCGGAGGAGCCGACAACGCCTCGGGTCGGGGCGTTGTCTAGCGCGTGCGCCAGCAGATCGCGAGGTCTTTGCAGACGCGTTGCAGTTCGTTGCGCTGAGCGTCGAGTTGCTCGGCAAACTCGGTGTCGGAACAAGTGTCCGCTCGCGCTTGGAGCTTCTTGAGCGAGCGATCCGCGCGCAGGCCGCGCTGCTCGGCGGGCAGGCTGAGCAGCTTTTCCCACGGCGTGCTCCACTCGGCGTACACCTTGCGCAACTTGCCGCGGCGGTCTCGGCGCTCGCTGGCGAAAGCGCATGGGCGATGAAAATTCAAGTACGGGTTGAGCCACTGGCGGTAGAAGGTGTCGATCGCCTGCGTCGCTTCCGAGGGCAAAAACTGGTAGCCCATCCACTTGCGCACCACCGCGCCGTTCTTGGTTTCGACCAAGGCATTGTCGTTCGAACGGCGCGCGCGAGACTTCGTAAATTCAATTCGCAACTTCTCGAGCAGTTTAGCGGTTTGATGGTTGACGAATTCGCTGCCATTGTCGGAGTGAAAGCCGCGAACGATAAATGGAAATTGTTCCAAAAGGCCTTCCAGCAAGGGAATGAGGTGATTTTCGTTGATGCGTTGGACGCAGCCGACGGCCTGCCACTGCGTCACTTCGTCGACCACATTGATGCTGTAGGCGCCTTTTTCGCCTTCCTGTTCGGGCGAGTGCACGGTGTCGATGCGCAGGTAGCCCGGACGTCCTCGCGGCTCGGGTTGGCGGCGTTCGCCGATCGCAACGGGCGTGGGACGGGTCTTGTCGAGATGCAAACTGTGACGTTGGTAGACGGCTCTTTTTCGCAAGTTGTACAGCTGGCCCACGGACAATTCGGCCAGGCGTCGAAACTCTTTGCGGCCGTAGATCTGGAACTCGCGTTGGAGAATGCGGCGGGTGGCCGGCCCCGAGAGGCGCTGATGAACTCGATCGACGTGCGCCAGTAAGACGCTGTCGGCGCGTGTGTACTTGCTGGGAAAACGGCGCCGCCGATAGGCCCTCGGACGGACGCAACGCGTGTGCAAGAACTGTCCGATCAGGCGGGTGAGTTGCGCGCGGCTTAAGCCCGTGAGCTTAGCGAGATAACGCCGCAGGAGACCCTTGACGGAGCGCTTCTGGTCGGCATAGTGATGCCGCTTCAAGACGCTTTCGACGAGCGCATATTTGTCGCTTCGATTGCCGCCCTCGAAGGCGACGGATTGGCACCCGTCGAGAAAACACTCGATCTGCTCCAGACTCAGCGATTCGGCTTGCTGCACGGCGACTCCCATCGCCCGCAGCTGCTCTGTTCCTGACCACCCAACGGATCCCCGTCAGGCTCATCTTGTATTGGAATCGCCCTCCCCTTCAGGCTCATCTTGTATTGGACAAGACGCTCACCGCTCAGTGTCGATCGCCCACCTGGCAAACATTGCCATGCGAAAAGGCCGCGGCTTTCGCTGGGACCCCGTCGCCGAAGAAATTCTGAACGATCCGGGAGCCAACGAAATGCTATCGCGCCCCTACCGCGGCAGGTGGCGGCTCAGCTAGCCCGGATATTTCCCCAGGCGGCGAGAGAAAGTGCGTGGGACCCGCATCAATACGAGGCGCGCGACACTTGGCGCGCACAGGCGTACTTGACAGTACGTCGAGCACGCCAAGCGAGCGCAACGAAGTAGTGATGCGTCTACTGCGCGCTTTCACCGGCGGCTGGGGAAATATCCGGGCTAGCCAGTTAGTCGGACAGCACGGCCCGCGCTCGCGCGGCGAGAATACTCGCTAGCGATGGATGCCCATCGAGCGGCGGAGTCGCCACGAGTTCCAGGCCAGGGTGCTTCTCCCGAATAGCATCCAAGATAGCCGGCAGGTCTCGAGTCAGGTGCATGCCCATTGTCAAGAAATACGGCGTAACGATAATCCTGCGCGCTCCTGAACGCAGCAACTCGACGACCGCGCCCTCCAGGGTCGGCTCCGCAAGTTCGAGGAACGCCGCGCTGTAGAGCTCGAATCCGCCCTGCGCCGCCGCATCGCTGGCCACCTGCTCAACCGACTGGTTGGCGGGCACCACCCGTGAGCCGTGCGCAAATACGACCAGGCCGATTTGTTCAGACTTCGCCAAATTCCACCGCTCGCGTTATACTGGGCCTCGCTCAAATGGACACATATATTATTGCCGCTTACTTCGTCGCCGTATTCGCGGTTGGTTTCTATCACTCCCGAAACAAGAATACGACGACAGAATATTTTCTAGCCGGCAAACATATCGGATGGTTTGCGGTCGGCGCAACGCTGTTCGCGACGAATATCGGCAGCGAGCACGTAATCGGGCTAGCCGGCTCGGGCGCATCGAGTGGGCTCGCCGTAGGCAGCTACGAGTGGTCGGCAAGTTTCTGCCTGCTGCTGCTCGGCTGGATCTTCATCCCTCAATACTTGCGCAGCGGCGTCTTCACGATGCCGGAGTACTTGGAGAAGCGCTTCAGCCCCGGCTGTCGCTGGTATCTCACGACGGTCTCGCTGCTGGCCTACGTTCTGACAAAAATTTCGGTCGCGTTGTTCGCCGCGGGCATTCTGGCGAGAGAGATATTCGGCTGGGATTACATGACGACCGCGATCTTGCTGGTCGTCGCAACCGGCGTCTACACCATCACCGGCGGGCTCGCGGCGGTCATCTATACCGACCTACTCCAGGCTTTCATCATGATCGGGGGCTCGGTCTTTCTCGTCTTGATCGGCCTAAACGAAGTCGGTGGATTCAGCCAACTTCGCGAGGCACTGCCCGATGACTTTTTCCATCTAATAAAGGAATTCAATCACCCTGAATACCCCTGGCTGGGGACAACCCTGGGGACGATGATCTTAGGCACTTGGTATTGGTGTACCGATCAAGTCATTGTTCAAAAAACGCTCAGCGCCCGCAATCTGACCCAAGCCCGCGGCGGCACGATTTTCGCGGCCGCCCTGAAGCTTCTGCCCGTGTTCATCCTGGTACTGCCCGGATTGATCGCGCGCGCTTTGTGGCCCGAGGAAGCCACCGGAGATACAGCATTCCCGCTGATGGTGAAACGATTGCTGCCGCCGGGCCTATCCGGCCTAATGGTGGCCGCGCTACTTGCCGCCTTGATGTCATCGCTGAGCAGCGTGCTGAATTCGTGCTCGACTCTTATCACGATGGACATCTACAAGAAACTGCGGCCCGAGGCGAGCGAAAAACGACTCGTGTTCGTCGGCCGGATCATCACAGCCGCTGTCGTCGTCTTGAGCATCTTGTGGATACCGATGATCCGCTTCCTCAGTGCTGAGGTCTACCAATACATGCAGAGCGTGCAGGCTTACATTGGAGCCCCGATCACCGCCACGTTCCTAGTCGGAATTTTGTGGAGAGGCGCGACGTCTCGTGCCGCAATCACAACGTTGATCGTCGGCGGGCTCGCCGGGGCGGGCAGGTTCTTGCTCGACATTCTCTTCAAGGCCTACGGCATGGACCTCGGGCCGTTGAACGGCCTCGTGGCGGTTCCGTTCTTAAATTTCAGTGTCGGAGTCTTCGCAGTCTGTTTGTTGATGATGTTCGTCATCAGTCGGCGACCGCACGATCAGTTCACACGTCGCGGGATTGACGATCGTTCTTAAATTTCAGTGTCGGAGTCTTCGCAGTCTGTTTGTTGATGATGTTCGTCATCAGCAAGCTCGGCGACCGCACGATCAGTTCACACGTCGCGGGATTGACGATCGACTGGTCAGGCCGAGAAGCGTCCGGCGCCGCGACGGCGTCAGATCGCCAGTTAGCCGTACTATCCGGGGTCGTAGGGCTTGCCGTGCTCGTGCTCTGGTTCCATTTCCGCTAACCCGCGCTACTAATCCACGCAAGACATTCCTTCCGAAGGACTTACGGCAACAACGTAGGTCGTTTAGGTATTCGATCTAAGGATTGCGTCTTATTGCCGACTAGTCCCAACGGGCTGAAACTAACGGAGGATACGAATGGCCTATGTCTTTTATGGCAAAAGTTGCCTTAGGCGCGGTCATCCAAAGAGCGATCCGCAAAGGAGAATGATCCGCCGTGTCGAATAGCCAAACGGAAGTGAACGAAGCCGCTGCTGTGAGCGCCACCGAGGGGCTCAATGGCCATTCGGACGTCCTAGAGATGAGGGAAGAGGTGCAGCAACAGCGTGAGCTCCTTGCCCAGCTCTCCGCCGATGGCGGCAATCAGGCGACAATCAGCGCTCGTTCTGACGCGATTCTGCTCCGAGTCGGTGAGCTAGAGCGCAAGGTCGGCGAGGGGACCTCAGACCCAATCATCAATGAGATCGTAAGTCGCCTCTCCGAGGTTGAAGACCAGGCACGGAGCAAGACGGCAGATCCGCGCATCGATGACCTGGCCAAGCAGATCTCGGGCGTAAAAAAGTCAATCAACAAAGCAGCCGGTAACGAATCTCAAGATGACACCGTTCTCCGCATCGCCGCTCTAGAGGGCCGTCTCAGCAGGGCGGATGAACTGCAAGAGCGCCTAGCCAAGCTTGATTCTTCACTCGACAAAAAGAAGCAGCTCGTTGACGATGTGGCAAAACGCGTTGAGCAGCTCGAATCCAATCCCGCGTCCCAGGACCTAGAATCGCGGATTTCGAAGGCCGAGTCAGACGTTACTCATCTCAACACCATTTCTGACGCAGTCGCCCGCCGCGACGACGTCGAATCGCTCGGCGAACGCCTAACGGCACTCGAATCAACTGACAACGAACCGCTCAAAGACGAACGCGTCGACGAGCTGCAACAGCGTCTGTCCGACTTAGAAGGGCATAAAACGATCGTCGATTCGAAACTTGAAGAAGTAGATAACAAGCCCAATCAGGATGAGCGTGTTGACGCGCTTCAGTCTCGGCTATCGGGCCTCGAAGACTTCCGGACCGCCGCCGACGCCAAGGCGTCCGAAGACGATCCGCGCTGGTCACAGCTCGATGAGCGGCTGCGGGGGGTCGAGTCGAGACCTGTCGCCGAGCCAATCTCGGTCGACCTCGAAGCGCTGCGGACGAAGCTTGGAGAAGTCGAGACCTCGCTAAAACTCACCGAGAATGACGAAACCGTCACAAGGCTGACTACTCGCGTTGATCAGCTAGAACAAGAAGCCAAGGCGTTGGCGGAAAAAACGCCCGATGAGGATGTCTGGCGTTCCCCACTGGGCAACTTAACGACCCGCGTTTACGACCTTGAGCAAAAACCATCCGACGTCCCAAAGGATATCGAGTCCCGTCTCGCGGCGGTTGAATCCAAACCCGCGCCGAGCTTCGACGAATCGAAATCGGACGATTTATCGAACCGCCTAAAGTCTCTCGAACAGCGCGAAAGCGCGTCCGGCGAAGCAGAGCTTCCCGCGGAAGTAGAGCAGCGCATTGCCGCTCTCGAAACGGCTAGCAGCGAGCCCCCCGCTCAAGAGTTTCCGGCACTAGACGGTTTGGAAGCCCGGCTCGTAGCCCTCGAATCAGCTCCCGCGCCGTCGGAACCGCAAGGGCTGGACGAGGTCGAGTCGCGCCTGCTTAAGTTGGAAGCCGCGCCGTCCCCCGAGGTCGATCAGGCAAGCCTCGACGCCATCGAAGCGAAGCTGCTTGAGAAGGTGAGTGCGTCTGGCGGCTCGCCGGATGTCTCGGAACTGATGGAGCGCATCAACACCCTCGAGTCGTGGTCTTCGACGTCCGCGCCTGACATTGACGACGAAACGATCGCAAAAATCACCGAGCGTGTGAGTACGACTTCCGGTGCTGGCCGCGTAGTCGAGATCCTCGATCGGCTTGACCAGGTAGAATCCCGCGCGGCTCAAGGCGGCGACGACAGCGCTACAGCGGAACTTGCGCAACGCCTATTCGATCTCGAGGAGAAGCTCGAAGGTTGGAGTTCGGGAGGCGACGCCGAGGGCAGTCCTCAGTTGGCGAAGCTCCAGTCCGAGGTGACGAAACTGAGCGATGCAGCTTCGGAGCAGGCCGAAACCGGCGGAGTAGCCCAGGAGACGTTGGACGCCCTCTCGAGGTCCGTGGCCGCCGGAGTCGAACTTTCGGAGATCCGCTCGATCAAGATGCAGCTCATCATCGTTTTCGGCGCGATCGTCATGCTGTTTACGATGTGCGCCGGCATGTTCTTGCTGCAATCGTAGGGCTAGTTGTTTTTGGCAACTTCACTTGGCCCACTTCGGCGGTTTATTTTGGCCCCCCTGTAAACGGGCCTCTAAGTCATTGATTTCAGGTCACCTCCTTTCGTTTTTGGGGACGTGGTCCGGAGCGGAGCCCGAAGGGCGAAGCGCAGGACGATGTCCCCAAAAACGAGCGCCCTCCTTGCTACCGCCCTCGCTTCTTCTTCGCCAGCGTCCTACGAAAGCGGTAGGACTCCTCGCCCGTCTCGATGATGTGAGCGCGGTCGGTAATGCGATCCAACAGCGCCTTACATAGCCGAGCGTTCGGAATCACCTTTGTCCACTCGGAGAACGGCAGGTTGGTCGTCAGCATTAGAGCCGCCTTTTCCGCGCGATCAGCGATGACTTGGAACAAGAACTCTGCTCCCACCTCCGCCAGCGGCACGTAACCCACTTCGTCGATCGCGATCAGCTCGTAGCGCGACCAGCGTGCGAGCACTCGACTCAGCTGCATTTGCTGCTTGGCTTCGACGAGTTCGTTGACCAGCGCCGACGCCGTGGTGAAGCGCACCCGCCGTTTCTGCAGGCAGGCCGCCACGCACAGGCCCGTCATCAGGTGGGTCTTGCCCGTGCCGCAATCGCCGAGAAACAGGATCGGTTCCGAACTCTCGATGTAGCCGCCTTCGGCCAACTCGGTTAGCTGCGGGGCCGAGACCGCCTTCGTCTCGGAGAAGTCGAACTCCTCGAGCGTCTTCATGCGAGGCAGCCGCGCTTCGCGTAAGCGACGATCCACCGTACGTCGCTCGCGCTCTTCCAACTCCGCGCTTAGCAGCGCTTCGAGATAGCCGACCGGCGTTTGTCTCTCGCGTATGGCTTGTTTGGCCAACGTCTCGAATTGCGCGCCCACCGTCGGCAGCCGCAGCAGCTTGCACTGTTGTTGGATGGCCTGCACCGCCAGGCTTTCGTTGGGGGCGCTGGATTTGCGGGCGCTCATTGCACCGCCTCCGCCGCCAGCAACTGATCGTAGTTCGTCAGCGTCGGCAAGGGCCGCTCAAAGCGTTCCAGCTCCGGCGCCACCAGCGGCGGCTGAGCTAGCCGTTCGAGGCACTGCGAGGTCAGCAAGTAACGCACCGCCGCCTGATCGCAGCAGCCGCACTCGAGCGCTTTCTCGATCGCCTCGCTCAGCTTGTCCCAACCGTGGCGTTTGCCCTCTTGCAACAGCTCGATCATCTGTTGCGTCCCCGCTTGCTTGTCATGGCGCTGGATCAACTTCGCCCATAACGTGTCGTAGCTCGCCGGCCAACGCCCGGCTTGGCGCCATTGTTCCAGCGGCGTCGAGCCCGCCAGCGCTCCCGGCTTGTGGGCCAATACGTCGAGGTAATGCTCCAAATTAAAGATCTTCTGCTGCCGAGAGTAGCTGCGCTCATGTCGCGCGATGCGACGACCTTCGTGCCAGACCTCGACCGACTCGGCGTAGATCTTCGCCTGCGCCCTGGTTCCCGGACGCAGCGGCGTCGAGTAGAAGTTCGTGCGCACCTTGACGCAGCCTGTCGCGTCAACCTTCGGGAAGCTCGACACTTCGATCTCAAAGCCTTCCGCCGCCAACCCCAACAGCCGCTCGCGTTCGATCAGCATTCCCTCGCCGACCGTTTGCGCCCGTCCGGCGACCGTGCGCGCTTCGTCTTCGCGGCAGCCTTCGAGCAGCTTGCTGTTGAGCTCGTCCAGCGTCTTGGCTTCAGGCAGCGGCACCCAGTGGTTGCGGCGGTAACGTCTCACCTCGCCTTCCACGCCCCCTTTCTCGTTGCCTTTCCCCGGCGTGCAGAACTCGGAGGCGAAGCGCCAATGCGAACGAAAAGCCACGAAGCGCGCCGTCTCCTCGCGTCGCGCGCCGCGCAGAATCCGCTTCACCGCCGAAGAGAGATTATCGTACCTCAATGTCCGAAACACCCCGCCAAAGTAGTCCAAGGCCAGCTCGTGCGCTTCCAGAAACGCCTGCTGCGTCGCGCGCCGATAGGCGCGATGAAAGGCCGCGCCGCTCGCCATCGAGCGCATCGTGAACACTTGCAGCTTCACGCGCTCGCCGTCCATCTCGGCCCACGACTCGTACCAGTCCACCTGCGCTTCTTGGCCCCAGTCGTAGCTTTGCGGCACGAACGTCTCGCGCTTCTCCAATCCCAACTCGCGCTTGCGCTCTTGAACGTACTGCCGCACCGTGCGCTCGGCCACTTCGCAACTGGTTTCCTCCCGTATCCGGTTCCAGATACGGTGCGCCGTGTGACGCTGCTTACGCGGCGCCTTGCGGTCCTCTTTGAGAATGCGGTCGATGAACCCCACCGCCGGCGCCAGCTTGGCGCGCCGTCGCGCCGGCTTCTTGCGCGGCGGCGGCAGCGCGCTGGCTACCGCCTCGCGCACCATCCGCCGGTGCACGCCCAGCTTGCGCGCCACCCCCTTGATCGTCCCCACGCCGAATTCGTACTCGCGTCGAATCTCTTCGAATAGTTCCACTTTGCTCCTCCAGTCCAATTCGTTCCTCCGTTGCGGGCGATTCCCGCAAACAGAGTATCCGTTGATTGTTCTAGGGGGGCCAAATCAGGGCGCCGAAAGGGGCCAATTCAGAATGCCAAACTCAGGCTAGTCGCCATCAACCACCCACTCGACATTGAACATCGCGTGCTTGATGCTCTTGCGCGGCGAGTCCCTCGGGACATGCTCTAGGAAGTAGCTGTATGTGACGTGTATCGACCCGTCTCGTCCTTGGATCACCGACGGGTAGTGAAACATCGCTGGGTCTGTTGGGCGGTCGTCGCGTTCGAGGTGCCGCGTCCACTTCCACGACGTGCCCTCGTCATCCGATAGAGATACCGCGAGAGAATTTCGACCCCGCTCGAGGTCGTTGTAGACAAGCAACCATTGTCCATCGTCGAGCACTATCCCTTCAATACTTGCGCCGGGATTGGGTAGTTCCGTGTCGACAACGTGAGTCCAGGTTTCGCCCTCGTCTGGTGACGTGCTGACGTGAACACGCTTTGGCGCCGGACCGTTGTCACGCATATACGCGACCAGCGTGCCATCGTTTCGCTGAAGAACACTGGGCTGAATCGATCCGCTCCCTACCAGCGGCTCGCTCGGGCGCCAGGTCTCTCCGTCGTCGTCCGATAGAGCGACCAGCGAAAAGTCGTAGCCATCCGAATAAAGCGGGACCAGCATTCTGCCGGAAGCTAGCTGCATCGGATGCGTGCGCGTCATCCATCCCATGCGAGAGAAGTACTTATCGCCGGCTTTTCCAAGTTGGCGATGTAGGTAGTCGAGCCGTGCCCCGTGGGCCGTTCGCAAGTCCTGCATGACGCGCTCGCGGACCTTCTTCTCGAATGCCTCCATGTCGTGTTTGAGTAGCAGATTCCCTTCGCGTTGCCAGCGTGGTGGTCCAGGCCTCTCGTAGTCGCTCGAAATCTTGAAGTTCATTAGCGCCGTGTGCCATTCATTGGCGATGATCGTCGGCCAAAACAGCCAAAGTCGCTGCTGCCGATCGATAAAGATCGTGCAATTCGTATCGGGGAAGTTCGGCCTGTCAGCAACGACGAACGGTTCGCTCCATTCGCTCGCGCCGGCCGCTTTCCTGGCGCCCAAGATCAGTACATCGTCGGCCGTGTGCTCGCCTGAGCCGTGGAACCACACCACGAACAAACCTCCCCCGGGCGTTTCGACGATCGATGAGGAATGGTTGTGCCAATGCTCAAGCGGAAAAAGGAGTTCAGCTTCTAGAAACGGTTCTGTCGCAACCGCGGGCATGCAGGCGACCAACAGCGCGACGACTAGTCGTAAGCGAGACATGCAGCCATTGTAGAGACCGTGCGCGGCCCAGCGAAACTAAATCGGATAATAGATAGACCATGCCTGAACGGAAACGCTGCGCCTGGGCGCAACACCCGCTGCTTGCCGAGTATCACGACCGCGAGTGGGGCGTGCCGGTTCACGACGACCTCGTGCTATTTGAGTTCCTAATTCTCGAAGGCGCGCAGGCTGGGTTGAACTGGCTGACCGTTCTCAAAAAGCGTGACTCCTATCGCGCGGCATTTGCCGGCTTCGACCCCGCGAAGGTGGCGCGGTTCTCCGCGGCCAAGCAGGCGAAGCTGCTCGAAAATCCCGGCATCATTCGGAACCGGCTAAAAGTCGCCTCGACGGTCGGCAACGCGAAAGCTACGCTGGCGGTTCAAAAAGAGTTCGCCCTCCTAGTACTAACTTGCGAAAGTAAGGCCTTTAACTGTAAAATGTCGGTATGGCAAGACCGGCAACGGTGATTCGACTGAACGCCGAGGAAGAAGAGACGCTGCGACTCTGGGTGCGCGGCCACAAGTCCGAACGGCGCATGGTGGAGCGCGCTCGCATTGTGCTGCTGGCGGCCGCCGCTACCTCGACCGCCGAGATCGCCCGGCAACTGGGATCCCCGGCGGCGCGCGTGTCGAAATGGCGCACCCGCTTCGCCCAGCAACGTCTGGCGGGATTATGCGATCAAGCGCGTTCCGGCAGGCCCGCGCGGTACGACCAAGCGACGCGCAAACGCATCCTCTGCCAACTCGACGAAGCTCCGCCCGAAGGGCACGCCACTTGGACAGGCGAACTGCTCGCGGAAGCTCTCGGCGACGTCAGCAAGCATCAAGTCTGGCGCGTACTGCGGCAGCTCGGCGTGTCCTTGCGGCGGCGGCGCAGTTGGTGTTTGTCAACCGACCCGGAGTTCGCTCGCAAGGCCGCCGACATTGTCGGACTCTACCTCAGCCCGCCGGAAAACGCCGTGGTGCTCGCGGTCGACGAGAAGCCGAGCATCCAGGCCTTGGAGCGAGCGCAGGGCTGGCTACGCTTGCCCAACGGCAAGGCCTTGACGGGCTTCTCGCACGGCTACAGGCGGCACGGCACGACGCCGCTTTTCGCCGCGCTGGAAGTGGCTACCGGATTCATCATCGCCGGACACTATTGGCGCCGACGGCGTCGCGAGTTTCTCGACTTCATGAACCACATCGCGGCCATCCACGAAGGCCGCGAGATCCACATCATCTTAGATAACTTGAACACTCACAAGCCCAAAAATGACCGCTGGCTGCAACGTCATGCGAACATCCATTTTCACTACACGCCGACCTACAGTTCGTGGATGAATCAGGTTGAGGTGTGGTTTTCGATTCTGAGCCGCCGCGCCTTGCGGGGGGCGAGTTTCACTTCCCCCCGGCAGGTGCGCGAGGCCATCGACAGCTTCGTCCGCGTCTACAACTCCAAGGCTACTCCGTTCGAATGGACCAAGACCGTCGTCGCCCCTCGTCCCCTCGCCAGTAAATATTCTAACTTACGCAACTAAGTACTAGACGCGTACCTGTGGGCGTTCGTCGACGGCAAGCCGATCCGGAATGCTCGAAAGAGTTTGTCCCAGATCCCGGCCACGACTGCAGAGTCGGACCGGATGAGTAAGGAACTCAAAAAACGCGGATTCAAATTCGTAGGGTCAACGATTTGCTACGCCTTCATGCAGGCGGTCGGCATGGTGAACGACCACGAGACGAGCTGTTTTCGCTATCGCGCTAAAACTTGACGCCGCGCTTGGACAAGTCGTCGAGCACGCGGTCGACACCGCGTCGATTGATGATCTTGATGCCCTTGGCGCTGATGCGCAGCTTGACCCAGCGTCTGCGGCTCGGCGACCAAAAGCGCTTGTCGTGAATGTTCGGATTGAACACCCGGCGCGTCTTGTTATTCGCGTGCGAGACGTTGTTTCCCGCCATCGGGCGCTTCCCGGTAACTACGCATACCTGTGCCATCTAAAAACTCCTAAAACTTCCAAACCGGGATTTGTCTCCGGACGCACGGAGACCTTTCGATACTCTAACTAGCATAACATGGGCCGCCAAGTGGTCAAGTCTGTCAGCTCTTAGCCGAATGATTGGGGGCTTCCGAGGGCGCTGTGCTCGCAGATTGCGCGCGTATCGCATATCTCCTTTAGAATCTACACCTTGCCTTGCTTCTTGCCTTTTGCGGGCCCTCTCGTGGGCACAACTCAGCCGTCGAAATGTCCGGAAATGTCCGGTTTTCGCTGAAAATCGAGCACCGGAACGAGGAGCGCCTCGCGCGCTCATCCCTGGGTACCGGCGGCGTTGTGCGCTGAGCGATACAGCAACGCCGGGTTGCTTGGTTGTTTTTTTCCGAGGACAGCCAGGACCTAAACCTCGTTTTGTCGCCCCCCTTTCACGGAGCCGGATGGCTGGTCGCATCGATCACAATAGCTAAGCGAACCCAACGGCGCCTGTGTCAACACTACACCCCGTGTCAAGTTTTTCGGGCGGTCTGTCGAGGGCTGGAAATGGCTACGGTGTTGAGTCTACCGGTCCTAAGAATATTTCAAGATGCCGGTACGGGCGATTTGCGTGGTTGTTCGAGTGCCGCGTCATGCCGTACGGAACAAAGGGGGGGGAACAAAGGGGACGGGAAGGTGTGAAATAATCCCGAATCTGAGCACTCGGGCATCGGTAATCCTTTTAGAATCAGCACACGGAATCTCGCCAGGTCGATTTTTTCACACCTTCCGGAGCCCTTAACGAATCGGGAATGGCGGTAGACTATCTTGCACATGATGGCCTGAAGGGGGCCTGCGCCACTCAAGACGATCTCTAAGTGACATTAAGTGCGTTTGATACTATAACTTACCCGTCACCCGTCAGAAATCGTAGCTGATACTGGCATTGGTCGTCCTCCTTGCTCGTGTAACTCTAGGTTTGCCAGCAGGATCAGATGTGAAGGGCTCTATCCCATTCACTCATCGTGACTGTTTGCCGTCGAACGACTTCGATCGAGCAGCGCTACCCCGGCGTATGCGGCGGAGGCAGCGGTCACTGCTGTTAGGTAGGGGTACGGCCACTCGGCGAAATAGGCGCCATAGCAGTAGAATCCGGCGCCCGCAAGAAGACTCGAGATCGCCGCACTCGGCCCGCCAAACCTAGTGAACAACGCGATCGGAGTCACCACAACGACTCCCGCGCTTGCGAACGCCGACGATTGTTCGATCAATTCGTAGACGCTGTCAAACTTATTCGCCAGAAAGTAGGCGATTATCCCGAAGCCAACCACCGACAGCCGATTCAGCCGCAATCTTGCACGGTCGCTCATTGGAGGCCGCAGCGGAATGATGATGTTATGCGCCGCAAGCGATCCCGCGGTCAACAGTGCGCTATCGACAGTCGAGAGGATCGCAGCGACAAGGGCCCCGGAAAACAGGGTCGCCCACAGCGGCCCCAGTTGCGCGGCGGCAAGCGTGAGGAGGATCTGTTCCGAATGTCCGGCGCCCTCCAAATCCATCGTCGATGCGGCCACGCCTAACAGTGCGACGAGAGTCCCGAAACCGAGGAATAGTAAACCGCCTACTAGCGTACCTCGCTGTGCCACCGCCGCATTTCGTGCCGCGGCTACACGAGCGACGATTTCAGCCACAAACAGTCCGCCCAGCACCGGCAGAGCCCACAGCTCCAAATTCTCGAACACAGGCCGGCTCGTATCAAGCAAGTTCAAACGCTCTGTTGGCAGATCGCTCAACGACATGCCGCCCTCGCCACCGAAAACGGTCCATCCCAGAGCCGCGACGCCGAGCGCGATCGTTCCGCCTTGAATCAGGTCGGTAATGGCGTCGGCCTTCAAGCCTCCGAGTGTTGTGTAGGCAACAACCACGGCCGCCGCGAACGTCATTGCCGCAAAGACATCGAAGTCAGAATTCGCCGCCAATACCTGCCCCATTGCGCGTATCTGGGCAGCGGCCCACAGCAGCGACATTGGGATTAGAAGGATCGCGAAGAGACGTTCGGTAGTCACACCGTAGCGCTGGCGATAAAGGTCCGCGAACGTCGAGAGCTTGCGATTCCATAGCGCTCTCGCAAAAACCGCCCCAAGAATCAGTAGGCAAATCGCGTATCCAAACGGGTCGCCTGACGCGGCCGAGAGACCGCCCTCGTAGGTGGCGGCGGCCGCCGCAACACACGTCTCGGCACCAAACCACGTCGCGAAGATCGAGAAGGTACACAGGATCGGACCGAGGCTGCGACCCGCTACGAGATAGTCATCTTCTCCTGAGATTCGCCGTGAGACCAACCAGGCAATCACCAGTTGCAGCGCCACGTAGCACAAGATGACTGCGAACGACGGAGTCACTGCAGGCGTGTCCCCGGATATTTTTGACGGACTGGCTCGACGGGAGGGAACCGCCATACTCGTGGACAACTTCCGCTCAAGACCCCGCAATTGTAGCGCCGCGTGGGGGCTCAGGCTTTGTCTGTGGGCTCAGCCCGAGGGGCTAAAACGAGCTGGCACGCTGATCTCACTGAGGTTACCGTAGTTATTTAGGGCTCCGTCCCCCCCCGGCCCGTCCAACCGTTAAGGAGAAATTCAGAGATGGAAGTTCGAAGAATCGTTACAGGGCACGACGAAAACGGTCGCGCGGTTGTAGTCTCGGATGGACCAGTTTCAAATGTGATTCGGGCAACCAACCGGCCCGGCGTCGAGCTACACAATGTGTGGCAGGTCGACTCGGCTCCGGCCCCGGTGCCCGGCCCCGCCGAATCAACAGATAGCCCAATCGGGCTATTGCCCCCGAAACATGGCTCCGTGTTTCGCGTCGCGGTCTTTCCGCCGGAAAAGGCCTGGATCGACTCGATTAGCCGCGATGAGGCTAGGCAGGCCTTCGCTTCGATGGGAGCCGAGCATGCGGCCGACACGAGCGAAACACCGGCGCATCCGCTGATGCACACGACCGAGACCATCGACTACGCGCTGTGCCTAGAGGGCGAGGTCTACCTCGTTCTAGATGATTCAGAAGTGCTGCTCAAAGCCGGCGACACAGTTGTGCAACGCGGCACAAACCACGCCTGGAGCAATCGCGGCGATCACGACTGCAAGATGCTTTTTGTTCTAGTCGACGGCGTCTTCGACAGATAGGCCGCAGCGGCTCGCTACTGCCCGATCTCTACCTTGCCCCTGCGATAGCCAACCCAAGCAGGATGTGGAAAGCGCGCCGCTAGGTGCCCGAACGTCATTGCCGGCTCCGTCACCGCTTCCAGGTCCAAGATCCCAACGGCGGCGTCACCCGAGAGTACAGCAGCGGCTTGCAGCGGCACCCATTCGCCGTTGCCGACTCCGCTCCAGTCGATTGCGAGGGCGTGCCGCGCCTGGCCCGACTCAACGCTCACCACCAGCTTCGACGGATTCAGCCATATAGTCTCATCGCTTTCGTTCACCAGCTCAATCGTTAAGGCACCGGCCGAGGCGCCGCTTCGAACCAGCTTTCCTTCGAGCCCCGGGGACAAATTCCCCGCGCTTTCAATCTTTCTCAGAAACCCCCGCAGCAGCGTTTCGGAACAATTCTTCAGTTCATTGGGGTCGAAAAACAGATCGATCTTGCCCGCTTCAATGCTGCTCCATCCAGCCTTGCTGTAGTACGAGGGTCCGACTGGGACGGGAGCCAGAAAGACGATCCGCTCTTCACCGGCCAGATACGACGGACCGACCCAACTACTGGCCCCAAACCGGATCTGTTGCCTAACCCGAACACTGCCCTTAATGACCTTGAGCACTCGCGCCTCGAAATACATCGGACCATCGGCGGGCATCAGGGTATCGTCGACCGACAAAATTTCGACAGCGGCGACGACGCGAGCTTCTTGGACGAGCGCCTCGATTCCCGGCGCGGCGGCCGGAAGCAGCCCAGAAAGCGAACAAAGAACCACCATGACCGCACCCATTTTCCGAGCGGAAAGCGCTGAAGTGATCAAGCTTGTCATGTTTTGAGCGCTGTCTGCGGCCTCCCTGCGCAGCGGCCCGCACCAAGCCGCAGCATACGGGTTTAGTTTACGACCTGCGCGGCCTTCGTCGGACCTCCGCCGGAGTCGCGCTCCACACCGGTTGCGCGTCAGCTTTGGAAAACACACTCTTTGAGAGGGTCTCTAATAGCGACCGCGGTTTACCGCTCCAACTCCGCTTGCCAATTTTGCACGACCGTCACGAGCGCCTGTTCGCCCTCTTCACTCACGACATCAATCAGAAACCGCCGGCCGTCATTCGACACGTCGTAGTGAAAATAGGCTGAAGCGGTGGTTGAACTATTCATGCCTTCGACGCTGAACAGTGCCGACGGCACTCCCGGCCGAAAGGTCTCAGTCGCGTCGATATCGACAGCTATTATCGTGTCGCCTGGAGCCAAATAGTAGAGTTCCTTGCCGTCATCTCGCCATCGCGGTTGGCTGCCTCCGTCGGTCGACACTTGCCATTTGCCTCCGTCCACCGGATAGGGCTGGACATAAACCTCGTCGCGGCGGGACTCGTCGGACACATAGGCGATCCATCGGCCGTCGGGCAAGAACTGCCCCAATACTTCGTTGAACTCAGTTCGAAGATACGGCACCGGCTTTCGTTCACCCTCCAGCGGCAATACCCACAGGTCCCAATCCGTCGTCGGACGCAATTCGACATAGAGAATCGAGCGTCCGTCACGGGACCAACTTCGCGGCCCCTTGACGTGATCGGTTGCCAGCAGAAGCTCGGCATCGCCCGCTCCACTCGTCGGCTTGACGTAGAGGTCGAAAGCTCCGCCGCCTCGACTGGAACTGAAAACCATCCGTTTGCCGTCCGGCGACCAGATTTGACTTAGCTCCAGCGCCGGATCGAAGGTGAGTCGGGACGCAACGCCACGCGCCAAATCGTGAACCCACACGTCGAAGTTGCCCAGCTCGTCGACACCTCCGCTCGACAAGGCGACCCTCGAGTCGTCTGGCGAAAGTGAAACGGCACTATGCCGTCCGTACTCGCCCACTGATCCAAGTGGCTCACCCGTCTTGTCCAATACAAGATGAGCCTGAAGGGAGGGGTGATTCCAACACAAGATGAGCCTGGAGGTAATTTGGGCAAGGTCGATTAGGAACAGGCAAACTGCGGGCGATGGGAGTCGCCGTGCAGCAAGCCGAATCAGTGAGTCTCGATGAGATCGAGAGTTTTCTCGACGGGTGTGGGTCCGTCGAGTTCCAGGCCGGAAGTCGAGCGGATAAATACGCGCTCGTCGAAGGCGTCCTGAAGAGGCATCATTATGCCGACCAGAAGCGCTCGGTTAAAGGATTGTTGAGACGCTTCCTGAGCAAGCTAACCGGCTTAAGCCGCGCCCAATTGACTCGCCTCATCGGGCAGTTTTTGCGCGAAAAGTGCGTTCGGCCGACAGCCTATCGAAGGCGCCGCTTCCCCACCAAGTACAGCCGCGCCGACATCGTTCTCCTGGCGCATGTCGACCAAGTACAGCAACGTCTCTCCGGGCCGGCGACGCGTCGCATTCTCCAGCGCGAGTTCCAAATCTACAACCGCAAGGAGTTCGAACGCCTTGCCGAACTGTCGGTGGGACACCTCTACAACTTGCGCAAACGCGCCGTCTACCGGCGACACAGTTTGCATCTCGACAAGACTCGACCGACACCCGTGGCGATCGGCGAACGCCGCCAACCCGAGCCGCGAGGACGTCCGGGCTACCTGCGCATCGACACCGTGCACTCGCCCGAACAGGAAGGCGAAAAAGGCGCCTACAGCATCAACGTGGTCGACGAAGTGACGCAGTGGCAGGCCGTCGGCTGCGTCCAACGCATCAACGAAAATCACCTCATTCCCTTGCTGGAAGGCCTTTTGGAACAATTTCCATTTATCGTTCGCGGCTTTCACTCCGACAATGGCAGCGAATTCGTCAACCATCAAACCGCTAAACTGCTCGAGAAGTTGCGAATTGAATTTACGAAGTCTCGCGCGCGCCGTTCGAACGACAATGCCTTGGTCGAAACCAAGAACGGCGCGGTGGTGCGCAAGTGGATGGGCTACCAGTTTTTGCCCTCGGAAGCGACGCAGGCGATCGACACCTTCTACCGCCAGTGGCTCAACCCGTACTTGAATTTTCATCGCCCATGCGCTTTCGCCAGCGAGCGCCGAGACCGCCGCGGCAAGTTGCGCAAGGTGTACGCCGAGTGGAGCACGCCGTGGGAAAAGCTGCTCAGCCTGCCCGCCGAGCAGCGCGGCCTGCGCGCGGATCGCTCGCTCAAGAAGCTCCAAGCGCGAGCGGACACTTGTTCCGACACCGAGTTTGCCGAGCAACTCGACGCTCAGCGCAACGAACTGCAACGCGTCTGCAAAGACCTCGCGATCTGCTGGCGCACGCGCTAGACAACGCCCCGACCCGAGGCGTTGTCGGCTCCTCCGGCCCACGTCCGAAGACGGCCGTGGGGTCTCGCCTGGGATGGCTGCAAAGGGGGACTGGGGCTGCCGCCCCTTCCCCCTTATGCAATCCCCCTCACCCCGCCCTACGAAGCCACAAATAGCTGTAGCCGCCGACCTCAACTCACGCTATAATCCCCCTCAACCCGCAGCTGCTTCGCCTCTCTCCTTCAGGCTCATCTTTCAATTGGAAAAGAGGATACTGGAAGCCGGCGGCGACGTCGACGCCGATGCTGTGCTTGATCGCGCTTTGGAATAGCACGGCCTCAAGCACCTCGGTGCGGTCGAAGCGAAGATAGTTGGCGTTGAATGTCGAGCGCAGTTTCGGCGTCAGCTTGGCATCAACTCCGGCGTTGATGAGCGTGATGCCTGGGTTCACAAAGCTTGCCTGACCCTGCAATTTGTTGCTGCGAAGCGACGGCAGTAGGCTGTTGAAGCTGAACAGCGCAACGCCGGCGGCGGTTAGCGGAATCGTCTGGCGGTTCAACAGATTCACCCCGCCACCCTCGAATAAGGGATTGATCAATCCGCGGTCGGCGAGCGCCGGATTTCCCAAGAAACCACCGCCCGCGAACTGCGGATTATCGACGATCGCGTCGAAGCCCTTAGCCTTGCCGTCACTGAGATCGCCGTCTCCCGAGGCGTGGAAAAACGACAGTTTGTAGATGCGCCAGTCAACTTCGTATGCCAACTCAACCGCGGCCATGTAGGCCTGAATGTTTTGCGGCCGCGCAACGATCGGGTTGCGGTCGTCGCGCCCGAAGGCGTAGTAAAGGGCGTGGGTGAGATTGTAGCGGCCGGCGTGGCCCTCTCCCGCGGTGCCAACGTAGCCGGCCCGAACCTTGTGCGGCAGAGGATCGCCAAGCGGTGAAGGTCGCGCCAGGAAGCCGTTATTGTCGAGTTGAAACGTCGGCTGATCGTTGTTGTAGTGCAGGCTGAAATTGAGGTTATAGCCGAGCGCCGGCAGATCTTGAAAGTAGACGTTCGCAACGTAGACCGATTGATTGCGTTGCCGCCAACTGTTGAGGCCGCTGTTGGTGTCCTTCTCGAGTAAATGGAAGTAGGCCAGGTTGTACTGGACCTTGTTATTGCGAAACGTGCCGAAGAGTCGCGCACCGGGCTGTTCGTCGGAGAAAATGAATCCGCGAAAATCGCTCGTGAATCGCTGAATCCCGACGCGCAGCGCCGAGAAGTCAAACTCGCCGTCGCCGCGGTCGTCGAAGTCGCGGCGTCGCCGAAACGGGTTGCCGCTGTTCGTCCCGAGACGGGTCTCAATGAACATCTCCTGCAGGCCGATGTGGGTGTCGAGGCGCGTCACGCCGGCGCGCGGATCGATATTCACCACGTTGTTTTCGCGAACGGCTAGGTAGTTGATATTGAACTCCGGCGTGAACTTGAAGCTGAAGTCCACGGGCCGGAATCCGGCGCTGCCGCGAAAGAGCTCGATCGACGTGCGAAAGCTCTGCCGCACGAAACTCTGGCCTCCGTCGCCAAAGAAGTCATTGCTGTCGGGGTTGGCAGTGCTAACGGCGTTCGTCGTCGGGACGCGCCGCATTTCTAGTTGCGTGTCGCTGACGCCGGTGAAGTTCGCGAACCAGCTATTCCCAAACACAGGGATGTCCCCCTTCAGCGGATTCTTGTTGAATGGGTTGAACCACTTCGGCTTGGTATAGATCGCGTCGAGGCCGGCGTTCTCGTAGCGCTTCGTGCTCGGCTGGGGGATCTTCCAGCGATTGGTGACCGTCTCGGTTTCTTGATCGGGGTCGGCGGGCATTTCGAACTGCGGCAGCAGTCCGGCTAGGGGATTGAGTTCGTCGATTCTTTGCGGCCGATCGTAGGGCCAACTGTAGCTGCGCCCCGGCAGTGGCGGGGCCGCCGACGGCATGCGGCGCACCAATCGATGGGTGCGATCTTCGGGAACCCGATGGGGCGGCGGCGCTTCGCGAGAAAGACGCTCGCGTTCAACATCATCGCTGTTGGGCTCGAACAAGAGCGACCCCGGTGCTCCGCGTGTCGGCAGCGTGTGCGTGGGGCCGGCCGTTCTCTCGGTCCGACCGCGCCGCGCTGACTCGCGCTGCCGCCCTTTTACGCCTAGTTGCCCAACCTGGGCGGCGGCGCAAACCGCCACTAGTGACACGACTACCAGCCGGAGCGCGATGCTGATCCGGATGTGCATTTAGTTCAACTGCTGCGCCGCCGCGCGAAAACGCCGCGCATACTCACCAGGTTGATAGGTCGACGGGTGCTCCAGATAATCGTAGAGTCCCTTGATTGCCGTTTTCAGTTGTAGGTTGTCGTCCGCCACGGCGGCGGCGATTGTGTCGAGAGCCATCGTCGACTGTTCGGCGGACTGAACGCCGGCGTTCGCAATCGTTCCCGCCTTTGAACTGAGCCCCTGTACGATCGACTGCGCCTGGGCTCGCGTGAAATCCTGACCGGCAAATGCGCCAGCCAGCGCCTCGGCCTGCGATTGCACTGAGCGAGCGGCGCTCGCAATCGCTGAACCGTTCGCGAAGTTTTCGGAAACTGCCTTGGTCAGGCCGTCGAGTGCCCCCCGCAGTGCTCCACTTCGCGATGCGGCGATTTGTGAAACGACAACATCTAGCACCATCGAGCGCGAACTGTTAACGACTAGACTGCCTGCCTTGCGGCCCGAGTAACCGCGAGCGATTCGCCAACTATCGCGGGTTAGATCGTGGTGGCATTGGTAGCACTCGAGCTCAGCGAATTCGGGCCAGTGGGTCGTCGCGGCCGTTGCGAGCTGGCGCATCGCGACCGACAGCGCGGTGGCCTGGCCGATCGCGAAATCCCGAACTGTCGGCAGTGTGTTGCCGGGGGTTGGCGCAACCGGTCGCCAGTGCATCGGCAACGCGGCGCTGAAGGTGTCGAGTTCGAAAACCAAATCCGGGTGGCCGGCGGCGATCAACTCGTGATCCACGGTCTTTTGCGGAGTACCAATATGGCATTCCAAACAAAGTGCCGCGCGTAACTCGGGGCTCTTGGTGTCGATCATGCCTAGGGATACGTTGGCTTCGTGCGACTGATCCTCGGCGACATGAGGCCCCAGCCACTGCTCGGCCGGGCCGTGGCAGCCTTCGCAGGCAACGCCGTCGGAGCGTGATTTCTCGGGCGAACCTACGGCGTGGCAATCAAGACATCGATTCGAGGCTGCCGCGTCGGCGATCCCGAGGATTTGCGCCATCCGTTTCGAGCGCTTGTCGGAAAGCACTGAATATGCTTGCGAGTGCTTGTCGCGCACGGACCAGACCGTGTACTCGTAGCCCAGGATTCGGCTCTCGTCGGGCGAGGCCGGCGATGTGGCGCCGTGACAATTTGAAGATGCGCAGCCCCCGGCGCCGATGTAGCGTGGCGATTGACCGGAAAGCAGTGCTGCGAGGAGGAAGAATAAAGGGAGTAGAATTCTTGCGAATGGCATTCAGAACCTCATCGGCGCTATGCTCCGAGGGGCTAGTCCGCATTTCTCACCCCCTGACGGCGTAAGCACGCGATAGGTGCGCCACTACTTCGATGGGCTCGATCGCCGTGCTCGACAGACGGTCAAGTACGCCTCCGCGCGCCGACCGTCGCCCGCCTCGTATTAACGCACCTTTCACGCACTTCCGCTCGCCACGTGGTGAGAAATGTGGACTACTTATGATGCGCGTGGACGCGTCCGGCAGTCAAGGTATTTGCGCTTGTGTTAACCGTCAACACTAGCTCTTGCTCCTCGACGCAATCAACTCGCCCATCTGCTTTTCGAGTGTGGGGAAGGCTCCGAGCAGTCTGCCGAAATCGCTTTTTGAGATCGAGGCCAGTGTCGAGGCTTTCGTAGCGCGGACGGTTGCATTTCTCGATTCGTCGGACAATACGGCCATCTCACCGAAGTAGTCGCCCTCAACGAGAATAGCCAACCGCTCGCCCTCTCGCAGCACTTCAATCTCACCCGATATCACCACGTACATCCGGTCGCCGACATCACCCTCGCGAAACACTATATCGCCAGATTCGAAATACTCGTTCTCAACCGTGGACGAGGGCTCGGTTCGCAACTGAACAATGTCGGCCGGGAAGAATAAGCTGGTTGTCCAATCGGTCGCGACCCGTAGCTTGCGGTCGAGGCCTGGCAACTTCATCAGGTAGATGGTTCGCCACAGGAACCAGGCTAGAAAGCCGGAGATGTTGAGGCCGAAGACTTCTGCAACGGCCGAGTGGTGCCCGAGCGAGCCAAGCTTGCCCAGCCCCGCGAAATGAAATTCCCGACCCGCTTGCCCGCGTATCGCTGCCGTGATGTTTTCGGCGACAGTCTTCGCCTCGCGGGTTGCATGCTGAGCCGTTGGCGGTGCGACTTCACCGTCGGACATGGTGATATATGCGCAGTCGCCGAGCGCCCACGCCCGGCCCGTGAGACCCTCAGGCAGTCCCTGCAGTTCGAGCTGCGTATTGACGGAAAGTCTACCCTTTACGAAATCGCATTCGATGCGACGCAAAAGCGGCGATAGCGACGATGGCACCGTGGCGACTACTGTGCGAGTCGGAATGGCTTCGCCGTCGCTGAGAACGACACGCTCGGCCGTGGCCGAGGCCAAGCGGGAATTGCGTACCAGCTCGACTCCTCGTTTCGCGAGTAGGCGTTGCGCATAGTCGGCCAGTCCAGGAGTAATCTCTGGCAAGATACGGTCCCGCGAGTGGATAAGAACACAGCGAATTTCTTTCGGGTCGATCGAACGAAAACTATGCACGGCTCGCCGTAGAAAGTCGTTCAGTTCGGCGACGACCTCGACGCCGGAAAACCCACCGCCCGCTACCACGAACGTCAGCATTTGTCGGCGGTACTCGGCGTCCGGCTCAGTCGCCGCTTCCTCGACAACTTGCAGCACATGATTGCGCAGGCGCAGCGCGTCCCCCAGCGTCTTGAAAGGAAACGCGTGTTCGGCCAAGCCAGGCAGCGACGCCAGATTCGTCACGCTTCCGCCGGCAACAACCAAGTAGTCGAAAGCGAGTTCGAGCGAGGTCGGACGAACGCCCGGCGCCAACCGCACCACGCCCTTGCGGGTGTCGATTTCATCGATCTCGCGAACATACAACTCGGTGCGGCCCAGTAATCGCCGAATAGGCGATACCGTGTCGACGATTCCGATGGAACCTGAGAGCACCTCGGGCAGCAACGGCTGAAACACGAAATAATTCTCGCGGTTGATGAGCGATATCCGCGCCTCAGTCGCGGGCAGAAGCTTCTCGAGGTAGCGCGCCGTGTAGACGCCCCCGAAGCCTCCACCGACGATGACGATCTTTTTCGGGGTCTTCGCCATCGGCTTAGTTTGAATCCGCGGCTGCAGCGTCGTGATCGCGGGAAAGAGTACCGATCAGGGCATCCACCGGTTGGCGGTCCCGCTCTACGCCAAGAGACCTGTCGTGGTAGAGATGGCATTGCGCGCAGGTGTCTTGCAAAGTTCCCGACGAGCCATGGCAATCGACGCAATTGGCCAAGTTAGGAATGAGTACATCGCTGGTCGACTCGCTGGTTGGAGCCCCCGTATGGCACGATGCGCAAGTCACCGCGCGATGGGCGTGATGGCTAAAGCCCACATTTTCGAGCCACCCTTCGCTGCGCTCTTGCTCTGACGCAAAGCGGCCCAAAATCGGCGTCACTTCGCGAACGGTAGGACCCCCTGGCCCGGGCGTTCCAGATTCGTGGCAATAGACGCATTTGCGATTGAACAAAAACTCCTCTGACGCTGCCTGCGCTTTGGCGAGCCAAGCGCCGGCCGACGGCTCTGGGTCGAAACCGCGGCCTAGGGGGCGATCGAGCACGGCCGGGTTTGCGGCGATCTCAGCCTCGTAGGTGTCACGGATGATTGCCTGAATTTGAGCCACATCACGCGTATGCGGCGCGGGCCGGGGGCTGCTGAGCGTCGTGAAAACGTCGAACTCCAACTCCCGCTCGTGGCAAGAGACGCAGTTCTCGTCAAACGTTACCGGGAGCAGATCACCAGTCGGAGAATTGAGATCGGCGCGGTGGCATTCGCTACAAGCAATCGGTAGCTCGATATCGCGAATCTTGCGCGGCTCGCCTGGCGAGTGAGTGGCGTGGTTGAATTTTAGTGGCCGGTTGTCTGTGTACTCCGCAGCGGGGAATTCAGGATGACTACCCTCTTCGAATCCCGTGATTGATGGGCTGTTCAGAGTAGCCGCGGGCACGGATTTCTGAAGATCACCATGGCAATTCACACATAGCGCGTCGCCAACGAATGCCAGCGCAAAATTCCCTTCGTGTTCCAGGTGGCAAGTCGCGCAGCCCGGCGTCATCGCCTGGAGGGTTACGTCGACAGAATCGACATGAGCCGGGCCGTCATGGCAACTCAGGCATGCTTCGTCTTTGACGCTCGAAAACTTCGCGGTATGGCAAGATTGGCAATTTTGCTCGAACACCTGATGGGCTTTTGAAACCGGACCATTAGAGAACGCCTTCTCGCCCGAGCCAACCCCAAAGATGAACGGCAGCATCGCTACGAGCGCGACAACCGGCAGTAGCCAAGTCAGCTTTTTCCGAGTGTCGCGAAAACGGTTCGAGTTCTTGAGATAGAAGAGGTCGATGCGCTTGACGAGATTCTTCGTCGTCAAGTTTCTCTTGGGGTATTCGAAGGGTTGATCCGCCACAATTTTCCCTTAGTACCAGAGCGATCCTACCGCGTGAATAGCTATCAAGACCAAGAAGGCCATCGAGATTGGCGCGTGGAGATACAGCCAACCGTGCAACCAATGATGCAAACTCTTCTGGACCGTCTTGTCCAATACAAGATGAGCCTGAAGGGGAGGGCGATTCCAATACAAGATGAGCCTGACGGGGATCCGTTGGGTGGTCAGGAACAGAGCAGCTGCGGGCGATGGGAGTCGCCGTGCAGCAAGCCGAATCGCTGAGTCTGGAGCAGATCGAGTGTTTTCTCGACGGGTGCCAATCCGTCGCCTTCGAGGGCGGCAATCGAAGCGACAAATATGCGCTCGTCGAAAGCGTCTTGAAGCGGCATCACTATGCCGACCAGAAGCGCTCCGTCAAGGGTCTCCTGCGGCGTTATCTCGCTAAGCTCACGGGCTTAAGCCGCGCGCAACTCACCCGCCTGATCGGACAGTTCTTGCACACGCGTTGCGTCCGTCCGAGGGCCTATCGGCGGCGCCGTTTTCCCAGCAAGTACACACGCGCCGACAGCGTCTTACTGGCGCACGTCGATCGAGTTCATCAGCGCCTCTCGGGGCCGGCCACCCGCCGCATTCTCCAACGCGAGTTCCAGATCTACGGCCGCAAAGAGTTTCGACGCCTGGCCGAATTGTCCGTGGGCCAGCTGTACAACTTGCGAAAAAGAGCCGTCTACCAACGTCACAGTTTGCATCTCGACAAGACCCGTCCCACGCCCGTTGCGATCGGCGAACGCCGCCAACCCGAGCCGCGAGGACGTCCGGGCTACCTGCGCATCGACACCGTGCACTCGCCCGAACAGGAAGGCGAAAAAGGCGCCTACAGCATCAATGTGGTCGACGAAGTGACGCAGTGGCAGGCCGTCGGCTGCGTCCAACGCATCAACGAAAATCACCTCATTCCCTTGCTGGAAGGCCTTTTGGAACAATTTCCATTTATCGTTCGCGGCTTTCACTCCGACAATGGCAGCGAATTCGTCAACCATCAAACCGCTAAACTGCTCGAGAAGTTGCGAATTGAATTTACGAAGTCTCGCGCGCGCCGTTCGAACGACAATGCCTTGGTCGAAACCAAGAACGGCGCGGTGGTGCGCAAGTGGATGGGCTACCAGTTTTTGCCCTCGGAAGCGACGCAGGCGATCGACACCTTCTACCGCCAGTGGCTCAACCCGTACTTGAATTTTCATCGCCCATGCGCTTTCGCCAGCGAGCGCCGAGACCGCCGCGGCAAGTTGCGCAAGGTGTACGCCGAGTGGAGCACGCCGTGGGAAAAGCTGCTCAGCCTGCCCGCCGAGCAGCGCGGCCTGCGCGCGGATCGCTCGCTCAAGAAGCTCCAAGCGCGAGCGGACACTTGTTCCGACACCGAGTTTGCCGAGCAACTCGACGCTCAGCGCAACGAACTGCAACGCGTCTGCAAAGACCTCGCGATCTGCTGGCGCACGCGCTAGACAACGCCCCGACCCGAGGCGTTGTCGGCTCCTCCGGCCCACGTCCGAAGACGGCCGTGGGGTCTCGCCTGGGATGGCTGCAAAGGGGGACTGGGGCTGCCGCCCCTTCCCCCTTATGCAATCCCCCTCACCCCGCCCTACGGGCCCCACAACGGGCTTCAACCTCAAGCCCCAATCCGAGCTATAATCCCTCCTGCCCACAGCTACCTTCGCCTGCCTCCTGCAGGCTCATCTTTCGATTGGAAAAGAGGGGACCGCCAATTGTCTGCGCTCCTGGCAAACCTGTTCCAGATCACGAAGTACATCGTGCGCCGCCATGGGCATTAGAGTTTCAAGACGCTTAAAATACCCACGAATTTGGCTCTCGGATCCAAAAATATTCAAGGCGGCTTTGGGAGGTTCCGATTGCAAGTAAGCTCGAATCTCTTCCCGATAGGCGCGTCGCAACAAGTTCGCCGCGTCGTCGCCAATATCAATCAAAGGCGTGCTCTTTCGCAGCTTGTCGGCTTTCGCCTTTAAAACTTGGTTGACCTTCTCACCAACCGCACGGAGAACAGCGTCGTCGCTCGGAGGGTCGTAGCCCAGGTCCGCCGTGATGTACTCGGTGCGCTCGTCCGCCTCGGTGCGAAGTTGCCCGATAACAGCAGGGATCTCCTCATAGACCGTCTCGCGCTTCACTCGATTAGTCATGACTCTCGGCAAAACCTGCTGCAGCGCCAGCCCATAAATCCCACTGACCGATATGACCACAAACATCCACATCAGGACGTTTGCAAGACCCTCGCCCCACTCAGCTCCGGCGTGAAAAATAATGAGTAAGAAGCTTAGTAGCCCGAGCCATATATGTGCGCGCAACCATGTCTGCACGCGCCCGAGAGGTGCAGCTGGAACCTTTTTCCGCCAACTCAGCAGGCACTCGAAAATGATCACGAATGTGCCGGCGAATCCAAACGCGAGCCCCACCATCGAGCCGCCCCTGTGAGGGAGTGGCGACGTGAATGCATACACGCCGAACAGCAGCGTTGAGATCACGGCGGCGACCGCGGTCCAAGTGATCCAGGACCGATGGCTGCTGTCAACAATCAAGAGGGCAACCTCGCCGTTAGCTGCAATTCGGTCGAGCCTATACGGATAATGTCACCCTCTTTTAGCTCGGCCGTTTCGACGCGATCGCCATTCACACTCGTTCCGTTTCTCGAGCGGAGATCGGTCAGACGAAAGACACCGCTCTCAAGCGTGATCGAACAGTGTTCCCTCGAAGTCTCGATGTCTGCTTCAAACGCGAAGTCGTTGTCAGCCGACCTGCCAAATGTAGTCTTCGGGAATTTGAGCCGCAGCATCTCACCGTCGCGGTCGCCGCCGACAATACGCAGGGTCGGCATGATCGAAGCGAGATCGCTGATGCCGGTAGTGGCGTCTGTCGAACCGAGCTTCGCCTGGGCCTCCCAAGAGGCGACCATTTGGGTCGAACGCTGCTCGGAGAAGAACTCGCGTGCATTCACGCGGAAAGCGGCGTCGTGCGGGCAGGCTCGCACGCAATTTGGCTCGTCGTACTCAACGCACAGGTCGCAGGTCGCGGCGATGATCGCCAGCTCTGCCTTTTGACTCAACGGCGTTTCAGCTCCGGCAATCTGTACCAGCCCGTTTACCGGAACCATGTTGATGTTGCCGAACGGACAGTCCGTCGCGCAGTTCGTGCAGCCTATGCACCAGTTTTCAATAACGATGTCGAGGCTTCCCTTGCGACGAATCGAGCCGACCGGGCAGCGCGTCATGCATACCGGATCTTCACAGGCCCGGCAGCTAGTCGGCACCAGATAATTCTCAAAACGTAGGCCCTCGCGAATCAGCCGGGTTACGCCGTCGTCATGGGTCGCGACGCAAGCCTGCACGCAGTCGTCACAACGCGTGCATCGATCGAGATCAAATAGCAGCAGGTTCTGCCCTTGCACCAGGTCTTGTTCAAGAAACTGGTCAATCGAAACGTCGCTAACGCTGTTGAGGACCTCCGCCTCGGTTTGTCGCCGCGTCCTCGCAGCCTCCGATATCCCGCCCGAGATCGTCGGGTAGCGCGCGATTAACTGATTGAAATCGGAAGCCTCGATTCGCACCAACTGGACATAGTCGAGCGCTGTGTACGTTTCCGTGTAGGCGCCGGCGGATGCCTGATCTGCAACCAACTCGAAGCGAGTTTCTCCAACCGTAAAGGATTCGCCAACCGCTAGCAAGAACTCCTCGTCCGCATTGCCGTTGCGGACGATGGGATTACGCCCCTGCGCCAATTTGCGTACGCGTAGTGCCCGTCCTTCGAGCGAAATTTCAAAATGCTGTCGAGAAAGGCTGGCGTCCCAGTCAACTCGGAACGAGCGTTTATCGACCGGCGCGCGGCCACAGATCAACGGCGTCTCGCCGACGTGACAACTGGCGGCCTCGCCGGGTTGCGGCCCCTCCGCTCGCAATCGCAATGCAGGTGGGAGCAATCCCGATTCTCCAAAATAGTCGCCGCGAGAGAGGTAGTTCAAGACCACTTCGCCGCCGGGCAATGTGCGCGAAACCTTTACGAATCCCAGCCGAATCAGATAGAAACAATCAGCAGTCTCGCCCTCGCTACAAATTACGTGGTCAGGCTCGACGTTGCGGAACTCCGCCCGTTCGCGCAGTTGGAGAATGAATTCCGGGTCCGTCTCTTGCAGTAGCGGAACGGAGCGAAGATGATTGTCAAGCGCTCGAGAGCGGTAGTCCTCGTTTAACTTGTCACGAAACGCAGGCGACTTGTAGAGGATGTTGTTCAAAATGTGCGGCAGCATCTCCAGAACAACGACTTCAGTCGATGCCACCACTGATGCTGAGCGCGGATAGTACTTTGCTCTCGGAATGCGCCCTTGCTTGAGCGTCGCGAGGGCAACCTGTTCACCGAAAAGGTCGCCTTCAGTAAGTTCGGCGACAGGGTTATCCATCGGCAAGTCAACCGTCGCGTCGATCGGGATGTGCGAGCGGGTAGCGGATGGTTGTGGCGACCGCTTCTTAGAACGTCGACGCCCGGTAAACAAATACGCAAGCTTCGCGAACGGTCCGCTCGTTGAGTCCCTTCTCCCGCGCGATTGACCGCTGCTCCCCTCGTGCGGATCGAGAAAGATTTTGACGCGTCCGGTGGAGATAAAGAAAGCGGTAGTGCCGTGATCGCCGGCGCGAACGATCAATTCGCCGGGAGAGAACTGACGCCGAACGATCGCACCGGGGAAGCGGCTCCAGCGTTTTGCCGGGATATCGGCGAAGGCGAAAATCTCCTCGAGCTGTTCGGCGCTAAGCGCGTCGCCCACTAACTCCGCGTCACTAAATCCCTGCACCGCCATATCCGCCTAATACGCGAATCTAGGTCTCTACTTTAGCCGACATATGCGGCAGCGATACGTATCGCTAGGTTAACGCCCGTTTCTTGCCACGTGGTGAGATATGCGGGTTAGAGGGTTGACGCTCTGGTCCGTAGTGAGGGGCAAATATTATCAACACCTGCTATTGGTGTCTACTCTGGGCTCTCGCCAGCAGCTAGTTTAGGGTCGTAGTTTGGGTTTATGCGATGTCGGATGGGAACGCTTTGCTTGAGCCAGTCTTGAAGTCTTGCTTTTAGGTTCGCGGTCATTTTGGGCTTTTCATCGGCGAGATTTTTGGACTCGCCGAGGTCGTTTTCAAGATCGTAGAGCTCCGTTCGCGGCGGGTCGTAATGCTCGATCAGTTTGTACTTTCCTGCGCGAATCGCCGCGCCTGGTTGCTTGGCCTGCGGACTGTAGTGCGGGTAGTACCAGTGGAGATCGCGCGGCTGCAGCTCACCGCGGCCTTCGAGTAGCGGGACTAGACTACGCCCGTCGGTCTCGCCGGGGCGTGCATCGTCGCCCGCAAATTCGGCGATCGTGGGGTAGAGATCAGCGCCCGTCACCGGCGTCGCAGACGTTGAGCCAGCCTCGATGTGGCCCGGCCACGAGACAATCAGCGGCACTCGTACTCCGCCTTCGTAGAGATATCCCTTGCCTTCTCGCAGAGGCGCATTTCGAGTTGCGCGTTGCTCCCCGCCGTTATCGGAAGTAAAGATAATCACCGTGTCGTCGCGCAGCCCAAGACGCTCGATCGTGTCGATCACCGCGCCCAGGCTGTCGTCGACCTTCTCGATCATGGCCGCGTAGACGGCGCTGAACTGCGATTCGTCGGTGGCGAGTTTTTTCTCATACTTGGCGGTCACTTCCGCCGGGGCTTCGAGCGGCGTATGCACCGCGTAGTGCGTCAGGTAGAGGAAGAACGGCTGCTCGCTGTTTTTCTCAATGAATCGCACGGCCTCGTCGGTGAGGCGATCAGTCAAGTACTCTCCCGGCTCGCCTCCCGTGAGCGTCGGGATCTCGGCGTTCCATTCCTTGTCGGGAGCCTTATACGGGTGGAAGTGCGTTGGCGGGCTGCCGTGGTCGTATCCTGCGACGTTGAGGTCGAAGCCTTGCCGTTCAGGCCAATAATCTTTGGACCCTAAGTGCCACTTGCCCATGCTTGCCGACACGTAGCCGGCCGGTTTGATTGCTTCCGCCAATGTCGTCTCGCGGTGGCGCAGGAACATATAGTCATCCGGCGGAATGACCCGGCCGTGCTTTTTGTAGCGATGGCGTAAAATCGCGGTGATGTGTCCCGTGAAGCCGACCGAGCCCGGATACTTACCCGTCATCAGAGCCGCCCGGCTGGGCGAGCACACCGGACAGGCCGAGTACGCATCTGTAAACCGCATCCCCTCGCGGGCCAACAGATCGACACGCGGCGTTTCGTAGAAGGAGCTACCTTGGCAGGCTAAGTCCATCCAACCCAGGTCATCGACTAAGAACAGTACGATGTTTGGCGGACGCGACGGTTCCGCGGCCGAGGCGGCTGCAATCGCCGCAAGCCCCGCGGACTGTCTAAGAAATTCCCTGCGGTTCATCGCAGCTACTTCTTCATCAGCCAAACTTCGGCGACTTGGGTGCCGCGACCGTTGCCGCCGAGACCGCGTTCAGCCCGCCAAGTGAGGGTCAATTTGCCGTCGGCGGTTGTGGCGGCAGGGATGTCGAACTCCATCGATTCAAATGGGACCGGGCGGCTGAGCAATCCGTGCACTTGCTGGTCATCGGCCTTCAGCTCGATCTTAACCCGTGTGCTGTCACCGCCGTAAACCACGCGAACCTTGTACGTCGCTTCGGGATCGAGGTCATCGTAACTGCATTCGCAGTGGCGCCTCGTTAAGCGACTCGGCGTGACGCCACCACGCAATCGGCATGTCGAGCGCTTCATCGCGAAACGCAAATCCGACTAACGACGACTCAAGATGAGCTGGGTCATTCTCAAAGCCCGTGCCGCGTACGAGATGAGGCTGGCGGGTGAGGTTGCCGAGGTCGTCGTAGAAACCGCCGGGGCCGGGGTTGGTGCGATTGACGATCGCGTCGATGACATTGAGGCGGTCCTCGTCATTGGCGAGGGCGGCGATCTTTTCAAACTGGCCCGACAGCCAAACACGGTCGTTGAGCGGCATGTCAACGGTATCGAGATTGGCCCCGCGTCCGACGCGAATCGCCTGATACCTCGGGACGCTAAGCTGCGCTCGGATGCTTTGATACAGCGCTTCAGCAAGCTCGTAAATACGCGCGCGCCAGTCTTGCGAAATTGGGACCGTAAGCGCACGGTCGAGAGCGCCCTGGGGCCGCTTCGAGCGCTAAACGCGACCCGATTTGGGGAGCGCGGCGAAGGTGGCTCTTGGCTTCTTCCTCAAGTGCGGTTTCGTAAATCAGCCGACTGCGGTTATACGCGTCGTAGTAGGCGCGATAGAGCCCGTGCTGGAATCTCCAGTTCAGCTTGAGTTGCGGTGAGGCTGACTTCTCCATCGTTTGGAATTGCTCAAGCGTGGTGTAGACGCCGCCGTTTTGGGCCAATGGACCGCGCCAGTTCTGCTCGAGATTGAGCATCCCTTGTGCCCACGAATCGGCGTAGTCGGGGCCGATGAAAAACCGTGAATAGTCGCGCAGAATGTCGACAACGTCTTGTTCTTGATCCCAACCGAGCCCGCTCCAGACGAATTTATTGACGTCGTCGTGATTGCCCTCTGAATACGTCAGAAATCCCATCGAGTGTTCTTCAAGCAACCGGAAAATGCGAGCTTGGTCGAGCGGACGCGGGTTGATCACTTCGCGGGCTTCGGTAATGGCGTAGGCGAGGTCCCAGTCGGGCACGGGGTACTGGCAATGGCGGCTGTGGGGTGATATCCGGATAGCGCCGGATGGGGTATTTTCTTCGGCACTCTGCTACGCAGTTCCGGCAGGCTGACGCGCTGCTGGGGTCCGAAAACGATTTCCCCCGAGCCAGTCCGGCTCCTTGTCCATCAATCCGTAGAATTCTTCCATCCACTCGGCGTTGAAGCTTTGTGGCGACATCCACATTTCGGCGTTGGGATGGTATTTGTGCAGCAGCGTCGTCTGCTGTTCAAGCAGATCGAACATGTGGACCGGACGAGTATGGCCCGGATCGCCGCCGGGGACAAACATGTAGTCGATGCGCGGCATCGCCTTGTAGACAACCTCCCACTCCTTAAGCGCGAATGCTATGTCGTCGGGATTGCCGTAGTTTTCGTCGAGGGCCGGATACCAAAATCCAGATGTCTTGGCCGTACTCGTCGCCGATGCGTGATTGCTCGGCCATCATTTCGAGCTGGGGGAGGGGGTAGTGCGGGCTGTCGGCATCGTCGTCCGAGCGCGGCGGGATCACCTCGATGGCGTTGGCGCCAAAGAGCGCGAGTTCGCGGATGTACTGCTCCCAGTGTTCAACGGTCCAGGCATCGTAGGAGTTCGTTTTTGGGCGGAAGCCGAGTTGGTGACCTCGCAGACCAATTTTTGGGGTGGTCGTGAGGTTGAGCGCCTTTGGCAATTGCACGCTCGCCGTTCGCATTTCTAGCTTGCGCAACAAGTGGCCGACACCGAACAGCACGCCGCGCGGGTCGGCACCGCCGATGACGACGGCGTCGTCGCCGGTGCGAATGACGTAGCCCTCGGCGCTCGGCTTGTCGGCCGAGTTGAGCGTGCGGGCATATGCCCCCGCGAACTGGCCGGCCTTCGAGAGCGGGCCCACGGCGATCACTGGCTGGCCGTCCGTTGGCCACGTCTGCTGGACCGTCAGACGAATGGCGGTGCGACTCTCGATCTCTTCGACGAGCGACTGAACGGCCTTTTTCTCCGCACCTTCAAGAGACGCCGGCGTAACCACCACGGCCTTAGAAAGATCGAGCGCCATTATTGGCGCGACGAGGCAGAGAGAAAGGGCGGAGATGGCAAGCTTTTTTAGCATCATGACGGTGTTTCCAAAAGTGAAACCTGAGCTTCAAAATTTACCAGACGTGGGGTATCATCTGCTGAATACGGTCTTCCGCGGCCGGCACAAGAACCGATGCACGAAATCAAAGGAATCATACCGCCTATGGTCACTCCGTTCGATGACAACGGAGACGTGATCGAAAGCGCCCACCGCGCGGACGTCCGATTCATGGTCGAACAGGCTCGCGTCCCGGGGCTTGCCGTCTGCGGGTCGACGGGCGAAGGGCACACGATCACGACCGATGAGACTCGGTTAATCACAGCGGCCACTGTGGATGAATGCGCCGGCCGTGCGCTGGTCATTACAGGAATCATCGCCAACAGTACTCGCGCCGCGATCGAACGAGGCAAGGCGGTTGCCGATCTAGGAGTTGCCGCACTACAGGTCACGCCGGTTCACTATCTGTTCCGGCCCGACGATGACGCCATGCTGCGGCATTTCGATTCGATCTCGCAGGCAGCGGGTCTGCCGGTAATTATCTACAACGTGGTGCCTTGGTCTTACCTGTCACCCGACTCTCTGGCTCACATCTTGAGGTCGGCGGATGGTGTGATCGGCGTCAAGCAGAGCGCCAGCGACATGAAGGCCTTGGCCGACCTGTTGTTACACGCCGAGGAGCTATCGAGCACCAAGGACGTACGCATTTTGAGCGCCGTCGATGCCTTGCTGTATCCGTCGTTCCAGCTTGGAGCGCATGGCGCCATCGCCGCGATTCTGGCCGCCGTGCCCGATGTTTGCGTTGAACTCTGGAATGCCGTCGAGCGCGGCGACCAAGCTACCGCGAAGCGGCTGCACTCCGGCTTGCTGCCGCTGTGGAATGCGATCGACGCGCCGAACTTGCCGGCGAACGTGAAGGCCGCGATGAAGATCGAAGGCCGCGACGGGGGTTTGCCCCGCAGCCCGATGCCGCCAAGTTCGCCGGAACAGATCACGAAAATCGAACGCGCACTCGTAGGTCTGCGTAGCCAGGCGGCGACTCTGGCCTGATACGACCGACGATGAGGCTGGATAAAGCGAGACGCAGCGGTAGTTCGTGATAGAAATGTCCGGATTTGCCCGGAGTTGGCCGGATTAGGCAGGTTTTCCTTAAGTTTCGTGCGTACCTGAACCTAGATTTCGCTTCTGGCTCCCTCCCTTCTTGGGGTGTCTTCATGCGATTTGAGGCCACGGTTTTGTTCCTGGTTCTACCTTACACCTCGTGTGGTAGGTTTTTGGGGGTCGGATTGCAGAAGTCGTTTTGAATCAAGGAAAATAAATTTTATCTTCGCGGTACGGGGTTTTCGGGCGGACATCGCTCCATCCGTACTGCCTACAGTTGTTGTGCATGGACCCGCTCACAGACTGGCCAGGTTAGTGAACATTGAGATCCCTGGAAGCCGTTGATTTATAAGGGTTTGCGAGGTTGCGTGTACCCCCGCTCTCTCCGATCCGTCTGCCTAGACACGGTGTTGGAAAAACGCTTGGCCGTTTGAGGGAATTTGGGCGGACTGGGAGCCAGGATCAATCATTCTTGGTGGAAACTCAAGCGAAGGGGATATCACAACACTTAACCGTCGAACCGGACTTAAGCGCTGTGCGGTCTACTCGTTAGACCGTTCGAGGCTGCAAAACTCTTCGTGTAGTTTCTGCTGAAGATCAATCGTGTGGCACCAGGCGCTTGAGCTCCTCGAACCAGTCCTGGACGACGACGATGCGAGGCCGTGATTCCGCCGTGTCGGGGAGAACGCTCGGATCGAGACCGATCATCAAAAAGCGTTCCTCGTCCGGCGAAAGCGCCCATGTCCTGAGCGTCCCGGGAGAGGAATAGAAGCGATAGGGGAGCAGCAGCTCGACCGGACCGATCACAGGCGCTTCAGCCGAGTCCTCCCGGAAGCTCGAACGTATGACTTCGAACGTTGTACCCACGCGGATATAGAAGAGCGAAGTCCCGTCGCCGGACCAGGTCGCGTTGGCATAGATGGCATAGAAGCTCGATCCAGCCGAGACCTGCCGCCGATTTTCAAGGCTCGGGAAGCGTTGCACGTAGATGTGGACAGACTGACTGCTCTCGGAGAATTGGTATGCGATCCAGCGGCCATCAGGGGAAACCGCGGGCTTGTTTTCCTGTCCAGCAGTGCGGATCAACGGCCGCCAGTCCCCCGGCTCGTCCAGAGACAAGACACCGATATCGTAGCCCGTATCCGGATGTCTCAAATCAAAGACGAGCGTCGAACCGTCCGGCGACCACGACGAGGGCCGGACCTCGAGCACGGTCTCGTCGAAACGGGCCAGCAGGTCAGCCTCACCCGTACCGTCGGCAACAATGGATCTTAGCTCCCAGAGTCCGTCACGCCTAGCCGAAAAAACGATTCGTTTGCCGTCCGGGCTCCAGAGCGGGCAGAAGGCGGATCCTCCCTCGGTCGCGAGCCGAGTGAGCGTCCCGCGGGCCAGCTCCGTCACCCACAACTCCGACTTCCCGTTTTCCGCGACCTCCAACGCGGCCTCTCGTCCATCGGGCGATAGGCTGACGTTCTGGTAGCTGCGGGGAGGCATGTCTAATGCCTCTTCGAGGCCGTCTCGACCAACCCACACGAGTCCACGTTCATGCTTAGCACCGGCTAAGTAGATCAGAGTCCCCGCATCCGACAGACTGTAGTTCGCGGCCGTATCATTCTCGCCTCGCATGAGGCCCTCTACCAGAGCCGCACCCTGGCCGGAGACCGTCAGGCTTGCGGGGTTGAACGCTATAGCGAATAGCTTGCCGTCGAGCGCGTAAACAAGATGGCCGGTGGACAGATAGCGGGCGGCGCTTCCGCGGGGAATGAGTTCCGTCCGTTCGCCGGTGGCGAGCGACGCCGCGACGATTGCAGCTTCGTCCCAAGTCGCCTTCGTCACAGCGAAGAGCACGATTCGTCCGTTGGGCAAGAGCTGAGGACGATCGAAGCGTTCGCCCTGCTGCGCTTGGATCACGACCTCCGGTTCTCCGCCGTTAGCCGAGACGCGCACAATGCCCTCGGGTTGGTTGAATAGGATCGTGTCGTCTGACGCCCAACTCGCTCCGGACGAACGTCTGGCCCGGGCGATGACGCGGGGCGCCCCTCCTCCGATGGCAATGCGTTTGAGCCGGCCGCTCTGGAAGTATCCGACCGACAGCCCGTCCGGCGAAAAGAACGGGGTGGTTAGGTCGTCCGCCTCGGTCCCGGGGATAACTCTCGCTTCCATGTCGTCAGTCGTGCGCAAGTACAGGCCCTGCCTGGTGTTGTAGACGAAAGAGCGGCCATCAGGGGCCACGGCGATGCCGGGCTGCCTGAGCGACCAGAGACGCTGCAACGGCGGGATGTCGTGGCTGAACCTCACCACTTGCGGCAACTCGGCCCCTGGCCACAGGATCCATGCGACCAGGCCAGCGAGGAGTATCCCTCCAACCGCGGCCACAACGAGAGGAACCGCTTGTCGCCAGATTGGCTTCCCATCCACCGGCGTCTCCCCCGCTTGAGAGGCCCTCAGATCTTGTTTCGCAGCTCTCTCGAGCACTTGCGATTTGCCCGACTGGAGCTTCCTTTTCAGCGTGGAGAAGTCGACGACAAGATCGCCCGCATCCTTGTAGCGCTCGTCGGCATTCTTCGCCAGGCACTTGTTGATGAGTACTTCCAACTCCATCGGGACGCCGGTGCGCAAGGCGGTTATGGGTTCCGGCTCCTCGTTGAGGATCGAGTACATGACCGCCTTGTCGTAGTCGCCTTTGAAGGGTTGCTGGCCGGTGATCATTTCGTAGAGCACAACCCCGAGAGACCAGATGTCGGTGCGGTGGTCGGTCCCTGACCCTTGAGTCTGTTCCGGGCTCATGTAGACCACAGTGCCAACGGTGGTGTCGAGATGAGTGAGCTTTGATCGTTCGGTCAACAGCGCGAGACCAAAGTCGAGGATCTTCACTCGACCATCTGGCGTGATCAGGATGTTGCCAGGTTTGACGTCTCGATGAACGATCCCCTTGGCGTGTGCCGCTTGCAGTCCCTCCGCGATTTGCCGAGCGAAATCCAGGGCGTCTTGGAGCGGTAGCGGGCCCTTCTCGATCCGTTGTTCGAGCGTCTCGCCCTCAACGTACTCGAGCGCCAGGAAGGTCTGACCGTCCGCCTCGTCGATCTCAAAGATCGTGGTGACGTTGGGATGGCTCAGTGCGGCGGCCGCCTGAGCCTCACGGTGGAAGCGCTTGCGCGCCTCTTCGTCTCGCAGCAGGTGAGAGGCTAGAAGTTTGAGAGCAACGGGCCTTCCTAGCTTCGTGTCTTCGGCCTTCCACACATCACCCATGCCCCCCGAGCCGAGCTTCTCGAGGATTTTGTAATGGCTGAGCCTCTTGCCTACCAAGATGCGTCGATTTTAACGCTCAGGGACTAGACAAGGTTTTCCTGGTGAAAACAAACGATGCCACAAACTCCCATTCGAGGGGATGCCAAAATCCCCGCCAATGCGCTCTAAGCCCGTGTTTATAAGGATTGGAGCGATTTCGGGTGGTCGTCGCCTCATGGTGAAAATAAATTACGACATTTTCGCTCTGCTACCACGCCACCACGACAATCTGTCCAAATCCAGGCTGAGAACGGCGGAGCGAAACTAGACCATAGAGCGGCGAATCGAAGCTGCTTTTGGGCGGAGTAAAAGTAGACCGTCCGAGTGGTCCAGCGAACATTCCTGTGGTGTTTGTGGGACACGAGAGGGATGTATCGCGTGGAGCTATACGCTCAAGTACGGCGCAGTGTCTTTGTCGAAGGGCTCAGTGAGCGCGAGGCCGCCAAACGGTTTGGCCTGGCGCGAGGGACGGTGCGCAAGATGTTGCGCTACGCCACTCCGCCGGGCTATCGGCGGCGCCAACCAGCGCAGAGGCCGAAGCTGGATCCCTTCACCGGAATCGTCGATCAGATCCTCATCGACGATCAGGAACGTCCGAAGAAACAACGCCACACCGCAAAACGCATCTTCGACCGCTTGCGCGACGAGTACGATTTCACCGGCGGTTACACGATCGTCAAGGACTATGTTCGCGACAAGAAGCTCGGCGGGCAAGAGATGTTCGTGCCGCTGGTGCATCCGGCGGGCGATGCCCAGGCCGACTGCGGTGAAGCTCTGGTGGTCATTGACGGCGTACAGCGCAAGGCGCACTACTTGGTGGTCGATCTGCCGCCTAGCGATGACGCTTTCGTAAAAGCTTTCCCGGCCGAGACGACGGAAGCGTTTTGCGAGGGGCACAACGCAGCGTTTCGGTACTTCGGCGGCGTGCCACGCAGCATCCTCTACGACAACACGACCTTGGCGCTGGCGAGGATTCTGGGCGACGGCAGGCGCAAGCGGACCAGGGTGTTCAGTGAACTGCAGTCGCACTATTTATTCTCCGATCGTTTCGGGCGTCCGGGCAAAGGCAACGACAAGGGAAAGGTGGAAGGACTGGTCGGTTATGCCCGGCGGAACTTCATGGTGCCGGCGCCAAGGTTTCCAAGCTGGGAAGCGTTCAACGAGCAGCTCGAAGCGCAGTGCCTCAACAATCGTAAGCGGCGCTTGCGGCGGCACACCGAAACGATTGAGGAACGTTTCAAGCGTGACCGCCAAGCGTTGTTGCCCTTGCCGCCCACGCCCTATGACGCCTGCGACAAACGCACCACGCGGGTGACGTCGCTGTCATTGGTGCGCTATCGCGCCAACGACTACTCGGTGCCCACACGCTACGGACATCGCCAGGTGTTGCTGAAAGGCTACGTCGATGAAATCGTGATCTGTTGTGGCAGCGAAGAGATCGCGCGCCACCGGCGCAGTTACGAACGCGAAGAGTTGATCTTCGATCCGCTGCATTACCTAGCACTGCTGGAACGCAAGACCAACGCGCTCGATCAAGCGGCCCCGTTGGCGGGCTGGGAGCTGCCCGAACAGTTCCCGTGCTTGAGACGTTTGCTCGAGGCACGGTTGGGAAAGCCAGGCAAGCGCGAGTACGTGCAGGTATTGCGATGACTGGAGGACTTCCGATTCGAGCACGTTGCCGCGGCGGTGCGCCAAGCCTGCGAGTTGGGAGCGATTGGCTTGGATGCAGTCAGGCACTTAGTGCTGTGCCGCATCGAGCAACGGCCGCCGCGCTTGGACTTGACGAAGTATCCGCAGCTGCCGGCAGCCCAGGTGGAGCAAACCTCCGCTGCGGACTATTTGGCACTGCCGGCACAAGGAGGGGGGTAATGGCGAGGTCGAAACTTCTGCTCGAAGCGCATTTGAAAGCGTTGCGGCTGCCAACCTTCCTGCGCGAGTACGACAAACTGGCGCGGCAATGCGCCGCCGAGAGCTTGGATTCGAGGAGCTTCCTGCAACAACTCTGCGAGCTGGAACTGCTCGACCGTGAACAGCGGGCCACCGAGCGCCGCAGCAAGGCCGCGAAGTTTCCCGTGACCAAGAGTCTGGACACTTTCGACTTCCCGTCCTTGCCGGCGTTGAACAAGAAGCTGGTGCTGGAACTGGCGCGCTGTGAGTTTATCGACCGCCGCGAAAACGTGCCGGCACTGGGTAATTCCGGCACGGGCAAAACGCACATCGGCTTGGCGTTGGGACTGGCGGCTTGTCAGCGCGGCTATCGAACACGCTTCACAACAGCGGCGGCACTGGTCAATGAGCTGCTCGAAGCCCGAGATGAACGGCGCTTGCTGCGATGTCAAAAGCAGTTGGCCAAGCAGGATCTGCTGATCGTCGATGAACTGGGCTACGTGCCGCTATCGAAGACCGGAGCGGAGTTATTGTTCGAAGTGTTTTCCCAGCGCTACGAACAGGGCTCGACGCTGGTCACCTCGAATCTGCCGTTTAACGAATGGACGGAGGTCTTCGGCTCCGAGCGGCTGACCGGCGCCCTGCTCGATCGCCTCACGCACCACGTTCATATTCTAGAGCTGAACGGCGAAAGCTTCCGTCTGATCCAGAGCAAGAAGAAGCGGGCTCACTCTTTGGGCTGACCCACCGGCCACTCGCCCGGTTTTCGTGGGACGGCCTCCACTACGCCTGGGCCGCCCTAAAGGGCGACCGCAGGCTCCGTTCCAGCCGTCCCACGAAAACCGCTACCCCTTCACCAACTGGTCTACTTTTGCTCCGCCGAAGTGGTCCAAATTTACTCCGCCCTTGACACCAGGCTTGTCGGCGGGGGTTATTTCAGCGCGATAGACGCGGACCTCGGAGTGTCTCGTCGATCGATGGCGGCAACAAACGTTCAAGTGAAGTCTCGGAGCAGCGTCCTCCAAGACGTTCTCCCGAACGCGCAAAGGCGCTATTTAGCGTATGTCCGCGGGCACCCCCGCTCAGGCCGACTTCATCATTTCGTCCCAGGTGACCTCGCGGCGGGCTTCCATAGCCATCCGCCCTAGGATTGCCGTTAGGGTGCTTTCGGCTCCGCGCACGATAGTGTTCTCGGGTTCGTCATTGGCGATGCGCTTGACGAAGGCGTCGAGCGCGTCGGTGGTCACGTTGCGAGGCGACTTTTCCTCGAACACGTCGTCTCGGCCGCGGTAATGTTTCCAGTATTCAGAGGCGGTTTCGATGATGCCCGTATCGCCAAAGTAGCGTTCGTACACATCACGGTGGAACGACGGTGCGACGGTCGTTCCGATTAGCGTGCCTTCCACACCGTTTTCGTACTGGTATGAAACGTTGCCGTGGTCGCGCATGTCGCCGATCGCTCTCAGCGCGCGGCCGCCCGCGCCAATGGCGCTCTCGGGGTGGTCGCCGACAAACCAGTTCATCGCGTCGATCAGGTGTACGTTGTTCTCGACGATCAAGTCGCCGGAAAGCTCGCTCCACACATGCCATCCACGCATCTTTTCGTCGGTGGTTTTTGGCTCCGGAACCTGCGGTTGGGTGTTGTAGCTCGAGCTCTTGATGAAGTGCAAATGGACCAGGTGAATGTCACCAATCGCGCCGGAATCAAGCAGCGCCTTAGCCTTGTGATAGACCTGCCCGTAACGCCGTTGGAAGCCGATCGATAGATTGATCTTGCGGTCGGCCGAATCGGCGATCGTCATCATGCGCCTGCAACCGGCAACGTCGGGCATAGCGGGCTTTTCGATGTAAACGTGCTTGCCGGATTTCACGACCGCATCGAGGTGGTCGGCGTGCATGTAGGCTGGCGTCGCAATGATGACGCCGTCGACATCGGAGGCAAGCACGCTGGCCATACTCGGATTCATTTCAGGCGTTTCGCCGCGCTCTATAGCCTCGGCGCGGGCTTGTTCCATTCGCTCGGGCCTCAGATCGCACACCGCGCTGAGCCGCGCGTCGGTGTTGCTGACCAACTCGCGCATGAGGTTGCGCCCGCGCCCGCCACAGCCAATGAGTGCGACCGAAACGGCGGAGTTCGCCTTCGTCGATTTCGCGCCCTTCGACTGCGCAGTTGCCAGAGGAGCTGCCGCAGCCGCGGACAGCATAGCCCGTCGAGTCAAACCACCACGTTCTTCAGACATGACAAATACCTCGTTTCGCTAATCAATTTCGCCGGAAGCCCGCAGCAAAGTCTCTTGCAGCGCCAGTTCGTGGTCGTAGGAATCTTTGAGCGGACGGCCTTCCAAAATGGCCGACGCCAACTCGTTCATATCGCCGATGTAGCGCGGTTGGGCGGGTAGCTCGATCTGTTGCCAGCCGGCCTTGTACGGTCCCTGCGCCTCGCGCATGAAGACCTTCATCGTGGGCGTCGGTTCCATGGGTTGGATGAAAAACGTGCCGTCGGTGCCGATCACCTCGAACGAGCGATGGCCGCCGCTACCGCCCATCTTGGCCGAGCTGACGAGTAGGGCCAGCGCTTTGTCGTACTCGAGCACTGCGAGGGTATTGTCGTTGAGCTTGTCGGGAGTGCTGGTATCGTGCCGCAACCAGCGGTTGACTTTGTTCGGCTTGCCGAGAAATGCCACCACGCGGTCGACAATGTGGCCGCCGAGTTCAAACATCGAACCCCCGGGGTAGCGCGCCTCAACGTCGCGCTGTTCTTGTCCGCGGTCGGAATTGATGGTGGCGCGAATCATGAAGACCTCGCCGAGCCAACCCTCGTTGTGCGCCTCAAGCGCAGCCTCGATGCCCTTGTGAAAACGCCACATGTAGCCCAGTTGGATTTTCTTGTCGTGCTTCCGGGCGAGTTCGACTAGCTCGCGAAAAGGCTCAAGTTTGTTGGTGGGCGGTTTTTCGAGATGGAGGTGCTTGCCCGCCTCGATGATCTTGGTGCCCCACGGGATGGCGTCGCGGACTTCGCCTTCGAACACGATTAGATCGAGTGTAGAGTCGCCCAGCATGGCGTCCATCGAAACCCATTTGGGCGAATGGTTGCCAGTCCAACTTTTCGTGAATGCTTTGCGCGTAGCGTCGTCAGGTTCGCAGAACGACACAACCTCATACATCGGGCTGTCGAGCATCGCTTGCAGCTTGCCCTTGAGGTGGCCGTGTTGTACACCCAAGATGCCGGTTCGAACTTTTCCGGTGGCGGTCTTTGCCAACGCGGGGACCGCCGCGGATGCTGCTAGGAATGTGCGACGGGTCATTGCTTTCTCCCCTGAACTATACGATCAACTTCGACAGATAGTCGGCACTTTTTTGGACGGCCTTGTCGACTGTCATCACGCCCTCGAAAGCCTGGTGTACCGTGACGTAGCCTTCGTATCCGATGTTGTCTAGCGCCGAGAATGCGCTCTCAAAATCAACCCCGCCTTCTTCCCAGAGCCCGATGTGGTCGACGTTGACCGGGCCGTGCTTCCAGGTATTTACCGCAGTTTCGGCGTCGGGGTTCAAACGGTGATTCTGTACGTAGACGTTGAAGATCCACGGGCGAACTTTCTCGATTGCCTCGGGGCCGTAGGGCTCGTCGGCGATCATCCAGTTGGCGGGCTCGTAGATGATGCCGAAGTTCTCGCGGTCGATCTTTTTGAGTACTTCGACGGAACCATCGACGGTTTCGAAAATGCTCGCATCGTGGGCCTGATGCGCGAGCCGCATGTTGCGCTCTTTTGCCTCGTCACAGGCGCGCTGGGCCCACTCGATATCCTCGTCCTTTTTCATGCAAACGCGCATCAGGTCCGAACCGAAGGCCTCGGCGAGATCAAGATACGGCGTAATATTTCGCAAGCATCCCGGGCCCTCGTCGTTGTTCATCGGGATGGCGAAGTCGCCCGTCACCATCGAAACAGCAAGCCCGGCGGCGTGAATCTTCTCGGCATACTCGGCAACCTTTTCCTTAGGCGAATGGATGCCGGCCGTCGACGCACGCATACAAAGCGCCTGATAGCCGTTGCGCTTCGCGACGTCGATCAGTTCGTCGATCGTCATCGACGATTCCTTCTTATTGCTGAAGCTCTCGGCCACACGCACCGACATCGAGAGTTTCATCCGCGCGGGTGCGGCCGCCGCTACGGGCGCGGATTCCACAACCGGCTTGGGCGCGCTACAGGCGGCCAACCCGGCGGCGGAACAGAGTCCGAAAAAGTGTCGTCGATTCATGGTGACTCCTATGCCAGCATCTTACTCACTACGTTGCCGGCAACGTCAGTTAGCCGAAAATCGCGGCCCATGTGGCGGTACGTGAGGCGCTCGTGGTCGAGGCCCATGGCATGTAAGATCGTCGCTTGCAAATCGTGAATATGAACGGGATCTTCGACGGCCTTGAGTGCCAGGTCGTCCGTCTTGCCGATAACCTGTCCGCCCTTGATTCCGCCGCCGGCCAACCACATCGAAAACCCGTCGGTGTGATGATCGCGGCCGACCGTGTCGCCTACATGTTTGAGTTGCCCGAGCGAAGTGCGACCGAATTCACCGCCCAAACGACGATAGTTTCATCGAGCAGGCCACGCTCTTTCAGGTCTTTAATCAGCGCCGCTACCGGGCGGTCGGTGATGTCGCAGTTTTCCTTGAGACCCTCGTCGAGGTTGGTGTGGTCGTCCCACGAGGCATGGATCAGCGAAACAACCCGCACGCCGCGCTCGACCAGCCTGCGCGCCAACAGGCAGTTCGCCCCGTAGGCGTTGGTAGGCTTTTGCTCGACGCCGTAGTTGTCAAGAGTGGCTTGCGATTCGTCGGAAAAATCGAGCAGATCAGGCGCGGAGGTTTGCATCCGGAAACCCAGTTCGTAGCTCGCGATGCGCGAGGCGATCTGCCGGTCGCCGGTGAGTTCGAAGTTCTCTTCGTTCAGCCGCCGCAGCGTGTCGAGCCTTGAACGCTGGGCCTCTTTGGTGACCCCCTTGGGGTTCGACAAATAGAGAATCGGGTCGCCGGACTTTCGAAAAGGCACTCCCGCATAGGTCGAGGGCAGGAAGCCGCTCGAGAAATTTGTAGAACCGCCGCTAGCACCGCGGCCCGAGCTCAACACCACAAACCCCGGAAGGTCTTGCGACTCGCTACCGAGACCGAAGGTCAGCCACGAGCCAATCGTCGGCCGACCTGATAGCGGGCTCCCGCTCATCAACAGCGATTGTCCGGGATGGTGGTTGACTTGATCGCTCTGCATCGAGCGCACCAAGCAAATGTCGTCGGCGATCGTTTGCATGTGCGGCAGGTAATCGCTCATCTCAATACCGCTTTGACCACACGGTGTGAATGTGCGAGGGCTCGCGAGCACCTTGGCCGTGGGCTTGATGAAGGCCAGCTTCATCTCCTCGGTCATCGCCGGCGGCAGCGCTTGCCCGTGCCATTTCTTAAGACCGGGCTTCGGATCAAATAGATCCATCTGGCTCGGCGCGCCGGCCATGAACAGGAAAATCAGATTCTTCGCCTTTGGTGCAAAGTGCGGCTCTCGAGGCGCGAGCGGGTTTTCACCCAAAGCGGCCGACCTGCCCTCGACGCCCATCAGATTTGCCAACGCGATTGAGCTAACGCCACCGACACAGGAGTCCAAGAAGCTCCGCCGCGTTCGAATATCGCTGTACTGTTTGAGATTCATGGTCGGTTACTCACGGGTTATAAATTCATCAAGGTTGAGAAGGATGCGGCTGACCGCCACCCAGCCGGCGACCTCGGCGGGATCGACGTTGTCGAGCTTCGCCGGGAACCAGTCCCCGGCCATATCCGGGTCTGCCTCGAACATTTTGCGCTGGTCGACGAAATAGCCCAGCATTTCTTCCTGCTCGCTGACACGCGGCGCCCGCGCTAGGCTTGCACGGTATGCGAAGCCGAGGCGGTCAGCGAACGACTTTCCAGGCACCTCATTCAAAACTCGCAGAGCCAGCCCTTGAGCCATCTCGAAAAAAACTGGGTCGTTCAGCAGGTTCAACGCCTGCAGCGGCGTGTTCGAGCGCTCGCGGCTGCATACGGTGACGTTACGTTCACCAAGATCGAAGTTCGCTAGAAACGGATATGGCGTCATGCGCTGATAGTGAACGTAGAGGCCGCGTCGGTAGCGGTCGATGCCGTCGCTCTCGGTCCACTTCACCGAGCCCGCATAAGCTAGCTCGGCTACACCAGCCGGCTGGAGAGGCCGGATACTTTTGCCTCCCACGGCGGGGTTTAATAAACCGGAGGCGGAGAGAGCAGCGTCTCTGAGGACCTCGGCTGGCAGGCGCAGTCGAATTTGGCGGGCAAGTAGACGGTTGCCCGGATCTTTCTCCAACAAATCTTCGCGTGAATTCGAGGACTGACGGTACGTTGCTGACGTGGCAATCAGCCGGTGGACGTGTTTCAAGCTCCAGCCGGAATCAATCAGTTCCATCGCGAGCCAATCGAGCAGATCGGGGTGGCTAGGCGCTTCCCCTTGAAAGCCAAAATTATTCGCGGTCGCAACGAGGCCGACGCCAAAATATTCTTGCCAGATGCGGTTGACCACCACCCGCGCGGTCATGGGATTTTTTGCCGAGACAATCCAACGTGCAAGGTCGAGCCGCGTCGGCGTGTCGCTCGATTGTTCCAGGGGCGGCAAGACCGAGAGCGTGCCGGGCGTAACCGGTTCACCAAGATCGTTCCATTCGCCGGCCAAGTGGATGTGACTTGCGCGCGGTTTGCTTGTCGCTTCAACCGCTCGAGCGCGTCTAACGTCGGGGAAGCTGTCGATGACTGCGCGCAGCTCCTTGGCGGCATCGCGAAAACCGGTGGCCGCGTACTCTTCTTTGCTCGTGACTCGGCTGTAATTGCTCAAGAACCATTTGGTTACTGCGAGGTCATCGCGCTCGCTACGTTCGACTGGCGGCGTTCGCAGAATTTCTTGGCCCCGATCGAGATAGAGGGCGATGATGTCCCAACTCGTATCCCATTCGTACTCGACGCCGACGTTTTCCGAGGCCCACAGCATTTTGGCTTCCCAAGGTCGCTGCAGCTCACGCACTTTGTATTTTTCGTAGATCTGGGCAACCTTCGCGTCGAACTCCGGCTTGGCCTGAAGATAAGGCCCGATCTCACCAGGCAGCGGAGCGTCGATATTGACTTCGTCTAAGTCGTTGAGGAACGCGAAGAGCCGATAATAATCCTTGTGCGGTATTGGGTCAAACTTGTGATCATGGCAGCAAGCGCACTCGACTGATAGCCCTAGCCAGACAGTCGCAATCGTGTTATTGCGATCGACCACTTCCTCAAACCGGAACTGCTCGACGTCAACGCCGCCTTCCCGATTCTTCAACGTGTTGCGGTAGAATCCCGTCGCCACGCGCTGTTCGGTTGTGGCGCCGGGAAGGAGGTCACCGGCAATCTGCTCAATAGTAAATTGATCGAACGGCATGTCGGCGTTGAGGGCGTTGATGACCCAGTGTCGGTAGCGCCAGGCATGGGGTCGCACCGTGTCTTTTTCGTACCCGTCGGAGTCGGCGTAGCGCACTTGGTCGAGCCAGGGCGCCGCCCAGCGTTCTCCAAAATGATCTGATTGCAGGAGCCGGTCGACTACTTGGCCGTAGTCTGCCGCATTCTCAATATCGGCTGGCTTTGGCGGCAATCCGATCAGGTCAAGTGATGCGCGACGCAGCAGTGTGTGTGCAGGCGCCTCGGCGGACGGCTCAATCCCTTCCGATTCCAGACGGGCCAGCACAAACGCGTCGATCGGGTTGCGTAACCGATCTGGCGATCCGTGTCAGCAGATCGGGCGAACGGTTTCGTCCAACAAGCAGCTCGTGGTGGCGGCTCGAAGAATAAAGTCTTGGTTCAGCGCTTTGTGACCCAGATAGGGCTCGACCATGCGACGTTGCCGTCTTCTTGTTCGACGCGCACGTAGTAAAAATGCTCGCCCGCCGCTAGCGATTGTTCGCGGAAATCAAATTCCATGCGCTCGCCGACGCCCTCGCTCGTATGCACGTACTCGTTGTCGCGCACCACTGCAACTTCCTTAATGCGGCCGGTCGCTCGGATGACGGCCTTGACGGTCGGAATCGCCGACGTGGCGAACTCGTCGCCTTGAATCCACTCGCCGTCGTCGGTTTGCATGCGGTAATCAAGGATGATGTTGCTCGTCGCGGCATAGGTGTGGCGCTTGCGCATGGCGTTGACTAGGCCTTCGCGCGTGTAGTCTTCGGCCAGTACCATGGCGTACGAGGTATGGGTCGAAACGTGGTCGGAGCTAGCCTGCACCCCAAGCTTGTAGCCTTTTGCCCAGGCTAGTGAAACGAAACCCTTCGGCCGGTAATTGCCGGCCCAAAGGTCGGTCCGTGCCGCCGAAGACGCTAGGGGCGCCCCCTCGTGCTCCGCCGAAGTTCGCGCACCCTGGAAAATCTCGACGATCGGCTCGAGTTCGGGGTCATTGTCCCGCCAGTCGGTTCCCATGGTCGTGTGCGAAGTATGCGAGGTCGCAATGCCGTTCTGCTTACGAAGCGCGTCGTACAAAAACGGTCCCGTGCTCGTGTCGCGCTCTTCCTGCGTGATCGGAATCGGTTTGTTGCCGCGCTCGGCGTAGATGATGTTGCGGTGCCCGTTCGGGTAGCTCAGGCTGCGCTCATAGCCGAACAGCGTCACGAACTTGCCGGGCACGTTGAACATGTCTTCGGTCTTCTCTGTTCGCCACCAACTGTATTCCGTATCGCGGGTGCCCTTGTGATCAGTCACGAGATAGAAGTCCATCGCGGCGGCATCCATCATATAGCGGAACGAATCGTTGAGCGAGCCGTCGCCCGAACCGTCGAGCGAAATATCGGTGTGGCGATGCATGTCGCCGCGGTAAATCTTATAGCGCTTACCGGCGGCGTTGACCGTGTAGTTGCGAACGGCCGCAACCTGCTCGGCCTCGCGTGCCTCGCCCGGCAGCATCGCCGGATTTTCCGTGCCACGCGCGGCCAAGATCACGGGCGAGATTTTCTCGCTGCGAAACTGGCCGGAAATGTCAGCGAAGTGGATTTGGTTTTCCTTCGGATAGTGGCCAAAGCTTGCGCCGCCCCAGAGCCTTTGATCGGTCGTCCACGACGCGAACATTTCGCCGTCAGGGCCCGCCGCGAGTTCCAGCGGACCTTCGTTGCGACCAATGCTTTCAGGGATGCCGAACGGCACGGCCCACTTCCCGCCGGAATAGTAAGTTGCCATCAGGTCCCACTTGCCACCTGCCGCCCAAATCGATTCGGGCTTGACGGCGCGGATACGCGGGCGCAGCAATAACCACATGCGGCCCTTGGCGTCGGCCGCGAGCTTCGGAGTCTGTACGTATCGCCGCACGCTGGGCCTAAAGTGCCGGTTGACATCATCGAGGGGCGCCAGCCACTGGCTGCCGTTCCAGATGACGACTCGGTTTGTGCGTGACTGGTAAATCCCTGCCCCGCCCCGCAGCAGGAAACCAGTGTCCTTGCCCCAGTTCTCCTCGGCCTCGTCGTAGGTGATCCAAACGCGATCCTCGGCGTCGACCGCGATGCTGGGCGTACCGTGGTAGCGGGGCGTATCGGTGACCTTCATCAAATCGCCGGCGCGACCCTCGCGTACGGGCCGCATGCGAATGTTGTAGCTGCCGCCCTCGTAGCTATCCCACGTAACCCATGCCGTGCCCTTGGTATCCGTCGCGATGTCTGGGTACCACTCATTCGCAGCCGCGCCGGGGGGGCTAAGTGGGACCTCCGATGACCATGCCGAGCCATCGAACGACTTGTAATAGATCGATGAAAAACCGCCTCGCGCCGACTGATAAGCGATGTGCAAGTTCCCCTGCCGATCGCTCGCCATCACTGGAAAGATGTTATTGCCGGTTCCCGACGTGACGGGCTTCGGCGCACTCCAGGAACGACCGGCGCGCTTCGAATGCATTACGTGCCAATTGCCCTCAAACCGCTTGGACCAAACTAAGTTCAGGGCCCCGTCAGCGTCGTATGCCGAGGCCAACCCTTGCAGGTCGCCCGAGGCGCTTCGTACTGAGTCGATCTCGCCCCACTCGTCGCCATCGCGGTCGCGAACGAACACTTGGTCGTTTTCGCTCTTGTACCCGATCCAGGCCACCGACAGGGTGCCATCATCGGACACCGCCATCGTTGAGAAGTCGTCCTCAAATTGATCAGTAGTCAACGATTCGACCGGTGGTACCCGCCGTACCTCCGAGCGTGTCGCCAGTAGATGCATTGAATCGGACGGCGGCAAATCGGCAGGCTTGAAGAAGAAGTCTCCGTTGACCGTTTTGACTGTTATCGTGGCGTCGTCCGGCGCTCGATAGTAAGCTGTCACACCGACCGTTTGCACTCGCGTGGGTTGCGGAAACGGCAACTCATGCGGATGCATGCCACCCGTATTCGGCAGCCATCCTTCGGTGCGGGCGGTCCAAGAGTTGTTCGCCCCGATGGACTCGCCTTCCTTGAACTGATGGCCTTTTACTTCCACCACTTCGCCCTTGTCGATACTCAGCGAGCCGTCCCACGTCGTGGGCCGGCTATCCTTGATTCCGAATTCGATATTGAGCGCCCGCAACGGGTGTTCCTGTGAAAGCGCCGGCACAACTAGAAAGGCCGGTAGAAGGGCAATTGCAATCCGCGTCATGAGTGTTCCCATTATGCGCGAACCATTACCGTTTTGATATAAGCTTCGGCACTGCGAACGATCTGAGTTCGACAGCCCGATGAACGAATATCCTCGGCTGGACGTGACGGATGACTTCGGCGTGCCGGCTTGCAGCACAGCTTCAAGCTGTCGAGTTTGGACATTTCGACTCGGCTTCTCTATCAGCCCGTGATCTTAGGTTTCCCGCGCCGTGCGTCACGTCGAACGAACGAGAGTCATATATACTACCGCTATCAATGCGTATCGTCGTGTGGCTGAATTCGATCCTGACGTGCGCTCTGCTACTCACAAGCTGTGGTCAATCGACGCCTCCAGAATCGAGCTGGCCGCAAGGTGCCTGGCCGCGGCACACCATCGACGATTCCTCGATCGGAGCGGACGGGGTTCGCATGGCCGACATCAACGGCGACGGCCGCCTCGATATCACGTCGCCGTGGGAACAGGGAGGCCAAGTTCGCGTCTATTTCAACCCCGGAGACGACGGTCTTCGCGACCCTTGGCCGGCAGTGACGGTTGGCGCGGTCGGAGATCCGGAAGACTCGTTTTTCGTCGATCTAGATGGGGATGGAAATCTTGATGTCGTCAGCTCTTGCGAAGGCGAAACACGTTCAATGTTTGTTCATTGGGCACCGAGTGATCGGGCTCAGCTGTCAGACCCCAAGGCCTGGACGACCGGCGAGATTCCAGCGGCGGCGGGCATTGCCCAGTGGATGTACGCCTTTGCGATGCAGGTCGATGGAGAACACGGAGTTGACCTTGTCGCGGGTTCGAAGCGTGACGGCGCCCAACTGGGCTGGTTCGAATCTCCTGAAGACCCTCGCGATCTGGCGAGCTGGCTGTGGCATCCGCTCTATCAAGCCGGCTGGCTAATGACGCTCCGACCGTCCGACATTGACGGTGACGGCGACCTCGACATAGTCGCGACCGATCGCCGCGGTGCTCGCCGTGGCGCTTTGTGGCTGGAAAACCCCGGTGCGGCAAGCGCCACCTTTGTAGCTTGGGGCGAGCACCGCATCGGTCCGGTCGATGACCATGAGGCGATGCACAACACCCTCGCGGACCTAGACGGCGACGGCCTCGAAGACGTCATAGTCGCGGTGAAGGGCGGACCGATCCAATTCCATCGGCGAACCCAGAAATCCCCCCCCGCTTGGGAGACCCACAGCATCGAGATGCCGCCGAACACTGGCAGCGGCAAGGCCGTCAAAGTCGCCGACATCGACCTCGATGGGCAACTAGACCTCGTCGTTGCCTGCGAGCACGCGACGGATGACAAGATCGGAACCTTCTGGCTCTCGTATGATCGCGAGCCAATGGAATCCCGCTGGACCGCGACGTCAATCAGCGGTCCCGAGGGCTTCATCAACGACCTAATCCAGCTAACAGACCTCGACGGCGATGGCGACCTCGATGCGGTCACGCTCGAGGAAAAGGGACCCTACTTGGCCCAAGGCTACCAGGGCAAAGAGCTAGGCGTGATCTGGTACGAGAATCCCGCTAGGCCGGCAGCGGGTACTCATTAGGAGGCCCAGCAACTCGGGTTAACTTTAGAGTCTAGGCCAGACGTAATGCTTAGATAGGTCCATCCAGCGCGGACATTTCGACGGTTTCGATGGATTTCGACCCTGTTGCGGTCGAACTCAACTATCGGCAATGCGCCACCGCCGACGACCGGGTGTTGCACCCTTTGCTGATCGATCTGACTAACCCGAGCCCGTCGTTGGGCTGGTCGAGTTCCGAGGGCGATTCGCTGCTCGGGCGCGGTCCCGCCGACCTCGTGTTGGCCTTGGCACTCATCCATCACCTTGCGATCGGCAACAACGTACCACTCGCTGAGATGGCATGCTTCTTCGCCAAAGTCGGGCGGGGGCTCGTGATCGAGTTCATACCAAAGTCCGATTCTCAGGTAAAGAGAATGTTGGCGTCGCGTCAGGACATCTTTGCGGACTACAACCGACACGGATTTGAAAACGCGTTTCGGACAAGATTCGAAATCGTCCGCGCCGACCCGATTGAAGGTACGGATCGGAACGTGTATTTGATGCAGTCAAATGGCGAGCCCGCAGTTCTCACCACCTGACGGCCTATGGGGCCGTTTCGGCCGGCTTGGTCTCCACGTTGGTGGGTGGGGCGGTGGTCTCAACTGGCGCGGTAGGCGTCGTCGCAGTTGCCGTTGCCCGTACGCGCTGGCGCAGCCTGGACTCAACCATTCGTGTGCGAGCTTCGCGCGCCCAGGGCCGCTGCGAGCGCAGTGTGTGAAACGTGCGATCCGCAACAAGCCGCTTTTCTTTGGGCGGCTCGGCGGAAATCGCTGACGCCAGCAGCGCGACGGCGGTGAGGACAATGCGGAGGAACATCTCACGCACTCATCGGACGCGAGCCCGCATTTCTTACCACCTGACGGCGAAATCACGAGATAGGTGCGCCACTACTTCGTTGCGCTCGATCGCGAGTGCTCGACGGACTGCAAAAGTACGCCTCCGCGCGCCAACCGTCGCCCGCCTCGTATTGACGCACCTCTCACGCACTTTCGCTCGCCACGTGGTGAGAAACGCGGGCTAGAAAGTTTATAAGAGCGAGGCTCAGCTCACGAGTCGGAAATGCGTTCAAACTCGAGTTGATCGCCGCGCTGCGTGTTCGTTGCCTCGGCGGTTCCTGGAGGCAGCTCGACAACGCCCTGTGCGCGCCAACTCATTGCCATTCGCGACGGTTTCAGCGCCGGAACCACCTTTGTGACCCTCTTGTGCTTGTCAACGAACACAATGTCGATCGCAAATTTCATCATGAACGTGTGGATCGCCTGTGTCGGCATGATCCACAGGCCCTCGCCTGCGTCGAGGTGGGTGTGCCTTAGCAGACCGACGTTGCGGCTTGCCGGCCGATCGGCAATGCCGATGCGGTCACCAAGCACGGTGGTCTTGGTCTGGTTGCGGACAATCATTTGACTTATTTCAGACATTGGGTAGGCCCGCTCTTAGATTCGTTGGTATGGGCAAGAAACGCAATCAGGTGATCGCCTGAGCGGGCCGCGGCGGCGCACCCGAGCTGGATGTGTCCGCCACGGCTCACGGGACTTTTGCAACTGACCGTTAGGCCGACAATCGCAACATTTGTGAATGCTTTACCGTCGCCGCACGGGCCGCCTGTTGCGCCGCCGGAGATGGCATGATGACGGTTCGAGGATCACAAGGCTCGACCGGAGTACTGCTTCGGTAGGTGAAATAGTCCTTGGCCGGATAGAGCGCGTACGGCTGCAGCTCAGTGTAGATGCGGCCGAGCTTCTCTTCGATACGGTACATCGCGTGAAAATAAGCGCCCCTAGGCAGGCCGAGCCGCTGGCGGACCAGGTTTGGGTCGGCGCCAAGCAAAAACTGGAAACGAAACAAGCGGTACTGCCAGGGATCTAGGTTGCGGCGTGCCACGATTACGAAGTCCGCCATGAATTCTTCTTCCTTGCGGCCCCAGGTGCCTTTGTAACCTTTGGCCCCGGGTGCGCGGTTGAAGTTGGCCGGACCTTTGTGTTTTCCGCGCAGTACGCAGGAGCGAAAACGGGCGTGACAGGCCCGAAAAATGGCGCGCAGCGCGCAGCCGCAAGGTATGGGTTCACCGTGACGTTCCCGACGGACGCCTCGACCTTCGCATATTGCGCAGTTCGAAAACGACAGCTTGGAAAGGTCCTTGTGGTTCCATTGCATAGTCAACATTCTCCTCAGCCAAGCTCAGCGGAAACATAGGAGACGGCTTTACTCGGCTTTTTCGAAACATGCGTCAACGATACGTACTAGTAGTAATATGTCAACGTAAAAAGCTCTATACGTCCTAGAACTAATAGTGTCCCAATTTGGGATTGGTGCGTTCATTTGGGATTCATTCAATGACTTCTAGTGGTTTTTGTTTCAGCGGGTTGAGGGATAAATTGCTAGCAGAGTGTTTATTTACGAAGTTCCTTCAAATATCTGATACCCTATATCTAAAAGCTATATGCCTAGCCCGTCCCGTTTTGGCCAACTTGCAGAATTATTGCGCTCGCATTTGAAACTGCTCATCAGTCAAGGAGCGGTGTCGGAGCGCTACTTGGCCAAGCTCACCGGATATTCCCAACCACATATCCACAACGTCCTCAAGGGCAAGCGCGGCCTGAATCTCGAACTTGCCGATCGGATACTGGCAGCTCTAAACATTTCTCTAGACGATCTGCAATCTGAGACCGAGCCTGTCGACCAGCCCGAGATCCCTCGCTGGGCAACGCCGATTGGGGCGGGCAGCGACCTACCGCGCAAGGAGAGTGAAAGATATCGAGTTAGCTCGTTTCGAACCTTGCGAGGGCTTGTTCGACCGGTGGCGTGTAGCGCGGCTAACTCAGAGGTCGCAATGTGGCCTTGGATTCACGGTGGAGACGAGCTAATTATCGACCGCTCGCCGGCCCGGCGGCTCGCTTTGCGTGTCGAAGACATTTTCCTGCTGGACTGGTTTGGCGTCGGCATCATGGGACGCTGCGCTCGAGTAGGCAGCTCGCTGCTAATCGTCTACGAAAACTCGGCCGCCCCAGGCTTTCTTCCCACTCGGCTTGAACTAGGAGGCCGGTCCGTCACGGATCTTGTGATTGGCCGCGTGGCCTGGCTGGCTCGGAGGCTGGACGCACGCGAGTTATACTGACTTGCATTTCTCGCCACGCGGTGAGAAATCCGCGTTAACAGCGCGTGAATGTTAGCGACGCTCGGCGCGTCCGCTGTTGTGGGGCGTCACTTCGACCACGACCAAGGCCTGCTGATCATACGGGCCGCGAGCGATGACCTCGCCGCCGGCCCCCATGGCGAGCGACATTCCGCAGCATTTGCGCCCCGCCCAAGGGCCCGAGGTGATTGGGCCGACGCAGCTTACACCGATAACCGGCATCTCAAACTCCAACGCCAGCTTCGAGTAGGATTCGAGCCAGAGGTCGCCGTAGGGCTGGGCGTCGTTGTCATGGTTGGCGTCCACCGCCCAAGCACAGGGCGAAAGCAGTAGCTCGCTTCCCATTTGGCCAAGCGCCCTGCCTAACGATTGCGACCGTGGGAAATTGTCCGCGCAAATGTTCAGCCCGATCGCGCCTAGCGCGGTGTCTGTCACGCTCAGAGAGTGCCCGAGGTCGTAGATTTCGTGACCAATTGCCAATTCGTTGATCTTGCAATGCTTGGCGAGAATTGTTCCTTCGGCTGAGATTAGGATCGCGGCATTGAATATTTTGTCGTGATCGCGTTCCGTTAGACCCGCGATGACTGGAATCCGGCAGTCAACGGCCGCGGCGATGAGGCGATCAGCATATTTTCCGGGTATGGGCTCTGCCTGAGCACGGGCATCACCGTAGGTCCAACCGAGATCAAGACACTCGGGCAGTACAACGATGTCACAGTGCTCGCGGGCGGCTTTGGAGATCATCTCTTCAGCTCGCCGTATGTTGGCGTCGGGATGACCGCCTTCGACGAGCATCTGGCCCATGCCGACTCGGATAGTCGACAGCGCCCGCTTATCTGAGGACGGCACCTACTAGCCGCCGAAGGATTTCAAGTCGATGAAGGGCACCGCGCCACCGCTGACTTGCGGCAGGATGCCATTCCATTTTTCGATCGCGCGCAACTGCAAGAGCGAGGGCGTGATTGTCTCTCGTTGTAGCCTCTGTGACTCGGCCTCGGCCTTGGCCGCGGTAATTGTTTGCTCGGCCTCGATTTTGATTCGCTCGAGGTCGCGTTCAGCTTTTAGCGCCGACTGCTCTGCCGTCTGCTTCGACTCGATCGCTTCGTTAAAGACAGCGGAGAACGTAAAGTCGACTATGTTGAACTCGTCCACCAAAATGTTGCGGGCGACCAGACGCTCGCTGAGAATACCTTTGATCTGCGTTGACACCTCGGCGCGGCGAGTTATCAATTCCTCAGCGGTGAACTGGGCTGTTGCGGCTTTCACTGCTTCTTGCACGGCAGGGTCGATCAGTCTCTGCTTGAATTCCACGCCGACATCCTGATAGATCACCCACGCCTTGTCTGGAGTGATGTGGTAGTTCAGCGCGATTCGGGAATGAACGATCTGGAGATCTTTGGACGACGCCGAAGCATCGGTCTCGGATTTTTGGATTTGGACGTCCATCACGATGATGTCTTGGACGAACGGTATTTTGAACTGCAGCCCCTCGCCGCGAACTCCCTGTTGGACACCGCCAATCTTGTTGAAGATGACACCACGCTGACCGGCGCCGACGACTGTAAAGCCATTGAACAGGACGATCAAAATGACGACAGCGCCGGCGGCCTTCCATACGACTCCAGGCCCCAAACCTCCAAGGGAAGAAGAAAACTCATCGAATTGCGTTGGTCGCGGCATACTGTGTCCTTTTCAAAATAAGGATTACGGTTGGCGCGGAGAATCGTTGCCGGAACCGCGAGAATCCTCGGGCTGAACCGAGTCTACACTAGTTCCGAGCAGTACTTGCCGGGGGGCGGCAGCGGATCCTCGCCCGTGACCCTCGTCTGTTGCGGAGTCCGTAAGATGGGTAGCTAGTCTCCGGAGTGTCTGATACTACGAGGCGCTGTTCGCGAATGGGGACACAGCATGTCGACCGAATCGAATGACATCAACGTAGCGCTGCACAACCACGTCGCAACCGTCGAGCTCAATCGACCGCCGCACAATTTCTTCGATCGCGCGCTGATCGCTCAACTCGCTGATGCTTTCGACGAGCTTGACGAAAACCCCGAGTGCCGGGCGATCGTGTTGGCGTCTAACGGAAAATCATTTTGCGCCGGAGCGAATTTCGGCCGGACCCGCAATACCTCGTCAAGCACCACGGAGTTTACTGTGGAAGGCTTCGAGAAAAGCACAGGCTTGCTGTATCGAGAGGGCGTGCGCCTGTTTAGCGCGAAGAAACCGATCGTTGGCGCGATCCAGGGGGCGGCCATCGGTGGCGGGTTGGGACTAGCGCTCGTGCCGGACTTCCGTGTCGCCTCACCTGAGGCGCGATTCGGGGCGAACTTCGCGAAACTGGGCATCCACCCGGGTTTCGGCTTAACGGTAACTTTGCCGAACTTGGTCGGACAGCAGCAAGCGAATTTGATGTTCCTGACAGGACGGCGGCTAAAAGGTGAAGAGGCCCAGGCGATCGGCTTGGTCGACGTTCTCGTTGCGCAAGACGAACTGCGAGCCTCAGCTCAATCCCTAGCCGCGGAAATCGCCGAAAACGCCCCTCTGGCGGTCGTTTCCGTACGCACGACAATGCGTCACGGACTGGCGGAGAAAATTGCCAAAGCAACCAATCACGAGCTCGCTGAGCAGCAATGGTTGCGAGCGACGAACGACGCTGAAGAGGGTATCCGCGCTGTCGCCGAACGCAGGCCTGGCAAGTTCACTGGAACTTAGCAGTGATGAGTACACGCCCTACAGTGCTAGATATCAACAGTTGAACACCAAGTATGCCTACATCAATGTGACACAATGTAGGCATAACGATGATTCAGTACACTATTCGCGGTATCACCGAGCACTTGGACTCGACTCTTCGCCGAGAAGCCGCACGCGAGGGCAAGTCCCTCAACGCCGTCGTCTTGGACTACTTGCGGAAGGGCGTCGGCATTGGTGCTGAGCCAGTCGTTCATCATGATCTCGATCATTTAGCCGGCACATGGGTCCATGATCCTGAGTTTGATCGCACTATCGAAGAGATGGACGTCGTTGACGAGGAGATGTGGCGTTGAGAGTAGCGATCGACACAAATCGTTACCGAGATTTTTGCGACGGCGTCGCCGAGGTCGTCGGTTGTTTCCAAACCGCGACGGAGATCTACTTGCCGTTGATCGTTTTGGCCGAACTTAGGGCTGGATTCTTTCGCGGCACAAAGGCGCGGAGAAACGAATCGGTCCTAGTGCAATTCCTGAACGCCCCGCGAACGCGAGTGCTGAGGCCTAACGACGAAACAACACACCACTACGCGCGAGTCTACGCCCAGCTTCGTGCGCAAGGCACACCGATCCCGTCAAACGATATTTGGATCGCCGCCCTGGTTATTCAGAACGATGTGTCGCTATGCTCGCGCGATGCGCACTTTGATCACCTGCCGCAACTATCGCGGATTGCAATATAGCCGGGCGCAGTTTCGGCTTGGCCCGCGGGGCTCCAGCCAGGCCACCGGCCGCCTAGGTTGGGCGGTTGATTCAAGGGAGAAACTTGAGTTACCAGCGAGGCGACGTTGCGCTTCGCGGTACCGAGCCGCGCCGCCGTGCGGTGCAGTTTACACGTCGCGGAAAGGACCGTACCGCGAACGGTTTCGTCCAACAGGTAGCTCGGCGGCCAGCTTAGAAAATCAAGTTTCGGGTTAGCGCCGATCAGGGCACTACGACGCTGGTGACTTTGCCGCCCGCAAAGCGCAGCTTTGCCGACCGGCCCGTTGTGAGGCTGTAGGTCCAAGTTTCGCTGCCGGCGGCTAGGCGCCATTTCGGCTGACCCAGTAGGGAAATGACTTCAGCCGTGGAATTTCCGACCGCGACCTGACGCACTTTGTCGGGCTCAACGGGTGCCTCTTGCGCCGGCGGCACGGCGTGCCGGCAACTCTTCGGGCGGGAGCCGATGCAGTCGAGCGGGTCGTATGTGTGGCAGCGCCCAGGCCAGATGAAGCCAAATAAGCGTTGAAGTCGTCGCGAGTCACTCTCGTCGAATCACCGCCCGCGCGGCGTCGCGATCGCTCCGCGCGGGCCCACTTTATGTATGACGGCCTACCGCCGATACACGCGAAAAATAGGTTGTTTCCGCGCGCCATGATTTTGTCCGGCTTGCCCGCGCATCTAAAACTGACGATGTGATTGTGCTTGTTACTGATCGTCGGCACCGGGATCCTTATCTCCTTTTGGGCCGCCCCTGGCCACTGAGCCCAGACGTTATAACTATCGCTACGACGTTCAGGAACGGCGGCGATCAACTGCGCCCCTACGATTCCGCGTTTGAAAAGAAGATGGCGAAAGCCGAAGGCATTGTCGATCGCTATCGAAATACGCTCCACGTTTTGGCCAAGTGACGGAGGCGGTCCGGATCGATTCGCGAGATGCGTTAACTCTGTACGCCCTGCCGGTGGCTCGCCTAGCGCGTGCCTTCACTGTCAGGTGTTGAGCAATGCGGGTTAGCAACTATCGGTTGCGCTTGCCAACTGGGACTGCTCTAATCAATCACCAGAGAGGGAATAATGAAGCACCCGGGCGTTGAAAGACGAACACTCTTGAAGGGCGGCCTTTTGTCCGCGGCCGCTGCGCTGGGACTCATGCCCGGTTGCTCTGAGGCGGGCTCTCCGGCCGAGGCAAGTCCCAGCAGCAAACTGCCCACCGGGGTGCTTGGCAAGACGGGAGTCACGATCCCGATTCTGGGTCTTGGAACATCGAAGCTCGGGCTCTACAAAGGTACTGACTACGACTACGATCACATGGCCCGAACGTTTCAATCGGCGGCCGATCAAGGGATCAGATATTTCGACACCGCCGCCGGCTACGGCAGGGCCGAAGAGGCCGTCGGTGCAGCCATACATGGCCGTCGCGATGAAATGTTCGTGGCCACGAAGCTCTCGACCGACACTCGAGAAGACGCTCAGCGGTTGTTTGAACGCTCTCTCAAGCGGCTTGGCACCGACTATGTTGACGTGCTTCACATGCACAGCGCGGGACAGAGAAATCTTGACGTGGCGCTTTCAAAAGACGGCGTCTGGCGCTACATTCAGGAGCAAAAAAAGGCCGGGCGAGCGCGCTTTTGCGGCATTACCGGCCACAACAACCCGCCCAATTTCGTCAAGGTATTAGAGAACGAACAAGTCGACGTTCTGATGTGCCTGATGAATTTCGTCGATCACCACACCTATTCGTTTGACGAGCGAGTTCTGCCCGTGGCCAGAAAACAGAACGTTGGTGTGATGGCGATGAAAGTGTACGGCGGTTTGGAGGCCGGGCCGAGCGGCGGTTTCCATTTCTACAACGACCCGGTCCGCCACTCCTCGCAGATGGAGGTGCAGTTCGACAAGAGCGCGCTACGCGACGCGCAGCGTTTCGCGAAGAGCCTCAACGGCGTCACAGGCATGGTGATTGGCGTGTTTGATAGCGACGAAATTCGCGAAAATATCCGAATTGCCATCGAGACCGAACCGCTGTCGGACGTCGAGTTGCAGGCCGTACTTGCGCTCGGTGAAACAGTCTCTGGCGGCTGGGCCATGCGCTACAGCTAGCTCGCATTTCTCACCACCTGACGAGCTAACACCGAGATTTACTTCGCTTTGAGACCGAAGCAGTACACGTTGGAATCGTAGTCCACCGCGTAAATTCGGCCGCCCGAGATCGCCAGGCCACTGAAATGCACCCAGGTGCTCATCGCGTCGCCGCTGTTGTAGAGCGGTTTGCCGGTGCGCGCATCAAGCGCGTGGAGAACCGCGTTCTTAGTGTTTGTTAGGCGCGAGCCGGCAGTTTTTGTCCTCGACTGGCCACGCTGTTCGGGGTTTTCGCCGGTCTCCAAAACGAACACGACTCCATTCGCGATGGCGACCGGGTCGGGCACTCGGTAGTTGCCGGAGATCCACTCAGGGCTTAGCGTAGGCTTTCCCGTCTTGCTGTCCGCGACCACTTTGAGCGACATCACGCTGCCGTCGGGCGTGGCACCGTGGGTGAGAGCAAAGTCAGGGGCAAACTTCGAAACGGGTCCGTACATGGGGACGTAGATCCAAGTTTCGCCCGCCTCGTCGCGCCACATCGAGATGCCGCCCCAAATTCCATGTGAGGTCGAGGCTTTCGGATCGTTTCCCAGCCGGATGCCGGCCATTAAAGGCGTCTGGTGATCTTTTCCGCCTAGCGAGTCCGCGTCGAGCAGGTACATGACACCCTCTTTCGCGCCGCTGGCTAGCAAGTTGTAATCCTTCCAGCCGAACCAAACCGGACTGGCGCTGCCGTAGTCGAGGTCTTCGCGCCAGATTTCATACCAGTTGCTGGGGACGAAGTAGTCGACCAGGTCGAGTGCGTCGAGCGAGGCCGCGATGACAGTATTCGAATAGTCGCCGGCGACGGGATCGAACTCACCGTCCGCCGTCGATCCGTATACCAGGCCGTTCTCGCCGATGACGGGACCGCCACGGCCCCAGATGCCCCCGGTGGTGGTGTTCGAGAGCAAGAGCTGGCGTACGACCGGATGATGGCGATCTTTAATGTTTAAGGAATAGATACCCGACAGCGCGCCGCCACAGCCCTGCGCCAACGTGGTGTAGATCGTGTCGCCGACAAGATTGAGACTCCAGCCTTTCGAGAACGCGGCGACAAACTGCACGGGTCCGTAGCGCACCTCGCCGGTCGCCATGTCCAATCCATAGAGCGCGCCGTCCTCGGCGATTGTGTAGATGATATTGCTGCGGCGGTCGAATGTCGGGGTGGCGTTGACTGTGTTGGGACAGTAGACGCTGCCTTGCAGCCCTAGTTCTGTTGGCAAGACGTAGCTGCGCGGCTTCCACTCCCACAGGGTTTTTCCCGTTTTCGAGTCGAATGCGAAGAGCCCGCCTTGGGTACCGGCGACGTAGGCGATGTCGCTGAGACCGTTACTTGTCGGTACGCCGAGGGCGGCGATGGGGGCACTTAACGAGAAGAGCAAAGAGCCCTGGTTGTCGACGTTCGACTTCCACTTGAGCTCGAGATTCGACACGTTCGCCGTGGTGAACGTTCGTTCGTTTGTGGCCCAACCAGTGCGTTGCGGATCGTGGCCGAAGGTGGGCCAGTCATCGGAGCTTGCGGCGGATGCGAGCGAGAAGCAGGAGCAGATAAGGAACGTGAGGCCGGCTATTTGTCGCATGAGCGTTTTTGTATGGGTATGTTACTTGAATCCGACTGCGGGCGGGCGGCGGGGTCCAGTTTACTACAGGGGTGTTCACTTTCAGGGCTGCGGTTTTCTCAAGCGACTAAAAAGGTGGGACTTAAAGAATTAGAAAGCGCGGTACGCCGGTTTTGGCGACGTTTGCTCCGGGTCTGGTGCCCGGTACGTTAAAGGGGACGCGTTAAAGGCGTTAAAGGGGACGGGAAGGTGTGAAAAAATCGACCTGGCGAGATTCCGTGTGCTGACTCTCGCAGTTTTACCCCTGTCCCCGATCACTTCTGTCACCGATCTCTTAGCTACTGGTTCAGCAGTTCGCGATAGATTTCCGGTTTACGGTCACGGATCGGGCCCGAGCCGACTCGTTCATCGAGGACAATCTCCGCGGTGACGAGCTGATCGCTCTCGCCATTGTTCGTGGCGATGACCTTGCCTCGCGGGTCGATGATGAGTACACGCTTCGGGTGAACGAACGCCAACCACACACCGTTCTCGTAAGCGCGAGTACGCATGACCGCGTCGTTCAATTCGCCGTACGAGCCCCAGGCGGGAACAAGAATGAGTTGAGATCCCTTGATCGCCAAGATACGCGACGTTTCGGGAAGGCGGCGGTCATAGCAGATAACCGAGCCGATGCGCCCGAGGTCGGTTTCAGCGACGGGGAACGAGACACCTTTTGTATTGAACGGCTCGTCGTGCGCGGTGTGGCTCTTCGAGTAGAGAGAGACGATTTCGCCGGATGGGTCGATCAGCGCGGTTGAATTGAACATGTGGTCGCCGCGCCGCTCGGCGAAACCGATCGAGAGAAAGACACCGAGTTCGCGAACTAGGTTCTTGATCCGTAAGAATATGGGGCCGTCGACCGGCTCACCGACGGACAGGTAACGATCGCGAGTGAGTTCGGGATGCTTGTTTTCGTTGCCTACGTAGCCCTCCAAGAAGCCCTCGGGAGTGACGATGAGTTGCGCGCCCTGTGCTGCGGCCGTTTTGGCGTACCGCTCTAGGCTGGAGAAGTTTGCTTCCTTGTCCCACGGTTGCGGGGTGACGCTTACAGCGGCTAGCAGGAAGCTATCGGCTGCCGCGATGCTGGTGACCGCGAGGAGGGCTAAGAGCGCGACGCGGTTCGGTTGACGCATTGGCTTCATTTTAATGGTGTCTGGGCGGGCGGTCACTACGCCGGCCTCGCCGGTATACTGGGTGCGCTATGAGACTGCTGGCTTTCGCACTTTTTCTGGGGCTGCCGCTGGCCGCCCAGCGACCATTCGACCGCCCGCTTCCTAAAGACCATCCCATACCGAAGCAAGCGCTGACGAATCGCGATGGATACTCGCAGATTTACGAAGTCCTCAAGCGCGAGAGAACCAGCGTGACTGACCAGCAGCTTGAGGCACTCGGGCAGTATCAGCTTGAGAACTTGTGGGGATCCATGGGCGAGTTCAGAGACACCAATTACGTGCGCGGATTCCAGGCGACGCAGCCTGGTAAGCGACTTGTTGGACGCGCCTTGACGATGCGTTTCCTTCCCAGTCGTCCGGACCTCGAAGCAGCCGCTCGAACGCTCGCCGATGAGAGCAACCGCGACCGTCGTTTCTACATTCGTGCCGGTGAAGAGGCGCGGAAGCACGACGTGGTCGTTGTGGATCTCGGCGGCACGGATGGAGCGAATTTCTTTGGGGACATCACCGCACTCGGGATCGCGATGAGAGACGCCGCCGGTGTCTTGATAGACGGTGGGACGCGCGACCTCGCAGAACTGCGCGGCGCTGAATTCGCGAACTTCCCGGTGTTTGCGCGTTTCTTTGACATCCAACCGGCCAGGTGGGTCGGCACGGATTGGAACGTGCCGATCCGTGTCGGTTCAGCGACTGTCGTACCAGGGGATATAGTTGTCGCCGACGAAGGCGGAGTGCTATTCATTCCGCCTCAACTCGTTAGCGAAGTTTTGGAGCGCTCCGCTGAACGACGTCGCCGAGAGAACTTTGAACGCGGCGTGGTACGCAGCAAGAAGTACGTGATAAGTGACGTCTATCCGTTGCACCCGAAGCTCGAAGAGGAGCTAGAAAAACAGGCCGGCAAGAAGTAGCAACCGAGAGATCTCGCAGGTTGTATTGCCCTGCCTAGATGAGTGATTAAATGGGCAGGCGAGCCGCACCAAATTCATCGGACGCTTGATCGTGAGTTGGAATGAGATTTGAACGAAGCCTTCGGCAGACGCTTCGCGTGTGCATAGTCGGGGAAGACGGTGGTTAGTCGGGCGTAAGGTCGTGGACACCAACAAGGAGGTGTCCGATGACACAACTACGCCGACAGATGCTTGAGGAGTTCGAGCGTCGCAACTATTCCGCGAACACGGTTCGCACCTACATCCGCACAGTCGAAGAGTTGGCTCGCTATTTCAAGCGGCGGCCCGATAGGCTAAGGCCGGAGCACATCCGCCAATATCAAGCACACCTGTTTCGCGACCGCAAGCTGGCCGCCAACAGCGTGGCGCAACGCGTGGCGGCGCTGCGCTTCTTCTTGCATCAAGACGCTGGGGCAAGAGTGGAACCTGGATCGAGTGCCCTATCCGAAGAGACCGCGCCAACTCCCCAACATCCTCTCTCCCCAAGAGGTCGCTCGTCTGATCGACGCCGCCGACAGCACGTTCCACCGCATGATCGTGATGACGCTCTACGCCACCGGAGTGCGCCGCACGGAACTGACTCAGCTTCAGATCCACGACATCGATTCCGCGCGCATGGTCGTGCACGTTCGCGGCGGCAAGGGCCGCAAAGACCGCGACGTGATGCTCTCCGAGCAGTTGTTGGTCAACTTACGCGAGCACATTCGCCGACTGCGGCGCAGACCCGAGCAGTGGCTGTTCCCCAGCGGCAAGTGGCACACCAGCGATGACCCCATCACGAGCAACGTGCCGTGGCTTGCTTGCAGCCATGCCGCCAAGCGGGCCGGCATCACCAAACCCGCCCACCCTCACATTCTGCGTCATTGCTTCGCGACGCACTTGCTCGAAGCCGGCTCAGACTTGCGCAGCATCCAGATGCTGCTCGGTCATCGCGATCTCGAAGAGACGGCCAGGTATGTCAAGGGCGGAGTAAATTTGGACCACTTCGGCGGAGCAAAAGTAGACCAGTTGGTGAAGGGGTAGCGGTTTTCGTGGGACGGCCTCCACTACGCCTGGGCCGCCCTAAAGGGCGACCGCAGGCTCCGTTCCAGCCGTCCCACGAAAACCGCTACCCCTTCACCAACTGGTCTACTTTTGCTCCGCCGAAGTGGTCCAAATTTACTCCGCCCTTGACAGAGACCTTCTAAATACTCCAAGCACTTTTCCTCGGAGTGGAAGCGGTCCATCAAAGTCATTAAGTCGATATTGGCAGTGCTCATAGTTATGCCTAGAAAGAAACCAGCGAAGGATCTGACAACGGAAGAAGCCCTGAAAAGGATCTTCCCGAAGAAGGCGCGTGAGGAGCTTCACAGAGTAGCTCATGAGAAGGACTCGAAAGAACTGAAAAAAAAGAAGTTAACCAACTCACAAGACTAGTGTACTACAATGATGACCTTGTGTCAAGTATATGATTACGGTTTTTTTGATGTTGCTTTCGCAACACCGGATGGACGGTCTCATCTTTCGCTTAAGCCAGGCAAACTCCATAGGCATCCGTGCTTGTACTTTGCACGCCCTTAGGAACCTGTTTCAACACTACACCCCCGTGTCAAGTTTTTAGGGGGTTCGGCGGGGCCTCGAAATGGCTAAGTTGTTGAATTTTCAGGTTCAAAAAATATTTCACCCCCCCGGTACGGGTGTTTTGAGGTGTCGCGCTTGGTTGCGATTGAGATAGGCCGGAGCGGTCGAAAATTGGGTTCGTTTTGGGTTCGTTTTATGTCAACTTGTGACTTGCTGAGTATCCTGTAAGACACTCATTAGTCATGAGTTACGTGGGTCCGAGCGGATTTCAAATTGGGTTCGTTTTGACATTTTTTTGTGTGGCCGGCCGACGCTTGATTTGGTGGTAGGTGGTTATCTGCTCGGAGGTTACCATGCGTGTCAAGGGCTTGGACCCGCCGCGCGACCTACAGGACTTTTACCACGGACTGCTAAGGGGTTTGATCTCGCTCAGCCACAATGACTCAGCGGTAGTGGCGACTCGGTAGCGGAATTGGGAGGGGCGGGGGGCGTCGGGCGACCGGCGTCCCTACCGCGACCCGATCTCCCCGGATCGCTCATTCGATTCTATGAACATTGAGATCGCTGGAAGTAATTGATTGTATTGAGGTTTCGAGGGTTACGTGAGTGTCCCGGAACTCCCCGGAACTCCCGATCGCCTCTGTTCAGCCTCGACTCGATAGCCACGGTGTTGAGCTTCGTCGATGGCTAGCCGTCCTGAGTTCTGGCATATAATCCCCCTGTGGCCCACTCGAACACACGGCGTATTTTGACTGTCTTTCTTGCGTCCCCGGGTGACCTGCCTGAAGAGCGGAAGATTGCGCATGACGTCGTGGAACGCGTCAATCAGTTGATCGGAAAACGTGTAGGTTGGCACGTTGACTTGTTGGGCTGGGAAGAGACATTGCCTGGAGGTTCGCGCCCTCAAGAGTTGATCAATGTTGTGGTACGCCGTTCTGACCTTTTTGTCGGCATGTTATGGAAGCGCTGGGGCATGCCTACCGGCGCAGAGTTCACGTCCAGTTTTGAAGAGGAGTATGAGCTAGCAAGCCAACGGCGGCTAGATACAGATCGTCCTGAAATCTGGCTGTTCTTCAAGCATATCGACGACTCGGATGTACAGGATCCGGGAGAGCAACTCACAAGGGCTCTTGAGTTTCGCCAGCGCATGCGCGAAGAAAAACGGCTCTTGTATAAGACGTTCGTCGATTCCAGGGAGTGGGAGCATATCTTCTTCGATTCGCTAACGAACTATCTGTTCTTACTTGAATCAAACCTTGCACCAGAACCATCACCGAATGCCGTACGGCTTCAACCTGTGACAGCCGAGAAGCATCGCGGAGCAGCAGATGTCGGTGGATCGAAGGCGGATCGCGAAAGCGCGACAGAACAAATAGGTCACGTTCTCGACCTGTTCTCATCCGAATGGCTCACGAATGAGGCTAGAGTTTGGCATTCTGAATTGGCCCCTTTCGGCGCCCTGATTTGGCCCCCCTAGAACAATCAACGGATACTCTGTTTGCGGGAATCGCCCGCAACGGAGGAACGAATTGGACTGGAGGAGCAAAGTGGAACTATTCGAAGAGATTCGACGCGAGTACGAATTCGGCGTGGGGACGATCAAGGGGGTGGCGCGCAAGCTGGGCGTGCACCGGCGGATGGTGCGCGAGGCGGTAGCCAGCGCGCTGCCGCCGCCGCGCAAGAAGCCGGCGCGACGGCGCGCCAAGCTGGCGCCGGCGGTGGGGTTCATCGACCGCATTCTCAAAGAGGACCGCAAGGCGCCGCGTAAGCAGCGTCACACGGCGCACCGTATCTGGAACCGGATACGGGAGGAAACCAGTTGCGAAGTGGCCGAGCGCACGGTGCGGCAGTACGTTCAAGAGCGCAAGCGCGAGTTGGGATTGGAGAAGCGCGAGACGTTCGTGCCGCAAAGCTACGACTGGGGCCAAGAAGCGCAGGTGGACTGGTACGAGTCGTGGGCCGAGATGGACGGCGAGCGCGTGAAGCTGCAAGTGTTCACGATGCGCTCGATGGCGAGCGGCGCGGCCTTTCATCGCGCCTATCGGCGCGCGACGCAGCAGGCGTTTCTGGAAGCGCACGAGCTGGCCTTGGCCTACTTTGGCGGGGTGTTTCGGACATTGAGGTACGATAATCTCTCTTCGGCGGTGAAGCGGATTCTGCGCGGCGCGCGACGCGAGGAGACGGCGCGCTTCGTGGCTTTTCGTTCGCATTGGCGCTTCGCCTCCGAGTTCTGCACGCCGGGGAAAGGCAACGAGAAAGGGGGCGTGGAAGGCGAGGTGAGACGTTACCGCCGCAACCACCCCGGTGCCGCTGCCTGAAGCCAAGACGCTGGACGAGCTCAACAGCAAGCTGCTCGAAGGCTGCCGCGAAGACGAAGCGCGCACGGTCGCCGGACGGGCGCAAACGGTCGGCGAGGGAATGCTGATCGAACGCGAGCGGCTGTTGGGGTTGGCGGCGGAAGGCTTTGAGATCGAAGTGTCGAGCTTCCCGAAGGTTGACGCGACAGGCTGCGTCAAGGTGCGCACGAACTTCTACTCGACGCCGCTGCGTCCGGGAACCAGGGCGCAGGCGAAGATCTACGCCGAGTCGGTCGAGGTCTGGCACGAAGGTCGTCGCATCGCGCGACATGAGCGCAGCTACTCTCGGCAGCAGAAGATCTTTAATTTGGAGCATTACCTCGACGTATTGGCCCACAAGCCGGGAGCGCTGGCGGGCTCGACGCCGCTGGAACAATGGCGCCAAGCCGGGCGTTGGCCGGCGAGCTACGACACGTTATGGGCGAAGTTGATCCAGCGCCATGACAAGCAAGCGGGGACGCAACAGATGATCGAGCTGTTGCAAGAGGGCAAACGCCACGGTTGGGACAAGCTGAGCGAGGCGATCGAGAAAGCGCTCGAGTGCGGCTGCTGCGATCAGGCGGCGGTGCGTTACTTGCTGACCTCGCAGTGCCTCGAACGGCTAGCTCAGCCGCCGCTGGTGGCGCCGGAGCTGGAACGCTTTGAGCGGCCCTTGCCGACGCTGACGAACTACGATCAGTTGCTGGCGGCGGAGGCGGTGCAATGAGCGCCCGCAAATCCAGCGCCCCCAACGAAAGCCTGGCGGTGCAGGCCATCCAACAACAGTGCAAGCTGCTGCGGCTGCCGACGGTGGGCGCGCAATTCGAGACGTTGGCCAAACAAGCCATACGCGCGAGACAAACGCCGGTCGGCTATCTCGAAGCGCTGCTAAGCGCGGAGTTGGAAGAGCGCGAGCGACGTACGGTGGATCGTCGCTTACGCGAAGCGCGGCTGCCTCGCATGAAGACGCTCGAGGAGTTCGACTTCTCCGAGACGAAGGCGGTCTCGGCCCCGCAGCTAACCGAGTTGGCCGAAGGCGGCTACATCGAGAGTTCGGAACCGATCCTGTTTCTCGGCGATTGCGGCACGGGCAAGACCCACCTGATGACGGGCCTGTGCGTGGCGGCCTGCCTGCAGAAACGGCGGGTGCGCTTCACCACGGCGTCGGCGCTGGTCAACGAACTCGTCGAAGCCAAGCAGCAAATGCAGCTGAGTCGAGTGCTCGCACGCTGGTCGCGCTACGAGCTGATCGCGATCGACGAAGTGGGTTACGTGCCGCTGGCGGAGGTGGGAGCAGAGTTCTTGTTCCAAGTCATCGCTGATCGCGCGGAAAAGGCGGCTCTAATGCTGACGACCAACCTGCCGTTCTCCGAGTGGACAAAGGTGATTCCGAACGCTCGGCTATGTAAGGCGCTGTTGGATCGCATTACCGACCGCGCTCACATCATCGAGACGGGCGAGGAGTCCTACCGCTTTCGTAGGACGCTGGCGAAGAAGAAGCGAGGGCGGTAGCAAGGAGGGCGCTCGTTTTTGGGGACATCGTCCTGCGCTTCGCCCTTCGGGCTCCGCTCCGGACCACGTCCCCAAAAACGAAAGGAGGTGACCTGAAATCAATGACTTAGAGGCCCGTTTACAGGGGGGCCAAAATAAACCGCCGAAGTGGGCCAAGTGAAGTTGCCAAAACCGACAAGGATGTAGCGGCGGCAGCGTGTGATTACCTCGGTACTGTTGGTGCGGAAGATATCCTCCCGTTGTTGGAATCCATTGAGGCTCTCAGGCGCAGCTCTTGAGGCTTAGAATCTTGATGCGCACCCGACCCGACGAAGCTGTACGCGAAGTAGACGACGTAAAGGGGAACAGTGACAAAGTTCGTGCCGCGGTCGAGGAGCAAATAGGAACGCTGGAGGAAAAGAGTGTTAGAAGACTCTTGTCATCTGCGCGTGCCGACATACGCTGTACGGCGCTAAAGGAACTCGCGACACGGGGTGTGCTTATTGAAGCGGAGGCCAGATCGGCTCTTGACGATCCGAGCGTCACGGTGCGAGCATCCGCTTTGGAAGTGTTAATCAGGCTCGGCGCAAGCGGGATCGACTCGGATTTGATTAGGGGAAAGGCAAGCGCCGAGGCGCCCACTCTTTTTGAAGCCCTCATTAGGCCCAATGAAGAAGACCTAATTCTGGCTCTATTTAGGAAAGCCTCATATGAGCAATTGAACGACAAGCTCGGTCCACTACGGCTTGATGCTGCCATTGCATATCGAGTTCTTGCCGAGGACCATTTCGTAGAGTTTGAACATATTCTTCGCGACGATTTAGCATCAGAATTCGAATCTCGGTATGGCGCAGCAACAGCGGAACTTCGCGAACTCGTCCTCGGCAAGCTCCCGGACCTACCAGAGACAGAGGAAGTGCGATCACTTCGCGACCAGATCGACAAGCTCATTTCAGACCATTTAGATCCGAAAACGAAGAATTTCTCTGTAAGTAATCTTTTGGCGTCCGCGCTGTGGGGTCTCGCTAAGAATGGGACAGCAGGCGATGCACAAGTCGGCAGGAATTCCTTGGCTTCCGAGTACGACTTCGTCCGTAGCGCAGCCGTGGCAGTACTTTTCAATCACGGATCGTCTGAAGATAGCAAGCTTCTGGTCGAAATCGCCAAGACGAAATGGGGAGAAACTAGCCATGCAGCGGCAAAGGCTGCGATCCGCCTGAGTCCTGGTCCAACTGGAGCAGCACTCCGGCTTCTGGAGTCAGGCGACGCCGCCTTGGTCCAGTTGGCCCTGGCCGCCTGGCTCACTGAGGATCTCGATGCCATAGTTGCGCAGGTTCGGGGCCTGTTGAGTAACGACAATTCCGCGATTCGAGTCTCAGCTCTCGCGTTCTTGGTGAAGAGGTTGTCCCGAGAGCAGCTGGGAATCCCTCTTAGGCGAATATACATCCCTCGGCACTTACTACTACAACGTGGTTGCACACCTAGACCGGATATTATTCGCACCCGGAGCGATTGGGGCTCACTTCGAGCGATGCTTGCTTAGCGAAGGTGGTCTGGAAACCCCGACATGACCGCTTGGTCGCAACGTGCTGTAACTGGCAGCAAGGAGCAAGGAGGAGTCAGGGGGAGTTCGGGGGAGTTCGGAAGGGGGCCGAGGGGACGGAGCCCTTAACAAACGTAACAAGAATCTCGGGGGAGCTCGGAAACACCCACGTAACCAAGCAAAGCCTTTATAACGGGGAGATCCGGGACAGCCTCGCAATAGGGCGCGTTAAACGCACGTAACCTCGTAAAGTCTTTATGAATCAGCAGCCTCCAGCGATCTCAGTGTTCAAAAGACAGGGCGGTTGCGTCTCGTAACGGCCAAGACGAAGCCCATCAAAACCCCGTACCGGGGTTTTGAAATATTTAATCTGTTTGTTTTCAATAACTTGAATTTTCGAGGGGCTAAAAGTGTACGGGGTGGGGGTAGTCTGGACTCGAGGTTACTTCACATGCTCCAACTACCACGACTCAAAGTGATGCTCCCAGTGCTTGTCGCACTGCTATCGTCTCTCGCAGGCGCGCAGGTACTGCCCGTGACTAAAGTGCAAGATGTGCTCTTCAATGCGGACGGGACGAAGACGCAAGGTTCCGCGAAAATTATCTGGAAAGCGTTTACCGCGTCGAACGGCTCTCCTGTCGCAGCCAACGAATTGACGACGCCGATCGTCGATGGCGTGTTCAGCGTCGACCTGACTCCGAACGACACTGCGGTTCCGCCCGGTACAAGCTACAAGGTGGTTTACACACTCGACACCGCGATTGAGTTTTCCGAAACTTGGATTGTCCCCGAAAGCGCCACGCCGGTCACGATTCCGGATGTCAGGGTCGGCAGCGCGCCAATTCCCGGTACGGTGATTCTGCTCTCGCAAGTGTCAGGATTGGGCGCCGCGCTCGATTTGAAGGCGGACTTGAATGAACCGAATTTGTTTACAGATTCGCAGACCATTCGCCAGGAAGCGTCGGGGACGATTCCTCCGTTGGCGTTTGAGTCGAATGACGGATTGAATTCGATCGACTTCTTCTTGCCCCCGCTCAGCGTCAGTACGAGCTATCGTTGGCCGAACGCCGACGGATTGCCGAACCAACAACTAACGACGGATGGCACCGGCAGTCTGTTTTGGTCGGCTGCGGGAAGCGGCGCCGCCGTAAGCTCATACGAAATTTTCCAGGACGACGGTGCCGCGGTTACACAGCGCAACGTCGCCAATTTCTCGAACGGGCTGCAGGCATTCGACAACGCGGGGTCGACAAGAACTGAGGTTCAACCGCTGTTTGGGGCGACGGCAGGAACGATTACAGAGGGTAACGACGTGCGCTTGTCTGACGCACGCGCGCCGGCGCCGCACAACCCCATGCTCGGAACAGACCCGGCGCAGACGGTGTTTCTTATACAAGCTGCGCCCGGCCAAACCGCGAATCTGCAGGAGTGGCGGGACGGAACGGGAGCCTTGTTGTCGTTGGTTACAGTGAACGGCGCATCATTTTTTCGCGAGATGGGAATCGCGGCCCGACTCGGCGAAACCGTCGCGACGCAGTTCTTCGAGCAAGACAGCAAGAAGCGCGTTGCATGGTCGGCCTTCGAGGGAGTGTTCAACCTAGTGCGATGCGACGACACTGGTGCGTTCAAAGACAACGCGATGCAGATTGAGCGCAGCGGCGTTACGAAGATTCACAATTCGCTAGACGTCGATGACACGCTATTCGGAACAGGCACGATTGGTTTAACTGGGAACTACATCAACTTCGAAGAAGTTCCTGTGCCCATAGTGCCGGCTTCGACAAACGCCCGAATATTCGTCAACTCGGCCGACGGAGAGTTGTCGATTGTGAAGGACAGCGGGGCGGTGGTATCGCTCGAAGATAACGCTCCTGGTTTTCACGATTCTGAAACACCCGCTGGGGCGATCGATGGAGTGAACCCGTCGTTCACGCTCGCGGTCGCGCCCTCGCCGGTAGCCGCGCTGCAACTGAGCCGCAATGGATTACTGCAGGCGGCGAGCGTCGACTACAGCCTAAGCGGGACGACGATCACGTTTCTGACGGCGTCGATCCCTCAATCAGGCGACAGCCTTTCGGCCTCGTATCGCGAATAATTCAGTCTTCCCGCAATAGTCGGGCATCAAATTGGTCGTCGGCTGCGAACAGCGACGCGCTTTACTCGAGGTGCGTTCTCTGTAGGAGAGCTACAGGGTATAAGGCGATCAATCCGGGGCGGAATTGTCGGGGGTTCCGCCCCGGTCATTTCTTGGCAACCTTCAATAGTTGCCGGGACCGACTCAGGCATGGCACAGTGACGTTGTGCTAAATGAACTGCGAATGACAATACTCGCCGCGATGCTAACTGCGTCGCTCACTGCCGGTGACGATCTCGTTCGCATCAAGTACAACAATCCAGGACTCACGGTCGACCTTGGCGTGGGCCTGTGGGCTTGGCCGCTTCCGATGGACTATGACGGAGACGGTGATCTAGACCTGGTTGTCTCTGGCGGTGGCGTGCCCTACGAAGGGACCTACTTTTTTGAGAACGACTCGCCCGCGGGCTCGCGCGACCCGATGCCGGTTTTTCAGTCCGGCGTGCGAATCGGCGACTACCGCACGAACGCTCAGATCTCTCACGTCGACGGCCGCGCGCCCATCGTCATGACACCGGGCGCTGTCCATCGGGACTTTCAGAACGTAGGCTTTCAAGACCCGAAGGCGCTCCCAATGACTACGGAAGAGATCCACTCGGCCGGCGGGAGAATCCGCGCCAAGCAGTGGAAACAGGTCGATTGGGGGGGGGACGGCGATCTGGACCTTGTGGTTGGCGTCGGAGATTGGACTGAATACGGCTGGGACGACGCGTACGACTCTGATGGAAACTGGACGAACGGCCCTCTACACGGCTACGTTTACTTGGCTCTAAACGACGGTGATGGGGGCTATTCGACGGCCGCAAAAATCTTGGCGGGTGATCAAGCTATTGACGTCTATGGCATGCCTAGCCCGAACGTTGCGGACTTCGACGGCGACGGCGACCTCGACCTGATCTGTGGCGAATTCCTCGATGGATTCACTTACTTCGAGAACGTCGGAACAAGAAAGTCGCCGCGCCTTGCGGCAGGTCGTCGGCTACAGTCCAACGGAAAACCGCTCGCGATGGATCTGCAAATGATCACGCCTACAGCAGTGGATTGGGACCGCGACGGCGATGTCGATTTGGTGGTCGGTGATGAGGACGGCCGGGTCGCTTTCGTCGAGAATTTCGGCCGCGTCACTGACGGAGTCCCGCAGTTTGGGCAGCCTAAGTATTTTCAGCAGCGAGCTGAGTTCGTCAAATTCGGAGCGCTGATTACGCCGCAAGGTTTCGATTGGGATGGTGATGGCGACGAGGATATCGTGGCAGGCAACAGCGCCGGCTACATTGGGTTCATTGAGAATCTCGACGGCGCGAGCCAGCCGCGTTTCGCCGCACCGGTTTACCTCGAGGCGAACGGCGAGGCAATTCGCATCCAGGGTGGAGAGAACGGCTCGATTCAGGGGCCTTGCGAGGCGAAGTGGGGCTACACGACGATTAGCGTCGCGGACTGGGATGGAGATTCGCTGCCCGATATTGTTGCCAATTCGATTTGGGGTCGGGTCGTTTGGTATCGGAATGTCGGCTCGCGAGAGAAACCTCGACTCGAAGCAGCTCGGGCCGTTCGCGTGGACTCGGATGGGCCGGCGCGGGGCCCCGAATGGAATTGGTGGACGCCGCAAAATGGGGAGCTCGTAAGTCAATGGCGCACGCGCCCGATGGTCACTGACTGGAATGGCGATGGACTTTCCGACCTTGTGATGCTCGATCACGAGGGATATTTGGCTTACTTCGAGCGAGTTCGCGTGGACGGAGATCTCAGGCTGAGAGCGGGTCGGCGTATATTTTCGGGAGTCACCGCGTCGGTATTCGATCGCGCGCACAAAGTAGTCGAAAGCGATACTCAGACGCTACGGCTGAATCCGGATCCGGCGGGGAAAAGTGGGCGGCGCAAGCTCGATTTGGCGGATTGGGACGGTGACGGGCTGGTCGACCTTCTCGTCAACAGCGCTAGCGTAAATTGGCTGCGAAATGTTAGCGGCGACGGCGGGCCGACTCAATTCCGCGATGAAGGCGCGCTCACCAGCACCAAGTTGGCGGGCCACACGACCAGTCCGACGACGGTCGATTGGGACACCGATGGAGTTCGAGACTTGCTCATTGGCGCTGAAGACGGCTTTCTTTATTGGCATCAGAACTTGACAGCGCAGTAATGTTCTGCTCGTATTCGGCCACGACATCGTCAGTTGCGCCATCCATTTTTACGCGTCCGTGATCTAGCCAAATCGTGCGGCTACAGATTTTCTCGATATTAGCCAGACTGTGCGAGACGAGCAAAATCGTCATTCCCGTAGCAACGAACTCGCGGATTTTCGCGGCACATTTGCTTTGAAAATTTTGATCACCGACGGCAAGGACCTCGTCCAATGCAATGACTTTCGCATCAAGGTGAACTGCAACCGAGAATCCGAGCCGGGAAAGCATCCCGCTGGAATAGGTGCGCACCGGCTCGTCCATAAAGGCTTCCAATTCGCTGAATTCCACAATCGAGGCAAACTTTCGCTCGATCTCCGCGCGGCGCATTCCGTGCAGAGCCGCGTTGAGATGGACATTTTCCGCGCCGGTCAAATCGGGATGAAAGCCCGAACCGAGCTCGAGCATGGCCCCTATCCTACCCTTGCGCTCGGCGACGCCTGTGGTCGGTGTCGTGACGCCGACGATAATTTCGATCAGGGTACTTTTGCCGGCGCCGTTGTGGCCAATAATGCCGATAGTTTCACCCTTGTCGACCGTGAATGATACATCGCGCAAGGCCCAAAACGGTTCAGCGGCGGCTTGCCTGCGCCCCCACGCCCAGTGCGATATCAGTTGGCGCTTGCGATGCACTAGATAGCGCTTGCTGATGTTCTCAAGTCGGATAATTGCCATTTGGAATCGAGCCTAGGTGAAGTCCGCGAAGTCGTGTTCAACGCGGCGAAAATAAACGAATCCGATGACGAGTGTAGCTACTGATACGCCCGCAAACTTCGCCAATGTGCCCCAACCGGGCGGCTCTCCGTAAAGCAACACCCTGCGAATCGTAAGAATTACTGCTGCCATCGGGTTGTAGCCGACGATAGCTCTCAGAAACGGAGCACCCTGCGCCATTTCCTCGATTTTTTGGAAACTGTAAAAAATCGGTACCAGCCAGAACATCACCAGCGTTGTCGACTCGACGACGTAGCGAATGTCGCGGTAGTAAACGTCGAGGGCCGAACAAAGCAGCGAAAGGCCACAGACAAACACGATTTGAAGGATAAGGATCAACGGCAGCCAAAGCCAAAGCAGGAGACGGGCCAATTACGAGGGCAACCACGACTAGCAGCAGCCCCAGTTGGATCAAATAATGCAGGACGTTGGCAAGAACGCTGGCGATCGGAATGAGCACGCGGGGAAACGGAAGCTTCTTAATCAGCCCGGCGTTGTCGACGATCGAGTTCGTTCCTGTCTGCCAGGCAAGTGAAAAAAAGTTGTACGGCAGTATCCCCATCAGGACGAACAACGGAAAGTTTTCCTCGGGGCTCGGCATGATCACCGTGAACACAAAGGTGAGAACGCCCATCATGACCATAGGGTTCACGAGAGACCAAAATATTCCAAGCGACATGTTTCGGTAGCGGACTTTGAAATCCTTCCCGATGAGAGTCCGCAGGACGTACACAGCGTCGTGGTTCGATTCTTTTATTGGCACGGGTGAGGTTGGGAAGATTTTCGCCGGGTCACTGATGGCGATCTCCCAATGTACTAAACGGCTGGTGGCTCACGCCTAGGCTGGGCTGATTCCGGCGGTAGTCGCCGGAGGTGCCGTTGTTCGGCTGAGTTGGTTGATCTTTGGGCTGATTCGCTTGCCACGGCTACGTCTAGAGAGCTCTGGCGCTTCAGCAGCGACGCGCCGGCTAGCCGACTAAATTGGCACTGCCACAGGAAGTCAGCCGCGCTTTTTCGATCTATTTGTAGGCAACCAACGCGGCCCGAGTCGCGTGTTACGATCGATGCTGTGTTTTTGTCTAGGCGCACGTTTTTGATGATCGCCACCACAGTGATCTCAGCGTTTGGGCAACAGGCTGCGAAAGAATTTCTGTGGGTGAATCCGCTGCCAATGGGGGTGAGCTACCCGGGGGTCTCGCACCACACGTTCATCAGCCCGTCAATGAGACATGAGGTCGGATATTGCATCTACCTTCCGCCCCGGTACGACGACGCAACCAATTCGGCACAGCGCTACCCGGTGGTGTACTACCTCGACGGGAGCCGGCCCGGTAGCGAGATTCGATCGATATCACTGGCGGAGACGATCCATGCGGCGATCTCCGATGGAACCGTCCCCGCAGCAATTTACGTTTGGGTGAACGGCGGCGAAGTTAGCCATTACAACTATCCGTCGAAAAATTCGATGGGCGAGGATGTCTTCGTGAAAGAGCTTATCCCGCATGTCGATCGCACCTACCGTACGATTGCGGAGCGGCGAGGGCGGGCGATTGAAGGCTTTTCGCAGGGCGGGCGCGGCACCACGCGCATCATGTTCAAATATCCACACTTGTTCGTGTCGGCGGCTCCCGGGGGGGCGGGCCATGCGACGGAGCAGCGCATCTCGGAAAACAATGGCCGCGAGAGCGAAGATTTGAAGTTTGCGCGCGGCTACAACACGTACGACTTGGCTAGAGCGTATGTGCAAATGCCCAAACCATCGCTGAACATCATGATCTACGTCGGCACGAAGGGTTTCAACTACGAGAACAATCTGGAGTACATGAGTTTTCTCGACACACTGGGAATCAAGTATTGGAAGATGATCGTTCCTGACGTTGCAGATAGCTCAACGAAAATCTACGAGGCGGCCGGTGTAGAGCTGATGAAGTTCCACGCGCGCAACTTTGCGGCCGCGTCAGAGTAGCGCCCCATAGTTGAAACCAGATATGTCAGATTCAGCCTACGGTCGCCTGCGCGTGATCGAGATGACCGAGGCCCTTGCCGGCCCTTACTGCGCGATGATGTTCGGCGACCTAGGCGCCGACGTGATCAAGGTCGAGAGGCCGGGAGCCGGCGATCAGACGCGCGCCTGGGGACCGCCCTTCGTCGAGGGTGAGAGCGCGTATTTTCTTTCAACCAACCGCAACAAACGAAGCGTCGCCCTCGACATCAAAGACCCCGATGATTTGAATGCGCTACATCGATTGGTTGAAACCGCCGACGTTTTCTTGACGAACAATCCTAAGATGGATTCGCTTAAGCGAGCAAAACTTGATCCGGATACGCTGCGGGGGCTTAACCCGCGGCTAATTTACGTGGCGCTCAGCGGCTACGGCCACACCGGACCTAAGGCAAATCGCGGGGGCTACGATGTGATCGCTCAGGGCGAAGCTGGATTGATGGCCCTCACCGGCCCTCCCGAGCTTGGGCCCAGCCGCTTCCCGACGCCGATCGCGGATATTACGGCCGGGATCTACGCCACGATGGGAGCAATGACCGCGCTCTATGCTCGTGACAATCGCGAATCGGGAAACGGCCAGGGCCAGTACCTCGATTGCTCGCTGGTTGACGCGCAAATGACGTGGCTCGCTAACGTCGGCGGAAGCTACCTGATCGCCGGCCAAACGCCCAAAAAACTTGGTAACCAGCACCCGACAATCACTCCGTATCAGCCGCTTCGTTCGAAAGACAAATACATCATGGTTGCGGCTGGAACGGAAGCAGTCTGGCAGCGGTTCTGCAAGGTACTGGGTGTTGAAGAAACACTGATGGTTGATCCGCGATTCAGCAAGAATCCCGAGCGAAACGTCAACCGTCAGGAATTGATTCCGTTGCTCGAAGAAAGGCTAAGCGGCGAAAACGCCGCGCACTGGATAGAAAAGCTCGTCGCTGGCGGAGTCCCCGCCGGGCCCATCAATTTTCCGCAAGATATTCTCGAAGACGCGCAGACTCTAGCGCGCCGCATGGTCGTTGAGATTGAGCACCCACTTATCGGGATCATTCGTAACATCGGCAACCCGATTCACTTATCCGATACTCCGCCGACGTACCGCAGACATCCTCCGATGTTGGGCGAACACACGCTGGAAGTTCTTGCGGAACTCGGCATAACCCGGTAGATGCTTTTCTTAGACCGAATCTTCGAGAACTGCCGGGAATTCGGGGACAAGCCGGCAATCGAGTTTCGAGATCGCGACACTACAACGACCGTCACATACGGGCAGTTGGGGAATGCCGTCGCGAAGACCGCAGTCTGGCTACGTCAGCTCGGAGTTCAGCGCGGTGACCGCGTCGCGGTCCGTCTGCCGAAGAGTGTTGCCTCGATCTACATTCATCTTGCAACCTGCCGGCTTGGAGCTATATCGATGCCGCTGAATCCGGGATACTCCGCGGCTGAGCTCATTTACCTTCTGAACGATTCCGGCGCGAAGCTCTTCATCGTTGACGATTCCGAGCCGCTTGATCTGGGCTCAGTCGTTCGCGAGGCGAATTCGCCAAAGCGTACGGTTTCGATCGACTCAAACGCATTCTCAGAGTTTATCGACGCGGTTGAAGGGTCACCGCCGGAAATTGATATTTCGCCCGATCTGACCGCTCTGATGCTTTACACGAGCGGTACTACTGGGCGAGCAAAGGCTGCAGAGCTGTCGCACGCGAACTTGACAGCGATCATCAGCTCACTCGATCAGGCGTGGGGCTGGCGATCGGACGACGTCGTGCTTCACGTCCTACCTATATTTCACGCCCATGGCCTAGTGATGGGGCTGCATGGCGCATTGAACGTTGGCGCGACGACGATTGCCTACAGAAAGTTTGATGCCGGCCAAACGCTAGCAGCGATTCAGGGCCGCGGAATTAGTGTTTTCATGGGAGTTCCGACCGTACACGCGCGCTTGCTCGAAGCAGCAAGATTCAAAGATGTCGACTTGAGCCACTTGAGGCTTATTACGTCGGGGTCCGCTCGGCTCTCGGAGGATCTGTTTGAGGCGTTCCGAAATCGGTTTGGCTACGAGCTCGTAGAGCGTTACGGACTGACCGAGACGGGTATCCTGCTGAGCAATCCATTGGCAGGTGACAGGCGGCCAGGATGGGTGGGAGTGCCTCTGCCGGGTGTGGAGGTGCGTGTTGTTGGTCCAGACGGATATCAAGCTTTGCCCGACAACAAAGTTGGCGAAATTCAAACATATGGACCACACGTCTTCAAGGGTTACTGGAATGATTTGGAGAAAACGGAGTCCGCGTTTACAGTCGACGGCTGGTTCAAAACAGGTGACATCGGCCTGCGCGATTCAGAGGGGTACTATCAACTACGCGGCCGATCGGCCGAGCTCATCATTAGCGGTGGATTTAACGTCTATCCGCTGGAGGTCGAGCGCGTGCTTGAGCGCCACCCCGCAGTGGCTGAATGCGCCGTGTTTGGATGCGATGACTTGGACCTGGGGGAGCAAGTGATGGCTGGTGTCGTCGCGAAAGACCCGCTGCCAAGCGAAAGCGAACTGATCGACTTTTGCCGAAAGTCGTTGGCGGCATACAAGTTACCGAAGCGGATTGGCATCGTGGAAGAGCTTCCGCGCAATTCGATGGGTAAGGTCGACAAAGCTGAGCTTCGAAGAAGGCTGTGTGAAGCTTGAGGCTCGCCTCTTTTCCAATTGAAAGATGAGCCTGAAGGAGAGAGGCGAAGCAGCTGCGGGTTGAGGGGGATTATAGCGTGAGTTGAGGTCGGCGGCTACAGCTATTTGTGGCTTCGTAGGGCGGGGTGAGGGGGATTGCATAAGGGGGAAGGGGCGGCAGCCCCAGTCCCCCTTTGCAGCCATCCCAACGGCCGTCTTCGGACGTGGGCCGGAGGAGCCGACAACGCCTCGGGTCGGGACGTTGTCTAGCGCGTGCGCCAGCAGATCGCGAGGTCTTTGCAGACGCGTTGCAGTTCGTTGCGCTGAGCGTCGAGTTGCTCGGCAAACTCGGTGTCGGAACAAGTGTCCGCTCGCGCTTGGAGCTTCTTGAGCGAGCGATCCGCGCGCAGGCCGCGCTGCTCGGCGGGCAGGCTGAGCAGCTTTTCCCACAGCGTGCTCCACTCGGCGTACACCTTGCGCAACTTGCCGCGGCGGTCTCGGCGCTCGCTGGCGAAAGCGCATGGGCGATGAAAATTCAAGTACGGGTTGAGCCACTGGCGGTAGAAGGTGTCGATCGCCTGCGTCGCTTCCGAGGGCAAAAACTGGTAGCCCATCCACTTGCGCACCACCGCGCCGTTCTTGGTTTCGACCAAGGCATTGTCGTTCGAACGGCGCGCGCGAGACTTCGTAAATTCAATTCGCAACTTCTCGAGCAGTTTAGCGGTTTGATGGTTGACGAATTCGCTGCCATTGTCGGAGTGAAAGCCGCGAACGATAAATGGAAATTGTTCCAAAAGGCCTTCCAGCAAGGGAATGAGGTGATTTTCGTTGATGCGTTGGACGCAGCCGACGGCCTGCCACTGCGTCACTTCGTCGACCACATTGATGCTGTAGGCGCCTTTTTCGCCTTCCTGTTCGGGCGAGTGCACGGTGTCGATGCGCAGGTAGCCCGGACGTCCTCGCGGCTCGGGTTGGCGGCGTTCGCCGATCGCCACGGGTGTCGGTCGAGTCTTGTCGAGATGCAAACTGTGTCGCCGGTAGACGGCGCGTTTGCGCAAGTTGTAGAGGTGTCCCACCGACAGTTCGGCAAGGCGTTCGAACTCCTTGCGGTTGTAGATTTGGAACTCGCGCTGGAGAATGCGACGCGTCGCCGGCCCGGAGAGACGTTGCTGTACTTGGTCGACATGCGCCAGGAGAACGATGTCGGCGCGGCTGTACTTGGTGGGGAAGCGGCGCCTTCGATAGGCTGTCGGCCGAACGCACTTTTCGCGCAAAAACTGCCCGATGAGGCGAGTCAATTGGGCGCGGCTTAAGCCGGTTAGCTTGCTCAGGAAGCGTCTCAACAATCCTTTAACCGAGCGCTTCTGGTCGGCATAATGATGCCTCTTCAGGACGCCTTCGACGAGCGCGTATTTATCCGCTCGACTTCCGGCCTGGAACTCGACGGACCCACACCCGTCGAGAAAACTCTCGATCTCATCGAGACTCACTGATGCGGCTTGCTGCACGGCGACTCCCATCGCCCGCAGTTTGCCTGTTCCTAATCGACCTTGCCCAAATTACCTCCAGGCTCATCTTGTGTTGGAATCACCCCTCCCTTCAGGCTCATCTTGTATTGGACAAGACGCTCGACCAGCACGACCTGTAGTAACGTTTTCTTTAGGGCTATATCCGGTGGATTTTTTAACAGCGACGGCTTACGTCTTGATCTTGGTGCTCGTGCTGGCGAATGCTCTGTTGGTGCGCCGGATCACAATTTCGATACGTGACGACGACCCTAGCTGAGAACGGAAGGGCTATGACCATTTTCAGGTTGACACTTATCTTCTTGGTTGCGGCTTTGAGTGCCGGGGCCGCGATGAAGGAACTCTCCTGGACGCCGAGTGATTTAGCTCAAATCCAGAACGAGCTTGAGGCGGCGATCAAAAAGGCGGCGGCGGGCACGACATCTGTTTCTCGCCAGTTGATGCTCGAGGAAAAGGGTAAGAACAATTACGTCCTAGTCGTTCACCGCAACGGAAGCGGGCCTGCGGAATGGCACGACTCAAAGACCGATATGTATTTCACGCTCGGCGGCGAAGGCGAGGTCGTCGTCGGTGGAAAGATGCCGAGCGGCCAGAAGGAAATGGACGGCCGTCCGGGCGAGTGGCGTGGTTCAAAGTTGGTGGGCGGCGTTCCGCATCGGATGTCCACGGGGCACGTGATCAACATCCCTCCGAAAACTCCTCATCAGGTCATGGTGGCCGACGGCAAGACGCTAACTTTTCTGATCGTCAAAGTAATCGCGCCGTAATAGCACGATGATATTCTGATGAAAGCTCGCCTGCTCCTTTAGGCGGCTAACAATTCCCTACGAGGTCGAACTATGGCAAAAGTTGTTACTTTTGGCGAGATCATGCTGCGTCTCGCCCCTCCCAGCATGGAGCGTCCGTTCCAATCGCCCAGCTTTGTGGCGACGTTTGGCGGCGGGGAGGCCAACGTAGCGGTTTCGACGTCGAACTACGGCATTCCAAGTTCGTTCGTAACCGCGTTTCCGGACGACAATTTTCTTGCGGATAGCTGCATCGCCCAGCTTCGTGGGTTCGGGATTAACTGCGACGACATTGTTCGCAAACCAGGCCGGGTCGGCGTTTACTTTCTGGAGACGGGTGCAAATCAGCGGCCCTCGAAAGTGCTCTATGACCGCGCGGACAGCTCGATTGCTCTCGCCCAGCCGGGCGATTTCGATTGGGACAAGATTTTCGATGGCGCTACTTGGTTCCACATTACGGGCATTACGCCGGCTCTGAACCCAGGGTGCGCGGAGCTGTCGATCGAAGCGGCGAAGGCGGCGCAGGCCAAGGGCGTCACGGTTTCGTGTGACTACAATTTCCGCAAGAAACTTTGGAACTATGGCAAGTCGGCGCCCGAGGTGATGCAGGAACTGGCGAAGTTCGTCGATGTCGGAATTGCGAATGAGGAAGACTGCCAAAAGAGTCTAGGCATCTCTGTCGATGACGTGGACGTCGAATCGGGTGAACTTGACGTCGATCGCTACCAGCAGCTTTCGGCGAAGGTGCTTGACACTTTCCCGAATCTGAAAATGCAGGCGATTACGCTACGCGAGTCGGTATCGGCTTCACACAATGGCTGGTCGGCATGCCTGAATGATCGTAAAAGTTTTCACGTCAGCAAGAAGTACCAAATCACGCACATCGTCGACCGCGTGGGCGGCGGCGATTCGTTCTCAGGCGGGTTAATTGGCGGACTCCACCATTTTCCCGACGACCATGCGCAGGCGCTTGAGTTCGCAGTCGCGGCTTCATGCTTGAAGCATTCGGTGCCTGGTGACTTCAACCGCTTCTCGACCGACGAAGTTCTTTCTCTGATGAAGGGCGGCGGTTCCGGCCGCGTCCAGCGATAGGGCATTTTCACCCACGTCATAATCCGCGCTGTGCGGGCGCGGGCTAGTCGGCAAGCCGGCGGGTGGTTGGCCTTAGGAGATAAGAAACCGCCCCGGTTAGCCACACGAACACTGGGATGGTGGTTAGCTCGACCGGGTCACCCGCGCGAATATGCGAGTAGAACGCGCCTATCAGAACGAAACACAGTCCGGCGTAGGCCCATTCCTTCAGCAGCGGCAGACCTGGCGATAGGACAGCGCCAATCGCAAGAAGCTTTGCCGCCCCGAGAAACAGCATGAAGTACAGCGGAAACCCAAGATGCTTCATGACCTCCTGCTGCGCCTCAAAGCCTAAAATATTTGCGATTCCACCACCGACGAATACTACGCTCAGAATCGCTGTCGAGAGCCAATAGACAATCCGATTCGGTTTGATTTTCATAACATGGGCGATCCAACTCCTTGGGATTCTACCCCAGGGGGCCGCTGAGTTACAATACGCCCGTTATGCGGAAACTATTGTTGTGTCTTGCGATCTCCGCCACTTTGCTAGCGTCAGGACTCTTAGCGGAAGAGGGCTGGGTCGACCTTTGGGACGGCGAGACGTTTAGCGGATGGCAGTTGACCACTGACAATCCGTCGACGTTTAAGATCGTCGACGGTGCAATTGTCGCCAATGGTCCCCGGGCTCACTTGTTCTATGTGGGTGACGTCAGCGGCGCGAATTTCAGAAACTTTGACCTCAAGGTTGACGTTCTAGCGAAGAATAACTCAAACGGTGGAATCTACTTTCACACCCTGTATCAGCCCGTAGGCTGGCCCGATGCCGGGTTTGAAGTGCAAGTGAATAACTCGTTCGTTAAGGATCCGCGCAAGACCGGCGGCCTCTATGCCGTGCTCGACAACCTGTATCCTCCAGCCGGAGACGACGAGTGGTTCACTGAGCGCATCGTTGTGCAAGACAAGGTCGTCAAGATCTTTGTTAACGACCACCTCATTACGAAATGGGAGCAGCCTGAGGGTTGGAATGGTGTTGTGCCATTTCCCAATGGCCAGGGGCAAACGATGCCGGGCCGGAAATTGGGCGTAGGTACGTTTGCGTTGCAGGGGCACGACCCGGGCAGCACTGTGATGTACAAGAATATTCGGGTCAAGATTTTAGATTGAGCTGACGAGAACGGTTTGAATAGTTGACTCCGGTCGCGATGCTTGCCGGTTCGAAGCGATTAGCGCGTGGCAGTAAACTAACGGAGTCGGATGGACTTCGCTCGACAGGTTAAGGACTCCATTGATATCGCCAATGTGATTGGCGACTTCGTTCGTCTCAGGAAACAGGGTTCGCTGCGTTTTGTCGGGCTGTGCCCGTTCCACACGGAAAAATCTCCCTCGTTTTCCGTCCACACCGGTCTACAGATCTACAAGTGCTTTGGCTGCGGCCAGAGCGGTGACGTCTTCAACTTTCTGATGGAATTGCAGGGCTTGACATTTTTCGAAGCGCTCAAGACGTTGGCGGACCAGCAAGGCATTCCGATGCCTAAACGCAATGCGGGTGCGGACGCCAACTCGAAGATGCGTGACTCGTTGATGGATCTGCACGAGTTTGGGCAGGATTTTTTTGTCAAACAACTGACGACGAATGCGGGTGCACAAGCGCGTAGCTACCTCGAGTCGCGAGGACTCAGCGAAGAATCGGTAGCGCAATTTGGCATCGGCTACGCCCCGGCGGGCAATGTGTTGTTGGGCCTCATGCGGAAGCGTGGCGTCGACGCGGCGGCGATGTTAGGTTCGGGGCTGATTGGCAAGGCCGAAGATCGCGATGAGCACTACGATCGATTTCGCGACAGGTTGATTTTTCCTATCCATGACGAGCTTGGCCGCGTGATCGCTTTTGGCGGCAGAACGATGCAGGCTGATCGCCAACCAAAGTATCTGAACTCTCCCGAGACGGACATTTACAAGAAAAACACCGTACTTTATAACCTTTCGCGAGCCAAGGCTTCGATGCGCAAACAAGAGTTCGTTGTGCTGGTCGAGGGCTACATGGACGTCATTGGCGTGTGGCGAGCGGGTATCACCAATGCAGTGGCTACTTGTGGCACCGCTTTGACGCAGCAGCAGGTCCGTTCGATGCGGCGTCATGTCAACACGATCATCGTAAATTTCGACTCCGACCAAGCTGGACAGAATGCCGTCGAGCGCTCAATCGAGATTCTGCTCCGCGAGGGTCTCAACGTACAAGTGCTGGAGCTGCCGGGCGGCCAAGACCCTGACGACTTCTGCTCGGCCCATGGCGCGGAAGCCTATAAGGCGCAAGTTGAGCGGGCGCCTCGATATTTCATTTGGTTAGCCGACCGAGCTCGAAAGCAATTTGACACTTCATCGTCGGAAGGCCGCGTCGCCGCGTTTGAGCACATGCTGCCTTCGATCAATTTGTTGCCGGACGAGATACGGCGGGCGGCGGTGGCGACCGAATTGGCTGACCAGCTAGGAATTGCTCGCAGCTTGGTGCTCGAACGGTTTCGTCGTTCGACGAATCGGCGCCGGCGGACGCCCCCGCCAGTCGATGACTCCGATGGCTTTTCGGCCGCCGAGCGCGTCCTGCTGCATTTATTCGCTGATTCCGCCGACGCACGAGCGGAATTGCTTGCCGATGCAAACGAAATCGCCGCCAACGACGGAATGCCGAGCCGTGAAGCATTGGCGGCGATGGTAGCCGTTCACGGTGGCGACGAGGAGTTTCACTATACGGCGGTGGAAGGCCGGTTAACCGAGCGTGACCGCATGCGCCTGGCGAAGCTCGTATTCGACAAAGACAGACAGCCGGCGACGATCGAAGAAGGCCGCGGGGCGCTCGATGCCTTGCGACGGCAGAGTTGGGAGCGGCGCTATCGCGCGGTTAGGCAGGCAATTTCAGATACGGAGCAAGCTGGCGACAGAGCGGCCACGCTTGCGCTGTTGACAGACAAGATGGACTTGGAGCGCAAGCTTGGTATGTCGGGGGGTGGGGGTCGACAGGGACTTTGACAGAAGCGCCGACGACTAGAGAGGCGGGCTAGCGTGTTTCCAGGAATGGCATAGACTGCTTGCCGCAACAGCAAGCCCTTGAAGATCGGAGGCGCGACTGTAAGGGAGTGCGGTGGCGGAGGGTTAACTGGGAAAGATGAGTCGGGCCCTTTTGAGGAATGACCAGCAGGTCCCAACTCAGCGTATTCCAGAAAGCCCCTTCGCCACCGCACTCCCTTACAGTCGCGCCTCCGAAATTGGACAGCGAAATGTAGTGTCCAGAAATTGCCTGCTTGACGGCTTTTTATTCAAGAACGGTCTATGGCATCAGCGAAAGTGGGGTTGCGATTGGTAAAGCACGTCGACTAGAAAGTCGACGCTAGGTATTCGCGATTCCGAAGAGCCCAGCCGACGAAGTTTGCTTGCCCGGGCGAGGGGTCTGCGGTATCCTTACTGTGTCCGTTGGGCATTCGCCCGTTTTTCCCTCACCTCTACAGTTTTAAGTTCGGGAGTTGATCGTGGATTGCGATCGACGCAACCTATGACAGTTTCAGAACTGCACCAAAAGGATATTACTGCCCTTACAGAAATGGCCTATGAGCTTGGGCTCGAAGGCACCGCGAGCCTGCGAAAGCAGGAGCTTATTTTTCGAATTCTGCGCGCGGAAACGGAAGACGAGGGGTTGCTCTTCGTCGAGGGCGTGCTCGAAATCCTTCCCGAGGGGTTTGGTTTTTTACGCTCGCCTGATTACAACTACCTGCCTGGCCCGGACGACATCTATGTGCCGCAGCAGCTTGTGCGGCGCAATTCGATTCGCAATGGCGACACGGTCTCCGGCCAAGCCCGCACGCCTAGAGATCGCGAAAACTATTTTTCGATGGTGCGGGTGGATGCGATCAATTTCGAGTCTCCGGAAGTTTCGAAGAATAAGATCCATTTCGACAACTTAACTCCGTATTACCCCGTAGAGCGGTTCAAGCTTGAGACGACGAAGGAAAACTTCTCGGGGCGCGTGATGGACCTCATTACCCCGATCGGCAAGGGCCAGCGTGGACTGATCGTGGCGCCCCCTCGTACCGGCAAGACGATGCTTTTGCAATCCATTGCCAATTCAATCACGACGAATCATCCCGAAGTGACGTTGATTGTGTTGTTGATCGACGAGCGACCCGAGGAAGTCACGGACATGACGCGCTCGGTGAAGGGCGAGGTCGTGAGTTCAACATTTGACGAGCCGCAAACTCGGCACGTGCAAGTTGCCGAGATGGTGATTGAAAAGGCGAAGCGGTTGGTTGAGCACAAGAGGGATGTCGTGATCTTGCTCGACTCAATCACGCGGCTGGCGCGCGCTTACAACACGATCGTTCCCTCGTCGGGCAAAGTACTGTCGGGCGGCGTGGATTCAAACGCGTTGCAACGGCCGAAACGGTTTTTTGGCGCGGCGCGGAGCATCGAAGAGGGTGGTTCGCTGACGATTGTCGCAACGGCGCTGGTCGATACCGGCAGCCGCATGGACGAAGTAATTTTCGAGGAGTTCAAGGGAACGGGCAACATGGAGCTGCATCTCGACCGCAAGCTGGTTGACAAGCGTACGTTCCCGGCAATTGATATTCAGGCTAGCGGGACGCGCAAGGAAGAGTTGCTGTTAGACCCCGAGACGCTGCAACGGGTTTGGGTACTGCACAAGGTGATGAGCAATCTCGGCACGGTCGAGGCGATGGAACTGCTGCTGGACCGTATGGCTAAGACGCGGAATAATACTGAATTTTTGGCTTCGATGAAGACGTAGGTTCGCGAGATGCGGAAGGTCGAATCCACGGTTCAGGTGCGTTATGCCGAGACCGACCAAATGGGTGTCGTGTATTACGCGAACTATTTGGTTTGGATGGAAGTGGCTCGTGTCGGTTACTGTCGCGAGGTGGGGTTTGAGTACCGCGACATGGAGAACGAGTCAGCTGCTTTCCTCGCGGTGACGGAAGCCAATTGCCGTTATCGGTCGCCCGCGCGTTTCAACGATGAGGTCGTGATTCGTTGCTGGGTAACGGAGTCTCGCTCGCGCAGTGTGCGTTTTGCGTACGAGATGCGTCGAGGGGATGAGCTGCTGGCGACGGGCGAGACGCTGCACACGGTTACGAACGCGGAAGGCAAGATGATCCGCATGCCGGAACGCTATCGCGAGTTTTTCCCCATTAGCCGATAGACTGTTTCAGACCCCTTGTCGGACCTCACTGGCTGATGTTGACAGCGATACATGCGCGGTTGGCGCTAATTTTCCTGGCACTGGTTGGGGTTTGCCCGGCGGGCGAACTGAATCAGCGCTTCGATTTGACACTGCAGCGGGTACTTACGGGCGGCCCGCCTACGTACGATCCACCGTTCTTGCTTGCGGATTTGATATCGCGAGATGTTCGTCGATTTACAAACTTTAGCGGCGATCTTTCTGGGCGCTATATCGGTGCGTTGGCCGCGGCGTCGAAGCACCGCGCGGTTCCGACGGAAGATCTGCGACGGCTTGTTCGAGAAGCGCTCGAGCAGCAGCGCGAAGACGGTCATTTTGGGGCTCCACTTTCGACCGGTGGCGTGGAAGATGACGATATGGCGCGGATGTGGGGCAACGGTCGATTGCTGATCGGACTGTTGGAGTATTACGCGCTAAGTAAGGATGACTCGGCGTTACACGCGGCGCGCGGCATGGGCGATTTTTTGATTTCGAGCGAAGACCGATTTGGCGATTCCAAAGTGCGGGAAGAGTTCAGCGTCGGCCGCTTGGCTCACGGGTATATCTGTTGGACTCAGAACATCGAAGGTCTAGTCGAGCTTGGGCGGGTTACCGGGGAAGCGCGTTACACCGAACTGGCGGCAGCAATGGCCGAGGACGTTTCACGGCAGCCGGCGCAGCACAGCCATGGGCTTTTGTCGTCGCTGCGCGGGATATTGGCGCTCTATCGCGCTACAGGCGATAAGCAGTGGCTCGGCAGGGTTGAGGCGGTGTGGTCGGAGTTGGCTGCTTCGAAGAACGTGCTCGTGAGCGGTACGGTGGCTGAGTATTTCGAGCCGTCGATACGCCGAGACGAGGGGTGCTCAGTCGCTGATTGGCTACGGCTTTCATTGGAGCTTTGGCAAATTACGCGCAAGCCACGACACATCGATGCCGCCGAGCGCGCTTGGTTCAACGGGTTCGCGATGAACCAGTTTCCTAGCGGCGACTTTGGGCACGTTTATTTCAGTGAGAACGGATTTGAGCGTGGTGGAGACCGCGCTTGGTGGTGCTGCACTTTGCATGGTCTGCGGGCGTTCTCGGCTGTTGCCGATGCTGCGTTTCAGTGGGAAGAAGATCGTTTGCTCTATGAGTTGGCGGTCGATTCGACATTCGACGATGGTCTGCTGAAGGTGCGGGCCGGCACTCAGCTTGATGTGGATTCCAGTGCACTGCTCGAGATAGAGGCCGCGCCCGCGGAGCCTGTGGTGATTGGCGTACGCGGGCCTGCTTGGGTGAATGATTTGACGCTATCACTCAATGGGCAAACCATCGAGCCGACTTGGCAAAATGGATACGCGCTCGTTAGGCGCTCTTGGTCGACCGGAGATCGACTGTGGGTGAAGTATGAGCTGCGCACGAAGACGCTGCGTGACCGCAGCCGTCCTGGACGCCGTGCATTGCTAGTCGGGCCGTGGCTGATGGCCGTTGCGGAAGCGACCACGCCTACGTTTTTTGACGAGGTGTTTTCGCAGAACGAAACGAATACGGACGAGCCCGCCGAAGTGCCGGGCGAGCCGGCGCGGCGGGACGTTTCGTACGTGCCGTCTGGGTATCGCGAACAAGTTCAGACCGCGCGGCTGCGGCCGGTTGGCGAACGAACCTGGTCGGGGCGCCAAGGGCGCTGGGAGGTTTGGCTACGGCGGGAGGGCGAGGTTAGCGCCGCCGAGAAGGCGGTGGCGCGGCTACCGGAGCCTGAGCAGGCACCGATACTTTTGATCGTTGTGATTGGGGCGATTGCGGTTAATTTCTATTTTTTGTGGAGACGGCGTCAACACTGAGCGCTAGACCGCCCGCGAAACTTTAGCGGCTACTGCAAGCTCTGGTCGCCGAGCGGCTATTGCGTCTTGCGGTACTTTTCGCGCAAGCCGGGCAGAAAGAATGGCGGGCTTTGGTGCAAGTAGCCTTCTAGTACTAACTTGCGAAAGTAAGGCCTTTAACTGTAAAATGTCGGTATGGCAAGACCGGCAACGGTGATTCGACTGAACGCCGAGGAAGAAGAGACGCTGCGACTCTGGGTGCGCGGCCACAAGTCCGAACGGCGCATGGTGGAGCGCGCTCGCATTGTGCTGCCGGCGGCCGCCGCTACCTCGACCGCCGAGATCGCCCGGCAACTGGGATCCCCGGCGGCGCGCGTGTCGAAATGGCGCACCCGCTTCGCCCAGCAACGTCTGGCGGGATTATGCGATCAAGCGCGTTCCGGCAGGCCCGCGCGGTACGACCAAGCGACGCGCAAACGCATCCTCTGCCAACTCGACGAAGCTCCGCCCGAAGGGCACGCCACTTGGACAGGCGAACTGCTCGCGGAAGCTCTCGGCGACGTCAGCAAGCATCAAGTCTGGCGCGTACTGCGGCAGCTCGGCGTGTCCTTGCGGCGGCGGCGCAGTTGGTGTTTGTCAACCGACCCGGAGTTCGCTCGCAAGGCCGCCGACATTGTCGGACTCTACCTCAGCCCGCCGGAAAACGCCGTGGTGCTCGCGGTCGACGAGAAGCCGAGCATCCAGGCCTTGGAGCGAGCGCAGGGCTGGCTACGCTTGCCCAACGGCAAGGCCTTGACGGGCTTCTCGCACGGCTACAGGCGGCACGGCACGACGCCGCTTTTCGCCGCGCTGGAAGTGGCTACCGGATTCATCATCGCCGGACACTATTGGCGCCGACGGCGTCGCGAGTTTCTCGACTTCATGAACCACATCGCGGCCATCCACGAAGGCCGCGAGATCCACATCATCTTGGATAACTTGAACACTCACAAGCCCAAAAATGACCGCTGGCTGCAACGTCATGCGAACATCCATTTTCACTACACGCCGACCTACAGTTCGTGGATGAATCAGGTTGAGGTGTGGTTTTCGATTCTGAGCCGCCGCGCCTTGCGGGGGGCGAGTTTCACTTCCCCCCGGCAGGTGCGCGAGGCCATCGACAGCTTCGTCCGCGTCTACAACTCCAAGGCTACTCCGTTCGAATGGACCAAGACCGTCGTCGCCCCTCGTCCCCTCGCCAGTAAATATTCTAACTTACGCAACTAAGTACTAGGAATGTGACCGAGTGTTCGTGAGTGAGCTCTCGTTGCTGTTCGTGCGAGTCGCGGTACGCCTGATAGTCATTTCCGTCGCCAGCTAGGTGGACGATGTTTCGGGGCGGGCGGCTCTCCAGTATTCGTAGCCGGCGTAGCGCGTCATCATGAAAACCTCGTCGTAATCAGGGCTCTCGGGGTGTCCGCTTTCAGGCGGATAGATTACTTTCCATTGGCCCACCGGGCGGGCGCCGACCTTCTCGAGTAAAGGCCAGACACCACTTACGCCGGCGCGGATGAAATCGTCGGCTGAACCCTTGTCGATTCGCCAGCGGTCGAGCGCAATAATCTCACGATCAGCAGGCCAGTTGCGATCATTGCGAACCGGCCGCACGCCGTCGTCCGGCGTTGACTCGACTGGCTCATACGATTCCTCGAGAGCCGGCATGTAGTACGGCTCGATCGTTGCCATTGGGCCCTGGAGGAAATACGCGCCATCGGAATCGAGAACATAGTGGTTGCGGGCTTTAAGCGCCGCCATATTTTTCTGATAGTCGGCGCCGTTGCCTCCCATCAGCCGGCCTCGCCTCGTTGCTTTCCAATGCTCATAGCTCGCGTAGCGCGCTAGACGATAGCCGTCGTCGTAGTCCGGGCTTGCGGCTGATCCGTCGGGGTGGATGACTTTCCACTGGCCCACGACGCGGGTGCCGATTTTTTCGAACCAGGGCCAAACGCCGTCGACACCGATTCGGTAGTAAGACCCGTGTCCGCCTTTATGGATTCTTTGATGGCGAAAGACGAGCACCTGTTCGCCGACCCGTCGAAGATCGTTGCGGACCGCTAGAGGGGCAGGCGCGTCTTGCGCTCGCGCGTGGGGAAGGCAGGTGGCGGCGAGGGTGACTAGGATGAACCCGATTCGAAGCAATGGCGGAAAGAGTCTCATAAGGCGCCGCTCGCTCGCGGTTACGAAAGCGATCAAGTGTATCACTGACCGAGGGCCGGAGCGTCATCGACCGATTTGCGATTTTCTCCGAAAAATGGCCTTTTTGACGGTCATAACACTTATCGACTGGCAGAGATACGCCGATAAGGATTTCAAGAAGCTTGGGCTTCTTATTGGGATAGTCCAAAACGACCGCGCTTGGACGATTGCGGTCCGAAACCACCCAGCTGGGAGTCAAATGCATAACGATGACGGCTTTCGAAAGTAAACACGGCGAGGCGGAGGCGAGCTAATGGCACAAACACCTGTGCCGATTGCACGATGGATAGACTCGGTCGTGAAAGCCACCGAAGAGGTGGCGACGGTGTCGCTGGGTTGCGAGGAATTGCGTCGGCTCGAAGCCGACCCCAGCCCGGCGGCCCCCTACGGCGCCTATCTCCCTGTCATCGCCGATCTAGAGAAGCTACATCTCGGGCTACTGCTGACGGAAAAAGGAGGCCAGTCGCTGACGCGATCATTGTTAGCAATGGAGCCGGATGAGGAAGGTCCGCCGCTCGAAGATGTCGCTGACGCGGTTGGAGAGATCGTGAACATTCTGGCGGGCGTCATGCAACGCGATCTGGTTGGAGAAGTCAAATCGTTCGAACTCGGCTTGCCAAAATTCGTTAACGGCGAGATCGTGCAGCACCAATCTCTTAGCAGTGTCCGAATCAACGTTGGTTTCGACGACACGCCGGCCCAACTCGTGGTGTTAGGGCGTAATCCCGACGATCCAAAAGGAGCCGATGATGGCGAGTGAAGCTGGCCAGGCAGCCCGACAAATCTGTGAAATGCTCAGCGGCCTGGTAGGCCGTAGCGTGTCCCCGGAGGCAGTTGCTTCGCCGCCAAAGATCGATGCCAAGCCCGCTTACATTGCCACCTACGTCAATGAGGATGGCAGCGTGGTTGGGCTCTGCCGCTGTGACCTCGCCGCCGCGGCTAGCCTGGGCGCGGCGCTCTCGATGTTGCCGGCGGGCCGGGTAGATGATTGCATCCGGTCTTCGTCTCTCGATGAGATGCTGTATGAGAATTTTTGGGAAGTATGCAATGTGGTGTCCGTGTTTTTAACGCCCCACACCAGCCTGTTCTCTCACTCAAGACAATGGATGCTTTGCCACTATCGAGTGACGCCGGCGTCGATTTGGCAGCGCCACCGAGCAGTCGAGTTGACGTGGGGATAGCCGTGCAGGGTTATCAAGACGGCATTCTCACCTTGATGCGGGTGTGATGCCAGGTGCCGGCTGGCGGATCGAGGCCAGCCGGTGCAATTCATTCCGATCGGGCTGAACCAGTTGGCGACTGCTCGGCGGAGGCCTAAAAGGACGGCGTATTTGAATTTGCCGCCAGTCACAGGGGAAAGTTGCGTCAGCACGAAAGCCCTTCCTAGACGGTCCAAACCAACGTAATGGGCCATCGGCACTAAGAGTCATAAGTCGGACCCACGGCTAGGAAGACTCCCAGAGTTGGACCTAAAATTGGCAACAGTTGGCCGCCACGACACCGTGTCAATGCGCCAACCGAACCAAGGAACGTTACCAGATAGCCGGCACTATATCGGATGCCCATTCTGGAAAAGCTCCACTCCCTATTCGCAGGCGCCCCGATACAGCCTCCGACGGTCTACGACAGCCCGAAGCCGCTCGATAGTCTGTCGATTGGCGGGCGGCGCTAGGGCCTATGGCACTGGGATTCGGCATCGCACGAATTCCGAGTATCCGAGGGCTGGGCGGCCACGTTGGGCCGGCAGCCGGACGAAATTGGTGATCGACTAAGGGACTGGTACTCCTTGATCCATCCGTACTACGCAGCCGTCGTGCGGAAGGACCTGGCGGCCTTCATCAAGGGCAAAGCCGAGGATTTCGAGTGTGAGTACCGGATCCGGCATCGCGACGGATCATACCGCTGGGTAATGTGCCGCGGACAGGCAATTCGCGACGAGCATGGCGTCGCGACAGAAATATCGGGCGTTCAGACCGACGTTACTCGTCTAATTGAAACAAGGAACGGTCTCATTGACGAGGCGATACACGATCGTCTTACCGGGCTACCGAACCGAGGCTACTTCACCGCGCGGCTTGAACAAGCCATCGACCAGCAACGAAGGGATCCAGCGCATCGATTCGCCGTACTTTTCCTTGACTTGGATCGATTTAAGGAGGTCAACGACACACTAGGGCACCTCGTCGGTGACGAGCTTTTAGCCGCGACCGCGACGCGCATCCATGAATCGCTGCGTCCAGCCGATTTCGTCGCTCGATTCGGTGGCGACGAGTTTGTCATTCTCCTGGAAAGAGCAAAAAGCAGACGAGACGCCGAGCTGATCGCGTCACGAATTCTGCAATCGCTCGGCAAGCCACATCGACTTGATGGGCACAAGGTAGTGGTGAACGCGAGCATTGGAATCGTACTGAGCGATCCTAAACTCACCAGTGCCGAGATGCTGATTCGAAACGCCGACATCGCCATGTACCAGGCGAAATCGGATTGTAAGTCCAGCAGCAAGCACTATGTTCCTGTTATGTACGACCGCATCGAGCGTAGCTGGCGGCTCGAGAACGAGCTGCGGGGAGCGATCGAGCGAGACGAACTCGCATTGGTCTACCAGCCGCAAGTGTGCTCCAAGACCGGAAAGATTCTTGGCGCCGAAGCTCTGCTGCGCCGGCAGCGCGACGACGGCGAGCCGGTCGAACCACGTGAATTCATTCCGCTGGCCGAAAAGTCAGATCTGATTCTCGACATCGGCGAGTGGGTGCTACGTCAGGCCTGCGAAGAAGCGGTGCGTTGGGAAAACATCCGCCCACGGGGTACGTGCGCGACGAAGATTTCGGTGAATCTGTCGGCGCTTCAATTGTTGCAATCCGAATTCCCGTCGTTGGTCGAGAGAATCGTTGCTGAATCGGGCGTCGATCCTCGTACGCTCGAGCTTGAGCTTACCGAGAGCGTTCTCGTTGACAGCATGCAACGCGTTCCCGGAATACTGACCGAGCTATCGCAACTCGGTACGAAGCTTGCAATCGATGACTTCGGGACCGGTTATTCCTCGATGAGCTACCTTCGAGATCTCATGCCCGACGTCGTTAAAATCGATCGATCGTTCGTCGTTGACGTGGGGAACGATCGTAGTGCCGCGGCGCTAGCGAAAGGGATGATCGGGCTTGCCCATGACCTCGGCCTTACGGTTGTGGCCGAAGGCGTGGAGGACAACCAACAACTGACGTTTTTCCAGCGGCACAATTGCGATTTGATCCAGGGATTCTACGCGAGTCGTCCACTTCCTCCCGAGACATTCCAAAAGTTGCTGCATGCCAATCAGCCGCTTACGGAAGGGCGGATTAGGGATCAAGAATTCGTCCTGGCAGACATCGCAAGACGCGGTGTCTGGGTCCAGTAGACTCAGTTCAAAATTGGGCCGCGCCAGGCCCCGTCAATTGTGCGGGCGTGGCGCGCTCACCAGCCCCGACTCGCTAAACGCCCGAGTATCCGAGCGGCGTACTCATCCATCTCACGCGGGACGCGGCTGCGCGGCGCGGGTAGACAGGCGGCGAGGCGGGCTGCCTGCCCGCGGTTCAGATGCGTGGCGCGGATTTGATAGTGGAACCGCGCCGCCGCCTCGATGCCCCATACGCCCGGACCCCACTCCACCTCGTTCAAATAGAGCTCTAAAATGCGGTCCTTCGACAAAATGCTCTCGGTTAGAGGAACCAGCGCGAACTCGAGACTTTTTCGAATCAAAGAACGGTGCGTGGTCAGGAATAGATTTTTCGTCAACTGCTGGCTAATCGTCGACCCGCCACGCAGCCGGCTTGTGTCCGATAGCGTTTGGCGCCAGATGATTTTGAGTTCGTTCCAATCGATGCCCTCGTGCTCATAGAATGCGCCGTCTTCAGCTACGATGACGGCGCGCTGCACGTGAAGAGGAATCTGCTCGAGCGGAACGAACTCGTGGTGAGCGTTGTAATCCGCGCCGCTCAACAGAGCCTCGATGCGCCGCTGCGCCTGTACGCTGGTGAACCAAGGGTTGAATTCCCGCAGATACAGCAGATTCACGCTGCAAGCCAACAGCAATCCCGCGACGGCGGCGAGCGCAAGCCTGGCAATTCGGAATAGAAATCGAGAAGAGCGGGAGCGCGGTTTACCCCGGCGAGAGGTTCGAATTTTACGGAACGGTCTTCGAACTCGGCTGATCATTCGCAGGCCAAGGGCCCCAACCCGGATTTTTCACTACGTGACGAGCGCGGTGCCGGTGGGTACGAAAGAGTCTTAAGCAGACTTTGCTTCCGCGAACGGCTCTGCAAAAACGTAGAACTTGAAGCTCGGAGTTTTGAACCCAACTCCCCAGCGCGCCACCTTGTAGTCAACCCGAAGGTGCGCCACTTCCGGCGTCGCGCTTAGGTCGACATGAACCTGATAGACGCCCGCATAGAACTTCTGCGAAAACTCACGAAGCGGTTCTTCGAGCCACTCAGCACCGTCAGCCGAGCCCATGATCGCAACATCGAGACTCTCTTGTTCGACGACCTCGCTGATGCCCAGCGTGAGCAACACCAAGCCGTTAGAGCCGCCAATTGGAAACGCCTCACCGGAGCCGTTCGCATCGATCGTAGTTTCAGAAAATATGAAGTTCGGAAGCATAATTCGTCGCAAAGAATGAAGCCCATTGTAACATCGGGCGCTTAGCCGCCTGGTCGCTACGTCCGTATCTCGACGATCGTCGCGCCGGCCCCACCTTCGTGCGATTCCGCATCGTAATGTTTCGCCACATGAACGTGACTGCGAAACATTTTCGATAGCTCGCGGCGCAAAATGTTTTGCCCGAATCCGTGGATCACACGAACCCGCGGCATCTCCGCCAGCACCGCCTCATCGAGGTATTTGTCGACCACATCGCGAGCCTCGTCGGCGGTCTTGCCGATGACGTTAATCTCCGTCGGAAGCACACTTGAGCGCGTAGCCGGCTCGTAACTTACCCCGGCGGGCAGCTTCGACCTCGGTTCTGGTTCCGATTCGACGAAGCTAATATCATCCGTGGACACCTGCATCTTGAGCTGACCAACCTGCACTTCCCAGCGCTCGCCGGCGAGCTCGCGCGTAATCGTTCCTGAAGCGCCCATCGAGCCGACTCGCACCCTGGTGCCGACGGCCAACTCGTCCGCCAAACCTCCGGCGACTGACGCATCTTCGCCGAGTTCGGCGCGAACGACTTGCTCCATTTCTCGCCGCAGTGCCCCTCTCGACTTGGCCACTGATCGCTCGGCGGCGCGTGTCGATTTTGACCCGGCCTGCAAGTTTTCTAGAGCTTCCTTGAGAGCTTCCCTATAGCGGCGCTCGAAGCCCTGCGTCAGCTCCTCGACTCGACGCTGAGCCTGCTCCTTGGCACGCTTAGCTTTCGCGCTCGCGTCACGCTCTAGTTCCTCTTCTCGGGCGACCAAAGCTAGCTCGCGCGAGCGCAGCCTCCGCTCGTCGTCGGCGTATTCATCGACGCGGCGGTGAAGCTCGCTTAAGAATCGCGAGGCGTCTTCGGAAGATTTGCCCTGGACTTCGCGAGCACGTTCGATCACCTCGTCGGGCATCCCAAAGCGCCGCGCCATCGCCAACCCCGCCGACTGCCCCGGAACACCGATCAACAGCTTGTACGTCGGAGCGAGGGTCTTTTCGTCAAACCCCATGGCCGCGCTGATCACATCTTTCGCGTTCGACCCAAAAACCTTCAATGCCGGGAGATGGGTCGATACGGCTACGAACGCCCCCCGATCCAGCAATCGTTCGACGACGGCCACTCCCAGTGCCCCGCCCTCTTCTGGATCGGTCGCCGACCCCAGTTCATCGAGCAGAACTAAGCTGCGCGACGAGGCATGATCGATCATCAACTTCAAATTGGAGACATGAGCGGAAAACGTACTCAAGCTTTCCGCGATCGACTGTGAGTCGCCGATGTCAGCCAAGACATCTTCAAACCATGGCAGCCGCGCTTCGTCCGCGGGGACCGGCAGGCCCGCCTGAGCCATCATCGAGAGCACGCCCACGGTTTTCAGAACAACGCTTTTCCCGCCGGCGTTCGGCCCGCTAATCAACAACGCTCGGCTACCACCTTCGAGCCGAAGCGACATGGGAACCGGTCGCTCGCCTTGCCGCGCGAGCAAGTCTTGCAATAGCGGATGCCGCGCCCACTCGAACACCAACCGCGGCTCCGCGTCGTCGCAGAATGTTGGCAAGCAGCAGCGAAATTCCTGGCCGAAGCGTGCTCGCGCAAACACGTACTCCAAGTCCCCCAGCACCAGCGCGGCTTCGGCGATCGCCGGCTCATCTTCGCGCAGGCGATCAGTCATCTCGCGCAAGATCCGAAAGATCTCGCGCTGTTCATCCTCCTGCAAGCGAACGAGTTGATTGTTCTGTTTGATGGTGTCGAGCGGCTCTACAAAAACCGTTTGCCCGCTGGTGCTTCCGCCGTGAACGACGCCTTCAACGCGGCCCTGCCAGCTCGCCTTAACCGGCACCACCGAGCGCCCGTTACGAATCGTTACGTAGTCGTCTTGCAGCGCGCCGGCATCGACGTTCTTGCGCACAAATCTTTCCAGTGACGTCTGGACATTGCGTCGCTGTGACTCGATGTGTCGGCGAATCTTTGACAGCTCTGAACTGGCCGAGCTGGAGATTTCGCCGCTCGGCAAAATCTTCCTCGCAAGTTCCCGCAGCAAGGGCTTGAATTCCGCGAGCCGCTCGCCGTACGCGCCCATCAGCGGCAGGCGCACACGTTCGATGTGAAGTACTCGCCGAATCTCTTCCGCTCGATTAAGAACGCCGAGCACATCGCGAATCTCGCCAGCCTCCAGCGGCGCATTCTCGGTAGAAAGCTGGTCAACCGCCGCGCGAATATCTTCGATGCCCCGAAACTTTGGCGGTTGAGAAATACCGCGGCCATCGGGACCCGCGGCGCTTCGCACCCAGTCCATCGCCTCGCCGACTTCCGCCAGTTCATTGGCCGCGGCGTCAGCGGATGTCAGGCGAGGATTGGCCTGTAAGCCATCGAGGCGCGCGCCGCCGAGCGGACTGCTGACGTACCTTCGAAGCAGCGCGACCACGCCGTCAAATTCCAAAGCCTGCTGAGCTTGCTCAAGCATGGGTGCCCTACGGTGAGAACTCGATCAGTCAGACGCCGGGTCAGAGCAAGGCGAGACCTTTACGGATGACTTCGACTGTTCCCTCAGTCATTAGTAAATCATCCATCTCGTCAATTGAATACCAGCGGGCGTCGGCCGCGTCATCACCGGGGCATAATTCGCCGCCCGTGATTTCGCACATGTAGTCCATCAAAACGTAATGGTATTCGACAGCATCGGAGCTGTCACGGCGGATGCGCTCGAATATCTCGACGAGCGCGCCGGCTTTCACCCGCAGCCCTGTTTCTTCGAGCGTCTCTCTCTCGACTGCCGCGCGAAGCCCCTCGCCGAGCTCGACCTTTCCGCCGGGAATCGACCAGTGATCTTTGAGCGGTGGCGCGCCTCGCTTGACGAGCAGCACACGGTCGTCGCGAAAAATGATCGCTCCGACGCCGACGATCGGACGCGGCGATGCCATGGCGCGAATCACGCTTGCCCTACCGGACGTAGATGAATTCCTTGAGATTAAAGAGTGAGTGCGCCAGGTTCGCCCATGCACCTGCGTCATCGGCGCTGCCCATATAAGTGAGCGCGCGGTCAGCTTCCTCGGCGGTCGGCGCCCGTCCCAAGGCCTGCAAAAACATATCGATGATTTTCGATCCGGAGGCCGCCGACTGCTCCGCTAGGCGCTTGCCCCAGACGTCAGCTTGCTCAATAACCAAGGGACTATTCAGCATCGTTAGCGATTGCGCGGGAACGTTTGTCGAATCGCGTTGCCCACGCGTCGAGGCCGGCTTCGGCTGATCGAACACTTCGAGAAACGGATTGTGGGCATTGCGCCGAATTTCTTGATAGACGCTGCGTCGCCCGTCACCGTCTAGCGGGCCCTTCGGTCGATCACCCTTCGTTTTCCCCTTCGCGAAGGCATAGTAGACGTTGATCGACGGACCTTCCACGGTGTGGTCAAGCCGACCTGAAATGGCAAGCAGGCTGTCGCGAATCACTTCTCCTTCCAAACGCCGAATCGGCATGTGTTGCAACAGCGAATTATCCGGATCGATGGTCGCTGCTTTTTCGGACCCGTCACTGCCGCGCTGGTAGGCATCTGTTAGAGCCAGACGCCGAATCATTTTCTTAATCGACCAGCCGTCACGCACAAACTCTGTAGCCAAGTAGTCCAACAATTCCGGGTGCGAGGGCTTGTCGCCGAGCCGGCCAAAGTTGTCGACCGAGCCGACGATGCCGCGCCCAAACATGTGCCGCCAAATCCGATTGACCATCACGCGGGCGGTCAGCGGATTGTCAGCCGACGCCACCTCGTCCGCCAATCGTAAACGCATCATCGCGGGATTGTCGTATCGCTGACTTCCAAGCGCGGTCAAGTAGCGTCGCGGAACCGGGTCGCCGGGATTGTTGTGTCCGCCTCGAATCAGCAACTGTTGGTCGTCGCCAGCCTCTTCGACGACACCGGGCGCTCGCCGATACGTGGGGACTTCGTCCTCTAGCCGTCGATAATCGGCGACGAGCGCCCCAAGCGTGGAGCTGCCCTCAGCGCTTACCGGCAACAACGAATGGCGTACAAAGAAGTCGAGAAATGCGGCCTGCTCTTCGCTCATCTCGCCGCTGCGCCATGCCTCGACTGATGACTTCAGCCGTTCGGTATAGAGCCACGCAAGTCCAGCCGCATCGTCCGGTGCCTCGCCCTGCGTCAAGTACAAGACAGCCGGCGAGACATTCTCGGGCAGCATCCGTCCGTCGTGGGACGCTACGGCGGTTGCGCCAAAGAATGATCTGCCGTCACGAACCGGCTTCGGCCGCGGTTTCTTGCGGGAGTCCTCTTTATCAAGTAAGAAGTTTGTCGAGTCGTCAAGTGTCGCGAATTCGATATAGGCGCTGAAACCCTTCCAGAACGTTGTGTCCCAGGTGTACCAGACAGGCTCGTCTTTTTTCGGGGAATATCGCTGGTGATAGATGCCACCTCGCGGTACCGCGTAGTTTTCGACAATCAACCGCACTACGCTGAAATTTCCGCCCTGCACGCGAAAGCTGACGTTGTTTGTGTCGATCTTGAATCGTGAAGTCTGCAACACGCCGTTGTGACGTCTCGATAGCAGCGCCGTATGCGCTCCCGCTCCATAGATGGCTTCGACTACTCGATCGCCCGAGGGCGTGATTGAAAACTCGCCGGGCGCCGTCGCTGTTTCGGACAGTCCCGTACCATGGCGGACCCAGTTCGGATATTCTTTCGCCACGTTCCACAGCATTTTGAATTTCGCACTGTTGAATTCGACCCGCCGAGCCCGCTCTCGCTCCCAGCCGTCGACCAGTCGCCTCCAACCGGCGCGAACGTCTTGCGGTTCGCGATCACGCAATTCGAACCATGGGAACAGAGGACTCTCTTGATCGCACGCCGCCTGTTCGAGCAAAGTGTCGAACGACGAATCGCCCGTCTTCAACCGTTCGACAACATCGCCTGCTGCCGCCAGCCACTGGTCGGCAAGAGCATCCTTGACCTTTTGTTTTGTGTCGGCCAATTCGGAGCGATTCTTCCAAAGCACATCAGGCGAATCGATCGCGCGCTGCGTCGGCCGGGCGTTTTTGAAAATCCCGAATAGCGCGTAGAAGTCTTTTTGGCTAATGGCGTCGAACTTGTGGTCGTGGCAACGAGCGCACGAAATCGTCAGCCCCTGAAACGCTTTTGAAAATACGTCGACCTGATTGTCGGTCCATTTGACACGGTCTTCCCACGGATCAACGGGCTGGAAGCCGTGTTCGATCATGCGATAGTGCGCGGTGGCTACGACCGATTCGTTGATGCCGTCTTTCGCGTTGATGCGCGGGTTGGGCAGTAAATCTCCCGCCAAATGCTCGCGAATCAACTGATCGTAGGGGACATCCAGATTTAGAGCCCGAATTAAGTAGTCGCGATAGCGCCAGGCTTCCAACGTGTCGGGGTCGCCTTCGCTGCCATGCGATTCGGTATAGCGAACCAAATCCATCCAATGCCGCGCCCAACGCTCGCCATAATGGTCGGACGCCAGCAGCCGGTCAACCCTCTTTTCAAAGGCACCGGGTGAGGAGTCATTCGCAAAATCTCGAAGCTCATCAGGAGTGGGTGGTAGGCCGGTAATCGCGTACGAAAGCCGTCGCAGCAGAGTGTAGCGGTCGGCTGGCGCAGCCGGCAGCAGCTCTTTCTCACGCAATCTGGCGTCGATGAAACTATCGACGCCCGTCGCGGAGACCGGCTTTACCGGCTGCCAAGCCCAATGGGAAGAACGCCGCGCCTCGAGGTCAAAAGCCTCGGACGGGTTTGGCATATCGGCGACCGTCTCGTCGGGCCAAGGAGCGCCGGCATCCACCCAGGCGGCAACCGTGGCGATCTGCTCGTCAGACAAGCGCCCCGTAGGCGGCATCGGCACTTTCGCCTCGCCGCGTAGCGCTTTCAGTAGCAAGCTGCCGGCAGAATCCCCGAGAAGCAACGCCGGACCGGAATCGCCACCGCGGAGCAACGTGGCCTTACTGTCGACCCTCAATCCGGCGAATAGATTCGATGCCTTGGCGCTGTGGCACGAGTAGCACTTCTCGGCCAGCAGCGGACGTACGTTCTTTTCGAAGAACTCGACGTCAATCTCGGCAGCCGCCGCCGGGCAGACGATCGTCCCGTAGGCGACCAAAATTAAAGCGGCCAGTCGCATCACCAAACCGTTTCTATTCTACGCCCTGGCGTTCGAACGCGGCTAATAACGCTGATCTGCCCGCGCTTTGTGTAAACGGACGGAAACACAGGTGCAAACGGAAGGGGTCAGGCACTCGGCCGCGATTGACCTTTCGTCGACAGATTTTTTGCGTTTGACCGTAGATCGTTTTGCCAGTACGACTCTTTTCGGCGGGACAGCTATCGGCTGCGGCTGGGCTTCCGCGGCAGGAGTTCGCACGACTCCTTGTAAGGTGTATCGCTGATATCAGGTCGACGGTCGTAAACGGGTCAATAGCAGCGTTTTTGTTGGCGATTCCGCGCGTATTCTATTCTCAGCCTGCGCCCGGACAGGCCTAATCGAGCCCGTCGACGGACGCACATAACGGACTTTTCGGCTGTGGCGGCAGCCTAGCGCCCATCCGATATTGGACGAATCCAGGAGCGTTCGCTGGGGTCGATTTCTCGATATCCGTACCGAGAGGCGCAGAGCGGACAAGAAGTGAAAGCGGTTTGGCCGTTGGATTGCTCATGGCTACTGCCATACACCAATAACGGGGAAATCGTTGACTTGTTGCAATAAAACTTACGTGGGAGTACACTTTCGTAGCCGGCTACGGCGCAAACGGAGGTCAAAGACAGCAGCAGCTAGCGATTCTTGCCGTCCACTTACATACGTTTTTTTAGCAAACATGGGGCTCGCTCACGACCCCGCGATTGGCATCGAGCAACGCGGAGATCGGGGTAGATTGATTTATTTAGTCCAATGAGCTTAGACGAACTCACCGACGTCGGTGTGGCGGGTAGGCTTTAGCGCAAAAGGAAGTAAGAGGTAAAGGCAAAAATGCTAAAAGTTTCAGATTTCACGGCTGTTTGTGGAGGATTAGAGTATCCAGAGGGACCGTTCGCGTTGCCCAACGGTAAGGTTCTGGTGACGGAGCTTAAGAGCGGTGATGTGGTTCGGGTCGATCCGGCGGATGGCAGCAAAGAGCGCGTCGCCAAACTTGGTGGTTCACCAAACGGTGCCGCGATCGGCCCGGACGGCGCGATCTACATTGCCAATTCCGGCGGCTTTGAGTGGACCGAGCCATTGCCGGGCGTATGGATTCCGGTGGACGAACCGACGGACTACACCACCGGATCTATCCAAAAAATCTCCGGCGATACAATCGAAACCGTCTATACGTCGTTCGAAGCCGAGGACGGGACTACTCACAAGCTATGCGGGCCGGACGATCTCGTCTTCGATTCCGCGGGCGGTTTTTGGATTTCGGACTGGGGAAAAACCAGGGGCCGTGAGCGCGACATTACCGGCATCTGCTATGCCAAGGCCGACGGGTCCAGTAACAAGGAGAAAATTTTCCCCTTCGCGGGACGCCCTAATGGGATCGCACTTTCTCCCGACGAATCGCGTCTATACATCGCCGAAACATACACTCGACGGATTATCTACTACGAGTTGTCCGCTCCCGGCGAACTTCGGTTAAATCCGTACACAAAAGACGGCTCATTCCTTTTGACAGCCGACATCGGCGGCGACTTGGACTCGATGGCTGTCGACGAGGACGGCAACCTGTATGTGGCGACGATGCTGCCCATGGGTTTTCGTCCCGACGCCTCGAACCATATTGCAAATGGCCGCATTACCGTCGTGTCACCTGACGGCGCGATTATCGACTTCATCGAATTCGACGGCATCAAGTTTGGTCCGTTGCCTTCAAACGTTTGTTTCGGCGGCGCAGACAGGAAAACTCTTTACGTGACGCTTGGCGCCGCGGGTCTGTTAGTCAAGGCCACGGTTAAGATCGCTGGGCTCAAGCCGGCGTTCGAATAGTGGGCCCGACCTGGAATTGATGGGAATGAGTTCCCTCCATATTGAAGTCGCAAGGAGGACACAGTGCCGGAATCACAAGACGTAAACCCAGCGTTGAGGTTTTTGAAATTCGTCGGACGCATCCTGTGGAAGACCTTTAAATTCTGCTGGAGCTTTGTGTGGAACCTGATTGCTGAGCTCAGGGCGCTCGTCACTCGAGTTGTCGAACCGGTGATTGCTCTACCAGGCAACATCATTCACTTTATTCGATGGCTCTTTCGTCAGTCGCTTTGGTGGTTCATTAAGCAGGGTGTGCGTTTGGTCGTGGCCGTCGCCATTTTGGGGTCACTGGGAATGTATTGGCTTGTGTTTAACCCAAGTACTCAAATCCCAAAGTATGAGCCGGTAGATGAAACTGTCTATCTTGGACAGGGCTGGGGAAAGGGCCGGGAGTCCGAATCTCGCCAGACGTACTATTTTACGCCCCAAGGGACGACGCTCTTCAATCTCAGATATAGCTGGTTCGTCAACCTAGAAATTCCGTGGGGCAAGAAGCGCTTTGCCGACGCCGACCATATGAAAGCGTACGGTTTTATAGTCGACCCAGCGACGAAACATAACCCTGACGAGCTGCCACTTGGGTTTACCAAGCACTATAGCCGCGAGGTCGGCGATTACTTGTTGGACATCACCTGCGCGGCCTGCCATACAGGGGAGGTGACCCAACTCGTTGATGGTAAACGGTATGGCATCCGTATTGACGGTGGCCAGGCAATGCATGCCTTTACGGCGGATAGTCCGCCACACTTCGCGCCAGTGCTGTTTGCCTCAATGGTAAGCACGTACTGGAATCCGCTGAAGTTCGCCCGCTTCGCGGAGAACGTGCTCGGGGTTGGGCACTCGCGAGATGAACGAGCGGCGCTGTGGAAAGAACTTGGGATCGTCAAGAATGCAATGTGGGCTCAGGCGTCCAAAGACAAACGGAAAAAGCTATATCCGATCACAGAAGGATTCGGACGCACCGACGCGATCGGCCGTATTGCTAACCGGACATTTGGGGATCGCCTCGATTTGGAGAACTACAGGTTAGGAGATGCACCCGTAAGCTATCCGCCAGTGTGGGAGATCTGGAAATTCGACTGGGTCCAGTACGGCGCCTCTGTATCACAGCCCATGGCGAGGAACGTCGGCGAAACGCTCGGCGTGGGCGCGGTCTATCGGTTGGTCAGTGACGACGGCGGAGCTGTTCCCGCGAAAGAACGATTTCACAGCTCAACTCGGCTATACGATCTCGACAAGATTGAAAAGGCGATGTGGGATTTGAAGCCACCAAAATGGCCCGAGGAACTACTTGGCGAGATCAATAAGAAGCGGGCGGAGAAGGGCCAAATTCTCTTCAACACTCATTGCCGGAAATGTCACGGGCCTCACCGAGCCAGTGATGCCCTGCGAGCATGGGAGGCACCGCTTAAAGGAAGGGAATATCTAGACCAATACGACAGCGCGTACGGCACAAAGTACGCCGAATCGTACCCTGACGGATTTCCGCACTGGTGGGGCAGCATCCTACCGATCTATGACATCGGAACCGATCCCAAGGCTGCGCTCAACTTCGTAAATTATCGTTTCGATTTTACGAAAACCGGGCTCACCAACATGGAAGCGCAGGACTTGCTGCGGCCCGATCTCAAAGAGCATCACGAGCGCCGGAAACCGTATATCGCGTACCTCGAAGCAGAGTCCGCAAGATTGAAGGCACTAGACGATCCAAACGTCGCAAAACCGTTGGCGGAGGTGGAAGCCTGTTTGGAAAAGTTTAATACCGAGCCGGAAGCCTGGATCGACGAATACTTGAACAAAGTAGACGTAAAGAGCGTCTCGACCGGACAGGGCCTGCTCATCGCTGGGCGGCTGATTCGCAAGCAATTTTTCGAGGAACACGAAATTCCCGACGAAAAGAGGGCCGACATCGAGGGATTTGGAATCCTTGATTTGCCGCAAGAGCCATTGGCGTATAAAGCGCGGCCTCTCGCTGGAATCTGGGCGACGCCGCCATTTCTTCACAACGGCTCGGTGCCAAGCCTCTACGACTTGCTTTCGCCAGTCGATGAAAGGCCGAAAACCTTTTTCGTTGGTCACCGAGATTTTGATACGGAGAAGGTCGGCTACGAGCAGAAACCTCCGACTGTCGACGGCTTCCTGCTCGACACGAAGATCCCAGGCAACACCAATACCGGGCACGAATTTCGCTCCGGCTATGTCCAGTGGAAGTACGGCGACCCCCCACAGTACGGCGTCATTGGACCCGAGTTTTCACACGAAGAACGCATGGCGCTGGTTGAGTACCTGAAGGTGCACGAGGATACGCCCGTGGAAGAGTTTAAACCGTGCCGCTAAGCAGAGAGAAAGGATCGATCAAATGACGTGGAACTGGGGCTCAATCTGGCGCAAAGGCCGGCAGGGAATAAAGTGGCTGATCACTTTGTACCTCTTGTCAATCCTGATGACCTGCTCGTATGGCTTGTATAGCCTGAACAGCAACAACAGTGGAGGCGGCGAAATCGGAGAGAAGATCGGCCCGGATGAAGAGCGATACATCGCTCAGATCATCGCCAACGGCGTCGCCATGACCAACAAACGCCGCGAAGAATTGAAAGTCAAGGAAGGGGACGAAACCTATCGGCGGGACGCGCACGCCAAGGCACACGGATGCCTGAAAGCCACTTTCGAGGTTCCCGAATTGGACCGCAAATACAGTCACGGGCTGTTTGCAAAGCCTGGTGAGTACAAGTCGTGGATTCGCTACTCGAGCGGCAAAGAGCTGAAGCAGTCAGACACTGAGAAGGACGCCCGCGGCATGGCGATCAAGGTGATGGGCGTTGAAGGCGAGAAGCTACTCGAGGCAGAGAAGGATGCCAAGACCCAAGACTTCATCCTGATGAACGCCGAGGCCTTTTTCCTTACGAGCCTTGAAGAGTACGTAACCTTCACTCGGTATCAGGAGGAAGACCGGGTGCTTGCCTACTTTCACGAAGGGAGCTTGAATCCATTTAGATGGAAGTGGCAATGGTTGATCCGCGCGGGACCACTGCTAGGCCGCCCACCAGACAGCTTAGTGGAAACACAATTCAACAGCCTGACGGCCTACAAGCATGGCCCTGATAACAACATCAAATATCGGGTGGAACCGGTCGAGTGCAGTTCTGGTCCACCCTTTGAACCCGAGGGAGTCCCGTTCTGGTGCCAGATGCCGCTTGGGCCGTCCTTGTTTGAATGCGACCCGGACCTTCTGCGCAACACCATGGATCACGACATTAGAAAAGCAGCGGCGTGTTTCGATTTCCAGGTTCAGGTGCCGGGCTCAAACATGCCCGTCGAAGACTCGACGGTCATATGGTCGGAGGAAGAATCTCCGTTTGTAACTGTGGCGAAAATAGAGATTCCGGCACAGGAATTCAACACCAAGGAACAGAACAACTTCTGCGAGAGCCTCGCGTACAAGCCCTGGCACTCGCTGCCGGCGCATCGACCGCTGGGCGCAATGAACCGGGTCAGAAAGGCGGTTTACGTAGAAACTTCCCGATATCGCCGCGACAAGAATTCCAAGAGCGAGAGTCCGGAGAAGGTGCAGTTCCCCGAAGGAATGAAGTTTCCCGAAGATTTCAAAGAACCCGATGGCTGGTGTTTAGACGGTTCCGACAAAGAATCATGCGCGCCCGAGCCGCCATCGCCGAGCGGGGCAAGCGGTGCTGCTGAAAAACCATCGTAGCCGAGTATTTCACGACCGACGAGGCGACGGGAGCATATATGCACGACTCAGAATCTAGCGCCATGTTCAAGGAAGAGGTGTTTCCAGCCGAGTTGAATGAAATCAAGAAGAGGCGTGAAAACCTGGGGATGGCCTCTTTTCCAATTGAAAGATGAGCCTGAAGGAGAGAGGCGAAGCAGCTGCGGGTTGAGGGGGATTATAGCGTGAGTTGAGGTCGGCGGCTACAGCTATTTGTGGCTTCGTAGGGCGGGGTGAGGGGGATTGCATAAGGGGGAAGGGGCGGCAGCCCCAGTCCCCCTTTGCAGCCATCCCAGGCGAGACCCCACGGCCGTCTTCGGACGTGGGCCGGAGGAGCCGACAACGCCTCGGGTCGGGGCGTTGTCTAGCGCGTGCGCCAGCAGATCGCGAGGTCTTTGCAGACGCGTTGCAGTTCGTTGCGCTGAGCGTCGAGTTGCTCGGCAAACTCGGTGTCGGAACAAGTGTCCGCTCGCGCTTGGAGCTTCTTGAGCGAGCGATCCGCGCGCAGGCCGCGCTGCTCGGCGGGCAGGCTGAGCAGCTTTTCCCACGGCGTGCTCCACTCGGCGTACACCTTGCGCAACTTGCCGCGGCGGTCTCGGCGCTCGCTGGCGAAAGCGCATGGGCGATGAAAATTCAAGTACGGGTTGAGCCACTGGCGGTAGAAGGTGTCGATCGCCTGCGTCGCTTCCGAGGGCAAAAACTGGTAGCCCATCCACTTGCGCACCACCGCGCCGTTCTTGGTTTCGACCAAGGCATTGTCGTTCGAACGGCGCGCGCGAGACTTCGTAAATTCAATTCGCAACTTCTCGAGCAGTTTAGCGGTTTGATGGTTGACGAATTCGCTGCCATTGTCGGAGTGAAAGCCGCGAACGATAAATGGAAATTGTTCCAAAAGGCCTTCCAGCAAGGGAATGAGGTGATTTTCGTTGATGCGTTGGACGCAGCCGACGGCCTGCCACTGCGTCACTTCGTCGACCACGTTGATGCTGTAGGCGCCTTTTTCGCCTTCCTGTTCGGGCGAGTGCACGGTGTCGATGCGCAGGTAGCCCGGACGTCCTCGCGGCTCGGGTTGGCGGCGTTCGCCGATCGCCACGGGTGTCGGTCGAGTCTTGTCGAGATGCAAACTGTGTCGCCGGTAGACGGCGCGTTTGCGCAAGTTGTAGAGGTGTCCCACCGACAGTTCGGCAAGGCGTTCGAACTCCTTGCGGTTGTAGATTTGGAACTCGCGCTGGAGAATGCGACGCGTCGCCGGCCCGGAGAGACGTTGCTGTACTTGGTCGACATGCGCCAGGAGAACGATGTCGGCGCGGCTGTACTTGGTGGGGAAGCGGCGCCTTCGATAGGCTGTCGGCCGAACGCACTTTTCGCGCAAAAACTGCCCGATGAGGCGAGTCAATTGGGCGCGGCTTAAGCCGGTTAGCTTGCTCAGGAAGCGTCTCAACAATCCTTTAACCGAGCGCTTCTGGTCGGCATAATGATGCCTCTTCAGGACGCCTTCGACGAGCGCGTATTTATCCGCTCGACTTCCGGCCTGGAACTCGACGGACCCACACCCGTCGAGAAAACTCTCGATCTCATCGAGACTCAGTGATTCGGCTTGCTGCACGGCGACTCCCATCGCCCGCAGTTTGCCTGTTCCTAATCGACCTTGCCCAAATTACCTCCAGGCTCATCTTGTGTTGGAATCACCCCTCCCTTCAGGCTCATCTTGTATTGGACAAGACGATAGACACGGCGGCGCTCAAAGGTCCGCCGTCCACCAAACAAGGTTTGACAGGATTGGCCTTTTCCGGCGGCGGCATCCGCAGTGCGACGATTAGCCTCGGCGTCGTCCAAGCACTTGCGAATAGGAAACACAAGATTTTCAAGTCGGTGGACTACATGTCGACCGTGTCGGGCGGCGGGTTTGTTGGCTCCTGTATTACCTCGTTGTTGAATGATCCCAATTGCGCCTACGATGGCGAGAACAACTTTCCGCTGCGCCACGAAACTGGAGTGGAGGAAACGTCAGCGGTTCACCACCTAAGGAACAGCGGAAACTATTTGGCCCCGGGGGGTACGGCCGACACGCTTCGAATTCCGGCGATCTTGGTGCGCGGCATCATTGTGAACTTTCTATCGGTATTGCCGTGGATCATGATTCTCGTTCTTATGACGGAAGTTCTCTATGAGACTCTTCACGATCTCAATATAATCCATCAGCTTGTTATTGTATTTATCTTAGGATTATTTGGACTATCGATTATAATTTTTCCGTTCGTCGCAAAAATTGGCAGAGGCGCAAAGTGGGCTCGCCGAAATTGGTACGAGGGCGTGTTCACACTATCATTCACACTTGTGTGCGCGCTGGTCGTGTTTGTCCCGGCAAGTTGGCTCGTTGGCCGCGCGATTGAGGCGAATCGAGTCGACATAGGACTATCTCTTCATCAGCTTTTGCACGACCCGATAGCGGCCGTTGTGGGCAACGCGGGGAGCGCGAGTGCGGTGGCGGTTGCGCTGATTTTGCTGGTCGTGTTGCTGTCGCGGGCGTCTTCCAAATCTTCGCCACTTGCCGGTAAAGTAACACTGCTTCTGATCAGTGCCCTGGGGCCGATCACGATTTTTGGGGTGTATTTGTTGCTATGTGTGATCCAAGTCGATTCTCACGACATAACTAGATCGGTCGGCATGCACGAGCAATTTCTGTTGAGTGACAAAGTTGGTGAGGACGGCAAGTTCGAGGAAGCACTTCCTGAAGCCCTGGTACAAAAGTTTGACGAGCGAGGTATCAGATGGGACAAGCAAACGCCGCCGAACTGGGGCGAGGACGGCCACGCCGAGTGGAGGGTTGAGTACACGGGCGGAGCGTTCCCGCAAGTCTGTCAGGTAAGAGCTGAGCTGACTAACCCTTCTAGTGCTATGCGTTCATTTGAGTGGACATATGGATGCGGAGGAATACGGCCAGAGCCGACTATCGAGTTGACTAAGTTTTCCGAAACTATCCCGACGTTTGCCTTGCAAATTTCGGCGATCGAGAACCTCAACAGTGGCAATCTGTCGGAGGATCTGCACGCCGATCTGAACGATCCAGTAAGTGAAACGCCGCTCAAGCGCCCCGCCAATGTTAGGCGAGGCGGGGTCGACTTCTCTTGGAATCTGGGCATTCCAGACAGGCACGGTTGGGTAGTTTGGCTTGGGCTTACGGACTGGTTTACGGAGCCATGCAGCGTCAGTCTATTGTCTACCGCCGATGAATACGCGGGGACGGCCGGCGGTAGCATGTTGAAGATTGCTTCGTCTTGCTATCTGCTATGGGACGAATTGGACGACGTCGTATTTATTTTGTTAACCTTCACCCTGCTCGCTTTCATGGTGATGGTGGATGTGAATCGTTCGTCGGTCCATCCTTTCTATCGCGACCGGCTCAGCAACGCCTATCTGATCCACAGCGGTATGGACGGCGTTGCCGAGCAAGCGGACGCTCAAAAACTTTCAATGCTCTACGAAGGCGAAAAGCGGCAAAAGGCGCCATACCACTTGATCAACGTAACGCTGAACCTACAAGGCAGCGATTATCGCGATCTTCGCGGAAGGCGCGCGGACTTCTTTTTCTTCAGCAAATGTTATACGGGCGGCCGGCGGACCGGTTACTGCAAGACCTCGGAGTTGGAGAAGGCTGATAGTCATGTAGATCTCGGCACAGCGATGGCAATCTCAGGAGCCGCCGCCGCACCAAACATGGGAACGACGACAGTGCCCGCTTTGGTTTTCGTGATGACCCTTCTGAACGTTCGCCTTGGCTACTGGCTTCCAAATCCGGCGAAACTCGCTAGCTCGCGATTCAACTCGTTGCTCACGGCCTGGGCTTGGTATTTGGTCAGAGAGGCTTTTGGCGCTACAAACGAGAAGACTCGGTATGTGAATGTCTCTGACGGTGGTCATCTCGAAAACCTGGCTCTCTATGAGCTGTTGCGTCGGCGCTGTGAGCGCATCATCGTGGTCGATGGCGAAGCGGATCCAGAGATGCGCTTCGGCGGTCTCATGCAGGTGTTGCGGTTTGCTCGAATTGATATGGGCATTGAGATTGAGCTTGATCTCGAGAAACTACGCAAGGACGCCAACGGTCTCAGCAGCGCGCACGGAGCAGTTGGCAAGATCCACTACGGCGGTGGTGAAGAGGGGCAACTGGTCTATCTCAAATCGTCGTTCACAGGATCGGAAGGAAACGAAATCTGCGACTACCGCGATCGCAATAAGGCGTTTCCTCACGAATCTACGGGCGATCAATTCTTCGACGAGGCCCAGTTCGAAGCCTACCGCGCGATTGGACATCACATCGGCGAGGTGGCGTTTAAGAATGGTTGGCCCAGCGACGGTTGGCCCGAAGAAACGAAGCCGGCGTCGGTCGCGGCCGGCGCGTAAGCCGCATTTCTCGCCACGTGGTGAGAAATGCCGGCTAGTTCGCCACCAGATCTACGATATTCGACTTATGTCGCCAAGTCAAAAAAACCGTCATCAGCAGGGCGTATACGCCGTGCGCTGATCCAAATTGCACGAACATCACGATCGTGAAAAAGATCCAAGTCACAATCGACGCCATCGCTCCCCTTTGGGGCCACTTCCGCCGGCTCCCTAAGGCCCGGAATAATACGAAAAACGCCAGAGCTACCAGCGCCCAGACTGGATACAAACGCAACATCACGCCGCAAGATGTCGCGATGCCCTTCCCGCCGTCGAACTTGAGCAGCGGCGAGTAGCAGTGTCCGAATACGGCGCAAAGGCCATACAGCCAACCAATATTCAGCGGGTCGTCAGCCGCGAAAAACAACATGACCGGCACATAGCCCTTGGCCATGTCGCCGATAAGTGCGACCAGCGCGCGCGGCTTTGAAAACCGCAAAACATTGTTGAAACCGGGGTTGCCGGAACCAACGTCGCGAATACTTGTGCCCGAGCCCCACATGGCGACCACCGCGAATGGAATCGATCCAATCGCGAATGAGGCCAGCATCTTGAGTAGTGTCGGAGTATCAAGCATGTTCGTATGAGCGTCTAAATTGACGGTGAAACCATGAGGCCGGCGATAGCGGCCGTCAGAAAGTTGGCGAGCGTGCCCGCAATCATTGCTCGTAGACCAAGTTCAGCCAACTCACCGCGACGCTCGGGGACGAGCGACCCGATGCCACCGACCTGAATTCCAATTGAACCAAAATTTGCAAAGCCGCACAGCGCGTATCCAGCGATCAGATATGACTTGGGGTCGAGCGCCCCCTTCATCTCGTTCAGCGCCGCATATCCGATGAACTCGTTGAGCACCATGCGGGTACCCAGCAGATTGCCGACAGCGCCCGCGTCGACCCAAGGGACCCCAAGTAGCCAGGCCACAGGAGCGAAAAGAGGTCCCAGCATTGCCTGCAGTCCTGTCGGGAACCAGGCCCACGCGGTCCAACTCTGGATGCCGGCCAGCACTCCATTGACAACCGCAATGAGCGCAACAAATGCGATCAAGACCGCGCCCACGGTGAGCGCCAGCATCAAGCCTTCCGTCGAGCCGCGCGCGGCGGCGTCAATGAGATTCCTATCGTTCGCCCCCGCGTGCGCGGGGATACCACCCAACGTCCGCGGGTGACCGGTCTCGGGCTCGATCACCTTCGCGAGCATGATGCAGGCGGGCGCCGTCATGATTACGGCGGTAAGTAGGTGTTCGACGGGAACACCGCCCACCTGCACGTAGGCGACGAGCAGGGCCCCGGAAATTGTCCCCATGCCGCCCGTCATCACCGTCATTAGCTCCGACTTCGTCAGGTCTTTCAAATAAGGGCGTATCGTTAGCGGGGCCTCTGACTGGCCGAGAAAAACGTTCGCCGCCACGTTGAGCGACTCCGCTCCGCTGGCTTGCATTCCGCGCTGCATGACGATCGCAATGGCCTTCACGATCAGTTGCATGATGCCGAGGTGATAGAGCACGGCAAACAGCGCCGACACGAAGATGATGAGCGGCAGAATTTGGAACGCCATGATCACGCCGTTCTCAGACCTGCCCAATTCGCCAAAGAGGAATCCGCTACCCTCTTCGCCGAACTTCATAAGATTATTAAACGCCGCGCCCGCGACCTCAAAGACTCTTCCGAACGGCGTTTTAAGGACGAGAACGGCAAGCGTTAGCTGCAAGCCTAGACCCCAGGCAATCTGGCGGGGACGAATAGCGCGACGATTCGAAGAGAGCGCGTAGGCCGCGGCCAAGATTGCAACGATTCCGATTAAACCCATGCGAAAAGGAAGCTCCCATTGTAGAGGAGCGGTCTGATTCCTCGTACCGCCCTTCCACGTGCGCGCTTCCGAAACGATGAATGCCGGCCGCGTTTCGTTAACATCTCGAACTACATCTCGAACAGCGTCGGTGGTTCCGCGGCGGGTTGAGGCTTCACCCTCTCACGTCGCAGCGACGGTTCCATCAAATCGAGTAGGCGTCTAATGGTCGCCGGCGAATGCCCCGCGAAATGGTTGTTCACGTACCCGTAGATGGTCACGCCGCGCGTCCGAATCGGTTGGCACAAGTCCGTCCAGTCGCGCAATTCCGAGTCACGGTCGAGAACGGTCTTATCCCACGTCTTGGTGATCTCCTCAATGCCATGGCGATCCCCAAGCCAGCGAAGATAAGTAAAGTCCGCGGTAATGGGATCGACGCGCTCGAAAATTTTCTGCGGGCTGTGCATCCAGGCCTGGTCGATGACCGCCATCGCAACCCCATACGTGCCCAGTAACCCGGTAAGCTTTTCGTCGATCCACCACTTGTTTCGAACCTCCACCGCATATTGCAATTCTCGTGGCAGGCTCTTGAGAAATGGCTCCAGGCGCAACAGAAACTCGTCGAGGCTCTTAAACTTCGATCGGTTGAAGTAGGGAAATTGAAACAAGATCGGCCCGAGCTTTGCGCCCAGTCCGCGCATAGCCGATAGAAACGCCTCGGTCTCGCCTTCAGAGTCGAGCAAGACTTTTTCATGCGTAATCGTGCGCGGCGCCTTGGCCGCAAACACGAATGATTCCGGCGTGCGCTCGCACCACGATTCGATCATTCGTTGAGTCGGAATGCGGTAGAACGTGACGTCCAATTCGACAGTGTCGAACTCACCGGCGTAAAAGCTGAGGTGCTCCTTGGCCGCGACCCCTTTTGGATAAAACGAGCCGACCCAGCCGTCGGCCGTAAAAGAGCATGTGCCAAGCCGTAGTGTCGGGTTCGGAGGAACATCGTACTGAGCCACGCTTCGACAGCGTAGCAGCGGCGCCCGGCGCGCCGATACACTGGGCTTAGATGAAGCCTGAGTCGCAGCCTGTAGATTCGGCACACCTCGTCGAACTCGCTCAGGCCACCATGGCGCGGGCGCCCTTTCCGTCACTCGCTACCGTCGACGGCTCACAACCGAGGCTGCGGCCAATTTCACCGGTGCGAAGGGACGGCTTCGAAATCTATTTCGCGTCGTTCCGCAGTTCCAATAAAACTGCTGAACTCGAGTCAAACCCATCCGTGGAGCTTTGCTACATGGATGAAGGCCACGACCAAGTCCGCATAACGGGCACGGCCCAGCTCGTCGAAGACGGCACGATTCGGCAGTCCATTTGGGATTCCAACGCCTTGCTGAGGAATTTTGTAGGTTCGATTGACAACCCCGAGTTCCTGCTTTATCGAGTCAACCCGTCACGAGTCCGCTTCATGCGCGAATGGGCGCTCGAATACCATGAGGTACCACTCGCATGACTCGGCTTAAACGGACATTCGCGGCTCTGTTCCTGCTTTCGGCCACACTCTGGGCCGATGGCGATCTGCAGTTCGCCAAGCTCGGAGACTTCGAGCTAGCTGCTGGTGGAAAGATCAGCAACTGCCTGATTGGCTACCGCGCGTTTGGATCGCTCAACGCCGACCGCCCAAACGCGATCCTCTTCCCAACGTGGTTTTCCGGCCAAACGGCCGACCTCAAAGAGTTCATCTCGCCCGAGGGTATGGCCGATAGCTCGAAGTTTTTTGTTATCGCCGTTGACGCTTTAGGCAACTCGATTTCGTCATCTCCTTCAAACAGCCGTGAACAGGGCGGCCGTGAATTTCCCACAATCGCAATCTCTGACATGGTGCGCTCGCAGCGTCTGTTGTTAAGCAACGAGTTCGGCATCGAGCGTCTTCACGCGGTGATAGGGATTTCGATGGGTGGTATGCAAACTTTTGAGTGGATCACCACCTACCCCGACGCCATGCGCTTGGCGGTTCCCATCATTGGCTCACCTCGGCTCGGTTCGTACGATCAACTATTGTGGCGAACACAGCTTCTGGCGATCGAGCAAGCGTTCGCAGACTACACCGACCCGCTAAAAGCCCGCCGGGCATCGATGCGCGTCGTGGCGGGAATCCACGAGTTAGCGTTGCGCACGCCGGGCGGCTTCAACCGTCTGACGCCGACGGCCGGTTTCGACAGCTACTTCGCCCAGCAACAGGCAGCGAAAGTGAGCGGCCTCGACCCGCTCGACTGGGCTTCGCAGCTACGGGCAATGATCAGCCACGACGCTACTCGCAGGTTCGGGGGTTCTCTCGAACGCGCAATGCGGGCGGTGAAAGCTAAGGTGTTGGTCGTGGTTTCAGACAGCGACCACATGGTCACACCCGGCTCGGCTATCGCCGCAGCGAGTTACCTAGGGGCTGAGAAACTTGTCATCGAAAGCGATTGCGGCCACTTGGCTTTCCAGTGCGAAGGCGAAACCGTGACGGAAACCGTTAGTAAATTCCTAGCTGACAACTAGCCGGGGCTCTCAATGCTCGGGTGTTCCGGGCCCGATCACGGACCTTGGTCCAAATCTTCCGGCGACTTTGGGACTGGTTTTCGCAACAAAGATTCCGGGCGATAGAGCGCCCGAATCCGAGTGCGGTCGACGTCAGAGAGCCCTGGGAACGAAAACAAATCCACGATCGACTTCAACCGATCGTGGTGCCGCTGATAGAAAGCGACGACGTCTCCGCCAAAGTACATCGCGTCTTCGACATCCAAGGTGTGCACCATACCCAGCGCGTGTCCGATCTCGTGAAGCAGCGTGCGATACACGAAAACGTCGCGCAGCATAGGGTCGCGTTCGAGGGCGCGTGCCAGTTGTATCTGCCGCGGCCCGATATCTCCCAACCCTGTATAGACCTCCGCAATCCGTTGGTCATCTTCGAGGATCATCTGCATGCGGCCAAGATTTTCGTACGTCTGCCCCCAATAAATGCGGATGCGGGCTCGCGTGGCGGGCTCGGTGTGAAAGCACAGCAGACCGCCGGTTGCGTCGTCCCACGCCTGGAGCGCACGCTCGGCCAGCCAGTGGTCGCCAGGGCGTCCACCGCTGTCGAGCGTCGACGGCTCGATGTAAAACCCGATCGACTCGCGAATATCGAGCGGATTAAGCCGCCAGCGAGGCAGCTCGGCGCCAGTATCCTCGGCGAAAAGCGAAACCGCCGACAACACGAGCACTGATATCAGTCGCAGCAGCATCCAGGCAACCTATTGAGCCAGTGTGGCACGGAGCCAACGCAGCGAAAGCGGAGCCGTGCACATCCGAGCCGACGCCCCTCAAAGCTCAAACCGTTCGATACCATAGTGTCGAATGCGCTTAACTGTCTTCCTAATCCTCGGCTTACTGGCACTGTGGGGGTGCCCAAGCAACGCGCCCGATTTAAGTCCTATTGAGGAACAGGCGGGCGCCGGTGAAGTTGTCCTACTCTCATCCGTCAACGTGGCCGACCCTAGAGCGCAAGATCAGCTAATCGATGGCTTCTACGGTCTTGAGAGCGGCACGTGGCGCTGGGTCGCAAAGCGCTTCGTGGTAGCGCTGCAGCCCCCCGAGACGGGCACGGAATCCGCCTTCCTTGAGATGCGTTTCACGATTCCCGAGGCCATCTCGCAGCGGTTTCCAACTACGACAATCAATGTGCGTGTCAACGACAACGATCTCGGACCGGAATCTTTCGACGCCGACGGCGATCTCATGTACTCAAAAGAAGTTCCGCTATCCGCGCTCAGCGATGAGCCGGCGCGGGTCGAGTTCGAGCTCGAAAACGCAATTCCGGCCGGCGAGGTTGGCCAGCGCGAGCTTGGAATCGTCGTAACTTCGATCGCACTGAAGTGACAGGGGTCGCCGACAAGCTAACGCCCGCGACGCGAAATATCGCCAACACCGTAGCCTGGCTGGTCGCGCCCGCAATCTGCCTCGTCGCCTATTGGGTCGGACTGTGGTGTTGGTTCCACACCGACGACTTTTCTCTCTTGTTTTTAGTCCGCCTGCCGCCCGAAGAGTTCGGGCCCAGTATGCTCGAACCGCGAGCCCAAGGAACCTTCCGGCCTCTTTCCGAGCGGCTGTTTTTCTACCTGTTTCACGGTTGGTTCGGCTTGGACGCCATTCCCTTCCGGTTGCTCGTATTCGCGACCCACTTTGCAAACCTCGCGCTGTTGACACTCCTAACGAAGCAACTAACTGGAAAGCTCAGCATCGGCGTCTTCGCATCGTCGCTGTGGACTATCCACCATGCTTTGGCCTACTCGCTCAGTTGGTCATCGGCATATAACCAGATACTCTGCTCGTTTTTTATACTCTCGGGGCTCTGGCTATTTTCGCGTTTCATGGCGAGCGGCAAATGGGGCTGGTACGCAGCCCAGTTCGCGGCGTTCATTGGCGGATTGGGGTCGCTCGAAACAGCCGTCGTATACCCGCTGCTGTGTCTAGCCCTGGGGGTTGTGAATCGCCAAAAACGCGCGCTTTGGGCCCTTCCACTTCTGGCGGTTTCCGCGCTCTTCGGCCGCTTTCAGGTCAGCAGCGCGGAAGGTCTCGGCGGGTCGCTCTATACGCTGTCGCTGCATCCATCATCCATACTCTCGAACTTATGGTGGTACCTACGCGAAGCAATTACCCCGGCCCCAGGCGCACCCTACTTACAACTATGTGGGTTTATACTGCTGGCCGTCTCGGCGCTGCACCTCTGGACGAAAAACCGGGCAGTCGTATTCGGCATCTGCTGGTTTCTTATCACCCTGGCTCCTTACCTACTCTTCGAAGGGCGCCAGGTGCACTACTATCTTGCGATTCCGGTGGCGGGCCTGGCGATTTTCCTCGCCGGATCGCTTAGCTGGCCGCACCGTCTTCCCCAATTCGTAATCGCTGCTACTTTACTGGTCTCCGCTGTGATCGGTACGCAATCGCTCGAACTTGGCCGCGCGGTAGCCGGGAACAACTACCGCAACGGATTGGCCGCCCGAAATCTGCTTTCAGGCGTCGCGCACGTCAGACGCTTGCACCCCCAACAAGACGATTCTTTTGACTGACATCGATCAGTCGGTTTTTTATGGCGCGGTCTATCACGGCATCTTTCCACTCGCCGGAATCTACGACGTGTACCTGACGCCTGATGGCAACACGATCGCCCAGTTGCCGGGATACCGCTCGATTGAATCGAACTTTGTTACAGCCCACGACACGCGGCTCATGATCACTCGCGGCACTGCCGTCGTTTATAGCGCGGAACAAGCGCGCCTGCGCGAAATCACATCCAGCTATCGCGCGACGTTGAACGTGCGCCTAGGCCCGGCGGACGAGTAATGCGAGAAGCTCGCGCTAACCTAATCGTTTGCCGTCCAAACCCAAGCTCGGCAGAGTCTCTCTGGTCGGTGCGGGACCCGGTGATCCCGGGTTGCTCACCATTCGCGGACGTACGTTGCTAGAGCAGGCCGACGTAATTTTCTACGACAATCTAGCGGCGCCCGCGGTGCTGGGTTTCGCCTCTAGAACGGCCGAGAAAGTCTACGTCGGAAAGAAGCGCGCCGAGCACACGATCTCCCAACAAGAGCTCAGCAATCGACTTGTCGCGGAAGCGAACAATGGTCGCCGTGTCGTGCGCTTAAAGGGCGGCGACCCCTATATTTTCGGCCGGGGCGGCGAGGAGGCGCAGGCAGTGGCGGCAGCGGGCGTGCCGTTCGAAGTCGTGCCAGGCGTCACGTCCGCCGTCGGGGCCGCGGCATACGCGGGCATTCCCCTCACTCATCGCGATCACACCCACGCCGTGACGTTTGTTACCGGTCACGACGCCGATGCACTCGACTGGAGCGTGCTGGCCTCGAACCAGACGCTTGTGATCTTCATGGGGTTAACGTCGATGGCCGATATTTCTCGCCGGCTGATGGCAGCAGGGCGCTCGGCTGAGACTCCCGCGGCAGCGATTCGCTGGGGCACGCGCGGCGATCAACGAACAGTTGACGGCACGCTCGCGAATCTCGCCGAAAAAGTCGCCGAGCAGCAACTCAAACCCCCAGCCCTGGTGGTCATCGGCGAGGTCGTCGCTCTGCGGCAAAACATCAACTGGTTTGAAAATCTACCGCTGTTCGGCCAGTCGATCGTCGTCACCCGGGCTGCCGAACAAGCCGGAGAATTTTCGAATAAACTGCGAGCGCTTGGAGCGCACGTGATTGAACTGCCAACGATTGCATTCGAACCTCCCGAGAGTCTCGACCCCATTGATCAGGCGATCGATAAGCTCGATTCCTATGACTGGATCGTCTTCACCAGTGCAAACGGGGTGCGATTTTTCATTGAGTATCTCGACGCAAGTTCGTGCGACCTCCGTTCGATTCGTGCCAAACTTTGCGCGATCGGCCCGGCGACGGCTGAGGCCCTCGCCATGCTGCATCTCAAGGTCGACGTTGTGCCGGGCGAGTTCGTAGCAGAATCCGTGGCCGAGGCATTCCGCGAATACGACATTGCAGGCCGCAAAATTCTGCTGCCCAGAGCCGCCGCCGCTCGCGAGTTTCTACCCGAAGCCTTGCGCCGGGCCGGAGCGCTTGTCGATGTCGTTCCCGTCTACCGCTCGGTCATCCCAGAGGGGTCTCGCAGTGTTGCCAGGCGGCTTTGGGAAGGAAACAAAGCACCCAATTGGGTAACCGTGACAAGCTCGTCGACGGTTACGAATTTAGCCAAGCTGGTTGCAACTGATCAGCTCCGCAAGAGCCACTTTGCATCGACCGGACCGATTACGTCGCGGACTGCGCAAGACCTCGGCCTCGAAGTCACCCTCGAACCGTCGAACTACACCACTGACGGCCTTGTTGAAGCGCTCCTTTCGCACCTCGCGGGCGAATGATAATATTCTTAGTAGCAATGCGGTTCCTTCAAGCAGGCGAACAGCAACTTGTCGCGCTCGACCCCGACGAAGAGACAATCCAGCAGCTCATCCAGCAGGCCGGCTTCACGGGTGAAATCAGCCATCAGGAGCGTCGAATCGTTCTCGAAGTCAGCGCGCAAGACTCTAATGAGCCTTTGCTACTGTTTGATGCCCGCGACTCAGCCAATCTAGGATGGTTCTCGTGCTGCCAGTTCTACGTCGACGGAGATTCCGGTGTCGTTTTGCAAACGCCGCTACTACTCTCCAATTGCTATGACGGCGGCGAACTCGCTCGCGGACGTGTCCGCGTATCACTAGCTACCGAGCTACCAGCGGGATTCCGGCTGCCCGGCAGACAGAACCTCAGCGAGCAAGTTATTTACACACTGCTCTACAACTTGCTTGGTTCGCTGCGCGACGGCGGCGTCGCGATTTGCGGCGGTAACGGAATTCGCCCTCTCGCCGGCGCAAACGTTCGCCCGTAGCCCGCATTTCTCACCACCTGCCGGCGAAAGCACGCGATAGGTGCGCCACTACTTCGTTGCGCTCGATCGCGAGTGCTCGACGGACCGTAAAGTACGCCTCCGCGCGCCGACCTTCGCTCGCCTCGTATTGACGCACCTCTCACGCACTTTCGATCGCCACGTGGTGAGAAATGCGGGCTATCAAAACGTGACCGGATCGCTGCTTAGAACGAATCGTTCTGCGGATGCATCTTCTCCTCCTGCTGGCGGCATTGCTGCTGCCGCTGCAAGCGCAAAAACTGCCCGGCACGGGGAACTTTCAAACCGATCTAACAAAACGTTCGATCGATCTGAGCGAGCTGCTGTCGGGCGGCCCACCCAAAGATGGCATCCCGTCCCTGCGCTCGCCGAAATTCATTCCGCTGTTCCATGCCAAGGGCTGGCTGGACTCGGATGAACCTGTACAACTCGTCATCTATCAGGGAGAAGTGCGGGTCTATCCCCTACAAATACTGATTTGGCATGAGTTGGTCAACGACAAGATTGGTGACCGCCCGATACTGGTCAGCTTCTGCCCGCTCTGTAACGCCGCTGTGGTCTTTGACCGACGCGTCGGCGATCAGACTTTGGAGTTCGGCGTAAGCGGGATGTTGCGTCACAGCGACATGGTCATGTTCGACCGCCAAACCGATTCTCTGTGGCAACAGCTTAACGGCGAGGCAATCGTCGGCACCTACACCGGCCGGAGCCTTCAAGTCGTTTCGAGCCAGGTCGTTCCATTTGGAGAAGTTGAACGCAACTACCCCAACGCCAAAGTGCTCAGTCGCGAGACCGGGCACCAGCGCGAATACGGGCGCAATCCATACGCGGGTTATGAACAGACAGGCCGCACGATATTCCCGGTGAAATACAAGAAGTCTGGGTCGATTCGTCCGTTGGAGCGGATTCTGACATTTGATCAAGACGGCTTGAGTGTCGGTTACCTCTTGACCGGGTGGAAGAACCTACGCGTCCGCCAGGATGAAAAGAATCAGCACGTGGTGCTGTTTGAGCCCACGATGGTGACCGCGCTGGGTGCTCGCAGCATCGCTGACTCGCAGGCCGTCGGTAGTGTCGGGGTATTTTCGCCAAGCCTCGATGGCGAGGACCTTGCGTTTCGTGTCAAACACGGACAGTTCGTCGACGATCAGACCGGGAGCACTTGGAGCATCTTCGGTGAAGCTCTGTCGGGGCCGCACGAAGGCCGCCAACTGAAGCCCATCACCCACGGAGTGTTCTACGCATTTGCGTGGCTAACATTCAATCCCGATACCAAGATCATCCGCTAAAAACGGTAGCGGGACTACGGGACGTCAACTGGGTCTTTGCGAGCCGTCGACGGAAAGTCGACTGTCAAAAAGCTATCAAATTAGCCCACTTACCACTGCCACCATTTCTCGAGGCGAGCCTCGAGCCCTCGCCTCAAGCTCGCGTGTTGCCCTTCCTCAGCCACATTCGCGCGCTCCGATGGCCTATCCGCGATCCGGTACAACTCCGGCGCCTCGGTCTCATTCAAAATAAACTTCCAATCCCGGCTGCGAATCATCTTGGTGCGGTGCATTGGCCTCATCGTTGGGCTGAGTACGCGCGTATGCCGCGGCTTCGCGTCAATGTCGCTAGGGGCCATATCCGCGGGCAGTACACCGTCGGCCAAATCGCCGTAACCTGCTGACGTAAAGATTGCGTGGTCCGACTCGTCCTCGATTTCGGCCCGCAAATGACGCGCCATGCTGCGCCCTGAAACCCCGTCGGGAGCATCCCCGCCTGTCAACTCGGCCAACGTTGGAAACAGATCGACCGACTGCGTTAGAGCCTCCGAGCGCAAACCCTTCGCGATGCGCCCCGGAGCCCACCAAATCATAGGCACATGAAGCAGAGAATCGTAGAGGAACATTCCTTTACGCACCATGCCGTAGTCACCCATAAAGTCGCCGTGGTCGGCGGTCAACACGACTACGGTGTTCTCAGCGATGCCCTTTGACTCAAGCGTCCTCAACAAGCGTCCCAGCGGCTCGTCGACTCCCCACTCGATCTGCGCGTAGTAGTAGCGCATGGTTTCGGTAAGCTCCTCGCGCCCCAACTGATCGAATCCCATCGCGCTCGAAAAGCGGTCGAGCCGCGCGCTCATCTGAGCGGGCGCCACCCGATCTGGCAACACCATATCGGCCGAGGAATAACGCGACGTAAAGCGCGCTGGAGCCATATACGGAGGGTGCGGATCAAAATAGCTCACGTGTAGAAAAAACGGGTCCGTGCCGGGGCCTTCGTTGATAAAGTCGATCGCCGACTCGGTATTTACGTGCGGAAAACAATCTTCCTCGGGCCAATAAACATCGGTATGCCAGTGCGGAGGCACCGATCCGTTGTAGGCCCGAAAGGCCTCGCGGCTTCGAATGTCGGCCTTGTTTAGTTTCGCCAGCGCACCGTTCGTATACGTGTGGTTCTTGCCGACCCATCCGCAGCGATAGCCGCGCTTGGCAAAGTAGTCGAGCAATGTGCCGTCAAACTCAAGCTTGTCGCCGTCATCGTTCGTTAACGAGCCGTGCTCGTGGGGGTGCTGCCCCGAAAAACACGACTTCCTAGTGGGCACACACACGGGTCCGCTCGCAAACCCGTTGGTGAACATCACGCCTTCGCGAGCCATGCGATCGAGGTTTGGCGTCCGCGCGTTGGGGTGTCCCAGCGAAGAAATGCAATCTCCGCGCATTTGGTCCACCGTGACGAACAAGACGTTCGGTGGCGCATCGGCGGCCCGAGACGGCATCGACGCCAAAGACGTTCCAGCCAGCGTGGCGGATTGAACAAATTGTCTGCGAGTGATAGCCATTTGAAGGGCCAGTATCGCAGAACTGATCCGGCCGCCGGGATTACCCTTAGGGAGAACTGACGCTCACTCGCACAATTTTGGGAATTCTGCTGGCCGGCCTCGTATCCGGCGCGCTCGCCGATCCCGTACGAGAACTTCAACGGCGCATCGACCGCGGCGAGCTCGAACTGAGCTTCGATGTTCGCTGGGGATACCTGCCGGCACTGCTCGATGCGTTTGGAATTCCGCACTCGTCTCAGCTTCTGGTGTTTTCGAAAACAAGCGCCCAGTTCCAATTGATCTCGCCGCGCCGGCCACGCGCGATCTACTTTAACGACAGTGTCTACGTCAGCTGGGTCCAATACGCGCCGGTGCTGGAAATCTCCGCGATCGACCCGGTTGCCGGCGGGGTTTTCTACACGCTGCATCAAATCGAGCAAGATCGCCCGCAATTTATTGCCGACAACGGCACCTGCCTGCAGTGCCACGAAAGCGCTCGAACATTAGGAATCCCCGGTCATCTGACCCGCTCAGTCTTTCCCGCCGACGACGGCCTGCCCCACTTCGGGCAAGGAACAATCAACGTCGACCCATCAACACCAATTTCCGAGCGATGGGGCGGCTGGTTCGTAACCGGCGAATTGCCAGTGCCACACCGTGGCAACGCAGTAGGCAGCGAGGACCAAGTAGAAGCCTTGAAGTTGGCGCCCTATCGAAAGAACCCAGTGAGTTCTTCGATCCGGCTGACTATCTCACGCCGCATAGCGACGCGATCGCACACCTCGTGCTAGCCCATCAGACGCAGGTGCACAATGCGATCGCCAAGGCGGCCCATGAGGCCAAAGTCGCTTTGGCCTACGAGCGCGAGATGTCCCGCATCTTTGGCGAACCATCGGCGGAACTGCGGGCGTCGGTGAAGAGACGAATTGAAGGCCCCGCACGAAAGCTAGTAGAGCAGCTGCTCATGCTCGATGAAGCGCCACTGCCGGCACGCTTCGAAAGCTCCTCGGGGTTTGCCGCTGATTTCGAGCGCCAAGGCGAGCGCAACAGCAGCGGACACAATCTGCGCAGCCTCGACCTAAAAACTCGGCTATTCCGCTATCCGTGCAGCTTCCTCATTCAATCCGAGGCCTTCGCCAGTCTACCGACCGAGACCGCCGAGTACGTAGGCCGAAACATAAGAAAAGCCCTCACCAGCCGGGTTGGAGCTGATGAGGGCTTAGTTCCTCCGTCAGACGCGGACGTCTGTCTGTCTGCGCTGGCTTTGGCTACTAACTAGCGTCCAGTAAGCAATGCGGGTTAGGGCTGCGCCGGTGGGTTGGGGCCACCGTTGCTGCCCTGTCGGCGTCCGCCACCAGGCCCACCTGGTCGTCCTCCGCCGCCGAACCCACGGTCACCACGGCCAGGTCCCGCTGCTCCGCCGAGGGAGAAGTCACCATCCTCGCCCGCGATCAAACCGAGGGTTTGACCCTGACGGACGTGGCGCATGAACGGCGCAATTCGCGTCAGGCTGCTGAGGGCCGCGTTCTGTTGAGCTGTCAAAACGCCTTGCGCTTCGGCAACGAAATCATCTTCCATAGCTCGAACCGACTTCCGCATTTCAAGCGCATCGAGCTGTAGCTGGCCAATCGACGTCGCGCTTGGCGCCTCCGATTGCAGTTCCATCTGGGCTGCTCGCATTTTTTCGCCGATCGCTTGCAAGTTGCCTTGAATCTCCTCGGCAAACCGTCGACGGATATCGTTCAACTCGTCGACCTGCTCCCGCGTCAGGCGAAGCATTTACGCCAGCTCGCTAAATTCCGGATGGGGCCGCGGCGGTGCATCTCCGTTCGGGCCATTTCCGCCTGGTCTGTTGCCACCAGGCCGATTCCCGCCGCCCGGTCCCTGGGCGGCCATCGTTATGCTCAATGCCAAGACCATCAATCCTGTGCGAAATAGTTTCATTGCTATCATCTGCTCCTTTGTGATTCGATTGGTTCCGGCCTCGTTTAGTGCGGCCGAAGTAGTAAAGACGCGCCGCGGTGGCTGAGGTTATAGCGCCCCGGTTAAATACTCGTAAACTTGGCTTAACACCGCGTTGACAAGCGTTTCGAAGCGTTCCACACAGCTTGTTAAGTCGATGTAAATCTATCTTTACCAGTACTTTACGGGATTCTTCATGACCTATCATGAGGATTGACGTCAAACATAGTGAAGGCCTTAACAGCCCGTGGTAAAAGTCACGCAGGCCGCGTTACGCGCCTACGGGGCGAATTGAGTAATAGACGAGTGCCTCAACGAATCAACAGACAGAGCGCACCAGGAATCTTTGAATGGCGCGTAACCCTTTGGGCGGCGGGCACTTGCGGCCGTCGGCTTTGTCATTCGTCGGAGACGATCGCCCGGATCGCCGTCCTCCTCACTCCGCGCCGATCAGCCACAATTGCCCGCCGCGCGACCTACGGGACTTTTTCCACGGACTGCTAAGAGAGCCCGATTCAGAGCCCAAAGGAGGGAATTGTTGATGACGAAATTTACCATTGTTTCAATGAGCATGATCTTGGCCGCGGGCACCTGCCTTGCGCAGCGTGGCGAGCGCGGCCCCCGAGGACCCCAAAGCGACCGGGATCGCCGCCCGAGTCAGCAACAAACTCTGAAGGATGCAATCGGCCTCAGCGACGAGCAACTGTCGAAAATCAATGAGCTTCGACAGGCCAATCGCAACGAGATTCGCGAAATTTTCCAGGCGACGCGTGAAAGCGGCACGAGGCTGCGCGAGGAGATGCAGAAGGATAGCCCCGATGCAGCGACCGTCGGTCAGCTGATGATCGACTCGCGATCCGCCCCCAAAAGGGCCGCCTCAAAGCACGGCGAACTGAGTGAGAAAGTGCGCGGAGTACTGACTAGCGAGCAGGTGTCAAAGCTCGCTGAGCTCGGGAATGACCCAGCGTCGCGCATGGCCCAAATGCAAGCCCGGGGTCTAGGCCTGATCGAGGGATCCGATCGCAGCGGCGGACGCGGATTCGGTCGGCCCGGCCCTGGGTCGTTCGGCGGCTTCCGGGGGCGCGGCAACTTTGGTTTTCGCGGTGGGCCGGGCTTCCAAGGAGGTCGCGGATTCGGCGGCCCTGGGAGAGGTCGAGGCTTCCAGGCGCCAGGCAATTTTCGTGGCCGCGGAGATGACCGCGGATTCCAGCGGGATCGCCGCCGAGGCCGTCAACAGGGTTCTCGTGGACCCACCAGTTCTCGTGGTTCCGAGCGCCGCCCGGACGGTCCGCCCTGGATGCGCAATCGCCGTTAGACGCCCAGCGCCTCGCGTAGCGCCCGCTTCATCGCCGCTTCGTCGGGGTCTTGCCCAGTCCACATCTGGAACGCGATCACCCCCTGGTAGACGAGCATGGAAAGCCCATCGAGGGTCGGCAGTCCTCGCTCTTTCGCGGCGGCTAACAACTGCGTCTGCGGCGGATTGAACACCGCGTCCACCACGAGCATGTCGGGCTTGGCCTGGCTCAGGTCGACGTTCGGCATTGCGTTTACGTCGGGGAATAGCCCGATCGAGGTGCAGTTCACGAATAGATCAGCTGTATCTGGAGCAACGAAGGTCCCCTCCCACGGCTCGAATCGAATTGGGCCGGCAGTGCTTGCTTTGAGGTCGGCTACCATGGTTTCGCCACGGCCCAGCGACCGGTTGACGACGAGCAAATCGGATACTCCGGCGAGAATCAACTCCGTCGCCGCCGCGCGCGCGGCCCCGCCGGCGCCAAGCATAACTACCCGCTTGCCGGCGGGATCGACGCCGCTATCCTGGCGCATACCCCGTACAAACCCCTTGCCGTCGGTGTTCTCCCCTATCAATTTGCCGTTCTCAATGCGAACCGTGTTGACCGCGCCGATGGTTTTCGCTTCGGGCGAAAGCTCATCGAGATATTCGATCACCGCGACCTTGTGAGGAATCGTTAGGTTAATGCCGCGCATGCCGAACGTGTGCAGCGCCTTCATCGCATCGCCTAGGCTCTCGGGAGCAACTTCGAAGTTGAGGTAGCGCCAGTTGAGTCCAGCGGCGGCAAACCCCGCCTCTTGCATAACGCCGGTAGGGTTCTCGGCGACCGGCTGCCCAAACACCCCGACCAATTCATGTTGGTAGTTCGCAGTCACAATCAAAGTATTCTAGCGACTCTCTTCGAGGCTACGAATCGACTCCTGTCAAATCCTCCCGTGAGGAGCCGATGACGTCAACCTGGATCATCAGAGGCGCGGGCCGGAGTTTGGCTTTTCGGGCTCGCATCTCGTGGGTGCGCCAGTATTGAACCCCCGTTTGGTGGTGACACTTTTTGTATCCCAACGTGAAGGGTAGGCGAAATCCTGGGTACGGTAGAGCAGCCTGCGGGGCGGGGGGAAAATTGCGGCGCGTCTTCGACTTTTAATCACAGGGTTGCACCCTGCGCTAATACAAACGTCACCCCTCCGGGGTTCAGTTTCTGCGGCTTCGCGAGCAGTCCTATACGCAATCCGAATTCTTCGGGCCTTACAGCCTCCGATAAATTCACACGTCTGGGCGCGGACGGGAAAGCGCGGACTTCCTGGCGTGGCACTGATGCCGACGCTGCCCGGGAGAGAATCGGGTATGTTTTGCACACTTGTTATTTCTGGTTTGTTTGGCTGACGGTCAAGGTTATCGGGTTGTGAAGCGATTGTTGCCGTGTCGTACAGCGCACAGCCATGGAGTGCGCTACCCGGAAGGAGCCAGCCGTTAGTTGTTGATTCGCAGTGGAAAATAAGTCTCCAAACCCCGGCCTGCAAACATCAATGGGCTGAACGATCTCGAAGCATTCGCCAACTTCCGATCGCTATCACCGGCAACAAGAAGAGCGCCCAGAATCCCCAGGTGATCAAACCGTAGCCTTGACTGATGAGGGCCACGAGTCCAAATCTGTCGGCCAGCCACACCGCGGTTACCAAGACGGCCGCGGCGACGTAGAGCCGCAGTGCCGGCGACATCTGGCGGCCTTGTTCCGCCATCACGCCCGCGACTCGCTCGTTGAATCCATGAATCATTCCGGTACCGGTTTCGATGAACGTGCCGAACAGCACAATCTGAAACCCAACCTGGAAAATCGGCACGTCGACGGAATTTAAGACGGACACCGCCGGTATCGACACATCCAGTATCTGTGGGTAGAACGCCAGCAACGTGGTGTAGATCAAGGCACCTGGGAACATCGCAATCGCGCCGGCCGCGAAGCCCGCGATCACTGCTTCGCGGCGGCTTTCGATGTGGCGAACGACGAACAACATTGCCGGCAGCGCGGCCAAGTTGTAGGCCGCGTATTGCATGCCGCCGAACAACCAGCGTGAGTCGCCACCCGGCGCGGCCACAGCTCGCTCAATATCGCCGGCGTGCGAGCGCAGCACCAGCACAATCAGAGTCAGATAGAACCCATACAGCACCATCGACCACAGGGCAAAGAATTTCTCGACGGTGCCGCTTCCACGGTAAGCAAGCAGCGCGACTATGCAAACCATCAGCGACACGCCGGCGAGATGCGGCCAGCCAAATGCCTCATTGAGCAGCTCGCCCGAGGCCGAGCCAACGACCGCGGTGGTCAGAATGATCGATAGCACCATCAAAACTTCGAACGCAACCCAGCCCCGGCCAAGCAACGCTCGCGTGAACGTGCGGTAGTCGTAGTGCTTGCCGGCGCGTGCCAGTTCGAACCCCAGCGCGAGTACCACACCCCAGATCAGCGTGGCGACGAGCATCCCCAAGTAGCCGGCCAGCGGCCCTCGAATCAGGAAAAACTCAACGAGTTCCCTGCCCGTCCCATAACCTCCGCCGATCACGATTGACTGAAACACCAACCCCGGCAGGAGATATTTGCTGTAAACAGAGCGCATGGTGCGTGCTGACTCAACGCATGTCGAGGAACCAGTGGAATGATGACGCCGCTTTGAAGAAACCCTCCGATTCGTAGAGTTCGTTGGCGTTGGCGTTGTCGGTCAAGCAATCCAACTGGCAGTAGAGAGCACCGCGCTGCTTCATGTGGTCCATAAACGCCCGCAGCATCTCACGGCCGTAGCCTTTTCCCTGGCCACACTTGAAAACGGCCAACAAATCGAGAACGGCGAGCTTCGTCTCTTGATCATACGTGCCGCTCGCATAGGCGATTTTTTCACCATCTAACTCGCCAATCAATACGATCTCTGTTGCGAAGGCGGCTCGTAGCTTACTCCTCCAGCGGTCTCGCCAGTCGACTCCGTCGAGCGGACCGATGCGCTCGTCTAGCTTGCTCGCCCAGGTGATCGGCTCGAAACTGTCGATGACACATTCGGCGATCTCATCGTGCTCGCCGAGGCGTAGTTCGCGGAGTTCAAGTGCCATCTCGCGATCAGTCGAACCACTCGTCCGCGGGATCGAACGCGGGAATCGGCACGTTGATAATTTTCATTCGGCCAACCGCGCGGTGGCGACAGCCCGGCTTGATGAGCACTGAGCTCATTGGACGCACGGGGATGCGCTCGCCGTCGAGTTCCATAAACCCTTCGCCTTCGAGAATGTAGTAAATCTCGGTCATCTTTTTGTGATAGTGGACCTCGGAGTCGGTCTTGATATCGACCACATGAAGAGTAGCCACGTCGTTTTCCGCCGAGGCAAAAGCGCGCCGAGCCTGGCCGCAGGGGCACTCGACCGGCGCAATTTGGTCTAAATGTTCGATTAGGTAATTCATGCTGTATCGACCCGCGCGGCTTGTTCGAGGCCGCGCAGCTCCATCTCCTTCTGTCGCATCACGAATTTCTGCACCTTGCCGGTGACAGTCATCGGGAACTCATCGACGAAACGTATGTACTCGGGAATCTTGAAGTGCGCGATCTGGCCGCGGCAGAAATCTTTGAGTTCACCGTCTGTGAGCGTCTCGCCCTCGCGGAGCTTGACCCATGCCAAGACGCGTTCCCCGAGACGCTCGCTGGGAAGGCCTAAGACGTACGCGTCGGCCACGCTGGGGTGCCCATGCAGAAACTCTTCGACTTCACGCGGGTAGATATTTTCTCCCCCGCGGATGATCATTTCCTTGGCGCGGCCGGTGATGCGAAAATTGCCGTCTTCGCGCATGGTGGCGAAGTCGCCACTGTGTAGCCAGCCCTCTGAGTCGACGGCCGCGGCGGTTGCGGCGGGGTCGCGGTCGTACCCTTTCATAACCAGGTAGCCACGCGTGAGTAGCTCGCCCTGAACTCCAACGTCGACTGTTTCACCGGATGGGTCGACGACCTTGACTTCAGTACACGGCATCGCCGCGCCAACCGTTGCGACGCGCACTTCGAGCGAGTCGTCGGTCGAGCTTTGCGTGACGGCCGGCGATGCCTCGGTTTGTCCGTAGGCGATCGTAAGCTCGCCGCAGTGCATTTCGTCGACCACGCGCTTCATTAGTTCGATCGGGCAAGGAGCGCCGGCCATGATACCGGTTCGCAACGATGAAGTTTCATATTGCGCGTAGTCGGGATGATCGAGTTCGGCGATGAACATGGTGGGTACGCCGTAGATCGTCGTGCAACGCTCTTCGTCTATAGCTTGCAAGACCGCCAACGGCTCAAACTGCGCCGCCGGCAGGACCAACGTCGCGCTGTAGATTATCGACTGCAATGAACCCATGACGCAGCCAAAGCAGTGATAGAGCGGGACCGGCATGCACAACCGCTCAGCCTCGCTCCATTTCAGCCCGCGGCCCACCAAGTAGGCGTTGTTGACGAGATTGTGATGGGTCAGCAGAACTCCCTTTGGCTTACCCGTCGTGCCGGACGTGTATTGGATGTTGACCACGTTGTGGACATCCGCGCTCTCGGGCGGAGGATCAACGCCGTTGTCAATCATCGTGCGCCATTGATCGCCGCCCAACAGAATGGCGTGATCGAGGGCGAGTTCCCTGCCCTCGCGGGCTGTAGTCAAAACTTCGTGGTAGTTGACACGCGCATCCTGCTCATTCAGAAAAATAGCCTTTATTCCCGAGCGCTCAAGAATGTAGGCCAGATCGTTGGCCCGGTATGCTGGATTTACATTGACCAAGACGGCACCGATCTTGGCCGTTGCTACCTGCAGATAGATCCACTCCACGCAGCTCGAAGCCCACATTCCCACCCGGTCGCCCGGCCTTATACCTAGACCCCAAATGCCAGCCGCGGTCTGACCAACGGCGGCGCCGAGGTCGGCGTAAGAAAGGCGCAGTCCCTGGTGACGAGAGACGATGGCCGCCTTATCGGGATACTTCGCCACAATCTCATCGAAAACCTGGCCGATCGTTTTATCAATCAACGGAATTGTGGGGCCTGAGGCGTAACTCTTCACTTCGGGCGATTGTACAACGCCGCTTTTTCGCCCGTCGCCTGCCGACACGCCGTGCGCTCGAAAATCATCGCCAGTCAACCGTCATCTCTAGACCATTGCGCGGCCGCAAGGTAATCTGCGCCTCCGGTTCCACGGTCTGTCCGGGGACTAGTCGCAGGCGGCACTTCCGCATGACGGTAGCAAGGATCACAATCGCCTCGATGGTTGCCAAGCCCGCGCCGATGCACATGCGCGGACCAGCGCCGAATGGATAGTAGGCAAACGGCACAGGACCTGCATGGTTGTCTACAAACCTGCCCGGGTCGAATTTTTCGGGCTCGGGCCAGACGTCGGCTAGGCGCTGCGTGTCGTATGCACACACAGCAACGAGCGCGCGCTTGTCGATGGTATAGCCGCCTATCTCGTCAGCCTCGATCGTTGCTCGCGAGATGATCCAGGCCGGAGGATAAAGCCGCATCGATTCTTGCAGCACAGCTCGGCCAAAGTTCAGTGCGGGAATCGCTGCCGCGGCCACGGGTTCAGCACCCAAAACTTGATCGATTTCAGACTCGACGCGATCCGTGATCTGGGGATGTTGCGAAAGCAGATAGAACGTCCAACTGAGCGCGTTTGCAGTCGTGTCGTGTCCGGCAAGTAGAAAGGTTGTGACCTCGTCGCGCAACTGCGTTTCGCTCATCGGCCTGCCGCTCTCTTCGTCGCGAGCCTCTAGCATCGCCGAAAGCAAGTCATCACCGGGCGACCGGCCGCGGCGCTCGGCGATCAACCTGTCTACGATGGCGTGCAGCCGCTTTCTGGCGCGCCTCGCTCGCAGATTGCCGGGGGTGGGCAAGAACGTCAACATCGCCGGAAGCGAGCCGTACTGGTCCATCACATTGCGGCTCAGGATCAGAAACGCCTCACCGATCGACGCCGCCGATTCGCCGGCGTCGATCCCGAACAGCGACTCGGTGACGATTTCGAGGGTGAGCCGCGACATGTCACGGCTCACGTCGCGAGAGGCATCAGGCTGCGCCTTCCAGCGGGCGATAAGCGCCTCGGTTCGCTCAACGATGAGTGGGATCAGCGCCGTGATCCGTTCACGCCGAAAGGCCGGCTGGATCAGCTTGCGCTGCCCCCGCCAGTGGTCACCGTTACTGGTCAGCAAACCTTCGCCCACGATCGGCTTGAGAACGCGGTAATCGAAGTTTCGCTTGTCGTAGTTGCTGTGGTTGTCTTGCAGCACATGCTTGGCGTGCTCGGGGCGGCGCAGCAAGTAGGCCGACGAAACGCCAAAAGAGATGCGCACGACATCGCCGTAACGCTGGTGCATCTTGAGGTGAAAGTTGAGGGGGTCTCGGCTGAGGCTTCGAAGTACGGCCGGAGCCTCGTACCACTTCGGGCCCGGCGCCTGTTTCCCGCCGCGGGACATGCTACGATCCGCTCGTTAAGAAACTCAGAAAGGCCTGGACGTCGCGTGTCTGTCCCAAGAAAGTTCCGGCAAGCGAATCGTCGGGACGAATGACCGCGTAGAACGGGATCGTCGAAGAGTTGAATCGCGAGATCTGCAACTCTTGGTGCTTGTCGCTGACGTCATCGAGACCGTCAGTGTAGAGTTCGACGAGCACGAGACCCTCAAGCGCCTCGGCGATCTCGGGCTTCGTGAACATGTTGGTCTTCATCCACTTGCAGTTGGTGCAAGCGTAACCGGTGAAGTTCACGAGGACCGGTTTGCCGCTCGATTTCGCCTCGGCGAGCGCGCCATCAAAGTCGTCTTTGATCCATTTCGTTGCCGGTCTGCCAGTGCCTCCGGCGAAGAGTCCCGCGTCGGTGGCCGACGGGACATACGCGTCGAGTTCGCCAAGCCTGCCTCCAAACATGCCGGGAATCAAACTGATCGCGAGGATCAGGAACGCCGCGCCGACACCCAGACGAACCAAGCCGATCCCCTCGCTCGGGCCGTCGTCGACTAGCTTAACGACGCCCCACAAGTAGAACGCCGCCAGTGCGAACAGCACCACCCAAATCGCCAAGAAGCGATCACGAGTGAGCAGATCGAGCCCGAAAACTTGGTCGACCGTGCTGAGGTACTTGATGCCGACCGCGAATATCACCAGGCCCATGGTGCGTTTCGTGACGGCGAGCCAGCCCCCGCTACGGGGCAGTTTGCCCATGAACGACGGGAACAAGGCGATCGCGAAGAACGGCGCGGCCAACCCGATCGAAAACATCAGCATTCCAAATACCGGGAAGGCGATACTTCCGCCTGAAAGCGAACCCGCCAGCAATGAGCCGATAAATGGGCCAGTGCAAGCGAATGACGCCAGCGTGAAAACCAGGCTCAGCATGAGCGTAGAAGCGACGCCCGAACCTGATGCTCGTTGGTTCGCGGCGGTCATCACGCTGCTGGGCATGCTGATCTCGAAGGCCCCGAGCATGCTCGCTCCGAATGCGAAGAACACCAACGCGATTAGCAGATTGACCCAGACGTTCGAACCGAGTTGGCTCATCCCAAAGGGCCCAACTACCGCGGAGACTCCGGCGCCGAGCGCCGTGAATAGCACGACGACCCCGAGGCAGAACATACCCGCTTGGCGCATCACAGCACTGCGCGGTCTATCTTCACCGCCTAGAAACGAGCCCATGTATATCGGAATCATTGGGAAGACGCACGGCGTCAGGATCGCTAGCAGGCCAAAGCTTAAAGCCACCAGGGCGAATCCAAACAGCCCCTGTTCCTCGCCGCCGGCGCTGAGCGGATCGACGGCCGGAGCCGGCCCGGAAGCCGCTGCTGACGCCTCGAAGAGCTTCATCACCTGATACTCACCTGGTATCGGCCCAGCCAGGCCCTTCGCCCCAGGCGCTACGGTCAACGTGGCCGAAACGGACTTGCGTTTGGGCGGCAGGCACTGACGGTCGTCGCAAGCGCCGTAGCGCACCTTGGCCTCGATCGATTGTTCGCCTGAGGCGTCTGCCGCCAGATCGATTTCAACTAGAAATTCCGCCGAGTGTTCGTACCACTCGCTATCCATCTGGAAGTTGGGATCGAACTTGATCGTCGGCTGGGGTTGGTGGGCTTGCCACGAAACCACGGCTGGCGTTTCTGCAATTTGCAGGTCGAGTGCGATCGGCTTGCCTTGAGGGGTGCTCGACGAGTAGAGGTGCCAACCGTCTTCTACCGTAGCTGTTACGCGCGCGTTAACTCGCCCGCCCGGCTCAGCGCGCGACGGCTCGAGCACTATCGACCATTGCACCGGGTCGAGCACCTGTGCGCCGACCGGCGCCAGAAATGCGACCGCAACCACCAGCACACAAAATATTCGTCTCACTACGTAGTTCTTCGCTATTCAGAGAAAAAAAGTTATTTCGAAATTAGCACCGCGCGGCCAATAACTCCATTCACATTCTCGTCGGGGAACGCCTTGTCGCCCGCACCGAAGAGCAGCTGAAGTCGATCGCCAACGACCATCACTTCAGGGTCGCACACGGTTGCGCGATTCCAATCGAGTTTGCCGGCGAGCCGAGGAGCATTTTCGAGTTTTCTCCAGTCTACTCCGTTCGCGGATTCGGCCCAACCGATTTGCCGCCGTTCGCCTTGGTCTCGACCGACGTAGAGCATGTACCATTTTTCGCCCGCGCGAAAGACGGCTGGTTCGCCTACCCCACGTTCGTCGAACGACCCCGGAGACCCGCCTGCGAGTAAGGGATTGCGATGCTCCTTTTGCCAATGGATTCCGTCGCGCGAGCGGGCCAGGCCTAAGCGTTGACGGCCATGCCGATTTTGCCCGAGATAGAACATGTAGAACCAATCGCCACACGAGATGACGGAAGGATCGCCAACCGCCGTTTCGTCCCACGAACCTCGGGGGCCGGGCGCGAGTACCGCTCGTGGTTGCTTCTCCCACTGCTCGCCGTCGCGCGAACGGGCCAGCCCAATCCGTGCGGCGTGCCTCGGACCCGCTTGGTACCAGTAGAAAACTTTGCCGCTGGAGACAACCGCTGCTCCGTTGGCGGCAATGTAGTCGCCCTCCCAACCTTCAGGCGAAAGCACGCGGTGCCTTTTTGTCCAACGCTCACCGTCTTCGGAGAAGGCGAGGCCTGTGTGCCAGGTATCGCCGTCAAACCCGGAGTAGAGGTTCAAGTAGCGCCCGCCATGACGAACCACAGTGGGGTTGAGCAGATCGACCGCGTCCCATTCGCCCGGGCTACCGCGCTCGACTACCGGCTCGGGTGAAACAGACCACATCATACGGGCCGGATCGATCGCCGGCAACGCCGGCAGGCAAGCCGTGAGTTCGAATCGCGCCTGCAACGGCGGGTCGAACATGCGCCCACACGAGGCGCAAGCGATTAACATGCAGGCGAAAATATACCGCAGGACCATTCCCCGCCAGATTCTCACATCTTGGAAAGGTTGGAGAAGTAGCCGGCATTTTTCAGCAGCCGGCGACTCGGTCTAAACGGAAGCCGGGGTCTCGGCCTTGCGGGTCGAACACCCGCATGATTTCTTGATAACTGTGTTTGACTTTCTCTGATACACCCGCCGCGCTGGCAGTCATCTCGTTCACCGCTGTGGATACCGTTAGTGCTTCGTTGACAGCCGTCTGAACGGACTGACTTGTGTGCGACGTCTCTTCGATGACTTTGGAGACGGAACCGTTGATTCGTTCAACCTCGGAGAGGATCGTCGAAAGAGTGTGGATGGCTTCCTTCACGCGGTCGGTCTTTGTATGAATGTTTTGATCTTGACTCGGATGCTTCTGGTCACGTTGGTAGAGGTCTTCGCGAGTTCTTTCACCTCATTCGAAACGACGACAAAACGACGACAAAGCCCTTGCCCGCCTCGCCCGCACGAACGGCCTCGATAGTGGCGTTGAGCGCAAGAATATTCGTCTGAGCAGCGATTGAGTCGATTGCTTCAACCGCATTGACAATCTCTTTCGCGGAACCGGATAGCTCAGCGACCGCCGCTTTTGTCACTAGAACGTGCTCGGCACCGTCGCCGGACAACCCGGCCGCGCGAAGAGTCTCGCCAACTGCGGCGTCAAGAGAGTTGGCTACGCGCGTGCTACTCTCCACAGCGTCGCTAACGAGCGCGGACACCGCCGAGGTCTTGCCGACGACTTGTTCTATCGCGGCCGAAACGCCGTTCGCCTCGGCGACCAACGTGTGAAGATTCGTTTCGATGGTCTGGGCGTACTGCTCGGCCCTAACGGCGCGGGGAAGCCGACAGCAGGCAACTCACGGTTTCGCTACACGAAGGCTCGCGGCGGCTCCCGGAGGTCTTCGCCTCGCTCAGTCAAGCTGCTTGCCGCGTACGCGGGTTTAACCCACGTTTCTCACTCGCGCAAGCAATCCCAAAAACTTATAAACGATTTTTATCTCGGTGCGTCAACGATAGCAGCGAGGCCTTTTGCATAGCTCGATTTCAATCACTGTCTTAGCTCTATATCTTGCCGTGCCGATGATCGGCCGCGCGAGCGAGCGAGCCCGCATTTCTCACCACCTGACGGCGAAAGCACGCGATAGGTGCGCCACTACTTCGTTGCGCTCGATCGTCGAGTGCTCGACGGACTGTCAAGTACGCCTCCGCGCGCCAACCGTCGCCCGCCTCGTATTGACGTACCTCTCACGCACTTTCGCTCGCCACGTGGTGGGAAATGCGGGCTAGTCAACGTGGCGAAACTCGGCGATACGTTCGTCGACGCCAGCAGCGTGAATGCGGGCCGCGAACTCGACAACGTCTTCTATGGGGTGTTGAACCTCTTCGACGGCGGCGATAATATTGTCAACAACATCAACTACACCTATTGGCTGACCGACAGCGCTACTCGCCACTGGGTAAAACTTCGCTTTCGCGCGGCTGTCGAGGTTCACTCGATCCTTGTCGAGTTCAACGCGGCGCAAGCGTTCCCCGCGGAACGCCCGCGGCCATCACGACGGCCAGAGGGCTTTGCCCTCGACGTCGTTCGCTTGATTGGCGGTAGTGAGCAAATCGAGAAGCTGCCCTCGGTCAACGTCGATGGCTTCCGCGTGATCTATCCCTTGGACGCGGTGTTGTCCGACGTCACCGAACTGATGTTCGTTTTTCCAGGACCATCGATGACCGAGGTGGCGGAAATCGAGGTGATGGGAGTGCCATCAGGCGGTCATAGCCAAATTGGGCAAGGACCGAGAATTCGAAATCGATAAAGCTGCCGGTACCCCGAAGCCCGTGGCGATCTGCAGTCTCGGGTTAACATAAGCTTTGTTTATCGGGGCCAACGTGGCGATGTTTAGTAGGGAGACGATTGCTCCCAGTACGATATGAATTCACGGAATTCTCGGCTTCGATTCCAAGCCACGTGCGCTCTCGCTCTGGTGTCTGCCGTGGGCTCCGCGTGGATAGCGCGCTCCCTGCCGGCCCACGCGGCGGCTGCTGCTCCCGTTGCGCTCGAACAATCATTTGAGCAGCAAGCAAAGCCGTTTCTGAAACAAAACTGCGTCCAGTGCCACAACGAAAACGTCGCCATGTCGGGCATCCGTCTCGACCAACTTGACGCGGCGCTGGAAGATCGGCACCTTCGCCTATGGGAGGCCGTCCGCCGAAAAATTGGCGACGAGACCATGCCGCCGAAGGGTGCGCCACAACCGGACGGTTCCGAGCGTGAGCGCATGGTCGAGTGGATCAACCAAGCCCTTAACGTTGCCCGCTCGCGCCCGGTTCCCAAGAACGGCATCGTGCGGCGCCTGACTGTCTCGCAATACCGCAACACCCTGCGCGAGCTATTGCTGCTCGACGACGACCTGACCGATGCGCTTCCCCCCGATGCTGTGTCCAGCGACGGCTTCGTAAATAACGCGGAGACTCTGCAGATATCCCCACTTCTGATGGAGGCCTATCTCGAAGTTGCCGAAGAGGCGCTTAACCGATCGATCGTCAACCCCGACACGAAGCCTACGATCCAGAACTTCCGCGTCGACCTAGGTAAGTCGATCAACCCCGACCCCTTGCCCGAGAAACTCATTCTCGGCGCGAACAACATGTTGCTCGAAATCGAAGACTACGTCGTTTCGCAGCCCGTTCCCAGCAAGCAATTCGCCTTTGAACCCCTTGCGATGCGGACGAAGTATCGTTACAACGAAGGCTACATCGGCAACGGAACTGTGCGCGGCTGGCGTGACTTTGACAGTATCTACCACGCGGTCTTTGCCGACATGCGCGGTAGCCGTGGGTACCCCAGGGGGACCGCCTACGAGACCATCCCCGAAGGCCTGCTACTGCGGCCGGCGATCCCCAATAACGAGCTGTTTGGATGCGACGGCACGTTTGGGCATCAGGCGAACTTCAAGATTTCGACCCGCGAGCTTCCCGACCACGGCCGATTTCGCGTAACCGTCAGCGCAGCGAAGTATAACGACGGCTTGATGCTCGACCCTGAAGATCAGGCGCAACCGGTCGATGGAGCACGAGCCCTGGTGAGTCTACAGCCGGAAACGCCTCAAACGCTGACAATCGACGCGCCCGGTATCTACCAGGTTGATCTCCATCAGGTGGAACGAGGCGAGTTACCCACCCCAGATACGTCGCGCCTCGCCGAGGGCTTGGTCGGATCGTGGTCGCTCGACGACGAAACCCCCGGTCGATTAGGCCGATTAGAAGGAGACGCGAAGTTCGTCGAATCCCCGTTTGGTAGGGCCGTTTCGCTGGACGGTGAAGACGATTCGATCGTCATCGAGCAGCAGGACGCACTGAACGTCGGCAGCAGTGACTTCACCGTAGCGGCCTGGATCAATCCAAAGCAGTTGAAAAACGCAGGCGTCGTAGTCTTCGGAGGCTATGACCAAATGCCGGGCTGGCAACTGAATCTTGGCGGCGGCAGGGGCAATTTCAGGCTCTCAACGTCTGGACCAGACAACGATTCCAATGCGTTCGTGAACTCCCCGAATCGCGTTATTCAAGCCAATACATGGCAGCATATTGCCGCCGTCGTCAGGCGTGGCGGCAATCAAACAGGCCTTTACGTGAACGGCTACTTAGTGGCAAAAGGAGAAATCGGTGCGGCAAACCTCAACAACCCTAAGGCCGAACTCCATCTTGGGCGCGTCTCGTATGCCGCCCACTTTAACGGCGCGCTCGACGAAGTGCGTATTTATTCGCGAGCCCTCGATGAGGCCGAGCTGCAAGCGCTGATCCAACCCGGCCGCAAGCTGGCGTTACCGCCGCCCGAGACCCCGCAAGAAGCTACGCTAACTCTGGGCCACCGGCCTTTCTCAACACAGCTGCAACACCCCGCCCTGGTAGTGCTTAGGCTTGAGGCCAGCAAGTTACAGGTCCAGGCCGAGCACAACGGCGTAAGGGATTTGGACCGAATCGTGATAACCCCGCTGTCGGACGACCACAATATCTCGCAGCGCTTTCTAGCGTTCGAAAAGCGTTCCCCGCGAGTTGGCGTGCATATGGGTTTTCGCCGCGATTGCGGCAGTACCTTCGCTGCGGTCCAGACACCTCAAACTGTGGCGGCTGAAAAGCTAGAGCGCTTTGTATTTGAAGGCGCCATCAGCGACTACGCCAGTCCGAATGTTGAAAAGAACAACGTCAACTATCTAGCGGGCATTCGTGAGATCGCCGTCCGCAGCGAATACACCGACGGCCGCGACATGCCTCGGCTGCTGATTAAGTCGGTGGAGTTCCAGGGACCGTTCTACGACACTTGGCCACCAGCCACGCATCAAAACATCTTCACCGATTTCAACCGCAAATCCGATTCTCACGAGTACGCGCGCGAGATCATTCGCAACTTCGCGACCCGTGCGTACCGCCGAGCCGTTAGCGCGCCGGAAGAGTCGGCATTGATGGGGGTATTCCAACGATCACTCGACGAGGGGCGCGGTTTTCAACAAAGCGTGAAAGATGCGCTGCAGGTCGTGCTGACATCGCCTCAATTCCTTTTCATGATCGAGACCAGCTCCACGCCCGAGCCCGAAGCGATCGATGACCATGAATTGGCTTCAAAGCTTTCGTACTTCTTGTGGAATGAGCCACCGGATAGCGTGACCCTTAATCTGGCGGCCGGCGGCGAGTTGAGAGATCAGTTGGACTCCGAAGTTGAGCGCATGATCGCCGACCCGCGCTCATCGAAATTCATCGAGGAGTTCACTTCCCAATGGCTCGATCTCGAAAAGTTCGACGTGCTCGAGCCGGATCGCGAAAAGTTCCCCAAGCTGAGCCGCGACGCCCGCACTCAACTTCGACGAGAGCCGCTGGAGTTTGTGAAGCACTTGATCCGCAACAACCTGCCGGCGCGGTATTTGGTGGAGTCCGATTTCGTAGTTGCCAATGAAGTTGTCGCCAGCTACTACGGCCTCGCCGACAAGACCGAGAGTGGTTTCAAGTTCGTGCCTATCGTGCACGGCCGGCCCGAGCTCGGCGGCCTTTTATCTCAGGCCGCATTGATGGCTGGACTATCAGACGGTCGCGAGTCGAACCCAGTCAAGCGCGGGGCCTGGCTGGCGCGGAAAATCATCGCCGAGCCGCCCGAACCTCCGCCGCCAAATGTGCCGGACCTGGCGGCGGACACAGTGGGACTGTCGCTTCGCCAACGGTTGGAGCAGCACCGCAGCCTGCCGGGTTGCATCCAATGCCACACGAAAATCGACCCCTGGGGAGTCGCCCTTGAGGAGTTCGACGCGGACGGGCGGGTTAAGCAGCAACCTGCCGACGCGCGGTCCACGTTGCCCGACAACACCGAGGTATCTGGCGTCAATGAGCTCAAGCGCTATCTCGCGCAAGATCGCATCGATCAGGTGGCCTTCAGCGTTCTCAAGCATCTAGTGACGTACGCGAACGGCCGCAGCCTAACGTACAACGAGTTGAATTTTCTGAAGCAAGACGCGCTGCAACTGCGAGCCGGCGAATACCGCATGCGGGACATGCTCCGGTACGTCGTCAACAATAAATTGTTCCTAGAGAAGTAGTCTCAGGGAGACGCCGATTCGGGTGATGCGATGGCGACCCGGTTAGACCGACATAACCGACAAGTTGGGGATGTGGTCGAAGTGTTTTCGATTGTGCGTAACCAGCGGCCGCTCCACCGAACGCGCAGTCGCGGCTATCCAGGCATCGGCGGATTCAATGCGTCGACCACCAACTTCCATTTCAGCACGCAGGCCGGCCCACGCAGAACACAGCTCGTTGCTTGTATGAAGCACCTCGAACACCGACAAGTATCGTTCAAGAAGCTCTCTGCGACGAGGTCCCCAATCAGCCTTTGCCGCCCCGGCGCGCAGCTCGGCAAGTGTCATAAATGAGATGGAGAGGTGTTTGTCGACGAGAATGTCAACGTACGCCGGGGCCAAGGCGTGGTCCTTGAACACGAACGATGCCACGTCCGTGTCAACGACAACCGAAATCACAATCGAGAGCCGTAGGTGTCCCTGCCATGCCTGAGCCGATCGACGAATCGGACCAATTCGGCCGCACCTTTCGGGTCGTGCTCAGTGTGGCGCAATAACTCGTGACGCGTCACTGGCCTTTTTTCCTGAGTGTCGGGGCCATCAGCGGACGGTGACGCTTGTTCAACTTTAGACGACATCGCCCTCACTTTAGCATCAGCCGCTTTACCGCAGATCACCCAGTCGTTATGCGTGTTAGGCTCACCTCCCGCTGATTGCGATTCGGGACGTCCGAGCCTTCGCGGTCTGGCGTACAATAAGGCTGACTGGCCGACATACCGATGAGTACTTTCGCAAAAATCGACCGCCGCGCATTCCTGCAGGGCATCGGGGGCGCCGCGCTAGCTCTACCCGCTCTCGACGCCATGGGTGCCGCGGTCACTGAGCAGACTCCGCGCCGCTTTTGCGCGCTCTACACGGCGAACGGCATGTCGCTCCCTCGCGAAGAGAACAGCCTCGACGAGTGGAGCTGGTTCCCGCGTTCTGAAAACAACGGCGAGTTCGTATTCGGAAAATCCACCGAGCCGTTGGCCCCTTTCCGCAAACAACTCAGTTTCATGGGTGGACTGCACCATCCAAGCGGTCCAAAGGCCGACCCGCATACCTGCTCCGACATGTGGCTCACCGGAGCCCCGCTTCACAACCCCAAGCCCGGCACCTACAATTCCGTCGGACTTGATCAGGTCGTAGCGCAGCACACCAAGCAGTACTGCCGCCAACCCTCCTTGGTGCTCTCGATCGACGCCGGAACGGGCTACCTCTCTCGCACTGGCACGATCTCCTATAGCCTCGAAGGCCGTCCAATCCCAGCGGAAAACAACCCGCGCCGCATCTTTGACCGCCTGTTTCGCGGTGACCGCGGCTCGCTCCAAGCGCAGCGTGACAAGCTGCAACGGCGCATCAAGTTGGTTGACGCCGTCGCCGAAAGTGCGCGCTCGCTCGATCAGCAACTGGGTAAGTCTGACCGCGAGCGGATGGATCAGTACCTCGCCTCTCTCGACGAAGTCGAGTCGCGCCTAATCGCATCCGAGCGCTGGATCGACATCCCGCTGAAAAAGCAGGACTACACGCACCTAAACCTCGACACCACGTCCGAGGGCGAACCCGCCGAATATTACCGCACGATGTTCGACCTGATCGCGTTGGCATTCGATGCGGACATTACCCGTTCGGTAGCTTTTATGCTTAACCGCGAAGACGGCATGGGCATCAGCGACACGTTCCCGCTCAAGCTCGGTCTGTCGCAAACTCACCACAAGCTCTCGCACGCGACTGACAAAAAGGGGCAGCAGCAATTCGCCAAGTACGATCTGTTCCTGAGCCAACAGTTAGCCCACTTCTTCACGAGGATGAACAGCTATCAAGACCGCAACGGCAGCCTGCTCGACAACACGATCGTGCTATACGGCAGCGGCGCCAGCACAACGCATACTTCGGTTAACCTGCCGACCCTAATCACGGGCGGAGCCAACATGGGCCTCAAGCACGGCACGTATTGGCGCGACGGCCAATCGCGCATGTCAAACATGTACCTCAGCATCTTACGTTCGCTAGGCATCGAGCAGGAAGCATTCGCCGACAGCACGAGTGCTCTCAGCAATTCGATCTTCAGCAGGGTCTAGTCGAGCGATCGAGTCCCGGTAATTTTTGGCTTCGGACTTTTCACCCAATCTAGCTGTGCTAGCATCGCTCCGATTGCCATGACTTCGCGCCGCAGATTCTTCCAAGCTGCCGCAGGGGGTGCGCTCGCCGCTTCCGCCCAGGCTCAATCCGCCGACCTCGATCGTCTGCTCGCCATTCCTGGGCCAGGCCGACTGCGAGTCGTACTCGACTCCGACACCTACAACGAAATCGACGACCAGTATGCAGTCGCCTACAGCCTGCTTTCTCACGAGCGAATGTCCGTGGAGGCGATCTACGCCGCGCCGTTCGTCAACAGTCTCTCCGCCAGCGCCGCCATCGGCATGGAGAAGAGCTATGAGGAGATCTTTCGGCTGCTAGATTTCTTGCCTGGAGGGGATAGTAAATCAGTGTTCCGCGGCTCTGACCGATTCTTCGAGCGCAAGGGCAAGCCGGTTGCCAGCCCCGCCGCGCGCGATTTGATCGACAAGGCGATGAAATCCAGCGGTGAGCCGCTCTACGTGTTGACCATCGGCTGCCCGGCGAACGTCTCATCGGCCATCCTGATGGAGCCGAAGATCAAAGAAAAGATCGTAGTCGTCTGGCTCGGTGGGACCACGCACTACTGGCCCTCGGCGAGCGAGTTCAACCTGCGTCAGGATGTGATCGCCTCGCAGGTTCTATTCGACAGCGGTGTTCCGCTAGTCCAAATTCCGACCAAGAACGTGGCCGAGCACCTGCGGACGACGGTCCCGGAGTTGGACAAGAACATGCGCGGGCGCTCACGGATTGGTGACTATCTCTACGGCCAATTTCTGCAGTATTACGCCCTGAGAACGAAGGGCAAGAACCGCGGTTACCCGTATTCAAAAGTCATCTGGGATATCTCGGCAATAGCTTGGTTGAACAACCCGGAGTGGGTCCCCTCCGAGATCGTATCGAGCCCTGTGCTGACCGACGACATGAAGTGGAAAACCGCATCGGGCCGCCACAACATTCGCGTCGCAAATAACGTCAACCGCGACGCTGTATTCAACGATCTTTTCTTCCGTCTCGCCGCTCTCAAGGGCTAGACACTCTAGTTACAAGCGAGTGCCGAGAGTCGCTGGTTGCTCAAATAGACGACCCGAGCACCGACTAGTGGGAATCCGCTCCCGGTCTTGCAATCAACACCGACTGATGGCCGCACGTCGCAGGCTCATCGCTTCCGACATTCCCAAAAGGTCGGGAGCGCGCCCAGCGCTGAGAGATCGCGATCCTGCTCCGAATCTGCCGAGGCCAACTCGGATCGTCCATTCGAGCAGTCCGACAGATAGATTATTTAAATTATTTTCACGCTGAGCTGGCGGCAGTCTGAAATCGCTCCAAACCCCTTGAACAGGGCCTTAGAGCGCGTTTGGCGGGGATCTGACAGGCTTTGGCGCGAGAGTTTGTGGCATCGTTTGTTACAAACACCTATCCGCGTTGCGGCGCCCCAGACGTAAAATCGGCACATCTTGGTCCGCTAAACGATCAGCCACTGTATGTCGCCGAATCTTCTAGTCGCGAGCGATTTCTGCTTCCCAATCGACTAATGCTTGGCGTATGTCGAGTCGCTTCTCGGGATTCGCGCCCATCAGGTTGTCTCGTTTTTTCAGGGCGAGCCTCAGTTTTGAATAGCATCTCATTCCCGAACTCGATCACCTACTTCCATTCACTCCGGCATGCTACCTTCTGACTGCAACCAGAGTGGCCCGGTCTCCAGTACAATTTGCGCCGATCGGCGGCTTGCGCTCCTGCGAGATAGATGTCGAATCGAGATACAGAGCGGTTTCACCCGCAAGTTTCTCGAACCCAACGCAAAAAGACGGAGTTTCAGGTACTATAAAGCTGCAAAATCATCGGGAGGCCCATTATGATCCGTCAAGCGTTCTTCGCGTTCTCGGGAGTCCTACTGTTACTGCTTCTGGGCTCAGTTGCTCACGGGCAGATCGAGACCGCCCGAATCACCGGGACGATCAGTGACAGCACTGGGGCGGTGATTCCCGGCGCTCAAGTCAAATTCACCCACGTAGCGACCGCCCAGGAGCTCTCAGTCGAAAGCAACGCCGAAGGGCTGTTTCGCTCGCAACCGTTGCGCATCGGCGAATATCTCCTAGAGGTTGAGGCCGACGGGTTCAAGCGAGCCGTACGCTCCGGGATTGTGTTGACGCTGCAACAAACCGCGCGTATCGACATCCCCCTCGAGATCGGTGCGTTGACGGAGGTGGTCGACGTGACCGCCGCGGCGCCCCTGCTCGAGACCACCGAAGCCACCCAGGGTCAGGTGATCAACAACCAGCGCATGGTCGACATGCCTCTCAACGGGCGCGACTACATTCAGCTCGCTTTGCTTTCCGCGGGGGCGGTTCGCTCGATCGGCGGCCGCTTCGGTGGCTACAGCGCTGGCGGACAGCGTACGACGCAAAACAACTACTCGCTCGACGGGATCGACAACAACGGCATACAGATCGCCGCCCAAGGGCGCCGCGCCGAGGTCGTCAAGCCTTCCATCGACGCTATAGAAGAGTTCAAGATTTCCACCAACGCTTACTCGGCGGAATCCGGCCGCGCGCTCGGCGGGACGGTCAACGTTTCGATCAAGTCCGGCTCCAACGATTTCCACGGCACGGTCTTTGAATTCCTGCGCAACGACACGCTCGATGCCAAGAACTTCTTCGACCCGGGCGAGAAGCCGCCCTTCAAGCGCAACCAGTATGGCTTTGCCTTCGGCGGTCCGATCAACAAGAATTCGACTTTCTTCTTCGGCGACTACGAAGCCACCGCCATTCGCGAGTCGGCGACTTTTAACTTGACGATCCCGACTCAGGCGCAGCTCGGCGGTGATTTCGGCGGCGTTCCGCAAACCATCTATGATCCGGCCACCTACAATCCGGACACGAAGCTTCGGGATCCGTTTCCGAATAACATCATTCCGAGCGACCGCATCGATTCGGTGGCGCGGAAGGCCAGCGACTTCTATCCGGCGGCGAATGGTCCAGGGCTCACCAGGAACTGGCGAACGAACGCGCCCGACAACGAAGACGTCGACAAGTGGGATATTCGGATCGACCAGATTATCGGCGCAAACGACAACTTGTTCGGCCGCTACAGCCAGCAAGACAATGACGTTCCCGGCTCGCTGGCCTTTCCCTCGGGCCAGGACAGCAACGGCACTGATTTCACCCATCGCGGCCAGAATCTTGCTTTCGGGTGGAACCACATCTTCTCGCCGACCTTCATCACCAACGTCAAACTGGGCTGGAATCGGCTCTACACGAACCGCCAACCCGTGGCAACCAGCAACCTGAACACCGATCTCGGCCTGACCGGCGTCAATCAGTCCCTGAATGGATCCGCGCGGTTCGACCTCAGCGGTATGCACAACATCGGCACTTCGAACTTCACCCCCAACCTGATCGACTCGCAGAACCGCCAGCTCAATGTGGATACGAACTGGATCAAGGGCAGCCACAGCGTCAAGTTCGGGTACTCCGGACAGTTCTTGCAGAGCTACCTGACCAACCCGCAGCAGGAGTTGGGGCGGTTCGTCTTCAACGGCAACTTCACGCGTCAAAGCCAAAATGTAGCCGGAGGCCGCGGCGGCCGGCCCGCGGCAGACTTTCTGCTGGGCATTCCCTTCCGCACCGATATCTCCAATTCGGTCTACATGAACCTGCGCACGCCCTGGCACCACTTCTACATCCAGGACGAGTGGCGATTCAACAACCGGCTCACGATCAACCTCGGCCTGCGCTATGAGATGAACTTGCCCTGGTGGGAAAAGACCAACGGCATATCAAACTTCGACATCGACACCAACCCGGCCGATCCTTCCATCGTTGTGGCCCAGGACGGCAGCCGCGCGATGCGCGCCACCATGGACCCGGACATGAACAACTTCGGGCCGCGCTTCGGTTTCGCCTATCGCCTTCGTGAAGGCACGGTGCTGCGAGGGGGTTATGGAATTTTCTATGCCAACTACGAGGGTACCGGGGGAGGACAGTTTCTGGAGACGAACCCTCCCTTCCACATCAAGTCGCAAATCTCGACCGACAGCATCAACCCCTCGGTTATTCTGCAAAATGGCGTGCCGGCCGGCGTCGTGACTCCCGAGCGCGCGGTCGCTTTGCGATTCTCGTCGTTTGAGCGCGACCCGCCGTGGCCGCTCTCGCAACAATGGAACTTCAATGTCCAGCATTCACTTGGTTCCGACACAGTTTGGGAATTTGGCTATTACGGCACCAAGGCCCAGCACTTGGTCAACCGTATCAATGCCAACTACGCACTGCCGGGGCCGGGTAACATCAACAGCCGCCGCCGCTACACGAGTGCGGTTTTCCCCGGCACCGACATTGTTGTCGGCCCGCTGGCGGCGATGAACCGTCACGAGTTCAACGGCAACTCGCTTTTCCACTCGTTCCAAACACGATTCGAAAGGCGTTACTCGAACGGGCTTACCATACTGAGCGCGTATATCTTCTCGAAAACCATGGGCGACGCCGGTGGCTTCGCGGGCTCGGGAAATGCCCCCTCCAGCGGAATTCAGAATCCTCTTGATCGGCGTGCCGAGAGAGGCCTCGACAACCAGCACCGCGCGCATAGCTTCGTTAGCAGTTACATTTATGACCTCCCGTGGGGTTCGGGCCGCAAATGGGGCAGCAGTTGGGGAGGTGTTCAAGACACAGTGATGGGCGGCTGGACGGTCGCCGGTATCTTTTCACTCGCTTCCGGACGTCCGTTCGGACTAAACGTGCGGGGTAACCCGGCGAACACTGGTGACTTGAATCGGCCGAACGTTGTTCCCGGCGCAGATCACAAACTATCGGGGAGCCAGCGGGATCCGGAGCGCTGGTTCAACACCGACGCCTTCGTACCGAACAATGACTTCGAGTACGGCAATGCCGGGCGCAACATCCTGCTCGGACCGGGCCTGGTGAACTGGGACTTCGCGGTCTACAAGCGCTTCTCGATCACCGAACGGCACAGTGTTCAGTTCCGCTTCGAGAGCTTCAATTTCACGAATACGCCGTCGTTCAACTTCCCGAACTCGCAGGTCGGCAACAACAACTTCGGCCGCATTACCAGCGCCGGCCGTCCGCGTAACCTGCAGCTCGGCTTGAAGTTTATCTTCTAGTCGGACTGGCGGTTTATCGTTCACATCGCTCCCGGTTCTGCTCAGGCAGGTCGGGAGCGGTTTAGATCTTGGTGAACCACAATACCGCGGGCGAGGAGACGTCGGCCGAGTGCTTCCGATTCGAAAGCTAATATAGGCGTATGATCCGCCGGGCCGAGTTGCTGGCGCTTTCGATCGGCTTCGCACTCTGCTTCGGTTGTAGTTGCGGCCGCGGCGATCCGCTACCGAAACTGCCCGCGGTAGCCGCCGAAAGTTTTCTGCCCTCGGCGCGCGCGGAAGTCGGCGAGCTCCTCGAAAGGCTCAAGAACGATCCCCAAGACGCCTCCTCCAATGGGCGGCTGGGCATGTTCCTGCAGGCGCATGAGCTCTACGGCGGGGCCAAGGCGTGCTTCCTGCGAGCGCAGGCTTTGGACACGAAGGAGTTCCGCTGGCCCTACTGTTTGGGTGTCGTTCAGACAACGACAGGGGAGTTGGAGGCGGCCGTCGACTCATTCAACCGAGCCATCGAACTGAGGAGCGACGCCAACGCCTACATCCGACAAGCTGAGGTTTTGCTATCTCTCGATCGATTGGACGATAGTCGCAGATTCTTCGAGGACGCCTTACAACTCGCGGCGGATTCCTCCCGGGCCTACTATGGTCTCGGTCGAGTCCTCGTACAACAAGGAGAGGCAAGAGCAGCAATCCCTCTGCTTCTCAAGGCTAGCGACCTTGCTCCGAATTCCGGGGCGACCCACTACACCCTGGCGCTGGCCTACCGTGACTTCGGCGACGCCGAATCGTCTCGGAGCCACCTGGCTCTTTCGGAGAAGCACGGCCGTTCGAGGCCCCCAATCGACGACCCGGTTCTCCGGGATGTCCAAAGCCTACGGGCGGACCAGCATTGGCATCTCAACGAGGGCCGACGGCTGGAGCAAGAGGGGCGAGCACAGGAGGCCATCTCGCACTACCACAAAGCGATCGAGCTGGACTCGGAGTTCGCGGCGCCGCATGTCAACTTGGTCGGTTCCTACGGCAGGCTGAAGCGCTTTGACCGGGCCGAGACGCATTACCACAGAGCGCTGGGGCTGGACCCGGACATCGAGGAACTGCACAATAACCGGGGCACGGTTCAGGTGTTACGAGGACGTCCGCGCGAAGCGGTCCAGAGTTTCGAGCGAGTCCTCGAGATCAATCCCACGTCTGCGGACGGATATCTGAACCTCGGTTCGACGCTCGCCGAGCTGGGAAGGACGGCCGAAGCGATCAGACATTTCCGACAAGCGCTCGAATACGAGCCAAATCACCGGTTGGCGAACTTCCAGATTGGGCGGCATCTGGTGGCCCAGGGCAAGCCGGACCAAGCGATTGGGTACCTGAAGATAACATTGGGGGTCGAGGACGAGCGGACTCCGGGCTTTCTTTACGGGCTGGCTGACGCGCACCTCCGCGCCGGGCGGAAGCAGCAGGCGGTCGACTATGCGCGCCGCGCCCTGGCGATGGCACAGGAGATGGGGCAGACCGAGATGGCGACGTCGATTCGCGACGATCTAAAAGATTTGGAGGCGATTCCGTAGGGGGTTGTCCCGCGCAGAAAACGTGTAGGCCCGTCATTTCACGGACTTGGAGCTTGCTCAGCCGTCCGATCCTGACATTCAATGCCGGCTTGTTTAGTGATTTACCCCTGGAAGGTGTGAAAGAATTCAGAATCTGGTCGATTCGGACCATCCAAGTCATTTATAATCAGTGTTTAAGATTTGAACAAGGCTATTTTTTCACACCTTCCTGTCCCCGATCTCCTCTGGAAGGTGTGAAAAAATCGATTTCACCAGAACACGTCTGTTGATTCCAAAGAACTTATGGCGGACCATATGCGCGGAATCGGGATTATTTCACAGCTTCCTGTCCCCGATCTCCTGAAGCAGAACGGCTGGTCTTCGTCCTTCTGCCCCATGAAGGCCTCGAAGTTTTCGAAGTTGTCACCCGTCGGATTGCGACCGTCGTCTTGTCCAATACAAGATGAGCCTGAAGGGGAGGGCGATTCCAATACAAGATGAGCCTGACGGGGATCCGTTGGGTGGTCAGGAACAGAGCAGCTGCGGGCGATGGGAGTCGCCGTGCAGCAAGCCGAATCGCTGAGTCTGGAGCAGATCGAGTGTTTTCTCGACGGGTGCCAATCCGTCGCCTTCGAGGGCGGCAATCGAAGCGACAAATATGCGCTCGTCGAAAGCGTCTTGAAGCGGCATCACTATGCCGACCAGAAGCGCTCCGTCAAGGGTCTCCTGCGGCGTTATCTCGCTAAGCTCACGGGCTTAAGCCGCGCGCAACTCACCCGCCTGATCGGACAGTTCTTGCACACGCGTTGCGTCCGTCCGAGGGCCTATCGGCGGCGCCGTTTTCCCAGCAAGTACACACGCGCCGACAGCGTCTTACTGGCGCACGTCGATCGAGTTCATCAGCGCCTCTCGGGGCCGGCCACCCGCCGCATTCTCCAACGCGAGTTCCAGATCTACGGCCGCAAAGAGTTTCGACGCCTGGCCGAATTGTCCGTGGGCCAGCTGTACAACTTGCGAAAAAGAGCCGTCTACCAACGTCACAGTTTGCATCTCGACAAGACCCGTCCCACGCCCGTGGCGATCGGCGAACGCCGCCAACCCGAGCCGCGAGGACGTCCGGGCTACCTGCGCATCGACACCGTGCACTCGCCCGAACAGGAAGGCGAAAAAGGCGCCTACAGCATCAACGTGGTCGACGAAGTGACGCAGTGGCAGGCCGTCGGCTGTGTCCAACGCATCAACGAAAATCACCTCATTCCCTTGCTGGAAGGCCTTTTGGAACAATTTCCATTTATCGTTCGCGGCTTTCACTCCGACAATGGCAGCGAATTCGTCAACCATCAAACCGCTAAACTGCTCGAGAAGTTGCGAATTGAATTTACGAAGTCTCGCGCGCGCCGTTCGAACGACAATGCCTTGGTCGAAACCAAGAACGGCGCGGTGGTGCGCAAGTGGATGGGCTACCAGTTTTTGCCCTCGGAAGCGACGCAGGCGATCGACACCTTCTACCGCCAGTGGCTCAACCCGTACTTGAATTTTCATCGCCCATGCGCTTTCGCCAGCGAGCGCCGAGACCGCCGCGGCAAGTTGCGCAAGGTGTACGCCGAGTGGAGCACGCCGTGGGAAAAGCTGCTCAGCCTGCCCGCCGAGCAGCGCGGCCTGCGCGCGGATCGCTCGCTCAAGAAGCTCCAAGCGCGAGCGGACACTTGTTCCGACACCGAGTTTGCCGAGCAACTCGACGCTCAGCGCAACGAACTGCAACGCGTCTGCAAAGACCTCGCGATCTGCTGGCGCACGCGCTAGACAACGCCCCGACCCGAGGCGTTGTCGGCTCCTCCGGCCCACGTCCGAAGACGGCCGTGGGGTCTCGCCTGGGATGGCTGCAAAGGGGGACTGGGGCTGCCGCCCCTTCCCCCTTATGCAATCCCCCTCACCCCGCCCTACGGGCCCCACAACGGGCTTCAACCTCAAGCCCCAATCCGAGCTATAATCCCTCCTGCCCACAGCTACCTTCGCCTGCCTCCTGCAGGCTCATCTTTCGATTGGAAAAGAGGACGGCGACCGCCGGGTTCCAAGCGCCCTGGGGCCCAGCCCTTGCTCATATGGCCGATCGCGTAACCGGCCTCCTCGAGTAGGCCGGCGTAGGTCGCGAACTTTTTGGGAAGCGTGGAATGGATATTCCCGGCTTCTTCCAAGCGCCAGATCGGTTGACCGGTTAGGATGGCGCTGCGGGAAGGGCCGCAGGTAGGCGCGTCACAAAATGCGTTTTTAAAGAGGGCGCCGTTTGCGGAAACGCGGTCGAACGCCGGGGTCTTGATAACGGCATCTCCGGACGCGCTGGTATGTAGCCAGGACTGGTCGTCGGAGATACAGAATAGGATGTTAGGCCGCTTCATGGGCGGGCTCTGCTGGGCGGTTGACGGGCTCGCCGAGATGGCTAACGTAGCGGCTGACAGTCCAAGAAACGATCGACGTGAATGTTCCACCTTATTGCTACAGGTCATCTTTGTTTCCGAGGCTGCAATTGCGCTGGGTCTATTGTCGCGTATCGTCAATGTGAAATACCGTGCTCGTACCTGAAAGTCGGTCGTAGCAAGCTAACGCGCTGATTTAGTTGATGTTGCTGTAGTTGTTAAGGGCTCCGTCCCCGTGCGGCCCCTGCCGCTACTACGGGCACCCCTAATCATTAACTCCAACATCTATGCCAAAAGGCGAAACCCCCAATCCTATGGGGCAACCTTATTCAGATGAAGCCTTCCGCAAATCCACTCAAGAGTGGGACCGCGAGACCGGCGATCGCAAACGTCAGCTCCGCGAGCTGCTCTTTCAAGCCGACGACCTACTTAAGGACGGTCCGGCTTCGTTTCCCTACCGTGATGAGATACGCGCGCTGATGAGCGCCGCCGGACAGCTAAACAACCGTACCGATAACCTCGGAGTTCCCGGTCCCATGACACACGGCAAGTCTCAAGAGGACTTGCATCTCGCCGTCCGCGATCGCGTCAACCGCGCCCTAGGTCCCTTAGGCTTTGAGCTGACGGAAGTCGACCCAGACAAAACGATCGGATACGATTACAAAAAGAACCCCGTGCTACCAGGCGAGTGGATGTATGACGATCCCCGCTTCGACGACCTCCCACACGACCCGCCGAAGAAATAGCGGGACCGATCGCTGAAACTGGACATTACAGTCTCAAACCGCCCTCCAGTTATCCCCAACAACTCCTTGAAAACATTGGAGGACTCCTTTACCATTCTGGACAGAACAGTTATTCTGTCCAGTTTTCAGAGCCGCCCTTCCGGGGCGGTTTTTTGATGCCTTACCGCTTTGGGTTCCTTGTCCTGCCGCGCCGCAAATTTGGCTGGGCGGATGGACTATACTTTAGGCCATGGGTCTGCGCGATCGACCTTCGGTGCCATACAGCGCGGCCAGTCGAATCTCCTGCGCCTGCTGCGCGATTGTCCTTGGCTTGTTCGTCCCGGCGGCCGCGGGAGCTCAAACCCGTGACTTGATTCACGCGGGGGCCGCCAGAAAGGCCCTCATCGTCGGCAACGATGCGTATGCCAAGGCTCCGGCCTTGCAGAGCGCCGTCAACGACGCCAACGACCTTGGGGCGGCGCTTCGCGAATCGGGGTTCCAAGTGGAAGTGGTCACTGACGCCGACCGCCAGTCGATGGAGCGGGCCATCCGGCGCTTCGCTGGATCGCTGGGCTCCGGCGATGTAGCGCTGTTCCACTTCTCCGGCCACGGATTGCAGATGGATGGCGAGAACTACCTGATTCCAGTCGACTTTGAGCTGACGGACGAGATTGCCGCGAAGTATGACGCCTATTCGGTGTCAGAGATTCACGACAGGATGGCTGCGTCTAAGGCGGCGCTAAACATCGTGACGCTGGACGCCTGCCGCAACAACGGTTTTCGGTCTTTTCGGGGAGGCGGATCGGGCTTGGCTGCAATGCACGCGGCCCAAGGAAGTTTTTTGGCCTTCGCAACCGCACCTGGCAAGACCGCCGACGACAATCCCGAAGGGCGCAACGGGACCTTCACTGGCGCGATGCTTGAAGCCTTGAGCGCGAAGGGGTTGGAACTTGAGCAGGTGTTCAGGCGCGTGCGGCAGCTAGTAATTGATCAGACTGCGGGTGCGCAAGTCCCATGGACGAGTTCGAGCATCGTCGGCAACTTCTACTTTAAGGTCGTGATCGAAGACGCTACGTTCGCCCCGACGCAGCCTAGCGGAGATGTGGCTCTTCAAGTTGAGCTTGCGTATTGGAACTCCATAGACGAGAGCGAGGAGCCAGGTCCGTTCGAGGACTATTTGCGTCGCTACCCGGAAGGCCAGTTCACAGAACTAGTACTAACTTGCGAAAGTAAGGCCTTTAACTGTAAAATGTCGGTATGGCAAGACCGGCAACGGTGATTCGACTGAACGCCGAGGAAGAAGAGACGCTGCGACTCTGGGTGCGCGGCCACAAGTCCGAACGGCGCATGGTGGAGCGCGCTCGCATTGTGCTGCTGGCGGCCGCCGCTACCTCGACCGCCGAGATCGCCCGGCAACTGGGATCCCCGGCGGCGCGCGTGTCGAAATGGCGCACCCGCTTCGCCCAGCAACGTCTGGCGGGATTATGCGATCAAGCGCGTTCCGGCAGGCCCGCGCGGTACGACCAAGCGACGCGCAAACGCATCCTCTGCCAACTCGACGAAGCTCCGCCCGAAGGGCACGCCACTTGGACAGGCGAACTGCTCGCGGAAGCTCTCGGCGACGTCAGCAAGCATCAAGTCTGGCGCGTACTGCGGCAGCTCGGCGTGTCCTTGCGGCGGCGGCGCAGTTGGTGTTTGTCAACCGACCCGGAGTTCGCTCGCAAGGCCGCCGACATTGTCGGACTCTACCTCAGCCCGCCGGAAAACGCCGTGGTGCTCGCGGTCGACGAGAAGCCGAGCATCCAGGCCTTGGAGCGAGCGCAGGGCTGGCTACGCTTGCCCAACGGCAAGGCCTTGACGGGCTTCTCGCACGGCTACAGGCGGCACGGCACGACGCCGCTTTTCGCCGCGCTGGAAGTGGCTACCGGATTCATCATCGCCGGACACTATTGGCGCCGACGGCGTCGCGAGTTTCTCGACTTCATGAACCACATCGCGGCCATCCACGAAGGCCGCGAGATCCACATCATCTTGGATAACTTGAACACTCACAAGCCCAAAAATGACCGCTGGCTGCAACGTCATGCGAACATCCATTTTCACTACACGCCGACCTACAGTTCGTGGATGAATCAGGTTGAGGTGTGGTTTTCGATTCTGAGCCGCCGCGCCTTGCGGGGGGCGAGTTTCACTTCCCCCCGGCAGGTGCGCGAGGCCATCGACAGCTTCGTCCGCGTCTACAACTCCAAGGCTACTCCGTTCGAATGGACCAAGACCGTCGTCGCCCCTCGTCCCCTCGCCAGTAAATATTCTAACTTACGCAACTAAGTACTAGCGCGACGAAAAATAGTAGAAATGAGCGCTGTTGGCGAGAACTCGCGACTTGCCGAGTCGGAGCTGCCAGTGCGGCCCGAAGAGACCTCAAGCAGACCGATCAAGGTCAACTCACTAGACGGCCTCGAATATGTCCGGATCCCGCCGGGCGAGTTCCTGATGGGAGCTGTCCCCGGAGATGCCGACGCCCGCGACGGCGAGAGGCCCCGGCACCGGGTAGAGATCACGAAGGGCTTCTGGATGAGCCGCACCGAGGTGCCGGTAGGAGCCTACAAACGGTTCGTTGCAGCCACGAGCCGCAAGATGCCCGGGCCCCCATTTCGCAATCCCAGCTGGGGAAAAGAAGATCACCTGATCGTCAACGTGGACTGGAATGAGGCCCAGGCCTACTGCGAGTGGGCCGGCGGCAGGCTGCCGAGCGAGGCGGAGTGGGAGTACGCCGCGCGGGGCGGCAAGGAAGGCTGGAAGTATCCTTGGGGGAACGAGATCACGCGCGCGAACGCCAAATACGATACAACTGAGGGGAAAGCACCCGTAGGCATCTACGCGGCCAATGGATTCGAACTTTACGACATGGCGGGCAATGTCTGGGAGTGGTGCGCGGATTGGTATGGCGAGAACTACTACAAATCATCGCCCAGCGAAGACCCGCCAGGCCCTGATAAAGGCACATACAAAATCTTCCGCGGCGGCTCCTGGGGCTACAATAGTCCGCGGCTCCTTCGCTGCTCGTACCGCGACAGTATCGATCCTGGCGAAGGGGCCAACTACTTAGGTTTTCGTTGCGTCCGGGAAGTTTCCCCTTGATTCTTTAACCCCGTTCCCCTTTTGTCCGGGCGCAGCCCCGCCGCGCCTGAGCTCGTGGAAGCCTTGCGGCTCTCACTTCTTCTTTTCTAGGCAAGATAAAATCCGTTATCTTGCGGGGTCGCTACTAGGTGCCGCCCCTCGCCCAATCAACACTAGGATCTTCCCGCCGAGCGCTCTCTCCTAGGGCGATAACTAGGGGTCACTCCTCCGTTTGTCAAAAATTGCACGCTAAGGAGTTCCACCGGTCTAGTGTAAGGAGATCCGGGACGGAGCCCTAGGAGATCCGGGACGGAGCCCTAATTAACATGTCTAGATCTCCAACACCGCCCGCCCAACGCTCTTGTGAGAACGGCGGAGCGAAACTAGACCATAGAGCGGCGAATCGAAGCTGCTTTTGGGCGGAGTAAAAGTAGACCGTCCGAGTGGTCCAGCGAACATTCCTGTGGTGTTTGTGGGACACGAGAGGGATGTATCGCGTGGAGCTATACGCTCAAGTACGGCGCAGTGTCTTTGTCGAAGGGCTCAGTGAGCGCGAGGCCGCCAAACGGTTTGGCCTGGCGCGAGGGACGGTGCGCAAGATGTTGCGCTACGCCACTCCGCCGGGCTATCGGCGGCGCCAACCAGCGCAGAGGCCGAAGCTGGATCCCTTCACCGGAATCGTCGATCAGATCCTCATCGACGATCAGGAACGTCCGAAGAAACAACGCCACACCGCAAAACGCATCTTCGACCGCTTGCGCGACGAGTACGATTTCACCGGCGGTTACACGATCGTCAAGGACTATGTTCGCGACAAGAAGCTCGGCGGGCAAGAGATGTTCGTGCCGCTGGTGCATCCGGCGGGCGATGCCCAGGCCGACTGCGGTGAAGCTCTGGTGGTCATTGACGGCGTACAGCGCAAGGCGCACTACTTGGTGGTCGATCTGCCGCCTAGCGATGACGCTTTCGTAAAAGCTTTCCCGGCCGCGACGACGGAAGCGTTTTGCGAGGGGCACAACGCAGCGTTTCGGTACTTCGGCGGCGTGCCACGCAGCATCCTCTACGACAACACGACCTTGGCGCTGGCGAGGATTCTGGGCGACGGCAGGCGCAAGCGGACCAGGGTGTTCAGTGAACTGCAGTCGCACTATTTATTCTCCGATCGTTTCGGGCGTCCGGGCAAAGGCAACGACAAGGGAAAGGTGGAAGGACTGGTCGGTTATGCCCGGCGGAACTTCATGGTGCCGGCGCCAAGGTTTCCAAGCTGGGAAGCGTTCAACGAGCAGCTCGAAGCGCAGTGCCTCAACAATCGTAAGCGGCGCTTGCGGCGGCACACCGAAACGATTGAGGAACGTTTCAAGCGTGACCGCCAAGCGTTGTTGCCCTTGCCGCCCACGCCCTATGACGCCTGCGACAAACGCACCACGCGGGTGACGTCGCTGTCATTGGTGCGCTATCGCGCCAACGACTACTCGGTGCCCACACGCTACGGACATCGCCAGGTGTTGCTGAAAGGCTACGTCGATGAAATCGTGATCTGTTGTGGCAGCGAAGAGATCGCGCGCCACCGGCGCAGTTACGAACGCGAAGAGTTGATCTTCGATCCGCTGCATTACCTAGCACTGCTGGAACGCAAGACCAACGCGCTCGATCAAGCGGCCCCGTTGGCGGGCTGGGAGCTGCCCGAACAGTTCCCGTGCTTGAGACGTTTGCTCGAGGCACGGTTGGGAAAGCCAGGCAAGCGCGAGTACGTGCAGGTATTGCGATGACTGGAGGACTTCCGATTCGAGCACGTTGCCGCGGCGGTGCGCCAAGCCTGCGAGTTGGGAGCGATTGGCTTGGATGCAGTCAGGCACTTAGTGCTGTGCCGCATCGAGCAACGGCCGCCGCGCTTGGACTTGACGAAGTATCCGCACCTGCCGGCAGCCCAGGTGGAGCAAACCTCCGCTGCGGACTATTTGGCACTGCCGGCACAAGGAGGGGGGTAATGGCGAGGTCGAAACTTCTGCTCGAAGCGCATTTGAAAGCGTTGCGGCTGCCAACCTTCCTGCGCGAGTACGACAAACTGGCGCGGCAATGCGCCGCCGAGAGCTTGGATTCGAGGAGCTTCCTGCAACAACTCTGCGAGCTGGAACTGCTCGACCGTGAACAGCGGGCCACCGAGCGCCGCAGCAAGGCCGCGAAGTTTCCCGTGACCAAGAGTCTGGACACTTTCGACTTCCCGTCCTTGCCGGCGTTGAACAAGAAGCTGGTGCTGGAACTGGCGCGCTGTGAGTTTATCGACCGCCGCGAAAACGTGCCGGCACTGGGTAATTCCGGCACGGGCAAAACGCACATCGGCTTGGCGTTGGGACTGGCGGCTTGTCAGCGCGGCTATCGAACACGCTTCACAACAGCGGCGGCACTGGTCAATGAGCTGCTCGAAGCCCGAGATGAACGGCGCTTGCTGCGATGTCAAAAGCAGTTGGCCAAGCAGGATCTGCTGATCGTCGATGAACTGGGCTACGTGCCGCTATCGAAGACCGGAGCGGAGTTATTGTTCGAAGTGTTTTCCCAGCGCTACGAACAGGGCTCGACGCTGGTCACCTCGAATCTGCCGTTTAACGAATGGACCGAGGTCTTCGGCTCCGAGCGGCTGACCGGCGCCCTGCTCGATCGCCTCACGCACCACGTTCATATTCTAGAGATGAACGCCGAAAGCTTCCGTCTGATCCAGAGCAAGAAGAAGCGGGCTCACTCTTTGGGCTGACCCACCGGCCACTCGCCCGGTTTTCGTGGGACGGCCTCCACTACGCCTGGGCCGCCCTAAAGGGCGACCGCAGGCTCCGTTCCAGCCGTCCCACGAAAACCGCTACCCCTTCACCAACTGGTCTACTTTTGCTCCGCCGAAGTGGTCCAAATTTACTCCGCCCTTGACACTCTTGCCCTGGAGGCCATCGTCGCGATCTCGCACACTCATTCCGGCGTGCAATTCGCGCGAACGAATGACGTGTAGTCCGCGTGAGCGAGCGACCCGGCCGCCAGATCGAAAACGGCCCGAGCCGCGTCCTCTTCATAGGCAGTGAAGCGATACCCGTTTAACTCCAAGAAATAGGATTCAGAGAACAAAGCCCGTCCGCTTGTCGCCATCAGCCCCTTGACACGTATGATAACCTCCAAGCAGACAACCAACGAGCACCAAATCAAGCCTCGGCCAGCCTCAAATAAAATGTCAAAACAAACCCAATTCGAAATCCGCTAAAATCAATCTAACTCATTGATAATGAGCAGATTACGAGGTATTCAGCAAATCACAAGTTAACATAAAACAAAGCCAAACAAACCCAATTCAAACCCAATTTTCGATTGATCCGGCCTATCTTAATCGTCACCAAGCGGGACCCCTCAAGACGCCCCTACGGGATGCCCCGCTGGCATCTTATGTTTCGGTTAACCGTAAAGTGGCGCGAGACCAGGAATTTCGTCGCAAGCGTCACAACGATTCGAAGGAAGTCGCGATCGCCAGCGAAGCCGCACTCACTGAGCTTCATCGGCGTGTGGCGTCCCGTCGGGCTGATTCGTCGTCACGCAACGGTATCCAAATGGCAGACTGTTGTCGGGTGTTATCTGTAAGAATCAAATGTCAGGACCATCGGGATCAAGAGTGTTGATTGCAAGATTCGTCGCAGGGGCAGGGTTGCTTGCATTGGCGGCGGCGGTATCGTCGATAGCGCAGGCGCAGCCGGTGAGCACGTCAGATCTCGAAGGCGCCGCTGACAACAATTCCGTCTGGCTTTCGTACGGTCGTGACTACTACGCCCAACGTTATGTCGAGTTGGATCAGATTACTCCCGCGAATGTGGACCGTCTTCAGCCGGCGTGGGTTTTCGCAACCGGCGGCGAAAATCGCGGCCTCGAAGCCACTCCTCTAATTCACGACGGGGTCCTGTATGTCTCGGCGGACGGATCCCGTGTGTTTGCTATCGACGCCCGAACCGGGGCCAGACGGTGGAGCTACGATCCGAAACTGTCCGACGAAACCGAGCGCGTCTACTGCTGCGGCTCGATCAATCGCGGTGTCGCGCTGTTTGGCAACAGCGTCTTCGTCGGCACGATGGACGCCCGGCTGGTAGCACTCAACAAAGAAACCGGCGAAGTGCAATGGGAGACCGAGGTCGCCGACTGGCGCCAAGGCTTTAGCATTACCGGGGCGCCGCTGGTCATAAAGGACATGGTGCTGAGCGGCATGGCGGGCGGAGAGTACGGAACTCGAGGTTTCGTAAAAGCTTTCGATGTCGAAACCGGTGAGCTGCGTTGGACTACATACACAATCCCTGGTCCGGGCGAAGCCGGCAACGAGACGTGGCCCGGCGATACCTGGAAGAACGGCGGCGGCCCGACCTGGACTACCGGGGTATACGACCCGCAGCTCGAGCTCGTCTACTGGCAAACCGGCAACGCCGCACCCTGGAACTGCCAGGTGCGCAAGGGCGACAACAAATGGACGGCTTCGACCATTGCGATCGATGCAGACAGCGGAAAAATCGAATGGGGTTACCAATACACGCCGTGGGATTGCTGGGACTACGACGCTGTCAGCACCGCGGTGTTGGCCGACGTCGAACTAGGCGATCGTGGTCTGGTCAAGGCGCTTTTTCACCACGACAAGAACGGCTTCTTCTATGCGCTTGATCGTACTAATGGCGAGTTCCTCTATGCCGAAGCGATCACCCCCGGCATCAATTGGACGCTGGGCCTCGATCCGGAGACCGGTCGCCCCGAGATCAACACCGACATGGTGGCCACCTCGGGCGGACCGGAGGTTGGGCCGATTATCCCAAGTCTCGAAGGCGCGATCGACTGGCAGCCGCTGTCGTACAACCCGGAACTCAAGACCCTATATTTCATGTCGAACCAATGGGCAATGGGGTACAAGTTTTGGGAGGAAGACAAGATCGAACGGCCGACCAACGGCGAAATGTTTCTCGGCGCGGACTACCAGCAGTACCTGACGAGCGAGAATCCGGGCAACTTTGTCGCGTTCGACGTCGTCAACCGCAAGATCCGATGGCGCCACACGAGCCCCGCGCCATTTTGGGCGGGCTCGGTTGCCACATCCAGCGGGCTTGTTTTCACTGGCGACATGCGGGGCTACGTTATGGCGCTCGACGCCCGCACCGGCACATTACTGTGGCAATTTCAGACCGGGTCGGGCATCATCGGCAGCCCGATCACTTACGAACTCGATGGGACGCAGTACGTGGCTGTTCCGTCGGGGGGCATCGGCGGCGACATGACCTTCTACTACACAGAACCGAAGGCGGGGAATATCTGGGTCTTTGCCCTGGACGGCGGTGGCCCGGCGCGCGTTTCGCCCGGCACGAACCTGACCACTCTGGAAGGAGGCCTGCCACGAGTAGGCGAGCCCGGTCACACCCTCGGCGGCCGCGTACTGCCGGGCTACGGATTCGCTGCGACCGAGGGTGGTGAACCGGTCAAGTCGGCCGGCCTCGCGCAGCCGATAGCGTCAGCCCTCGCTTCGGAAGCTCCTCAGGCAAACCCCTACCTGGGAAAGGCCCAGGCGTTGACCGAGGCGGGCGGCCTCTATCGGGGGCGCTGTATCGGTTGTCACAAGGCTGGCGGGGGTAGCGGGCCGAATCTGTTTCGGACTCGGTTGCCGGTGAATAAGTTTGTCGAAGAAGTTGTCAAAGGCGGCAACGGAATGCCCTCGTTTCGTGAACTACTCGACCGCGAGCAGATCTTGAAGATCCACGCACTCGTTTCGTCGCGCGACCGGCTTTGAGCCCAATGACCCGAGCGTTCTGGGGTTGGAACCGTTCGCCTGTTACTAGTGCGCTATCGCGCGTGCCTATTTTGTCGAAATTTCTGAACGCATTGCGACCCAGCCCTAGCTCCGCAAAAAGCTAGACTAGAACGCAATGGGCGCTGTTTACAGGGCTAAGAACGCGGCCGTTCGCAGCGTTTGTGGTTGCTTATTGGCGCTTTCCGCCGCCGCCGCGCCGCCGAATTTCTTGGTTATCGCGATCGACGACCTGCGGCCGGAGCTTGGCACCTACGGCGCCAAGCACATGCACACGCCGCATATCGACGCCTTGGCCGAACGCGGCGTCGTATTCGAGCGCGCCTATGCGCAGTACGCGCTGTGCGGGCCCTCGCGCAACAGCATTTTCACGGGCGCGAGACCGGACACAACCCGTGTCCATCGCAATAGCTCGCATTTTCGGGGCGCACTTCCGGGGATCCTATCGATGCCGGAGCTGTTCAAGAAGAACGGCTACCAGACGCGCGGATTGGGCAAGATACTCCACAACAACCAGGACGATCCGCAGTCGTGGTCCGAGCCGTTTTTCTTCATCACAGCGAAGCAGTACGCCTCGAAGAGATACCGCAAGCGCCAGGTCGGGATCGACGGCATCCACGATTTCAACCGTGAACTGCCGTTGTGGGAGGGCCCCGACGTCCCTGACGATGCCTACCGCGATGGCGTGATTCGCCGCGAAGCCGTCAAGACCTTGCGACGATTCGCGCGCGATGAGCGGCCGTTCTTCCTGATGGCCGGTTTCCACAAGCCACACACGCCGTTCGTCGCGCCGAAGAAATACTGGGAGCTTTACGACCGCGCATCGCTTCCTCTGGCGCCGAATCCTTTCGCGCCTCGCGGGGCGCCACCGTACGCGCTGAGCGCCTGGCGCTACGTGCGCAGCTTCAAAGGCATTCCGCACGAAGGCCCGCTCGATGAGCCACTGGCCCGCGTTGTGCGGCACGCCTACTTTGCCGCGGTGAGTTACATCGACACACAAGTCGGAATGTTGATCGCGGAGCTGGAACGATTGGGTCGCGCGGACGACACTGTCGTCGTTCTGTGGTCCGACCACGGGTACCAGCTCGGCGACCACGGAATGTGGTCCAAGCACACGAACTACGAGACGTCGACGCGAGTCCCGCTCGTTGTCAGCGACCCGCGCAACGGCGTGAAGGCAGGCCGTTCCCACGCCAGGGTCGAGCTGGTCGATCTCTATCCGACCGTGGCGGAGCTGGCGGGATTCGCCGTGCCGGGCCACGTGGAGGGCGAGAGCCTGGTCCCTTTGCTCCGCGACCCACACGCTCTTGACGGAGAGGATACCGTCGCATACTCGCAGTTCAGCCGCGCCGGCAAGAAAGGCGTCTCCGTGCGCAGCGAACGCTACCGCTACGTCGAGTGGCGCGATACGACGAGCGGGGTTGTCCACACCACCGAGCTCTACGACCATCAGAGCGATCCGTTCGAGAATCACAACATCGCCGAGGGTGCCGACACGGTGGCGCTCCAGGCGCGGCTGGCCGAAGTCTGGCCGCGGTGATGGCGTGATGCCAATGGGGTTGGGGGGCGAGCCGGTGTACGCCCGAGGCAATCGAATACTGGTCTACTGCTGCTCTGAAAATGCTCCAGTCTGGATTGATACCGGCGACGCCATTGGCAAAATGCACGAAACGCAACCCTGAACGTCGTGCATCACAGCCCGAAAACCCTTGACACACGCCTTATCCTGGAAACGTGACCAGTTGAAGGAAAGCGAACGGTGATTGCCGAGGAAGGCGGCGTCGACTGTTCACTTTAGAAACTAGTCGACATTAGCGCCGTATGTTGCCCGGATCTCAAAAACCGGACATAACCGGACAAACTTATATGAAAGCTGTCTCCGGTGCCAGAGCGAAGATTTTTAAGTCGTTGTTTATCAACAACTTGAGTTTTACTACGGGCTGAAATCATTTTCTCGTGGCAAGCGACTGCGAGAACATCCATTTCAACATCTCGGGTTCCGCATCGCAGCGATCGCTGCTGAGTTGGGTGCTGCCGTTGTCACCGCCGGTAATCATTTTTGCGGCGGCGTTATGTCCGTCGCCGGCCCACGTTGTGAGTTTGAAATTCCCGCCCAGTTGTTTCATCTCGGCGAGTAGTTTCTCACCTCGCGCGTAAGGAGCAACCGTATCCTTGTCGCCATGGAAAGCCCATATCGGGACGTCGGTAATCAACGATGCGTCAATAAAATCTTCAGTGGTAGGCAACCCGGTCCCGGCCGAAGGCGCCGCCGCAGCGAAGTAGCCCGGATCGATCTGAATCAGAATAAGCGTCCCATGCCCTCCCATCGAATGCCCGAGCATATAGATCCGGTCCATATCAATGGACGGCAATGTCGCGATGATTTCCTTGATCTTCTTGAGTTGCGCGCCATCCCATAATCGGGCTGACTGCGGAGCAAGCACATAGCTAGGGTAGTCAGAGCGCACCTGCTTTTCGGCAAGAGGCTTGTTCCAATTTCGCAGTTGCTTGCGGTTGTCTGTTCCCCTGCCGCCGCCGCCATGCAACGAAACGATCACCGGGTAGCGCTTGCTCGAGTCGAACCCCAAGGGCTTCATGAGACGGTACGGCATCTCGCTATCGGCATGAGGCTCATAGAGATCAACCCAGTCCTCTGAATCCTTCTCAGCGGTAACCTGCGCATCACCTTGCGTGTAGAACACTAGGAAGAGGGTCGCTATAGCGACGGACCTAACGGTGTGAATTGCTGACATGTTCATGTATTCCTCCAAATCGAGACTAGCCCACCGGTCGGGGACTGGCACATGAGAAATCGCACTTTACCAGCTCGACGAACCCTCGTGTTGCCTCTCCCCTGCCATGCTCAACGCCCCCGGCTGCCGTCCTAGCGGCGAGCATCGGCGGTGATCCAGATCGGCGACGACCAAGCCAACTGCCCGTCCACTTGCTGGACTCGCACGTAGTAGTAATTTTCTCCGCTTCCCGGCTCGTTGTCGGTGAACTCGAGTGAGACATCCTGCCCCAGGTTCTGGCGGTTGTGCACGAACTCTTGGTTTTTTATGATGTCGATCTGGCGGATAGGCTCGGTTCCGATCACGCGCAGCGACAAGCGGAACGGGCCGGTTACATTCGCGACGTCTCCTTGGATGTATTCCTTTCCGTCGGCGTGCATGCGGTAGTCGAGCACGATGTTGTCGGTGGCGCCGTAGGAGTGGCGTTTGCGCATTGCGTCGAGCAGACCCTCGCGGCTTCCGTCCTCTGAGATCGTGCAAGCGAATGATATGTGCGTCGAGACGTGGTCCGAGGCTGCTTGGATGCCCAGCTTGTAGCCCTTGGCCCAGGCTTTCCAAATGAAGCCGGCGCGTTGAAATCCGCCCGGCGCGGAGTTCGGGTTCCCGCCGATTGGGGCGCGCGGAGCGCCCTCGTACTCGGCGGACGTGCGGTCGCCCTGATAAATCTCAACCAGGGGTTCAACCTCGGGATCGTTGTCTCGCCAGTCGGTACCCATAGACGATGTCGCTGAAGTGTGTGAGATGGCGATGCCGTTGTTCTTTTTCAAGTACGCGTAGAGGTCTTTTGTCCCGACGGGCTTGGGGTTTGCGAAGCGGTCGGTGACGGCTTCGCTTGAAAACGGGAATCCGCCGCCGAACTCCTCGCGAGAGATCGGGAATGGACGCACGCCGCGCTTCGCGAAAATGATATTTCGATGCCCGTTAGGGAAACGGATGCTGCGCTCGTAGGCGAAAAGCGGCACAAAGCTGCCTGGCAGATGGAGGTTGTCGACCATCTGCTGTAGCAGGAAATCGTGGTACTCGACGTCGGGGCCGCCGAGATAGTTGTGTTCCGAATTTGCGTAGAAGTCCAGCGCGGCGACGTCGATTGCGTAGCGATAGGTTTGCAGTAGCGAGCCATCGTTGATGCCGTCCATCGAGAACTCCGTATGCCGATGGGTGTCACCTCGGTAGATCTTGTATGTCTTGTCGCCGGAACTGATCTCGTAACCGCGAATCGTTTCGATATCGCGCTCTTCATTGGGGTGGATGGGGTAGACGGTGATTTGAGGCTGCGTGCGCGGTTGCAGGCGGGGAGATCCGCCGCGCGATACGGCGCCGATCTTGCCGACAAAAACATCCGCATGGCGCACGATCATGTGCTCATAATCGCGGCCGTCAGTAGGCCAGGCCGCCACAATGTCGCCGCTGCTTGCAGCGGCGAAACCGCTGCGGACGTCGAGGCGGCTGGCGCTGTCCGGAAAGAACACGGGCTGGCCCCAAGTTCCGTTTGAGTACGCCATGCCCCACAGCTCCCACGTCGCATAAAAGCTCCAATGGTCGGAAATCGTGTCCAAGACGCGTGGGGTGCGGTGGCGAAAGAACACCCAGACGCCTCCGCTGCCATCAACTTGAATCGTGGGTGAGTCGTTGCGGTCGCCGGCCAAGGCGGGGGGTAATGCGGAGTCGAGCGACTGCGTGGGCTCAAGCCAGCGGCCACCCTCGCGCACCGCAATGGGCATCGAACGCGACTCGTATAGCCGCGTGCCCTCGTTTTCGATACCGAACCCATTGTCCTTTCCCCATTGCGTGCCGCTTTCAGACCAAGTTGCCCAGAGACGGTCTTCGGCGTCGCAAGCGAGAGTGACGTGGGCTTCGAACTTCGGTGTGTCGGCAAGCGGAACGATGTCGTCCCAGGAATCACTGCTGTAGCGGCGCGTGAGGATGTCGTAGTTGCCCTTGTCGTAGGTGTCCCATGCGACGTAAACGCTGCCTTTGCTATCGGCCGCGATAGCCGGTTCCCAGTCGTTGGCGCCCGAGGCTGAAACTGTCTGCGGTTCGCTCCACGAGTTGCCGGCGTGGAAGCGGGTCATCACATCTGATTGACCGTCCCGAAACGCCTGCCAGACAACCCAGGGGCGGCCCTTCGCATCGGTCGTAACGTTGTGATAAAGATCAGGCTGCGGGTCCGTAGTTAAGCGCTCGACCGCGGACCAATGAGTGCCTTTCAGGCTGCGCGCGTAGAGGTCGCGGTTGCCGCCGACCTGGTCGGACCAAACGACCCAGATACGACCTTCGCCATCGCGCGTCACTTTCGCGAGAAATACATCCCCAGGTTTCTCGGTCACGGTTTGGGCCGCGCTCCAGGACTTGCCGTCATAGTGACGCAGAAGCACTTCATTGGCCCAGTCACGGTAAGCGACCCAGACCATCCAGAGCTGATTGTCAGGGCCTGCGACTACCGCCGCGAAGTCGTCTTCGTACTTCTCGTCCGTAATTTTCTGCGTCGTGACAGTCTGCTCGACGACGACACGGCCGCCGAGTAAACGTTGGGGCGCGCCCGATCGCAGGTTGGCGAGATCGACGCGAAAGTCACCCTGCTCGGTCTCGAAATTGAGCCGCGTCCGGCCGCGGGCGTTGATCCGCACAAGCAAGCCGGGATTGAACACGTTCACGATCGGACCAGTGACAGGCTGGGGTTTCTCCGGCGGATGACTAAAGCTTGGAGCCGCCAGGACTCCAGCTCCCACGTGTCCTCGCCGAGCACGTCCCCTGGCCGCGGGCGCAGGCTTGCCAGCCCCGCTAGTTTGCCGCCGGAAACCGACACATTGCCGTTCCAGACGCCGGACGCTGACGGTTTCGCAGCCGGATACCACCTAGTTCCGGGCGGTTGCGACACCCTCGCCGGAGCCTTGTCGCCAACCCCTAGTTGGACCCGCAGCGTGACCAGCGAGGGATCGTCGAACGGCTCCTGAGCGTGAAGGAAACCAGCTATCAGAACTGGCAAGTAGAACATGCGAAACCGGCAAGTGAACATCGCGAAAAGTATATCAGCGCATTCCGGCTCCCGTGATGACATCGGGCGGGTGCGCCTCGTTGCGGAGCTAAGCATCCGAGGCGCGGACGGCAGTCCGCGCTTTCTTTCATCCGAAGTGGCGATCACTTCGACGGCAAGATCGGACGTGTGCCACACAAACATGTCGCTCGATCCATTTTGATAACGCCGAATCCTTACGGACGGATTTGGAATGCGCCCACGCGAGCAATCCGGCGGGTACATGTTGACATTTATTTTCACAGTCAACTGGCGCCTAACAGAGCCCGCTCAAAGGTCTATAAACAGGGCGTTAGAGCATATTGGAAGGGGTTCTGACATGGTCTTGACGGAGAGTTTGTGGCATCGTTTGTTTTCGTCACTAATCTTGAAACGCTAGAATCTGAGCGTCGAAGAGCTGTGGAATCAGAGAGTTCCAGAGTCGTCCGTTTCGGGGCGTCTGATGTGTAGAAGGACCATATGGATCGGCAATCGATAGTCCTGAGGGCCGCCAACCCCACGTTCGATGAAGGTCTGGCATTTGCCCGCTATGCTGACGAAGTTGCCGAGGGATTCTTCCGTTCTATGCTCGGTCGCCGCGCCGGGCACATACTCGCCACGGCGTTCGCCCAGCCCGACCACGACCTCTCCTACCAGAATGTGACTTTCGCAGAACGTGACAACGTCATCGTTGGGATGTACGCGGCCTACACCGCCGAGCAGCATCGCCGATCGTCACGCAAGCCGCTGAAGCAGGCTGCAGGCAGGCGTAATATTCGAATGAGGATCGTGATGATACTGTTTGCTCCAGTCATGAGGATTACCGACTCAATTCCCGATGGCAACTTCTACCTCCAGTTCATCGGCGTTGACAAGGTACTTCGCGGCGAAGGCGTCGGCTCCATATTGATGGACTCCTTTGAAAAGCGTGCTCGCGCCAGCGGATCGACTCGACTATCCCTCGACGTTTCAGCTAAGAATGAGGGAGCCCGCCGATTCTATGAGCGCCGCGGGATGAAAGTCGAGTCGCAGTGGCCGAAGCGATTGCCTATACCGGGATTGAAGTTCTATCGAATGACAAGAGGACTCTGAGCCTTCAAAACTAGCGGCGATTCGCCGGAAACTATCGTGATATCCCGTTTCACCGAGGTTCCGTCCCATGCCGGTCACTCCTCTGAATCGTTCCGAAATCGTCATTTCGGCCGTTCGCCGCATCGCTAATGAAAATTTATTTCACACGAAGCTGACGACCACCTGGAATCGCTCAGAACCCTATAAACAGGGCGTTAGAGCGCTTTGGCGGGGGGTTTGGCATGCCCTCGAAGCATCGTTTGTGGCAGCGTTTGTTACCGACACTTATTCTCGCTGCTGCACTCACAGCAAGTGTTGCCGAGTTCAGCCCGCCGTGACAAACCCGTGACATGACCATGAAGCGGCCGTGATCCGACGGGCCTAAGATAGGGTCGTGAGATGGGCTGGTAGACGGGCCATACCCTTATTGCTGGCTGCTGCGACGCTGGTTCCGATCGTTGCGCTCGGATGGCTGAGCGCGCGCATTCTGCGACAGGATCGCGCCATCGAGAGGCAGCGCCGAGCCGAAGACCTAACGTTAGCGGCCGGCCGATTGGCCCTGGCAGTGGAAGGTAAGCTCGCCGACATCCTCTTTTCCAATTGAAAGATGAGCCTGAAGGAGAGAGGCGAAGCAGCTGCGGGGTGAGGGGGATTATAGCGTGAGTTGAGGTCGGCGGCTACAGCTATTTGTGGCTTCGTAGGGCGGGGTGAGGGGGATTGCATAAGGGGGAAGGGGCGGCAGCCCCAGTCCCCCTTTGCAGCCATCCCAGGCGAGACCCCACGGCCGTCTTCGGACGTGGGCCGGAGGAGCCGACAACGCCTCGGGTCGGGGCGTTGTCTAGCGCGTGCGCCAGCAGATCGCGAGGTCTTTGCAGACGCGTTGCAGTTCGTTGCGCTGAGCGTCGAGTTGCTCGGCAAACTCGGTGTCGGAACAAGTGTCCGCTCGCGCTTGGAGCTTCTTGAGCGAGCGATCCGCGCGCAGGCCGCGCTGCTCGGCGGGCAGGCTGAGCAGCTTTTCCCACGGCGTGCTCCACTCGGCGTACACCTTGCGCAACTTGCCGCGGCGGTCTCGGCGCTCGCTGGCGAAAGCGCATGGGCGATGAAAATTCAAGTACGGGTTGAGCCACTGGCGGTAGAAGGTGTCGATCGCCTGCGTCGCTTCCGAGGGCAAAAACTGGTAGCCCATCCACTTGCGCACCACCGCGCCGTTCTTGGTTTCGACCAAGGCATTGTCGTTCGAACGGCGCGCGCGAGACTTCGTAAATTCAATTCGCAACTTCTCGAGCAGTTTAGCGGTTTGATGGTTGACGAATTCGCTGCCATTGTCGGAGTGAAAGCCGCGAACGATAAATGGAAATTGTTCCAAAAGGCCTTCCAGCAAGGGAATGAGGTGATTTTCGTTGATGCGTTGGACGCAGCCGACGGCCTGCCACTGCGTCACTTCGTCGACCACATTGATGCTGTAGGCGCCTTTTTCACCTTCCTGTTCGGGCGAGTGCACGGTGTCGATGCGCAGGTAGCCCGGACGTCCTCGCGGCTCGGGTTGGCGGCGTTCGCCGATCGCCACGGGTGTCGGTCGAGTCTTGTCGAGATGCAAACTGTGTCGCCGGTAGACGGCGCGTTTGCGCAAGTTGTAGAGGTGTCCCACCGACAGTTCGGCAAGGCGTTCGAACTCCTTGCGGTTGTAGATTTGGAACTCGCGCTGGAGAATGCGACGCGTCGCCGGCCCGGAGAGACGTTGCTGTACTTGGTCGACATGCGCCAGGAGAACGATGTCGGCGCGGCTGTACTTGGTGGGGAAGCGGCGCCTTCGATAGGCTGTCGGCCGAACGCACTTTTCGCGCAAAAACTGCCCGATGAGGCGAGTCAATTGGGCGCGGCTTAAGCCGGTTAGCTTGCTCAGGAAGCGTCTCAACAATCCTTTAACCGAGCGCTTCTGGTCGGCATAATGATGCCTCTTCAGGACGCCTTCGACGAGCGCGTATTTATCCGCTCGACTTCCGGCCTGGAACTCGACGGACCCACACCCGTCGAGAAAACTCTCGATCTCATCGAGACTCACTGATTCGGCTTGCTGCACGGCGACTCCCATCGCCCGCAGTTTGCCTGTTCCTAATCGACCTTGCCCAAATTACCTCCAGGCTCATCTTGTGTTGGAATCACCCCTCCCTTCAGGCTCATCTTGTATTGGACAAGACGACATCGAAGGTCAACTCGCCAGCGGACAAGGGATTCGATTCACCGAGGAAGGGTTAGGTCCGGGTGTTCTCTATCAACCAGAAACGATGCCAATTGGGCACGCCCCCCCAGCCCTGTTCCAAGAGGCTGAAACTATCGAACTTCAGCGCCGTGATTTATCTGGGGCGGCGCGAAAATATCGTCGCTTTGCGGAGTCACCCGATCCGGCGATCCGTGCGGAAGCACTCGTGCGGCTCGGCCGGGTCCTTCGTAGTCAGAACAATCGAAGCGGCGCCCTGCAAGTTTACGCAGAATTACAGCGGTTGGGCTCGGTTCCAGTGGGTGGACAGCCCGCAGAGATGATCGCCCGTCAGGTGCGCTATCGGCTTTCCGAGAAGCCCGGCGACCGAGATGCGTTTCGCCAGGCCCTCTATTCCGGCATGACGAGGATGGATCGCGTCACCTTTGAGTTCTATCGAGATATGCTCCGAAACTGGGGCGGACCAGCTCCGCCGCCCGACGAAGTGGCGCGCACCGAAGCAGCCATCGCCTTGTGGACGCGCTGGAAGACGGGCGATCTGCCGAGTCGCGGCCATGAGATTATCGGTGCCGGCGGACATACCTTGGCGATCTGGGCTGACGGTACGGACAGCGCTACAGCACGGCTAGTGACGTCTCCAGAGCTTGAAACGATGCTTGGCCCACTCGCGCAGGCTCAGGGGCTCGAGATCTCCTTCAGAGACGGTCCGCAAAGCGAAGGAACAATCGTTTTGACGCCGGGCGAAACGCGGCTTCCCTTCTTGCTGCGGGTTTCGGCGTCTGGCGGACGGTTGGATGGGAGTACGTTTGGATCCGGACGGACCGTACTGATCACCGGGCTGGCTTTTACCTTCGCGTTGATGCTGGCGGCGGCTTACGGTCTCTATCGAGCCACCACGCGAGAAATGGCGCTGGTGCAACAGCAGACGGATTTCATCTCCGCGGTCTCCCATGAGTTCCGAACGCCGCTTACGTCGATCCGCCACTTGGCTGAGCTGCTCGCCGGCAATAAAGTGTCGAGCGAAGAACGCAAAGCGCAGTATTACAGCTTGGTGGCGCACGAGGCCGAGCGGCTGCACCGCATGGTAGAGAGCCTGTTGAGCTTCGGCCGCATGCAGGCCGGCCCGTCCGCGTGGCGACTGGAAACGGCCGACGCGCATGACCTTGTGCATGGCGTCGTAGAGGAATTTCGCCGGGACCCGCGTTTCCGAGGCAGAACAGTGATATGCGAGGCGGATGACAGCCTTCCCCTCCGCGCCGATCGTGAAGCGGTCTCGCGGGCCATCGCGAATCTGCTCGAGAACGCCGGAAAGTATTCCGAGCCCGAGACTCCGATCCGGGTACTGGCACGGCATGTCGGAGATTCGATTCAAATCGCGGTGACAGACGAGGGCCCCGGCATCTTGCGTGAGGAGCAGAAGAAGTTGTTCGAAAGATTCGTCCGCGGCGATGAAGCGCGGCGCGCGGGAGTGCGCGGCATCGGTGTCGGCCTGGCGCTGGTGAAATCGGTGGTCGAGGCTCACGGAGGCTCGGTGGAGCTTGACAGCGAGCCCGGCCGGGGCAGCACGTTCACATTGGTGATCCCATGTCACGAATCCTGATAGTGGAAGACGATCCGGCGATCGCAATTGCGCTGGAAGACGATTTGCGGCTGGAGGGGTACGCCGTCGAGGTGGTGCGTGACGGCGAGGCGGCGAGCAGACGCGCTCGCGAGACTCCGTTTGACCTGATCCTGCTCGATCTGATGCTGCCGAAGAAAGACGGGTTCGAGGTCTGCCGCGAGTTGCGCCGGGCGGGCGTCTCCTCGGCCATCCTGCTGCTGACCGCGCGCACGCAAGAGACCGAGAAGGTGCTCGGGCTGGATCTGGGAGCAGATGATTACGTGACGAAGCCGTACAGTCCGAAGGAGCTGCGTGCCCGCATCCGGGCGCTGCTGCGGCGCGGCGGGAGAGGCGGAGGTTGTGCGTTTCGGCGATTGCGAGTTGGACTTCGCGCGGGCGGAGCTGCGACGCGCGGGCAGGCCGGTGGGCGTCACGCCGCTCGAATTCAAGTTGCTGGGCCTGTTTGCGCGCCGCCCGGGACGTGTGCTGACGCGGCAGGTACTGATCGATGAAGCATGGGGCAAGGAGACGATGATCACTGAGCGTGTGGTGGATAACCAGGTCGCGAACCTCCGGAAGAAGATCGAGCCCGCTCCGGCTCAGCCGCGTTACCTCAAGAGCGTACGCGGAATTGGATACCGATTCGATCTCGAAGACGTGACGAAATCATGACGTGCTCGTGGAGCGAATATGACCTACTGCGAGTAACTTCGGTCTTGGAGGCAAAGCAATGAAACGAGTCATAGTCGCGATGCTGACCGCTGTTCTGGTGGTCGGTGCGCAAACCAAGAATGAAGCAGAGCGGATGTTCAAGGTCGCCCAGAACGCCGAGGTGGTGGACGGTGATCTGCAGGCGGCCATCGAGCAGTACGACACGATCGCGTCCAAGTTCAGCAAGACCGACCGAGCCGCGAGCGCCGACGCGCTCGTGCGGATGGCGGAATGCTACACGAAGCTTGGTGACGACAAGGCGCGGAAGATTTACGAACGAGTGGTCCGAGAGTATAGCGATCAGAGGGAGGCCGTCGCCGTGGCTCGCGCCCGGCTGGGCGGCAGCGAATCCGCCGTACGCGCGAAGGGTGATCGCGTGGTTTGGGCCGGAGAGAACGTGAACCACGTCGGGGGTAGCATTTCCCCGGACGGCCGCCTCATTTCCTATACCGATTGGTTTTGGACCGGCAACCTCATGTTGCACGACCTTGCGTCCGGCACGGATCGCCCCCTCACCGGTAACAAAGAGTGGGGTGGGGGGAATGCTGGGAGCTCGACGTTCTCCAGGGATGGAAAGCAGGTGGCGTATAGCTGGAATAACTGGGAGGCGAGGCTCGCCGAAATTCGGATTGTGAACCCGGAGGGAACGGGTGTCCCTCATCACCGGCGAGTGTTCGCCAACGAAGAAATAAGAAATATTTGGCTAAGCGATTGGTCTCCCAACGGTAAATGGCTTGCTGTCACGTTGCAGCGGAAAGACCGCAGCCGGCAGATCGCCCTTGTCAACGTACTAGACGGATCGTTGCGGGTTTTGAAATCCGTGGGCTGGCGCCCGACCGGCAAGATCTTCTTCTCGCCTGACAGCAAATACATGGCCTATGATCTGCCGGGCAGCGACACCGAATCACAACGCGACGTGTTCGTCATCGCCGTGGACGGAAGCCGGGAAGCGCCGGCAGTTGTGCATCCGGCACACGACGTCGTCATGGGCTGGTCGCCCGATGGCGGCCAACTGCTGTTTGCCAGCGATCGCACCGGCTCCATGGGGCTTTGGGCGCAGCCTATTGAGGATGGAAAACCGCACGCTGCGCCTGCGTTGCTCAAACCAGACATCGGGTCGCCTCGGTCGCTGGGTTTGTCAGCCTCCGGCGCGCTGCACATTTCCAAAGACTCGAGCACCCAAGCCCTCCACATCGCGGCTATCGATCTGGACGCCGGCAAGCTTGTGGGTCCCCCGGTTGTGGAAAGCTACGGCAGCACCCGTCCGGATTGGTCGCGTGACGGCAAATACCTTGCGTATAAATCACCAGCCGCGATCGGCGACTACAAGACCGTCCTTTCGATTCGATCCGTGGGATCCGGTGAGGTTCGAGAATTGCCGATAGCGCTGAACTTTTTTATGGAGCCCCGCTGGTCGCCCGACGCCCGGTGGTTGGTGGCCGGTGGAAGGGACTTAAAAGGTGCCAGGGGTATCTACCGATTTGATGCGGAGACCGGCGCTGCGTCT
>CBDBHI010000020.1:0-163640 GCA_965205595.1 Bryobacterales bacterium | reverse complement strand
GGCCGTGCAAGCTCCGGCCGGAGGCAGCGCAAAGAACGGATTGAAGGCAAATACACCTCCGCTTTCCTGACGGAAATAGCCGCCGGCCCGATCCAGTGTGAAAGTAGCGGGCGCGAGCACGTCGACGTCCAGCTCAAACAGCGTTCTTGCCAGGGTGATCGCGCCGACCTTTCCTCCGCCGAGAAACGTCTGCATGAAAGGATTGTCGGGCTCCGAGCAGCGCTGCCCGTCTTTCTGAAGCGCCATGGTCGCGGTATTGCTGACCGCTACTCCGCCCACCCTTGCCTGCACCGGCACGTAGCAGCCTTCCGGCGCGTCCGTGGGGGTCTCGAAGACAAACTGATCGACGCCCGAGCAGCACGGCGCGCGGCCCCCGTAGAGCAAGTTCGTGACCGTCTTGCCCCCCACGAAGATCTCGACATCGAAGGGCAGCGACCCGACAGGAGGCGCCTCGCCGTCGGGGCCGATGATGGGCCCCAGACCGGTCGCCCACATGGTGACGACTTGCCCCGGCCTGGCGGTGCTGGAGGGTGTGTTGAACGGTTGCTCGGTTTGCGAAACAAAATTCTGAAAGATCCCCGGCCCTATTCCCGCGCCGGTTGCCGTGAAAATCCCGATGCTGTTCTCCGCAACCGTCATGGGAGTGGGATTGCTCTGCTCGCCATTGAAGCTAAGCCGCACCAGCACTCGGCCCAGCGGCGCGCCGGACGGCATGATGGCATTCACCTGTCCGGCGGAAACGAAGATCGGGATGGCGTTGACCGTAACGCTTCCCTGAATGATCTCGACGGAAACGTTCTGGAAGGTGGTTTCGAGAGGGAATGCGGACACTGTGGCCCGAGTCACAGGGCCGATGTCGCGCCCGAATATCGTGAAGATCGAACCGCGGGCGATCGAGCCGCCCGGCCCATCCGGCGGCATGAAACTTGCCGCGTTGACGATTGCTCGAAAGAAGATTAGCGGCTCCGCGTGCAACCGGCCGGTTGGCAGCGCGACGGCGCAGATCAACTGCAGCAAGAAAATAGCGCGAAATTTCCAGTTGGCATTTAGCGTAACCATGGTGTGAAGATACTCGATTGGGATCGTCCGGCCGATCACGGCAACCCGATTCTAACGTTGTCGCGATACCTGTTGGAACACATTAGGTCCGTATCGACTGTGCGGCGGGAGAAGAACTCCTCGGTTGGGCGGTGGCGTTTTCGGGCCGCCGCATTGTCGATAGGGGTTGTTGTAGGAAGCCGCCAACGATTTGGCAGGTCAATTGCCCTTAAGAGTGGTTTGTAACAATTCGCTTTTGTTTCGCCTACAATCCAAGCTCTCGATCGTCGAACTCAAGTCCCATGAGCTACCGATCGTCCGTAGTGGCGACATCGCGATTGACCTGCCAAATGCTACCATGCCCGTCTTCCTGCCGCGCCAGCGGCTTCGTACAACAAACGTTGCCACAAACTCTCCCGCGATAGCCCGGCAAATCCCCGCCAAACGCGGTCTAAGGCCCTGTTCAAGGGGTTTGGAGCGATTTCAGAGTGCCGCCAGCTCAGCGTGAAATTAATTTAAATAATCTATCTGTCGGACCGCTCGAATGGACCCTCCGAGGTGGCCTGGGCAGATGCGGAGCCGCATCGCGATCTGTCAGCGCTGGGGGCGCTTCCGACGATGGGTGCGAGCTCAACCGGTCAATGCAACACTCGTAGTAAGTCGTTTAGCTGGAGTGTACGAACGCTGAGAGGCACAAGTGGCTTGCCTCCTAGCCTACGCCCCAACCACAACCGCGTAACTCGTTTAACTTCAACAGCGTTTAGAGGGAAGCGCGGCATCCTCGCCATTACCCTTTTTGTTTCTTAGGCTTACACTTCACCTTTCCTTCCAAGAAAGGTGTTGCGTCCACCTATTGAGACCACCGGGAATGTTGGAAGGAACGTTTGCCGGTTGAAGGGTCTGGAGTGGAACTGGCGGTCAATTGTCAATGCGGTTGAAGCCTCGGACACATTGGCACTCGATTTCGACCGGTGAGCGGCCTATCGACCGTGTTCGAACAGCTAGTTGCGCCGAAGTGTCTCCACTGTCTCCGCGTTTGCCCTAGGACCCGACGCCGGGTAGGACTCATGAATAGCGTCCCTGATCACCCTGCTCCTTCATCCACTGCCTGAGGCGTGTTCTCAGCGCACCTAGCGTCGCTGCGTGTTCGCGATCGGCCACCAAGTTATTCTGTTCCAGCCGATCCGCATCCAAGTCGAATAACTCCTCCGCGGGACGGACAAAGTAACTGTCGATGATGGCCTTCGCTTTGGGGTCCGAAGCCGCCACTTTGTCCCATGAATCCCAGTACGCTCCTGCGCGCTCCTTTCGCAAAATGTCCGAGTGGTTGGTGTGGATGTGGTCGGGCATGAGGTTCAGGATGTACTTGAACCTCTTCGTGCGGATCGCCCGAATCGGGTAGACGTTGTAAACCCCATCACCGCGATGCGTCGTGAAAATCTCAGAGCGATGTTCGCTGCGATCACCCTTCAAGACCCCAGCAAACGATCGCCCATCGATGCCCCGCGGCACGTCACCGCCGGTAAGATCGATCAGGGTCGGCAAGATGTCGACCCAGCTCACGATCGCTTCGGTACGCGTATCTGGTTTGATCTTGCCTGGCCACGCGCCGATCAGCGGCACATGGATCCCATGGTCGTAGAGGTTCCGTTTGCCGAACGGCCACTGCCCACCGTGGTCGCTGCTGAAGACATAGATTACGTCGTCGCCCAGCTTCTCGCGTGCAAGATCGATGACCTTGCCGAACTCTTCGTCCATCCCCGTGATGTCTGAGTAGTAGCGCGCGCGGTGCTCCCGCGTTTCAGGAGTATCGATGAAATACGGCGGCAGCTCGGTCTCTTGCGGATCGTAAATATTCTCTTCCGGCCAATCGCCGTTTGTATTCGTCGTGGGCTGTCCACGCTCGGGCACCACGCTACTGCAGCGGATGCTCGACAGCCACGATTTCTTCGCCGGTCCGAAACTACAGGACGACGCGCCGCCACAGCCGCACCAAACCAAACGACGAACAACCGCATACACCCAATGCGATCGCCGCCGGGATGTAGTCTCCGTAGAGCACGTAGCCGGTTGCGAAGAGAAAACAGTAGACGGTCAGCGAAGCTAGCGCCGATGCGATTACGGGCGGCGTGATAGCGCTGACGTCGCGTGCGGTGCATCCGGCTGCTGCTGCAATAGGCGCCCAGCCCGGGCCGCCGGGACGAATCTTTTTGTAAAAGGATATGAGTACCTGCTCGTCGGTTGGTTTGGTAACGAACGTGGTGCCGATCCAGAAGATCGAAGTGACCGCGACACCGACCAGCAACTGCTGCGAAGCCGTCAACCCATCACCTACGAAAAACTGCATCACGAGCGCGACACCAAACGAAGCGACCATCGCGACCAGTTCGGCTTCGGCATTCACGCGCCACCAAAACCAGCGCAACAGATACAGCAGCCCAGTTCCCGCGCCAATCTGCAGCAGGATCTGAAATATCTGCAGAGCGTTCTCTAACGCCAGGGCGAGGGTACACGCCGACAGCATCAACACAACCGTCGATAAGCGACCGACCCATACGACTTGTGACTCCGACGCCGCGCCATTAATGAATCGTCGATATACGTCGTGAACCAAAATCGAGGAACCCCAGTTGACCATCGTCGACATCGTTGACATGTACGCGGCGGCAAGCGAAGTGACTACAAGACCCAGCAGACCGGCCGGTAGAAACGTCAGCATCGCCGGATAGGCTAGGTCATTGCGAACGACCCGCGGATCGACGTGAGGAAACTTACTTTGGATATCCGCTACGTCGGGGAAGACAACCAGCGATGCCAAGGCGACCAAGATCCACGGCCATGGCCGCAACGCATAATGCAGCGTGTTAAATAGCAGTGTCGCGCCGAGAGCGTTATTCTCGTTCTTCGCCGAAAGCATACGCTGGACGACGTAGCCACCACCACCCGGCTCGGAGCCCGGATAGTATGCTGCCCACCATTGCACGAGCAGCGGAATCAGAAAGATCGGCATCAGGTCTTCCCAACTCATCTCACTAAACGACGGCCAGAACGAGAGCTTCCCCACGACGTTCGGGTGCGCGAGCAACTGATCGAGGCCACCGACTTCGGGCATGTTGACGATGTAGACCGCAGCCCAGATCGAACCGACCATATGAGAACGGCGGAGCGAAACTAGACCATAGAGCGGCGAATCGAAGCTGCTTTTGGGCGGAGTAAAAGTAGACCGTCCGAGTGGTCCAGCGAACATTCCTGTGGTGTTTGTGGGACACGAGAGGGATGTATCGCGTGGAGCTATACGCTCAAGTACGGCGCAGTGTCTTTGTCGAAGGGCTCAGTGAGCGCGAGGCCGCCAAACGGTTTGGCCTGGCGCGAGGGACGGTGCGCAAGATGTTGCGCTACGCCACTCCGCCGGGCTATCGGCGGCGCCAACCAGCGCAGAGGCCGAAGCTGGATCCCTTCACCGGAATCGTCGATCAGATCCTCATCGACGATCAGGAACGTCCGAAGAAACAACGCCACACCGCAAAACGCATCTTCGACCGCTTGCGCGACGAGTACGATTTCACCGGCGGTTACACGATCGTCAAGGACTATGTTCGCGACAAGAAGCTCGGCGGGCAAGAGATGTTCGTGCCGCTGGTGCATCCGGCGGGCGATGCCCAGGCCGACTGCGGTGAAGCTCTGGTGGTCATTGACGGCGTACAGCGCAAGGCGCACTACTTGGTGGTCGATCTGCCGCCTAGCGATGACGCTTTCGTAAAAGCTTTCCCGGCCGCGACGACGGAAGCGTTTTGCGAGGGGCACAACGCAGCGTTTCGGTACTTCGGCGGCGTGCCACGCAGCATCCTCTACGACAACACGACCTTGGCGCTGGCGAGGATTCTGGGCGACGGCAGGCGCAAGCGGACCAGGGTGTTCAGTGAACTGCAGTCGCACTATTTATTCTCCGATCGTTTGGGGCGTCCGGGCAAAGGCAACGACAAGGGAAAGGTGGAAGGACTGGTCGGTTATGCCCGGCGGAACTTCATGGTGCCGGCGCCAAGGTTTCCAAGCTGGGAAGCGTTCAACGAGCAGCTCGAAGCGCAGTGCCTCAACAATCGTAAGCGGCGCTTGCGGCGGCACACCGAAACGATTGAGGAACGTTTCAAGCGTGACCGCCAAGCGTTGTTGCCCTTGCCGCCCACGCCCTATGACGCCTGCGACAAACGCACCACGCGGGTGACGTCGCTGTCATTGGTGCGCTATCGCGCCAACGACTACTCGGTGCCCACACGCTACGGACATCGCCAGGTGTTGCTGAAAGGCTACGTCGATGAAATCGTGATCTGTTGTGGCAGCGAAGAGATCGCGCGCCACCGGCGCAGTTACGAACGCGAAGAGTTGATCTTCGATCCGCTGCATTACCTAGCACTGCTGGAACGCAAGACCAACGCGCTCGATCAAGCGGCCCCGTTGGCGGGCTGGGAGCTGCCCGAACAGTTCCCGTGCTTGAGACGTTTGCTCGAGGCACGGTTGGGAAAGCCAGGCAAGCGCGAGTACGTGCGGGTATTGCGATGACTGGAGGACTTCCGATTCGAGCACGTTGCCGCGGCGGTGCGCCAAGCCTGCGAGTTGGGAGCGATTGGCTTGGATGCAGTCAGGCACTTAGTGCTGTGCCGCATCGAGCAACGGCCGCCGCGCTTGGACTTGACGAAGTATCCGCATCTGCCGGCAGCCCAGGTGGAGCAAACCTCCGCTGCGGACTATTTGGCACTGCCGGCACAAGGAGGGGGGTAATGGCGAGGTCGAAACTTCTGCTCGAAGCGCATTTGAAAGCGTTGCGGCTGCCAACCTTCCTGCGCGAGTACGACAAACTGGCGCGGCAATGCGCCGCCGAGAGCTTGGATTCGAGGAGCTTCCTGCAACAACTCTGCGAGCTGGAACTGCTCGACCGTGAACAGCGGGCCACCGAGCGCCGCAGCAAGGCCGCGAAGTTTCCCGTGACCAAGAGTCTGGACACTTTCGACTTCCCGTCCTTGCCGGCGTTGAACAAGAAGCTGGTGCTGGAACTGGCGCGCTGTGAGTTTATCGACCGCCGCGAAAACGTGCCGGCACTGGGTAATTCCGGCACGGGCAAAACGCACATCGGCTTGGCGTTGGGACTGGCGGCTTGTCAGCGCGGCTATCGAACACGCTTCACAACAGCGGCGGCACTGGTCAATGAGCTGCTCGAAGCCCGAGATGAACGGCGCTTGCTGCGATGTCAAAAGCAGTTGGCCAAGCAGGATCTGCTGATCGTCGATGAACTGCGCTACGTGCCGCTATCGAAGACCGGAGCGGAGTTATTGTTCGAAGTGTTTTCCCAGCGCTACGAACAGGGCTCGACGCTGGTCACCTCGAATCTGCCGTTTAACGAATGGACGGAGGTCTTCGGCTCCGAGCGGCTGACCGGCGCCCTGCTCGATCGCCTCACGCACCACGTTCATATTCTAGAGCTGAACGCCGAAAGCTTCCGTCTGATCCAGAGCAAGAAGAAGCGGGCTCACTCTTTGGGCTGACCCACCGGCCACTCGCCCGGTTTTCGTGGGACGGCCTCCACTACGCCTGGGCCGCCCTAGAGGGCGACCGCAGGCTCCGTTCCAGCCGTCCCACGAAAACCGCTACCCCTTCACCAACTGGTCTACTTTTGCTCCGCCGAAGTGGTCCAAATTTACTCCGCCCTTGACAACCATAGCCATTGCGAACTGAACCATGTCAGTCAATAGCACTCCTGAAAGCCCGCCCAGCGTGCTGTAGACAAGTGTGACGCCGGCGGCAATTACGAGGGTCTGGACGGCCGACCAGCCAAACATGATCGAACCGATCTTTATTGCCGCGAGCGACACGGCCGCCATCACCAGCATGTTGTAAAGCAGGCCGAGATAAATGGCGCGAAATCCCCGTAGGAACGATGCGACGGGCCCGGAGTAGCGCAGCTCGTAGAACTCGACATCGGTTGAGACACCGGAGCGCCGCCAGAGTTTTGAGTAGAGGAACACCGTAAGCATCCCGCTGAGAAGAAATGCCCACCAAGTCCAATTGCCGAAAACACCGTTGCCGCGAACGATGTCCGCAATGAGATTTGGGGCGTCGGTCGAGAATGTTGTAGCAACCATCGAAATCCCAAGCAACCACCAAGGCTGACGCTGTCCGGCGAGGAAGAACGACGAGAAGTCATTTCCGGCCGAGCGCGCGGTATAAAGTCCGATGCCGAGCGACAGGGCAAAAAATGCCCCAAGAATCTGCCAATCAAGAGTGCTAAGTTGCATCAGGAGCCAGGGCCGTATTGTCCCAAAGCGCGCGAAGTCGCGGGCACAATCGAAATATGGTGATTCTAACCCGCATTTCTCACCACCTGACGGCGAAAGCAGGCGGTAGGTGCGCCACTAGTTCGTTGAGTGCTGAGATGGGACAGTCCTGCCCCGAGGAACCCTGGGCGCGAGGGCGAACGGGCGGACGTCCCGCGGTACCCCCTTTTTTGGGCGATCGCCGTGGCTTAATTTAAACCGATCCGCCGAGTCAAGTCCTGAAACCGTGGATGTCGTAGCCGAATAGAAAAGCCACCCTCGGCGTCGCGATCATCGGCCTGCTAGGCGAAGGGTCCGAGCACGATCCTGATCGAGAGGGGCCATTTCTATTCGGCGCAAAAGGGGACATTTTCATTCGGCTACAACACTCGCCCGCGCGAAGGTCAACTTCGTGCGCGCCAAATCGAACGATCTCGGGAGCTGAGTGGGGAACATCCGTCGCGGATACCGGCAATCGGAGTGTCACACCCTACCGCCGTTTTGAAAAGAAACAAATTCGGTGGCTAGAAGACGACATAAGTGCCGTAGTCTCAATTCGATAACGGGTAAGTTGCGCTTCAGATTCAGATAAGTCGTTCGCCGTGGACTGGGCCATTGTTGGTCTAACACGAAGCCGGTTTCGACGGGAAACGCCCAATGACAATTAGAAAGATTTATTCCGCTATGCGTGGACAGGTACTGTGGGGGCTGCCGGTCATTGCCGCGGTACGGGTTTGCGCAGCAACCGCGGCAGGGCAGGACCTAAAGTTCGCGGCCGATGGGGCATTGGAGCAGCCCACTGGCTACTGCGAGTGGATCTACGTCGGCACCCCGCTGACACCGAACGACGTGAATGGAGGGAATGCGCCATTCCCCGACTTCCATTCCGTCTATATCAACCCCACGGCCGGGCAACCCTACAAGCGTGACGGGAAGTTTCCCGATGGGACCGTGCTCGTTAAGGAGCTGGTCAGCGTTGGCAAGACAGCGGCCTCTAGCGGCAAGGGCTACTTCATGGGTGAATTTATCGGACTGGAAACAGCCGTGAAGGACTCTAAGCGTTTCCCGAAGGAGCCCGGCTCCTGGGCCTACTTTACCTTCGGGCACAGTTACCCGTTGGCGAAGACGACCAAGGCTCAGGCAATCGCCTCCTGCGCTGCGTGTCACGGGGCCCTTGCTGCCGACGACATGGTCTTCACCCAGTACTACCCGGTTCTCCGTACCGCCAAGGGCAAGCAGTAGTCAACGGACGACCTCGAAGGAGATACGTGATGCCTAGTGAACAAACCACCCTCTACTCGCGCTTAGTCGGCTACGATGCCATCGCGGCCGTTGTCGATGCCTCGTATGTACGGTTTCGCGCCGATCCTGTGCTCGGACGTTTTTGGGCGCACCGTGGCGATGACGGCGTTCTGCGCGAGAAGCAATTGCTTATCGACTTCTTGTGTGATGCCTGCGGTGGCAACCTGCATTAGGGCGGTCTCGATATGAGGCTGACCCATGTCGGCATGGGAATCTCCGAGAGCGACTGGGATATTGCAGTCGGCCATATCAACGACACACTCGACACCTTTTCCGTCGGGTCGCCTGATCGTGGTGACCTGTTCGCGCTAATGGGTACCACGAAAGCCGACATCGTTGGTGCTAAGAGCGACTCGTCCGGATTGGAGATATAGAGATGAAGAAGCTATCTGCAATTCTTGCTTTCGGTATTTTTGCCGGCTCGCAGCTTCTCAGTGCGCAGCGGCAAGACCCGAGCGCGTTCTCCCCATATGTTGATTCGGACGGGGCTATTCAACGGCCCACCGATGTTCGCGACGACTGGACCCATTTGGGCAGCTACTTCGTCATCGGCGACTCTGCTTCCGACCACAGTCTTCACCAGGTCTACACCGAGAAAGAGCACTTGAGGGCGTACCAAACGACCGGCGAGTGGCCGGACGGTACGGTCTTGGTGAAAGACGTCCGCCACTCGAGCGGAGCCCGAATGACCACTGGGAATTCCAACTGGGCCAGCGACACAAATGTCTGGTTCGTGATGGTAAAAGACCGCGAAGGCCGCTTTCCCAACAACCCAATCTGGGGAGAAGGCTGGGGTTGGGCACTGTTCACCTCAGATGATCCCGACAAACAGGTTGCCACCGATTACAAGACGGACTGTCTCAACTGTCATATCCCGGCCAAGAGCAACGACTGGGTATACTTCGAGGGCTATCCGTCGATCCGCGGATCCTCCAGCGCAGCAGGCCAATCTTCCGATCCCCCGTCAGGGCCGGCCGCCTCAGTTGATTTCACCAGTGGTTCCGCCGACAGCGGCAAGCAACTTTTCGCAGAAACCTGTGCCGTCCGCCACAACAGCGATAGCAACGAGCGCAAGTTTGGGCCTGGACTGGCAGTGATCCGGCAAGAAACGAAGCTGCCCAGCGGAAAAGACGGAACTTCCTACAACATCCTCAACCAAATCAACGCAGGAGGCGGCGGCATGCCCTCATTCGCCGACTCCCTTGATTCCTCGCAAAAAGCCGACCTCATCGCGTTTCTTCAAAGGGAATAGCGCGGGCGGTCACGCTGCGAACCACCATTCTCACTAGCCCGTAGGGCCAGCGGGAATACATCAGTGAACGATCTACAGCAGATCGAATCAGAGTCACGCAGCGGCGCGCCCGAGGTGCTGTTCAACCACAAACACAACCGGCCGCAATGGCCGTAACAAAGGAGAAAACATGCGTAGTCTATATTCGTCGACAATTCTTTTCGCCCTCGGTTTATTTGGAAGGCTCGGGCCGCGGCGGGGCTAGACCATTCGAACATTTGCACCGTCTACGAGGTCGACGAGGCCGACGGCTCGACATTTATAGCCATGGCCTACCTCGACGGCCATAGCTTGCAGGACACGATAGCCTGCGGCCCGCTCGAGATCGAAGAAACTGTCGATATCGCCGGTCAAATCGGACGAGGTCTGCGTGCCGCACACAAGAATGATGTTGTTCACCGAGACATCAAACCAGCCAACGTAATAGTTACAGCAGACGGCACAGCGAAAATCGTCGATTTCGGCCTGGCGCAGCTCGGTGGTGACCGTTCTTTGACCGGCCCAGGAGTTGCGATCGGTACAACCGCCTACATGTCGCCTGAGCAGGCGATGGCTGACCCGCTCGACCAGGGCACCGACATCTGGTCGCTCGGTGCCGTGATCTACGAAATGCTCACCGGGCAAACGCCGTTTCGCGGTCACTACGGCGACGCGATTGTTTACTCGATCGTCAACGAAGAGACGCAGCCTATAGACGAGCTGCGACCTGGCGTTCCGGTTGGGCTGCAGCAAATCGTTTCCAAGGCACTTCAGAAAAATCCCGGCGAGCGCTATCAGAATGTCGATGCTCTGCTGACTGATCTCGAGTCCTGTCGCCAAAACGTCGATTCTGCGGCCGGCGAAACCCGCTCCGCTGCTGTACAGATCGTCAGGCCTAGGCGCACACGACTTGCCGCCACGATTGCCGGTGTACTTGCGCTGTTGGTCGGGGCTGCGCTGTTTCTCGGAACTAGCCCCGAAGATCCAATCCAGTCGATCGCGGTACTGCCCCTCGATAATTTCACCAGCGACCCGGAGCAAGAGTACTTCGTCAACGGCATGCACGAGGCTTTGATCGCCGAGTTGGCGCAGATCAGGGCACTCGCCGTGATTTCACGGACGTCAGTGAATCGCTACCGCAACACAGAGAAGTCGCTACCTGAGATCGCGCGCGAACGCGACGTCGATGTTGTCCTCGAAGGGTCCGTATTGAGAGCTGGTGATAGCGTACGCATCACAGTGCAACTCATCGAGACGGAGCCGGAACGGCACCTCTGGGCGCAGAGCTATGGCCGAGACCTGAAAGACGTCCTGAGCTTGCAGAGTGAGGTCGCGCAGACGGTGGCGAAGGAGATCCAAGTGGCAGTCACTCCGGAAGAAGAGGCTCGCTTGGCCAGCACCTGCGAGGTCGACCCCGGTGTCTACCGGCATGACCTAAGGGGGCGCGAGTTTTGTAGCGTCCAGACCGAGGCGGACTTGTACCGCGGCATCGATCAATTCCGGCGGGCGATCACGCTCGACCCTACATATGCTCCGGCGCACGGCGGGCTGGCGCGATGCTACAGCATTCTCGCCATGTGATTTACACCGTTTGAAGAGGGCGCGGCGCAGGTCAAAGAGGCTCTGCGGCTTGATGATGAGCTCGCTGAGGCGCATGCCAGGAATGGTTACGCGAAGCTCATTTTCGATAGGGACTTCTCCGGAAAAAAGGACTTCGAGCGAGCCTTGGACCTTGATCCCAACAGCGTGACGGTCTTGATGACCTACGAATGGTTCTTGACGACGAGCGGACGTTTCGATGAAGTCGACGTCATGTTCAAACGGGCCCTTGAGCTGGATCCGCTTGGGCGTCTAACAGCCCTTGATGCGGGCTGGGCGAGCTTTATGGCGCGCCGCTACGATCAATCGATCCGTCAGCTTCAAAGGGTGCTCGATCTCGGTCTCGATTTGCCATACGCGCAGGCTTGGCTCGCGGCCGACTATGTACAGATGGTCATGCTTACGGAGGCGGCCGCCTCGGTCGACAGAGCCGATGATCTGGCCGCGACGTCAGAGGATCAGAACCTGCTTGCCGTTCTCGGCTGGGTCTACGGTTCGATTGGCCGAGAAGAGGACGCTGGGAGAATTATCGATCGAATCAACAAGGGTTTTGTAACAATCGATGTGGCAAATAGGTGAACCGGGGCACTGCTGTCCGGAAGACGGTTTTTGGGAGGCGTACAAGTCCCGTGCTGACAAGAAGTTAGATTCCATTTGGCCTTTTGTCGATTTGAAATTGAAGAGCTGGAAAACGGCGTCAGCGAGAGGACTCGGAGTAAAGCCAACAATGGTGGATGAACCTCGGCCGCAGCGTCTTTTCTCAGCTCATGGATCAGCTTCCCTACTATGAGTTTCAGAAATGTGTTGCTCGTTATCGGGGCGACTACCAGCAAAAGAAATTCTCGTGCTGGGATCAGTTTCTCTCGATGGCGTTCGCCCAGCTGACCTACCGCGAGAGTCTACGCGACATCGAGGCTTGCTTGCGCTCCATGCAAGCCAAGCTCTACCACATGGGGTTCCGCTCCCAGGTCGCGCGCTCCACTCTTGCCGACGCCAACGAGTCCCGCGACTGGCGCATCTATGCCGATTTCGCGCAGGCCTTGATTCGCATCGCGCGGCCTTTGTACGCCCGCGATCCGATCGGCGTGGATCTCGACCATAGTCTCTACGCTCTGGACTCGACCACCATCGACCTGTGCCTCGCGCTGTTTCCCTGGGCCAAGTTTCGCCAACACAAGGCTGCCGTGAAGATGCACACGCTGCTCGATCTACATGGCAATATCCCACGTTTATCCGCATTACCGATGGAAAAACGCACGACGTCAACATCCTCGACGAGGTGCTCCCCGAGCCCGGATCCTTCTACGTCATGGATCGCGCCTACCTCGATTTCGAAGGTCTCTTCGTGTTCGCCCTCTGCTCGTCGTTCTTTGTCGTCCGCACCAAGAAGAACGTCGTTCTGCAGCGGCGCTACTCGCATGCGGTGGACAAGTCCACGGGCGTGCGCTCGGATCAGACCGTCATATTCGGTGCCGGCAAATCGGCCAAAGCCTATCCCGACGCGTTGCGGCGAGTCAGTTACTTCGACGCCGCGACGAATAAACGGCTACAGTTCCTGACCAACAATTTCACGCTCCCGGCGCTGACCATCGCCCGCATCTACAAGTCGCGTTGGCAGATTGAATTGTTCTTCAAGTGGATCAAGCAGCACCTGCGGATCAAGAAGTTTTACGGCACCAGCGAGAACGCGGTGAAGACTCAAATCTGGATCGCTGTTTCGGTTTACCTGTTGGTCGCGATCGTGCGCAAGAGGCTGGGATTGGAGGCAAGTCTCTACCAAATTCTACAGATTCTCAGCGTGACGCTTTTCAAGAAAACGCCCATTTTACAGGCGTTCGGCGATCCCGAGTCCCAAGAAAAATCAGAGTCAATTTATAACCAGTTGAATCTGTGGAAGTTATAGCCGGACACTAGTGATTTCGCGCAGGCGGATATGGCGTTGTAAATGTTAAAGACTTGTAAAGGGCTCCGTCCCCTCGGGCGGTCCCCTCGGGCTCGTCACTCAATCCGAAGCGCAATCATGAACGTCGCCCCGTGGCCGGATCTGGCAGGATTTCCTTCAGATTTCTAGCCTCCAAGCGGGGTTTTCCGCAGCCTACCCGTATAGTTTAAGGCTCGTGTGTACGGTTTTCGGCCGGCCGGATCGCTAGGTTGTTGATTTCAAAGGCAAAAGAAATTTCGAAACCCCGGTATGGGATTTTTGAAGTGCCCGGAGCTGCGATCTACTAGTGAACATTGATATCCGCAGAACAGACTGACACTGACTAGTGAACATTGATATCCGCAGAACAGACTGACACAGGGAAAGCTTTACTCGCTAAAGAGTTATGCGGATTCGCCCCGGGACGCGGTCCGCATCAGGCGCTCGATGCGCTGTCGGTGGGGATCGAATCCAAGCGCGTGAACTGGGTGTTGGACTGTGATGTGCGGTCGTTCTTCGACACGGTGTCGCATGAATGGCTGGACAAGTTCATCCGGCACCGCGTGGCCGATTCGAGGGTACTGTCCCCACCAGCCTGTCCCCACCAGCCGTCCCCACCAGCCTGGTCCCTGGCTGACCAGCCTACCACGCGGTTCCGGGCAACTCGGATCGGCTGGCGTTGTTCCCCACCAGCCGTCCCCACCAGCCCCAGACTTTCTTGCGATTGCTCCTCCACAGGGAGTTGGATCGACGGCAACTGAACGATTAGTTGTCATCGTCGTCGTTGCCCCTAATCGCGTCCTCATTTGCTACTGCACTTCACCTTGTCGATTCCGCTCAGGTCGCCGAACAGCAACGAGGTCTTATCGCATTTGGCATCCGCGATTCCGTTACCCGACATGATGTTTCCCTCAAACGATTCGGCCACCGAATCATGCAGTAGGAAAAGTCCTCCCTCTTGGTTGTCATGAATGTTGGTATAGGACAGAAACACCTTGGCCTGGACGTCCGCCAGGACCCCGGGGCCGTCATTGTCTTCAATGATGGGCCGCCGTCCGGGGTCGTCGCGGTTGCCGGTAATAGCCAGAACGCCTCCAAACCTCACGCGGACAGCGGCACGAAAGGGGAACGCCGGATCGTCCGAAGGGAGGCCGCTGTTATCTTTGATGATCACCCGGCCGGAGATCGTGACCCTGGAGAGGCCGACTGCACTGACGCCGCGGAGTTCATTGTCTTGGATCAGCATCTCATTGGGCGTGTCCGTCTCGTCCGTACCCGGTGAAAGACGGACCAGGCCTCCCTCCCTGGCGTGTACTCCATTCCGATTGGACTGAATCGTCGTGGTACCCCTAAAGGAAAGGGAGGAGCCGAAGCCGGTGCTTGCGCCCCTCCCGCAATTGTTCTGGATGAGGTTCGCAGTGTCCGATCCCGAGTTGCCGACAGTGACCACGCTTCCTCCGGAAACGCCGAGTCCGTTCCCGCGGCTGTCCTCAATCGTGATGTCTGTATCCGTACGTACGGTGCTGCGGTCAATACGGACCCCGAAGCCTCCGCGGATCGCGAGCCGTCGCAGAACGATGTTGGTCGAATCGTTGACTCGCAGCACCGGCGCCGCCGGATCGCTGCTGTCCAGGCCACCACAGGCCGGCTGATCGTCGCTGTGGCGCCATCCCCCTCGAGCGTGAGCCGATCGAAGCCGTTGATTCTCACAGTGTTGAGTTCCGCGCATTCCCCCGTGATGCTGATGGTGTCGCCGTCGACCGCTGCGGCCAGCGCATCTAGGATGGTGTCGTAATCACCAATCCCCGCGGTCTCACAGTCGACCGTGATGGCCCAAGCCGGTCCCGCGATGATCAGCGAAACCAGCAGGGCTGCGTTCAGTTTCAAAAGAAAGTATTTCATCCTACCCCTCCCAGAAAAGCCTCAGCTCTTTACCCGCTAGGCAACTTGGTTGGTGTGCCGGGCGGAGAAATCACCCGCATTGAACTTGCGGATGTCTCAGGCGGCACCAGACGCCCGCCTACGACGATTCTACACCTCACCAGGAGGGCGGACAAGGTTCATTTTGGGGAGTACTTGCGGACTGGTACTAGGCCGCTCGGTGGAGCGCCGTAGCGGCTTTCGCTTGGCGCGGGAATCTCTCGCGGCCTGCTTCATTGCGGAGCAGGTGCGGCAGGTGAAACTTGGATTAAAGGGATTAAAGGGGACGGATTAAAGGGGACGAAGCCCTATTTTATTCGGCTATCACTCGTGTTTGCAGCATGATAGGTTTGACACGACGGTATGCTGGCACGACTTGGGATCTAAGAAGCCCTTTGAAATCAACTCGGCCGCGAATTTGCGCTCCGTCCCCTTTAGCCACTTTAGCCTGTCCGCGACCAAGTCATTTCTCGCCCTGATCGATCCGGCCCCGCCCGTGGCGCTACTGACCTGAAACTTGTCTCATCGCGTTACGCCAAGGACAGAGACGTTGTGGTGCACTGTACGAATTGAGAACGATCTCTCGGTCGGGGACTGGCACATGAGATCCCGAATTCGGCGTGGCCAACGACATCATCCGAAGTGCCGCCCGTAGCTAATTCCCTTGTGTTTTTGATTTTCAGTTTGCATCTCGCGACCGTTTGAATCTATGAGAGTGTTTTCGCTGAAGACCCTCGCCCCAAGTCTGACCCAGCCTCGCAGTTCTTGCGGGCTCTACCCGAATACCCCTTGACACGGGTCTTATCCTGATACTGGGAAGCCACGGCGATCGTAAAAAAAGGAGGTGACGGAGACCGTGCGCCTGAACAGCCTCGCGCAAGGGCTGTCCTCGGGGAAAAACAACCAAGCAACCCGGCGTTGCTGTAGCGCTCACCGCACAACGCCGCTGGTGCACAGCGATGAGCACTGGGGGAATTCCTAGGCCGGGCACTCGATTTTAAGCGAAAACCGGACAAATCCGGACATTTCCGGACATTTCGGCGGCCAAACCGCGCCCGCTAGTCATGACGCTAGGAGTCTCTATCGGTTGAGTACATGAAAAACGGCGATAGCCCCCTCTTTTCCAATTGAAAGATGAGCCTGAAGGAGAGAGGCGAAGCAGCTGCGGGTTGAGGGGGATTATAGCGTGAGTTGAGGTCGGCGGCTACAGCTATTTGTGGCTTCGTAGGGCGGGGTGAGGGGGATTGCATAAGGGGGAAGGGGCGGCACCCCAATCCCCCTTTGCAGCCATCCCAGGCGAGACCCCACGGCCGTCTTCGGACGTGGGCCGGAGGAGCCGACAACGCCTCGGGTCGGGGCGTTGTCTAGCGCGTGCGCCAGCAGATCGCGAGGTCTTTGCAGACGCGTTGCAGTTCGTTGCGCTGAGCGTCGAGTTGCTCGGCAAACTCGGTGTCGGAACAAGTGTCCGCTCGCGCTTGGAGCTTCTTGAGCGAGCGATCCGCGCGCAGGCCGCGCTGCTCGGCGGGCAGGCTGAGCAGCTTTTCCCACGGCGTGCTCCACTCGGCGTACACCTTGCGCAACTTGCCGCGGCGGTCTCGGCGCTCGCTGGCGAAAGCGCATGGGCGATGAAAATTCAAGTACGGGTTGAGCCACTGGCGGTAGAAGGTGTCGATCGCCTGCGTCGCTTCCGAGGGCAAAAACTGGTAGCCCATCCACTTGCGCACCAGGCCGCGCCGTTCTTGGTTTCGACCAAGGCATTGTCGTTCGAACGGCGCGCGCGAGACTTCGTAAATTCAATTCGCAACTTCTCGAGCAGTTTAGCGGTTTGATGGTTGACGAATTCGCTGCCATTGTCGGAGTGAAAGCCGCGAACGATAAATGGAAATTGTTCCAAAAGCCCTTCCAGCAAGGGAATGAGGTGATTTTCGTTGATGCGTTGGACGCAGCCGACGGCCTGCCACTGCGTCACTTCGTCGACCACGTTGATGCTGTAGGCGCCTTTTTCACCTTCCTGTTCGGGCGAGTGCACGGTGTCGATGCGCAGGTAGCCCGGACGTCCTCGCGGCTCGGGTTGGCGGCGTTCGCCGATCGCCACGGGTGTCGGTCGAGTCTTGTCGAGATGCAAACTGTGTCGCCGGTAGACGGCGCGTTTGCGCAAGTTGTAGAGGTGTCCCACCGACAGTTCGGCAAGGCGTTCGAACTCCTTGCGGTTGTAGATTTGGAACTCGCGCTGGAGAATGCGACGCGTCGCCGGCCCGGAGAGACGTTGCTGTACTTGGTCGACATGCGCCAGGAGAACGATGTCGGCGCGGCTGTACTTGGTGGGGAAGCGGCGCCTTCGATAGGCTGTCGGCCGAACGCACTTTTCGCGCAAAAACTGCCCGATGAGGCGAGTCAATTGGGCGCGGCTTAAGCCGGTTAGCTTGCTCAGGAAGCGTCTCAACAATCCTTTAACCGAGCGCTTCTGGTCGGCATAATGATGCCTCTTCAGGACGCCTTCGACGAGCGCGTATTTATCCGCTCGACTTCCGGCCTGGAACTCGACGGACCCACACCCGTCGAGAAAACTCTCGATCTCATCGAGACTCACTGATTCGGCTTGCTGCACGGCGACTCCCATCGCCCGCAGTTTGCCTGTTCCTAATCGACCTTGCCCAAATTACCTTCAGGCTCATCTTGTGTTGGAATCACCCCTCCCTTCAGGCTCATCTTGTATTGGACAAGACGCCACTAACAGGGTTCCACCGCCAACCGCTAAGCTAAGAGTTGCCGCCCGCGCCGCGGACGGTTGACCCTCCCGGCCTCCCTTGTTCCCATCCGAAACTGAGGATTTCTGTATCCCCATGCAGTCCACGTCTACCCGCAACATCGCCATCATCGCCCACGTCGACCACGGCAAAACCACACTCGTCGACGCCATGTTCAAGCAAAGCGGCATTTTCGGTGAACGCGAAAATATCGAAGATCGCGCGCTTGATTCGGGCGAGCTCGAACGCGAGCGCGGCATCACCATTCTTGCCAAGACCACCGGTGTTCGCTACGGCGAGCATAAGATCAACATCGTCGACACGCCGGGCCACGCGGACTTTGGTGGGGAGGTCGAGCGCGCGTTGAAAATCGTCGACGGCGTGATGCTGCTGGTCGACGCGAGCGAAGGCCCTCTGCCGCAGACGCGCTACGTCCTCATGAAGGCGCTAGAGGCGCACTTGACGCCGATCGTCGTCATCAACAAGATCGACCGCCAGGACGCTCGCATTCAAGACGTCGTCAACGAGGTCTACGACCTTTTCATTGACTTAGACGCCGCTGAAGACCAGCTCGACTTCCCGGTGCTCTACGCGGTGGCGCGCGACGGTATCGCCAAGCTCGACCCCGACGATGATTCCGACAGTCTCCGCCCTCTCTTCGAAACAATCATCCACACCGTACCCCCACCCACCGGCGATCCCACGGCGGTACTGCAACTGCTAGTCGCGAACCTCGACTACAACGAGTATCTCGGCCGCATGGCGATCGGACGCGTATTTGCCGGCACCCTAAACCAGGGCGACGACGTCTCGATCTGCAAGCTCGACGGTTCGATCGAAAAGACCCGCATCACGAAGATGTATTCGTTCGAGGGGCTGAAGCGGGTCGAAGAAACTGAAGCGCGGCCGGGGGACATCTTGGCCATCGCGGGTGTCGAGGGCATCACGATCGGTGAGACCGTTAGCGCGGCCGATGGTCCGATGCCACGCGCGCAGATTCAGATCGACGAGCCCACCATCGCGATGACCTTCGCGGTGAACACATCGCCATTCGCGGGGCGCGAAGGCAAGTATGTAACCTCTCGAAATATTCGCGATCGGCTCGAACGCGAGTTACTGACGAACGTTTCGATCCAGGTCGAAGCCGGCGATGGGCCGGAATCGTTTCGCATATCAGGCCGCGGTGAGTTGCAACTAGCAATCTTGGTCGAGACCATGCGCCGCGAGGGGTTCGAGTTGATGGTGGGCAAGCCCGAGATCTTGACCAGAAAGGTCGATGGCAAGCTGCACGAACCGTTGGAGCACCTTACGGTCGATTGCCCCGAAGAATTCGTGGGCGTCGTGATGGAAACAATGGGCACGCGCAAGGGCAAGACCACGAAGATGGTCAACCACGGCTCGGGCCGCGTGCGCATCGAGTTTGAAATACCCTCGCGCGGGCTGATCGGACTACGCAGCCAGGTCCTCACCGACACGAAGGGTACGGCGATCATGAATTCGCTATTTGCCGGCTACATCGCCTGGCAGGGCGACATCCCATTGCGGCCTACGGGCTCGCTGATTTCCGACCGCGCGGGCAAGACGACTGGCTTTGCGATATTCAACCTACAAGAGCGCGGAGAGATGTTCGTCCGCCCCGCAACGCAAGTCTATGAAGGCATGATCGTGGGTGAGAACGCCCGCAACGCCGACCTGAACGTGAACATCGTTCGCGAAAAGAAGCTAACCAACATGCGCTCGGCAAATTCCGAGGAAGGCATTCGACTGGTGCCACCGAGGCTGATGAATCTCGACCAAGCAATCGAGTTCGTGCAAGACGATGAATGGGTTGAGGTGACGCCAACGGCGATCAGGCTGCGGAAGAAGGTGTTGTCGGCGAGTTTCCGGAAGTAGGCGTCTAGACAAAACCCCGATGTGACTATAGACTGATGACTATGGTCACTGATTCCATCGAGGTTCCCGCTGGTGAATTCAAGGCGAAATGCCTCGCCTTGCTCGACGAGGTTGCCCTGACTGGCAAAAGCCTCATCGTGACGAAGCGCGGAAAACCTGTCGCCAGGATCACATCAATCGACGATGAAGGCCCAAAATCCCTCATCGGAAGCGTCGTCTGGCAGGGCGACATCGTCTCGCCAACTGGCGACGAGTGGGAATCGAATTCGTGATTATTGCCGACACCCATGCGTGGGTGTGGTGGACTTCCGTGCCTCGCCTTCTGAGCAAGAAAGCCACCGAAGCTTTTGGGGCGAGTCCAGAGATTGGCGTGGCTTCGATCAGTTGTTGGGAGATCGCGACGCTGGTGCAGAAAGGGAGAATCGAACTGGACCGCGATCCCCTCACTTGGATCAAGCAGGCGCTCGCACAACCGAAGGTTCGATTGCTGAACCTAACGCCCGAAATCGCGGTCACCAGCTCGGAACTGGCAACCGAACTCCCGGGAGATCCGGCCGATCGAATCATCGCGGCTACCGCGTCGATTCACCGAGCGGCGTTGGTTACCAAGGACATGCGCTTGAGGAAATCGGCCTCGCTGGCGACGATATGGTGAGACCGTCTCTTTCTAAGAGCGACAACCGCGAAGTCACAGTTCAACGGGCATAGCCAAATTGAGAAATAGTGTCCTCTCGCTGGGGTTAAAGAAGCAACAGCCAAACGCATCTTCTACACCAACTCAAGGCGCACTTCGCGGCCGATTGCCGCTGCGGCCTTTTGTAGCGTCGCCAAGGTGACCGACTCGTTCTCAGGGTCGAGCAAGCGATCCAAGGCGCTACGGCTGGTCTGCATCCGGCGGGCCATTTCAGATTTCGAAAGACCGTCTTGAGACATTGCGGCTTGCACTTGGCGCGCCAGTACGCGTTTGATTGCGCCTGAGGTGACTTCGTCCTGAATGCCTTCCTCGCGCAGCCAGTCATCGAATGAGCTGCCGATGTTCTTTTGGTTCATTGAGTATTTCCCTTCATTCGTCTTAGCGCCAATTCGAGATCGCTATGCGGTGTCTTCCGAGTTTTCTTGATGAACCCGTGGAGCAGAACCATCCGACTCTCGGCGACGCAGAAAATACTCTCGCGACCCTGCTGCCGGGTAGGTTACTGCGAATCTCCCACAGATCCCGACCCATCGAGCGAACCAACGGCATTCCAATCGGCCAAGAAAACTCGACATCCTTGATGTCCTCGTCGATGATCTTACGGTCTGTAGCACCGAGACGCCTTAGCCACTCACGAACAGGCTCGCGTCCGCTGTCACTTCGATAGAAGTACGTAGGAAGCCGTTTCAGTGGAGCGCCCAAATTTGAATGTACCAATATTGATACATGCCGTGAGCGAAGCTAGTCGTGGTCCCGCGCGGCGAACCTACGAAAGCCCCCAAATAAAGAACGCGCACGTCACCGTTCCCAGTCCGAGCGCCAGTCCACCCCATACGCGCTTACCTTTGATCTGAACCCACATCCACAGCGAACTACACACCATGAAGATCAGACTCACGCAAACAGCGTCCAGGCAAAAGCTCCAAATCGTTGTCATAAGCCAATCTCGTTTCGGGTTGGGCTCCCTCCATATCTCGCGGATGCCGGTTGACGTGTGCAGCGACGTCAACACACCCGCGGTCGGCGGAATCGCTGTCCGCACAGCGGCTGTGCTGCTCGTCAGATCGACGTCCACGACGATCCTTCGAGTCGGCCGCAGCACCCGGAAGGTGAGATGGTCCTTCTTGGGGACCATCAACATCACCTCCCCGGATAGCCCCAGCTGAGCGACGAGCGCCTCGGCGGCAGTCTGATCGTCAACGCCCGCCGGCACCTCGACTGCCTGCTCGACATTCGATCGCACCGGCTGACCGCTGAACCACAGCGGGTGGTTCATCACGAAACCTGAAATCGCAAACAGCCACAAGAACAACAGCGAGAAAAGCCCCACGTAAATGTGCAGTTTGGTATTCCAGCGATTGACGAAGCGCGCTAAGTTTCGTGAGTCCACGTAATTGCTCTTGGAATGACGACGCCTATCCGCCGATGAAAAAGCCCGCCACGATGACGACAAACGAAACGCTACCCGTACCCAGCATGATCAGGCCCATCTTCCTCTCGGCCTTGATCACGAACCACATGTAGATGCCGCTGATCGAAATGAATAGCAGCAAGCAAACCACGGCATCGACCGACCAGTCCCAAAGCTTGCTGAAGAACCAATTGATCCCGCGAACCTTGTGAGGACCGGGATTGAAGTGCAAGTAGTTGAGCGTCTCGACGAAGCTGCGGCCATGGCGCGCGACGTTCGCGACGCCGCTGGCGAGGTCCACCATGATGACGACCCTCTCGCTAGGTTTCTCGACCCTGACTTGAAGGCGATTGCGCTCAGGCAACCGGCGCGCGTGAACCTCACCTGAGAGATCAAGCTGGCGAAGAATGTTCGATGCCTGCGCCATCTCGTCGCCACCCTCGACCCTGACGGAAACACTCGACTCGTCCACGTCGGTACCTGATCTCCAGCCGTGATTCAGCAAGATCGTGGTGACTGCAAACAGCAGCACAAACGGGCAAATGAACAGGCCAAAGTAGAGATGGAGTTCTCTTGTCCAGCGGTAGAGCCAGTTGCTCCCAGTACTGCTCATGGAACCCAATTCTACCGCCTACTCAGCCCGGGAATAGCCGCCGACGCCCACGAATCGAAACCGACGGCGATACGGTATACTTCGGCACGCAGTTAGGGTCGGCAACGTACGGGCAAGCCACCAACGGCCGAAAACAATCCCCACGTTGGCTTGAGCGAGCGTAGCGCCCAACTCCCTAACAGCAACGCCTACGATTCGACCGCCAAACAATTCAAATGACAAGACGCGAACTCCTTTTCAGCAGCTTGGCCGCCACGGCGATAGGCTGCGGCTCTGACGATCAACCCGCCGGCCCTAAGCGCCCCAACATCCTCTTCGCAATCTCCGACGACCAGTCGTATATGCACACCAGCATCTACGGCGATCCGGTTGTGAAAACGCCTACGTTTGAGCGCATCGCCCGCGAGGGGATACTGTTCACGCAGTCATATTCGGCTTGCCCCTCGTGCACGCCCTCGCGCTCGGCCGTACTCACCGGACGCCAAATCTGGGAGATCGGCGAGTCTGGGATTCTTTACGGAACCCTCCACCCAGAAAACCCGCTATTCACTCACCACCTTGAGGACTCCGGGTACCATGTCGGCTTCGTCGGCAAACCGTGGGCGCCGGGCGATTGGCGAGTCGGCGGACTTGACCGCCACCCCATCGGTAAAGAGTACGACGCCCAACCCGAGCCGGACCCACCGCACGGCATCGATGTCCGTGACTACGCTGCGAACTTCGATGACTTCCTATCCGAAAAATCCGACGACGCGCCGTTCTTCTTCTGGTTCGGGTGCACAGAGCCCCACCGCGACTACGACGTCGGCATCGGTGAACGCAGCGGTCTGAGCATGGATGACGTCGTAGTCCCGCCCTACCTACCCGACGCCCCTGAGGTGCGCTCGGAAATCCTCGACTACTACTACGAGATCGAGCACTTCGACAAACACCTCGGCCGGATGGTCGCAAAGCTCGAAGAAATCGGCGAGCTCGACAACACTCTCATCGTCGTCACGTCTGATAACGGCATGCCATTCTCGCGGACCAAGACGACCCTGTACGACAGCGGCGTCCGTATGCCGACGGCGATGCGCTGGGGCGACCGAAGCCCCCGGCGGACGTGTGGTCAATGACTTCATCGGCCACATTGATTTCGCGCCGACATTCCTTGATATCGCCGACGTCGAGCCAGTCGCCAACCATACGGGCAGCAGTCTGCTACCAGTACTCGAAGCGACCAATTCCGGCCGCGTCATCGAGACTCGAGACCACATCGTCACCGGCCTCGAGCGTCACACCTACTGCCGCGAGGATGGCGCAACCTACCCGATCCGCGCTATCCGCACCCATGACTTCTTGTACATTCGCAACTTCGAGCCGGACCGCTGGCCCACCGGCGGCCCTGAGTTTATTTCATCGAACAAAGCTCCCCACGGCGACATCGACGACGGACCGTTCAAGGACTTCATGCTGCGCGAGGGCACGCGGCTCGACTTTCCGCGTGAGTTCCAAATGGGCTTCGGCAAGCGTCCGCTCGAAGAACTCTACGGCTGCCAAGCCGACCCGCACCAGATCACCAACCTAGCCGACAGCCCCGAGCATGCCGAAACAAAGGCTCAACTGTGGGCGCGCCTCGAGGCGTACCTCACCGAAACCGGCGACCCACGTCTCCGTGGCGAAGACCCTTGGCAGGCCTACCCCTATCGCCAAATCGATGGCTTCGGAGCCACGTACAACGTCACATTGTCAGACGAAGAGCGCGCTATTGCTCGCGAGCGAGGCAAGCATGCCGTCGGCCACGCCAAACCTGAGGAGTAGCTCAGCCCGCCATGCGGACAACCTGGCCAACTACATACGCCAGCGAAAGTTGTACCAGGATAAACGTGAGCAAATAGCCCCAGCGCGCGTCGCTGTGCTCCTTCGGCGCCTGCGCCAGGCCCATGATGGTTAGAATCAGGCCGAATCCCCGAATGGGCACCAGGGTATAGGTCGACCAACAGAAAAAAATCAACAGCCAATCTACCCAGGGTCCCGTCCTTCGAATCAGCGCGTACAAAAAGGCAAAGGCAACCGAGGCTTCGAAGAGCAGGGTCATCCAGCTCATCGCGAATCCAGACTGCCGCGCCAACTCAGATGTGTTCAACGAAATGTTGAGGTCTTCGAGAGGAAAAAAGCGTGCGAGCGAAAACAGCTCTACATTCTGCGCGAGCTGCAAGTCGCTGAGGCCGGTGGCAGCACCGGCGATCGTAACTAGTCTCGAGTCGGTCAGAAATGCGAAATAGAAAAAATCGCCGTCAATGTAATCGCCGCCAAACAGCTTCCAGCCGCTTGCAAAGAGAAACGTAAGCGCGAGCAAGACCCGGCCGTTCCAAGCAAGAACGCGGTCGGTGTCTTTCGATACGACCGCAAGGGTGCAGGCCAGCGCCCAATAGAGAATCAGGAACCGATGGTTGTCCATCGTGAACCAGTCGCCGAGATTGGAGACTAACGTGAGCACGAAAAGCAGCGGCCAAAAATGTGGCAATCGGTGCCAGCCCGGGCCGATCAACATCAGGCCGGCCACGATCCGCATCGGGAACGCCAGCGGACCGGTCCCGGCACCATGCAGCATCAACAGCAGGATCGTCAGCTTCAGGACAAGCTCATGACGGGGGTACTCGAGTAGCGAGTTCCACAAGTCGCTGAAGCGCACTTTTGGGTGCTCAGCCGTCACTTACCACTCTCCCTTGACGATCCAAGGCGTCAACGGTTCAGTGAAATAACTGGTGGTGTCGGAATCAAAAACAACGCTCCGCAATTGGAAGCGCATGCCTTTCAGACGAATGCCGCCGCGCGCGCTCAATTCTTCCTCTCTGGGCGTGAAGCTTCGAAAATAGGGTTGGTCGAGGACGCCGGCCGGCAGGCGATCGAGGGTTTCCCGAACGCCCTTTAAGTTGGCGAATACACGTGGATCTTCGACTTGATAGCGCGCCCGAAAAATCATCTCAGCAAGGCGTTCGACACTAGCGTCGTCAGGCATTGTGCGCACCCGGCGGTCAGTTCGTTCGCTCAGCTCGTCGAGGCTGCCAGCACCGTCGAAATCAATAAAGATGCGGCGACGATTGCCCTCGTCGTCCACACCGTCGGCGTAGAATGCGCGAGAACCGGTGCGATCGACAACCGCGAACATGCCAAATCCGCCCCCGGTTCGGGGATTGAGTCCGTCCACCTGAACGCGGTAAGCGTGGTTCGTTACGACCGCGCAGAGCAATAGGCCGGGAAGCCATTTCGCCGCGAATTCGATAAGCCTGCTCGTTATTGCCGGCACCGCACAGATTCTATCGAAATTGGGAAGGCCCGCAATTTTCACCACCTGACGGCGAAAGCAGGCGACAGGTGCGCCACTACTTCATTGCGCTCGATCGCGAGTGCTCGGCGGACTGTCAAGTACGCCTCCGCGCGCCTCGTATTGACGCACCTCTCACGCACTGCCGCTTGCCACGTGGTGAGAAATGCGGTCAACAGCATTTTCAGGAATGGCATAGACTGCTTGCCCCAGCACCACGCCCGTGATAATCGGAGGCGCGACTGTAAGGGAGTGCGGTGGCGAAGCAGCTTTCTGGAATACGCCGAGTTGGGACCTGCTGATCATTCCTCAACAGGGCCCGACTCAACTTTCCCAGTTCACCCTTCGCCACCGCACTCCCTTCACAGTCGGTGCGCCAGGACAAGCCTGGTGGATCTAGTTGAATGAAAGGAGTTGACCATGGGAATGGTTCGTTCACCCGTGTAGCCGACCCGGCGTTCGTGGGGGGTAACCGCCGCGGACGAATCCGGGGAAGGCGAAGACGTGAGCCGTAACGAAAGTGAATCGCAGATAGGCCTCGTTAAGGAAGTTGAGAGTGGCCAAGCCGCCGACTAGGGGGAAGCCTGCAACCAGCGGTGAAGCAGCGAACATCTGCAGCCGTTGGACTCTCCGGGGTAGATGCGGACAGCGCGCGTCGAAAGATCCATCGAGGAACCTTGTGCTGAGAGAGATACGGAGGCCCGCAGGGGCAAGTGAGCCGTTCGGAAACGAACGGTCCGCCACGCGGCGCAGGGAAAGCATAACCAGCGCTGGGGCCGGTGCGGGAGTCGGAGGGGCGCATAGTCGCGACGAAGCTCGGTAATGCGAGTGGAGCGAAGGGCCCCTGGCGCTTTCATGCTGACGGAGTCAGACAAGCATGCTGATTGCGACAGAAGGGAGAGCCGTTTATGTTCAAAAGATTCCACTTGCTAGCCCGCATTTCTCGCCACGCGGCGCAGGGAAAGCATAACCAGTGCAGGGGCTGGTGCGGGAGTCGGAGGGGCGCATAGTAGCGACGAAGCTCGGTAATGCGAGTGGAGCGAAGGGGCCCTGGCGCTTTCATGCTGACGGAGTCAGACAAGCATGCTAATTGCGACAGAAGGGAGAGCCGTTTATGTTCAAAAGATTCCACTTGCTAGCCCGGCGATGCCGGAGAAACTCTCTCGTTTGAGACAGAAGCTGGGCCAAAAGGCCAAGCAGCAGCCGGAGTTTCGGTTCTACGCTTTGTACGACCGGATCTATCGGCGCGATGTGTTGGAAGCGGCATGGCGACGGGTGCGCGCGAAAGCGGGCGGTCCCGGGCTCGGCTCCGTAACGATCGACAAGTAACGATCACAGCGATCGAAGCGCAAGAGGGCGGCGCGCGGCGCTTGGTGGATGAACTCCACGTATCGCATCTGCAGATACGAACTGCGTACCAAGAGCTACCGACCGCAAGCGGTACGCCGTGTCTGGATACCGCAAGCGAACGGGAAGAAGCGCCCGCTGGGCATTCCGACCGTACGGGACCGGGTGGTGCAAATGGCCGCATTGTTGATCCTGGAGCCGATCTTTGAAGCAGACTTTGAAGATTGTTCGTACGGATTTCGGCCGGGCCGCTCGGCGCAGCAAGCGCTGGAGGAGATTCGTGGACATATTCAAGCTGGATATCAAGCGGTATATGACGCGGATTTAGAAGGCTATTTCGACTCGATACCTCACGAGAAACTACTGGCGTGCGTGCGGCACCGGATCGCGGATCGATCCGTCGTGAAGCGGATACGGCTGTGGCTGGAAGCGCCGGTGGTGGAAGAGGGCGAGCGCGGAGAAGGGAAGGACCGAGGAGAACGCAGCAGGAAGGGAACGCCGCAAGGTGGAGTGAAGACTCCGCGAACGAAAAAGGTAACTTGGGACGATCGAGTCCCCCGGGCCGGAGTTTGGGGATGGCGAACCGCCGGAAAGCGGAGCGGATGGAGGGATCGGAATCGAATGCCGGATCGTGACCGTCTCGCGGTCGACAAGGACTTCCTTTACGAGTAACCGGAGAATCTTCTGGCGTTCTCTCACATCGAGGGAGTCAGCCCGCGCTTGCAAGTTGGCGCGAAACTCCCCCAGCGTTTCCGTCAGCCTTAGGTATTTAGACTGATCCTCAGCCGCCATCTCGAGGGAGTGTAACTCAGATTCGATCGCCTGCTGCTGCTTGCGCAGAGGAGGCATTCGTTGGCGCAGCTCGGCCAGCGTCAGCAGTCCTTCTTGGTAAGCGATCACCAACCGCTCGGCACCGTTCTCCAAGCGCACCCGCTCCCGTCGCAAGTCGGCCTCTCGTCTGCGCCGTGGATCGGCGTTCTGGGCGACCTCCATGCGACGCTCGATCTCCGAACGGATCAGCGACGGATCGTCGAGTAACTCGATGATCGCCCTCCAGACAACCTCATCCAACGAATCTTGCCGGATGGGTCGGTTGGTGCACAACGCTCCCTGCAGGTGCCGATAGGCGTCCGAGCCGAGGCAACGGTAATAGGACAGCCTTCGTTTCGATGTCCGTGTCGAAACTCGGTACAGAGCGTAACCACACTGCCGGCACACCAACATCCCCTGCAGCAGCGTCGGCTCGACGGTGCGCCGTGGCGAGTGCTTTTTGTTGCTCTCTAACTGCTCCTGAGCGAGCGCAAAGGTCTCTTCGGCGACCAGCGCCGGTACCCGAATCTCGATCCATTCTTGCCGCGGCCGCTGCTGAGTGGCGCTGTCTCGACTCGGCGCTCCCTGGCGCAGACGCAGCGGCCGAGTGATGCGTTGACGAGGCCGCAGCCGGGTCTTGCCGTAGCAAGCCACGCCGTGATAAGCCGGATTCCGCAGCATCCCCCAAACCGTCGAGCGCTCCCAGCGTGTCTTCCCGGTTCGCGTGGGAATCTGCCGCTCGTTCAGTAGACGAGCGATGGCGTTGATGCTCAAGCGTTGCTCGCTGTACAGCTCAAACACTTCTCGCACCACCCGCGCTTCCGCGTCGAGCACCTCATAGTAAGCCTCTGAACGCTCGCTCCTCTTCACATAGCGATACCCGTAAGGCGCACCCGAGAGTCCGTTCGCCACTCCCTGCTGGGCCTTGTGCCGTTTGCCCCGCCGCGAGCGCTCAGCGATCCGCGCCCGCTCGTACTCGGCGATCATGCCTTGAAACTGCACCAGCAACTGATCTTCAGGCGTGCTCCCCGCCGCCGACTTCAAGAAAATCAACTCCACCCCACAGCGCGAGAGTTCTTCGGTTAACAGGACTTGATACGCATATTTGCGACTAAGCCGGTCCGGCGAGTAAGCCAGCGCCGCTTCAATCCGCCCTTCCGCCGCCAGATCGCGCAGGGCTTCCAAGCCGGGTCGCGCCAAGTTGGCTCCACTGTAGCCTTCGTCCTCGAACACCCACTCAGCCGGCACTGCGTACCCGTTCGTCTGGGCATACTGCCTCAGTGCGGCTGTCTGAGAGGCGATCGTGTGATTGTCCTTCTGACGATTCGAAGAGACGCGAGCGTAGATGGCGGCAGCTTTGTTCATGGATCTTCTCCTGGGGATGCGATTGGCCGATTGGCCATCGCTGCTCGGGCGCCGGCAACTGGTAAACCTGGGCCGGCTTAGCGGGCAGTAAACGATCAAACCGATATTCGAATCGAAGCGCGAGTTCCTGGCCGGCCTGCTGCTCAGCCACGCCCCCGTCTCCGATCGAGCAGCGCAAGCAAAGCTCGCGAGACGACCTCGCTGAGAGACGTCCCGGTAGCGGCGGCGTGGGAACGCACGCGTTCGACCAAACTCCGCGACACCTTCACCGTAAAGGCGACCTTGGCATCGCCAACAGCAAGGGGCTGCTTCAGACGCTGCGCTTGTTCGAGGTAACGATATGCCTGGCGGGGAGAGATGCGGCAGTCTCGCACCATCTCTTCGACGGCGTCGGGCAGATGGTCGAACTGTTGCAGCAAGCGGCGAGCGCGATTGAGACGCTCGGCTTTTTGGGCGTCGCCGGCACGACCCATATGTCATAAGAATACAACTGTACATGACACATCTCAAGCGCATTATCGATACCGCAATTCCCGATCAAACACAAAGTTACCTTTTGCGTTCGCGGCGTCATCACTCCGCTGTTGGCGAACTCATATCTGCACGGGTTCGACAAGGTGTTTCTCAGACATCGGGCGAGTCCGGCGCGGGGAGGGAGCGCGAAACTGGTGCGATACGCCGCCGACTTCGTTGTGATGATGAAGGGGCGGGACGTAGCGCTGGAAGCGTTTATCGAAGAGAAGTTGGAAGTCTGGATGGGATTGAAGCTGAACCGGGAGAAGACCCGCGTGGTGGAACTGAGGGAAGCAGGAGCGAGCCTTGAGTTTTTGGGCTACCTGTTTCGATGGGACCGCGACCTGCTAGCCAGGGAGTGGGGGTATTGGAACAGGAGCCCGTCGGCGAAATCGGTCGGGCGTGAGCGGGAACGGCTGCGAAAGATGACGAGTGTGTCGCAATCGCATGTGCCGTTGGCGTTAGGGGCTGTGAAAAAACCTCGAATAGCTCTGCGGTCGCCCGAGGGTGCGACATGTCGCACCCCTACAGCGCTGATAACACGCAAGTTATTTGTAGGGGCGTAGCTTGCTACGCCCGATTCTCGAGTTAGGGGAGGTTTTTTCACAGCCCCTTGGTGATCGGGCGGCTAAACCGACAGATGAGAGGTTGGGCGAACTACTTTTCGAGGGGCTATCCGCGGGGTGCCTACTGGGAGCTGGACTGGTACCTGCGGTGGCGTTTCATGCGACATCTGCGACGGCGGGGACAGCACCGGTTTCGACCGCCGAAGGACGAGCCTTGGTATTCCTTTTTCCAACGCCAGGGGCTGCTGGAGCTGAACCGCTCGCACTAGTCTCGACCCGCGCATGCCCAAGGCGAGAGCTTGTTGGAGAGCCGGATGCGGGAAATCCGCAAGTCCGGTTCGACGAGGGGGGAGGTCAAGCCCGCTTGCGGGACCCTCCCCTACTCTACTGCCTCCGATTTTGGACAGCGGAATCTAGTCTCCAGAAATTGCCGGCTTCACCGCTTTTTATTCAAGAACGATCTATGGCATCAGCGAAATTGCTCTAGGCCGGATTTTTCACCGAAAGCGTAGACCGGCAATTGGACACGCCGACAGCGAGTGCTGGTTCGGAAAGAACGTTGAGCTAGGGGTCGACGCGGCCCGCCAGAGGCGCGACGAAGCCGTGAAGCGCCCCATCGTGATCGGCTACGTCGGCAGACTTTGGTCGATTTGCGGGATTTTCAGCAGGATCATGTACCTTCCCATCAGCGCACGCGCTTCGCCTACGCACTTGCTTACGCGCGTGCCACCGAAGTTCGGCTTGGTGAGCTAGGGCACCTGTTACGCTGGGCGTTCTAGCTGATGCGCGAGTTCACGATCGGTGTTGATCTTGGGGGCACGAACCTGCGGGCTATCGCGCTCACCAAAAAGGGCGAGAGGCTCGCCGAGTGCCGCGTTCCTACGAATGGCGCTGATGGGGCGGAGGCGGTTCTTGACCGTGTCGCCGAACTCGTGAGGGCGATCGAGTCCGATGTGACGGACGGTCAAATTGCCGGTATCGGGATGGGCGTGCCGGGATTGATTCAACTGCCCGCGGGCATCGTTTCAGCGGCTCCAAACGTGTGGGCCGATCTTGATGTGGCTGCAAAGTCGGGCATGGAAGATCGGCTCGGGACACGAGTCGAGTTTGAAAACGATGCCAACGCCGCGGCTCTCGGTGAGTACTGGCTGGGGGCGGGAAAAGACGTTGACGACTTGATTCTGATGACGCTCGGAACCGGTGTTGGCGGCGGAATCGTGTCTAGCGGCCGGATCGTGCGGGGACATGCCGGCATGGCCGGGGAGATCGGCCACACGACCCTCGACCCGACGAGCGAGGTGCGCTGTAGCTGCGGGAACTTTGGATGCGTCGAGACCGTGGCTTCGGCAACCGCGATTGTTCGGCAGGCGCGCTCGGCTGTCGGCGAATCGGCGGCATTTGCCGTGCTGGATTCGAGCGGTCGATTGAGCGCGGCGACGATTGCTGAGTTAGCTGCGAGCGGTGATGCTGACGCCATCGCTATCTACGAGAGCGTCGGGCGTGTGCTGGGCGTTGCCGTGGGCAACATGATCTCGGTGTTTAACTTCCCACTTTATTTAATTGCAGGAGGCGTCGCTCCGGCCTGGGAGCTTTTTGCGCCGTCTATGCTGGCGGAAGTCGAGCGACGGTGCCTCACGTTTCGACTCAGTGGTGCTCGAATCGAGCTCGCAAAGCTGACCCCCGAAACGGGTTTGATCGGAGCTGCTTTCTTGCCTTGGCAGGCGAAAAAGGGACCTATCGATTAAGAGTTTCGCCCACTGTGACGAATTCGTAACCTGTTCGCTTAAGCTCGGTTACGATTTCGCGGACAGCCGTTAGCGTCTCTGTGCGGTCGGCGGTTTCGCGCGTTTCGTGTCCGTCGTGCAAGCAAACGATGCCCCCGGGGCCGGCGGCTGCGAGAACGCGCTGGACAATTCTGGGAGATGTCCATTTCCAGTCGTTCCCGATAACCGTCCAATGGATTGCGAGCAGATTTAGATCTCGCTGAACGGCCGACAGTGACGGCGACCGAAGCCCATAGGGCGCTCGAAAAAGTGATGGACTAACTCCGGTAGCATCCTCGATCACGAGTTGGGTTCGGGTCAGCTCGCTACGGACACGCCGCGCGGGTTGAACTAGCAATATTGGATGCGAATAAGAGTGGTTGGCAATTTCGTGATCGGCGTCAACGATAGCGCGAGCGACGTCGGGGAGTCTCTCGACGTTCTGTCCGCAGACGAAAAACGTGGCGCGCACGTCAAGCTCGCTCAGCAGGTCGAGGAATCGAGGAGTTTCGTTGCTCGGACCGTCGTCGAAGGTTAGTGCGATACGGCGGGCGCGAGTTGGCAGGCGGTCAATACTTCTGCCCCAGCGCGAGGCCGAGGGCCAAGCGGCCGCGTAGGCTCCGTAGGCCGCCACGGCCCCCGCGGCTAGCAGTGGCCACATAGCGATGATTCTATCGTTTAGCCCACATTTCTCACCACCTGACGGCGAAAGCACGCGATCGGTGCGCCATTACTTCGTTGCGCTAGATCGCCGTGCTCGACGGACTGTTAAGTACGCCTCCGCGCGCCGACCGTCGCCCGCCTCGTATTGACGCACCTCTCACGCGCTTTCGCTCGCCACGTGGTGGGAAGTGCGGGCTAGGCAGTACTATTGCATGGTCGGGAAAGCGCGATTATACTGAGGTTCTCCGGGATCGACCCGGTCAGACGCAGACCATCGCGATGCAGCCGCAGGAAACAGAATTCCATTCGCCGCAAACCGAAGCGGCGATGTTCTATGGAATGTTTCTGCGTGGACACTCCGCCGATTCAATTCGGCGCGAAATTGACATTTCACCGAAAGTATTCAACAAGTGGATGCGTGCCCGCGAGTACGACACGAACTTCCGCGAGCAGCTTAAGCGTATGTACCAGTACCGGAAACGCGTCCTGGCGATATTTGACTCGCTTGTGACGTCTGAAGAATCGACACGCGCCTGGCAGTAAGACAAGAGATCTCGCTGTTGTAATATCCTTGGAACTTCGCGTTCCACCTTGTGTAGGTGGGGTATCGGGGGAGTACAACATGTCGCTATATCATCCATCCGAAGAATTCGCTTCACGCGCCAATGTGTCCGGAATGGACGCTTATCGGGCACTATACGATCGCGCCGCCGCCGACCCCGAGGGCTTTTGGGCGGAACTTGCCGACGAGCAACTCGACTGGTTCAAGAAATGGGATCAGGTGCTCGACGCCTCAGAGGCGCCGTTCTACAAATGGTTTGTCGGTGGGCGAACCAATATGTCGCACAATTGCCTCGACCGTCACTGCAAGACCTGGCGGAAGAACAAGGCGGCGATCGTTTGGGAAGGTGAACCGGGCGAGCAGCGCACACTGACGTATCAGGAACTGTCGCGGCAAGTGCAGCGATTCGCCAACGTCTTAAAAGGGCTGGGCTACAAATCGGGCGACCGAGCGATTATCTACATGCCGATGGTTCCCGAGCTGCCGATTGCCATGCTGGCTTGCGCTCGGCTGGGAATCATTCACAGCGTCGTATTCGGAGGATTTTCGGCGGAAGCGCTGAAGACTCGAATCTTAGACCTCGACGCGGGAGTAGTGATCACCGCGGACGGTGGCTGGCGGCGAGGTAAGATTGTCCCGCTCAAGCCGGCGGTTGATGAAGCGCTGAAGGACTGCCCGGGAGTAAGCAACGTTGTCGTATATAAGCGAACCGCGAATGAAGTAGAGTTCAGCGCGGGACGCGACCACTGGTGGCACGATCTCGATGAGGGCGCCAGCGACGAGTGCCCGGCCGCAGAACTCGATTCAGAACACCCACTCTATGTGCTCTATACGTCCGGCACAACGGGGAAGCCCAAAGGAATCGTTCACACGACGGCCGGCTATCAGTTGCAGGTCTCGATGACGATGCGCTGGGTGTTTGACATCAAAGACGAAGACACCTACTGGTGCGCCGCCGACATTGGCTGGGTTACCGGCCACAGCTATATCGTCTACGGACCGTTACTGGTGGGCACGACGACGGTGATGTACGAAGGCGCGCCGGACTTCCCCGAACCGGATCGCTTTTGGCGCATCGTCGATAAATACAAGGTCAACGTTTTTTACACATCGCCGACGGCGATCCGAGCATTTATCAAGTTTGGTGATGGCTTCCCCGGTAGGCATGACTTGTCTAGCTTGCGGCTGATGGGGTCGGTCGGCGAACCGATCAACCCGTCGGCTTGGGAGTGGTATCACAGCGTGATCGGCTGCGGGCGCTGCCCGATTGTTGACACCTGGTGGCAGACCGAGACGGGCTCGATTATGATTTCGCCGCTGCCGGGAGCGACGCCGTTGAAGCCGGGATCGGGGACTTTCCCGCTGCCGGGAATCCTGGCGGATGTCGTCGATAACGAGGGCAAGTCGGTGGAACCGGGTAGCGAGGGCTATCTGGTGGTACGCAAGCCCTGGCCTTCGATGTTTCGCACGCTGTGGGGCGATCCCGAAAGATTTGAGAAGACCTACTGGAGCCAAGTTCCCGCGGTCTATTTCGTCGGCGATGCGGCCCGCAAGGACGAGGACGGATATATCTGGGTTTTAGGCCGCGTTGACGACGTGATGAACGTGAGCGGCCACCGGCTCTCGACGGCGGAGTTGGAGTCATCCCTGGTGCGCCATCCATCCGTCGCGGAGGCGGCTGTGATCGGAATGCCGGACGAGCTTACGGGTCAAGCTGTAGTGGCGTTCGTGACACCGATACAAGGGATTGACGCCGATGACGCGCTGGCGGCGGAGCTGCGCGAGTGGGTGGCAAAAGAGATCGGCAAGTTTGCGCGGCCGAAGCAGATTCGCTTCAGCGATGCTCTGCCCAAGACGCGCTCGGGGAAGATTATGCGGCGGCTGTTGCGCGAGATCGTGACGACCCAAAAGGTGAGCGGCGATATTACGACACTCGAGGACCTGTCTGTGATCAACCGGTTGTCAGCGCAGCAAGACGAGGAGTGAGCACCCGGGCCGACGGTAAAACAAGAACGGCCCCAACGAGAATCCTCGCTGGGGCCGATTGTTTGAAGGCTGAATTTCGAGCGGCTAGAACATATAGCTGAAGCCGAACATAGGCGCCCACTGGTGCAAGATGCCGTCAATCTTGGCGCCTGGCGCAGCGGTGATGACCTTGCCCGGGACCGCGGTGACGTAGTCACGGAACTCGATGCGGAACATCATGCGATTGCCGACAAGGAACTTGACGCCCACGCCAAAGTCTGCCATCGGTTTCGACTCGCCGGCCTTGGTTAGCAGTGCAAGATCAGACAGCGGCTGGAACGCGCTTTCGGTGCCCGTTCCCTGGAAATGCTTCAACCCAACACCCGCGGCGGCGTAGGGCCGGATACGCGAGTCGGGGTCATTGAAGTAGTAGAGAACGTCGTAGTGAATCGCGTGCGACTGTGCACCGAAGTCCGCTGAGCGTCCGCCACCGAGCAATTCAAGATCATTCTTGAAGTAGACGTAGCGGAACTCACCGCCCCAGCGGTTGTTCATCGACTGGCCGATTACGAATCCGCCCGAGAAGCCTAGACCGGGACCGACGTTGCCTGTCGTAGAAGCGTTCGATACCTTGACCGAGCGGTAGTCGGAGATCAGGCCTAGAGCACCGATCTCAAGACCTCTTTGCGCCTGAGCTTGTGGCACCAGGGATAGGCATGCCAGAGCCGAGCCGAGTAAAGTGGCTTTCCATTGCATGTGTTTCATCATTAACCTCATTTGTTTGAATCAGTGGACCCGGCCCCGGGGGTGGGCGCCGAGGTCCTGTCGTTATTCGATAATCCGGACGCTGACGACTGTCTCGTTGCCGCCCTGAGTGATTTTCAGCGGGACTTCGAGCCCTGTGGGCACGAATCCCGGTAGACGGACGTTGATCTGATAGAGCCCAATAAAGCCCGGCGTGAGGCCGGCGAACTCGACGATGCCCTTGACTCCGCCTATATCGATGGTTGGCTCGACCGCGGCGCGGCTAAGAATGGTCATCGAGGCCGACGTGCCTGCCAAACTGATCGGAGCAACCGGGCCTAGGCCGGTGGCGTAGATGATCGCGATCTCATTCGGTCTCAGCGGGTTCGACAACGTCGCGGGCTTATTGTTCTCCGCGCGGAAAACAGCGGCGAAGCGGTTACCTTCCGGCCCTGGAACCGTGAAGATCGCGGGTGCCGTTGCGTCGACCTGCTGGACGAAAACGTCGCTTAGGCCGGCGGAAGAGTGAACCTGCACGTCAGTCGGACCAACCGAACTGAAGAGCAGTTGAGCGTTGATCTGGTTGTTCGAGACAAACAGCAGCGGTAACGGTGAGCCGTTGGCGCTCACGCAGGTGTCGCCGATGCGCTGTGGCAGCGGAGAGTCGACGGCGCCGCCATCTTGCTTGGAGAAGTTTGAGCCGAAGATCGAGATCAGCCCGCCGGTACCCGTGGTGCGAGTGAAGTCGGCCGCGTTTGTTACAGCATCAACAACGGGAACAACGGGAAGGTTTCCGCCATCAGCATAGTCACTTGGGAAGAATAAGATTCCCGCGCTGGTGGTCGAAATCAAGCCGCCGTCTCGCAATGCCGCAAGAGTGCTTGTGAAGCGGTAGTCTTGCGCTCGCGCCGGAGGTGGCTCGGCCATGCGGGTCGGGAACTGGATTTGAGCCGGATTGTTTGAATTGAGCTTCTGGAGAGTGCCCGTGTCGACCTGTGAAGTAGGACGAATCGAGCGAACGCCGGTGCCGTTGGGGAGAAGCGCGAATCCGGATGATTGTTGGTTCGCAACGCTATCTGGAAACTCGCCCAGAGGAACCAACGATCGGTTCAGTACAAAGTTGTCGACCGTGTAGTAGTCCCTGGCCGCTCCGATTGCGCCGCCTACGCCGCTGAAGTCACTGCGCGTAATAATCAGGCGTCGAGTCGCGAACTCAAATAGGTAGGTACCTCCGGAGCTGTCAGCGACAAACACTTCATTACCGTCAGGATGAGCGGCAACGGCGAGCGGTGACCCGAACGAGTTGGCGAAGACACCCAAAGTTTCTGGGCTAGAGATTGCCCTATTGGGCAAGGTCAGGAAGTCCAGTCGCCATCCGCCGCCAGCAGTATTTACGCCCAGCACCATCTCGGAATTTGCGGCGGTAACAGAGTGCGGATAGTGGCCACCCTGCAGTAGTTGCCAGGGAACGAACACGTTGCCCATAACCCGCAGACTGTTGAGATCGATTAGCGTGACATGCTCGGCTCGCGAGTTTGCGACGACGAGAAATCTACCGTCCTTCGATGCGGCCATCCAGGTCGGCGTGTTGCCGGTGCGGAATGATCCGATCTGCCTGAGACTCTTGCTGTCGTAGGCCTTGACTTGGAAGCCATTGCGGTCGAGCACGTAGAAGCGATCGCGGGAAGGATCCGCGACTGCGCCGATGAGGTGACCGTCCGACTGTACAAAGCTGCCCTTCTGGTCGACATCGCGCACGTTCGAGACAACAGTTGTCTCCAGAGGAACGTTTACGGCGTTGGTGTCGATCTGAACCACTATTGTGTTGGTGCCCTGAACCGGCCCCAGCGAGCCGGGATCGATAGTTACTTGAATATCCGCCGGCGTCGTGCCCTGGTGCGGCTCAAACACGACCGCGGGACGATTGGAACTGCGGAAGTGTTCTGTTGACAAGCTGAAGTTCGCGGGCTGACCGTTGGGACTTTCGAGCCGCAACGTCTTAGTGACTGGGACGCGGTTGCAGAAATCGAACGGGAACAATAAGGCGCGATCTTCGACATTCGATTCGAGGATCGGAAGCTCCGACAGTTTACTCATCGGCAGATGCATGATGCCGGATTCTGCGATCGCGTAAAGGCTTTGCCCGTTGTCGGTGGACAGAATCTGGCCGGTGACGCGGTTCGGCAGGCGAATCCGCTGGCGGACGTGTAGATTGTCGTCATCCATGATCTGCAACACACCGGTACGTACGACCGAATCGGAGTTGTTGGTCAACTCACCGAACGATCCGTAAACAGTGTCGATGTTTGAGTCGATGCCATGGCCACCGAAGAAACCCGCGGCGCTAACGGCGCCAGCTCCTTCAGGTGTGTCGGCGATAACCCGTAAGTCGTTGGACATCAATAGGTTGCCTACCATGAAATAGGCTCCGTCCTGTGAGCCGCTGACCTGATTGAATACGGGCGAATTGACAAACGAACTGCCCGGCCGGATCGTAAGCAAGCCGACTGGCTTGGCGACACGGTAGGAGAAAACGAACCCCCCGCCGCCCTGCGCATCGGCAACCCCGAAGATCCAGCGGCCATCGCGAGATGTTGAAAGATTGACTTTCACGATCTCGTCCAGCTCTGTCATGGGGCCCAACGGTAGAGTGACCGACGGTGCGGATGCGCCCGCGTCGGTTAAGTCAAAGAGGGCCTGAAATGAACCGTCAATGGGATCGAATAGCTGGAGGCTATTCTTGGTCAGCACGAGCGCTAGGCCGTCACTGCCGGCGGCAACGTCTTGTCCAATACAAGATGAGCCTGAAGGGGAGGGCGATTCCAATACAAGATGAGCCTGACGGGGATCCGTTGGGTGGTCAGGAACAGAGCAGCTGCGGGCGATGGGAGTCGCCGTGCAGCAAGCCGAATCGCTGAGTCTGGAGCAGATCGAGTGTTTTCTCGACGGGTGCCAATCCGTCGCCTTCGAGGGCGGCAATCGAAGCGACAAATATGCGCTCGTCGAAAGCGTCTTGAAGCGGCATCACTATGCCGACCAGAAGCGCTCCGTCAAGGGTCTCCTGCGGCGTTATCTCGCTAAGCTCACGGGCTTAAGCCGCGCGCAACTCACCCGCCTGATCGGACAGTTCTTGCACACGCGTTGCGTCCGTCCGAGGGCCTATCGGCGGCGCCGTTTTCCCAGCAAGTACACACGCGCCGACAGCGTCTTACTGGCGCACGTCGATCGAGTTCATCAGCGCCTCTCGGGGCCGGCCACCCGCCGCATTCTCCAACGCGAGTTCCAGATCTACGGCCGCAAAGAGTTTCGACGCCTGGCCGAATTGTCCGTGGGCCAGCTGTACAACTTGCGAAAAAGAGCCGTCTACCAACGTCACAGTTTGCATCTCGACAAGACCCGACCGACACCCGTTGCGATCGGCGAACGCCGCCAACCCGAGCCGCGAGGACGTCCGGGCTACCTGCGCATCGACACCGTGCACTCGCCCGAACAGGAAGGCGAAAAAGGCGCCTACAGCATCAATGTGGTCGACGAAGTGACGCAGTGGCAGGCCGTCGGCTGCGTCCAACGCATCAACGAAAACCACCTCATTCCCTTGCTGGAAGGGCTTTTGGAACAATTTCCATTTATCGTTCGCGGCTTTCACTCCGACAATGGCAGCGAATTCGTCAACCATCAAACCGCTAAACTGCTCGAGAAGTTGCGAATTGAATTTACGAAGTCTCGCGCGCGCCGTTCGAACGACAATGCCTTGGTCGAAACCAAGAACGGCGCGGTGGTGCGCAAGTGGATGGGCTACCAGTTTTTGCCCTCGGAAGCGACGCAGGCGATCGACACCTTCTACCGCCAGTGGCTCAACCCGTACTTGAATTTTCATCGCCCATGCGCTTTCGCCAGCGAGCGCCGAGACCGCCGCGGCAAGTTGCGCAAGGTGTACGCCGAGTGGAGCACGCCGTGGGAAAAGCTGCTCAGCCTGCCCGCCGAGCAGCGCGGCCTGCGCGCGGATCGCTCGCTCAAGAAGCTCCAAGCGCGAGCGGACACTTGTTCCGACACCGAGTTTGCCGAGCAACTCGACGCTCAGCGCAACGAACTGCAACGCGTCTGCAAAGACCTCGCGATCTGCTGGCGCACGCGCTAGACAACGCCCCGACCCGAGGCGTTGTCGGCTCCTCCGGCCCACGTCCGAAGACGGCCGTGGGGTCTCGCCTGGGATGGCTGCAAAGGGGGACTGGGGCTGCCGCCCCTTCCCCCTTATGCAATCCCCCTCACCCCGCCCTACGGGCCCCACAACGGGCTTCAACCTCAAGCCCCAATCCGAGCTATAATCCCTCCTGCCCACAGCTACCTTCGCCTGCCTCCTTCAGGCTCATCTTTCGATTGGAAAAGAGGGATGCGCCCAAAGGCTCTTCAAGCGACGTGAAAAAGCGCCGGTCGCTTGGATCATTCAGATTGACCACCGTCACGCCCGAACTCTGGGTAACAGAAGAAGTCACGGGGACGTTCGTCACGATCAAATAGCGCCCGTCCTTCGTCACTGTCATTCCTGAAGAACCGGCGGGAGTGGGAGTCGTGGTGATCCGGCTGATGGACTGATGTGTGTCCATCGATATGACCTCGACGCGTCCGCCAGTGAAGTTGCAGGCATAAATCAGCCTGCGGGCCTCGTCGACGAATAGCTCGTTAATCTCGCCGGGGAGGGGGATCACCTCTCCGAACGTTGCGGCCGCGGATGCCGAGCCTCCACCGATAAAGTTGTTTTGTCCCCAAGTGGAAGTTGACAAAGCCAGACACAGACAGACGGTCTGAATTATGGTCTTAGTCCGAACCAGGGATGGCTTCTTCATTTCGTATGCTCCAAAATCTATCCAACTCATTCATCGCCTTAGCCCCCGGTTAATTGGGAAGGGGCCAAGGCTCTTTCACGGCCGATCTAGTCGTCGACCTCATTCGCTAAATTTGTTCACTGCCATTGAAAGCGACAGTCAGTTCGACAAAGCAGTCGTGACTGTCGCTTCATTTAACGGCTTCAAGTTACTGTTGCTGACGCGCGCGGCGCCGCTTGACGATTAGCATCAAAAGGGCGACGCCTATGATGCCGCAAAGAATCCGAACTAGTAGCGGGTCCATATTGTGTTTCCTCCTCCGTGTTTATACGCCCGTTATGGCGGGCAAAAAATCTCGTACGACACGCACGATCATGGGACCGACGGTCACAACGAATAACGCCGGCAAGATGAAGAAGAAGATGGGAAATACTAGCTTGACGCCAATCTTCGCCGCTTTCTCTTCTGCTATTTGCCTAGCTTGGGTCCGCATGTAGTCGGAAAAATTCCGAAGTGTTTGCGAAATACTGGTGCCGAATTTATCGGCCTGAATCAACACACTAACGAGCTTCTGCAGCTCCTCAACCGCGGTCCTGTCGCCGAGATTCCGAAGCGCGTCGGAGCGTGTTTTGCCGGCGCGAATTTCGAGGTTCAGTACGGCAAGTTCGTCGCTGATCTCCGGGTGAGCGTATTGCAGCTCTTTGGCAACCTGCATCAGCGCTTGGTCGAGACCGAGCCCGGACTCTACGCAGATCACCAACATGTCGAGTGCGTTCGGTAACGCCCTACGAATCTTGTGCTGACGCTTCGACGCCAGGCGTCCCAAAACAAAGTTCGGAAGCGACCAACCCAGGGCACCTACCGCCACGAGCTGGAAGAGCGTCATGGGATTTTGAAGATTCAGACTGAAGACGCCTATGGCCGTGATGATTATCAGCGATAACGCGCCGACACCCTTGACACCGTAGACCACGCGCAGAGCACTGTGATTACGAAATCCAGCGGTCAGCAGACGCTTCTGCAGGATGCTGACATCCGCCGGATTCGACGGAACCATGTGACCGATTTTCGAGATCACATCGCGGAAGCTCAAACTGGGATGCCGAACTTGGCTCCGACCCAGCTCTACTTCACCCATCACGCGATCGACGACAGCCTTGGGCTGTGCCCAGAACTTGAAGCCGAGCGTCGACAGAGCGACGGTGATCAAGTCGAATACGAATATTGATGCAATCATTGCTGTCATGATCGTTTAAACCTCGATGTCCGTAAGCTTCTTGATCGAAACAAATCCGAGAAATTGAAGAATGATTGTTATGACCATCAACATTTTTCCGTCTGGGTCGTCAAAGAAAAATAAGACGTATTTTGGGTTTGTCCAGAACATCATTACGGAGACGCCAAGAGGAATCATAGAGAGCACCAATCCGGAAATTCGGCCGTGCGCACTGATGGATCTAATCCTTCCGCGAAGCTTGAATCTTTCTCGGATGAGATAGGAGAGATTCTCGAGCAGCGCCGCAAGGTTTCCTCCGGTTCGCTTCTGGAGCAAGACCGACGAGACGAAGAACTTTACGTCCAGGAGAGGAACCCTGGTCCCCAAGCGTTCGAGCGCCACTTCAAGAGGCAGACCAAGATTCTGTTCTTCGAAAACGCGGCGAAACTCGTCGGAGAGAGGCGCGGCATACTCCTTGTGCAGCATCTCGAGCGATACGGAGAATGCGTGGCCGGTACGCATGGCGCGCGCGACGAACTCCAGCGCATCCGGAAACTGTTCTTCAAACTTCGCCATCCGGGCCGATCGCTTGCGGTAAGCGATAAAGAAAGGAAGTGCGATTCCAACCAGCGCGCCGACGATCGAGATCGGGCGACCACGTGGAACGATGTACCAAAAGATATTGAATCCAGCGACGCCGAAGATTAGTGAAAGGTATAAGGTACGAGCGGGGTCCCATTCCAGGCCAGCCTGCTCAAGATAGTCACGCAGCCGCTCGTTGAGATTCTTTCCGAGAAAGACTCTGGCAAGGCGCTGCCTGCCATCTTCGTCCTCGTTTTTCATCAACGCGCCCTGATCCGGTTAGCCGGCGGTGCCGCCAACAGGGGACTTACCGGCAACGAGATCTTTCATCTGATCGACGTCGCGCTTGCGCATCATGCGATCCGCAACGACGACGCAACCGACAAGCACGACGGCCAGGAATCCGAAAAATATAAACGCGAGGTTCATGAGACTTCCTTACTCCCCAATCTCTACAACTTCTTCAAAGGTTTCGGCGGGAACACGAATACCGGCCGCGACCAATTTCTCGTAGAAACGTGGCCGTATTCCGGTGGCGGCGAATCTTCCAAGGACCTTGCCTTCGCTGGATATGCCGAGCTTTTCAAAGACGAATAAGTCTTGCAGCATCACCATGTCGCCTTCCATCGTGGTGACTTCCGTGACGGAAGTGACGCGGCGTGAACCGTCGCTAAAGCGTCCGATCTGAACGATGAGGTCGATGGCCGATGCGATCTGCTGGCGGATCGAAACGGTAGGCATATTGGCTCCACCCAGCGTGACCATGACCTCAAGGCGCGAGATCACGTCGCGTGGAGTGTTGGCGTGAATCGTCGTCATTGAGCCGTCGTGACCCGTATTCATTGCCTGCAACATGTCTAGCGCTTCTTCGCCACGACACTCACCAACGACGATTCGGTCGGGACGCATACGCAGAGCATTGATGAGTAGTTCGCGCTGGCGGATCCCTCTTTTCCAATCGAAAGATGAGCCTGAAGGAGGCAGGCGAAGGTAGCTGTGGGCAGGAGGGATTATAGCTCGGATTGGGGCTTGAGGTTGAAGCCCGTTGTGGGGCCCGTAGGGCGGGGTGAGGGGGATTGCATAAGGGGGAAGGGGCGGCAGCCCCAATCCCCCTTTGCAGCCATCCCAGGCGAGACCCCACGGCCGTCTTCGGACGTGGGCCGGAGGAGCCGACAACGCCTCGGGTCGGGGCGTTGTCTAGCGCGTGCGCCAGCAGATCGCGAGGTCTTTGCAGACGCGTTGCAGTTCGTTGCGCTGAGCGTCGAGTTGCTCGGCAAACTCGGTGTCGGAACAAGTGTCCGCTCGCGCTTGGAGCTTCTTGAGCGAGCGATCCGCGCGCAGGCCGCGCTGCTCGGCGGGCAGGCTGAGCAGCTTTTCCCACGGCGTGCTCCACTCGGCGTACACCTTGCGCAACTTGCCGCGGCGGTCTCGGCGCTCGCTGGCGAAAGCGCATGGGCGATGAAAATTCAAGTACGGGTTGAGCCACTGGCGGTAGAAGGTGTCGATCGCCTGCGTCGCTTCCGAGGGCAAAAACTGGTAGCCCATCCACTTGCGCACCACCGCGCCGTTCTTGGTTTCGACCAAGGCATTGTCGTTCGAACGGCGCGCGCGAGACTTCGTAAATTCAATTCGCAACTTCTCGAGCAGTTTAGCGGTTTGATGGTTGACGAATTCGCTGCCATTGTCGGAGTGAAAGCCGCGAACGATAAATGGAAATTGTTCCAAAAGGCCTTCCAGCAAGGGAATGAGGTGGTTTTCGTTGATGCGTTGGACGCAGCCGACGGCCTGCCACTGCGTCACTTCGTCGACCACATTGATGCTGTAGGCGCCTTTTTCACCTTCCTGTTCGGGCGAGTGCACGGTGTCGATGCGCAGGTAGCCCGGACGTCCTCGCGGCTCGGGTTGGCGGCGTTCGCCGATCGCAACGGGCGTGGGACGGGTCTTGTCGAGATGCAAACTGTGACGTTGGTAGACGGCTCTTTTTCGCAAGTTGTACAGCTGGCCCACGGACAATTCGGCCAGGCGTCGAAACTCTTTGCGGCCGTAGATCTGGAACTCGCGTTGGAGAATGCGGCGGGTGGCCGGCCCCGAGAGGCGCTGATGAACTCGATCGACGTGCGCCAGTAAGACGCTGTCGGCGCGTGTGTACTTGCTGGGAAAACGGCGCCGCCGATAGGCCCTCGGACGGACGCAACGCGTGTGCAAGAACTGTCCGATCAGGCGGGTGAGTTGCGCGCGGCTTAAGCCCGTGAGCTTAGCGAGATAACGCCGCAGGAGACCCTTGACGGAGCGCTTCTGGTCGGCATAGTGATGCCGCTTCAAGACGCTTTCGACGAGCGCATATTTGTCGCTTCGATTGCCGCCCTCGAAGGCGACGGATTGGCACCCGTCGAGAAAACACTCGATCTGCTCCAGACTCAGCGATTCGGCTTGCTGCACGGCGACTCCCATCGCCCGCAGCTGCTCTGTTCCTGACCACCCAACGGATCCCCGTCAGGCTCATCTTGTATTGGAATCGCCCTCCCCTTCAGGCTCATCTTGTATTGGACAAGACGGATCGCCCCGTCGCCTTCGATGTTCGGCGGGCGGGTTTCGAGGCGTACTACGTGGGGCTGTTTGAGTTGAAGTTCGGCGGCGTCCTCAATTGTGACGACGCGTTCCTTAGGTGAAATCAGAGCCGACAACGCGTTGAGCATCGTCGTTTTTCCTGAGCCGGTACCTCCGGAGACCACGATATTTAGCCGTGTCTGAACCGCCGCCTTGAGGATTTCGGCGATACCCGCTGTCATCGATTTCTTTTCGACGAGATCTTCCGGCAGCAACTTGTCTTGTGAAAAACGGCGGATCGACATGATCGCGCCGTCCACGGCCAGGGGTGGAATGATCGCATTGACACGAGAGCCATCCGTTAGTCGCGCATCGACCATCGGTTGCGACTCGTCGACCGACCTGCGATACGATCTTGTCGATAATTCGCAGCAGATGATTCCCATCCTTGAACGTGACATTGGTCAGTTCCAGCGTGCCCCTGCGTTCAACGTAGACTTGCCTGTGAGTGTTGACGAGAATGTCGCTGATCGTTGGGTCTTGCAACAGCGGTTCGAGCGGGCCGAGTCCGAATACTTCGTCGAGGACCTCGTCACAGATCTGTTGGCGTTCGAGCGAGCTCAGCAGGGTTGATTCTTCGTCCATCAACACCATCAGGGCGTTGCGGACTTCGACCCGAACTTTTTGATTTTCGATCGTCGCTAGGGCTTCGAGGTTGATCTTGTCTAGCAGCCGGCGATGGAGCTTGAACTTCAGCTCCTGATACTCCGGATTAAGGGCCAGACGGCTGCGCCCTCCGCCTCGACGCAGTCGGTCTTCCCAAGTAACGTTGCCGCTTGCCTGAGGTGCGTTAGCTGTGACTGCCATCTTTAGTTAAATTCCTTCCGTACATACGACTAGCTGTGCGAAAGTAGCGCTGACAGTTTGAGGAGCTAGTCCCAGTCGTAGTTGAGGGTTGAGGAGCGGCGGTGTAGAGGGGCATTGTACTAGGCGACTTTCGGTTCGGCGGAGTCGGTTGGATTGAGGACGGCTTCGAGCATCCAGAGATCCTTATAGCCCATGATCTTGCGGAAGTTTTTCTCGGTATCCAGGAATGCCGCCGCCGCCCAACGGCGCACCATCGAAGCATCCTTCCAGCGCGTCACGCGACGTGTCCTCCGCCGCACGCCGGCGTTCGGACTCTCGACGATGTTGGTCGTCGCCAGACAACGATGCAACGACGGCGGCAATCCCAGGCGATTGATCGTGAAACACTCCTCGAGACCCTCGCGCAAACTCGCCGCCGCCTCGGGCCAGTCGCCCGCGTACCATTCGGCCAGCTTCTTGAGCCGCGCTTGACCGTCCTTGGCTTCGAGCCGCCAGGCCGCGCGGATTGCCGCTTTGGCCTGATCCTGTTCGGCCTTCGGCAGCCTGTCGAGAACGTTGCGCAGCTTGTGGGCGCGACAACGCTGCACCGGGGCGTCACCAAAGATTTTGTGCACTGCCGCGCGTAAAGCCTTCGATCCATCGAGTACAAAAAGCCTCTTTTTCGCGGGCGAGACTCCACGCTCGACCAAGCCTGTCAACAGGTCCTCGGCCGCCGCCGCGTTCTCCGTCGCCGCGTGTTGCAAGCCCAGTACGTGCTTGTTCCCTTCCGCGTCCACCCCCACGGCCGCTAAAACCGTGTGTCCCGAGAAAATCAGGCCGTCCACGTAGATCACCAGCAAGTCCACGTCATCGAAACGGCGCGCGAATAGTTCGTCGATTTTCTTTTCCGCAGCCTCGATGGTGTCGCGACTTATCGCCGATTTAGACACGCCGACGGTGTCGGCCATTTCGCCGATTACTCCCGCATACTGACGCGTCGAGACGCCTTTCATCAAGATATCCAGCATGCGCGAGCCTAGCCGCTCGTCGTCTTGCAGGGATTCGTAGGCGGGCACTTTGACCTCGCCGCCGGAGCGTTTGCGCAAGCGCGGCTTGGCCACCCGCAGCTTGCGATCGCTTAGATTCACGCGGCCCGATTGCCGTCCCCAGCGCAGCACGTCGCCGTCGCGCTTCTTGCCGGGTTGGGCGAGTTCGCCTCCGGTGACCTGCTGGGCAGAGAGTTCGAGCACGGCTTGGATGGCGGCGCGGCCGGTGACGTCGATGACCTCGTCGACGGCTCCCTGGCATTGTTCGATGAGTTCGACGAGGGGCAGCATGAGCTGCGCGTTTTGGCTGAGCAGACGCGTGAGCTCCTCGGGCCTCAGCCGCTGCTGCTTGGCGGAATCAAGAATGTGATACGGTTTCTTCACGGCGGTTCTCCTTTGTGGTTAAAGATTTGCTCGATTCTCCCAGAGAACCAAGCTTGAGAACCGCCGGCCCTTTATCCCCCAACTGAGCTCGGGACAATTTCAGTTTGAGACCTGTAACGCTTCGCTTCTTTTCCTCGACTTGAATTCCAAAAGCGCTATTTCCGAATTGGTTGATCGAGCGCCCCAATTCACATCCGTTACCGATGGGCTTACCCGCCGTCAAGGCGCGATGCACGGCGGTTCCGTCCTCGCTAAATACTTTGGCAATCGGAAAGTTGAAGACCCGTTCCATGTCGGCCGGACCCAGTTCTTGTTTGCGGCTCATGCGGTTCACGAGTAAGCCGAATTTGTCGGAGGCAAATCCCAATTGTTCGAGATAGGTGATGCATTTCCGAGTCAAATGCAACGAAGGCAACTCCGGATTGGAGACGAGGTAAACAAAGTCGACATCTCCCAATGTTGCTTTCGCTTGCTTGCTCCAGACAGATGGCAGGTCGACCACGATGTATTCGTAGGCCGAGCGGGCGAACTCGATGACTTCGTTGAAGCGATGAGCTTCGAGCGGGACACCTTCAGGCAATTCGGGCGCGAGAAGCACGTCGACACCATGACGGGAGGTGACGAGAGCTTTCCAGAGCGCGCTATCGAGCTTCTCCGAATTTCGCAGGGCATCGAGCACGCTATAGGAATGGTTCAGGCGCCAGATGAATGAAACCGTGCCGCCTTCGATATCGAAGTCGGCGAGAAACACTTTTCGCTCTCCCCCGTTTGCTATACCGGCTGCTACGTTTGACGCAATTGTTGTGACTCCCTGACCCGCCTTTGCTCCCACGAACGCAATGACTTTCCCTTTGGTGGGAGCCTGCTTCTGTTCGTTCTCCTGAAGTCGGCGAACACGCGTTGTTACCGTGCTTTGCGCCTCACTCTCAAATGGTGAACACAGAAATTCGGTGGCACCGGCTCGCAGCGATCGAATAATCACGTTCGCATCGTTGCGAGAATCGATTCCGATCACATAAATCGGCGGGGTGAGGGAACTCACGGCAGAGACAAGAGCGACGGCGGCGTCGGTGTCGGTGCCAAGGTCCAAAAGAACGACATCTGGACGTAGCTGACGGAGTCTCGCGTCGATTTGCTGCGGAGTCGGGTAAGTCTTAAGATCCGCGAGCACACTGAACCCGTCGGTCTCCAACACCTTGCTGCTGAACTCCTGCGCTAGCGCCCGATTGGGGCACACAAGAACAGCGTCTAGGGCGGTTTGCTTCATCGGCTGCGATAACCTTTATCCTTCACTGGGTTGCAGATTTCGTCACTAATCAATTAGTCTGCTCAAGTGTTTCCATAAAATCAGGATTTGGAAACTCAAAATTGGGTTTCGCTTCTCCAGATTCATACACACGCGGAAACTCTGGGCTAACGATAACCAGTAGTTCCGTGTTGTTTTTCGATCTCGAACGACTCTTAAAGATCTCGCCGAGCAGTGGAATACTCGAAAGAATCGGAACTTTCGATTCCGACTCGACGATTCGCTGGTCAATTAGGCCGCCAATAACGAAGCTCTGTCCCGGCATGAGTTCGACATCGGTGGAAACACGGCGCGTAGAGAGGGCGGGGATCAAGAAGCCCTGAAGCGTCACGGCATTGGCAAAATCCAATGCGCTAACTTCTGGCGCAACATGCATCTTGATTGAACCCCGGCCTGTGAATTCGGGGGTAAAGTCAATCCGAATTCCGAATTCCTTAAATTGAATCGTTACTCCGCCCGACGACGAGCCCTGAATGATAGGCACTGGGAACTCACCACCGACCAGAAGTTTCGCTTGCTTACCTGAAGTTGTGATGAGATTTGGCTCTGCGAGCAACTCGCTGAGGCCACGTGTTTCAAGAGCTTTAAGTACCGCACCGATGTTCAAGTCGGGGCGAAACGCGAAAACGTTCAGTGTGTCGGTTAGGTTGAAGTTCGTCGCGAATCCGGATGCTGATTGACCGATTACTCCGCCTACCGAGGTGAGACTGGGGTTCCCAAACTGCTTTGTGCCAAGGCTAGCGGGCGTGTTTCCGGCGCCCGTGCTGAAGATGGCGGCGCCAAAATCGCGCAAGGCGTTGCGCTGCACTTCAGCAAAGCGAACTTTGATCATGATTTGCCGCTCGGCGTCAGGCGGAGGAACCTCAAGATTGCTGATTACGGTTGCTGCTGCTCCACCGGCAACCATTGCGACCACTCGTTCGGCGATGGCGATGCTTGAAACATCCCGTTTACCGTGGCGACGCCATTCGTCACCATTACTCGAATTTTTCTCCAGGAAACGCGGCGTTGATGTGCTCCTGTAGCTGCGCCGTGTTTGCGCCGACCGAAATCGTAAAGAAATTTCGGTCGCCGGAGGCCGACCAGATGACGAGTGTCGTAATACCCGCCTTCTTGCCGTGAATCAGGACTTCACGAGTCGAGATCGCGATTGCGTCGGCGACACTGTCGTCGTTGATCGCGACTCTTTCGATTTCATCGGGGTGGTCGAGCACCACCGAGCGCCCGACCGCCAAAGGTATCTCGTCGCCCATCGGTGGCGCTTGCGTCGGTGACGCCAATGCCGCCGTCGCTGAGATGAAGCTGAGCACCAGGGAAGTGCTTGCAATCAATCTTTGAATTCGTTTGGTGAGTTTCATGGGGATCATTTGGGGGTCAGACTCTCTTAGTCGGGTTTAGTACCTTTCTTCCATACGTTCGACTGTCCGCAAGTTGCCGCGAATCATTTCGATCTGATGAATTACGGGCGCTGGGGTTGGCGGGGGAGCGGCCACAGGCGCACGATAAACGCGCGGTCGAGGCGCCGGCTTCGGGGTGCCAAAAAGGTCGCTGGCGCTGGTAAAGCCACGATCCGTCGCGAGCTCGTCAAGGTCATTGGGATTTCTGAGTACGAGTTGGATCTGACCTTCGCGAGTGGCGAGGGTTAGCAGTTCGCTCTCTTCCGGCGTAAGAAGCATGTTGACGACAGGAACGTTTTCGGGCTGGCCATCGGCGTTTGGCTGAAGACGGTGAGCCGTGGAGAGCACGGTCACGGCTTCAAGGATGATTTTGGTAACTCGAGTACCGCTGCCGGGTCGAGTGCCGGTCCAGATGATGTCAACCGTCGAGCCGGGCAGGATGAATCCGGATACGCCGCTCACTTGGTTGATCGAAATCGCGACCGCACGCTTTCCTTCAGGAATGAGAGGAGCGAGACCGAAGCCAGCTCCCTTTTCGGTAACCCGACCGTTGAGTATCGGTTCATTGGCGAGAATTGGTTGGACAACCGTTCGGTCCAAGGCCGTTTCGATGTCAACGAATGCACCTTCGGGGTAGTGGTTTTCGGGATATTCGATCAGTTGAATATCTTCGGCAGTGATCACGGCGCCCATCGGCAGGTCGGATCTCGCGATCACCAAATCTTTGGTCGCGGTTTCACCAACCGGCGTACTACGGCCAACGGTGATCTGGTAAAAGATTCCTGTGACCACCAGGGCGACCAGAACGGCCACCATAACTACGGTTAAGAGACGTTTGTCCATATCTCGTCCTCACTCAAAAACGACAGGAATACGCCTAGGCTGATAGCTGGGGCGTAGGGGATATAGGCTTTGAGGTCAGGCGTCGCCGCGCTCTCAAGGGATTCGCCCTTGACGGCGCGCCAGACCCTTCGACCGATCAAATAGAGAACGGCCATCAGACCGCCCGAAATAGCGGCCAAGATTGCCGCAAGAACAATTTGCTCGCGTCCGAGAATCGCACCGAACGCGGCCATGAGCTTGATGTCACCTCCGCCCATTCCACCCTTTAGGAAGAACGGCAGGAACGCGACGAAACCGATAAGGCCGCCTAACAGTGAGTTCCCGAGACCGACAGATACCCGAGATCACTCGAACCCGCCAAGATTACATTTGCGGCGAGCCCGATTAGAAACGCAGGACCGGTGATGACATTTGAAACGCGGCGACGCCAGAGATCTTCGCCGGTTGCGACGATCGCCAGAGCCAAACTGAAGCTTAAGAGCCACCAAGTCATATGTCATACCTCGGCATTCGGTTTGAGGATCTTTCGGGCAATGTTGCCCTTAACTCAACCCCACAAGCCGGTTACCGCGAAGGGCGTATGATGCCCGACACTCCATTGATAGGCCACTGGGTCTGTATGGGGAATTGATCGAAGACTGCGGTTTAGGGGCAAACGTTACTTAAGCCCCCCTAAGGTTTCCGTCCCACCCGTTGGGACCAAGCGCCCTAGCGGACTCCTAGTCGGCGTTGCCGTTTTGGGGCCGCCTGGCACAAACTAAACAACAGGATGGCGAAACCTGTGGAGGTAGGGGGCTTCGATTTTCGTTTCGAGTGCGTCAGCGGCTGTACCGAGTGTTGCACCAAGAGCGGCTATGTTTATGTAACCGCAAACGATATCGAGACAGCGTCTAAATATCTGAACATAAGCAAGTTAGAGTTCAATCAGAGCTACTGCGAAAGGGTCGATGGCGAGCTGCGGTGAAATTGTCCCGAGCTCAGTTGGGGGATAAAGGGCCGGCGGTTCTCAAGCTTGGTTCTCTGGGAGAATCGAGCAAATCTTTAACCACAAAGGAGAACCGCCGTGAAGAAACCGTATCACATTCTTGATTCCGCCAAGCAGCAGCGGCTGAGGCCCGAGGAGCTCACGCGTCTGCTCAGCCAAAACGCGCAGCTCATGCTGCCCCTCGTCGAACTCATCGAACAATGCCAGGGAGCCGTCGACGAGGTCATCGACGTCACCGGCCGCGCCGCCATCCAAGCCGTGCTCGAACTCTCTGCCCAGCAGGTCACCGGAGGCGAACTCGCCCAACCCGGCAAGAAGCGCGACGGCGACGTGCTGCGCTGGGGACGGCAATCGGGCCGCGTGAATCTAAGCGATCGCAAGCTGCGGGTGGCCAAGCCGCGCTTGCGCAAACGCTCCGGCGGCGAGGTCAAAGTGCCCGCCTACGAATCCCTGCAAGACGACGAGCGGCTAGGCTCGCGCATGCTGGATATCTTGATGAAAGGCGTCTCGACGCGTCAGTATGCGGGAGTAATCGGCGAAATGGCCGACACCGTCGGCGTGTCTAAATCGGCGATAAGTCGCGACACCATCGAGGCTGCGGAAAAGAAAATCGACGAACTATTCGCGCGCCGTTTCGATGACGTGGACTTGCTGGTGATCTACGTGGACGGCCTGATTTTCTCGGGACACACGGTTTTAGCGGCCGTGGGGGTGGACGCGGAAGGGAACAAGCACGTACTGGGCTTGCAACACGCGGCGACGGAGAACGCGGCGGCGGCCGAGGACCTGTTGACAGGCTTGGTCGAGCGTGGAGTCTCGCCCGCGAAAAAGAGGCTTTTTGTACTCGATGGATCGAAGGCTTTACGCGCGGCAGTGCACAAAATCTTTGGTGACGCCCCGGTGCAGCGTTGTCGCGCCCACAAGCTGCGCAACGTTCTCGACAGGCTGCCGAAGGCCGAACAGGATCAGGCCAAAGCGGCAATCCGCGCGGCCTGGCGGCTCGAAGCCAAGGACGGTCAAGCGCGGCTCAAGAAGCTGGCCGAATGGTACGCGGGCGACTGGCCCGAGGCGGCGGCGAGTTTGCGCGAGGGTCTCGAGGAGTGTTTCACGATCAATCGCCTGGGATTGCCGCCGTCGTTGCATCGTTGTCTGGCGACGACCAACATCGTCGAGAGTCCGAACGCCGGCGTGCGGCGGAGGACACGTCGCGTGACGCGCTGGAAGGATGCTTCGATGGTGCGCCGTTGGGCGGCGGCGGCATTCCTGGATACCGAGAAAAACTTCCGCAAGATCATGGGCTATAAGGATCTCTGGATGCTCGAAGCCGTCCTCAATCCAACCGACTCCGCCGAACCGAAAGTCGCCTAGTACAATGCCCCTCTACACCGCCGCTCCTCAACCCTCAACTACGACTGGGACTAGCTCGCTGCGGTTGTCGAAACCAGCAGACCATGACTGCCATTTTCTGGATGGCGATGGCTGCGCCATCCACGCCGCTAAGCCGCTTCAGTGCCGGACTTTTCCCTACTGGCCGGAACTCGTCGACCGCAAACGGAATTGGAAGAGAACTGCGCAATACTGCCCCGGGATCGGGCAAGGATCGATCGTGCCGATTGACGAAATTCGAGCCGCGGCGCAGTCGTGTCGCGACGAGTTCCCCGAATAATTGCCATGATACCTATGACTCGAATATGGACACTCAACCACGGATAACCGAGCAGAGAAATCCGGCCTCGGCATCGATTGACCAGGCATCGACGCAAGATCTGCTGCGAATAATTAACCGTGAAGACTCCTCGGTGGCAAAGGCTATCGAGGCTGAGATACCCCGAATCTCCGTCGCACTTGACGCCATCGTTGAGCGATTTGAGCGCGGAGGCCGTCTGTTCTATATCGGTGCCGGCACCAGCGGCCGGCTAGGCGTGCTGGATGCATCAGAGTGTCCTCCAACTTACGGTGTTGCCGCTGACCGCGTGCAGGGCGTGATTGCGGGTGGCGCCGAGGCGCTTGTCCGCTCGATCGAAGGAGCCGAAGACAATCCAGAGGATGGTGTGCGAGACCTTGAGGCCAGAGATTTCTCGGTCAACGATTCGCTGGTCGGAATTGCTGCCAGTGGCACTACGCCATACGTATTAGGGGCCGTGAAGTTCGCCAACCAGTTGGGTGCTCTGACGGTTGGCCTGAGCTGCAATCCGGGTTCTCCGCTCGAGCGGCACGTTGAGTTTCCGATAACGCCGGCTGTCGGACCCGAAGTCGTAACGGGCTCGACGCGGATGAAGAGCGGGACGGCGCAGAAGCTTGTCCTGAACATGCTTTCAACCGGATTGATGATTCGCATGGGCTATGTTTTGGGCAACTTAATGGTGAACCTGCAGATCAAGAACGCCAAATTGGCCGGCCGCGCTAGGCGGATTGTCGAGGCTACGACCGGCTGTAGCGGGGCCGAGGCGGCCGAGGCGATTGAAGCATCCGGCGGACAGGTCAGACTGGCCATCTTGATGAAAAAGCTACAGTTAGACCGCGCAACAGCCGAAAAGCGTCTCGCTGAGTTTGGCGACAATCTTAGAAAATCTCTGGCGCGGGACGATCGATAAAAGGCTCAATCAAGAGCCGCTCAACCGCCGCGCGTGCCGCCGCAGCCGCTGCCAGCCCTGAACTGCTGAACTGATGCTCAAGAAAATGCCGCCAAGGCTGAGCAGGATCACGACGATGTCCCAAAGCGGTCGGCGGTAGTAGAGAAATCGGAAGTCCAGATTGTGTAGACCGTGGTACAACCAGCGATTGAGCCGAGTCAATCGCTCTTCTTTTCGTATAATCTCGGCCCGTCCGGCGTCGATGTAGAGCCAAGTCTCCTGCGGGTCATCATATTTAACCCGCAGCACTGGCAGAGGTCTTGAGCCGTCTCGGCTGTAGTAGTAGTCGTCATAGTCTTGGAGCCAGTCGGACGACGCTACGGAGTTGTCAGGCATCGCCGAACGGGCGGCGGCCAACAGTTCGCTGGACGGAAATAGCTCCACCGTCCCATCGCTGGTTTCGGTCAATTTGACGACTAGTTGCTCGCCAGCTGTGCACGAGGGCCGACCGGCGACCAAGTACGGCGCATTCTGGAACTGCGTGACTTCAAGTTCCTTGGGAGCAGACGATGTTTGCATCGCTTCGAGGGCCGCGCGTATTCGCTCTGGCGTTATCAGGTCGATCCGCAATGGCCCTCCCGAAAAGGCAGTGCGCTGTCGGTGGGTCGGCACGGTGCTTGGATGCCACTCCCAGGGGTCGAGTGATAGGCAGCCACTCAGCACCCAGGTGAAAGTGGTCAGTCCAAAGAACAAGCCGGCATAGTGGTGCCAGCGCATCAGCCCGACGTAAGGGGAACGAAAAGTCTCGCCCTTCACTCGATATCGCGCTTGCCTGGAGAACCGCCAGAGCCCCCAGATGATTCCCGACAGAGTCAGCACGCAACCGGCAATCGAGAGCCAAATTACAGAATCGATCCAAATGGCGCTGTGGCTGCGAAACGGTGTGAAATAGAGCCAATGCAGCACGGCTCCCATATATGCCCAGCGCCTGCCGTAGGCCGTGGTTCGCATGACGACTTCGCCGGTTCGCTCGGAAACATACAGAAAGCTTTCCTCGGCGTCGTCGAGTGCGACTCGATGAAGCGGAAATTGGCGGCGGTTTGAGAAAGTCCACTGGTCGGGCTCGGTCAAGCGAGCGTCGTGCCGGACCGTCGACTGGTGTTCCGGCACAAATCGTTTGACAACGCCGGTTGCAGCGACATCATCGAGCGGCCTAAGCAAGCTGCCGTCGTCGGCAAAAACCGTATGCCACTCTGATTCGCTAACCAGCCGATAGACTGGCCGGGACGCAAACATCGCAATCCGTAACCGTTCGGGGCGAAAGCCAACAGCGGCGGCGGCTTCGGCCGGCGAAACCGTGAGAGTTAAGAGGTCAAGATCGGTGAGCCGAGAATAACGTTCATGGGGATCAAGCGTGGGCATGCGGTGATACATCATCACCATGCCGGAAACGAACCATACAAGAAATAAGACCGAGCCCGCTATTCCGAGCCAACGGTGCGTGTAGATCAGTGCCCGCCGAATCGCGAACCGTGGCAATCCCATGGTGATTAGCTGTCCGATTTGGCGATTTTTCGAGAATCGGATGGGGCGCCATGAAATTTGGTCCCGGGTGCAACCCTGGGAATTGATGGTCTACACAACGACATTCTCCCGCTAGTCCGCCTTTCTGATGGTACCGGGGGCTCTGCGCGCATACCGAAAAGTGCGATTCTTGTCCCCCGAGACGGATCGCCTACAACTCCTGCTCGAATCGAAATGCCCGGATTTGGCCAGATTTGGCAGGGTTTCTCTAAAAAATCGCTGGCGGGCGAGATCTGTCATACATACGTTCTGTATTTCGTCAAACTCCATAATACAGAACATCGAACCCCTCGCGTGCTCATCCAATTCGGTCCCCGGGCGGCATCATGAACGGCGCCCTGTGGCCGGATTTGGCAGGGTTTTCTGTAAATTTCCGAGCCTCCTTGCAGCGCTGTCGGTATCCTCCACATACAGTGTAAGGCCCGTGTGTCCGGTTTTCGGCCGACCGTATCGCTAGGTTGCTGATTTTAAAGACAAAAGAAATTTCAAAATCGCGGGACGGGCGTTTGGGCGGGTTCGGTCCTGGCCGTTGTGAGACGCAATTGTCTTGTCTTTTGAACATTGAGATTGCTGGAAGCTGCTGATTCATAAAGGCTTTGTCGCGGATCGCTCGAACCTGGATCTCCCGGATCCCCGACGCGAAAATACTCACGAAGACTTAAACACTCGAGGGATGCAAGCAGAAAACCGAATATCACACCGGCGGGTCGCAAAGGTATGTATTTCGGATGATGTCGATGGCTGCAGGGTCGCTTTCTCGGAATATTTCGAATTCCGTGCCTGTCACTGATAGCCTGTCACTGATAGCCGTCACTGAGAGTCCGTTACCGATAGCCCAATGATACCGTCTGACAGCCGCAACGAATCACCGAAGCTCAGCACGCGTGGCTTCACCTGGTGGCGGTCGGCACGGCTCGATGTTATGGCCATCCGATATCGCGATGTCATGCGAAATGTCTCGCGATCGCCCGAACGCGGTCATCGGGAGCGAATTTTCATAGACACTAAAAATTGTTTTCACACCCACCTGACAGCCCCCAAAAATCGCTTAAAGCCCTATAAATAAGGCGTTCGAGGCATTTCGCGGGGGATTTGGCAGGCCCTCGCAGCATCGTTTGTGACATCGTTTGTTACCGACAGGTATTCGTGAGACTGTGGAATTGACCCGTCTTGGTCGGCCAAACGGTCGGCCACGACAAGATCAGCGAGAAGCGCGGGGCGACAACCCTTGGCGAAACTCTTGGGGTGAAACTGTTCGCCGGAGGAAGGCTTCTTGAATCCGTCGCCTCTGCCCTCGAGTGAAAACTAGCCCACCCGAGGCGGCGTCTCTAAGCTCCTTCTGATTCCACAGAAAGCTCATCAGGCCGCGCGAAGTATGACTCCCTTTACCCAGTAACAGGTGCCCGATCTCATGAGCGATGATGAGCCCTAGGACCAGCGCTCGGGTGTTGTCGCCATCGACCGGGAAACTCCGCTGCGAGACCAACTCGTCTACCCGCTGATAGAAGATCGTGGCAATGCCGAAGCCTAGGTTCTTGGCGGGCAGGGCAAAGCCGCAGATGGAGTGCTTGAGGCCCAAGCGGGCGGCCATCTTCGTAGGAATGATTCGCAGCACCACCTCGGTAGGCCGCAGGGGATCCTCGCAGGCCGCGTCCTTGATTGGGTCGGCCGACGAGAGCCGACAATCCAACCAGCTCGCCTCCAGGCCCGCTTTCGCGAACAGCGTTGCCGCGTGTCCCTGAGCCCGTGCCAGCCGCGGCTCGGAACCAGCGACATAGTTGTAGACCCGCACAGTCATTTGCAGGCTTCTTCCGGCCCGCTCGTGCGTTGCCGCCCAGCTGAAACCCGGGGCTGCGAGAAACAGAGAAAAACTCCAAACGGTGCATTGTGTGAAGTACTTTTTCATGGCCATCCCCTCCGCCGGTTGCGTGGTGAGGCCAAGTTTTCGTCAGGTGAGCAAACCGTTCAATCCATCTGCGGCTCATCTTTGAGCGCAGTTTTGTCATCTAAGAATTTCGATTTATCTCCGTTTGATTGAGTGACTTGCGGAGTTCAGTCATCTGCGCGGCCGGGGTTGGAAGGAGCCGAGCCGGGTGATATAATCCGCACAGATTACGGAAAGTTATGATTGGGAGACGGGGTGATCCCGTTTACTTCCATGGCAACGCCCCCCAAATCCGCGGGTATGCTCCGCTTCGGAGTGTTCGAGGTGGAACTCCGAGCGGGTGAGCTGCGCAAGGACGGCCTGAAAGTCCGGCTCCAGGAGCAGCCGTTTCGAGTCTTGGCGCTGCTACTCAAGAAACCGGGTGAGGTGGTCACACGCGAGGAGCTACGCGAGAAGCTCTGGTCCGCCGACACCTACGTCGATTTCGACAAGAGCCTCAACACTACGGTCAACAAACTGCGAGAAGCACTGAGCGACTCGGCGGAGAATCCGCGCTTCGTGCAGACGTTGCACCGGCGCGGGTACCGGTTTATTGCGCCGGTCGAGGAGTTAGTGCGAGAAAGGTCAGCGGTCGATCAGCGGGCAGCACTTCGCCCGGAGGGGGCAGGCGCACCGGGAACCAAACCTGCGGCCGAAAGTCATATTGGGCGTTCGCAGCGCTTCCACCAAATCACGCTACTAGCGGTGGGGTCGCTGCTGGGAGCGGTTGTCGGGATCGTCGCTTGGCAGGCGCTTCACTCCACCGAGCCCGCTATCGAAGCGCCCCTGCGGCGATTCTCCTTTACGCCGGGAACTGATGTGTCGGAACCGGTCATCTCACCCAACGGGCGGCACATCGCTTATCTCGCGGCGGGAAAACTTTGGGTTCAGGATCTCGACCGGAACGAGCCCCGCGAAATCGAAGGGGCCGACGGCATTCGCGGCCGGCCATCTTGGTCGCCGGACAGTGAGTCTATCGCCTTCTTTGTGGGGGACGAGTTGAGAAAAGTTGCTGTCCATGGCGGCCCAGCCATCAAGCTGCTCGACCGCCACGGCAGCAGTGTAGCAAGCGTCTGGAGTCCCGATGGTTCTTCCATCTTTATTCACAACCGCATTCAGCGAGTGCTGTACGAGGTCGGCGCCCAGGGTGGAAGCCAAAAGCGCGTCTTGACACTGTCGGTAAGCGGCCCGTTTGGCCCGTCATTCCCTCATTTGCTGCCGCACGAAGAAAGCAGCCGTAGCCTAGTCTTTGGCACGAGTCCGCCACCCCAGATCCAGGTGCAAAACCTAGAGACGGGCCGCCGCGAAGTGTTGGCGAGCGGAAGACGGCCTTTCTATTCCCCGACTGGGCACATCGTCTACGAACAGGCGCAGGACGTTGTGGCCCTTTGGGCTCTACCGTTTTCCCCTAAGACGTTGAGGGCTACCGGTGAGCCCTTTCCAATCAACGAAACGGGCTCATCTCCTAGCGTTGCGGACGACGGAACCCTGGTTTACCTGGACGCCAGCGGGACAGGCTTACAGCAGTTGACTTGGCGAGACCGGAGTGGCCGAAAGCTTGGGGTGATCGGACAACCGCAGGCGGAGATTTCAAGACTCGCGCTATCTCCGGATGGTGGGCGCGTAGCTGTGACCGCCTGGGAGAACGACAACGTGGATGTCTGGCTTCATGATATCGGCAGCGGTCTCAAGACTCAACTGACGTTCGATCCCGCGGCGGACGGCCAACCCATTTGGTCACCCCATGGAGACATGATTACCTTCGTGTCCTGGCGCAAGGGTCGCCGGTCTATTTTGATCAAAGCGGCGGACGGCGCTGGGGAAGCGAAACAACTGCTGGATGAGCAGCAGCGGCAGCCGCCGGAGTATGGGTACGGATGGTCCTCGGATGGGGAATACCTGGTCTTCCACAGAGCAGCGACTGGGACCCGGAGCGACATTTGGTATCTACAACGCGAAGAGGGCAAGGCCGAATATGAAGCATTTCCATTCTTGGAGACTCCCGCGGATGAACAACAAGCCGCGCTCTCGCCGGACGCCCGCTTCCTCGCCTACGAGTCGAATGCGTCCGGGAGATATGAGGTGTGGGTTCAGTCGTTTCCCGAGGGCGCCGGCAAATGGCAGGTGTCAACCGAGGGCGGGCGTCGACCCCGTTGGCGCGGCGACGGCAATGAACTCTTCTACCTGAAGGACAGTACCCTGATGGCGGTGGCGGTGACTCGCAGTCCGGTCTTTTCAACGCGTGGTGAGAAGCCGCTCTTTGAGGACACAGGTCTTCGCCAAGGTTTCGATGTGTCCGCCGATGGGCAGCGATTCGTGGTCGTCGAAACGATCAAAGAACCCGATCCGCCAACGATCCGGGTTGTCGAGAACTGGTACGAAGAGTTCCGCAACGACAAAGGGGGAAGATAGGAGATTAGGCGCAGCCGACCCAGCGCCGGTGAGGGACGAAATAGGATAGCCCACGGCTTCAGTGAGGCACGGTTGAATTAAAGAGCACGGGAAGGTCGAAACACCTCAGATGGCAAGCTCTAAACAATCTCCGGAGGTTGTTCGTTTCGGCGTCTTCGAGGCGGATCTCCGGGCGGGCGAGCTGCGCAAGGACGGCCTGAAAGTCCGGCTCCAGGAGCAGCCGTTTCGGGTCTTGGCTTTGCTCCTGAAGCAACCGGGTGAGGTGGTCACAAGGGACGAGCTGCGCGAGAAGCTCTGGTCGGCGGATACCTACGTCGATTTCGACAAGAGCCTCAACACCACGGTCAACAAGCTCCGCGAGGCCCTGGGTGACTCAGCCGAGAATCCGCGCTTCGTGCAGACCTTGCACCGGCGGGGGTACCGGTTCATTGCGCCCGTTGAGGGGATATTCCAAGAAAGGTCAGCGGTCGACGCTGCGGCCCCACGAGTGGGCGGGAAGGCTGCCGATTACTCAGCGCTGAGGCGAAAACTACGAGTCCAGCAGGCCCTACTCGCTGTCACCGCTATTGCTTTGCTGGCCGTCTCGTTCGTCCATTTCCGCCAGACGCCGCCCGAAGCGCCCTTGCGCCGATTTGCCTTTACGCCGCCGGAAGCTGTCGCGGCTGCCCCCTCCTTTGTCCAAGCCCTTGTCGCTATCTCACCCAACGGCAAGCACATCGCCTTCATCGCCGGAGCCGAGGAGAGAAAGCTGTGGGTGCAGGATCTCGATCAGCAGCAGCCGCGGGCGATCGACGGTACCGAAGGAGCGCGCAAACCGTTCTGGTCGCCCGGCAGTGATTTCATCGGGTTTGCAGCCGGTGGGGAACTCAAGAAGGTCTCGGTTCAGGGCGGCTTGGCCATCCGGGTTTGCGAGCTGCCCGGCAGGGGTCTAGGGCTCGGGCAGCGGAGAGCGACCCGACTTGCGGGGGGAACCTGGAGCCCGGACGGTGAGGTGATCGTCTTCAGCTTCGGCCCCCCATGGGTGCTCTACGAAGTTCCCGTCCGCGGGGGACTCCCAAGCTGCTGATCTCGCCGGAGGAGCCCGAGGGGTCGCCGGGATGGCCGACGGGGGAAATTATCTGGCCCCATTTCTTGCCGTCCGAAGCCGGGGCCCGTGTCCTGGTGTTCGACCTTGTTGCATGGAATCATCCCGAAGGATGTCTTATCATTGGTTTTTTCAACGCTGGGGGTAGTCTAAATGCCACATAAGTTCACCGCAGCGCGCCGGCACAAGTTTGATAAGGTGCAGTACCGGGTGATCAACTGGGCGGAATATAACGAGAGCTTGCGCCAACGGGGTGACCTGACGATTTGGGTCAGTGAGGAGGCTCAAAGTGTGTGGAGCGCGCCGCGCCGCACGTCACGGGGTGGTCAGCGCAGATACTCGGATTTGGCGATCGAGACATGCCTGATGCTGCGCACGGCATACCATCTTGGACTGCGTCAGACACAGGGGCTTATGGGTTCCATCGGCACGCTCATGGGGTTGGATATACGGGTACCGGATTACTCCACGCTGTCGCGTCGCGCAAACGGGGTGAGCATCGCTCAGGTGATGAGGCAAGCAGGATCTGTGCCTATCCATCTGGTGGTCGACAGTACTGGCCTCAAGATCTTCGGCGAGGGCGAATGGCTAGCGCAGAAGCATAACACCAAGGGAATACGCCGCCGCTGGCGCAAGCTCCACCTCGGACTGGACCTCGCCAGCGGGGCGATTGTTTGCGCCGCTCTGACTCACGATAACGTTGGAGACAGCACAGCCTTACCCAGCCTCCTGGATCAGCTGGATGCCCCGGTCACGGGCTTTCTGGCTGACGGCGCCTACGATGGAGCGTCCACACGAAATCTGCTGAGGCAGCGGTATGGGGAGACCCTGGATGTGGTCATACCGCCGCCAAAGGACGCAGTGATCCGCCTGCAATCGGCGCGTGATGCGACCGTTCGGGATCGCCATATTGCCCAAATCCGCAGCAACGGGTGCATGGCCTGGCAGACGGCAACAGGGTACAACCAGCGCAGCCGAATAGAAACGCAGATGGGCCGTTGGAAGAGCGTCATCGGCCCCAAACTCAAATTCCGCAGCTTCTCCAGGCAGATCACGGAGATCCAACTCGGCCGCAAAGTCCTGAACACAATGACCGCGCTCGGACGGCCTGTGTTCGAACGCATCGCCTGACACTACCGCTTGGGGAAAGGGGGAATTCCGTTTCCATCCCTATCCGTGCAACAAGGCTGAACTGCAGGGGGTCGCGCAGTTGTACCGCGACCGCGGGAACGCGGAGAACAACTTTGACGAGCTGAAGAATCAGTGGGGCTGGACGGGATTTACGACGCAGGATTTGAAGCGCAGCCGAGAGATGGCGGGAGTGATCGCGTTGGTCTACAACTGGTGGGGGCTGTTCACGCGCTTGGCGGCGGGGCGCAAGGGCGAAGCGATCACGACACGGCCGTTGCTGCTGCACGGCATCGCGCGGCGCACGCGGCATGCGCGGCAGACGACGCTGACGATCACGAGTTCGCATGCGAAAACGCGCCAAGTCCGGCGCTCGTTGGAGGCGGCGAGTAAATTCCTCAAACGCGTGGCGGCAACTGCGGAGCAGTTGGGCTCGATCACTCACTGGCGACTGATCCTCAGCTGGATCTTCCGCGATTTCCTCCACGGCCGAGTCGTCGGAACGAACCTCCAACTCGCCGATTACCTCACCTAACTGCCGCTTTTAGGGTTAAACAGGGCGTTAGAGCCGTTTGGCGGAGATTCTGGTGTCCTTTTGATCGAGAGTTTGTGGCATCGTTTGTTTTCACCAGGAAAACCCAGTGAAGGTCCTGAGCGCTAGAATCGACACATCTTGATTGGGCAGACCATCAGTCACTACAAGATCCTCGGCAAGCTCGGCGAGGGCGGCATGGGTGTGGTGTACAAGGCCGAAGACACCAAACTCCGCCGCCTCGTCGCGCTGAAGTTCCTTCCCTCAAACCTGCTTGGAACCGAAGGCACCAAAGCCCGTTTCTTGCGTGAAGCTCGGGCGGCGGCCGCTCTCCAACACCCGAACATCTGTACGGTTTACGAAATCGACGACGCAGAGGGCCAAACCTTCATCGCCATGGCGTACGTCGATGGCGCGGAGCTGACCAAGCGGATCGAAGTCGGCCCGGTGAGCATCGACGGCTTGCTCGACATAGGTATCCAGATCGCGACTGGTTTGCAGGAGGCGCACGGCAAGGGCGTTGTCCACCGCGACATCAAGCCGGCCAACATCATGGAAACGAAGTCCGGCCAGGCCGTGCTGATGGACTTCGGGCTGGCGCAGCTCGGCGCGGCGGAGTCCAAGCTCACGAAAGACGGCACGACTCTGGGCACCTCGTCCTACATGTCGCCCGAGCAGACCGCCGGTGCAACGCTCGATCAACGCACGGACATCTGGGCGCTGGGCGTCGTGCTGTACGAGATGGCGACAGGGCGGCTGCCGTTCCTAGGCCACTACGAGCAAGCGGTGCTCTACTCGATTCTCAACGAACCGCCTGAGCCGATCACGGCGCTACGCAGCGGAGTGCCCCCCGAGCTCGAACGTATCGTCACCAAGTGTCTGGCGAAGAAGGCCGACGAACGTTATCAGACGGCGGCGGATCTGATTGCCGATCTGAAGGCATTGAAGCGGCGCCAAGAATCGGGGGATGCGGCTCACCCCTCGGCCGAGACAAAAGATGAGTTCCCCTCTATCGCTGTGCTGCCGTTTGAGAACCGCAGCCACGGCGACGAGGACGAGTATTTCAGCGACGGCATCAGCGAGGACATCACGAGCGCTCTAGGAAAAGTCGAAGGGCTTCAAGTGACCCCGCGCAGTCTGGCTTTTCAGTTCAAAGGCAAACGACCTCTACCCGAAGAGGTCGGACGGACGCTCAAGGTGAAGCACGTCCTGGAAGGTACCGTGCGGCGATCGGGAGATCGTGTGCGGATCAACGTAGAGCTTATCGCGATTGATGGTCAGTATCAGCTTTGGTCCGAACGCTACGACCGCGTGATGGACGACATCTTTGAGATCCAAGATGACATCTCGCAGTCGATCGCCGAGCAGCTACGCGTCAAGCTCGTAGGCTCAAAGAAAGAGGCGCTTGCCAACCGCTACACAGAAAACGTTCGGGCCTACAACATGTGTCTCCAGGGGCGCTACTACTGGCACAGGCGCACTGCCGAGACGCTTCACAAGGCAGTTGGGTGTTACGAGCGGGCCCTTGCCGAAGATCCCGAGTATGCCCTGGCCTACTCCGGTATGGCCGACTGCTACACCAGTCTCGGGCTGTATGGCGTGCTACCGCCGGAGGAGGCCGGGCCAAGGGCCGAGGCGGCTGCGTCGAAAGCTCTTGAGATCGACGCCGATCTAGCGGCGGCTCACGTTTCGATCGGAGCGGTTGAAGCTCAGTACCATTGGAATTGGGCGACGGGAGAACGCGCGTTCCGGCGGGCAATCGAGTTGGACCCCTTTTACCCGCTGGGCCATGTGTGGTACGCGATCTTTGTGTTGATGCCGTTGAATCGTCTGGATGAAGCTTTTTCAGAGAGCAGCCGTGCCGCGGAACTAGATCCCGTCACGCCGATCGTCAATGTAGTCCCCGGCCTTGCACTTTTGTATCAACGGAAATATGACCGGGCCATCGAAGAACTTCAGAAGACCTTGGAGTTCGACCCGAACCACTTCGTGACTCACTTCTTTCTAGGACAGGCGTACTTGCATACGGGCGACTACGGAAAGGCGATCGCTGCGTTCAAGCAAGGGAATATGGCTTCATGGGCGGACGGGCACCTCGGGTATGCCTATGCGGTTTCCGGCGAGACGGAGAAGGCTAGGGAATTGATCGAGGCGATCCAGGCAGGTTCCCAACCGGAGTATCTCGCGCCCTACCACCTCGCGGTGATTTGGCTCGGTTTGGGAGAGAAAGATGAAGCCCTGGAGCGCCTGAGTCAAGCCTGCGATCTTCGCAGCTCGCAGCTTTTTTGGATCAAGAATTTTCCCGAGTTTGACAGCGTTCGCGACGACCCGAGGTTTCGGGCCGTTTTGCGACGGATGAACCTGGCTGATTGAATGATGACTGGCCAGCCCATCTGTGGGCACAGTGGTTTCGAAGAGAACGCCGAGGCACAGCAACGACTTAGGGGCCATCCGCCTCGGAAACTAAATCTGAGTGTTGTACAGCAGGCGACCGGACCGAAGGAGCCTCGCCGGGCGACAGATTTAGGCGCTTGCGGTACAACGATTTGAAGGGAGCCTGCAACGCGCCTTGGCAGTCTATGCGTTTTGTATTTGGCGAGCGGGCAGGGGCAAGGCGACAACGAGAAGGCTTCGGCGCGGGGAGAACGTCGGCGAGGAGTGTTTGCGAGCGCTGATGGGAAGGGATAAGGCAAGATTGGGCGGTCCGAGAGGCGACTGAAGCGTGCCGGAGCGCCTGGAAAGCCGAGCCCAGTCGCACGGGGCCGGCGCACGCCGGAGCGCGGCAGCGGTTCGAGCTGGGATGCGTCGTAGCATCATGCGGCAACGAGAGCGGGCGGAGCGCGAGCGAGCAGTTGAGCGGCAGTGAAACGTTCGACGACGCGCAGGCGGCCGCCGCAGCGAGGACAGCGCCGGTCGTTGCCGTGAGCGGGTTCGTCAGCGGAGTAGGAGATCGTGCGCGAAGGGTTGACGCGAGCGATCAGTCGACGGCACAACGGCAACAGCTTGCCGCGTTTTGAGTTGGTCAGAAAGCCCCAGTAGCGAATGCGGTGGAAGCCCGAGGGCAGCACATGCAACAAGAAGCGGCGCAGGAACTCGTCGAGATCGAGCGTCAGCAGCCGTTGCTGGTTACCGTGAGCTGAATCGCGCCAGCGAAACTTAACTTGGCCTTCTTTGAACGAGACCAGGCGTTGGTTCGAGATCGCGACCCGGTGGGTGTAACGACTCAAGTACTCCAGCGCCTTGCCGGCACCGCCGAAGGGCGGCCGCACTTCGACCACCCAGTTGGTGCGATACAAGCTCCGCACAAAGGCCTTGAAGTTGCGCTCTCGGTTGAGCGGCGCGAAGCGCCCATGGCAATGCAGCTCGCCTTTGGCAAAGGCCTTCCGTAAGCCGTCGACGAACTTGCCGCGAAAGACTTCCGCCAAGACCCACTGGGGCAGGAAGAAGTTCTTGCGCGGCGCGTCGATCCAGCGGCTGCGGTCGAGCGCGAGGCCGCCGGCGGGAACGACAAGGTGGGTATGCGCGTGTTCCTGCAAGCGTTGATTCCAGGTATGCAGGATCGAGAGGAAGCCGATCTCGGCGCCGAGCCGGCGAGGATCGCGAGCGACTTCGAGCAGCGTCTGGGCGCTCGCTCGCATCAGCAGCGAGTAGAGCAGCTTTTTGTTCTGCAAGGCCAACTGTGAGAGCACTCGCGGCAATGTGAAGACGACGTGCAGATAGCGCACCGGCAGCAGCTCTTTGCGGCGAGCTTCGAGCCGGCGCTTGCGGGTGCCGGCCTGACACTTGGGACAATGCCGATCCAAGCACGAGTTGTAGACGAGGGGCGGCGAATGGTCGCAGTCGTCGCAGCGCAGGCGATGACCGCCGAGCGCGGCTGTACGGCAACGGGCGATCGCCGACAACACCTTCACATGCTGTGAGCGAAGCCACTTGCGGCTGTGGACAAGGAAGCCTTGCCCGGCGGCGCGAACCAGATCGGCCACCTCCAGCGGCGGCCCCTGCATCTAGCTTGTCTCGGGATCGTCGTTCTTCGTTGCAGTCAGCTCCAAGGAATCCAAAGGGCTGGCGACCTCGCTCAGACGCATTACCGACAGATGCAGATACCTGGCCGTCTCTTCGAGATCGCGATGACCGAGCAGCATCTGGATGCTGCGCAAGTCTGAGCCGGCTTCGAGCAAGTGCGTCGCGAAGCAATGACGCAGAATGTGAGGGTGGGCGGGTTTGGTGATGCCGGCCCGCTTGGCGGCATGGCTGCAAGCGAGCCACGGCACGTTGCTCGTGATGGGGTCATCGCTGGTGTGCCACTTGCCGCCGGGAAACAGCCACTGCTCGGGTCTGCGCCGCAGGCGGCGAACGTGCTCGCGTAGGTTGACCAGCAACTGTTGGGAGAGCATCACGTCACGGTCTTTGCGGCCCTTGCCGCCGCGAACGTGCACGACCATGCGCGCGGAATCGATGTCGTGGATGCGCAGATGCGTCAACTCCGAGCGGCGTACTCCGGTGGCGTACAGCGTCATCACGATGACGCGATAGAAAGGAGTGTGGGCGGCATCGATCAGACGAGCGACCTCGTGGGGAGAGAGGATGTTGGGCAGTTGGCGCGGTCTCTTCGGATAGGGCACTCGATCCAGGTTCCACTCTTGCCCCAGCGTCTTGATGCAAGAAGAAGCGCAGCGCCGCCACGCGTTGCGCCACGCTGTTGGCGGCGAGCTTGCGGTCGCGAAACAGGTGCGCTTGATACTGGCGGATGTGCTCCGGCCCTAGCTGGTCGGGCCGCCGCTTGAAATAGCGCGCCAACTCTTCGACTGTGCGGATGTAGGTGCGAACCGTGTTCGCGGAATAGTTGCGACGCTCGAACTCCTCGAGCATCTGTCGGCGTAGTTGTGTCATCGGACACCTCCTTGTTGGTGTCCACGACCTTACGCCCGACTAACCACCGTCTTCCCCGACTATGCACACGCGAAGCGTCTGCCGAAGGCTTCGTTCAAATCCCGTTCGCTTGAGGTTCCCGCCACGGACATACGATCTTCGACATCGTCCCGCCTAGATCCTGATAAACGGCGAAGCGTTATTTCAGTGTGCATGGGTAACATGTCTGCCGTGCGCGGACGACTTTAGGCCCAACCCTTTCTTCGGCGGTAGTTCGAATCAGACGTCGACGAAAAGGCGCCTATGTCGATCTCGAAGATAACTATTGGGGTGCCGCCTTCAAAATCCGTATCCGGTGTCGGCTCGAGCCAGGACAATGACTGTCGAGATTGGCATGCACCCCTACTGAAGGCATCGAAAGCTGCGACTTCAACCCCTCGCAGCAGACTCAAAAATCCCATCACGGCAAAAATATTTATCTCATTGATTCCAAACGACTTCAAATATTCGACCTGCAAATTCGGTACACCCGAGTTGCACAATCAAATCAGTGGGTGACGCAGTTACCACAATCCGTCTCAACATCGGCCCTCGAACCGACGGGATCGCGCTATGAGACTTAACTGTGTTCTCGCCAACCGAAGCGAATTTGGGCGAAACCGTGCGAAATCAGTCTATTTTTCGCAGCCGCCGCCGCACTCTTTCGGCGCTGGCTGGAGTCGCGGTTGCCGCGAATATCGTGTCGTCTCCGGCCAGTGTCCCGACAATGTCGGGCCATTGTGCCGCGTCAAGCGCCAGCGCTACCGCTCCAGCGCCGCCGGGGTTGGTTTTGATGACGACTAGATTGCCGGCGACGTCCACCCCGGTGAGAAAGTCGGCTAGGACGCGTTTGAGATTCTCGTCAGCGTCGGCCGCGACCGCTGGGTCTGCGCCGAGCCGCCGGGCTTCTTCGTAACCGCCTATGGTTTTTACGATGGCGAGTTCGCGCAGGTCGCGCGAAAGCGTTACTTGGCTGGTTCCGATGCCGTGTTCGGCGAGTTGAGCCGCCAGGTCGTCTTGAGTGTGGACCGGCCGCGAGCGGATCAGCCGCAAGACGAGTTGCCGGCGTTCGTCCTTCGAGGCCACGTTATTTTGTGTCCGAGGTCTGCACTTTCATTTCGTCCAGACGAGCAGTCGCGGCTTCGAGTGCTTGGGCTACAAACGCCGGCGCCGTCCCGCCGGGGATGGCGTGACTCTCTAAAGCCGCGCGCGGCCGTAGGACGGCTTGGGCGTCGGCGTCGAATTCCGGTACGAACGCTTGCAGCTCTTGCGCGGTCCAGTCTTCGGCGCGCTTGCCTTGCTTGACGCTTTCGAGCACGATACTGCCGACGATCTGGTGGGCGTGATGGAACGGCACGCCCTTGCGGGCCAAAACTTCGGCAAGCGCCGTGGCGCAGACCCAACCGTCTTCGGCGGCCTGCTCCATCGCTTGTGGGCGAATCTTGGTCGTGTCGACGCAGAGTTTGAGGATTTCGAGTGAGCCGGCGAACTGGTCGGCGGCGTCAAAAACGCCCTCTTTGTCTTCTTGTAGGTCACGGTTATACGTCAGCGGCAGACCCTTGACGGTGAGCATCAGCGCTTGCAGATGACCGCAGATGCGGCCGGTTTTTCCGCGCAGAAGTTCGAGCGCGTCAGGGTTGCGCTTTTGGGGCATCAGGCTCGATCCGCTAGTGACTTCGTCGCCGGGTTCGAGAAAGCCAAATTCCTCACTGGTATAGAGGATCCAGTCTTCCGCCAGCCGGCTGATGTGCAGCATCGTGACGGACGCGGCATAGAGAAAGTCCATCGCGAAATCGCGGTCGGAGACGACGTCGAGACTGTTGGCGGAGATCGCCGAGAAGCCAAGGTCGTTGGCGATCTTGCCCCGGTCGAACGGGAATCCGCTGCCAGCCAGCGCGCCGCTCCCAAGCGGCAACACGTCGGTCCGTTCGTAGGCTTGCTGCAAGCGTTGCCAGTCACGCGAGAACATTTCGAAGTACGCCAGCAGGTAGTGTGAAAACAAAATACCCTGGGCGCGCCGCAGGTGGGTGTAGCCAGGCAGTAGGGCGGTGGGCTCGCGCCGCGCGAAGTCGAGCAACGAGGCCATCACGGCTTCGAGGCGAACTTGATCGGCGCGGATTTCGCGTTTCATCCATAGCCGAAAGTCGGTCGTCACTTGCTCGTTGCGGCTGCGCCCGGTATGGATCTTGTCGGCTACGGCGCCGGCAACTTCGCCCAGTCTGCGAATGACGAAAGTGTGGATGTCTTCATCGTCGGCGTCGAAGAAACCTTCCGTTTCAGATTGCCTCAGAATCTCGTCGTACGCCGCGTGGATCTGGTCGCGCTCATCGTCGGTCATGATGCCGACTTGGACGAGCGCATTGGCGAACGCCCGCGAGCCTTCGATGTCAGCCTCGAACAGGCGCTTGTCGAAATGCAACGAGCCAGAGAATTGCTCGAACAGCTCGGCGGGCCCTGCTTCGAAGCGTCCGCCCCAAAGTTTCATGTCTGTGATTTCTCCGCGGCCACTCGCCTCTGAACGGCGCCGTGGACGCGCATCGGCAGTCCGGTCAGGTTGATGAACCCTTCGGCATCTTTCTGGTCATACTCGGCCCCCATCGTGAAGCTGGCGATGTCCATCGAGTAGAGCGAGTAAGGCGATGTGCGGCTGAGGACTTCGATGCGTCCTTGCCGCAGCAGCAGCTTGACTTGTCCGGTAACGAAGCGTTGGGTTTGGCTAACGAAGCCATCGAGCGCCTCGCGCAGCGGCGTGAACCACTTGCCGTCATAGACCAACTCGGCGTAGTCGAGAGCGACTTTCTGCTTGTAGTGTTGGGTGGCGCGATCGAGCGTGAGGGCCTCGATCTCGCGCTGGCCGGCCATGATGATGGACCCGCCGGGAGTTTCGTAACAACCGCGGGATTTCATCCCGACAAAGCGGTTCTCGACAAGGTCAACGCGACCCACGCCGTGGGCTCCGCCTAGCTCGTTGAGCTTGGCGACAAGCGTGGCAGGCGATGGACGCTCGCCATCGATCGCCGTTAGGTCGCCCGCCTGGTAATCGAGTGTGACCTCGATGCCGGCCGCGGGGGCGTCTTCGGGGTCGACTGACAGCATCCAGACCTTGTCGGCCGGGGAGTTGGCTGGGTCTTCGAGCTCGGCCCCTTCGTGGGAAATGTGCCACAGATTGGCGTCGCGGCTGTAGATCTTTTCCTTACTCTGTTGAATCGGTACGTTGTGCTTTTCGGCGTAGTCAATGGCGTCCTCGCGTGAGACGATGTCCCACTCACGCCACGGCGCAATCACGGGCAGGTGCGGGGCGAGGGCTTTGAAAGTCAGCTCGAAGCGGACCTGGTCGTTGCCCTTGCCGGTGGCTCCGTGGGAGAGCGCGTCGCAATTGGTCTTTAGCGCGATCTCAACTTGGCGCTTGGCCAGCAATGGACGCGCTATTGAAGTCCCGAGGAGGTACTTGTGTTCGTAGACCGCTCCGGCGCGGACCATCGGCCAGACGTAGTCTCGGACGAATTCCTCGCGCATGTCTTCGACGTAGACTTCGGCGGCTCCGCTGGCGAGTGCTTTTTCACGGAGGCCTTCGAGCTCGTCGCCGCCTTGACCAATGTCGCCGCAGATGGCGACGACTTCAGAGCCGTAGTTCTCTCGCAGCCAGGGGATGATGATCGAAGTATCGAGGCCACCGGAATAGGCAAGTGCGATTTTCGTTGGTTTGGGTTTCATCGTGTATTCGTCGCCGCGCGTGCTGCTATTTATCTCCGAGCAGCAGTAGTAGCAGCGCCTTTTGGGCGTGCAGGCGGTTCTCGGCTTGGTCGAAGACTAGTGATTGCTTCGACTCAATGACCGAATCGCTAACTTCTTCGCCGCGCAGGGCAGGCAGGCAGTGCATGAAAACGGCGTCAGGGCGGGCTGCCGCCATCAGCTCGTCTGTAATCTGGTAGTCGGCGAATGCGATGCGGCGCTGCTGGGTTTCTTGTTCCCAACCCATGCTGGTCCATACGTCGGTGTAGATTACAGCCGCGTCTTGCAAGGCCGATTTGACATCGCTCTCGATTTCAATTGTTGCTCCGCTATCCCTAGCGAACGTTTTCGCAAGTTCGACCCCTTTGCTGTTTGGCTCGAACCCCTTCGCGCTGCTGCATGTGAACGAAACACCCAGGCGGGCGGCGCACAGCATGAGCGAGTACGCGACGTTGTTGCCGTCGCCGACGTAGGTGATCTTCAGACCGTCGAAATTGCCGAAGTGTTCGAGTATCGTTTGGAAATCAGCGAGCGCTTGACAGGGGTGAGATGCTTCACTCAGCGCGTTGATGACTGGGACGGACGACCAGCGCGCCAGCTCCTCGAGCGTCTTGTGGGCAAACGTGCGGGCGACGATCGCGTCGAACCAGCGGTCGAGATTGCGGGCCATGTCGCGCGCCGGTTCGCGCGCGCCGATACGGCCGTCGCGGTGGTCTTGGAAGATCGACTGAGCTCCGAGTTGCAATGCGCCGAGCTCGAAGGTCATACGGGTTCGCAAAGAGGGTTTTTCGAAAAGCAGCGTGACAGCTTTTCCAGCGAGAGCTTGGCGATAGTCGCCCGGTGATTTCTTGACCGCGATTGCGAGATTCAACAGAGTCTTCAGCTCGTCGACCGATATATCGGTGTCGTCGAGAAAGTGCTTGGTTGCGAGCTGCGGGTACACGGTAGTAGGCGATGAATGTTTATTCATCTCAATGAATGATTACACATTCGACGCTTTCGGTCAAGCGCTCGAACCCGGCCGCGGCTGGGCGATCCCTAAGGTACGTACCAGATGGGCGAAGACCAAGCTCGCTCTTGGATAGTTTTCGCTTTGTCCGCGCGCGGCTCGACGTTGTTGCGAATCGCGTCCCACGTCGACCAGCGGCAAGTTGGATTCTCTAGGACGCGAACGTAGTAAAGCGCGCGCTGTGTAGCGTCGAACTCAGGGTCGGTCCACACCGTGTGCAATTCCGCGTCACCTTTGTCGGCACTGAAACTACAGTCTGAGAGATCAACCGTGGCGCCGTTGTCCGGGCAACGATTGGTCGCCGGGTCTACAGCGCCACCGTCAGAACAAGCAACGTCAAAAACCTTTTCGTGCGACGCGCCATCCGCGATCCAGGCCTTGATGATCTGTGCTCGCTGTAACGCGGCACTGTCGGGATCTCGAACTGCCCAGACAAGAAAACTCGGTGCCTCACCCGAGCTGGATTTCAGATCGCCACCCATTGGGGTTGCTGAGTTGTATGCCTTGCTGACCATGTCCGCGTCGTCGTCGAGATTTTCATCGCGGCCGTAGCCGGCGAAAAAGCGAATGCGCATGCGGGGACCGGTGGTCGCAAATGTCTCTTTCCGCCGAAACGCATCAAAGATCGATTCGCGCGTATTCTCTTCAGCCCAGACGCCGGCCACCCCGGAAGCACCTTCGTGGATGCGCGCCTTCGACGATGGCGAGTATTTCTCGCCGGCCGTTCCTGGCTGACTCATAGGGATCGAACCACGCAGCTCGGGCGTTGATTCGAGTAACCCCGAGGGGCCGAAGAAGTTCGTTTCGTCGTCGGACGTCGCGGCATTGTGGGTGTCGCTCGAACCAATCAAGCCAAATCGATATGGGTTGAAACCACCGGCGTCTTCCATTTCCAATCCGAACCGATAGGCCTCGCGCACGTAGCTGCCCGATGGCTGACTCGGCCGGCGTTCCCCAATGCGGTAGGGATAGATCTCGAAGTTGGCCCATTCGTCATTGGGCGAAAGTGCCGGATGCGTGTCGGACGTGCCCTTCGCCTGCGTCACTTCGACCAATGGCTCGTTGCGCATCCGTGTGCCGGCGTAGTCGGCGTCGATCTGCTTGCCTTGATAGTCGACTCGGCCGAACATCAGCCCGTTAGACCCATTCGAGTTGTGCGGGATCGCAAGAGTGTCGATGTTCTGGCCGCGCAGGTTCTCCATCCACGACCAGAGGTCTTCAGGGTCATAGGAGTCAAGCCGCGAGAACGGGCGCTCGGGACCTTCCGATCCCCGGAAGATTACGTTACGGTGCATGTTTTGCGACTCAGGGCTAGACGTATATTCGTACGCAATGAAAGCCGTGAAACGGCCCGGGTCGTTGTTGTGATTTGCGGATTCTTTGATACGCTCCCATGCAGTCTTCGTCGCTTCGATATCGAGCAGGCCCTTCTTGGTGCCACGCGCGTAGGGCAGCGCCTGTGAGAAAGCAGCGCCGCGAGCCTCGGGCGTTGTCGCGTTTTGAAAGGCTTTCGCAACCGGGTGTTTCGAGATCTCAAATGCCGGATCGCTGACTACGTTGAGGTTTCCCATTAACGCGGCATGGTCAGAAACGGCATAGAAGTCGAGCGGCTTGCGGAGCTGCATCTCGAACCCGGCCGCATGCTTGATGGGGTTACCTTTGGCGTAGTGATAGGCGTCGTCGGGGCCCGAGGTAGTGCCGAAGAGAAAGGCGTCGTAGGAGTATTTCGTGTGAACGTGGACGTCGCCGAAGTAGGCGTTGCGCAGCGGGTTGGGGGCAGGGCGCTCTGCTGAGCTGCTTCGCGTTGTCGCGTCGCTTTCCGCTGCTTGGTCTTGCGAGCACGCTGCGAAGCACAGTGCGGCTGTCGCGACAGTGCAAACCTGGACTAACGATCGGCGCATTTCTTGTTTCCTCGGCGCAGTGGCAAAGCGCTGGGCGAGCCGGGCGCCCCCGTAGTTTACGCGACGCTAGGCAACAGATGGTGTGTGACGTTCAGGGTAAGCCGACGACTTTGAAGCCGGCGTTGCTCGCGGGCTTGACCTTGCGCGCTTTGCGGTCGCTGTCAGCGGGGTCCTCCGCCGATTTGGGATCAACGTTCGGTTTCGTCAGTTCGGCATGTAGCTCGACGGTTTCTCCCGGCGAGATGACGACAATTCTTGTCCATGGCTCGAACCCCTTTTTTGATATGCGGAGTTCATATTCGCCGGAGTCGAGCACCTTCTTCCTTGGCGTGAGACCGTTGAATGCTTTGTTGATCTCGACCTCCGCGAATGGAGGGGCGGACGTGACGCTGAGCAGTCCAGACTCTCGGGCCGGCTTCGGTTTGGGCGCGGGCGCCGTCTCGACCGTGGCGAGTTGCTCGCCTGACGAGTACCTCGCGAGCGTGGCCGACAGATCGCGGGTCGCTTCGGGCGGCGGGATTTTTCCGCTCAAGATTTCCTTAGGGTTGACCTTGATTCCGTAGATTTGTTCGTTTGCGTCGTGATCGGGCCGTAACGTCGCGCCCGCGAGCGAGACTCCGGCAAAGACCCCGCGCGAGCGCGAATACGAGAGAATTTTCGCCTCCATCTGCGCGTCTGTTTGGGCCTGGGCGGAACGTCCTATCGGCCCACCCGCGACGGCTGCGTCGCCGCCGAGGGTGAACTTGCTCGCGAGCAGCTTTTCGCGGCCACCTTCATTCATCACCAGCAGCACGACGTCGGTTGAACTTCCGCCGATCTGAAAGCCGAAGCTGCCTCCCTCGAGACGTATGGTGGACGGACCGGTCCAGCCTTCGCCGTGGCGACACTGGATGACACCCTTGCCGTAGCGGCCCCCGATGACAAAGGCGGCTTTCTTGACGCCAGGAATCAAGGCCACGCAATGGGCCTTGGCGAGCAGGTCGTGTGAGATCGATTTTTCGGGCGTGGCCATGATCTCGTCAAGCAGGTGGCTTGCTTCGATGCAGCGATCGACGGCATCATTGGCCGCAAGCGTTCCGGCGACGAGAAGAGACAGCACGGCGGTCCGAGCATTCATTGGTTTCACCAGGGGGCGCGCATTCGCCCTTATTCTCCGGTCACATTTGGCAAACGACAATGAGGCGAACGCCCTATCCAAGTTGTGGGATGAGGCGTTTAAACGCCGGTTTTGCCGGTCTGCGCAGCTTGTTTCGGCTCGTCTACCGGATTCTTGGCTTGGGAGGACAGCCAGCACGGGGTTTGTCAGTGCCACGAAGCGTCTGAGATCGCGTCTGCCAGTCCCCGCACCGAAGTCCATTGCCGCTCGTATGCCACCCTGAATGCAGGTGTGCTTCGAAGCCACGGAAGACGACGCTGGTACACGTTTAGACCGTGCTGTCCGCGCCCGTTTGCCTGAAGTGAGCAGAGCGCGGATTCAAGAATGGATTCGCGATGGCCGCGTCCTCGTCGACGGCGAAGCTCAGCCGCGGGGTTCGACTAAATTGCACGGTGGCGAGACCGTCGATGTCGACCCTGCACCGCTAAAACCGCTTCGTGCCGAGGCAGAAGACATTGCGCTCGACATTCTCTACGAAGACGACGACATCGCGGTGATCAATAAACCCGCCGGGATGACGGTGCATTCGGGGGCAGGAGCAGCTTCAGGAACGCTGGTCAACGCGCTGTTGCACCATTTTGAGAGCCTGTCGCAGGTCTCGGGGGAACTTCGTCCCGGCATCGTCCATCGCCTCGACCGTCTGACAAGTGGCGTACTGGTGGTCGCCAAGCATGATCGCGCGCACCGCCGCTTACAAGTGCAGTTCTTAGCGAGAGAGATTCACAAGACATATTGGGCCATCGTTCACGGCGATGTTTCGGCAGACCCGAACACTGATCCGAAAGTGTTGCGCCATGGGCGCCCGATTATGTCCGACGGCCATTGGTGGGTGCGTTTCGAAATGCCGATCCGCCGCGACAGACGCAATCGGGTAAAAATGGCAATTGCCTTGAACGGCAGAGAAGCTGTCAGCGACGTTCGGCTGCTACGCGGAAATGGGTCGTACTCACTGCTGGAAGTTAGCATCCTCACCGGGCGCACGCATCAGATTCGAGTCCATCTGTCGGCAGCCGGACACCCCGTAGTCGGCGACCACTTGTACGGAGCGCGCAAAGCAATCGAGGGCGCGCCGCCACTGGAACGCTTCTTCCTCCACGCCAGGCTAATTGCATTTGAACACCCAACGAGCGGGGAGGCAGTGTCGTTTGAAGCACCATTGCCAATTGAGTATGAACGTCTGCTAGAGGCCCTGCAGCTATAATCAGGGCATGAAACGGGTGTTGTTTCCGGTTGGGTTTGTGGTAGCGCTGCTTGGCGCGTCGTTGTGGGCGCAGCAGGCCAGTAAGCCCGAGCTGACTCCGATTTACACCGACGCTGACGTTATCAAGGTAAACGTCGCGCGCGTACCGCTACTCTTCACCGTTACCGACAAGAAGAACCGCTTCATCACAGACCTTAACCGCGAAGATTTCGAGGTTTTTGACAACGGCAGGCAGCAGGAAATCCGCGAGTTCGCCCGTGAAAGCGATCTGCCGCTTCGTATCGGCATCGTGCTGGACACGAGCAACTCGATTCGCGGACGCATCAAGTTTGAACAAGAAGCCGCAATCGAGTTTTTGCGCGGAGTTCTTGGCGAAGAAGCCGACCGCGCTTTTTTGGTCAGCTTTGACACCCAGGCTGAACTCATAGTCGACTACACGAATGATCTCGACACGCTAGCCGAGGGTGTGCGCAGCTTGCGGGCAGGCGGGGGCACGGCGCTCTATGACGCCATCTACTACGCTTGCCGCGACAAGCTGCCGGAAGATCAGCCCAAGGAGCAGTTCCGGCGCGCGCTAATCGTGATCGGCGACGGTGAAGACAACCACAGCACGGTCACACGTGAAGACGCGCTCGAAATGGCGCACAAGGCGGAGTCGGTCGTCTATACCATTTCGACGAACCGCAGTGGAAAGGCGGAGACCGGCGACGGCACGTTGCGCCGATTTGCTCGCGAGACCGGTGGAATTTCGTTTCACCCGTTTCAAGCCCGCGATTTAGAGCAATCTTTCGCAAATATTGCCAATGAGTTGCGCCACCAGTACTTTATCCTGTACTCTCCAAGCGAGTTCGTAAACGATGGCACGTTTCACAAACTGCGTATCAAACCTCAGGTCAAGAACTCGATAGTCCGTGTTCGCCGAGGGTACTACGCGCCGCTGCCAGACGAAATTAACTAGACCGCTGCACCCGCCGCTGTCCGGGGAGCCACCGAGATTGTCTAATCTCCTGTTCGTTTTTTCTTCGCCCCTGTGCTAGAATCTGAATTCGAGGAGATGAGACATGATTAACGACCGCGCAAAGAACCTTGAGGCCGCCCTGGGCCAGATAGAAAAAGACCACGGCAAAGGCGCCATCTTGCGAATGGGAGAGCGCGATGCCGGCATCGGCCTAGAGGTCATTCCGACCGGCTCGATCTCGATCGATTTGGCGATTGGAGTCGGCGGATTTCCGCGCGGTCGAGTGATTGAGATTTTCGGCCCGGAGTCGTCCGGCAAGACGACACTTGCATTGCAGGTGGTTGCCGAGGCCCAAAAGATGGGCGGCATGGCGGCGTTCATCGATGCTGAGCATGCGATGGACCCAGTCTACGCAGCCAATCTTGGCGTCGATGTCGACAACTTACTCGTCTCTCAGCCCGATAGCGGCGAGCAGGCCTTGCAGATCGTCGACGTGTTAGTGCGCTCCGCCGCGGTCGACATCATGGTGATTGATTCCGTAGCGGCGCTCGTCCCCCGCGCGGAGCTTGAAGGCGAAATGGGCGACAGCCATGTTGGGTTGCAGGCACGATTGATGTCACAGGCATTGCGTAAGCTTACTGGTAATGTCTCGAAGTCGAATACCTGCATCGTGTTTATCAACCAGATACGTGAAAAAATCGGTGTGATGTTCGGTAGCCCGGAAACAACAACCGGCGGACGAGCATTAAAATTTTACTCGTCGTTGCGCGTGGACATCCGCCGCATCGCCGCTATTAAAGACGGTGACGTGGTTACGGGCAATCGCACCCGCGTGAAGATCGTGAAGAACAAAGTGGCTCCGCCGTTTAAGCAGGCTGAGTTCGACATAATGTACGGTCTGGGGATTTCGCTCGAAGGTGATTTGCTCGATTTAGGAGTTGCGAACAAGCTCGTGCAAAAGAGCGGCGCTTGGTACTCCTATGATGGCGAGCGAATCGGGCAGGGTCGCGAGAACACGAAGAATTTTCTCAAGGAACACCCGGACGTACTCGAAAAGCTGGAAACAGCGTTGCGAGCCGAGCTGGGGTTACCGGCTACTGCGTCAACCGGGCCGATCGAGGTCGAAGCCGCCGCCGGCGACTAGCCCGCATTTCTCACCACTCGGCGAGCAATAGTGCCTGAGAGGTGCGTTAGTACGAGGCGGACGACGGTCAGCGCGCGGAGGAGTGCCGCACCTATCGCCCGCTTTCGCCGTCAGATGGCTAGAAATGCCGGCTAGCTACAGCCCAAACAATTCCTTAAGACGCTTCGTTTGGCCGCGACTCACCGGGATTTCTGTTTGGTCGGGGTCGCTCATTCGCAACTGGTACGTCGACTTGAACCAAGGAATCACTTCTTTGATGCGATCGATGTTGACGAGGTAAGAGCGGTGCGCTCTCCAAAACGAGCGTTCGCCGAGATTCGACTGCAACTCGTCGAGTGTCTTGTAGTTACTCTCGCCGTCCGCCCGGGTAGCGGCAACTCGAATCGCGCCGTCTTTCACGGTGGCGAAAATCACGTCAGCGGCGTCGACGAGCAGCATACGGCTATTCGACTTAATTAAAATCTTCGACGGCGGCGTGACCTGATCGCGCAGGTGAGAGAGCAGTTGCTCCATTCGTCCGACTTCTTCAGTGGGCGTTTCGATCCGTGCGCGGGCGCGCTCAATCGATTTCTCGAGGCGCGGCTTCTCAATGGGCTTAAGCAAGTAGTCCGAGGCATTAACTTCAAACGCCTGCACCGCGTACTGGTCGTAAGCTGTGGCAAAAATGATGTACGGAAGTGTGCCGCCGCGTTCCACGAGTTGACTGACAACTTCGAGCCCGTTGAGGCCCGGCATTTGGACGTCCATGAAGACGATGTCCGGGTCAAGCGCGTCGATTTGTTTCAGCGCTTCCGGCCCGTTCGAGGCCTGCCCCACAACTTCGATGTCGTCGAATGAGTCAAGCAGGAAACAGAGTTCCTCTCGGGCAAGCTTCTCGTCGTCGACAAGAAGTACTGAAAGAGTATCGGTTTCGGCGACCTTTTCGGCCATGCTCACCCAATCCTCGGCTGAGTGTAGCATCGGTAGGTACGGGCCTGTTCTGCATGAAACTGCCATAGCGTTGTTTGCCAAATCTCCGCGGGCGGGGTATGTCAAGACGAGGCTGACGGCGCGGATCTCGCCACAAGAAGCGGCGGAGTTTCACCATCTTTGTCTGCTCGACGCGTGGGATCTGCTGAGCGGCGTTGCGGTAGCCGAGGCCTTTCTATATTGCGATATTCACGACTCGGAGCTGGAGCGAATCGCGCCGGGGCGCTTTCGGCTGCAGCGTGGCGGGGACCTTGGGGAAAAGCTGCGGCACTGTTTGGAAGAGCTGCTGTCTGAAGGGTTCCGGCGCGTAATCGTCATCGGCAGCGACAGCCCGACGTTACCGATAGAGCGTATTGGCGATGCGAACAGCGCTCTCGTGAGTGACGACGTTGTGTTGGGTCCATCAGGGGACGGCGGGTTTTATCTGATCGGTGCTCGCGCGACTGACCCTCGTATGCTCGACGGTGTCACCTGGTCGGATGAGGAGACCCGTGCCCAGACGATTCAGGCTGTCAAGTCGGTTGGTTTGAGCGTTGCCGAAGTCGCTGAATGGTACGACGTCGATGAACCGAGCGATCTCGACAGATTGGCGCTCGACCCCAGCCTTTCGGATAGATTGCGACGCTGGTTTGCCGCACTCTAGGGCCGCTGACAGAGTAGGCTGCTCGCGAACTGCGAGCTAACGGTTGATTTCGCCGTCAGGTGGTGAGAAATGCGGGCGAGGCGGCCTACAATGAAAGGCGCTGAAACTATGGCATCGAAAAAAACTGAAGGGCCCTCGTTCGAACACGGCCTGAAAGAGCTTGAGAAAGTCGTCAGTCAGCTCGAAGACGGCGATCTACCGCTTGAGAAGTCACTGGAACTATTTGAGAACGGCATGAAGCTGAGTGAGGGCTGTCGCAAGCAGTTGCAAGATGCCGAGGCAAAGGTCGAGATTTTGCTTCGCAAGGGCGGAGAAGTTGAGCCCGAGCCTTTTGAGTTGGACGACGAATAGATAACTTCAGCGGTGACTTTCGACGAATATCTCGCGACCCGCCGCGCGCGGGTGGATGCGGCGCTCGATCGGCTGCTACCGCCGGTGGAGGCTCGTCCAACGACAGTTCACACGGCCATGCGGCACAGCGTGTTCGCGGGCGGCAAGCGCATCCGGCCGGTTTTGGCAATTGCAGCGGCCGGAGCGCTCGGAAAGGACTCAGGCGCCGAACATCCTGGTTGCGCTCTCGAATGCATTCACACATACTCGCTGATCCACGATGACCTCCCAGCCCTCGACAACGATGACCTGAGACGCGGCCAGCCGACCTGCCACAAGGTTTACGGCGAGGCGATGGCGATCCTGGCCGGCGATGCTTTGCTGACGAGCGCGTTCAAGATACTTGCTGAACTCGAGGCGCCCTCAGAAGACCGGGCCGCGATGATCGCTGAACTCGCAACCGCGGCCGGGACGGTCGATGGCATGATCGGCGGTCAAGTCGCTGATCTCGAGGCGGAAGGGAAGGCGATAGATCTAGATCAGTTGCGCTACATCCACCGCTCAAAGACGGCTGCCTTGATTCGAGCGTCGGTTCGACTCGGCGCGCAATATGCCCAGGCGAGTGCTGATCAATATCGAGCCCTCAGCGAGTATGGGCGCCACATCGGCCTGGCATTCCAGATCGTTGATGACCTACTCGACGTCGAGTCGACAAGTGAGGAATTGGGAAAAACGGCGGGCAAAGACGCTGAGCAACGGAAGGCGACTTTCCCAGCTCTGTTGGGTCTCGACGAATCTCGATGGCAGGCTCAAGAGCACTTGTCAGCGGCGCTGCTGGCGATCGAGGGCTTCGGAACAGCAGGCTGGGCATTGCGGCAGATCGCCGAGCGCATCGTTACGCGAACAAAGTAGCGGGCTTCCTGAAGCAGGCACGCTGCGGTCGCTAACTCTCGTATTCAACGTCGACAAGAAAAAGACCACTTGCCGGCACCATCGGACCGGCGGCGGCCCGGTCGCGAGCATCGAGGATCGCGGGGATCTCCGCGGCGCTGAGATTATCTCGCCCGACTTCAAGTAGCGTGCCCACGATATTGCGAACCATGTGATAAAGAAAGCCCGAGCCTCGGACACGGTAAACGAGTAGATCGCCGTCACGATTGAGCCGAGAAGAAAAGATTGTCCGGACGGTCGATCTTACTGCTCCAGCTTGCTGCGCCGCGCGGTCATTCGAGGCTAGGGAGCGGAAATCATGCTCTCCCTCAAAAAGAGGCGCGGCGGCTGTCATAGCCGCTTCATCTAGCGCAAACGGGTGCCAGTACGTGTAGCGATGTTCGAACGGCGGACAAGTCTCCGCGCGCTGGATTCGATACTCGTAAGTTTTAGCGACGGCCGAGTGCCTGGCGTGAAAGTCCGACGAAACTTCGTCAACACTGATCACTCGAATCGCCGGCTGCACTAGGCGGTTCAGCGCCTTTCGCAGATTTTCAGATGGAATCGGATTCGCCAGTCCGAACGAAGCGACCTGGCCGAGCGCGTGAACGCCGGCGTCGGTTCTACCTGAGCCTTCAATCTTCACCGGCATTCCCTCGATTTCCCTCAACGCCTGTTCGATCGTGCCCTGTATGGTGGGCTGAGCGGGCTGAACCTGCCATCCGCTGAAATCGGTACCGTCGTATGCGACAGTGATTCTTAAGGTCCTCATTCGAGACGTAATGAGGCCAGCGTAGCGCGGAATCAGGGAGCTCAAGGGCCGGCTACTCGGGCGAGAGCCTGGGTAACCACCTTCCGGGGCCGCACGCCATGTCATTTTGACGTCCCGGGCGATCTGTGGGCGGTGGTGCGAGCAATCAACAATTCATGAAGAGCCAGTCCGCTAGATTTTCGGTTTTCTTGGCTCTGGCCCTTTTGATGCAACCGCTTGCGTCAGGACAGACTATTCGGAAGAAGCCCGTCGACTACAGTGAGCCTGCCTCCGGCTGGCCGCCATTTGTGAACATTTTCAAGGCGCCCGAGGTGCCTGAGATCAGTCTGGCGAATTCCGAGCGCTTGGACTATCTGATTCACGACGCCAAACTCTACTTGTCCCTCGCTGATGCTCTGGCGTTGGCGATCGAGAACAACCTTGACCTCGAATGGGCCCGCTACGGCCCAAAGAGCGCCGGCAACGACGTGATGCGCGCCAGTTCGGGCGCACAGTTGCGTGGCGTTCAAAATCAGATCAGCGTACTCTCCACGGGCGTTGGCGGCGGCGGTGGTGGTGGCCAGGGTGGTCAGGCGACCGGCATTACACAGCGTGCGGGCGGCGGCGGTGGTGGCGGTGGCGGCGGGGGAGCTGGAGGCGTTGGCGACGCAAGTACGTTCTTTGGAACTCAATCGGTCAACCTCGACCCGTCGATGTTCGGCAACATCGACTGGGGCCATTTCTCAAACCCGCAAACAAGTAACTTCGTCACAGGAACGAATACTCTGATCCGTGAGATCAGCAACTCTCAGGTTGGTGTTCGGCAAGGGTTCAAGACAGGCACGACGGCGGCACTGATCTGGGCCAATACACGCAGCGACACCAACAGTCTCAGGACGAACTTCAACCCATCTCTCATCAGCGCCCTCACGTTGCGGGTCACCCAACCTTTGCTGAATGGCTTTGGCGTGGCGGTGAACACTCGCAATATCAAGGTCGCGAAGAACAACCGAGAGATCTCTGATCTTCAGTTCAAATTGCAGGTTGAAGTGGTCGTCATCCGCGTCGAGGCGCTCTATTGGGGACTGGTGACGTTGCGAGCCCAGCTCGATAGCCAACGTGAAAATCTCCAGCTCGCGCAAAAGCTTTACAGCGACAACAAGCGTCGTGTCGAAATCGGCACGTTAGCGCCTATCGAGATCGTGCGCGCCGAGGCGGAAGTCGCTGCTCGCGAAGCTGACCTGACGGCCGCCGAAACAGAAGTCAAACTACAAGAAACTCTGATCAAGGATGCACTCAGCGTAAATGGCATGGCGAGCCCGACGCTGATGTACGCGGAGATTGTCCCGACTGATGATATCGACATTCCCGACCAGGAAACGATTATGCCACTCGAGATTCTGATGGAGACGGCGGTGTCCGCGCGTGCCGAGATGGTTCAGAACCGGATCCGCATGAACAACACTGAGCTGGGCTTGGTCGGCGTTCGCAATGGAATGTTGCCGAGCGCGGATCTCACATTCGATATAACGAACAACGCGCTAGCGGGCCAGCTCAACGATAACTTTGTTGCGAGCCCTGGCCAGCAAAATGTGGTTTCGCCGTTCTTTCTCGGTGGACTCGACAACACGCTCGGGCAGTTGTTCCGGCGCAATTTCCCAGATTACCAGGTCCGGCTCCAGGTCAATATACCTCTGAAAAACCGCCAAGCGCGTGCTGACTTGACCGCCTCCCTCTTGGAGAAACGCCAACAAGAAATTCGTCTGGTGCAGGCAACGAACGGTGTCCGCAGTGAGGTTCAATCCGCGGTGATCCAGGTCCAGCAGGCGCGCGCCCGCTTCAAAGCGGCGATGAAGGCTCAAGAGCTCCAGCAGAAGACACTTGAGGCGGAACAAAAGAAGTTCAATCTTGGCGCGTCGACAATTTTCCAAGTAGTGCAAGCACAGCGCGATCTTGCAAATGCTCGCACGACTGTGATCATCACGCAGAACGTATACATCAGCGCCCGCATCAACCTCGACCGCGCTACGGGGCATACGTTGACTGCGAACAACATTTCGATCGCTGAAGCTTACGACGGTGTCGTCGATAGGCGGCCAGACCCGATCCCGGTCAGCGTCCAGTAGCGCTGATCACCGGGAGTCGGGACGAAGCGACAGCACCTCGACGGCGTCGGGACTCTTCGCCAAACTTCCTAACCGGTTGTCGAACGTCAACAGCGTGGCGGCTTTTGACTCCGCAAGGCGCAGCAGATAGTGATCTGTAACTTTCTTGTGCCCGTAAACTTGGTCCCAACCACCCAGATCGTTAGGCGACGGCAGCTCGCCGATGAAGATGTGGCGTTCGTCTTTCCGCAACTGCTGCAAGACTTCGCAAGCCTCGCTCGCACTTTGGCGCAAACCGACCACCGCGGGTACAGACGACACTCGCACGAACCCTAGCTCCGTTAGCGCACAAGTGGCCCATTCGTTAGGGTCCGACTCCAGACGCTCGACTGCAACGATGTGTCCTTGGTGCGTGGGCCAGGCGAGCGCCACAAGAAAGTTGACGTCAAGCAAGAACAGATTAGAACGTGCCTTCTTCATCGAGGAAGTCCTGAACCCGGGAAGCCGGAATCATCGGAGCGTCAGGCGGTAGATTAAACGTGGCGAACCGACGCCTCCTTCGCGACGGCGGTTTCGCTGGCGCCTTGGCTAGGCCTCGACGGGCTAGTTCGGAGACGATTTTGCCAAGACGCTCCCCCGACGTGCGAGAAAGATGCTGCGCTGCCTCGTGTATGTCGTCGTCAAGGGTGAGGGTCGTTCTCATGAGATCATGTTGATACGCTGATACGGTGATGTCAAGACCTGTTTCGTACGGACGAACTGGCCACAGGCTGAAAGCTCCCACACTATTCAGCCGACGCGGGCGGCTACCCCCAGCGCTGTGCCATCATAATTTGCGGACCTTGAAAGGGCAACTAGATGGCTGAAACTACTTACGACGTGGTGGTTGTCGGCGCCGGCGCCGGCGGCGGCACCACCGTGCGTGTATTGACGGGCTTGGGGCTAAAAGTCGCTCTGCTCGAAGCGGGGCCGATGATCGACCCGCAGAAAGACTACAAGACCCACAAGTGGCCGTACGACTACGGTCATCGCTCGGCCGAAGACGGTGGTGCGCAGTACTTCGGCAGCGGCACCAACTACGGATTCTTTAAGACCGTCAGCGGTGGATGGCAGCTTGAAGGCGAGCCGTATACCGTGGCTGAAGGCAGCCAATTCGACTGGTTCCGCTCGCGAGTCGTTGGTGGGCGCACGAACCACTACGGCCGCATGTCATTCCGCTTTTCGGCTATGGACATGAAGCCCTACTCGCGTGATGGACTGGGGTGGGATTGGCCCATCAGCTACGAAGAACTATCACCCTGGTACGACCGTGCGGAGAAGTTCATCGGAGTGACTGGAAGCGTCGAGGGAATTCCTAGCGCGCCCGACGGCATTTTCGAGACGCCCCCGCGGCCCAAGGTCCACGAGCTACTGATGCAGAAGGCCGGCAAAAAACTGGGAGTGCCCTTCATTGCCAATCGGCGCGCAATCATTACCAAGCCGAAGAACGGTCGCCCCGCTTGCCATTACTGCGGTGAGTGCGGGCGCGGCTGCCTAACCGCTTCGAATTACTCTGCTTCGCAAGTAGAAATTTTCCCGGCGATGGAGACCGGCAACCTGACCCTAATCACCGAGGCGATGGTCCGCGAAGTCGAGGTCGGAGACGATGGCCGGGCGACGGGAATCGTTTACGTCGACAAGAATGAACGCATCGAAAAGCGGGTTCGCGGGAAGGCTGTGGTGCTCTCAGCTTCGGCCTGCGAAACATCGCGGCTGATGCTCAACTCGAAGTCGAAACACTTTCCCAACGGCATTGCGAACGGGTCAGGCCTCGTTGGCCGCTACCTGATGGACACCGTCGGCTACGGCGTGAGAGGTTCGATTCCTTATCTCGAGAACATGCCGCGCTACGACACCAGCGGTTTCGGCGGCGCACATCTCTACGCGCCGTGGTGGCTGTACAACGATCACAACAAACTGGACTTTCCGCGCGGCTACCACATCGAGTTCGGTGGCGGCTTCCGACTGCCGGGTCCGGGGTCGTTCGGGTCGCTGGCCCGCAAGTACGGATATGGCAAGAAGCTTAAAGAGAAGATTCGCCAGGAATACGGTACCGGCATCGGGCTTTCGGGCCGCGGCGAAATGATCCCGAACAATCAGAGCTATCTCGATATCGATCCTGATGTCGTCGACAAGTGGGGCATTCCCGTGCCGCGCTTCCATTTCAAGTGGAGCGACTACGAGTGGAAGCAGGCGCGCCATATGGAGAAATCGTTCTCCGAATTGATCGAAGCTTGCGGTGGCAAGGGACTCCAACAGAACAATGCCGCGCGCGAGGGACAAGGCATTTCGGTCCCAGGTTCGATCATTCACGAGGTTGGCGGCGCACGAATGGGCGACAACCCTGGCAACTCGGTTCTTAATAAGTACGGCCAAGCCCACGACGTGAAGAATCTTTTTGTCGCCGATGCGGCGACTTTCGTGAGCAACCCCGATAAGAATCCGACACTGACAATCAATGCGCTCGCCTGGCGAACAGCCGAGTATTTGGCCGAAGAAATGAGGAAGGGCAATGTCTAAGCAACAAACTTTCGTTTCGATCGAGGCCCTCTCGCGACGCGATGCGTTGCGTCGAATCGCACTTGGAATTACCGCTGTTGGGCTTGCCGGGCCAATGGAGCTCGCCGACGCTCATGAGGTCCACTCGCAGGCGTCGGATGAGAAGACGTTCAAGGGCGAATACACGGTCAAGTATTTCAATGCCCATGAGTTTAAGACGCTCGAAAGGCTGTCTGAGCTAATCATCCCGGCCGACTCCGGCGGGCCCAGCGGTCGCGACGGCGGTGCTCCCGAGTTTATCGATCTGTTGTGCAGCCAGAATGATGATCTAGAGGCGATTTTCAGCGGCGGCATCCTATGGCTTGACCACGCGATGGCCGAGGGCCACGGTAAGAGTTTTGTCGACGCATCGGGCTCGGATCAAACCGCGGTGCTCGACTCGCTGGTGAAGGCCGACGAAACTGAGCGCGCCAGCGATACGAGGTTTTCGCACGAGCTACTACAGGCGGGTTCGCGATGTACGGGCTGAAACAGCCAGGCGATATTCGACGGGGCCTGAGATTTTTCGATTGGGCGCGGCGACTAGTTGTCGATGCCTACTACACAAGCCCCGCCGGGATTAAGGACATCGGCTACATTGGCAACGCATCGTACAGCGAGTACGAGGTTCCCCAAAAGGCGATCGACTACGCCATGAGCCGCAGCCCGTTTAAGGCGTAGGAGCTTTTGGTGGATGACCTCAGCTGGCCTAAAGATGCTGCCGTCGCAAAGCGACTCGAACGTCTGTTGTTGGAAGGCGCGGGCAGCGGCGAAGGAATTGCTGTTACGCCAGATTATTGGTTGAGGAAAGAAGAGGCGCTTAAGGCGCGATTCGCCTCACAAGCTCTCGCAGTGAAAGACGGTCGTAGCAAGCTACGCACCCATAAGTAGGCCCGGTGTTCGATCGCCGACTTTGGATGCTGGCCGTTTCGCTGGGACTCGTGGTATTGCGCTTCGCCGTGCTTTGCAAGCGATGAGGCCGCCTCGATTCGCCTCGTCATTCGCGATGCGAGTCGAGCTCTACAGGCCGGCAATGCGCCTTTGTTTCTTTCGAAATTTGACTCGCGGTCGATGCTGGGGTTTGGTGATCTGCGCATCCATGTCGAGGCGCTCTGCGCGCAACGTAGAATCGCATCTTCGGTCGAGAACGGATCTCCCCAGGTCGTAGGAGACGAGCGAGTCGTCAGCGTGGATTGGCTAATGCAATTGACGCCGGCCTCAAGCCCCGGGGCCGTCGAGCGGCGTCAACAGACTCTGTCGTTGCGATTCGCGAAACGAAAAGATAAGTGGAAAATCGTCTCTATCGAACCGATTGAGTTTTTCCGCAGCCGCTGATCGGCGGCCCAGCGCAGTCGCCCTGTGCGACAATGCCCGGCGATGAGCAACGAAGTCACCCGCCGTCAATTCGTAGGTTCCACAGCCGCCGGGCTCGCAGCCCAGCGAGCATCGGCGGCTGAACAACCGTCCCCAATATTCTCTGGATCTGCACCGACCAGCAGCGTTGGGACACGATCCGCGCGCTCGGCAACGAACACATCCACACCCCAAAACATCGACCGACTCGTTGCGCGTGGCGTGACCTTCGAAAACGCATATTGCCAGTCGCCGATCTGTACTCCCAGCCGAGCCGGATTTATGACAGGCATGTATCCGTCAGCGGTGCATGGCTGCATGAACGGTAACGATCGCTGGGACGATGCAGCGCCTCTGATTACGAAAACGCTTGCCGACGCGGGCTACGACTGCGGGCTGGCCGGAAAGTTCCATTTGTCGGGCGCGCAAGGCCGCGTGGAGCCACGCGTTGACGACGGATACCGCGCTTTCCACTGGAGCCATCATCCGCACGACGATTGGCCCGAAGGGCACTCCTACATCGACTGGCTCAAATCAAAGGGCCAAGACTACAAATCGACTTACGAGAAACTTGGCTACATTCCAAGCGAGTTTCACCAGACGACTTGGTGTGCCGATCGCGCGATCGAGTTCATGAACGAGAAGCGCTCGAAGCCATGGATGTTCAGCCTCAACTGCTTCGACCCACATTCGCCATTCGACCCGCCGCAAGAGTGGCTCAATCACTACCCGGAATCGGAAATGCCGGGCCCGCCTATTTCGAGAGACGGATCTTGCCGCTCAGGAACGTCTGAAGAACGTCAACTTCCAGAATGCCGCCAGACGCCCCGATGAGTTCAACGCAAAGTCGTATCAGGCGAAGTACTACGCCATGATCGAGTTGATCGATCACAACGTCGGCCGCATGCTCGACGCTCTCGACGACAGTGGTCAGACCCAAAACACGGTTGTGGATGTTTACAAGCGATCACGGCGAGACACTCGGCGACCACTGGCTGTTGCTCAAAGGCTGTCGCTTTTACGAAAGCCTGGTGCATGTTCCGCTGGTGATTTCGTGGCCCGGGCAGTTCAAGAAAGCGCTTCGCAGCAGCGCTCTGGTAGAACTGACCGATCTTGCGCCGACACTGCTGGAGTTGGCGGGATTGAGTGTGCCGGAAACGATGCACGGAAGACCACTGACTTCATTGTTGAGAGGCGACACTGCTGCCGATCGCCATAGAGAGTTTGTTCGCAGCGAGTACTACCGGGCGCTTGGGGGAGTACAGAGTTTCGGAACCATGGTGCGCAGCGAGCGCTTTAAACAAGTCGTCTACCACGGCCATGGGCTTGGTGAGTTGTTTGACTTGGAGACTGATCCGAGCGAGTTCGACAACCTCTGGGACGACAAGCGACTAGCGCAAGTTTCGTCATGAGCACATGGTGATGAACTTCGACGCCCTAGCGATGTCGAGCGACGTCGGACGCCCGCGAGTAACGCGCTTTTAGTGCCGGCGTATCCGCCTCAGGTCGGTAGGCAAGTTTCGATGTCGCGTGCGTTTGAGAAGGAGTTTGTTGTGTCGCGCACATGCCTAAACGGGTCAAGGTAGAGGCCGCGCCACATTCGAAAGCAGCACCTTACCGCCACTCTCGACGACAATCCCCAGCTGCCGGGCTCCCAATAATTCCTTGAACCGCGGCACGTCTTCTTCGAATGTCGCGAGATAGTGGCGGTTGCCACTTCGCCAGCGTTCGATGAGTTCGGCGTCATCCAAAAAAACATCTGGCGCGCCAGGGGCGTTCGCTCCGTACTCGATGTTGTTCTTTCTGCCGTTCAGCAGCCATGCGCGCTGATTCGCATAGAACACCAACGACGAGAACGCGTAGTACTCGTGGTCGAGGATCAGTTCTCCGGGCGGTGCCTCAAGATAGGCCGTTGCCAGCGGGCGTGACGACAGATACGGATCGAAGGTCACCATCGCCCAGCGCGCCGCGTGAATGAAAATGATCATCATTAAGGCGAGAGCAGCGATCGATTGACGGCCTTTTAGAAATAGCCCCCCGAACGTGCCGACGGCGAATGCGACGGCGGCGAGCAGCAACGGGCCTCGTAAATAGGCGAACGACTCGATCGTTAAATCCTGCATGTGCCCGAGCGAAAGAGTATAGGCCTCGGGGTTTTGGCTCAGGCTTGAGGCGATGTCCCCTGCCGCCGGCAAGTTCCAAACGTACGCCAAAGTGCCGATCGCAGCCGCGCCCGCAATCGCAGCCGTGCCGGCGGCGATCTTGTCACCGAGCCGCCGCATTCGATCGGAGCTTTCGAACCCGCTAGCCAATAGCAGGAATGCGGCGCTATAGGCCGGCAGTGTGTAGTACTCCTGCGAGGTTGACGCAGAGAAAAACAAGAGCGTGAAGATGAAGCAACACAGCATCATTCGGCGCGTACGCCCGCCGCGATTTTCGCTGCCAAATGAGAGGTTTCTTAGCGCCGGAGCATACGCGCTCCAGGGGAATAGCCAGATCAAATGACCCAGCCAGAATGCCAGTAGGGGAACACTGTTGTAGTCTTTCGGGTAACGCAGGCCGAGATAGCGCAAGAGGTGTTCGTTGATGAAATAGCGCCAAAAGAACCCGTGATACTGCCCGTGCTCGCTCAGCATCGTGAACTCCAAATACGGTGGGTGCCGCAGCGTTGCAAGAACATGCCAGGGAGCAGCGATTAGCACGGCTACGCCCGCCATGAGTGGAACGTTCAGGCGGCGCCAGAGGCCGCTGTCGCGCCACTCGCGGGTGCTGATCAGGTAAACAAGTAGCGCACCTAGAGGCAACACGACGGCGATCAGGCCTTTGAATAAAACGCCAACGCCGATCGCTGCTCCGGCGGCGAACGCCGGGGCTTTCTTCGATGAACCACGTTCTTCCAGTGCCCGTATAAATGACCACAACGCCACTAATGTTGTGACAGCTACGAACACGTCTGGTATGCGCGCTCTGGTAAACAGAAACAGACCGACGCAGGTCGATATCCCTATCCCGGCAAAGAGTCCCGCTGTTCGCCCAAATGCCCAGCAGCCAAGCCGGTACGTCAGCCGGCACAGAAAAATTGCGGCAAGCGCCATCGGGATCCGCGCCGCCCAGTCGTGGACCCCAAATACTGCGAACGAGGCAGCAATCGCCCAAACCTGTCCCGGTGGCTTGTCGAAATAGGCAACGCCGTTGATTCGCGCTGTAACCCAATCGCCCGACTCAAGCATCGTTCGGGCAATCTGTGAGTAGGTCGCGTCGACATCGTCGAGCAGCGACGGTGGGCTAACGATCGTCCCCAGGATAACGATCGAAGCGATGGCTAGAACAACCAGTCCGTCGCGATCAGCGGTCATTTCGAGAAATAATCCAAGCCTGAAACCCGTCGCCCGCGTCGCGGCCCGGCAGCCGGTCGAGCACTTTCTGTGAGCACCAGTTCGAGGCCTTGTCCAAAACTTCGGCGACGACGTGCTCATTTTCCTCGGGTTCGAGTGAGCAGGTCGAGTAGACAAGCCGCCCATTTGGCGCTGCCACGTCGAGCGCGTTTCTGAGAATGTTGACTTGCCGGGCGTGAAGCTCGTCCAGATCACGGCGAATCAATCGCCACTTAATCTCCGGATTTCGAGCTAGAGTGCCAGTGCCCGAACAAGGTGCGTCGACGAGCACGCGATCGAACTGCGCTCGAAATGGCAGCGGACGCTCGGCATCGAGCGAGAGCAAGCGAAGACCTTCATGGCCGAGCCGGCGCAAAGTCCGCAAGCGATGAACATAGCGGTCGGCGGCCACAACGCTGGTAAGTTCAGCAACCTGGCGCGCCTTTCCACCCGGCGCGGAACATACATCGAGAACGCGATCGCCCGGTTCTACCGAGAGCAGCGGCGCAACAAGTTGAGAGCTCAAATCTTGGACAACCAACTGCGCGTCTCTAAAGGCCCGAGTTTTCGAAACATCGCCGCCAATCACCCGAAACGCGTTCGGCACGTCGACGGGATCGACACTCAGCCCTTCCGCCGTCAAGCCCTCAATCGTGCCGGGCCCATCTGCTCCTTTGGTCAGTCGCAGATACGTTGGCGGCCGGCAAAGGTTCGCCGCGAGCAGCCGCTCGGTGGCAGCCTCGCCCAGGTTTCTACTCCAGCGGTCCCTTAGCCAATTGGGATGAGAGTGTTGCGCAGACTCCTCCTGAGACAGCGCCTCCGGAAGGTTCCGAAGCACGGCATTGACCATGCCCGCCGCCGACCGCTTCCGGGCTGCCTTCACTAACTCCACGGAGTCAGAGACCGCGGCCGCTGGAGAAACGTGCGCCATACATCGCAATTGATAGGCTCCGATCCACAAAGCAGTGCGCACCTCGATGTCTAGAGATCCAACAGGTTTGCTCAACCGGCTAGCCAGCAGAAAATCTAGCTCCCCGCGGCGCCGCAGGCAACCCATCACGATCTCGGTGGCCAGGGCGCGTCCGCGAGTGTCAATGTCATCAAGCAATCGCGAATGCAGTACGGCGTCAGAGTAAGCGGTGTCCCTTTCGACCCGCAGCAGCGCCTCGAAAGCCGCGCGCCTAGCTGGGGAAATCGCCACTTTAGCCACGATATCAAAGCGCTGGATGGCTGAAGGCTCGTGATACAATCGGCCCTGAAACAGCCTATCGGACCGCCCTCTAGTTGTGACGCGGGCCGGTATTTGCTGGACTGAGAATGCCCGGCGAAGTGGAGTTAACGATTGCCAGCCATCCTCGCTGGCTGCGGCTTGCGCGCTCGGTCGTCCAAGATTATTGCGCTGCTCTAGATATCGCTGATACCCAAACCCAATCGATCGTCGTAGCAGTGGACGAGGCTCTCAGCAACGTTATGAAACACGCCTATGGCGGCGATTGCACTCAGTTCGTCAGCCTAAGCTGCAGTACTCGTGACAACGAGTTGGAGTTCGAAATTCGAGACAAAGGCAGCGCCTTCAATCCACTCGACCATGAAGTGCCGCCGCCGGATGAGCTGCGCTCTGGGGGCCGGGGCCTGTATTTGATTCGGGCAATCATGGACCAAATCGAGTATCGCCGAGACGGCGACAGCAACTGTGTTCGATTGAGTAAGAAGCTCGATATACCGGTATGATCCGCCTGGGAAGGAATTAGAGAAATTCATGGACATTAACGTCAAGCGGGATGCCGATCGTTCGATCGTCGAAGTATCCGGCGATATCGATCTCTACTCCTCGCCGAGCCTTCGAGACACCGTACTCGATCTACTCAGGAAGCGCGACCAGAAGAGCGTGATCGTCAATCTGTCGAACGTTGATTACATTGATAGTTCCGGGGTCGCGAGCTTGGTTGAAGGGTTGCAAGAGGCAAAGAAGCGTAGCGCGCGATTTATTCTCGTGGGTCTAAAGGAAGGGCCCCGGCGGGTCCTTGAACTCACGTTACTGTTGAATGTGTTCGAGGTTCATGCCACGGAGGAAGACGCGCTCAAGGCGTAGTTGTCGTCGAATGGGCTGCGCATGAAATTCCTTGAATCGGTCGGGCGGTCCACCGTCGAAAAAGTCGAGTACGTCGGCGGGCTGACGATTCAGTTTTGGCGGGGGCTCGTCTCCTCATGGCGAATTAATCCGTTTACCGGCAGTAAGCTTCGCTGGAAAGCGACCCTCCAACAGATGGCTGTGATCGGGGTCCAGGCGTTACCCGTAGTGTGCCTAATCTCGGGCGCGACGGGTCTGATTATGGCCTTACAGGGAGGCGCGGAGCTGCGCAAGTTTGGTGCCCTTGAGGTCGTCATAAACCTTGTCGGCACCAGCATGACCCGAGAGTTAGGTCCCTTGATGGCTGCGATCGTCGTAATCGGGCGGTCGGGTTCGTCGATTTCGGCCGAGATCGGCACGATGGTCGTAACTGAGGAAATCGACGCCTTGCGGACGATGGCGCTCGATCCAATCGAATTCGTACTTGTTCCGAAGTACGTCGCGATGATGGCGATGATGCCCTGCTTGACGATCGTAGCGGTCGCGTCCGGCATCTTAGCCGGAGGAGTATTCACGTACTACTCGCTGGACATGACAATGGCCGTCTACCTGCAAAGAACCGCCGAGATTTTGCTGATGCGAGACATCGTCAGCAGCATGGTTAAGGCGGTTGGCTTCGGAACCATCATCGTCCACGTTGGATGTTTTGAAGGCTTCACCGTCACGGGGGGGCCCGAGGGCGTCGGCCGTTCGACGACAAATGCCGTCGTGAAATCGATATTTCTCGTGGTCCTAGCGGACCTAGTGTTTACCGCATTTTTCTACTTTTTCTGGCAATGAGTTCAACTCCTGACATTCGCCCCGACCGCGCCACGGATTCGGGTGTGTTGCCGCACCAGAGGGGCAACGAGGCGATCATTTCGGTTCGGGATCTGATCGTCAGCTACGGAGATCGAAAGATCTTAAAGGGCACCAATCTGGATATCTTTCCCGGCGAAACGATGGTCATCTTGGGTGCTTCGGGCTCGGGAAAGAGCACCTTGCTACGGCATATCGAGGGCTTGGCAAAGCCTACTTCAGGATCGATATTCATCAAGGGAGTCGACATTTGTTCTGCTTCTCGCAAGGAACTGATGAAGGTGCAGCGCGTGCTGGGGGTCTCTTTCCAGAGCGCGGCCATGTTCAATTCCATGACGGTGGGTGACAACGTTGCATTGCCGTTGCGAGAGCACACTAAACTTGCGGAGCCGACGATCAAGCTGATGACGAAAATGAAGTTGCAGCAGGTTGGTCTCAGCGGTGTTGAAGACCTTTTTCCTAATCAGCTCTCAGGCGGGATGAAGAAGAGGGCATCGGTCGCTCGCGCATTGGCGATGGACCCGGAAATTCTTCTATTTGATGAGCCCTCGGCTGGACTCGATCCGATCATCGCGGCCGGCATCGATGAACTCATCCTGCTTCTGAAAAAAGCCTTCAAGATGACGATCGTAATCGTCACTCATGAAATGCAAAGCGCCTATCTCATCGCCGACCGCATGTGTATGCTCTATCAAGGTGAGATATTGGCTGTAGGGACGGTAGATGAAATTCGCGGCCATAAGCACCCTCGCATCAGGCAGTTTGTCGACCGCGTCGCCGATGACTTCGATGAGGGAGCCGAGAGTTACGTAACGGGATTTGATTCATGAGCAACGAAGCCAAAGTCGGACTTTTCGTGATCATCGCGCTGTCGATCTTCGTGGTCACATTCCTCTCTGTCGCAAACGTCCAATTGACCGGCGAGAAAGTCGCCTACAAGTCATATTTCAACTATGTCGGCGGTCTCGATGACGGCGGACTCGTTCGCTTCGGCGGTCGCAAGGCGGGCGTTATTCGTTCGATCCGCCCGTGGTCGGAAGATCCGACTAAAACCGAAATTATCTTCGACCTGCGCTCTGATGTACCAGTTAACGAGCAGTCGAAGGCAACGATTGCCAGCTTGAACGCTTTGGGGCAGAACTATCTAGAGATCATGCCTGGATCAAACGATGCGCCTCGAATTGAGCCGGGCGGCACGGTCGAATCGGTTGAAGCTCTAACGTTTACCGACCTCACGAACAAGGTCGGTGAGGTCACCGACAAGGCCCTTGAGCTGATGGGCGACCTCCAAGTGAAGTTGGATTTGGTGGTTACCGATGCCCAGGAGCTGCTTGGCAACTTGAACGAGCTAACGGGCACAGACAATCAAGAAAACATCAGCAAGCTGCTGGCCAACGGCAACAAGCTATTCGACGAGCAGGCTCCCAAGATTGACCGAATAACAACTCAGGTCAGTACGACGCTTGAGAACGTCGAGACGCTATTGGCGGATCTCCGCAAGGTCGCCGGAAATGCTGACACGACGATCGTCAACGTCAACAAAACAGTTGAGGAGACTCGCGAGCCGATTAAGAAAAATCTCGATGAGCTCGAGAAGACCCTGCGAGAGGCCCGCGAGACGCTGGAAGAAGTGCGGGGCCTAGTGGTGGTCAACGAGCAAAACATCAATGAGACTGTCGAGAATTTCCGCAACGCGGCGGAGAACATCGAGGCGCTGACCGATGATTTAAAGCAGCGCCCGTGGAGCCTGATCCGGATCAAACCAAAGCCCGATCGCCAGCCGCCCGTGCCGGCCGGGAGCCGCTGATTCGTCGGTGGCATTCGAACTCACCTCGGCCAATGCTGTCGGCTATCTCTCGCAGCATCGCGGCGTCGAAGGCGCCGCGGTAGCTCGACTTCTCGGAGGCGGTGTTTCAAATACCGTCGTTTTGGTTGAGAGTGCTCGCGAGCGTATCATTCTCAAGCAATCGTTGCCGCAACTGCGTGTGAAGGACGAGTGGCTGGCTGATCGTTCGCGGATCTTTCGCGAGCGGGACGCAATCCAGGCGCTCACCCCGATTCTCCCTAGCGGACGACTCCCGAGGATATTGTTTTCCGTCGAAGAAGATTTCCTCTATGCGATGGAAGCGGCTGCGGTAGAAGCCGTTGATTGGAAAACGCACTTGCTCGCCGGCGTCTGCGAGCGCGAGACGGCACGGCAGGCAGGCATCACCCTGGGACTGATGATCCGTGAGACCTGGCGCCGTCACGATTTTGAAAAGCACTTCGGAGACCAGACTGCGTTTGAGCAATTGCGGACCGACGCGTATTACCGCACCGTCGGCGAGCGGCACCCGGCGATTCGACAAATCGTCGACAATTGGATCGAAGCGCAACGCGGGCGGCACGACGCAATAGTGCACGGTGACTGGAGTCCCAAGAATCTACTGGTGTCTCCCGCCGGCCTGACCGCCATCGATTTCGAGTGTGCGCATTTCGGCGACCCGAGCTACGACGCCGCGTTCCTGACAAATCATTTCATCTTGAAAGCTTTTCATCGCCCAGAACTGTCGAGCCACTACCTGGAACTCGCACGAGTTGCATTTACCTGGACACTAGGTATGTTGCCGACCGACGCGTTGTCGTCGTTTGAGCGAAACACAGTTCGCCATCTGTCGTTTTTGCTGCTTGCCCGAGTCGACGGTAAGTCGCCGGCCGAGTACATCAGCGACGAGAAGACACGCGCAACAGTGCGACGGTGCGCATTAGAGCTGATTACCGAGCGACCGGCACGGTTGACGAAGGTCTTTCAGCGGGTCGAGAGTGCCATCCCGAACACCCGCCGATCGCCGAGCGTTTGAGCCGGCCTTACCCCTACTGCGCTTTCTTAATCGCCATCAGCGTCTGCTTCGCTTGCTCCTGGGCCGGGTTGGGCGTATTTGCCGACTCGGTCATCCAAAAGCTAGCTTTGGAAATGTTGTCCCCGGCGATATCGAGTTTTACATAGCAAAAGCCCAGCATGTACGAAAGCAGCCCGTATCGCTCACCGCCCTCGGCTTTGATCGAATCGACCGTCTTTAGAAGGTGAGTCCGTGAACTGCGCCAAGCGCCCTTTTGGAAATGGCCATTACCGATGATGAAGTTGCCCATTGTCGTGTACTTGGCTTTCGTTGCATCCCAATCCTCGGCCGAGGTTCCTTCCGGCGCGGGCTTTTCGTCCATTAGCTTGATAAGTTCTTCAGCGCGCGCGATGGCGCCGTCGTAGTCCTTCGCGTTGAGCGCATATTCAGCGAGCGTTTGGATGTATTGCTCGTTTCCAGGATTCGCTTCGAGCGCTTTCTCCATTGCCGAGACCATGCCCGGCATGTCGCCCATTTGCTGATATGCGATCACGTAGTGATCTTCTAACCCCTTGGAGTTGTCGCTGTCAGGATAGTGCTCGCGCATCGCGTCCATCCATTGGATCTTCTTCGTCGGATCGGTCTGCTGGCCCATGCCGACGTTCATCGCCCATTCGACGTACTGAACCACCCCGTTTGCATAGGCCACGGTGTTTTGATGCGCGGCCACCTCATCCTCACCCGCATCTTCTGGCGCGGGTGCGGCTGCTTCTCGCTCGGCGAACGGGCGCGTTTCGATCAGCATCGGCATCAGCTCGTCCCACTGTTGTGACTGGACAAGTGACTGATTGATGTTGTGGCGGACCTCGACATCCTCTGGCACAAGCTCCAACAAACGCTTGCCCATAGCCGCGGCATTGGCCCAATCCTGTTGCACGATGTACTGGCCCTGCAATTGAAGCAGCGCGTAGCCCAAAAATTCGCTTTCCGGAAAGTCGTTCAAAAAGCCCTCAAGGATCGGGATTCTTTCTTCAGCGTCGTCGGCGACGCCGGCGGCAGTGAGTACTTGGCCTTCCGGCGACTGGCTATCAATCTCGACACCCCTGATATCGGGTGCATTCTGGGCAGCGGCGGGAATGCTCAAAAGGATGGCGGCAAGTGCAAAGTGAACGAATCTCGTCATGATTTAGCTCCGTTGGACATACTACGAAGAAACGGCCACTGGAATCAAGTTGCGCTTCGCGATCGAGGTCATCAGCGCCACACTACGCGATGCTCAGCGCGGCCTCCGATAGCATCACGCAGCCGCAGGTCGGCTCCCTCCAATGTTAGCGTCGCCTCGACCCATCCCGTTGGGACCTCCGATCGAAAAGTAAACCCCGCCGCGGGTAGGGCGATCAGATGAATGTCGCCGGCGCGCGACAATCCGAACTCGTGATCATGCCCGCTGACGATTGCCTTTACACTCTTGTGCGCGGCCGCGAGTTCTAAAAGGTCATCGAAATCGAAGCAACCTTCACTCGAAGACTGTCCTGGATGATGTAGGAACACGAGCGTAGTCGCGTCCCGCTCTGAGAGCACGGCGCCAAGCCAATCTAATTGTTCGCGGCCGATCTCACCGCCTACTTCTTCAGGGTGCCTCTGCGAGTCGAGCACGATAAACCGAAACGGCGCTTGGTCGAACACGGCATTGATGCGGGCCGGAGCGGATGCGAGGCGAACGTCAGCAATTTCGAGAAGCTGATCGCGGGCGTCATGGTTGCCCACCCCAAGCACGAGGGGCATCGCGTTTCGAATTGGCGCTATCGAAACAGCGAATTGTTCGTAGTCTCCGCGGTCGCCCTCATACCAAGCGATATCACCGTTGACCAGAGTCGCGTCAGGTTTTGAACCACAAACCTCAGCAACGATGCGGGCTAATTCTACACGTGGATGCTGGTCACGAACCTTCGCACTCGGATCCACGGAAATATGCGGATCGGCGAGCCAAGCCCAGTGAGCGACTCCATGACGCGCAGCGGGCAGGCTCAGCGAAAAGCACAGACCGGCGGTGGTTTCAACAATCTGAGGAGGCTCGCTGGGCGAGAGGATCACCGATCAGCGAGCTATTCGACGATGATGTCGTACGTCAGCGTTCCGGCAACGCGAACCTTAGCGTAGACCTTCACCCACTCGGTGTGGGCGGCGTGCTCAGCGTATGAGGCGAGCGCGGCTTCGTCCTTCATTTCCATGCAGACGCCGTATTCGCGGAGGGTAGCCTCACCGCCATCGCTCTCGTATTGCCGCATTGGCCGCCGCAGTTTGCCGGCCCACGCGCTGTCTAGACCTTCGATTTTTGCGGGTAGCTCTTTGGTTGCTTTGTAAAACGCCTTCCAGTCGGCCTCGCTCGCATCCGCGATTGGGGTAAATGCGAAGCAGTGCATCAGGCCGCCTTCAGCGCCGAGGGCGGTAGACGGCATCATGAAAACCAGCGCCAACAAGGCGATTGAAGGGACTATCAACATTTTCTTGAGACTCATATTCGAATAATACCAATGTTGATTCGGTGGCAGAGTATGCGTCAGGCCGATCGTTCGGCACTGCGGATATCGAGCATCAACCAGGCGGCGCCAAACGTGAACCCGATGATGGCGCCGACACCAATCCAACCGGGTCCGGCCGTGCCCGCGAGGTGACACACCAGCGCGTTCAGAGCCAATGCGCTCAGCGACGCCGCTACGGGCACCCTAAACCGCGACAGCCCAAACATCGTTCGCGACAGGACATCGAGAACGCCACGTCCCATCATCGACGGCGCGTAGCTGAGCAAGATTAGAGCAACAGCGGATGTCGAGGCCTGCCCAAACTTTCCTCGCTCGAAGAGCAACGAGACTAACGGTTCTCGCAGAGCGATCAATGCCACCGATACCAGTGCCGTTCCGGCCGCGGTGAGCAGAGCAGCGCGGCGAATCGTCTGGAAGACAGTCTGCTTCTGGCCCGGCTTCGAATGTAACGAAGAAATCTCAGGCAACAACGACTGCGAGATAGGAACGACGAGTAGTGCCATCGGCACCCGGAAGAGCTTGAATCCAAAATCGAAGGCTGCGGTCATTCCCGTGCCAAACGTCGAAGCGTAGGCTCGCGTCACCACCGTGTTTAGTTCCATAGCGAGGGCCTGCCCGAGAATAGGGGCAGGGCCACGGATCAAATCGATGGCGCGAAGCGCTGTAGGCTGGGCCGTTTGACGCTGTCGTAGATCTCGCACCGCCCGATGCGCGACTGCCCAATAGAGGAAGGTGCCGGCAGTGTAGCCGATGCAAAACCCCGCGCCGCCATACGCTGACCCAATGGTGAGAGCGCCAACTATCGTCGAGATATTCACCAGCGCATGAGGCGCCGTCGCCAGCGCGAATCGCCTCCGGCTGATGAGAAACGCTGAGTATACAAAGCCACAGCCAATCGCGATAGGTGCGGGGCTCAGCAGTCGTGTCAGAAAAACCGCCCGAACAACGCTCGCTTCATCAAAGCCGGGGGCAAACACGATGACGAGCGGTCGGGCGAGGACAAAGATTGCGATCGCCGACACCACCGCGCCTTTGAACACTGGTTGTAAAACGTCTTCGAAACGGTATTCGTTCTTGGCGAAGCCAGGAACGAATCCGAAGATCACCGTCAAAGCGAGCACCGACCACCACAGTTCGACTGGGGCCAAAGCGATCGTCAACGCGTCGGCCTCGGCTCCAGTACCCAAGACGAATCCGACGATGGCCTGACGGACGAAACCGCTAGCTTGTGCCGCGAACAGTCCAGCCGCGGCAACGGCGCTCCCGGTGACGATGCGCCGGGTTGAGAGCTCGGGGGCGATCGCGTCTGGGTCAGAGCTCATATGGACAGCAGGTGGCCGCGAGAACGAACCACCGAGCAGTTCGTTGAGTCTCTATTCTTGAACACCGCCCACAGTCGGCGCAGGGGGCGATGTCACGGAGCCTGGCTTGAGCACCAGCGTCCCCGCAAGGATATCGTGGAGTGCTTGTCGCTTGGGTGTGAAAGGCTGAATCAGATACCCGACGCACAGCAGCAAGCCGGACAACATTTTTGCAAAGTGGCGGCCAGTGGCTCGTAGAAACGAGATCCTGCCTCCGTTTTCGTCTGTCACGATTATTCCGAGCGCTTTCTTTCCGACGGTCCCCTGCCAAGCCGAACTAGTAAGCAGAGCTTCGTAGAGCCAGCTAAAGGCGAAGCTAGCAAAAATCGCGAAACCAAAAATTCCGACCATCGCGAATACGTTGTCAGCATCCTGAAAATCGCTCAGGCCCATGCCTAGACCCAGAGGAATTTGAATGGCGAGAGACACAACCCAGCCAATCGCACCGTCAATGAGGACCGCGCCGAGACGGAGGCCGAATCCGGAGTACTCGCTACTAACGGCGGCCGCGGCGACCGGGGTAGGTGTCGCGGTCGTTGCGGGTCGGACTAAGTCGGCCGGCGTTACTTCCGATTTCGGCGCATCGATCGTCTGCCCGGAAACGTCCGCGCCGCACCCAGGGCAATACTGAATTCCTGTCGCTATCGGTTGACCACACTTCTGGCAAAACATCGAATACTCCCTTTGTTCGACGGTATCCGTCCTCCGCAACGATGGTACTCCATCTCAGCGAGGGACGAATAGCCCATCCACGCGCGGCTATGCGGCTATACTGTGTGCGCTATGCACCGCCTGGCCCGTATTTCTCACCACCTGACGGCGAAAGCACGCGATAGGTGCGCCACTACTGCGTTGCGCTCGATCGTCGTGCTCATCGAACTGTCAAGTACGCCTCCGCGCGCCAATCTTCGCCCGCCTCGTAATAACGCACCTCTCACGCACTTTCCAGCGCCACGTGGTGGGAAATGGGGGCTAGTAATTCTTCTGGCATTCGCCCTGTCGCTCGCGGCGGCCGACCAACCGAATATATTGTTCATTTATACCGACGATCAAGCCCCCTGGGCACTCGGCCTCTCCGGGAAACCGCATGCGTCCACTCCAAACATGGACAAGCTATTTCGACGCGGGGCGTATTTGAAAAACTCATTCACCGTAACGCCGGTCTGCAGTCCATCGCGGGCCAGTCTGATGACAAGTCAGTACGGGTCGGAGTTGGCGATGACTGATTGGCTCAATCCGCAACGCGAACCGTATGGGGGAGTCGATCCCGATGTGGTCATGTGGCCCGAACTCGTTCAGAAAGCCAGCTACCGTACCGGATTGGTCGGGAAATGGCACCTCGGCCTGCTCGACCAGCATCATCCGACCAACAACGGCTATCAGTACTTCATGGGGTTCCGTGGTGGAGGAACGACCCCCGTCGACCCAGTGCTCGAGAAGGAAGGCAAGGAGCAGCCGTTCAAGGGCCTGACGACAGACATCTTGACCGATCACGCTCTACAGTTTCTCGAGAATGAAAAAGCCGGCCCGTTCCTTCTCTCGCTGCACTACCGAGCGCCCCACACACGTTGGCTGCCGGTCGCGCCGGAGGACTGGGCGCCATTCGCCGATCTCAACCCAATCATTCCCAATCCAAGTTTTCCTTACCTCGACATCCAACGCGTGAAGCGCATGACTCGCGAGTACTTGGCCAGCACGAAGGGCGTCGATCGTAATCTGGGTCGCGTGATGGCGAAACTTGACGAGCTTGACCTCAGCGAAAAGACGATCATTATTTATTCCAGCGATCACGGCTACAACATGGGGCATAGCGGCGTGTGGCACAAGGGCAACGGTCACTACGTACTGACTCGCAACCCGCCCGCTACAGCCAATATTCCCGACGGCCAGCGCCCAAATATGTGGGACCGCTCGATCAACGTACCGACGGCGGTCGTTTGGCCCGGAGTTGTTCGTCCAGGGACAGTTTTGGAGCAGACAATATCGAACCTCGACTGGTTCCCGACAATCGTGGCTATGGCCGGCGGTGAACTTCCGCCGGATAAGATCGTGCGCGGTAGAAACTTACTCCCGCTGCTCGATGGCAGCGCTAAAAACTGGGACAACGCACTCTACGGCGAGTACTCGACAAAGCATCAGTCACGTACCCATATGCGAATGCTGCGTACCCCTCGCTGGAAGCTTGTGCGCGACTTCATGAACCCACAGCGCGATGAGCTGTACGACCTACGGTCCGATCCGGACGAAACGACAAATATGGTCAGACTGCCGCGGAACCGAAACGTAGTCGAGCGCCTAAGCGCTGAACTAGCAGACAAAATGGCCGAGGTTGGCGACCGGCTGGCGCTTCCGAGCCGCTGACGGGGGGTAGGCGGCCCCAGCGGCAATCGTCACGACGCGCGCGTTGAGGTTGTGAGTCCGAAAAATCGGACCGCCGCTCTACGAAGCCACGAACCAGCCGTTGAGCAGATTCTCCTTGTTGTAAGGAAGCTCCTCGCCAGAATCGTGCGCCGTAAGTGAGCCGCCAGCCGCTCGAATTACCGCATGCGCTGCCGCCGTATCCCATTCCATCGTCGGGCCGAATCGCGGATAAATATCCGCCGCCCCCTCGGCAACAAGGCAGATTTTTAGTGAGCTTCCCATCGCGATGAATTCCACGTCGTCGTACTTCTTTTGCTGATCCTGGATGAAGCTTTCCATCTCGGGCGAAGAGTGCGAAAGGCTGCCCACGACTCGCAGCGTCCCTGACACCGGAATCTGTGGGCATTGCAATTCGACCGGATCGCCACTCCCCTCTATTTTGAAAGCGCCCGCGCCGACCGACCCCGCGTACATCCACTCCTTGACGGGCGCGTAGACGACACCGGCGACCGGCCGGTTGCTTTCGATCAAAGCAATGTTGACGGTGAACTGCCCGTTACGCTTGATAAACTCCTTGGTGCCGTCGAGCGGATCGACTAGCCAGTAGCGTGGCCAAGTCTTGCGTATGTCATAAGCGGCGCTGTCGCCACTTTCCTCAGAAAGGACCGGGATCTCCGGGTATTCCGATTCCAGCCGTTCAACGATGATCTCGTGCGCGGCTAGATCGGCTTCAGTTAGCGGAGATGAATCGGCCTTGGTCTCGATCTTAAAGTCGCGCTCGTATATTTTCAGGATTGCGGCGCCGGCTTCTCGTGCGGTGGCGATAGCGAAATCTAGCTGCATGTATAGTGCCTCGCGCCCGGTCTCAACCGGCCCTCGTTCATTTCGTTGCAATGAGCTGGCGCGCGTTGGCAATGGCTGCGTCAGTGATCTCGGCGCCCGAAAGCATGCGCGCCAATTCCTCGATGCGTTGCTCGTCTGATAGCTCGGCGACCGAGGCGAATGTCTGTTTCTTGTTCTCTATCTTCGTGACGTAGAAATGCGCGTCCGCGAAGCCTGCAATCTGCGGCAAATGGGTAACGCAAAGCACCTGGTTTTTGACAGACAAATTTTTCAAGCGTTTGCCGATGGCTTCGGCCACGCGCCCGCCGACACCGCTATCGACTTCATCGAATACCAGCGATCGCAACGGTCCGTTGCCGCCGTCGGTTCCGACCAAGCAGGTCTTAAGAGCCAGTGCCACTCGCGACAACTCACCGCCCGAAGCGACCTGGCTCAACGGTCGAGGCGGCTGGCCGGGGTTGGCCGAAAAAAGGTACACGATGCGTTCGAGACCGTCAGAGGTCCAATCTTCAAGCGGTTCGAAACCAACTTCGAAGCGCGCCCGCTCCATTGCCAACGCCGCCAATTCCTTCTTGACGTTGGCCTCAAGCTTTTTTCCAGCGACCTTACGTTTTTTCGACAGCGCGCCGGCAAGCGACAAGTATTTATCCGAAGCCTCGTGTCGCTGTTTCTCAAGCTCCTCGAGCGCCGCCTCGCCGGATTCGATCTCATCGAGCTCTCGCGCCGCTTCCTTGCCGTACGTCACAACATCCTCAAGAGTCGCCCCGTACTTTCTCTTGAGCTTTTCAATCAGGGCGAGCCGCTCTTCGATTTGCTCCTGGCGCTCGGGTTGGGCTTCCAATTTGTCCAGGTAGCCGCTCAGCTCGAACGCCGCGTCGTCGACAGTTGCGCGAGAGGATTCGAGACTCGCGGTCAGCTCTTCGAAAATCTTGTCGAAAGAGGCGACCGACGTGAGGGCACCCGCCGCAGCCTTGAGCTGTACCGACGCTGACGCGCTTCCCTCGTACAGCGCCTCGTAAGCCGCCGTGCAAGACTGCTGTAACTGACTGAGGTTCAATAGGCGATTGCGCTCGGCCTGCAGCTCAGCTTCCTCCCCTGCAACTAGCTGGGCCTGACTAATTTCTGCGGCCTGAAAGCGCAGCAAATCGAGCTTTCGTAGGAGCTCTTGCTCACTCGCCTTGAGTTCTTGTATCCGTGAGTCGAGCTGCCGGTAAACCCGGTAGGCGTCTTTCACTTCGCGTGCCCGACCGACCGTTTTCGCGAAGCCGTCGAGCATATCAAGTTGGGTTCGGGCCGAAAACAAAGTTTGCTGATCGTGCTGTCCGTGGATATCCCCAAGACTTGCAGCCAGCTCCTTCAACGTCGCCAAAGTTGTCGGGGAGCCATTGATATAAGCTCGGCTCTTGCCCGAGGTCAGCACTTGGCGCTCGACGATTAGCTCGTCGTCCGCGTCGAACCCGCGCTCATCCAACCACGAGCGAAGCTCCGTACCGCCCGGAACATCGAATACTCCGGAAACGCGAGCGCGCCGCGCCCCCGCTCGCACGACGTCCGCTCCAGCTCGCGCCCCAAACAGCAGCGCCAGAGAATCAACAACGATCGATTTTCCACTACCGGTTTCGCCGGTTAACAGATTAAGTCCGGCATGGAATCGCACGCGGAGCTTCTCAACGACGGCGTAGCTTTCGATGTCGAGTTCGTGAAGCATTCATTCAACCGCCGTCGGCCGTGAAAACCGGTGAAAGCTCTAGCCGTATAAATCGCGTGAAACGGGTTCAGCCGCGACCGCGTCACACCGGGCAAGCCCCATTATAGGTGGCGTGTATCTCACATTTTTGTCGATTCGCAGATGGTTTCTCGGATTCCGGAGAACGGGCCTCGGTAGAATGGTTAGACCAGAAACGGTAAGTATTGTTTCAGGCGAATAGCCGGATCCAGTCAATTGCCCGTTCGTTGACCCGCGAGGATGAATTTGAGTTTTCCTGCCCCCATCGCATTCTTGTTGCAAGCAGCCGCTGAAGAGGTCGTCGAGGCCGCTCCCGAAGCGGCGGAGATGGCATCGTCCGCCGTCGATCAGTCCACACTGCTGAGCCTGCTGTTCGAGGCCGGTCCGGTGGGCAAATTCGTCATGGTGCTGCTGGTCGTCATGTCGATTCTTTCGTGGGCGATTGCGTTTTCGAAGTACGGTGCACTATCGGCGGCCGCGAAGAAAAATGTCACGTTTTTGAAATCCTTCCGCAGGGTAGGAAAGCTGGCCGACATGAATGCCGCCAGTGAGCAGTTTCGGCCCGCGCCGATGGTGACGGTTTTCGACTACGGCTACGAGGAGGTGGCGCGCCAGGTCAACACCCACGGCCGCATCATCAACCCTGACTCGATAGAGCGCGCCTTGTCATTGGCGTCGAGCGAGGAAGCTTCGCGCCTACAAAAGGGCCTGAGCGTGTTAGCGACGACTGCTTCATCCGCTCCATTTATCGGACTGTTCGGCACGGTTTGGGGCGTTCTTGAGGCCTTCCGGGGCCTTGGACAGGCGGGTGGCGCGACGCTGCGAGCAGTGGCTCCAGGCATCGCGGAAGCCTTGATCGCGACTGCATTCGGACTATTTGCCGCGATCCCCGCACTAATGTTCTACAACATATTTTCGGGACAGTTGCGTGAGATCCGCACACGCATGAGTGATTTCAGTCTCGAGTTTTTCAACCTTGCGGAACGAGACTATGGAGAGGGCGATGGCGTTCAGAATGCACAACAACGATCAGTATGATGATCAGATTGCCGAAATCAACGTCACGCCATTCGTCGACGTTGTTTTGGTGCTGCTGATCATATTTATGATCACTGCCGGCGTCGTGGAATTTGGCCTTGAGATCGACGTTCCCCGCACTCGCGAAGTCGCGACTAGCTCCAAAGATCTTGCGTACGTGAACATTACCTCCAAAGGCGAAGTGTTCTTCGGCGACGAACCTGTGAGCGTCTACGACATTGCTGAGCGAGCCAAAGAGAAAAACGCCGACACCCCTGGCATCTATCTGCGAGCGCACCGAACGACGCCATGGGAAATCGTCGCCCCGATCATCGCGGAGTGTGGCGCAAACGGGGTAATGGTCAACGTCGTCACGAAGCCGTTAGCTAGAAACCCGAGGGCGAGTCGTTGAACGCGGAGTCTCAGCGCCGCGCGTCAATACCGAGCCACCGACAGAAAGTCGGCGCTCACTTCGACCGCGTATCTTCAGCCGGCACGTGCTTTAAGCCACGCGCCACACGACCGAACTCCGTCACTGTATGAGCGAACGACGCAGCCCTCTAGACACGAAAGACGACATCCGTCGTCCGCTAATGGCGTCAGTGTCGTGCCATGGAGTGCTGCTTTTCGCTTCGATCCTATGGGGCGCGCTCAGTCCTCCGATGGACCTAGGTAATCAAGACGGCGGAGGCGATGGCGGCATCGTCGCGGTTCAGGGCGTGCCGATCAACATCGTTCGCTCTGACGAGCGGAACCCTGTTGCGAACCCAACCGAGCATTCCGTGCCCGCCCCTCAAGAACGCCAAAGCGCCACGGAAGTTGCCGAACGCCAGGTGGTCAAAGACCCCGAGGCCGTTCCGATCGGCGAAACCAACCGCAAAGAAGCCGAGCAACAACAAGAGCGCTCGATCGGCCAACGCAGCGCCGCCGAGTCCGCCGAGAATCAAGTCAACTCCTCGCGAGGCGCGGCGGTTAACAGTCCTCTCTACAGCGGCTCGCAGTCGGGGCCGGGTGTTGGCTTCGGTGCGAGCGGCGGACCCTTTGGCGCCCGCTTCGGCGCATACGCTCAAATCTTGCAACGCAGAATCGCGGAGGAATGGCAACGAACGTTGGGTCAGGCCGCCGGCTCCTCGGGCAAGCCGGTCGTCGTTTCGTTCCGCATCCAACGAACTGGAAGAATTGACGCGATTCGCGTTGCACAAACCAGCGGCAATCGTTCGATCGACTATTCCGCGCACCGCGCGGTCAGCAACTCCAATCCGGTGCGGCCGTTGCCGCCCGCGATGGGCAGGAGCTCGATCACAATCGAAATGCACTTTCAACTCAAGTAAGGCGCAGATACTTATGAGAATCCCATTCTTCTTGTCATTTTTCTTTGGCTGTTCGCTGGTTGCCCAGCAGCCCGACGCGACACTCGTAATCACGAGTGACCAACAAGACCCGCGTATTGCCGCACCCGCGGTCCGCGGGCCCGCCGATTCCGTGGCCGCCGTCGACGAGTTCAACGACGAGTTGTGGGAGGCTCTCGAAGCCTCTGGTCGCGTCGACCTGGTGACCAAGAGCTTTTACCCGCGAACTGCCCCACGCAAGCCCGAAGATCTGCAAATTGGGGACGCAACGTTACCCGAAGATCCCGGTGCTCGCGGTCTCTGGCTCTTGGGCTGGTCGGATGCACCGGTGCAGGCGCGCTATTTGGTCTACGGCCAAATCATCAACGTCAATGACCGCTTGATGCTGGCCGGCTACGTGTCTGATGTCACGCAGGAATCGCGCGCGGCGTCATTCGTTTTCGGCAAGCGCTACTACTCTGCCGTGACCGAGGTCGGAGCCCGCGAGATGGCCTTCGATTTTTCTCGTGACATTCTCCAGAATCTCGGCCTTGGGCTAGGTCTGGCCGGCACGCGCGTCTATTACGTCCACCGCGATGACGGCTCCGATGTGAAAGAGCTGTGGGCGATGGACTACGACGGCAGCAATAAACAAAAGCTTACGAACTACCAGAACTTATGTTTGACGCCGGCAATTTCAAGTGGCGCTAAACGTATCGCCTTCACGACCTTCGTCGAGGGCTTGCCAAAGATCTACGTTCACTCGCTCGAGACTTCGCGGCGCCTTACGTTCTACAACCAAGACGCTTCACTGAACACCACCCCCGCATTTACTCCCGACGGCAAGTCGATCGCATACGCGTCGTCGGTATCGGGACGCAGCCAAATCTATCTAGCCGACCTCGACGGTGGAAACTTACGCAGAGTGTCGTATTCGCGATCAATCGATGTTCACCCCGCGATCAACCCTAAAACCGGAGCACAAATTGCATTTGTTTCTGGGGCTTCCGGACCCCCTCAGGTTTACCTAATGGACATTGATGGGGTAAATCGGCGAAGATTGTCGGGAGGCGGAGGAGACGCAGTTCAGCCAGCCTGGGATCCAGAGGGTGAAAGAATAGTTTTTTCGTGGACCCGCGGATACGAGATCGGCAACTATAATGTTTTTTTGGTTGATGTAGCGACGGGAGACTACACACAATTGACGCACAGCGCGGGGCGGAACGAGCACCCCTACTTCGCGCCAAGCGGAACACACATAGTCTTTTCCAGCGACCGACTAGGAGGAACCCAGATTTGGAGTATGCGCGCCGACGGTACCCAGTTGAAACAACTGACCAGCCGAGGAACCAACGAATCTCCGGTGTGGGCGCTACACTAGTCAGATCAGGCGGTTGAGACAGTGATTTGGAAAACGGAAATTTTGGAGGCTAAAGGTAGAATTCATGCGACGTAAGCAACAGGTTGCGCTGATTGTATTCAGTATTTTCTTGGCACTATTTGCGATGGGCTGTAAGAAGGAGCCGCCACCGCCACCGCCACCCCCACCCCCGGCCCCGGCCCCCGAGCCGGCTGCCGCTGCTAGTGTGAGCATTACCGCGGAGCCGAGTTCGATTGAGCGCGGCAAATCTTCGACCCTCAAGTGGAGTTCTTCAAACGCAGCTAGCGCTTCAATCAACGAGGGCATCGGCTCCGTAGCGACCAGTGGTTCCCGGGAAGTATTCCCCACAAGGACTACCGACTATACGATCACCGTCAAGAACTCTGATGGTAAGGAAGCAACAGCGACCGCCAAGGTCACTGTACGCGCTCCCCCGCCCCCGCCCCCGCCGCCGGAACCGGAGCCGGAGTTGAGCGATGTGTTCACAGGCATGGTCAACAGCGGCGACATCAAAGACGCGCTCTTCGACTATGACAAGAGCGACATTCGATCTGACGCGGCAGCGGCGCTGCGTGGCGATGCCACCGCTATCAAGAAACTCGCGAACGACTTTTCAGCCGCCGCGTTCTTGATCGAAGGTCATTGCGACGAGCGCGGTACCACCGAGTACAACCTTGCGCTCGGCGATCGTCGAGCGACAGCCGCTCGCGACTTCCTCATCAACCTGGGTGTCCCGGCCAGCAAACTGTCGTCGGTCAGCTTGGGCGAGGAACGTCCACAGTGTACTGACGAGACGGAAGGGTGCTACCAGCGCAACCGCCGTGCGCGTGTGACGCTGAAGTAGACGTTTGCCGCTTGGCAAACGCGCTAAACTCTTCGGGGAGGGCCGACTGGTCCTCCCCGCTCAATGTTGAACATCGGTAATTTCCTCGACGTTGCAGCGAATGCCCGGTTTCGCAACCTGGCGGACGTCTACGACGTCGTTCGCTTTTGAGGACTGCCGACTTATGAATACACAAGGGAGGTTCGGCTTGAGTATGCGAACACTTTTCGCTCTCGCGGCAGCCGCCGTTCTTTTCGCCGTCTCGACACCGACAGCCTCGGCCCAAAAGAAGGAGTTGATTCAGCTCCAGAGAGATATGGCGCTCTTGCAAGATTCGATGCGCCAGCTCGACCGGCAGAACTCCGAGCGCTACGCCGGACTCGAAGCACTGCTCAAGCAGAACCTCGATCAGCAAGACAAGCTCAACGCCGCCCTAGTGGTCATCGAACGCAACGTATCGAAGCAGGGCGACTCGCTGATCGGACCGATGAACTCGACCTCCGCAAAGGTTGACTCGCTGGCCGACCAGTTCGGCGGTCTACGATCGGCCGTCGAAGAAACCAACGCGATGCTCGCACGCATTCAGCAAGAGGTCGACGATATCAAGACGCACTTGACCACTCTCCCGCCCCCGAGTTTTGACGAGGGCGAAGAAGGCGAACAGGGAACGGTTACCGACGGCGGTTCGATAAGCGCGAGTGAAGCAATCTACGAAGGTGGGATGAGCGACTATCTGCGCAACAATCTCGAAATTGCGCGCGATCAATTCCGCGACTACCTAGCGCTTTATCCTGATCACTCGAAGGCCGCCGAGGCACAATATTTCATCGGCCAAACCTACTACGCTGACGCCAAGTACGAAGAGGCGGCGGAGAACTTTGATCTCGTCCTGAAGAAGTATCCGGCCGGAGAGTTGGTTCTGGTGGACGCCCTCTACAAGAAGGGCATGGCGCTGATGAATCTTGGCCGCGGCGACGAAGCCGCGAAAGAGTTTCAGGAAGTTCTCGATCGCTTCCCCAACAGCAGCATCGCCCCGAACGCCCAAGCCCAACTCGATAACCTCGGGCAGTCAAAGCCCTCACCCACGCGCTAGAGGCCGGCCTCTAGTCCGGATGCTTCGCCACGTTCGGACCTACAATTGTTAGCAATGGCTGCCAAGACCAAGGTCTTGTTTCTCTGCACTGGTAACTCCTGTCGCAGTCAGATGGCTGAGGGTCTACTGCGATCGATGGCGGCTGATCGCTTCGAGGTGTTCTCGGCTGGAACAAATCCGCAAGGCCTAAACCCTCGAGCCGTCATCGCGATGATGGAACTCGGCATCGACATTTCTCAACAGAAATCGCGGCACGTCGACGAATTCTTGCATTCCGGCATCAACACGGTTATTACGGTCTGCGACAACGCTAGAGAAAACTGCCCGGTCTTTCCTGGCCAAGCAAAAATAATGCACTGGAGCTTCGACGATCCCGCTCAAGCAACCGGAAGTGACGACGAGCGCATGACGGTTTTTCGACGAGTGCGTGACGAGATAAGTTCGACACTCCGCGACTGGCTCGATCGGACCACGTGATGGCGAAAAAGAAAAGGCGTGAGAGAGATCGCGGCACACGCGACGGCGCTCGCTCAGCGAAGAAGCCTCCGCCGCCGGAGCCTCATTCCTTTGAGCACCCGCAATACGGTACGGTTCCGATAATTGTCGAGCGTACCTGGCAAGGTGAAGACGGACAGACTTTCACCAGTTACAAATGCGATCCCGACCATAAGCCGCCGCTACCGCGCGGCGCCATCCGCGCGGACGTTCACCGACAGCAGCAACTCGGCGACTACGATCTGCCGATCTACTACTACCAATACTACCAAGACTCCGGGCGCGTTTGCTCACAGTGCCAGCGGCCTTTCGTATTCAGTGCACGAGAGCAGCGCTATTGGTACGAGACACTCGGTATCCCGCTCCATTGCACTGCGGTCCGTTGTGTCCAGTGCCGCCGACAACGTCGAACCGTGCGGGCGCTATCGGAGCGCATTGGCATAGCTCGACGCCAGGTTGAGGATTCCCCAGATAACGCCGCGGTCCAGCTCGATCTGGCAGAGGCGCTTGTCCGCTATCGGCAGTCCGCGGGCGAGGGAAACATGCAACACGCCATTGCGGCCGCTCGCAAAGCGCGTCGGCTATCGAAGCGGCAGTCTGAGTCGTACTTCTGGGAAGCCCTCGCGCAGCAAGCGCAAGGCAGGCTTGAGCCGGCGAAGCAATTGCTCGAAACATTCCTAGATCTCGAAAAAGCGAATAGCCCGCGAGCTCGGCGGCTGCGCAAAGAGGCGAAGTCGATTCTCGCCAGACCTTAATCGTGCATCAAGGCGAATCCGAGCGACGGACGAAAAGTCCGTGCTCGCTTGCATGTCTCCACAGAGTGGGTTCGGTTTGAACGACGTTGGGCTAGCCAGCGAACACTTCGGCAATTGTCGCCTGAATCGCGTCGGCCGCCGCGCGTGGATCGGGGGCGTTGCGAATCGGACGCCCCACCACGATGTGGTCGGCTCCGTTTAGAAACGCTTGGCGCACATCGACGCTTCGTTTTTGATCGTCCGCGGGGCGGTTCTCGACCGGCCGGATGCCGGGCGTGACTACTAAAAGGCGATGGTCCAAATGCTCGCGCAGCGCCGGCGCCTCAAGCCCAGAAGAAATCACCCCGTCACATCCAATCGCGAGCGCGCGTTTGGCGCGTGAGAGCACCAGCTCGGCTGGATCGCAGTCAAATCCTAGGTCGTCGAGATCACCGCGATCGAGACTGGTCAACACCGTGACGGCCAGAATTTTGACGTCGCCCTTATTTTCACAGGCTGATTCCAACATGCCGTCATTACCGTGTACCGTGCAGCACCTGACGCCTCGTCCGTTCAGCCGGCTGACCGCCCGCCCTACGGTTGCGGGGACATCGAAAAACTTCAGGTCGACGAATACTTTCTTGCCGCTCGAGACGAGATGGTCGACGAGCTCGAAGTAGCCTCCAGCCATGAACAGTTCGAGCCCGACTTTGTAAAAAGTGACGCTGTCGCCTAGCGATTCGATGAGGCCGTGAGCGTCGCCAACGGTGGGCACATCGAGGGCGAAGATCAAGCGGTCTTTAGGGTCAATAGGTTTCGTCGAGAGATGCACGTCCGACTAGGGTACCGCGCTCGATCACACGGCTACGCTGGACGGCGATCTTCGAGAAATTCGTAGCTGGACCCGAACCCGCCGATGCGCAACGCAGCCCCCAGTTTTTCTAGCGCAGCCTTGTGAATCTGCGAAACACGGCTCTCGTTTACCCCGAGTTCGGCGCCGATCTGCTTCATGGTTCGCTCCTGGCGATAGTGCATTCGAATGACTTTCTGGTAACGGGGCGACAGCGTGTCGACGACCGAATCGAGAACGTGGCGGAGTTCGTTGTCGGCAAACAATTGGTCCGGCCGGCGCTCGGGCAGGTCGATCGGTTCGCCATAGCCGGTGTACTCAGGTTTTTCGACTTTGTGGGGCTGTCCGGCGGTGAGTCCCGCTGCCTTGAGTTCCGAGGTGTGTTTGCGATATATCGTCTCTGAGAGTCCCATTGCGGCTGCGATCTCGGCTTCTTCGGGGGCACGGCCCAGCTTCTGAGCTTCCTGATGGGCGGTATTCTCGATCGACTTATAGCGCTTGCGTAGATCGCGCGAGGCCCAGTCGAGTTGACGCAGACTGTCGAGGATCGCGCCTCGAATACGGTGCTTGGCATAGAGGTGGAAAACGACGTTTTTTGCTGGGTCGTATTTTTTTACGGCATCGAAAAGTCCAAGCACGCCGGCGTGAGTGAGGTCGTCAAGTTCGACTTGGACGGGCAGGTTTTCGCGAACCCGGCTGGCGATGGCGCGGGTGAGCGGCAGGTGTTTCAGAATGAGTTCGTCGCGCGTAAGCGGTCTTTCGTGTGGGCCCATCTTCGCGTCGTGGGCGGGCTGCGATGTGCGGGCTGTGGCTTGGGCTGTCTGGGGCACTGGTCGGTCTCCTCGTAAGAATCGGGCCGGCGGACATCGTGAAGCGGTTTCGCTCTTATTCGTCAGCCGGCTGCTTGCCCGTGACAATTGCATGACGAATGCCAAAATCCAGACGTAGTCTAAGTGTTTGAAAACAATAGACCGGTGTAGTTCTTTGGTAGGCCTGCGAGCGTCAAATTTTTGGCGCATCCGTCAAGATCTTGGCCGAGGGATTTCGGACTCGGATCGGCGTCCCATTTTGGGAACTCCAATTCAGATTGGCACGCGGTTGATTCCAAGCGTTTTAGACGTAAATCACTCGCATCCGGCTGTCCCGTTTTGGTCGGCGGACTTGGCACGATTTCTATATGTCGATGATTCTAAGGGAGTAGAACTCTTTGCCGACGATGGCCATCAGAATGCTGATCTTCGTTACAGCATGACTAATCTACCCAAAATTTGGCTCGTTTCTCTCGGAAATCCCCGGTCGCGAGTGCATTCACGAGATCTAACGCGAGAACTGCCGCGACAGCTTGAAGCGAGGGGTTTTCGTGTAGAACGTCTTTCCGCGGAAACGGCGGGTGAGAGGCTGATGCACTACCGTCCGCATGCCGTACTGATTGAGCTCCGAGAGCGTGTTGGTGACGAGCAGATCTCGGCCGGTCGCGCTCTGGTCACGACCGCAAGGGAAATCGCGGTCGGAGTCCCTGTAATTGCCATCGGCCCGGCACACCAGTTCGCATCAGTGGCGGAGTCGTCTTGTCCAATACAAGATGAGCCTGAAGGGAGGGGTGATTCCAACACAAGATGAGCCTGGAGGTAATTTGGGCAAGGTCGATTAGGAACAGGCAAACTGCGGGCGATGGGAGTCGCCGTGCAGCAAGCCGAATCACTGAGTCTCGATGAGATCGAGAGTTTTCTCGACGGGTGCGGGTCCGTCGAGTTCCAGGCCGGAAGTCGAGCGGATAAATACGCGCTCGTCGAAGGCGTCCTGAAGAGGCATCATTATGCCGACCAGAAGCGCTCGGTTAAAGGATTGTTGAGACGCTTCCTGAGCAAGCTAACCGGCTTAAGCCGCGCCCAATTGACTCGCCTCATCGGGCAGTTTTTGCGCGAAAAGTGCGTTCGGCCGACAGCCTATCGAAGGCGCCGCTTCCCCACCAAGTACAGCCGCGCCGACATCGTTCTCCTGGCGCATGTCGACCAAGTACAGCAACGTCTCTCGGGGCCGGCCACCCGCCGCATTCTCCAACGCGAGTTCCAGATCTACGGCCGCAAAGAGTTTCGACGCCTGGCCGAATTGTCCGTGGGCCAGCTGTACAACTTGCGAAAAAGAGCCGTCTACCAACGTCACAGTTTGCATCTCGACAAGACCCGTCCCACGCCCGTTGCGATCGGCGAACGCCGCCAACCCGAGCCGCGAGGACGTCCGGGCTACCTGCGCATCGACACCGTGCACTCGCCCGAACAGGAAGGCGAAAAAGGCGCCTACAGCATCAATGTGGTCGACGAAGTGACGCAGTGGCAGGCCGTCGGCTGCGTCCAACGCATCAACGAAAATCACCTCATTCCCTTGCTGGAAGGGCTTTTGGAACAATTTCCATTTATCGTTCGCGGCTTTCACTCCGACAATGGCAGCGAATTCGTCAACCATCAAACCGCTAAACTGCTCGAGAAGTTGCGAATTGAATTTACGAAGTCTCGCGCGCGCCGTTCGAACGACAATGCCTTGGTCGAAACCAAGAACGGCGCGGTGGTGCGCAAGTGGATGGGCTACCAGTTTTTGCCCTCGGAAGCGACGCAGGCGATCGACACCTTCTACCGCCAGTGGCTCAACCCGTACTTGAATTTTCATCGCCCATGCGCTTTCGCCAGCGAGCGCCGAGACCGCCGCGGCAAGTTGCGCAAGGTGTACGCCGAGTGGAGCACGCCGTGGGAAAAGCTGCTCAGCCTGCCCGCCGAGCAGCGCGGCCTGCGCGCGGATCGCTCGCTCAAGAAGCTCCAAGCGCGAGCGGACACTTGTTCCGACACCGAGTTTGCCGAGCAACTCGACGCTCAGCGCAACGAACTGCAACGCGTCTGCAAAGACCTCGCGATCTGCTGGCGCACGCGCTAGACAACGCCCCGACCCGAGGCGTTGTCGGCTCCTCCGGCCCACGTCCGAAGACGGCCGTGGGGTCTCGCCTGGGATGGCTGCAAAGGGGGATTGGGGCTGCCGCCCCTTCCCCCTTATGCAATCCCCCTCACCCCGCCCTACGAAGCCACAAATAGCTGTAGCCGCCGACCTCAACTCACGCTATAATCCCCCTCAACCCGCAGCTGCTTCGCCTCTCTCCTTCAGGCTCATCTTTCAATTGGAAAAGAGGGAGTCGCTAAGCGTCAGAGCGTCGGATTTCGTCGTGCAGCCCTTCAACGCCGAGGACGTTTTGCGGCGGATCTCGGTGCTTACTCTGGCGGCGTCGGCCGAAAATCCCCAGCCACGAGCGCACGGAGGGCCACAACTTGAGCGGGGCAATGATCTCGGTCTATTGGCGGGTAAGAGTTCGCGAATGCGGCACGTCATCGACCAAATTAGGCTCGTAGCGGCGCGCAGCGCGACGGTACTGATCAGCGGCGAGACTGGAACCGGAAAGGAGCGAGTAGCGCAGGCGCTACACACCGGGAACCGGCGCTTCCGAGCGGACATGGTCTCAGTCAACTGTGGCGGCATCCCGGCGAATCTTCTCGAGGACGAGTTTTTTGGACACGTGCGCGGCGCGTTTACCGATGCCCATCAGGACCGCGTGGGCCGCTTTGAGCAAGCCCAGAACGGCACGATATTTCTAGACGAAATCGGCGACATGCCGCTCGAACTACAACCGAAACTACTGCGGGCGTTGCAAGAGCGAGAAATTCATCGCATAGGCGATGGCAAGGCTCGCAAGTTCGATGCTCGCGTCATCGCCGCCACGAACGTCAACCTCAAACAGCGAGTTGCCGACGGCCAGTTTAGAGAAGACCTCTACTACCGCATCAATGTTTTTCCGATCCACCTGCCGCCGCTGCGAGAGCGCCGTGAAGACATCCCACTGTTTGCAACACATTTCGTAGATGGGTTTTGTCGCCGCGACGCGCTTGCGCCGAAGAGCGTCAGTGACGAGGCGCTCGACAATCTGGCCGCGCGCCGCTGGCCGGGAAATATTCGCGAGTTGGAGAACGCCATGGAAATGGCGGTGATACAGGCGCAAGACCGTCCGACGATCACGGCCCACGACCTGCCTGAAGACAACGCGCGGTCGTTTATAGCAAATCCCTACGACGAGTCGCCCGCTGTCGCTCGAGCGGGTTCTCAGCGCCCGGCGGGATTCAAAGATTTAGTTTCTCGCTTCGAACGGGACCTGATTCAGCGCACACTCGGAGAGACTCACGGCAACCGCAGCCGCGCCGCCGAGAGTCTCGGGCTCAAGCGCACAACGCTGGTCGAAAAGCTCAAGAAGTTAGACGTCGATGAGGCCCTAGGCCACAATTCTCACCACGTTGCGATCGAAAGCACCCAATAGGTACGCCACTGCTTCGTTGCGCTCGGTCGTCGTGCTCAGCGGACTCTCAAGTACGCCTCCGCGCGTCAACTCTCGCCCGCAAGTCAGCGATAGTCCACCCAGATCGGGCTACTCCAAGCCAACGAGCCATCCGACTGCTCTACCCTTACGTAGTAATAACTCTCGCCCTTCTCGGCCGAGTCGTCGCGAAACTCAAAATCCACTTCGTTCGTTCCGGGCTCAGCGGTGTAAACGAATTCGTTGTTCTTGATCAATACGATGCGCTCGATCGGCAGCGTACCCTTCGCGATCACTTTTACCGCTGGAGCCTCTGTGCTAACAAATGCGTCGCCCATCATGTGCTCGCCGATGCGAACGTCAACAATAATGTTGTCGGTCGCCGCGTAAGTGTGCCGCGCCCGCATGCCGTCAACGAGGTCTTGCCGCGTCACGTCTTTGTCGGCGGGCACCAGCACGCACGCATAGGCATCGTGTGTGCCGACGTGGTCGGAACTTGCTTGCAAGCCGATCTTGATGCCCTTCGCCCAGGCTTCCCAGACGAAGCCGTCCGGACGCCAGCCGTCGCCGTGATGGTAGTAGCGCTTGTCGGGCGTCTCGGCACGCGGCGCGCCCGGATACTCATACGACGCGTGCAGCCCTTGGTAGATCTCCACAACGGGTTCGACATCGGGGTCGCTATCGCGCCAATCCGTACCTTGGTCGGTGCCTGAGGTATGGCTAGTTGTTATCCCGGCGTTACGTCGCAGGTATGGGTAGAGCACGTCGCCGGTGTTGATCGTGCCGTTGCGCTCACCTGGCTGAATCGGCAGCGCGCGTATTCCGCGCTCGGCGAAAACGGTATTGCGATGACCGTTCGGATAGGGCAGACTGCGTTCGGTTCCAAACAACGGCCAGAACCGCCCGTCGATCAAAAAAATGTCCTCTGACTTTTCCGTCCGCCACCAGTTGTACTCGACGCCCGGAACGTTATCGCCACCGTATTGGTGATCGGCCACCATCATGAAATCGTACGAGCCCGCCGTGATCGCGTAGCGGTAAAAATCAATCAGGCCGCCCTCGCCGATGCCGTCCGCGGAAATATCAGTGTGGCGATGCAGATCGCCCCGTAAAATCCGATAGCTCTTGCCGCCAACCTCGTAACGGTAGGCGCGAATCGCTTCGGTATCCGCCACCTCGGTCGCATGAACCGGCGCTGCCGTAACCAGCGCTTCGCGAAATGTAGCGAGTCGCGGCTGTCCCCCGCCGCGCCAGGCGGCGGCACTCGGGTCAAAAGTCGTATAGGAAACATGTGTTGTCCGCGCTGAGGGCGACGGACGATTGACAGCGCGATCAGGCGACCCAAACGGCCGTGCATCGCGCGACCACGCGAACCACAACTTTCCGTCACTCGCCAAGGTACTCGACGCCCAAACGTCGTTGCGCCCGTTCGTAGCGTGTAGCTTCGTCGCCGGCGTCCAGCCCGCTGGGTCAAGCCGAGTCAGCAGGACTTCCCAAATTCCACCGGCGCCCCAGTTGTTGTTGACGCGTGTCTGAGCGCTCGTGAGGGAACGAACCATCGCCCACACGTTGCCGGCGGCGTCGACTTGCAGGCGCGCCTGTTGCACGTAATCTTTCGACTCGGGTGGCATCGCGTCCATCAGCGGCGGCGCTTGTTTAAGCTTTTTTCCATCGAGCACCGCGACTTTCACCGCGCGTGTGCGGTATAGCCCGGCACCACCACCAGGCTTGAATCGTTGGCTGCTCCAGTCCTTGCCCCAATTAGCTTCGCCATAATCCCAGGCGATCCAAAGCCGGTCGTTGGCATCGCAAGCTAGCGCCACGTTGGCGTCGAATGTCGGCGACCGAGTCACCTGTTTCACGGGTTCCCAAGTGCCGTTGGCGTTCAATCGACGCACATAGACGTTAAAGTCGCCCGCCTCGTAGCCGTCCCATCCGACCCAAACGTTACCCTTCGAATCAGCGGCGATGTCCGGAGCCCAGTTGTCACCCGCTGCCATATTCACAACGGTCTCGCCGGACCAAGCTGAGCCGTCCCAGCGCGCATGCAGAGTCGTGGCTACACCGTCGCGAAAACCCTGCCAGGCGACATGCACGTTGCCATTGCTATCGGCCCTCACCCGGTGGTAGAGATTCTCGGCGGCGCCGCCAATCGATACAACACCAGAAAGCGCCCCACCGTCAAGCACGCGCGAGAAAATACCCCACTGCCCGGACGGAGATTTTCCCGACCAAACCACCACCATGCGGCCGCCCGAATCCTCGGCTATTGCTGTTCTGAAATTGTCGCTGTACTCGCCGGCCGGTGACACTCGAATCGGCGTGCCCCAGCCATCGGCATCGTGCCGAGCCACCCAGACGGCATCTTCTTCATCTTCGTAGCTAATCCAAGAAACCCACACCGAGCCGTCGCGCCCCGCCGCCAGCGCCGCGTAGTCGTTGTAGGTGTCGCCGCTAGTGAGTTCCACCGTCGGGGCAGTGCGCTCGACCAAAGCTACACCGTCGAGAAACGTCTTCGAGCGACCGAACGGTAATTCGCTGAGCGAAAACGAAAACGAGCCCATCACCGTTTCCACATCAACGCGCGCGTCTTCCGTCGCCTCCAGTGTCGCGACAACCCCGTTGGGAATCATCGCAAACGGACGCGTATGGACGGGGTCATATCCACGTGGCATCGTCGAGTCGGTATAGCGCGTCACGCGGTTGGTCAGCAGCCACTCATTCGGCGAAACGATGCGATCGCGTCCCTCGAAGTGCACGCCGCTAAGCGAAAGCACCCGCCCTGGGGTGACTGCAATCGTTCCGTCCCAACGCTCGGGAGTCAGCTTGTCCATCCCAAACATCAGCCGAATCGCAACCGGCGCCGTCCCGGGGCTGTTCACCATCTGCGGCGTTTGTCCGCGCGCGCAAAGCGCCGCCGCAAGCATCATCAACAAATATGGAAATGGAAGGCGGGTAGTGACTTTCATCGCGAACGACTCGCCATCAAACATAGCAAGATCGATCGAGAGTCCCAACCAAGCCGGCAATGCGACCCGTCGCCGCGGCCGAACGATCTCGGCAACTCAATTCTTAAGAAAGTTTCCCAACAGCAATTTTCCGGTTTCGGTCAATATCGACTCCGGATGAAACTGGACGCCCTCGACGGGCAGTTCCTTATGCCGCAGGCCCATGATCAATCCGTCATCGGTCTCGGCCGAAATCTCGAGCGTATCGGGCAACGATTCTTTTTCAACAATCAACGAGTGATAGCGCGTCGCGATAAAGTCCTGCTCGAGCCCCTCGAAAACCGTCTTGCCGTCGTGGTGGATGAGGCTCGTTTTGCCATGCATCATATAGGGCGCGCGAACGACGTTTCCTCCAAAGGCCTCGCCGATTGACTGGTGGCCGAGACAGACTCCAAAAATCGGCACAGTGCCGGCCAACTCTTTGACGACAGATACGGAAATCCCCGCCTCGCGCGGAGTACACGGTCCCGGTGAAACGACGATCCGCTGCGGCTTCATCGCGCGAATCTCCTCAACCGTCACTTGATCGTTGCGCTTGACAACGATATCCTCGCCCAGCTCACCCAGGTACTGCACCAGGTTGAAGGTGAACGAGTCGTAGTTGTCGATAACCAGCAACATCCTGACTCTTATTGTGCCTGCTCATTGAGTAGTTCCCAAACCCGGAAATTTCGGTAGCGGAACTGCGACCATCGCATCTGGCGTAGCGCAATTCTCCCCGCGCCGTAAGCCTCGCCCAACACCTTGCCGTCGTCATGCCAATCGATAATCTTGCGGCCGTCAACGGTTAGACGGATGTGGTTGTGCATCTTGCCAAGCTCTACCTTGTGCACATCCGTCGATTGTGCCGCGATACCCGGCGGCCCCTCATGTACGATGTTCGCGCCCGGGTTCTTCCGTAAACGAGAAACCGGCCGCGCGGGCACCGACTCCGTATTTGCGTAGTAAGAGATGTGATAGCAATTGAGCTTGTCTTTGTTGTACTGGCTAAACGTGCCGTCGCGCGACGGAAGTGACTGATCCATCACATCCTCTCCATCCACCCCCGTCGCGCAAAAGAACACGATACAGAGTCCAGCTTCCGGGTGCAGGTTCTGCATCTCCCAGCTCGCTACGAAGTTATCGGGAAAGCTTTGTGGGCACCAGTAGACATGGTGCATCTCCTCGCCCGGCGACCACATGGTCATCCACTCGTTGTCAAACTTCAAGCGCCCTGGACCTTCCATCGTCCAACCCTTGACGGCGTCCTGATCGGCCATCGATGTCTCGTAGAGTAGCTTTCCAGTGCGCTGCCGCAAGTCGTCGGTGGCGAGCAATGGCGCTGCGGCGGCGCCGGCCAGAAATGAGCGTCGTGTCAATGAATGCACCTCAACATTGTAGGCGCCGTGTGTTATCTTCTCTCTGACCCCAAGACGAGGTACTCAATATGAAACGCCGCGATTTTATAACCGCCACCGGCGTCGCCGCCGCCGCAACCGCGTGCAGCGCGCCGCCCCCGTCCGAAACAAAGGCCCAGCGGCCGCCGATGAAAATGCACGTCGGCACGCAGCGCAGTCCGACCAATCAAGAGCTTCTGGAATTTATGAAGCGCCACGGGGTCAACAACTGCTGCGGCTATCCTCCCAACCCGGGTGAGCGTGGCCACTGGCTCCCTGAAGACGTTGAGCAGACGCGCGAGTTATGCGAGAACCACGGCGTCGCGCTCGACATGGTCGCGCTGCCGTTCCTGGCCTCATCTCACATCGACCGCGAAAAGCGCGGTGCGATCATGCTGGGTCAATCCCCCGAGCGCGACAAAGACATCGACGACATCCATAAGATGATCGAGGCCTGCGCTAAAGCCGGCGTTCCGGCACTCAAATACAACATGAGTATCTTGGGAGTCGTTCGCACTGAGCGCACCCCCGGCCGCGGTGGCACGACCTACTCAAGCTGGCACCTCGACGAGGCACGGCCCGACCCCGCCATGACCCGCGCCGACCGCATCGATGAAGACACCGCCTGGGAGCGCATCACTTACTTCTTAGAAAAAGTCATACCGGTCGCCAACGAGTTCAAAATTCGAGTAGCCTGCCATCCGCATGACCCAGGCATGCCCCCCGAAGGCTACCAAGGTGTAGTGCGGGTGCTCGGCACACCCGAAGGGCTCTACAAGTTCATGGAAATCGAGAAAAGCCCGTACCATGGCTTCAACCTATGCCTGGGGACAACGTCGGAAATGCTCGAGGACCCGGCCACTGAAATCCACGACGTCATCCGCCGCATCGGAAACGAGAAAAAGATCTTCAACATCCACTTCCGCAACATTGTCGGAAAGCGAGATCATTTCGAAGAGGTCTTCCCTGACGAAGGGGACATGAATATGGTCGAAGTCGCGAAGACCCTATGGGAAGTCGACTACCCCTACATGCTGATGCCCGACCACATGCCCCGGCACCCAGACGATCCGAATGGCCGCCAAGCCTTCGCCTACGGCTTCGGCTACATCAAGGCGATTCTACAGACGCTTCGCGACACGGCGTAGTGTTGCTAATCTGAAACTATCCGGCGGCGCCCGAGCCGGGGAATCTCACGAAAATACCCCAAAACTGGGGCGGTAGCTCAGTTGGTAGAGCAACGGCCTTTTAAGCCGTGGGTCCCGGGTTCGAGTCCCGGCCGCCTCACCACTTGGTGAGAAATGCGGGCTAAGGTTTCGGCAACTTCAAAAACTCAGCCGGATCGAGCGCTCTAGCAGTGAAGCGCGCCCTACTCACGGCCCCTTTGAAGTAAAAAAGCTCGTTGATCCGCACACCGACCGACGTACGCCCCATCCCTTGCGCACCCAATTCGATCTGAGCGCTGCCGTCCAGCTCGCCGTTTATGTAGCTGCGGAATTCATGCCCGTCGTAGACCGCGGCTACGTGGTGCCATTCACCCAGCGGCCGCAGCCGGCTTCGATCCAGCAAGGCCTTGCTGGCGGCGCCCGTCTGAATATAGGCGTCGAGACACCACTGGCCGTCGACAACCCGAATCTCAAACAGCATGCGATTTTCGGTATCCGCCCCGCTCGCCGGGTGCTCGTTGAGGTGAAACCAACGCTGCTCTTCTTCGCCGCCATCGGGACGAAAGACGGCCTCCCAAGTAAAAGTCTCCGCGCCGGCAAGCGGATGTACGTCGAAGAAAAGAGCGTCATCGATACCGTCAAACTCGACCGCTTTTCCGACCGCGGAATCGATCACTAGCGGATCGCCCGTGACCGTAATCTGGTGGCCGCCAATCTCGTCCAGCCGATCGAAAACCCACGCTTGCTGCTGCGCCGCGCCATTGGGCGCACTGTCACCGCAGCCCAGTGAAAGCGAGAAAACTCCCGCCAAAAACGAGGCCGCTGTTCTGGATAATTTTCGCTGTCTCATAACTCAAATCCAACCGTTCTCGTCATCCGCGTGACGAGCCGCACGAGCGTACATTCCCCAGTGATCGTAGCTCATCTCTCTTGTCCGCATTTCTCACCACGTGGTGAGGCAGCCTGCCGCCGAATTGCCAAACCTCCGTGACTTCTTAGATATTTAATCCGCCGGCAGCGCATAATAGGCTTGCGAGATACCTGCAGGCTGAGAAGGACCCTACGATGAAGCGACGATCGGTATTTTTGATTGCGGCAATATTTGCTTTCGGTTGCGGCAGTGCGCCGCCGGAGCAGGCCGTCGAGACGCCACAGTCTCCCAACCACCCGAATTTTAAGCCGGCGCCGGAGCAGGGCCCCATGCCCGATTCGGTACTTGTCGTTAAGCGAACGGCAATCGAGAAAACCAACTATCCGGTAGTCGACTTTCACTTCCATGCGCGCAGCTTAAAGAGTTCTGCTGACTACGAGGCGCTGATCGCCAAAATGGACCAGGCCGGTGTAAAAGTCATTTGCAACATGGATGGCGGCTTCGGCGAATCGTTCGACACCAACATGGACGTGGGCGGCCCGTACAAAGATCGCATCATTCATTTCGCCCGCATCGATTGGGAAGGTATCAACGAGCCGGGCTGGTCTGAGAAGGCCGCGGCCGAGTTAGAGCGTACATTCCAAGCCGGCGCGTCGGGACTAAAAATCAGCAAGAGACTCGGTCTCGAAGTGCAGAACTCTGACGGCACTTACGTTCAGAGCGATGACCCTCGCCTGGACGCGGTCTGGGAGATGTGCGCGCGCCACAGTAAGCCGGTGATGATCCACGTCAGCGATTCGGTAGCCCGCTTCCAGCAGATCGGGCCGGCCAACGAACGCTGGGAGGCCGGACAGTGGCGCAGTGATACCGTAGGGAATTATTACGGCAGCGGCCGGCCCAGCATCGAAGAGATCTTCGAGCATCGCGAAAAAATGTTCGCGAAACACCCCAACACCCGCTTCGTCAACGCACACATCGCGATGCTTTCATTTGACCTGCAGCGTGTTGGCGAGATGTTAGACAAGTACCCAAATACCGACGTCGAAATCTCGGCCCGCGTACAAGATCTAGGCCGCCAGCCCTTTTCGGGCCGCGAGTTCCTAATCAAATACCAAGACCGCGTATTGTTCGGTTCCGATGGCAACCCCAGCCGCGAGGTTGAGCGATTTTGGACACCGCATTGGCGCTATTTCGAAACCGACGATGAGTACTTCGACCACCCAGCGCAAATGCTTTCGCCGCTCGGAGCACCACTACAAGGACGCTGGGCGATACACGGGGCGTTCCTGCCTGAAGAGGTGCTCCGCAAGATCTACTACGAGAACGCTCTCAAGTATCTGCCTGGGATTCGCGACTCATTCTAGCGATCAATTCAGGGCGGCAAATCGCCGCTCTGTGTAAACGCCTGTAACTCAATTGCGCCTGCTAAGTCCTCCAGCGCACTCCGAGATCCAAAACTTCCTTGGCGTATTTGAGGCTGCGTTCCATGTGGTCTTGCTGTTGATGTTGGATCGCTGGTAGCAGATAGTCGGGTACCTCGCGCCGGTACAAATCCTCGTTTACGATGGGCTTGTCGTACGGAACGCCCTTCTCAACTAATGTCAGAAAGCGGGCAAAGTCGGCCGCGCGAGCCTTCGGATACGACTTCCAGTAGTCCCGCTCCAAGTAAGGAATCACCTCAGCCGGACGCCCTGTAATCGGTTTCGCATAGACGTAAACATCGGGGCAAAGCTCGCGGGCACGGGCAATCACTTCATGAAAATCGACAACACCCTCACCCAGTGGAACCCAATGAACGGCAACTCCTCGCGCGTGTTTATAGACGACGGAATCGCGCAAATGCAGCGTGATCGCGTAGGGGGCTAGAGTCTCGACCGTCGTCATCGGGTGTTCCAAGACGAACACGGGGTTGCCTGTGTCGAGGTAGATGCCCACATAGTCCCGGCTAACCTCATCGAGGAACATCTTGAATTCCCAAGCTTGCAAATCCTTGTGAACTTCAACCGCCAGTTTCACCCCGTCATCGAGCACCTGAGAGCGCACAGTCTTGAATAAGCGCACCATCGTTTCGATGTGCTGTTCAATGGGTCCTGGGGGCAGCGATGCTCGATTGGAAGCGATCAGACAGCGAACTAGCGGAGAGCCGAGTGCCTTGGCCCGGGTAATGTTGGTGCGCAGCGTCACGACTTTCGATGAAAACTCGTCTGCCGTTGCCGGCAACACCGCTCCGCCGCCTGTTTCCAGACGCAAACCCAGTTCGGCGGCCCGAGCTTTTACTTCGGGCCAATGAGTTGGGTCCATCGCCCGCGGGTCCTTCGTATCTTGCAGAAAGATCGCGTCGAGCTTGTGATCGGCGGCGTACTGCAAAGCGGTTGCGTCATCCCAGCCCATCGAGCGCAGGCAGTAAGTATTGAAGCCGAGCGGCATGGGCCCTCGGGAGTCTGCCGCAAACGCGGCGGATGCCGCGGCCGCTGTCAGAAAAGCACGTCGTGTCATAGGAAATATCCAACGTAAGTGTACCCCAGCGGATTCCGAGTTAGGCGCCGCGCCCGCCGTCAGGTGGTGAGAAATGCGAGCTAGAATCAGTGCCGCAGCCATAAGGGGCTGCGAAAAAACCTCCACCAGCATTGCGACCGTCGGAGGGTGCGACATCTCGCACCCCTACGACACTGATAACAAGCAAGTTGCTCGTAGGGGCGTAGCTTGTTACGCCCGTTTCTCGAGTTTGCGGAGGATTCTTCACACCCCCTACGGCTGCGACCACCAAAAACACCCCGTACCGGGGTTTTGAAATATTTTTCAAACTCAATAAATCAACAACTTAGCCAGATTCTACGCCCGCCAGACCCCCTAAATACTTGACACGCGGGTGTAGTGTTGAAACAGGTTCCTAAGGGCGTGCAAAGTACAAGCACGGATGCCTATGGAGTTTGCCTGGCTTAAGCGAAAGATGAGACCATCCATCCGGTGTTGTGAAAGCAACATCAAACAGACGAGGTTTCGGTCCTGGCTGTCCTCGGGGAAAAGAACAACCTAACAACCCGGCGTTGATGTCAAAAAGCTTGCCCGCACAACGTCGCTGGTACACGGAGGTTTAGCAACTTGGGAGCTCCCATTTTATCGGTTTGTAGAGTTTGAATATGAGCAGGCAAACCAAAGGGCGGGTCAGTCTCACCTAGGCTGTCCCGTCTAACTAACAGCATAACCGTGGCGGGACTGCATCACGGGGCGGGACTGTCCCATGAGACAACGTAATCTAAACCGCGAAATCGAAACCACGTGTGGACTGTCCCATCCCAGCGAAGGAACCCACGAACCACCACCAATCAAAAGCCCAAAAACCACCACGCCCGGCTATCCTAGTACTTAGTTGCGTAAGTTAGAATATTTACTGGCGAGGGGACGAGGGGCGACGACGGTCTTGGTCCATTCGAACGGAGTAGCCTTGGAGTTGTAGACGCGGACGAAGCTGTCGATGGCCTCGCGCACCTGCCGGGGGGAAGTGAAACTCGCCCCCCGCAAGGCGCGGCGGCTCAGAATCGAAAACCACACCTCAACCTGATTCATCCACGAACTGTAGGTCGGCGTGTAGTGAAAATGGATGTTCGCATGACGTTGCAGCCAGCGGTCATTTTTGGGCTTGTGAGTGTTCAAGTTATCCAAGATGATGTGGATCTCGCGGCCTTCGTGGATGGCCGCGATGTGGTTCATGAAGTCGAGAAACTCGCGACGCCGTCGGCGCCAATAGTGTCCGGCGATGATGAATCCGGTAGCCACTTCCAGCGCGGCGAAAAGCGGCGTCGTGCCGTGCCGCCTGTAGCCGTGCGAGAAGCCCGTCAAGGCCTTGCCGTTGGGCAAGCGTAGCCAGCCCTGCGCTCGCTCCAAGGCCTGGATGCTCGGCTTCTCGTCGACCGCGAGCACCACGGCGTTTTCCGGCGGGCTGAGGTAGAGTCCGACAATGTCGGCGGCCTTGCGAGCGAACTCCGGGTCGGTTGACAAACACCAACTGCGCCGCCGCCGCAAGGACACGCCGAGCTGCCGCAGTACGCGCCAGACTTGATGCTTGCTGACGTCGCCGAGAGCTTCCGCGAGCAGTTCGCCTGTCCAAGTGGCGTGCCCTTCGGGCGGAGCTTCGTCGAGTTGGCAGAGGATGCGTTTGCGCGTCGCTTGGTCGTACCGCGCGGGCCTGCCGGAACGCGCTTGATCGCATAATCCCGCCAGACGTTGCTGGGCGAAGCGGGTGCGCCATTTCGACACGCGCGCCGCCGGGGATCCCAGTTGCCGGGCGATCTCGGCGGTCGAGGTAGCGGCGGCCGCCGGCAGCACAATGCGAGCGCGCTCCACCATGCGCCGTTCGGACTTGTGGCCGCGCACCCAGAGTCGCAGCGTCTCTTCTTCCTCGGCGTTCAGTCGAATCACCGTTGCCGGTCTTGCCATACCGACATTTTACAGTTAAAGGCCTTACTTTCGCAAGTTAGTACTAGTCTCCCGTGTGGCTCTGTTGATAATGCTGACGCAACAGGTCCTTGCCATAGTCGTTCCCATTCGGCGTGCGCACCACTGCATGCACATGCTCTCGAATCGGCAGCCGAACTCCCGGATAAAGGTGACGAATGCCGACCGGTCTCTGGTGATCAAATTCCACGAGCACGACTGGGCTATGTATGCGGTAGTAGAAAACCGAGTCATCAGCGGTGCCGCCAATCCAGGCGAAGTAGGTTTCGTCGAGATGCGCCTCGATTTCCTCCATACGTAACTTGGCGTGCCCATCGTCCATGTTGTTTGCGTAAAGCCCCATTAAGCCCAGCAGTTGTTTTTTCTGCGCGGCGGAGAATTCGGAAACTTTGAGGCCGGCGTAGTCGAGCACGACGTTGTCATGGAAAGCCTCACTCAAGTTGTTGTTGCTCTCTTTAGAACTCTCGAGAATCGCGACAGATCGCTGACTCTCGCTCAAGGCGCGTACTAACTTCAGCGCGTCGTCCTGCTCGTTTTGCATGATCGAGGTGCCTTTGAATTTGCCTGACGTCGCTACAACAGGTTCCGAGCCAATGAACAGCGGCGTCATTACAACCTGGTCGCCCAACACAAAGTAGTTGATGATCAAGTGATGGCCGTCAATCTGCCAGCCCCAGGGCTTATCGGACGACGGCTCGCCCATCACGGTAATCCAGTAAAGCCACTCGTTATATTCGGCGAAGTTGTCGTTGTTGAGTTCGCCTAACGTGCGGTTGAGGTTCATGATGTCGCGGCTCAGTTTGAGGCCGTCGGCGCTGAGCGAAGCGCGCATCAGTCCGAATGCGGCGTCTCTCTGGGCAGAATCCATCTCGTCGAATCCGACGCCCTTTCGCACGTAGAAATGCTGGTTCATCCACTGCCGCCACTCCGGGTCATCGACCGGAAAAACGGTCTTCTTGCGCTGAGGTCCCGAGAGTGCCGACAGGAATTTTTCGGCGGCCTTGCGCACGGGCTCGGTCGACACACCGCTCGACTCGATCTTGAACAGGCCTTTTTGTACGCCGGATGTCGCGCGGATCCCGACGAACGGATCGTTAGCTAGCGCCGCCTCCCGATCGAGTGACCGTTGTCGCAATTGTTCAGCGCGGTTGCCTGCCGGGCGTTGCGACAGTAGCGCAACGGCGGTAAGTGCAACGAATAAAACAAGCAAGACAGAGCGGGTTTTCATTGGGACTCTCCAGTCGCTAGTCAGTATCAGGCCTCATCGCCACACTACGCGGACTGACTGCCGACGATCTGCGGAATCACTTCGCCATGAACATCCGTCAGTCGCATGTTACGGCCATTGAAGTAAAAGGTCAGCTTCTTGTGATCGAGGCCAAGCATATGGAGCAGAGTCGCATGGACATCGTGATTCGTGATCACCTGCTCCGCGGCTTTGTATCCGACTTCGTCCGTCGCGCCGATGTGCTGGCCACCTTCGATACCGCCGCCGCACATCCACATCGTCATTGCGCCAGGATTGTGGTCACGCCCGAGCGCCTTCTGCGAGATCGGCATGCGGCCAAACTCCGACTGAAATACCACCAAGGTGTCTTCCAGCAAACCACTGCGCTTCAGGTCCGTAATCAGCCCCGTGATTGGCTTGTCAACTTCGGCCGCGTGCATCGTGTGGTTCGTCAGGATATTGCTGTGAGCGTCCCATGTATCCACATTCTGATTAACGATCGCGCCACTATAAAGCTGGACAAAGCGAACCCCGCGCTCCACCAGCCGCCGCGCCAATAGACACTGCCGGCCGAACGGCTCCGTAACCGTTTCGTTCAACCCGTATAGCTGCTTGGTCTCTTCGCTTTCTGCCTTGATGTCGACCGTTTCCGGCGCGCAACCCTGCATGCGGTAGGCCAACTCATACGAGGCAATCCGCGCCGAAAGATCCGACACGCCCGGGTGTTTTTCAGCGTGATTCTGATTCATCCTAGCGAGCAGGTCGAGCTTGCGGCGCTCTTCCTCAACCGTGGAATATTCTGGAGGCGGCTTGAGATCGAGGATCGGGTCCCCAGACGAGCGGAACACCGTGCCTTGGTACGAAGCCGGCAAAAAGCCCGCGTGCCAGTTGGTCGGTCCGCTAAAGGGCCCGCCCCGGTGGTCGTACAGCACGACAAATGCCGGCAGGTTGCCGTTCTCGCTGCCGAGCCCGTATGTCACCCATGCGCCGACGCTTGGGTACCCCATCAGTATCATGCCCGTATTCCACTCGTAGTGCGAGAGCACGTGGTCATTCGACTTGCCCTTGGCCGAGTGGATAAATGCCAAGTCGTCCACGATGGTCGACATGTGAGGAAACAGCTCAGAAACCCATGCGCCGGACTGTCCGTATTGTTTAAACGCAAACGGGCTCTTCATTAACGGGCCAGGGTATCCTTGGCGCACGATCACTTGGCCGTCACCGTCGATGCCCGCAACGCCGGCTCCGAGCGCCACGCCGTGGTATTTTTCGAGCGCCGGCTTGTAGTCGAACGTGTCGACGTGGCTCACGCCGCCGCTCATGAACAGGTGAATCACCGATTTAACCCGCGGTTTGAAGTGCGGTGGCTTGGGCAAATACGGAGACTCGGTGATCCCCTCCGAGCCTAAGCAACTGTTCGCATCCATTGCCGGCGGGGCAGCCAACAGGCCGTCGCGCGCCATCAGGTCAGCGATCGCCAATCCGCCGATACCCATGCCGGCGTTAGACCAGAAATCACGTCGACTCATGAAGCGCTTGCTCTGGCCGATCTTCTTTCCAAAGAGTGAGCTCATGATCGGCATCCCCCCCTAGTTGATATACACGAACTCACTAGAGTTCAGCATGACGTGCGACAGATTGGCCAGCGCTGCTACGTCGGGCGAGTCCTTTTCAGCTTGCAGCTTTCGCTCACTGTTCAGGAACTCCAGACTGACGGCTAACTCTTTCTCGCTGGGCTCGCGGCTCAACGTAATCCGGTAGAGCCTTTTCACCCAACTCCCCGCGCCCCCCGGCGCCTCACGCATTACACGTTCGGCAAGATGTCGAGTTTGAAGTAGAACAAATTCGCCATTGAGCAGCGTTAGCGCCTGGGTCGGTACCGTGCTGACATTGCGCTTCTCGGTAGTGACGTTCGGATCTGGTTGATCGTGCACGTCGAACATCGGGAACTTTAGTCCACGCTTCCAGTAAGAGTAAATACTGCGCCGCCAAGTCTCCGGACCCTCTTTGGTTAAGATCCACTTGCCGCCCTGATAACCCTCTCTTACGCTCTCGGGAAGAGCCGGGTAAAAGGGTTCGCCACCCGCCTTCAAGTTGAGCTGGCCGCTGGCTGACAGCACAACGTCGCGGATCGATTCACCCTCGAGCCGCCGTAACGGAAAGCGCCAGAAGTAGGTATTCGTCGGATCCTTCTCGGCGTTCTGGCCGCTGTAAAAGCTGGACGCCATCTTGTAAGTCTCCGAATTCATGATCAGCCGATGCATCTGCTTGATGCTCCAACCCTGACGAATAAACTCGGTCGCCATCCAGTCCAACAATTCCGGATGCGTCGGTGGCATGCCCATCTTTCCGAAGTTCCCAGGCGTCGGTACGATGCCCTTGCCAAAGTGCCAGTACCAAAGGCGGTTGACGATCACCCGCGAAGTCAGTGGGTTTTCAGGCGAAGCGATCCACTCAGCCAAGGCGCGCCGCCTGCCACTCGTCACATAGTCAGTGCGGTCCGGCGGACGCGTGGCGCTCTCGTCGCCCTTAGCCAATACGGTCAAGAAACCAGGTTCCACGACCGGCGCCTTGCGATCTTCCTCGACCACCAATCCGTTCGATCCGAAATGTACCGGCGGGACCTCAAATTGCCGGCCAGGCTCGGGCAGGTACTTACCCGTCAATTCGCCGTAATCGGGAATGTAGTAGCCCGAGACCACTGCATCGCCTGCCGCGTTTGGCGCCAGCCGATAGTCGCCATCGCGAACACCTTCCACCGCCGCCGGCGCTTTAGGCGTCATTTTTTCGATCGCCGCAATCTGGTCCTTGAGGGCCTGCCTCTTTCGCTCATCTTCAGGACTTAGATTTTTAGGCGCTCCCGGCCGCGGCGCGGGTGCGACGGCCAAAGTCCCGGCGGCTTTTTGTTTGGCCTTGAGTCTGAGCGAAAATTCCAGCGCGCCTCCCGGCAGTGACGACAGACGATAGTCGACGTCGTTCGTCGCGGAGAGCACGATTTCCCCTAGGTCATCGTCCGGACCGGCTTCATCGCCCTCATAGTTTCTCTCGAACTGCGCCGCCAGTAATTTTTGCCCTTGCGTGCGCTTGTCCATCGGAGTTCTGACCGCCAGTTGGACGTCCTCGGGCAATGCGTTGAGCCTTTTCTCGAACTCCCGTTCTCGGTACGGCGCTTCGATTTTGGCGATGGCGCGCTTCAACGGCGCGATTGCCTTCAGGCTTTCTTTCTTAGCCCGCACCCACTCGTCGGCTTTCTGTTTCGGACCAAGCAGGTGGTCGTATCGTACGTATCCGAAAAACATGCCCACCGAACGGTAGTAGTCCATGCGCGTGATGGGATCGAATTTGTGGTCGTGGCAGCGAGCGCAATGTACTGACATGCCCATGAAGCCCTGGAACGTCGTCCGGACCATGTCGTCGAGATAGTCATAGCGATAGTAAGGGTTAGCCTTTTCGCGGAATCGCACCCGCGGGCCCACCCGGTAAAAGGCGGTAGCGGTGACGCTATCGTCGGTCGGTTGATCAACTTCATCACCCGCGATCTGCTCGACTAGGAACTCGTTGTACGGCTTATCCTCGTTCAGTGACTTGATGACATAGTCGCGATATCGCCAAGCGGTATCTAACGTGCGATCATGCTCGAACCCCGAACTGTCCGCGTAGCGAACCACATCGAGCCAGAAGCGCCCCCAACGCTCGCCATAATGATGCGACGCGAGCAGGCTCTCGATGAGCTCTTCGTAAGCTTGCGGTGAGCTGTTGTTGACGAACGCGTCGACTTGCTCCGGAGTGGGCAGCAGCCCTGTCAGGTCAAGGTAAACCCGGCGGATGAGCGTGATGCGGTCAGCCTCAGGCGCGGGAGTCAACCCCTTGGCGTCCATCGCGGACTTGACGAAACTATCGATTGCGTTCGCCGACCACCGCGAGTCGCTTACGACCGGCATGGGGTAGCGGACCGGTTGCTTGAAGGCCCACCACTGACGCATCTCGTCGGTGATGACCCGTTCCTCATATTCAAGGTAGCTGGCGTTCGCCTTGTCGCCGGGCGCTTTGGTATCAGCGCGCAACGTCTCCGTGCCCCATGCGGCCCCCTGATCGATCCAGGTCTTGAGCGCGAGAATGTCGCTGTCGCTCAACGCAGGCAATGGCGCCATCGGCATTCGCGGGGTCGAGTGGCCGGTTACCCGCCTGTAAAGCAGGCTCTCAACGGCTTTGCCGGGCACCAGCGCCGGGCCCTTGTCGCCGCCCTTCAGCATCGCCTCGCGAGTGCGCAGGTCCAGATTCGCCATCTTCAGATCGGCGCCGTGGCACTGGAAGCAATTTTTCTTGAGGACGGGCAGAACCTCGTTGTCAGCCGCCTTCGAGTCCTGAGCGAACAATGGCGGGCGCAACGACAGGGCGGAGCTGAGTGCAACGACCGCCACCGCGAACCACACCCAACTGGTATTTGATCGAGTCATCGTCGGACCTCCAACGGCCCTGGGTATATGGTACGCCCTCTAGCCCGGCATTTCTCACCAGACGGCGAGAGAAAGTGCGTGGAAGGTGCGTAAATACTAGCCCGCATTTCTCACCACGTGGCGAGCGAAAGTGCGTGAGAGGTGCGTCAATACGAGGCGGGCGATGGTCGGCGCGCGGAGGCGTACTTGATGGTCCGTCGAGCACGGCGATCGAGCCCAACGAAGTAGTGGCGCACCTATCGCCTTCTTTCGCCGTCAGGTGGTGAGAGATGCGGGCTAGGCCCGGGAGCGCGTTCAACATACCGCCGGCCCCCGAACATCGCCATCGCCTAGAGCAAGCGCTTGAACTCCTGAACCGTAAGCCCCGCATCCCGCGCGATACCGCCCATCGTGTAGGCGTCAATCGGGTCGCTGCGAGGGATCGTAACGAGCCACGCCCGTTTCGCCATGACAATATGCTGTCCTTAGCGAACCACTTCAAATCCAGCCTTCTTAAGGGCCTTCACGGCTCGGCGGTGATTGACCCCTGGAATTTTCGGCACGCTTAGAAAGCGATTTCGACTTCGCGAATCTCGCTGTCGACAATGCGCTCTGCGACGACATCGAGGTACTCCTCGATGGCAATGCGGATATTCTCAATGGCCTCGATCTCACTAACTCCCTGTGACCAGCATCCAGGAAGCCCCGGGCAGGACACGCTGTACCCTTCTTCCGTTTTGCGCAGCGCTACCTTGTACGTCATCTAAGGCTGAGTATACTCACGGACGTGGGCTGGGTCGAACCGCGGACGGCCCGGATTGACGCCGCTCCAGCCCGTCACCGGCTCGATTCAGATGGTCAACTCAAAACGGTAAAGTTCGACAGCACTGCCAAGATCCGCGGCTCTGGTCGCGCTGTTACCCCTCAACGAGTGGAAGTGGACCAAGCCGAACCCAGCCGTCCTTGACCACTGCGAACATGCCCTCGAGTTGTTGCTTCGAGGAAAGCGCTTTGAGCACCTCCGCGGCTAGCGCGTCCGGGCTGGTGGTCCGTAGCCGAAACAGAACGATTCCGCAATTTGCCGGCAACAGGCGTTGCCTCGCAATTTCGCCAAAGTCCTTATCGAACGTCAAGAGGATTCGAGAGTCGGCGGCCGCAAGATCGATGACCGCGGCATCCGAGGCACCTGGAAACTCTTCGGCTATTGAGCGAACATCGTCGCCTCGGCTACGTAGCGCTCTGACCGCCGGCGCCGGGAAGTTTTCGTCGGCCAGGAATCTCATCGAAGGTCAACTGTGTACACCTTCTCCCCTTCCAGCACTTCCCGCGCGTAGGCAAGGCAAGCCTGCACATCGCTCTCGCTCAGGGTCGGATAACTCTCAACCACCTGCCGTCTGGTCCAGCCGTCTGCCAACAGGCCGACGACCAGTTCTACCGAAAGCCTGGTCCCTTTAACAACGGGCTTGCCTGCCAGCACTCCGGCGTCGGTATGGATTCGGCCACGCCAATTCACGTTGTTAATACTAACATCGCGAATCGCACTGTCGGTCATGCGCTCTGCGACGACTGAATCATCGCCGCAAACCTGCCGGATAATCTCTTCCACGCACGGCGGCGCCACAACCGAAAGGTTGCGACCGATGCACTACCGGTCGCCTCAATACCAGGCAGCCAGCGCAGCGAAACTCTCGCAGTACCGAGCCGCGCCGCCTCGCCGTGCGGTCCTCTAGTCTAGAATCAAACCAAGAATGAAGGTGACTGCAATTATCCACAGCGCCGCTGAAGGCGGCTATTGGGCCGAGGTTCCCGCCCTGCCAGGCTGCGCCACGCAGGGTGAGACTCGTGGGGAGTTGCTACGAAACCTCCATGAAGCTGTTGAGGGCTGCCTCGCAACAGACGTCGAATTACAGGAGTTGGAAGCGGACGCTGAAGTCGTCGAAATTGCCGTATAGGCCGAGATGACCGGCGCGGAATAGCGTTCAAAGCCGGCACTGACGTTCTAGCGAACCAGATCAAACTCATATCTTACAGTCCAGAGATCGCTTCAACGCCGAGCTAGGCTAAGCTATTGAGGCCCTATGGGAGGCCCATTTTGAAACACACACTATCCCTCGCCATTCTCCTGGCCTGCGCGCTTGCCGCCGGCGCCGCCGAGCCCCCCAACATCATCCTAGTGATGGCCGACGACCAGGGCTGGGGACAAACCGGCTACTACAATCACCCGCTGCTCAAGACGCCGAACCTCGACGCGATGGCTGCCGTCGGATTGCGATTTGACCGCTTCTACGCCGGAGCCCCGGTCTGCTCACCGACCCGCGCCACCGTGATGACCGGGCGCAGCAACGACCGCACCGGCGTCCAAAACCACGGCTTCGGCCTGCGCACGCAAGAGCGCACCATCGCTCAAGCGCTTCGCAAAGCCAGCTACGAAACGGGACACTTCGGCAAATGGCACCTCAACGGCATTCGCGGAGCGGGCGTGCCGATCTTCGCCTCTGACGACCAAAGCCCATCAGTTTTCGGATTCGGCGAGTGGCTTTCGGTAACGAACTTTTTCGATCGCAACCCGATCATGAGCCGCATGGGTCAGTTCGAGGAATTCAAAGGTGACTCCTCGGAAATTATCGTTGCCGAGGCGATGAAATTTATCTCCAAGCAAGCCGCCGCGAAGCAGCGCTTTTTCACCGTGGTCTGGTACGGCACCCCGCACGACCCGATGGTCGCCGGCGAAGCAGACATGAAAGGTTTTGAGGGGCTTGACGACCGATCGCGCAACCAACTAGGCGAGCTGGTCGCGATGGACCGCAGCATCGGCGCGCTGCGGTCGGGCCTGCGTGAACTCGGCATCGAGCAAGAAACCCTAGTCTGGTACACCAGCGACAACGGCGGTCTGCCGGGCATCAAGCCAGGCACCGTCGGCGGACTGCGTGGTTTCAAGGGCAGCGTCTACGAGGGAGGGCTGCGCGTACCGGCAATCATCGAGTGGCCGCAGAAAATCAGCAGGCCTCGCATCACGAAATACCCGGCCGCGACGATGGACATTTTTCCGACGCTCGCCGAGATCGTCGGCTTACCTGACTCCGCCCTCGAGCAGCCTCAGGACGGGCTCAGCCTAGCGCCATTGTTCGAAAAGGAACTCAAGCGCCGCGAGAAGCCGCTAGGCTTCCGTTACCTACGCGGCGAAGACCTGCACGCCGCCCTGATCGACAACGACCTAAAACTGGTCACAGTCGATGTCGCCTCCGCCCAATACGCGCTATATGACCTAGCCAAGGACGAGAAAGAAACGACGGACATTTACTCTTCTACGCCCGCCGAAGCCAAGCGCATGCGAGTGGCCTTCGAAATCTGGAACGCCTCGGTAGAGGCCAGCGTCGCTGGCAATGACTATCCAGAAGGCACGACCGACCCCGCCGAGTCCGAGCCCATCTTCTGGATGCAGCTAAAAGAATACGAGCCGTACTTTGACGAATGGAGAAAACGCCCCGAGTACGCAAGGAGACTAGAAGCTGTGAACTAATCCAGATTCCGACGAATTTCGGGCAGGCTGTTTTTCACCCCTCCCTCGCACTACAAGTCGAAACCGATCCGTGGACGGAAGTCCACGCTTGCCGCCGAATCATTCAGTCATACTGTCGCGAGAGCCTCGAAATACCTAATTCATTCAAACCCGCTTTCCCTTTTGCCTAGCGGGGGAGTACAGTATTGGGCAATATGCCCAGCGAACTCAATCGTCGAGATTTTCTCATCGGCGCGGCTGGCGCTTCGGTGCTCGGCGCGTGCGAGAGCCCCGGTCCAAGGACCGTTCAGCGCCCCAACCTGTTGTTCTTCTTTCCCGACCAGCACCGCCATGACTGGGTCTCTTGGAACAAGAACGTTCCTGTTCCGACACCAAACCTCGCGGCCCTGCGCGAACGCGGCTCAAGCTTCTCGCGGGCAATCGTGAACTCGCCGGTATGCGCACCGTCGCGAGCTTGCCTAGCCTCGGGTATGGAATACGAAAACTGTGGCGTGCGCGGCAACGCCGACCCTTTCCCTCTCGACCACACCAACTACTACCGTCTACTGCGCGACTCCGGTTATCACACGATGGCTTGCGGCAAGCTCGATCTCGACAAGCCCGGAAGATCGTGGGGCCTCGACGGAAAGCATTATCAGCAGGCCTGGGGGTTTTCCGATCAAATCGACAATTGCGGCAAGGGCGACGGAATGGCGTCCTACCTAAAGGAGCCGATCGGTCCGAAAGACCCCTACTACGCTTACCTCGACTCGCTTGAACCGCCACTAGGGAAGATTTGGGCGGACGAGCTGCGCCGGATGGCCAACGAAAGAGATTTGCTGTGGTGGGGTGAAACGGATCCGTGCCCTCTGCCCGATGAGGCCTACTGCGACAACTGGATCGCCCGCAATGGCCTGGAACTGCTCAATCGCGCACCCGAAGGCGAACCCTGGCATCTTGTGCTCAACTTTGTCGGGCCGCATCCGCCCAATGACATCACCGAAAGCATGGCGGCGCAGTATCGCGGTCCCGGCCGGGTGATCGACGGATTCCCGCAGCCCGATCACTACGAGGGACCGTTCACGCCCGAGAAGCACATCGCAATCCGCCAGAACTACGCGGCGATGATCGAGAACATCGATCGCTGGCTTGGCATCTACGTTGACTACCTACGAGAGAAAGGGCAGCTCGATAACACCGTGATCGTGTACTCGAGCGACCACGGCGAGATGTGCGGCGACCACGGCCGCTGGGGCAAGTCCGTGCCGTTCGCTGCGAGCGCCGGCGTGCCGCTAGTGATCGCGGGGCCGGGCGTCCGGCAGGGTTTCGAGAGCGACGCGTTGACGAGCTTGATTGACGTTGCGGCGACGCATCTGGACTACGGCGATGTTCCGCTTCCGCCGCAGATGCAGGGGCGCTCGCTGCGGCCGCTACTCGACAACGGCAACTACAGCGAGCGTGAGCATCAACGCTCGGGGTTAGGCAAGTGGCGGATGGTCGAAGATCAGCGCTACAAGCTGGTGGTAGGTGAGATCACCGGCCTTGGCCATAAAACGCGGCTATTCGATCGCGAATCCGATCCCACTGAAGCCGAAAACATCGCCGACACCAAACCGGCTGAAGTGGAGCGGCTGCGAAAGTTGCTGGTCGACGTCTAGGCCTATCAGCAGCAGATGAGACGACGTCCATTCCCAGCCTGAACCGGCCTTGAAACAGACCCCTTCAGTTTTGGTATTGTCTCCCCTCTCTACTGGTCTCGTTTTCCGTAGGCACTCCACTTTCCGCTGGGGGTCCTCTTTAGCGCGGGCCGGTTTTCGAGAGAGCATTATCGCGCGTTTCGCTCATGCCGGCATCAAAATAGGGCAATAATATACTTGACAACTCACGCGTTGTGGGTTATTATTGAACTATGGAGAACGAGCCCAAGACGCTGCAAGATGCCATCTTGTACTTCTCCGATCGCGTTCGGTGTCGTGAGTACGTGGTCGCCCGTCGCTGGCCTAATGGCGTGACGTGCCCACGCTGCGGAAACAAGAAAGTCAAGTTTCAAGAGAAGTACAACCGCTGGCAGTGTAGCGCTCGACACGACCGGAGACAATTCACAGTCAAGACCGGGACGATCTTCAAGAATTCCCCGTTGGGTCTCGACAAGTGGCTGTGTGCCATGTGGCTGGTCGTGAACTGCAAGAACGGCGTTTCATCCTACGAGATTCACCGGGCCATCGGCGTGACCCAGAAGACAGCTTGGTTCATGGACCACAGAATCCGCCTTGCGCTCAGTATGGGTTCCTTTGATAAACTCTCTGGCGAGGTGGAGGCTGACGAGACCTTCATCGGCGGCAAAGCACGAAACATGCACGTCGAGAAGCGCAAGCGGCGAATCACTGGAACGGGCGGCAAGGATAAGACCGTCGTCATGGGCATTCTTCAGCGTGGCGGCAACGTGCGCGCTACCGTCATTCCGAACCGCAAGAAGATAGCCGTCCAAGGCGAGGTAAAGAAGCACGTAGCGGCTGGCTCCGCGCTCTACAGCGACGCTCTGCGGTCGTACGAGGGCCTTGCTGGCGAATACGCGCATAAAGTCATTGACCATGCAGTCGCCTACGTTGACGGTAAGATTCACACGAACGGCATGGAGAACTTCTGGAGCCTGCTGAAGCGCGGCATTAGCGGAACCTACGTATCAGTAGAACCGTTCCATTTGTTCCGTTACCTCGATGAACAGACATATCGCTTTAACAACCGGAAGGTGACCGATGCGGAACGGTTCAGCATGGCGGTCCAGGGAATCACAGGCCGACGGGTTACATGGAAGGAAATGACGGGCGCGGAAGAACTAAGCGGCCTGGGCTAGGACCAAGACAAAATCGCGGGAAGCCTAGGCCGCGCTAGAAGCTACAAGTTAGGTTTCGGGATTTCTTCAGCTTTATGAGTGTTGAACTCAAAATCAAATGGGACGGCGTAACTCCTGGGCTTCCTGAGCATCGCTTGAGTATTGGCAGTTTTGGGCTGCCGCTGCACAATCTCTTGAGGTCCATCCGCCGAACGGCGAGCAATATTGTTCGCGACGCCATTGACATGCGAGAGGCATCTGTCGGTAGCTTTGCGTTCGACGCAGGGCGCATTGACATTGAAGTCCACAGTCTCGTCACTAGCTGTGGTGGTATCCAGGGTGTGGTGAAAATGCAGCTTCCCCCGCAAGGGACGCAGATCCCCCTTTCCTTCGACGACTTGACAGAACGGGCCACGGATCGTGTTCTTGAAGACATTGAGAAAGAGAGCAGGGGCGTCTTACGCAACAACAGCGTCCGACGATATTTAGATTCGTTGCCGCCGGGCATCACACAGCAGGAATATTCCCTGTCGGTTGATGGGGAAGAGAAGCGACATGTAGTTTTTGGAAGCGTGTCTTTGCCCGAGCCCATCACGGAATTACCCTATCTTGCCGAAGTGGTCGGAAATGTAATCGGTGTAGGGTTCGAGCCCGGACGCAACTGGGTTCGGGTCAAGGGAAAGGATGGGGATATCAGCGTTTCAGCCCCGGCTGAGAGTGTCGATAGGGCGCTCGAAATGCGCAACTCAGATGTCAGGCTACTATACGTCTTTCTGCCTGATGGGAATCGAAAGCTGTTACGTATAGATCGATCCTCGGCGACACGCTCTCATCTAAACGTCGATGAGTTCGTATTCAAAAAATGGCGCTCCGTTCTTGAGAGCTTGGCTCAGTAGATGGACCATATCGAGTGGCAGCATCTCATCACGACCGAACGCATACTGGAGCTCCATGAGCAGTCCCTGCGCTCATATCACCAAAAGCCTCTGGCTATTGGGGCCGAGCAGATGGATTGTGTCAAGGGAAGGATCGGAAATGCTTGGCAGGCAGAATGGTACAGCTCGAAAGAACGGCATGTGCGCAGCGGTCTTTGTTTCGCAGGCCACCTAATGTATTACCTGGTCAGGGGTCACTGCTTTCCAGACGGCAATAAACGTATAGGCTGGATTGCCGCCATGACAGTTTTGGCTTCACTTGGCCTGACGGTTCGCTCGACAGGCGCCGATGCTATTGATTTGGTTATGCGGATTTCTACAAATGAAGTCCCGGACGGTAGCGCCGTAGTACAGTGGCTTGCGGCACGCCTGGAGGCACCTGCGGACTAAAATGAAGCTAGCGCCCACACCCTCATCACAGGAAGAAACGCCGTGGGGGCGACTAGATCGCTCATTCCGCACGGCCCTGACTGTCCCGAAAGAAGCACTCCTGAAAGAAGAGGCTAGGCTAAAGAAACTCCGGGCCAAAAAACGGGCGAGGAAGCGAGCCAAGAAACCCACCTGACCTCCAGTCCGTGGAGTTGTCAAGTATATTATTGCCCAAAATAGCCCCAAGCCTGCCCCACTCAGCCCTTACAAGTCCGATTGCCCACCCCGCCGCGGCACTTATTTGAGCAGCACTCTGCATCGATAGTGCAAGAGTCGCCCTTTTGGCCTAGAGTGCATCCGACGCTACACACGCCATCCGAGCAAGTTTCCCCACCCGCACACAGTGCCTCAATGAAGCATCCGATGGCCGGGTCGCAACTGTCGACCGTACAAGCATCAGCATCGCCGCAGACAATTGGATCGACAGTGCATTCGCCGGTAACAGCATCGCAGGAGTCCGTCGTGCAGGCGTTGCCGTCGTTGCATGAAGTCAGATTCGAGCAAACGCCGCTGTCGCAACTATCGGCGGTACATAAATTCCCGTCGTCACACTCGGCCGCCGAGGTGCAGGGGTCGCCGCCGCCGAACTCGTAAGCACCCATGTCGACCATCGCACCGGTGATCCGCGGATTGCCATCAAGGTCTGTCAGCGGCAGACTTGGGGCCGCGTTAGTCCCCGCGTCAATCGCGGGAGAACCGAGTGAGAGGCGGTAGTCATTGCCGTCGAGCGTCGCGACGTTGCCGTCAGGGCCGGCAGGATCGGCAAACAACGGATCAGCATCCAGATTTCCCGCGCCCGGATGACCACCCTCAATGTCGCTAAATGATACGATCGGCTCGCTCTGTGCGTTCGCCCAACTAAGAGATCCAGCCGGGTTGCCCCACACGATACTGTTGATCAATTCCGGCTGGCTGCCGTTGCGGCTACGGATTGCTGATCCGTTCAGGTTGTTCGTAAATGTGGAATTGATGATCAACGGGTCCGGGTCGTTGTTCCGCATGGCGGAGCCCGATGACGCGCTGTTTCCGGCAAAGAGGCTGTTGATGATAGTCGGGTTGCCAGTAGCGACGGCGCGGCCGACGTAATTGTGCATGCCTCCACCGGATCCCGCTGTATTGCCGATGAATTGGCAACTGATGACAAGCGCATTGCTGTTCTTGCGATTGTCCATACCGCCGCCTTCCTCATTCGCGATGTTGTAGCTAAACACCGAGTTGGTCACGGTGACATGGGCGTTGAGGTAGTTGCGCATGCCGCCGCCCTTACCTGAGACGTTCTGCGTGAATAGCGAGTCACTGATGATTGACATTGCGCCGTCGATATTGAACATTCCTCCGCCCATCGCCCCCGACGAATTCTGTTTGAATACTGATCCGGTAATCGTAGGTGCCCCTTCGCGGTTGTACATTCCGCCGCCGCGATCGGCTGCGGTATTCCCAGTAAATATCGAGTCTTTGATCGTTGGACTGGTGCCGAGGTTGTACATCCCACCCCCATTGTTCGCGTTACCACCGGTTACGGTGAAGCCCTCCAAGATGGTGCCGGGGCCCTCGTTATTCGTGCACTGAACGACGGGTCCGTTTGTCCCCGAGCCGTCGATGACTGTCACGAGGGCGCCACCCGAACTTCGCAGCGCGACCGCTTTGCCGATGAAGTCGATGGACTCCATGTAGGTGCCGGGAGCGACGATGATCTCGTCTCCCGAATTCGCGCTGTTTATTGCGGCTTGGATCGATTGCCCCGCCGCAACATTTATGGTCGCCGCCGAGGCGGATGGTGCCAAGAGAGCGCATGGAAGCGCTGGGACGAGCAGCAACGCAAAGGCGCGGCACAAGTTCGCAAGTAAATCAGGTTTCATTAATGTCTTCCTTTGAGGCCTCTCAGCCGACCAGAAACGCTCACGCATTTCGACAACAGACGCTTATGATTTAGCGCTAACACGAAATCCAACAATTTCATCCTTCTGTTTCAAGAAACTCGTGTAAGCATAGTCCGATCGCTGACGAAAATCAATTCATCCGTGGTACTCATTTTTGTCGGTACTCAGGGGCCAGTACTTTCCAAACGCGAAAAATACCGAAGCGAAAACACGCGACTATCGGGATAAAGATCGGGGATTTGGCTAAAGCCGCTGAATGGGGAAGAGGAGGAAAGACTTAGCCGTTTCCATAGTGGCGCAGGTTGGCCCCCAAGCGGATCAAAACGCCACTCCTGCCCGGACCCATGAATCCCGCCATTTTTTCCTTGACAAATACCTATCATGGATGTCCCCTTTTTCCTATATTGTGTCCCCTCTCTACTGGTCTCGTTTTCCGTAGGCACTCCAAATCGCACGAGCGATGGCAGCTCGTCGAGCGCCCCTATTTCAACATGGAAAATATCGAGCAGGAAATCGAGACGGCACGCGCCGCCGAGCCGGCTTCGTAGCCGGACCTACGGTCGGCTACGAAGCCGGTAACACGCACATCAAAACCGTGAGCACCCACCATTTGCCAGAAATCTTGTTGCACAACCAGCACCGCAGCACCTCGCGGCAGGAAACCTGCATGTACAACACCAAAGCGATCACGTAGTAGACGACCACATGGGCGGATAAATCGCGCTGCCGGCGGCTGAGCCAGCCGGTGGCGACCAGCGCCCGCTCCACGTCCACACGAAGAAGCCACTTGGCTACCACGCCCAAACTGATGTAGTCAGTAATCCGCACATCCGCCGGCAACCGCGCTAACGTCCGCGCCATCTCGCGCCCTCCTATCTACAAGTCTGGACAGCATCGAAATGGTATTAAATCACGGGTATTGGGGCTAAGGGGTATGTGGGCCGCCCGGGGGCTCTTTCGCATGCCGGGGGATGAGGCCGCCAACTTGAAATCGCTTGCGCGGGGAAGTGTCACGCGATCACCCGATCTTTTCCGCAACAGAACAGCTGCCTATCCTGAGTTCGCCCGGGTTCGTCTAAAAGTCGAACTGCAAAGTAAAGCGGAACGTCCGGCCGTCGTTGAGTGTGTTTGTAATCCGGCCGAAGCTCGGGGAGGTCATCGAGGAAGTGGGCGGAGCGAACTGCGGAGTGTTAAAGAAGTTGACGGATTCGACGCGGAAGGTCATTTCCTTATCAGCCGCGAGTGGCCAGCTTTTCGAGATGGATGCATTGACGTTCGCAATCTTGCCCTTTCGAAAGGTCCTCAATCCCAGATTGCCAGCCAGGTCGCCCAGGTTCTGAAACGCAAAAGCGCTCAGCGGCAGCAATTGTCTGGCCGTGTCAGGATCGCCGATCGTGGTTCCCAGAATGGAAGTGTCAATTAGGTGCGGGCGGTCGCCCGACGCGCCATCCACATTGCCGAACCCCGGCGCGTCCGAGCCGGTGCTCACCGTGAACGGTGTGCCGGTCTTGAGTAGGCCGACGCTCGAGAGCTGCCACCCGCCGAATATCTTCCCGGCCCATCCGCGGCCCTTGGGCAACGAATACGCAGTGCGCAGGAGGAAGGCGTGCGGCTGGTCGAAAAAGCTAAGAGACTTGACGTCGGAGTGGATGTTATTCGACGTCTGGCTGACCGCGCGCCGCGCGTCGGCGCCGTTCATCGTATTCGTATAGTCGCTGCCCAAGTCGATCGACTTGCTGAACCAGTACGAGGCGTCGACTGTGAAGCCTTTGAGGTTGCGCATGATGAACGACACGCGAGCCGCGTCGTAGTAAGCGCGCGACGCGTTGTGCAATCGCAGCACGTCGTTGAAGCGGGAATCCTGCCGGCGAGTATTTGTGGTGCCCACCGTAACCGGTTCGCCGGCCGGCCGCTCGCCTCTGTTCAAGAACCAGGCCTGGAAGACCTTGTGCGTGCGACTGCCGACGTAGCCCAGTTGTAGATTCATATTCTGCGAAAGCGCAAACTCCCAACTGAAGTTGTATTGGTGAACGTAGGGTTCAACCAAGTTGTCGGCGATGTCGAAAAGTGTCGAGCGCGACCCTGGGGTCACATTCGCAAACGCGGCGCCGCTGAGAATGTCGACGAGCTTCGGTCGCAGTACCACTAAACGCACCACATTTGGCGCATTGATGCGGAACTGGCTGTAGGTTACCGGGTAAATCTCCCCGTAAGAGATGGCGTAAGCCGCGCGTATCGTACCCCAGCGGTCGCCCAGCCTATAGCCGAAGCCAAAGCGCGGAGCGAAATTATTGCAATCACAGCTATAAGGAAGCGTCTCGAATTGGTTCACCTCGCGCGGCACGCTGACGGTCTCGTAGCGCAATCCGAAAGTAAGAGTCAGGTTCGGTTTGGGCTTCCAAGTGTCGGCAATGTAAAACTGGCTCGACCATTGTCGAAAACCGCGATGGAAGCTGCCCACGGTCTTGAGCAAGCGGGTTGGCTGCCCGATTCTGAAATTGGTAATCGCGTCGTTGCCGAATGCGTTCGAGAACGCCGTGTTACCGCGAATCGCTTGCTGCTCCACCCCATTGAGTTGAATGCGGCCGACATGAAAGCCCGCTTTCATTTCGTGGTTCGCGAAAGTTCTCGAAATCTCCCCGGCATAACGGAACGTATTTAGCGCGCGATCCACGGGAATCAGCGGTGACGGTCCCTGGCCGTCAATCGCGCGGCCGATATTGAACGACGGGCCGAAATTGTTGGGCTCAGGCACCAGCAGAGAGCCGACTCGATCAAAGCCCACCGAAAAATTGGTCACGGTTTGTGGCGACCAGGTGCGAGTCCAAGTGATGCGCGGCCGGTGGTTCTTGAGTTTCGTGTCAGGGTTGCGGCCGCGCACTAACTGAAAAGCGTCGACGCTTTGCGAGGTGAATACGTAGTTCAGACTCAATCGGTCGCGGTCGCCCAGATTCTGGTCGATGCGCGCATTGATGGAGTCTGTATCGACCCGCTGGGGTGCGTTCGTATTCAGTGCGCGGTCCGCGATGTCGGTACGGTTCGGAAACTCCGCCGGATACGCCTCCAGCAACTGCTGCACGAGCGCTAGAGTTTCCGGTGTGGTCCGCTCGCCGCCGGCGGGATTGATCAGCAGCGGCGTCCTCTCGTTGGGCAAAGGAACCAAAACGTTTCCGTTAACTTGTCCGCGAATCTTTTGTTGCGAGGCGTTAACGGTGAACCGCGCTCCGTTCCAAGCGGGCCCGGTCACGCGGAACCCGTAGCGGTTCTCGTTCGCCGGTTTCACGTCACCGACCTGGAAGAACGATCGCGCCGAAAACGAACTATTGCCATGAGTCAGGAAGAGATTGCCGTGGACGTTATTGCCGCGGGCGGGCGGCACGTGCAAATTTGCGCTGGGGCGTCGACCGTACTCAGCGCCGTAATAATCGCGGTCGGCCTGGAATTCGTTGATGACGGTAGCGGTAACGCCGAGCCGAATGTTGAGCTCCTGAAGCGTGTTCGTATCGACGAGGTTGAACTGAACATTCTCGTTGCGCCGCGCCTCACCCGACTTGGTGTCTTCTTGGCCGAGCAGGTTCAGCCCGGTGCGTTGCGCGGCAGCTTCATTCGATTGTTCCTCCGATGATGCGGCGGCCGCCGCCTCGCCGAGTTCTGCTGCCGGCGCTGAGTCTTGCGCAGTCACCCCGGGATCCGGCGCCGCTGTCTGCGAGAACCCGGTCGCCAGGAAGAGACCAAGCAATCCAAGGACTCCCAACGATCGAAACGACATCGTCATCACCTAACGCACATTTTCGCTCAATAGAGTCAAGGAGGCAATTCGACGCAAAGGTTTCCGGCAGCTGCCGTGCGCCTCTGCACACAGGATTTCCCACGCTGACCCGTCGAGGGTGGAGATTCCGGACGTCAAAATTCACTCCAATCGAAAATTTAACTAGCAACGACTGGCGGGCAAGTTGAATTCGCGCCGAGGCCGCCGAAAGGTATTTGATGGACATTCGACCGAGAGTTGCATGACAGAACACGACAGATCCGTCAATTTCGGCCACTCTGCGGCGACGGTCCTCGGTCTCGCTTCTCTCGACTCCCGGTCCGTGTACCCCGGCGCTGTCATGTCGACCGTTTTTTGCGCCCGACTTCGCCGTCGTTTTGCACGGCAGCGAGTCTGGATTACTCTGCCTCTAGCTGGGCCGACTCCAATATATTGACTAGCTCTTCCAGGACGAATGGGTCATCAATGTCCGAGCCCGGCATCGTGGTTCCCGGCGCGTAGGCAGCGGGGTCGCTCAAGAACGCCAGCAACTCAGGCCGAGACCAACGGCCACTTTTCGACTTGAGGGCCTCGGAGTAGCCGCTGTAACTCGTCGACGCGATCGGTGCGTCGTACATCAGCGCCAAACTCGGTGACTGTCGATGGCTGTTGGGCACGAACGAGTGGCACTCCAGACATGACTCAACTGCGACTCTTACTTGATTTCGCTGAGCGCTGGTGTAGTCGGCGGCCGTGATGTAGTATCCGACGAATTGATCGGCGAAGTTCTTCTCCGCCACGGTAAGAAACAGCAGATAGCTATCATCTGTCCAGAGCACCAGTCTTCCATCGTTGTGCTGTTGGGCATAACGAATGCGTTTGCCGATTTCTATTTTTTCCGTGAAGCGAACGCGATTCTCTCTGACGCGAACACGATAGAGGCTTGTCTCCTTTAGGGATCCGACAAGCAAATCACCATCCCAACTTGGATGGAAATTCCAGATTTGGGTAAGGGCGGAGGTGGCGACCGAAGGCAGCCAGGCAAACGTAGGCGGCGTATGGCTCTCGTGCCGGCCATACGAACTTGCGCTGTCAATCGGCAGCAGATTGTACTTTGTGCCGAGTGTTTCTTCAGGCCAGCCGTAGTTCGCACCTTCGGAGACGAGGTTCAGTTCGTCTCCTCCACGCATGCCGTGTTCGACGACCCACACTTGGCCGTGCTGATCGACGGAAAGACCCTGCATGTTGCGATGGCCGGTAGAGACGATCCTCGCTTGCCGAGAAACCAAATCGATCTCGATGACCTTGCCATAGTCGACATCAGGATCTTGGGCCAGCACATCGGGCGCGTAGACTCCGTCCCAGGCGTAGTCACCGCTGCCAAGATAGATCGTGGCCGGCTCACGAAAGGCCATTCTCCCGCCGGCCATGTGCCCCTCGATCGCATTCCATTGCGGCTTGAGTGGCAAGCACGGCTTAGTTCGGAACAAGATTTCCCAGTCGTCGCTGGTAGCTACGATTTCGTCGACGTTTTGTACGTCGGCTCCTAGAGTGAGCAACGCGACGGTCGTTCCGTAACACTGATTCTCTCCGTCGAATTCGGTATACGAGAGGACCAATCCCTGTTGGTCACCCCAGCGCACATGAAGGATATCGTTGTAACGAACTCGTCCGAAATCATGCCTCATATCTCGAAACTGGGGCAGCGTCGCGACGTCGCGATACGCGGAGAGACCGTTGTCTGGAGTTTCGATTTTGGTCTTCTCGATTTCGCGAGCAGATCGTGCGGAAAAGATGTGGCCGCCACCAGTAACTAGAACAACCGAATCACCAACGGACGTTAAGCCACCGCCCGCGATATCGACAGGAACCTTGCCCGCTTCGCCGCTGAGCCTGAATAAATTGAGTCGAATTGTCGAGTCTGAACTCCACCGCCCGAATCGACATTCTTCAACGCACCGGCCGTTGTCGCCAAAGCGTCACCGAACAGATTTCGCTCGATCCTTCGCACCCAAATGAATGGCTGAACTTCGTATCGGCCGACTGTATATCCGCCCAAAAATGATATTCCGATCGCCGATCCAACGAGGCCGACGACTGCGATTCGAAGCCAACTCATCGGGGGGAGGAAGTGGCCGGGATGACAGCGATCTGGGTGAGCGCGACGGCGCGGGCGAACGCCGGCTCCAGACGGCTCAGCGGGAACAGCACATCAAATACCGGCAAGACCTCAGTCTACATCAGGGTTTTCTCGTCGAGTTCCAAGGACCGGCTGCCAACGCAGCCTGGCGCCCTCGGAGCAGTTGGGTGAGTCGGTTCGTCATTCGGACGACGAACCCGGCGAAGTCCCGGAGGGAGTAATTCAATATTTCGCTGGGGTACAATCGCGCTGACCATGACGAAACATTTTGTTGCTCCGGCATTGCTCACTTTTTCGCTGATCGCGGTCGTGTACGCGAATCGGCCCGCTGATCGCGCCGGCAAAGATTTCGACCCCGCTTCTGCCCGAATTGACTACCGCCCCGGCGGCTATATGCCACCAGGGTTTCCGACTCAGGGGGCGGTGAAACTACTAACCGCTCCCGTTGTCGAGGCGGGTAAACGGAGTCAGGTTCGCATCGAGTACACAATCGGCGAGGCTGGCGCCGCTACGGGCGAGGCGCTTGAAATTTGGAAACACTTCACAAGTGATGTTGAAGAGTTCCAGATCGACGATCCCAACGGCGCGGCGTACTTTGATCTCGAGACATCGGCCCCAGGCGTGAAGTTCGAAAGGATCATTTACACGAACGCGGTGCAACGCAATCGCGTGGGGGTGTTCCCATACCGCAAGGCGCTTGGCGCGAAGCTTACGGCCGGATCGTTAAAACAGGGCGACAAGGTTTACTTCGACCTAGGCGGTACGCACGGCGTACGCATGCAGCACTATGCGGAGAATTTGTTCAACTTTCGGGTGCTGATTGTTGGGGCGGATGAGCTGCCACGAGACTACGGTGGCGACGCATTTATGAAGGTCACAGGCGGTCGAGCGACGAAGTTGCGGGTCAACGCGCCAGCGTTCGTGGGCGTTCGCGAGTCGTTCTCGGTCGAGGTTGTCGTTTCCGATGACTGGCAGTCGCTGGCGAGGGATTATCAGGGCCACGAATTCTCGTTCGTCGACGCCAAGATGGGGACGAGCGAGTTTGAGTACGACCCTACGCTCTTGCATTACGTTGCAAACAATGTCATTGCAAACGACGAAGGGGTGTACCGGCTTGAGGTTCGCAATACCGACGGCTCGCTACGCGGCGTGAGCAATCCGATTCGCGTCGAACAGCAGCCGAAACGGCGCATCTATTACGGCGACCTGCACCAGCACACGTATCTGCATGACGGGCGCGGAGTTTTCGAAGAATTGTATGTACACGCGCGGCGCACCGGTTTGCTTGATTTCGGGGCATTGACGCCGCATCACATGCCGCTGGCCGTCACCGGTCCGAGTTATCACTTCGATAAATTCAAGGACCCGCGAGACAACTGGCCCGACATGATCCGCGCCAATAAATTGCTCAATGGTTGGAAAGACTTCGTTACGATCTTGGCCTATGAGTACAGTGTCAACACCGCCGCCGGTGGGCACCACAACGTCTTTTTCAGAGGCGACACGGCCAAAACCACGATGCAACTCGAGCCGAACACCAACCGTGCCAACGTAGGCGTGATGATGGACGTTTTGCAGCGCGCGCAGACACCGGCAATGGTGATTCCGCACGTGGGTGGCGGTCCGCCAAATTGGAATCACAAGTCGAACCCGCGTATCGAGCGCGGCTTCGAAATTGCCTCGGTTCACGGCGTATTCGAGGAGTCGTGGCAAGCGCACCTCAAGGCGGGTGTGCGCTTGAGCGCGACGGCGTCGAGCGACAACCACACGGTGGGGTTCGGAAATTCCTACCCCGGGCTGATCTACACGATGACCAATCCTTTGACCGGCGTTTACGCCTATGGCAAGTCGCGCGACGACATTTGGGACGGCCTGTACGAGCGCATGACGTTTGGGGTGACCGGCAACCAGCGAATCTTGATGGACTTCCATGTCAATGACGAGCCGATGGGCGGCGAAATTCCCAGCAGTCACTTCAAGACGGCGAAGGTTCACGCCCACGTTTCTGGCACCGAGCCTTTGACTCGCATCGATTTGATGAAGAATTCGGAGGTCGTTCACTCGGTTTACCCGTCACGGAACCGCGGGTCACTGCTGCGGATCCAGTGGGGCGACAACATCTACCAGCGCCGGGCGAACACCGCGATAGGCGATGGAAAATTGTCGGCCGGATCGAGCACGCTGCGACTGCGGCGCGACCTCCATCGCGATCAGCAGTTCGAAACAATGCAGCAGGCCGGACGTAATATCACCTGGCGCACAGCAGCGACGTCGAACGATCGCGACGGCATGTTGGTGGATTTTTCCGGCGTCTCGGGCGCGCTGAAATTCGAGCTGGAGGACCCCGACCTCGGCACCATTGCGATCGACATTCCTATCGACCAACTCAAGCAAGCCGGCTACTTCCGCTGGCAGGGGGCCGGCACGAAGCCGCGCGAGCACAGCTACCTTAAGATGATGGGCATCGACGTTTCGTTTGTGCTCGAAGCCGAGCTGGTAAACGGCGAGGGCCCGATGGACTTCGATTTCGATTACGAAGACCGCGCCCAGCCTAAGCCCGGTGACTACTACTACCTGCGCATGGAGCAGCTGGATACCAACAAAGGTTGGGCCAGCCCCGTGTGGGTGAACTAGCAGGCCGGTTTTGGCCGGAAAACGCCATCACGCGCGCGAGGGAGCGCAGGGGGTGGGTTTCGTCAGGTCATGGCCGTTGCCTCTGGATAGAGTTTCGTCATCGCTTTCAGGGTACGCCTGGTGTCAAGGGTTCTCGGGTGCGGTTGGTGATTTCAATCGGTGGCATGGGCGTTGGCAAGCGGTGTGCGTGATGGACGGACTAGCCCGCCGACGCGCCGTACGTTTGCATAGGTTTTCCCTGCTCGTTGATGACGTAGGCGATTGCTCGTTCTACGTGTTGCGGCTGCCATAGATACTTCGTGCTGCCGTGGCGCGACCAGCGTTTGCGCTTGGCATGGTCAAATCCGGTAGTTGTCAGCGCACTCGAGGCGTACGCTTTAAAGTTGTTCATCACCTTCTCTGGCGCTGCCTTTGCTGACACAACAACATGCACGTGGTCGCTGCGAACATGTGCAGCGAGGAGTTGCCAGTTCCGAAAGATGCAAACTTCGACGATCGCTTCGAGGACGACGGATCTGCGAAGCTCGTCGAGCTTGGATGCAGCTTGAGTCATCGCTCTCCGGTCGAGCCACGACCGCTGACCATTGTGGGGGGATCAAGCTGGCGCCGAAGACATTGTTATCGCGGTCGATGCTGCCCTTGGGATCGCCGTGGTGAGTTTTGCCGTAACAGGAGAAGGTGATCAGGTACGCCGCCGGGACGGGGCGGTCGGAACCTTTGGTAGTTTCTATGACGGTAACAATGTATCAAGTGGGTGAAGTCGAATGTCGGTCGATCATCCGGTTGTACGTCCGATGGCCCGATTCGTGGAGATTTCGGTGGCGCGCGCGTTAGCAAGCGCGTTGGTGAATGCGTTGGCGGGGGAGCACGAAAGAGGGCCCTGCTGCGGGTTTTTCAGCAGGGCCACGGCCAGCAGGCGTACGCTGACGTTATCTCCAACGCGCTCCCTTCACAGTCGGTGCGCCAGGACAAGCCTGGTGGATCTAGTTGAATGAAAGGAGTTGACCATGGGAATGGTTCGTTCACCCGTGTAGCCGACCCGGCGTTCGTGGGGGGTAACCGCCGCGGACGAAGCCGGGGAAGGCGAAGACGTGAGCCGTAACGAAAGTGAATCGCAGATAGGCCTCGTTAAGGAAGTTGAGAGTGGCCAAGCCGCCGACTAGGGGGAAGCCTGCAACCAGCGGTGAAGCAGCGAACATCTGCAGCCGTTGGACTCTCCGGGGTAGATGCGGACAGCGCGCGTCGAAAGATCCATCGAGGAACCTTGTGCTGAGAGAGATACGGAGGCCCGCAGGGGCAAGTGAGCCGTTCGGAAACGAACGGTCCGCCACGCGGCGCAGGGAAAACATAACCAGCGCTGGGGCCGGTGCGGGAGTCGGAGGGGCGCATAGTCGCGACGAAGCTCGGTAATGCGAGTGGAGCGAAGGGCCCCTGGCGCTTTCATGCTGACGGAGTCAGACAAGCATGCTGATTGCGACAGAAGGGAGAGCCGTTTATGTTCAAAAGATTCCACTTGCTAGCCCGCATTTCTCGCCACGCGGCGCAGGGAAAGCATAACCAGTGCAGGGGCTGGTGCGGGAGTCGGAGGGGCGCATAGTAGCGACGAAGCTCGGTAATGCGAGTGGAGCGAAGGGGCCCTGGCGCTTTCATGCTGACGGAGTCAGACAAGCATGCTGATTGCGACAGAAGGGAGAGCCGTTTATGTTCAAAAGATTCCACTTGCTAGCCCGGCGATGCCGGAGAAACTCTCTCGTTTGAGACAGAAGCTGGGCCAAAAGGCCAAGCAGCAGCCGGAGTTTCGGTTCTACGCTTTGTACGACCGGATCTATCGGCGCGATGTGTTGGAAGCGGCATGGCGACGGCTGCGCGCGAAAGCGGGCGGTCCCGGGCTCGGCTCCGTAACGATCGACAAGTAACGATCACAGCGATCGAAGCGCAAGAGGGCGGCGCGCGGCGCTTGGTGGATGAACTCCACGTATCGCATCTGCAGATACGAACTGCGTACCAAGAGCTACCGACCGCAAGCGGTACGCCGTGTCTGGATACCGCAAGCGAACGGGAAGAAGCGCCCGCTGGGCATTCCGACCGTACGGGACCGGGTGGTGCAAATGGCCGCATTGTTGATCCTGGAGCCGATCTTTGAAGCAGACTTTGAAGATTGTTCGTACGGATTTCGGCCGGGCCGCTCGGCGCAGCAAGCGCTGGAGGAGATTCGTGGACATATTCAAGCTGGATATCAAGCGGTATATGACGCGGATTTAGAAGGCTATTTCGACTCGATACCTCACGAGAAACTACTGGCGTGCGTGCGGCACCGGATCGCGGATCGATCCGTCGTGAAGCGGATACGGCTGTGGCTGGAAGCGCCGGTGGTGGAAGAGGGCGAGCGCGGAGAAGGGAAGGACCGAGGAGAACGCAGCAGGAAGGGAACGCCGCAAGGTGGAGTGAAGACTCCGCGAACGAAAAAGGTAACTTGGGACGATCGAGTCCCCCGGGCCGGAGTTTGGGGATGGCGAACCGCCGGAAAGCGGAGCGGATGGAGGGATCGGAATCGAATGCCGGATCGTGACCGTCTCGCGGTCGACAAGGACTTCCTTTACGAGTAACCGGAGAATCTTCTGGCGTTCTCTCACATCGAGGGAGTCAGCCCGCGCTTGCAAGTTGGCGCGAAACTCCCCCAGCGTTTCCGTCAGCCTTAGGTATTTAGACTGATCCTCAGCCGCCATCTCGAGGGAGTGTAACTCAGATTCGATCGCCTGCTGCTGCTTGCGCAGAGGAGGCATTCGTTGGCGCAGCTCGGCCAGCGTCAGCAGTCCTTCTTGGTAAGCGATCACCAACCGCTCGGCACCGTTCTCCAAGCGCACCCGCTCCCGTCGCAAGTCGGCCTCTCGTCTGCGCCGTGGATCGGCGTTCTGGGCGACCTCCATGCGACGCTCGATCTCCGAACGGATCAGCGACGGATCGTCGAGTAACTCGATGATCGCCCTCCAGACAACCTCATCCAACGAATCTTGCCGGATGGGTCGGTTGGTGCACAACGCTCCCTGCAGGTGCCGATAGGCGTCCGAGCCGAGGCAACGGTAATAGGACAGCCTTCGTTTCGATGTCCGTGTCGAAACTCGGTACAGAGCGTAACCACACTGCCGGCACACCAACATCCCCTGCAGCAGCGTCGGCTCGACGGTGCGCCGTGGCGAGTGCTTTTTGTTGCTCTCTAACTGCTCCTGAGCGAGCGCAAAGGTCTCTTCGGCGACCAGCGCCGGTACCCGAATCTCGATCCATTCTTGCCGCGGCCGCTGCTGAGTGGCGCTGTCTCGACTCGGCGCTCCCTGGCGCAGACGCAGCGGCCGAGTGATGCGTTGACGAGGCCGCAGCCGGGTCTTGCCGTAGCAAGCCACGCCGTGATAAGCCGGATTCCGCAGCATCCCCCAAACCGTCGAGCGCTCCCAGCGTGTCTTCCCGGTTCGCGTGGGAATCTGCCGCTCGTTCAGTAGACGAGCGATGGCGTTGATGCTCAAGCGTTGCTCGCTGTACAGCTCAAACACTTCTCGCACCACCCGCGCTTCCGCGTCGAGCACCTCATAGTAAGCCTCTGAACGCTCGCTCCTCTTCACATAGCGATACCCGTAAGGCGCACCCGAGAGTCCGTTCGCCACTCCCTGCTGGGCCTTGTGCCGTTTGCCCCGCCGCGAGCGCTCAGCGATCCGCGCCCGCTCGTACTCGGCGATCATGCCTTGAAACTGCACCAGCAACTGATCTTCAGGCGTGCTCCCCGCCGCCGACTTCAAGAAAATCAACTCCACCCCACAGCGCGAGAGTTCTTCGGTTAACAGGACTTGATACGCATATTTGCGACTAAGCCGGTCCGGCGAGTAAGCCAGCGCCGCTTCAATCCGCCCTTCCGCCGCCAGATCGCGCAGGGCTTCCAAGCCGGGTCGCGCCAAGTTGGCTCCACTGTAGCCTTCGTCCTCGAACACCCACTCAGCCGGCACTGCGTACCCGTTCGTCTGGGCATACTGCCTCAGTGCGGCTGTCTGAGAGGCGATCGTGTGATTGTCCTTCTGACGATTCGAAGAGACGCGAGCGTAGATGGCGGCAGCTTTGTTCATGGATCTTCTCCTGGGGATGCGATTGGCCGATTGGCCATCGCTGCTCGGGCGCCGGCAACTGGTAAACCTGGGCCGGCTTAGCGGGCAGTAAACGATCAAACCGATATTCGAATCGAAGCGCGAGTTCCTGGCCGGCCTGCTGCTCAGCCACGCCCCCGTCTCCGATCGAGCAGCGCAAGCAAAGCTCGCGAGACGACCTCGCTGAGAGACGTCCCGGTAGCGGCGGCGTGGGAACGCACGCGTTCGACCAAACTCCGCGACACCTTCACCGTAAAGGCGACCTTGGCATCGCCAACAGCAAGGGGCTGCTTCAGACGCTGCGCTTGTTCGAGGTAACGATATGCCTGGCGGGGAGAGATGCGGCAGTCTCGCACCATCTCTTCGACGGCGTCGGGCAGATGGTCGAACTGTTGCAGCAAGCGGCGAGCGCGATTGAGACGCTCGGCTTTTTGGGCGTCGCCGGCACGACCCATATGTCATAAGAATACAACTGTACATGACACATCTCAAGCGCATTATCGATACCGCAATTCCCGATCAAACACAAAGTTACCTTTTGCGTTCGCGGCGTCATCACTCCGCTGTTGGCGAACTCATATCTGCACGGGTTCGACAAGGTGTTTCTCAGACATCGGGCGAGTCCGGCGCGGGGAGGGAGCGCGAAACTGGTGCGATACGCCGCCGACTTCGTTGTGATGATGAAGGGGCGGGACGTAGCGCTGGAAGCGTTTATCGAAGAGAAGTTGGAAGTCTGGATGGGATTGAAGCTGAACCGGGAGAAGACCCGCGTGGTGGAACTGAGGGAAGCAGGAGCGAGCCTTGAGTTTTTGGGCTACCTGTTTCGATGGGACCGCGACCTGCTAGCCAGGGAGTGGGGGTATTGGAACAGGAGCCCGTCGGCGAAATCGGTCGGGCGTGAGCGGGAACGGCTGCGAAAGATGACGAGTGTGTCGCAATCGCATGTGCCGTTGGCGTTAGGGGCTGTGAAAAAACCTCGAATAGCTCTGCGGTCGCCCGAGGGTGCGACATGTCGCACCCCTACAGCGCTGATAACACGCAAGTTATTTGTAGGGGCGTAGCTTGCTACGCCCGATTCTCGAGTTAGGGGAGGTTTTTTCACAGCCCCTTGGTGATCGGGCGGCTAAACCGACAGATGAGAGGTTGGGCGAACTACTTTTCGAGGGGCTATCCGCGGGGTGCCTACTGGGAGCTGGACTGGTACCTGCGGTGGCGTTTCATGCGACATCTGCGACGGCGGGGACAGCACCGGTTTCGACCGCCGAAGGACGAGCCTTGGTATTCCTTTTTCCAACGCCAGGGGCTGCTGGAGCTGAACCGCTCGCACTAGTCTCGACCCGCGCATGCCCAAGGCGAGAGCTTGTTGGAGAGCCGGATGCGGGAAATCCGCAAGTCCGGTTCGACGAGGGGGGAGGTCAAGCCCGCTTGCGGGACCCTCCCCTACTCTACTGCCTCCGATTTTGGACAGCGGAATCTAGTCTCCAGAAATTGCCGGCTTCACCGCTTTTTATTCAAGAACGGTCTATGGCATCAGCGAAAGTGTTCTACCCGATCTTGTCCTCCGAGTAGCAAAGGTCATTGAGGCGGCACTCAGCGCATCTCGGTCGACGAGCGATGCAAACTTGGCGGCCGTGGTGAATGATTTGATGCGAGTAGAGAATCCAGCGCTTCTTAGGCAAAACGGCGATCAGGTCTTGCTCGATCTTTTTGGGGTCAGTCTGTTTGGTCAGGTCCAGCCGCATGGAAATTCGCTGAACGTGAGTATCGACAACGACTCCGGTCGCCTTGCCGAACCACGAGCCCATCACCACGTTCGCGGTTTTGCGCGCCACCCCCGGCAGGGTCAGAAGTTCGTCGATCGTCGAGGGCACTTCGCCGCCGTATTCAGACACGATCCTCTGCGCCGCGCCTTTGATCGACTTCGCCTTATTGCGAAAGAAGCCAGTGGTCTTGACAAGTTCTTCGATTTCCTCCACCGGCGCGGCAGCCATTTCGTCAACCGTCCGGAAGCGCTCGAACAACGCCGGCGCAACGATGTTGACCCGCACGTCAGTGCACTGCGCGGAGAGGATCGTAGCTGCCAGCAATTCCCAAGCGCTCTTGTGATTGAGAGCGCATTCGACATCGGGGTAGTCGATATTGAGCCGCCGCAGTATCTTGCTCAGGCGTCGCTTGCGTTCTTCGCTGTTTTTCGGCTTGACGACCTTTGCGGGCATTGAGGCCATGCTAGCGCGACGCAGGTACACGGCGAAGCAAGGCGACCCAGTCCTTACCAGGGTGATGTGGCGGTGTGATCTGTATGCTGCCTTCGTTGCGCATGCTGGCGTCACCGGCTTCGATCGTAGATTCATTCCCGGTCTGAAGCTCGCCGCCATGACGCGGGTCGTACCAGTGCAGGCTATACTCTCCGGCCGCAACCCTCAAATTCGTGCGGTTTCCCTCGGGCAGATAGACCGCATAGATTTCGCTTTCCTTCGCGAACACGAACGCCTTCTCATTGCTACTCAATTCGTTCGCCGGCCACATCTCCCAGAAAGGCAGATGCTCTTGGAAAAACTCAAGCGCGTAGCGAGTCTGATCCCACATCACATCGCGAGAACGCCAGTCCTCCAAGTTGAGATCCATGTGGTCGTAGGCGTAGCCGAAATACCATTCCGCGCCCGAGCCGCCGCCCATCAAATTTCCCCACAGCGCCTGCTTGCGAGGCTTGTCGTGTAGCGGGTCTTCCGCGTCGGGCATCACGCCAACCGAAGAAGGTGTTTGTTCGTCATGGAAAACTGCCCAAGGCTGCCCACTAGCCGCCGATCGGGCGCGCAGCATGATGGCTTCATGGTTGGAATCCTCCATGCGGCCTTGGATCGACGTCGCGCTGAAATTCTCCGAGCCGATAATCCCGGTATACGACCGCAAACTCCGCGTGTTGTGCGTGTGCACCGTGACCGCGTGATCGTTCGGGTCCATCTTACGGATGTACGCCGCTATAGCCTCTCGGTCGGAAAGCGGAGTATCGTTTTCCTCGCCAAGGTTCCAGACGATAGCGAGGTGATGGCCGAAGCGCGCCACGAGCTCGCGCAGATACAGTTTTCTGACGCGGTTGAGTCCCGGCGTGTCGCCAAGCACTTCGTCGTTCTCGGTCTCTTGCGTGATCACGTGCATCATCACACCGCGGCGCTCCATGTGCGAAAACAGGATTTCCCATTGCGCTAACTTTGAGACATCAAAGCGATCACGGTTTTTCGGATCGTTCCACATCCAGACGTCTTTGCCGTCACCACCGTCAAGGTTGTACGTCAGGAAGTAAATACTGTTCATCCCCTTGGACGCGAGATAGTTTACGGCGCCAATAATGTTCTTGCCCTTGCCGCCCTTCCACACGGGGTCGCCGGCATTCCAGTCGCGGGCGTGCGGTTCGTACTTGTGAATGAATGTTCCCTTGTCGCTGTCGACGCCCTCGTGCCGGGCCGTGTCAAACGTGCCGTCGAACTCAAAGTAGCCGAGAAAATTCTCGGGCGAATCCGCCCCGCCCTTGAGGAAGTAATCACCGCCCTGAAACTGTAGGTAGTGCTTGCCAACGGGCCGCAGAAAACCTTGGGCCTGAAAGCCCTGGGCACTTCGGGGCGATTCTCCAACGCTGAAGCGACCTGATTCGCCGGTGAATGCCGTCGTCTCGCCTGCTGACGGAGAGTCGCTGAGCGCCACGTTTGCTCCTGCTCGAAACGACGCCGTCCACGTCCACGTGCCTGACGCCGGCGGAGTAAAGCGCACGCGCCACTTGTCGCCGGCCTCGGCGGACGAATTCGCGGCGTCGCCGTCAGCGGCAAAGAAGCCCGCCGAGACGATCTCTTCGCCAGACGTCTGATTCGTAAACGTGACGCTCATACGGAAGTCCAAGAATGGGTTGGGCGACCCGCTCTCTGACGCCTCTGGACCGTCGAACGTCAACGTCACAGGCTGCCAGCGGACAGCCTGAGCCGGCTCGACCCGCGGCACCGCGATCGCGACGGAGACGCTGGCAACGAACAACAAAAACGCTAAAGCAACGGCGGCAGGACAACTGAGGGTCTCAAAAAGTTTTTTCATAGCAACGACCTTCGGCGAGCGCATTCCCGCACCGTGGTATTCCATATAGGATAACGGCGTGGAAGCCGTCGAATGCTGAACACCAGCGAGCTCCAAGCTGCAGCCAGTGGCCAACTCGACGACTACGATCGGCACGTTCCCGGATCGATATTCGCGCGGGGCGCCGTCGGCTGGGACCTTGACGAGGCCTATCAAGTCCAAATAGCCGTCGTCGAGCTCCGAGTAGCCCGCGGAGAATCGGTGGCCGGATACAAAATTGGCTGCGTCAGCGAAGTGATTCGCAAGCAACTCGGAATCGCACACCCCGTCATCGGTCATGTCTTCGAAGGCGAAATCGTCGCAACTGGCTCCGAGCTCAACGCGGACCAGTTCGACAAACTGGCGATCGAAGGCGAGTTCGCCGTCCGCATCGCCGAGGACATCCCAGACGCAAAGTCGGTCAGCAACGACCCGGCGCGCTACGTCGAAACTATCTTTGCTGTGATCGAGCTACACAACGCGGCGTTTCGCGGGCAGAAGTCGACCGCCGTCGAGCTTGTCGGAAACAACGCCTTGCAAGCCGGCATCGTCGTGCCCGTTCACGAAACGCCGTGTCAACCGTTACCCGCCTGTCAGATAACTGTTTCGATAAACGGCATAGCCCAAGGCTCGGCGGCCTACGGACCCGCTCGAGACGCTGCCGGAGCTGGTCGAAAGACTAGCCGCCGTGGGATTGCGTCTCCAAAAAGGACAGATCGCTCTGACTGGCTCGCCGCTCCCGCTTTATCCGCTAGCGCCTGGAGACGCAGTCCTGGTCGAAGCCGACGGCATGGCGCCGGTGCAAGTAACGGTGAGATCCTAAGGCACCAGAATCACACTTGCCGGTAGTTTCACGCGCCGCAAGTTTCGTCTGCGCCGTCGCTGCATCCGCGAGCGCAAACTCCTCGCCGACATGCACCTTGACCTCGCCCGAGGCGACCCAACCTAAGATGTCGCTTGCCCTGGCGATGAGGTCCTCACGCTTCGAGATGTATGCAAATAGCGAAGGCCTAGTCATGAACAGCGAGCCACGTTTCGTCAGCTCAAGCGGAGCGATCGGCGGTACCGGTCCGCTGGCATTTCCGAAAAAAACCATCATCCCGAGCGGCTTGAGTGAATTGAGGCTGCCTTCCCAAGTCGACTGACCCACTGAGTCATAGACAACGTCGACGCCCTTGCCGTCAGTCAGTCGCTTCGTTTCGGCTTCGAAATCCTGCTCGGTATAAAGAATCACTTCGTCAGCACCGGCGGCGCGAGCGCGTGCCGCTTTTTCCTCGGTTGAGCAGGTGCCGATCACCCGCGCGCCGCGCATTTTCGCGATTTGGACCAGCAAGAGACCCACGCCCCCGGCGGCGGCGTGCAGCAACACGGTGTGCCCCGGTCCCAACTTGAATGTCGAATGCGTCAGGTAGTGCACCGTCATTCCTTGCAGCATCACGGCTGCTGCGATTTTCGTATCGAGTCCCTCGGGGACTTGAACCAAACGGTCCGCCGGCACGGCGGCGTACTCGGCGTACGAGCCCTGGGCGCCCGTGTAGGCCACGCGGTCGCCCACGCT
>CBDBHI010000019.1:0-10419 GCA_965205595.1 Bryobacterales bacterium | reverse complement strand
GTCATCATGGCTGACGACATGGGCTACGGAGACGTCAGGGCGTTGAACGCTCAATCGAAGATTCCAACTCCGAATCTCGACCGGCTCGCCGGTCAGGGCATGAAGTTTCTCGATGCGCACACGCCGTCGGCCGTGTGCACGCCAACGCGATACGGTCTGGTTACAGGACGCTACGCTTGGCGAACCCGTCTGAAGAGCGGCGTGCTGAACGGTTACGGCGAACCGCTCATTGCGAAAGGCCGCGAAACGATTGGTTCGTTTCTGCGCGCGCAGGGCTATGCCACAGGCGTCGTGGGCAAGTGGCACCTCGGGCTTGGGTTTGCTAAGACCGGCCCTGAAACGTTTGATTTCAGCAAGCCGATCAGCGACGGCCCGCACACCCACGGATTTGATTTTTCGTACGTCATACCGGCCTCGCTCGATTTTCCGCCATACGTTTATATCCGCAACGGTGTGATCACGAAGTTTCCATTGGTGGAGCAAGAGGCGATCAAGTTTCCGCGTTTTATGCGTAAGGGTGAACGCGCGCCCGACCTCGATCCGGTAAAAGTGCTGGACGATCTGGTGCGAGAGGCGTCTGGCTTTATTTCGAGGCAGTCCAAGGAAGCGAAACCGTTCTTGCTGTATATGCCGCTGACGGCGCCGCATAAACCAACCTGGCCGCACAAGCGATTTCGAGGCAAAACGAAGCTTGGCCCGTATGGCGATTTCATCGTGCAAGTCGACTCGACAGTGGGCGACGTTTTGAAGGCGATCGACGACGCAGGTATCGGAGATGACACGTTGGTGATTTACACGTCCGACAACGGTTCGTACATGTATCGACTGAGCGGCCTCGATGAAAAGGACCACGTCGACGACGAATCGATCCAGTCATATCGATCTGGCAACCACACCGCGAACTCCGTTTTTCGCGGAACGAAGGCTGACATTTGGGAGGCCGGCCACCATGTGCCGTTCTTCGCCCGCTGGCCGGGTGAAATCGAGGCCGGCAGTGAGCATTCCGAGCCGATTTGCCTAACGGACATTTTTGCGACGGTAGCGGAGGTGGCCGGCGCGGATCTGCCCGATGATGCCGCGGAAGATAGCTTTAGCTTGTTGCCCTTAATGCACGGGGGCACGTGGGCGAGGCAGCGCGCGCCGGTCATCCATCACTCGGGTAGTGGCACGTTCGCGATCCGCGACGGCAAATGGAAGCTCGTCGCTGGTAACGGCTCGGGCGGCCGCGAAGCACCACGAGGCAAACCGTTCGAGCGGCCGTACCAACTATTCGATTTAGAGGTCGACGGCTCCGAACGGCGCAACGTGATCGAGGCGAATCCAATCGTCGCGAGTCGGCTGGAGGCGGAACTTGAGCGCATTCGCTCTAGAGGTCGTAGCCGCTAGTTTCTAACCCGCTGGCGTCGCCTCCAGGATTCGATTGTTGCCACGTGCAGGCGTGGCCGCACCAACGTTACAATAAATTGTTCTCAGGCTTTTACGCTTAGGAGCCGATTACCCCTTAGCACTCGATTCGCGGGTGGTTGTATGTCCGCTCTTCTCTGTGAACTTCGACCAATAAGAGGGTTAAGGATTAGAAACCAATGTCTGACGGAAATTTTGGTGTTGCCGGCCTCGGCGTAATGGGGCGCAATGTTGCTCTGAACATTGAACGGAACGGCTTTCCCGTAATCGCCTACAACCGTAGCGACGATAAGGCGCAGCGCATGCGTGAGGAGTCGGCCGGTAAGAACGTTACGGTTACGCAGTCGATCGAGGAGTTCGCACGGTTGCTTGACCCACCGAGGCGCGTGTTGTTGATGGTCACCGCTGGTCCGGGTACCGACGCGGTTATCGACGCGCTCACGAAGGTCCTTGACAAAGGCGACATCATCATCGATGGCGGAAACTCGCACTTCCCTGATACGAATCGACGCGCCGAGGCGCTCGATGCGGCCGGGTTCCATTTCGTCGGTTGCGGTATTTCAGGCGGTGAAGAAGGCGCCCTGTGGGGACCGTCGATCATGCCCGGAGGCAACTTCGAAGCCTACGAACGTATTGCCCCGGTGCTTGAAAAAATTGCCGCCAAGACGGATGACGACGGCTCCTGCGTGACCTACTGCGGTCGTACGTCGGCGGGCCACTACGTCAAGATGGTCCACAACGGCATCGAGTACGGCATCATGCAGCTGATCTGCGAGGTGTACGACATCTTGCGGCGCGGCGCGGGATTGCCTACGGCTGAGATCCACAAGATTTTCGAAAGCTGGACGTCGTCACCCCAGGTTGGCGGTTTTCTGGTCGACATCACGACCGAGTGCTTGGCTAAAACCGATGTCGACACCGGCGATGCGCTTGTCGAAAAGGTACTCGACACGGCCGGTCAAAAAGGTACCGGCAAGTGGACGGCGCAGACAGCCCTTGATATGGGAATTCCCATTCCGACGTTGGCTCAGTCGGTGAACGCGCGTATTCAGTCCGGCCTGAAGGACGCTCGTGTAGAAGCGGCGAAGATTTTGAATGGACCCGCCGGCTCTTTCAACGGCAACGTGGGCGAGCTGACAATGCAGCTACACGATGCGCTGCATTTGTCGATGATTGCCTGCTACGCGCAAGGGCTGCATCTGATCCAGGCGGCTTCGAAGCAGTACGACTACGGCACCGATCTGGCTGAAGTCGCCCGCATTTGGAAAGAGGGCTGCATCATTCGTTCGAAGCTGCTTGATCCGATCAAGGCGGCGTTCAAGACTGATCCTGGAATCGACAACATCATCGTTCACCCTTCGTTCTCGCCTATCATCAACACCGCGCTGCCGGAGCTGCGCTCGGTCGTGTTGACGGCTACCGCGCAGGGTATCCCGACGACATGCCTGGGGGCGACGCTGTCATATCTCGATAGCTATCGCGCCGAGTTCTTGCCCGCCAACTTGCTACAGGCGCTGCGCGACAATTTCGGCGCGCACACTTACAAGCGGATCGACAAAGACGGGGTGTTCCACTCGCAGTGGAACACGAACGATCGAAGTTAGCTAATTAGATTAGCTAAGATGAGTGCGTGGCGATTCAAGTCAACATTCACGAAGCGAAATCACAACTGTCAAAGCTAATCGAAGCAGCCTGTTCCGGCGAGGAGGTAGTCGTCGCCAAGGCCGGCAAACCCCTCGTGAAGCTTTCTCCGATAGAGGCCAAAAGGCCTAAGAAACGTCAATTTGAGGGTTCCAAAGGGCGAGTTTGGATCAGCGATGATTTCGACGATCCCCTGCCGGAGCTTGAAGACTATATGTGACGTATCTAATCGATACGCACGTGCTGCTCTGGATGGCGACGGCGAAACGCAATCTAAGCGCCTCAGCCAATGCAGCACTGGGAGATAGACGTAACAAGATTCTGCTCAGCGCTGCGGGAATTTGGGAACTGGCGATCAAGCACAACCGAGGCCGTCTGAAATTTGCCGACGGATTCGGCGGGTTCCTCAGTAAGCAAATCGATGCAAACGATATCGATGTATTGCCGATCAATCGAGAACATCTGATTGCATTCGAGAAGCTCACGGCTCTTCATGGCGATCCGTTCGACCGCATGATCGTCGCGCAGGCGATTCATGAGCGAATTCCGGTAATCTCGAAGGACGCCCTACTTAGCCAGTATCCGATTGACGTGATCTGGTGACTGGGCCAAACGTACACATGCCTAAGTATCAAACCCTCGAACAGTTTCAACCCTCTCAAGAATTCTTCGTCGGCCTCGATTCCGATGGCTGCGTTTTTGACTCGATGGAGATCAAACACAAAGAATGCTTCACTCCGATGTTCATCAAGCATTGGAAGTTGCAATCGGCGGCGAAGTACGCGCGGCGAGTCTGGGAGTTTACAAACCTTTACTCAAAGACCCGCGGCATGAACCGCTTTCCGGTCTGCATCCGTAGCTTGCGGCTGGTTCAAGACTGGCCCGAGGCGGCCGCGCGCGGCTTTAAGGTGCCCGATCTTGCGCCGTTTGAAGCTTTCGTCAATTCGTCGTTTCCGCCGAGTAATGCGGGGCTAGAAGCGTACATGAAGGAAACGTCGCACCCGCTGCTTGACGCCATCATGGAGTGGAGCCTCGCTGTCAACGACGCCGTGAAGGACATCGTCGAGGGCGTGCCGCCGTTCCCGAAGGTGCGCGAAACGCTCGACAAGATGGTCGCCAAATCGGATCTGATCGTCGTCTCGGGGACACCGGGCGAAGCGCTCAACCGCGAGTGGGAAGAGAACAAGATCGAAGACTATCCACAACTAGTCGCGGGCCAGGAGTTGGGCAAAAAGACCGAGCACCTCTCAGCTCTTGCGGGCGGAGACCGCTACGGCGCGGACAAGAGGCTCATGGTTGGCGATGCACCCGGCGATCGCAACGCCGCCGAGGCCACCGGCTGCCTGTTCTATCCGATCAACCCTGGCCACGAAGAAGCGTCGTGGGAGCGGCTGCACTCCGAAGCGCTCGATCGGTTCTACGAGGGTTCCTACGCGGGCGAGTATCAAGCCGCACGGGTGGCGGAGTTCGAGGCGCTGCTTCCGGAAAGCCCGCCCTGGATGTAGGCGCGGACTCCCGGTCCGCTGGGCAGCCAAGCTCGGCACGTGCTGAGACATGCGAGCTACCTCGCCGTCGCGGTTGTAGAGAATGAAATTCGAGGTTCGCCTTCGCCAGCCGGGCTTCCCTGATTTGAGCGACCGTACTACGCGCCTAGCGAGCCGGCATGACTAGTGGGTTGGCGTCGGCGGCCATCCCGGAATAGAGACATGCGTCGGCTGTGGAGTGCCTAGGGAAAGTGTGCAGAAATCGGGCGTTGTCCCCTTTTCTTCCCTTTTTCTTGCCGCTTTTCTTTTAGGTTACTGATTCTAAAGACAAAAGAAATGTCAAAATCGCAGGACGGCCCTCTAGTCGGGTTCCGTCTTGGCCGTGGCGAGACGCAATCGCCCTGTTTTAAGAACATTGAGATCGCTGGAAGCTGCTGATTCATAAAGGCATTGCCGGATTACGTGAGTGTCTCCGATCTTCCGTGGATTCTATGAACGTACTGAGAACGGCGGAGCGAAACTAGACCATAGAGCGGCGAATCGAAGCTGCTTTTGGGCGGAGTAAAAGTAGACCGTCCGAGTGGTCCAGCGAACATTCCTGTGGTGTTTGTGGGACACGAGAGGGATGTATCGCGTGGAGCTATACGCTCAAGTACGGCGCAGTGTCTTTGTCGAAGGGCTCAGTGAGCGCGAGGCCGCCAAACGGTTTGGCCTGGCGCGAGGGACGGTGCGCAAGATGTTGCGCTACGCCACTCCGCCGGGCTATCGGCGGCGCCAACCAGCGCAGAGGCCGAAGCTGGATCCCTTCACCGGAATCGTCGATCAGATCCTCAGCGACGATCAGGAACGTCCGAAGAAACAACGCCACACCGCAAAACGCATCTTCGACCGCTTGCGCGACGAGTACGATTTCACCGGCGGTTACACGATCGTCAAGGACTATGTTCGCGACAAGAAGCTCGGCGGGCAAGAGATGTTCGTGCCGCTGGTGCATCCGGCGGGCGATGCCCAGGCCGACTGCGGTGAAGCTCTGGTGGTCATTGACGGCGTACAGCGCAAGGCGCACTACTTGGTGGTCGATCTGCCGCCTAGCGATGACGCTTTCGTAAAAGCTTTCCCGGCCGCGACGACGGAAGCGTTTTGCGAGGGGCACAACGCAGCGTTTCGGTACTTCGGCGGCGTGCCACGCAGCATCCTCTACGACAACACGACCTTGGCGCTGGCGAGGATTCTGGGCGACGGCAGGCGCAAGCGGACCAGGGTGTTCAGTGAACTGCAGTCGCACTATTTATTCTCCGATCGTTTCGGGCGTCCGGGCAAAGGCAACGACAAGGGAAAGGTGGAAGGACTGGTCGGTTATGCCCGGCGGAACTTCATGGTGCCGGCGCCAAGGTTTCCAAGCTGGGAAGCGTTCAACGAGCAGCTCGAAGCGCAGTGCCTCAACAATCGTAAGCGGCGCTTGCGGCGGCACACCGAAACGATTGAGGAACGTTTCAAGCGTGACCGCCAAGCGTTGTTGCCCTTGCCGCCCACGCCCTATGACGCCTGCGACAAACGCACCACGCGGGTGACGTCGCTGTCATTGGTGCGCTATCGCGCCAACGACTACTCGGTGCCCACACGCTACGGACATCGCCAGGTGTTGCTGAAAGGCTACGTCGATGAAATCGTGATCTGTTGTGGCAGCGAAGAGATCGCGCGCCACCGGCGCAGTTACGAACGCGAAGAGTTGATCTTCGATCCGCTGCATTACCTAGCACTGCTGGAACGCAAGACCAACGCGCTCGATCAAGCGGCCCCGTTGGCGGGCTGGGAGCTGCCCGAACAGTTCCCGTGCTTGAGACGTTTGCTCGAGGCACGGTTGGGAAAGCCAGGCAAGCGCGAGTACGTGCGGGTATTGCGATGACTGGAGGACTTCCGATTCGAGCACGTTGCCGCGGCGGTGCGCCAAGCCTGCGAGTTGGGAGCGATTGGCTTGGATGCAGTCAGGCACTTAGTGCTGTGCCGCATCGAGCAACGGCCGCCGCGCTTGGACTTGACGAAGTATCCGCACCTGCCGGCAGCCCAGGTGGAGCAAACCTCCGCTGCGGACTATTTGGCACTGCCGGCACAAGGAGGGGGGTAATGGCGAGGTCGAAACTTCTGCTCGAAGCGCATTTGAAAGCGTTGCGGCTGCCAACCTTCCTGCGCGAGTACGACAAACTGGCGCGGCAATGCGCCGCCGAGAGCTTGGATTCGAGGAGCTTCCTGCAACAACTCTGCGAGCTGGAACTGCTCGACCGTGAACAGCGGGCCACCGAGCGCCGCAGCAAGGCCGCGAAGTTTCCCGTGACCAAGAGTCTGGACACTTTCGACTTCCCGTCCTTGCCGGCGTTGAACAAGAAGCTGCTGCTGGAACTGGCGCGCTGTGAGTTTATCGACCGCCGCGAAAACGTGCCGGCACTGGGTAATTCCGGCACGGGCAAAACGCACATCGGCTTGGCGTTGGGACTGGCGGCTTGTCAGCGCGGCTATCGAACACGCTTCACAACAGCGGCGGCACTGGTCAATGAGCTGCTCGAAGCCCGAGATGAACGGCGCTTGCTGCGATGTCAAAAGCAGTTGGCCAAGCAGGATCTGCTGATCGTCGATGAACTGCGCTACGTGCCGCTATCGAAGACCGGAGCGGAGTTATTGTTCGAAGTGTTTTCCCAGCGCTACGAACAGGGCTCGACGCTGGTCACCTCGAATCTGCCGTTTAACGAATGGACGGAGGTCTTCGGCTCCGAGCGGCTGACCGGCGCCCTGCTCGATCGCCTCACGCACCACGTTCATATTCTAGAGCTGAACGGCGAAAGCTTCCGTCTGATCCAGAGCAAGAAGAAGCGGGCTCACTCTTTGGGCTGACCCACCGGCCACTCGCCCGGTTTTCGTGGGACGGCCTCCACTACGCCTGGGCCGCCCTAAAGGGCGACCGCAGGCTCCGTTCCAGCCGTCCCACGAAAACCGCTACCCCTTCACCAACTGGTCTACTTTTGCTCCGCCGAAGTGGTTCAAATTTACTCCGCCCTTGACATCGCTCTGTTCGGTGGTGGCCCACCATTCGCTTGCCGGGCCGGGCCACACCCACTCCGCTGCGCGTGCCGGAGCCCGAAGCGATCGAGGTCGAAGGTCTCGAGACCGCGGCATTGACGTTTGAAGGCTCGGCGAAGAACGCGCCGGCCGACCATTGCGCCATTCTTGTACATGGTCCCGACCTCTCGGCCGGACAGCTCGACATCGTTAACCAAAGGGCGTACCTGCTGCGAAATGATCTCGTCGATCGTGGCCGCATTTTTCTCAACACGGCTCGGGTTGACGGCAAACTTCGCTACGACCCTACGTCGAAAAGTGAATTCGATCGCCTTGTGAAAGCGGCTGCGGCGGCGGGATGCAAAAAGTTGTATCTGATGATCGCCGCGCACGGCAATGAACCCGAGAGCGGCGGCGGGTTGATCCTCCAAAGTGATCGGAATCCATCCATGAATGCGATTCTCACTTACGAGGAGTACGCCACAATTCTGCAACAACTCGGAAACATCGAACTCTGCGTATTGCAGATTTCATGTTTTTCGGGAGGGGCGCTTGCGGCGCTACAGGGGCGTGGATTTACAGGCTCAGTGATTAGCGCCTCGAACACTACGGAGCCCGCGTATCACGACGGCACCGGTCACTTCTTCCTGCAAGCGTTCATTCGCGCCAAAGAGAACAGTGCCGCTGCGGGTTCCGATGGAAAGGTGTCTGACCAAGAAGCTCTGGATTATGTAAATCAGAACGAAACATCACCATTCACGTTTCCGAACGGCCTCATGGTCGACCGCATCCGCACGGCGATGCCGCAAGGCTCCACCATCCAACCGACGGGAACAGGCTCATTCACGACGCGGATGGTGTATGCCAGAGCACCTGGAGGATCGGGAACCCTGACTGTAATGCGTCCGCGCGGCACCCCGGACACCCAGCCGTTCACTGCGACCTTACAGATCACTAATTCTGGAATCGCGACGGGTCCCAGCAACATAACGATTCCCGCCGGCTCGAACTCCACGACCGCGACGATTACCGGCGCTGATTGTGGCATCTCGAACTACACGTTGACTGGCAGTGTCGGCAACCAAGCGTATCAAGCGAGCAATATCATCCAAGTCGGCCACTTCAAACCGTCGACCAAGAAAGTCGTTGTTGCAGCGGGAAGCGAGGTCGAAGTCACGCTCGAGCTCTTTGGCCCGCGCATGGTTCCGGCCGATAAAAGGGCGCTGCCCGCAGCCACGTTTGTAATTAGTTCGGCGAACACTAACCTAGCGGTGCCCGACAACACGAGGGTCAGCCGCTCGGGAAATTCGAACGAAGTTTCATTCAAGGTCAAGGGCCTGATGGCGGGCCCGCCGACAACTTTCGATGTCTTCCTCCTGGAACAAAGGGTCCGCAAGACAATCACAGTCGAGGTGGTTGCCAAAGACACCCGCCAATCGATGAACTTCACAGCTCCGTTTGACCGGAATGTCACTTGGGGCGTAATTGAGGTTTTCAACGTCTTCAATCATCCGATCCAACTGCCGATTGAATTCGACGGTACCGCGTCTGGTCCAACACCGCTGCGGCTTACTGGGGGGGCCAGCAGTTTCGTCGCGATGGAGGGCCAGGTCGACGTCGACGGAATTATTGACTTAAGCGGTAACAGCGGAAGCTCGCGAATCGCGGGATTCCCCAGCGTTCCCGCGACTGCGACCGGCATGTTCGCTGAACCCCTTGAGTTCATCGAAGAGGACGATGATCAATTTGCGCTACACCCTTGGCGCCGGCGTATTCCCAGGAGGGCCGATCGAGTGGAACATTCGCGGAATCGTAACTGGCAGTTGCGGCTACGGCCTCTTTCCAGACCGCCCGTTTATCTCCGCGCTCGGCGGTGACGTCTCAGTGACCATCGAGACGCAGTCGGGCTGCCCATGGACCGCGACGTCGTCCGCCCCTTGGTTGACCATACAGGGAGCCTCTAGCGGCTCGATGCCCGAAGCGATTTCACTCGTAGCTGCTGCAAATCCGGGCGGCAACGCTCGCAGCGCGACGATCACCGTGGCGGACGCGACGACAGCGCTCACGCAGGATGGAACGTCAGCGCAACGCCCGGCTATCGCGCGATTCGGAGTCGTCAACGGCGCCAGTTTTGCCGGTGCGACGGCGTCGGGGACGTGGATCACTATCGTCGGAATCAACCTGTCGCAGACCACCAGAATTTGGGGGGACGCTGACTTCAGCGGCGCAAATCTGCCGCAGTCGCTCGACGGGGTAAGCGTGACGATTAACGGCCGGCCTGCTTACGTATTCTTCATCAGCCCCGGACAGCTAAACGTCTTGGCTCCGGACGATGCGTTCCTCGGCGAAGTCGAAATTGTCGTTACTACCGCGTTGGGCTCGAGTGCCCTAGCGACAGCACCAAAGCTAGCGGCTGATCCAGCGCTGTTTGAGTTCGATCCAGAGGGTCGACGATACGCGGCGGCAGTTCACGCCGACGGAACGTTTCTTGGCAAGCCGGGCTTGTTTGCCGGTCTAACTACAAGACCGGCAAAAGCCGGGGATGTGCTGCTGCTGTTTGGGACCGGATTTGGCATGACGAATCCGCCTACTCCTAGCGGGCTACTGGTCTCGCAGCCGGCTCCTTTGGCGATCCCGGTCGTGGTTCGTATTGGCGGGATTGACGCGGAAGTTCTATTCGCCGGCATCACAGGCAGTGGGCTATTCCAGTTCAATGTGGTTGTGCCGGCCGGCCTAGCCGAGGGAGACCATCTGGTTGAGATTTTTATTGACAGTGTTCCAACCCAGGCTGATGTCTCAATTACGGTGGAACAGTAGCAGCCCGCGTCGGATGCTCACA
>CBDBHI010000018.1:0-274478 GCA_965205595.1 Bryobacterales bacterium | reverse complement strand
TCGAAGCGACCCTCGCGATCGTGCGCCAGATCGAGAACAGGTTGCTCAGCCACGCGTCGCTCGTCAAGCGCGTCGAGTTGCTACGCACGATTCCCGGCGTCGGCGCGATCACGGCGCTAACCTGGGCGCTCGAGATCGGCGACGTCAAGCGCTTTGGGAAAATCGATCAAGCGATAAGCTATTGCGGCTTATGTTCGCGCCTAGACGAATCGGCGGGTAAGAGCCGACGCGGACCGTTGTCGAAACAACGCAACGGGCACTTGCAACACGTGCTGATCGAGGCGGCGAAGGTCGCGCCGCGTTGGAATGAAGAACTGGCGCGACTGCACACGAGGGAGGTGGAACGCGGTCACCGCAACCGCGCGACGTTGGCGCCGGCGCGTCAGTTGGTGACGCTGTTGCTGGCCGTGGAGCGCCGCGGCACGGCCTACGAGCGCCGCGAGTAAAGAGTTGGAAACGACGATTTCCCGCCGGGCCCCGCGCAAAGGGGACTGCGTGAAAGCCTGCGGGTGAGTAGACGCCAAGGCTTGTTGTTTCGGGGCCGGCGGGATCTAGTTTTTGGGCCTCAACTGAATCTCCCGCGACGGCTCCGGCAAGGACACTTGTTGGCGCCCGAGGCGGCAAATGGATGTCTGGCCGCGTTTTTTCAAACGGCGCCGAGTTGACTGATTTAGCAGGGCAATCGTCGCGGATCGAAACCTAAAACTCAGCCGTGGGAGAGCGCCGTGTTCGCCCGCGAACAGTCGACGTACGCGCCGGCGCGGGACCTGTCAACCGTCCGCTACGCCGCGTCCTACGGACGCGCAGTGGACAGAACCCGCCCCGCCGCGAAAAACCTACCTAGCAAGCGGGCGAACCCAGCTTCCGGCCACCCGAAAATGCCTGCCGCCATTTTTTCCTTGACAAATACCTATCATGGATGTCCCCTTGCCTCCGCTCATACGCCAAATACAAAACGCATAGACTGCCAAGGCGCGTTGCGGGCTGCGTTCAAATCGTTGTACCGCAGGCGACTAGATCTGCCCGGCGCGCGAGGTTCTTTCGGTCGGGTCGCTTGCGGTACAACGATTTGAACGCAGCCCGCAACGCGCCTTGGCAGTCTATGCGTTTTGTATTTGGCGAGCGGGCAGGGGCAAGGCGACAACGAGAAGGCTTCGGCGCGGGGAGAACGTCGGCGAGGAGTGTTTGCGAGCGCTGATGGGAAGGGATAAGGCAAGATTGGGCGGTCCGAGAGGCGTCTGAAGCGTGCCGGAGCGCCTGGAAAGCCGAGCCCAGTCGCACGAGTAGGGCGCACGCCGAAGCGCGGCAGCGGTTCGAGCTGGGATGCGTCGTAGCATCATGCGGCAACGAGAGCGGGCGGAGCGCGAGCGAGCAATTGAGCGGCAGTGAAACGTTCGACGACGCGCAGGCGGCCGCCGCAGCGAGGACAGCGCCGGTCGTTGCCGTGAGCGGGTTCGTCAGCGGAGTAGCGAGATCGTGCGCGAAGGGATTGACGCGAGCGATCAGTCGACGGCACAACGGCAACAGCTTGCCGCGTTTTGAGTTGGTCAGAAAGCCCCAGTAGCGAATGCGGTGGAAGCCCGAGGGCAGCACATGCAACAAGAAGCGGCGCAGAAACTCGTCGAGATCGAGCGTCAGCAGCCGTTGCTGGTTACCGTGAGCTGAATCGCGCCGGCGAAACGTGACTTGACCGTGTTCGAACGAGACCAGGCGCTGGTTCGAGATCGCCACCCGGTGGATGTAGCGGCTCAAGTACTCCAGCGCCTTGCCCGCTCCTCCGAACGGCGGCCGCACTTCGACCACCCAGTTGGTGCGATACAAGCTCCGCACAAAGGCCTTGAAGTTGCGCTCTCGGTTGAGCGGCGCGAAGCGCCCATGGCAATGCAGCTCGCCCTTGGCGAAGGCTTTCTTGAGAGCGTCGACGAACTTGCCGCGAAAGACTTCCGCCAAGACCCACTGGGGCAGGAAGAAGTTCTTGCGCGGCGCGTCGATCCAGCGGCTGCGGTCGAGCGCGAGGCCGCCGGCGGGAACGACAAGGTGGGTATGCGCGTGAGGTTGGAGGCGTTGATTCCAGGTATGCAGAATCGAGAGGAAGCCGATCTCGGCGCCGAGCCGGCGAGGATCGCGAGCGACTGCGAGCAACGTCTGGGCGCTCGCTCGCATCAGCAACGAGTAGAGCAGCTTTTTGTTCTGCAAGGCCAACTGTGAGAGCACTCGCGGCAGCGTGAAGACGACGTGCAGATAGCGCACCGGCAGCAGCTCTTTGCGGCGAGCCTCGAGCCGGCGCTTGCGGGTGCCGGCCTGACACTTGGGACAATGCCGATCCAAGCACGAGTTGTAGACGAGGGGCGGCGAATGGTCGCAGTCGTCGCAGCGCAGGCGATGACCGCCGAGCGCGGCTGTACGGCAACGGGCGATCGCCGACAACACCTTCACATGCTGTGAGCGAAGCCACTTGCGGCTGTGGACAAGGAAGCCTTGCCCGGCGGCGCGAACCAGATCGGCCACCTCCAGCGGCGACCCCTGCATCTAGCTTGTCTCGGGATCGTCGTTCTTCGTTGCAGTCAGCTCCAAGGAATCCAATGGGCTGGCGACCTCGCTCAGACGCATTACCGACAGATGCAGATACCTGGCCGTCTCTTCGAGATCGCGATGACCGAGCAGCATCTGGATGCTGCGCAAGTCTGAGCCGGCTTCGAGCAAGTGCGTGGCGAAGCAATGACGCAGGATGTGGGGGTGGGAGGGTTTGGTGATGCCGGCCCGTTTGGCGGCGTGGCTGCAAGCAAGCCAGGGCACGTTGCTCGTGATGGGGTCATCGCTGGTGTGCCACTTGCCGCCGGGAAACAGCCACTGCTCGGGTCTGCGCCGCAGGCGGCGAACGTGCTCGCGTAGGTTGACCAGCAACTGTTGGGAGAGCATCACGTCGCGGTCTTTGCGGCCCTTGCCGCCGCGAACGTGCACGACCATGCGCGCGGAATCGATGTCGTGGATGCGCAGATGCGTCAACTCCGAGCGGCGTACTCCGGTGGCGTACAGCGTCATCGCAATGACGCGATAGAAAGGAGTGTGGGCGGCATCGATCAGACGAGCGACCTCGTGGGGAGAGAGGATGTTGGGCAGTCGGCGCGGTCTCGTCGGGTAGGGCACTCGATCCAGGTTCCACTCTTGCCCCAGCGTCTTGATGCAAGAAGAAGCGCAGCGCCGCCACGCGTTGCGCCACGCTGTTGGCGGCGAGCTTGCGGTCGCGAAACAGGTGCGCTTGATACTGGCGGATGTGCTCCGGCCCTAGCTGGTCGGGCCGCCGCTTGAAATAGCGCGCCAAGTCCTCGACCGTGCGGATGTAGGTGCGAACCGTGTTCGCGGAATAGTTGCGACGCTCGAGCTCCTCGAGCATCTGTCGGCGTAGTTGTGTCATCGGACACCTCCTTGTTGGTGTCTCGACGTTACTCTCGACTCTCGCTCTCCTCTCTTATTACTCGCACGCGAAGCGTCTGCCGAAGGCTTCGTTCAAATGCGGGTTAAAACAACCTAAAGACGGCTATCAAGAGCGTGAAGCATGAGACCGCCGCGATGATCCAACGGCTATCGCGTGCCGCGACGTACAGCTGGTGAGGCGTGCGGGCTATCGGCAAGCGATCGATCCGTGGCAGCAATAATATGCCCAGGGGGATTGTGACAGTGCCCACGAACATCGTTAAGATACTCGCCGGCGGTCCGAACCGGACGACCGAGAATGCAAGGTAGCTTAACGCTGAGGCAGCGTAGGCATAAGCACTCAGGCTAAACGAGAGGTCGGCCCGATTTGCTCCCCGGCCGCGAAAAATTTCCGCGTGTTGCGACGAGGCGACGAGACCCATTGTCAGCACTAAAAAAGCGATTGCGATGCCGGCGGTGCGCCAGGCAACGATTGGCTCAAGGTCCGCAAAAAACCACGCCCACTCGCCAACGCCGAGCAGTGATCCAATCATCAAACTCATCCCCGCCGCCATTACGTTGAGAGTCGCCAGCGCCCAATATAAAAGCCGCCAGTTCGTCGGATGGTTGCGTGAACCGCGACTTAACCCGTACCCCACGGCCGCTCCAACTAAGTTTCCGACCGTGCCAGAGGCGCACAAAAATCGAAAACGATCTAAATTGAGAATGAGTGTCTTCCGAATCTGCGCTAGGCCGGCGTCGTCCCACGTGACGTCAGGACAGTTAACCCACCAGCAAGCGGCTTCTTGAAACAGCGACGACATGGCGCGCGAGCCAATCGTCGCTATCGCGATAATCGCGATTACCGTGGGCCAGTGGTGAGACTGGGCCCGCTGTTTTGCCGATGAATTCCCCATTACTACGACACTCTCAATCCAACACTCCACTCAAACCGAGGGCTGTGCGGCAGCGAAGACCGGGGGGTAAGAGTGCCTTTGCAACCGCCGCAGTATAGGCCTGCGCTTATATTACGACCATTTGCGCCGCAGCGGAAGTTAACGAACTGCCGCTGAAGCTACGCCCATTTCAATGCGCGTTGTCGGAATAACCAGACATACCCAACGATAAGAATCGCCAGGAATACCAGCATCTCCAAAAGTCCAAAAAGACCAAGCACATCAAACTGAATCGCCCAGGGAAGCAGGAAGATCGTTTCTACGTCAAAAATTACAAATAAGATTGCGACTAGGTAGAACCGGATCGAGTACCGTCCGCGACTGTCGGAGTCGGGAGCGATGCCGCATTCGTACGCCTCAAGCTTCGTTTTTCCTGGAGCGCTGGGGCGAACCAGCTTGGCGGCCATCAGCGTAACAATCGGAAAGGCCGCCGCGACCGTGACGAATATGAGAATGGGGATATAACCTCGCGGCATTTCCGACAATCATAACATGCCTGTCGCGGCCAAAATCAGTGCTCGGCGCCAGCGGCAGATCGATCTTCGGGCAGATCTTCAGCGCCAAAACCGGCCTCGCTGAGCGGCTCAGGCTGAATCCGCTCGCTCGATGGACCGACGTGAATATGCGGTCCCGTCGACTGCCCAGGCACCGCGCTGCGAAATGCAATATACGGGATCCCCCAGCCCTCGAGCAGGAACATGATGTACAAACCCTCTTCGCTGTCGGGATGGAGAGCCATATCTACTCGGCCCGTGTGGTCGAGCCCCATGGAGCGATGAAGAGCCGTATCGCCGTCCGCGCTAATCGGTGGAGGAACACCAAAAGCGTTGAAGTAAAGATCGTCGATCTCTATCAATGCATCCATTTCATAAAGGTCGAATCCGTCGAATCTGAAGGCTAGCTCTTCCTCCTCAAGCTCATCTAGGTAACTCTCGGCGGACGCCATCCTTGAAAGTTCTCGAACGAGTTTCGCCCTGGAGGTGGAAAGCTCGAGTTGGCGTTCGGCTGTCTTCAGAGCTTCGGTAGCCGCGCTGAGTTGATTCGCCGCCAACGCACCCGCCTCAACTTGTTTCAGCACCATGTCGAGGTGGTCTTTCGCGACATCCCGCAACCCCTCTGCCGCCTCGAGCATGGCTGGAATTTCGGGTTCGGTGAGAGTTTCCTTCAAAAGAGTGCCGCGCAGCACCTTGCGATAGCGAGATTGCAGAAACTCTCGCTGCGCCTCGCCAAGGGCTTGGCGCGGCAGAGCTCCAGCCGCGACGAGCGCTTGAATCCGCTCAAGTTCCGCCTCAGTCTCTACGGCGGACTCCGCCAACGGAGCAAGGCCCAGCAGAATCACAGCGCATAGTAGGAGCCGACATGGCACACTCGTCATTTTAGCGGTGCCGCTTCACGGCTGCGATCGACACACAAGTTTCACGAACCCAACACTAGTAACGACGCTAAGATAGAAGGGTTGGGTTACGCCAACGGCGAGTTCAACCGAGTCAAATGGAAGATTGGGAAGTAGCGGTTCAAGCCGCGCACAGTCGTAAAGCCGTGGATTTGAAAGTGCTCCATATTGGCGCCATCAGCACCTTCACCGACCACTTCGTCATCTGCACCGGTACAAATAGTCGCCAAGTACAGTCCATCGCAGATTCCGTGCAGAGCGACCTCAAGAAAGAGGGCTTGCGCCCTATGAGCATTGAGGGCTACGAGAATGCGGATTGGATTCTGCTCGACTACGGCGATTTTGTGTTTCATGCGTTCTCGCCGGAGAAGCGTACATACTACGATCTCGAACGCCTTTGGAGAACCGCGCCGACCGTCCCCGTTCCCGTCGCCGCTTAGCAGTCCGTTGTAAAGGTCACGCGGGCCGCGTTAGGCGTTTCTGGACTGGTTTGAGCACTTGAGGCTAGTATCATCGTGTTCATCCGTTTGTTTCATGTCGAGGTCGTCGAGCCACCTAACCCGTTGGGCGGCAGGCACTTGCGACCGTCGGCTTTGTCATTCGTCGGAGACGATCACCCCGATCGCCGTCCTCCTCACTCCGCGCCGAACGGTCACAATTGCCTGCCGCGCGACCCACGGGACTTTTACCACGGACTGCTAGGCTTGGCGGCCGTTCAGTGAAGATCCGCCTTATCTCGGTTGGCAAATCTCGCGTCAGCAACGCGAACGCCATGACCGATGAATACGCCAAACGGCTTGGCCGATACTGCAGATTCGAAAGTGCGGTCTTGAAGACGGCACCAACCAAGTTGGCGGCAAAAAAAACTCTCAACGTGGTCTTCGACCCGTTGGGCCGCCAGCTCGATTCTGACGGCTTTGCGCGGCTGATTGAGGGTAGCGGCCGGGATATCGACGTCTACATCGGAGGAGCTGACGGGTTTACCGAGCAGTTTCGGCAGCAAGCCGACCATCTGGTTTCGTTGTCAAAAATGACATTTCCTCATGAGCTGGCACGGGTCATTGTAGCCGAGCAAATTTACCGCGCGTTTACGATCATTAGCGGCCACCCCTATCCGCGGTAGCCCCGCTGTCATCAATGCGCGCTACAGCATATTCAGGAATGGCATAGACTGCTTGCCCCAGCACCAAGCCCGTGAAAATCGGAGGCGCGACTGTAAGGGAGTGCGGTGGCGAACGGTGAACTGGGAAAGTTGAGTCGCGACCTGTTGAGGAATAATCAGCAGGACCCAACTCAGCGTATTCCAGAACGCTGGTTCCCCACCGCACTCCCTTACAGTCGCGCCTCCGAATTTGGACAGCGGAATCTAGTCTCAAGAAGTTGCCGGCTTCACCGCTTTTCATTCAAGAGCCGTCTACGCCGTTACTGAAAATGCTCTATCCCGCATTTCTCACCACGTGGCGATCGAAAGTGCGTGAGAGGTGCGTCAATACGAGGCGGGCGACGGTCGGCGCGCGGAGGCGTACTTGACGGTCCGTCGAGCACTCGCGATCAAGCGCAACGAAGTAGTGGCGCACCTATCGCGTGCTGTCGCCGTCAGGTGGTGAGAAATGCGGGCTAGCTGTCCGGGCTAAGATGGCGAGATGCTTACGCGTCGATCGTTCCTTCAAAGCTGCGGCGCGGTGGGCTTAGCCGGCAAGCTTTACGGCCAGCAAGCCACGCCGAAGCGACCAAACGTCGTCATCATCCTGAGCGATGACCAAGGGTACGGCGACGTTGGCTGCTATGGCGCCCAAGATGCATTGACTCCGCATCTCGACTCGCTGGCGGCGACAGGGATTCGTCTCACCGACTTTTACGCCAACGCGCCGATGTGTTCGCCGACCCGGGCGTCACTCCTCACCGGGCGCTACCCTTATCGCTGCGGCGTCCCGTTCGTGGTCGATTCAAGACCAGGCAAGATGGGGCTGGCCGGCAACGAAGTCACCATCGCCGAACTACTTCGCCGCGAGGGATACCGCACGGGACTGATCGGGAAATGGCATCTCGGCTCGCACCGCGATAGCTTGCCCAACAACCAGGGATTCGAGGAGTTCTACGGTTTTCACGCCGGCTGCGTGGACTACTACTCGCATCGTTTCTACTGGGGCTTAGGCGCTGGAGTTCCCTCGTTTCACGATCTTTGGCACAACGACGAGGAGATCGATGAATCTGGCACTTACGCAACGGAGTTAATCACGCGGGAGTCCGTCAGATTATTGGAGGCAGAGGATGACCGGCCGTTCTTTGTAGTTATCTCGTACAGCGCTCGGCACTACCCGATGCACGCGCCGCAAAAGTACCTCGACCGATTCCCAAACGACATGGACCCAGAGCGCCGCATGCATCTCGCACTGTGCGCGGCGCTCGACGATGGCATCGGCGAGATCATCGACACCCTCAACCGCAGAGGCTTGCGAGACGATACATTCGTTTTCTTTCAGAGCGACAATGGAGCGACGATTGAAGATCGCGCAGGGCTCGGCGGTCGCAACACGCCTTTTCGCGGTTTCAAATTTAGCCTGTTTGAAGGGGGCATCCGCATGCCGGCAATCGCGAACTGGCCCGGCGTGTTGAAGCCCGGGGAAACCCGCTCGCAACCCGCGGCGTCGATGGATCTGCTGCCAACAGTCGCTGGCCTGTGTGGTGCCGCTGTGCCGTCCGACCGCATTATCGACGGACGTGACATCTGGCCGGTACTAGCCGACAACGCGCGGTCGCCGCACGAGTTCGTGTGCTGGAAACGTTACGACCAAGCCGCCATTAGAGAAGGCGATTGGAAACTTGTGGTCAACGGCATCATGGGCTTGGGCGAAGAACACAAACTCAAAGGCAGCGACAAAGTTTTTCTCTCGAACCTCGCGGAAGACAGCCGCGAGGTTCGCAATCTAGCGTCACGCCACCCCGAAATCGTCGAGCAGCTAAGTCGCAAATTACGAAGCTGGGAACTCGACGTCCAATCTGGCGACTGAAGACCGCTTTAGCCCGGCCGTTGCGTACTGGCTGACAGCGTTGCCCCGGGCAAGTTTCCAGAGCGCGCCAGCAATGATTCAACCGACTTAACGATGATGCGGCGACGTCTCAGTTCGATGCAGCCTGCTCGCTGTAGACGGTTGAGCGCACCAGACGTGGTTTCGCGGGTTGCGCCCACGAGCCCGGCTAGATCACGCTGCGAGAGCTGCAATTCCGCGGACGCTTGTTCGTGTTCCGAGCGAGCACCGCGCTCCCACTGCAGTATGAGCCTCGCAATGCGCTGCTCGACCTCGAGGAACGTGACCCACTGCAGATGCTGCCGTAGATTTTGGAGCCGCCCGGCCAAAAGGGCGGCGAACAACTTCCAAAAATCGGGCTGTTCGGTGGCAAGCCGATCGATGTCGACCTTCAAGGCCATCGTCACCGACGCCTTTTCGATCACCTCGGCTGACGCAGGACGAGTCTCCTCACCCATTAGCGTCTCTTCGCCGAACACCTCGCCGGCTTCAACAACGTGAAACAAACAGTGCTTTCCACCAGAACCCTCGACCGAAATTTTGACGCGCCCGCCAGTGAGCACGAAAACACGATCAGCCGGGTCTCCGGGCATGTATAAAGTCGTACCGCGGGCTATATTGCTGAGCGAAACGGTACCGCGCAAGCCCAGCAAACAGGCACCAAGACTCGGCCCATCTTCGGGCTGAGAGTTAGCAGACATAGGGAACCTCCCGTTGCCGATACGAATGGTAAAAGCTTATTAAACCGGCAAAATAAACTTCATGGTACCCAATCGAAATCAATCCTGTACCAACTTCCGTCGCAGCATTTGTGCGCGGTCGAAGCACGAACGTGCCTCGCGCGTCTTGGCGGCAGCTCGCAAGTCCTCTAATTTGCGTATAAATGCAACTAATGCAGCATCGATCGCGCCCTGATTGGTGTCTAGTATTCCCTCCCACATCTCGTACGAGCCGGCTGCAAGGCGGGTCATGTCGCGGAGCCCGTCTCCGGCGGTCTTCAGGTCGTCATCCGAATCGACGTTTTGCAGCACTGAATCGGCCAGCGCGGTGGACACGAGTTGCGGTAGATGAGAAGTCCAAGCGACAACGCGGTCGTGGGTTGCAGCGTCCATAACGCGCTCTCGGCAGCCCATTTTCGCGAGCGCGGCCCGGAACTCGGTCAAAATTTCGCTAGTCGGCAACGCCTCACCAGCCGTGGTCAGGATGTATGTCGCGCCTTGGAATAGATCTGCCTCCGCGATGCCGACGCCGCGGCCTGCCTTGCCGGCCATTGGATGTCCGCCTACAAAAATCGCGCCGCCAGGGCCAAACAGTTCTCCCGCGCGGTTGACGATCGCTTCCTTCGTACTCCCGGCGTCTGTAACAAGCGCGTGAGCGGGCGCAAGTTCAGCAACTTCACCGAATTGCTCAAGGATTCGCGCGACCGGCTGGGCAAGGTAGATCAGCTCCGATTGCGGCAAGGCTTCGGACATCGGGAGCCCTTCATCAATGACCCCGCGCTGTAGCGCCGCCTCAATCGTGGCCGGCGAACTAACGCCCAAGATACGCCCGTTGAAGCCGGCCTTACGCAACCCTAGGGCGAACGATCCGCCGATCAGCCCAACCCCAACAACCGAAATGGTTCGGATGGCCACGTTTACCTACTCAGCGGGTTGGTTCTGCAGTTCGCGCATCTCGCGCATCACCGCCTCATAGATGCGTGTGAGCGATTCGGTCGAAAGCGGCCCCTCGTTCGCCGCCTCAATGTTGTCGTGTACGCGACGTTCGCGGTCCGGCTCAAAAACAGGAATCCCCTGCTGACGCTTTAGGGGCGCCAATTCCAGCACACAAGCCGCCCGCCGATTCAGGATCGCGACGATTTCGCGGTCTAGGTCGTTTATTTCTTTTCGCCAGTCGCTAAGGTCCTTCATAAGAATTTATTCCGGTGTGGATAATTTCAATCCTTGCTTAAGATCGGCCGCGAGTGAACTGAGTCGTTCGGCCAAGTCCGCCTCGTCGCCGTGCTCTTCAATCACCCGCATGAAGGCGCTACCGACAATCGCGGCGTCCGCATAGGGCGCGACCGCTCGCATATGCTCTGGCTTGGATAGGCCAAAACCAATAGCAAGCGGAATGTCCGTTTGGGCACGAGCGCGTTTGATAAGCGGTAGCGCGGCGCTCGAAAGAGTTTCCCGTACACCCGTAACTCCGGCCATTGAAACCAGATAGACGAAACCGCTCGACCAACGCGCGATCTCCGCAAGGCGCTCGTCGCTAGTGGTTTGCGTAGCCAGGAACACACAGTCGAGATTGTGCTTTCGCATTTCGGCGACGTAGTGTTCAGCCTCTTCAATGTTCAGGTCGGTTAGCAGCGCACCATCGGCGCCGGCGGCTGCTGCATCTTCCGCGAATCGCTCAAACCCATAGCGCAAAATCGGGTTCAAGTAGCTGAAGACGATCAAGGGCACTTCGGATTTCTGACGCAACTCGCGAATCAACTGCAAGACGATTTTGACGTTCGTCCCGGCCTTCAACGAGCGATCAGAAGCCCGCTGAATCACGGGACCGTCCGCGATTGGGTCGGAAAACGGGACACCTAGTTCGATAATGTCCGCCCCCCCGCGCTCGAGCGCGAGAATCAGCTCTACGCTACGTGAAGGCGCAGGATCCCCGGCGGTGATATAGGCGATCAAAGCGCGCGACCGCTCGGCTTCAAGGCGCCCAAACGCACGCCCGATTCGAGACGATGGACGGCCACTGTCGGCGGTCAAGATGGATTCGGCGGCGCTCACGGTAAAGCCTTCTATTGTAAGCGCCCGTCTGCCGGAATTCGCTAATCTCGTGAGGCTATGCGCATCGACCGAATCGACGTCGCCCACTACAAGATTCCACTGCCGAAAGTGCTCAGCGATTCGACCCACGGTGAAATTAGCCATTTCGCGGTGGTGGTCGCGCGCATTTCCACCGACGAGGGGCTCGAAGGCGTCGGCTACACCTACATGGTCGGCAACACCGGCGGATCGGCGATCCGGCGCTTGATCGAAGACGATCTAAAGCCGTTGTTGATGGGACAAGACCCGAGAGAAACCGAGCGGATTTGGAAAACGATGTGGTGGGCGACCCACTACGTCGGTCGTGGGGGTCCAGTGAGCTTCGCGATTTCAGCGGTCGACATCGCGCTCTGGGACCTCAAAGCCAAGGCGGCGGGCGAGCCACTCTGGCGCTTGCTCGGGGGCCACTCTCAGAAAGTGAAAGTCTATGCGGGCGGCATCGATCTCGACATGCCGCTCGAAGAGCTCAAAGAACAGACGGCGAAAAATCTCAAGGCCGGCTTCCGGGCGATCAAAATGAAGATTGGCCGCGAACGCTTGAGCGACGATATCTCGCGGGTGGCCGCCATTCGCGAAGCGCTCGGTTCCGACATCCCACTCATGGTCGACGCCAACATGAAGTGGCGCGTTGACGAGGCCATTCGCGCCTCGCACGCGCTCGCTGAATACGGCGTCTACTGGTTGGAAGAACCCACGATCCCAGACGACGTTGAGGGCCACGTTCGTATTGAGCAGGAAGGGTCAATTCCAGTTGCCGCGGGGGAAAATCTTCATACGATCTACGAATTTCAAAAAATGATCGCGGCCGGCGCTGTCTCATTCCCTGAGCCGGACCTATCGAACTGCGGCGGCGTCACGGCATGGATGAAGATCGCCCACCTCGCCGAAGCGCACAATCTTCCCGTGACCACCCACGGAGTTCACGACTTGCACGTCAGCCTGCTCGCGGCCGTACCCAACGCCTCCTATCTAGAAGCGCACGGCTTCGGGCTTGAGCGCTTCATCGAACAACCGATCCACATCGAGGACGGGTTCACGAGCCCGTCGGAACGTCCAGGCCACGGCGTAAGCTTTCTGTGGGAGGCTCTAGATGCGCATCGCTTCTCGTAGGGGGTGTGAAGAAACCTCCGCGAACTCGAGAAACGGGCGTAGCAAGCTACGCCCCTACGAGCAACTTGCTTGTTATCAGTGTTGTAGGGGTGCGACATGTCGCACCCTCCGACGGTCGCAATGCTGGTGGAGGTTTTTTCACACCCCCGTAGGACCCCACCATCAAACTCAAACGGAAATTGCGACATTCGGGCGCACGTATACTGAGTCTGGATCTAGCGAAACACGCTACGGCTAGCGGCGATTCTAGTAGCCGCTGACAATTTTCGACGTGCCCAATCAAGATTCGCAACGAGACGATTTAATGGCCGCGCTTGGCCGCTCTCCGCTGGCCAATGTGCAACGCCAAATCGAACGTGAATGGCTCGGCAAATTGAACATTGTCGGTGTCAGTGATGGGTTTCGTACGAAGAATGGCGTGCTCACTAGCGAACCCTGTGTGGTCGTTTACGTAGCTCGAAAGATTCCAAAGGATGAGCTTGATCCCGAAGACGTATTGCCGTACGAAATGGATGGAGTGCCCATCGACGTCGTTGAATCCGGAATCGTTAACCCCTTGATCTGATTAGTTGTGGCCGCTTTTTGATGCGCATTGCGCATTAACAAGCAGGAGGGTCACAACAATGACAGACCAACTACGTAACTGGACCTCATCTGAGCAGTCGAAAGCATCTAAAATCACGAGTGCTTGGGAGTCGTTCTTCAAGACGGACCATCCCAGCGATACCACTCGGTCCGCTGAGATCGCCGAAGCGGCGAAAATCACCGAGATTCAAGAAAAACACGAATCTGAACTACTAGCTCGCGACGGTGTTGTAGGCGTCGCGATTAGCAACAAAGTCAAAGCAGGGAAGCCGGGAAAGGCTCGGTCTCTCACTGTTTACGTTGAATCAAAAAAGAAGACGGTAGCCGCGGCTGCGCGGATTCCCGCGAAAATCGACGGCGTAGTCACCGACGTTGTCGAAGTCGGCGAGATCAAAGCACTGGCATTTACGGCCCGCCTAAGACCGGCAGTCCCGGGCTTTAGCATCGGCCACACCAACATCACGGCAGGCACTTTCGGGTATCTGGTGCAAGATATTCGGCGCTGCTGCTGCGAGTCGGAAACATGTTGCTGCGGATCGAAACAAGAATGCAAGGGGAACTACCTCATTCTCAGCAATAACCACATTCTAGCGGCTGAAAACAGCGGCAAGCCTGGTGATCTAATATTGCAACCCGGCCCGTTGGATGGCGGCGTCTATCCGTCTGACTCCGTGGCCACTCTCGAGCGCTTCGAGCCGATCGTGTTCGGCCGCTCCGGCTACAACCTTGTCGATGCCGCCGTCGCCCGACCCACTCACAGCCGCAATGTGACGGCTTCGATCATCGGCCAGATCATGCCGAGAGGCGTCGACCAGGCGTTCACGGGATCGCAAGTGATTAAGGCCGGTCGGACCACCGAAGTTACTTCTGGGCGTGTCACCGCGGTCAATGCAACGATTGCGGTCGGATACAGCTCCGGTTCGGCGGTTTTCCGGCATCAAATCATTACGACTCCGATGGGCGCACCAGGCGACTCCGGAAGTCTGTTGATGGACGCAGATCTAAACGCGATTGGACTGCTGTTCGCCGGCTCATCGGCGCTCACCATTTTCAATCACATCGCGGACGTCGAAGTTGCGCTCGGCGTGCGGCCCGTCACCGCACCTCGGTCGACCTAGTATTCGATCCAATCCCTAAAGTGAGAGCGGGGCAAGCCTTGGGCAGTCATAACCGACCGCCCAAGGCCTCGTCATTCCCGGTCAAGTCGAGCGCCGCAGTCGCTGGGGTGGTGCCCCGTTACAATCGGATGCTCGCGCCAGATGCAGCTCGACACTCCGATCACTTATCTCAAGGGCGTTGGGCCATCCCGCGCGAAAACCTTTGAGTCACGCGCCATCGCGACGATCGAAGACCTGCTTTACTACATGCCGCTGCGGTACGAGAATCGCAGTAACGTTAAACCGATCTCGGAGCTAGCGCCGGGAGAGACGGCGACCGTGATCGGCACTGTTAGCGCGACGCAGCTCTACCGACCGCGGCACAGCCGACTGCGCCTGTTCGAGCTTCGCCTAAAAGACCGCGAAGACACCTGGATCGTCTGCAAGTGGTTTCGAGGCGACTATCTACAATCGATTTTCGAGAATGGCCAGACAATCGCAGTCTACGGGCGCATCGACTACGACAGCTACTCTCGCGAGCTTTCCATTTCACATCCCGAGTACGAGATTTTACGTGAGGATGATCCCGAGGCGAAGCTTCACTTAGGGCGTATCGTCCCGGTCTACAAAGCGCTGGGCAAGGTGAACACGCGCATGCTGCGGGGCATGGTTCATCGCGCGCTACCGCTCATTCCTGAAGACGACCCGATCCCGGAGTCGATCCGTCGGCGTGTCGGCCTGCCCAACCGCAGGGCGGCGTTAAACGAAACACACTTTCCACCTACCGACGTCGACATGCGGCTGCTCGGGGCTTACCGCACGCCCGGACAGTTTCGGCTCATTTTTGAAGAATTTTTCTTCCTCGAATGTGGCCTAGCGCTCAAGCGCGCGAAGTCGCGAGCGGTCGCCGGCATTGCGTTCGAACTCAACGACGGCGCCCGCGAAAAGATCAAGCAGATTCTGCCGTTCAAGCCCACCGCCGCACAAAAGCGCGTGCTCGGCGAGATCGCGAAGGATATGGCGACGCCGGTGCCAATGAATCGCCTGCTGCAAGGCGATGTCGGCAGCGGCAAGACCATCGTGGCTATCGAAGCGGCGGTCATCGCCCTCGAAAACAACTACCAGGTCGCTGTGATGGCCCCGACCGAGATTCTCGCAACGCAACATTTCTTGTACTTCAAAAAACTGCTTGAGCCGGCGGGTTACGTGGTCGCCGGGCTCACCGGGTCGCATCGCGCTAGTGAGAAGAAGAAAATCAAGCGGCTGATCTCTGAAGGCATCGCGCATGTCGTCGTCGGTACGCACGCGGTGATTTCAGAGGACGTGGAGTTTCAGAATCTAGGCCTTATCGTCATCGATGAGCAACACCGATTCGGCGTGATGCAGCGCTTGCAACTACTTCGAAAGGGCGCCCATCCCGATGTGCTGGTGATGACTGCCACGCCGATTCCTCGCACCCTTTCGCTCACGCTATACGGCGAGCTCGATGTCTCGATCATCGACGAACTGCCCCCTGGCCGCAGTCCGATCGTGACCAAACACCGCTCGGTTGACCACGCTGAGAACGTCTATAGCTTTATTCGCGAACAAGTTCTCAGCGGGCGTCAGGCCTACATCGTCTACCCGTTGATCGATGAATCAGAAACGAAGTCGGTCAAAGCGGCGCAAAAGCAGTTCGAACACCTCTCGACGAACGTGTTCCCCGACCTCAAGCTCGACATCCTGCACGGGCGGCTGCCGACCGGCGGCAAAGACGAAGCGATGGAGCGCTTTCGTCGCGGTGAAACGCAGGTTCTCGTCTCGACGACGGTGGTGGAGGTCGGAGTCGATGTCCCCAATGCCACGGTGATGATGATTGAACATGCCGAAAGCTTCGGCCTCAGCCAGTTGCATCAACTGCGCGGTCGAGTGGGCCGAGGGGCGCACAAAAGTTTCTGCATCCTGATGACTGAAAAACTTACCGAGAACGCTCGCGAGCGGATGCGAACCATGACCGAAACCCAAGACGGCTTTCGAATCGCCGAGGTCGACCTGCGGCTACGGGGGCCGGGCGAGTTTTTCGGGACCAAACAAAGCGGACTACCGTCATTCCGAGTGGCAAATTTGCTGCGTGACCGAGAGACGCTCGAACTGGCCCGCAACGAAGCGACGGCCTACGTTGAAAACCCGCCAAGCGTCGAAGCGCTCGCCGAACTTGTGAACTACATCAGAGACAAGTGGCAACGCCGATACGGCCTCGTGCAAGTTGGTTAACCGGTGCAGCAAAATCAAACACAAGATCGTGCCCAGGCCCGCGCGTTTTATGGTCCACTATGAGAACATGACGCGCTTATCGTTGGCCCTCGCACTGCTATTCGTCGCGGCGGCTGTGAATGCCCAAGTCGCCTTCGATCCAAAGGATGACCGCATCGACATCTCGATAGGGGGCAATCCATTCTCCACTTTCTACTTCGGCCCGGAGACCACGAAGCCCTATCTGCATCCGCTTCGCGCGCCCGACGGGACGATCGTCACGCGCGGCTTCCCAATGGAGCAGATCCCCGGCGAGCAAAGAGACCACGAGCACCAACGCAGCATGTGGTTCAGCCACGGCGAGGTGAACGGCTTCGACTTCTGGGCCAACGAGAGAACTCAACTGCCGCGAGATAAAAAGGGCATCATTACGCTCGACGGCGTTGCTGACGTCAAGCTCTTAGGCAAAGGCGACAAGCTAGGCAACAGCGGCCGCATTCGCGCCGCATTCAATTGGAATGCTCCGGACGGCTCGACGCTGCTCTCCGAAGCTCGCACGATGGTCTTTCGAAGCGCCTCGAAAGACCGCATCATCGATTTCGACATCACCCTAACCGCCGTTGCCGACAAGGTGCATTTCGGCGATACCAAAGAGGGTACGTTCGCCGTTCGCATCGCCACCGAACTAGAAGAGCAACACATGCGCGCGAAGGGAGTTGCTCGTACCGGCAAGATCACAAACGCGGCGGGCAAAACGACCGAGGCCAATACCTGGGGGAAACAATCCCCGTGGATCGACTACGCCGGCAGCATCGAGGGCAAGCCGGTCGGCATCGCGATTTTCGACCATCCGTCCAATCCAAAACACCCGACATACTGGCATGTGCGCGGCTACGGCCTGTTCGCGGCAAATATTTTCGGAGAGCATCATTTTCACGCCGACGATTCGCGCGATGGCAGCATTACCTTAGCCAAGGGCGAGAAACTGCAATTTCGTTATCGAATGTTGATCCACGACGGCAGCACCGAGTCCGCCCGAATTGGCAGAAAATACGATCGCTGGTCGAGCCCAAAGAAAAAGTGAGCGCGTAACTCGCCCCTCTGATGGCCGATCTTCAATCGTTCAGCGGATCGACTTACCGAAAATCGCCCGGGCTGTTGTCGCGGATTGCCGATCGGTTACCGTTCGGCTCGCGCCACTCCCAAGTCGGTCTCGATCTCGACACTCGCATGGCGCTGGCTGTGGCGCTTGAGCAACGCTCGGGTGGGATGCGTTTGAAGGCCGTAGTAGGCGCCAAAATCCCGCCGCAAGCGGTCACCGAGTGGCAGTTGACCGACGGCCCATTGGTCGCGCTAGAACTTCGCGACCTATTCCAAAGTGAACACCTTAATGGCCGCAACGTTGTCGTATCGGTGGGCGGCGAAAAAGCCCTCTGCGGGTTTGAGCGCGTCGACAACAGCGACTACGAATTGGTCGATTTCGTGCGCACCTCGGTGGAGCGCCAAATCAGTTATAGCTTCGATTCCGCCTACTGCGACTACGAGATGCTCGAGTCGGGATTCGGCGCGGCGCAATCTTCGCTGGTGTGGGGCTGCGCCCCCGCCGACCAGGTCGAGTGGCTTCGTGAAACGGTTCGCCTCGCGGGCCTGCAGCCAGTCACAGCCGACATTCGCGCTTGCGCGTTGGCGAATGTCTTCGCCTTCAATTACAGCCCGGCCGTCGATCAAGCCTCTCTGTTGGTGGATGTCAACGAAGACCTGATCACGATGGTGGTCACACGCGGCGGATTTCCGCTAATCTCTCGTTCCGTACGTATTGCCGAGCATTGGTCCAGCGAGGTGACGCTTCCTCCGGCTGAGCGCGTCGGCTCGGCCCTGCGCGAAAACTGGCCGGAACTTTCACAAAAGGCCGAGCCTCTAAAGCTAGAGAAAGTCTACCTTTGCGGGCGAGCCGCCGACCGTGGAGAGTACTCCGCCGGCGTCGCGGCCGGAACGGACCTCGAAGTCGTTCCGCTCGATCCATTTGCGAAAATCGATACAGCGTCCGCCGGAATCGTATCGGAACCCGCGTTCGCAGTTGCCTGCGGCTCAGCCCTGCGAAGTTTGAAGAATCTATGATTCGGATTGACCTCTTTCGACGCCGGGCAAACCTTCCCGAAGGTGCCGACCGCATGGCCGAATCGGGTGGCGCCTCCGCGTTCGTCTCGAAACGAGAGGTTGTCGTTGGCGTCGTGCTGTTGCTCGCCGCATTCGTGCTTTTGGCGACCCAGCTTTACGACCCGTATGATCGCGAGCGGGCAGCGGAAAATCCCTATTCGGTGGAACCCGAGATATTGCAACCGCCACCACTTGAGCCGGAACCGGCCGCGGTGGTGCCGCAGGAGCCCGAAGTCGGTGAGGAACCTGCCCAAGACCCGCCCGAAGCCGAGCCAGAGCCGGTAGAGCCGTCACCCCCAGCCCAACCAACGTCACCCGAGCCGGCTTCGTCAGTCGCCACACTACGCGAACTAGACGTCGCGGTGGCGGACGGCGCCGTCGAAATTCGCATCCGCGCGGGCCGCGAACTGGAGTCAAGCTGGTTCACCCTGCCCGACCCCGCTCGCGTCGTCGTCGACCTTAAAGACAGCAATCTAGACATGCAGCAGCGCTCGCAGTCGATCGATCACCCGACGATCAAGCGCGTGCGGATTGCGCAGTATCAACTGGAGCCGATGATTGTTCGTGTGGTTATCGAGGTTGATAGCCGGCCCGAGGTCACGATTACTAAGCAACCGGACGGCCTTACTATCCGTGCCGTTCCGCGGGACGCCCAAGAGTGACTGAATATTCCGCGCGACTAGATGCTCTTCGGACGGCATCAAACGGTGTTTCCCTATACATAGCTGAGCTGACGAACATCCGCTATCTCACAGGTTTTAGCGGTAGCGCCAGCCACCTACTCGTCGCTGACGATGGGGCTACTCTGTTCACCGACGGCCGCTACGAAACACAAGCGGCCGAGCAGACGTCTGAAATCGATCTCGAGATTACATTCGGTGATTCTCGGCCGGCATTCGTCGCCGCAGTCAAAAAGCATCGCACCAAGCGCCTGGGCTTCGAGCAGAACCGACTGAGCTTTGCGACATTCCGCTACCTTCAAAAAGCCCTACCGAACTGCCGGCTGATGCCTCTCGAAGATCTCGTCGAGAACCTCCGCATCATCAAGAGTGCGAGCGAGATCGAAGCGATCAGAAGCTCGGTCGAATTGAACTCCAAAGCCTTCGACCAAGCCTCTAAAAAGGTACGCCCGAGCTGGACCGAAGCTCGCCTCGCCGCAGAGATCGAATTCGCGATGAGACGCCTCGGCGCGGAGGGTGCCGCGTTCCCTACAATCGTCGCCAGCGGCCTCCACGGGGCGCTTCCGCACGCCGAACCCAGACCCCTCAAACTGGTCCCAAATGCGCTAATTGTCGTCGACCAGGGTGCTATACTCAACGGCTACAACAGCGACATGACGCGGATGATCAGCCTGGGTCGTCCGGACCGGATTCAGATGGAAATGTTCAACGCCGTGCTCGAAGCGCAGCAGGCTGCGATCGACGCCATCAGGCCCGGAGCCGAGTTCCAGACTATCGATCGACGCGCGCGGCAAGTTTTGAGAAAATCAAAAGTAGCCGGCAAAAAGCTCGACGAATTGTTTTCGCACTCGACAGGTCACGGACTCGGCCTTGAAATTCACGAAAGTCCGCGACTGGCCCCCAAACAACGCGAACGCTTGCAGGCAGGCATGGTGGTAACGGTGGAACCGGGGACTTATCTGAAGGGAATCGCGGGAGTTCGAATCGAAGACGTTGTGGTAGTCAAACGCGGTGGCTGCGAAGTACTCACCTCCACACCTCGAAAGCTGCGCGTCATCGAATAAAGGTACTGACGAGAAATGGCTGATACCAAGATTAATTTGGATTCCATCAAGGCGCTGGCCGACCTGGCCATCAAGAAAGACTTAACCGAAATTGAGTACGAATCAGCAAAGCTGCGCCTTCGCATTGCGCGGCACGGTTCGACGCTCGTAACGACGGCAGTCCCGGTGCCGCCTCCCGCTTCAGCCGTGACGTCAGCGCCCCCAGAACCCGACCCGCCCGAGGTAGGCGACTCGGCCGCATACGTCGATTCACCGATGGTTGGAACTTTTTATGTCTCGCCGGCCCCCGGAGCCCCCGCATTTATTGAGCCTGGTGACCGCGTCAAGAAAGGCCAGGTGGTCTGCATCGTCGAAGCAATGAAGCTCATGAACGAAATCGAAGCTGAAGTCGACGGCATACTCGCTGAGCGGCTCGTTGAGAACGGAGAGGGCGTGGAGTTCGGCCAGCAGATGTTCAAGATCATGCCATCTGAGTAAGCGCTGCATCGAATGATCGAAAAAGTTCTTATTGCCAATCGCGGCGAAATCGCGCTGCGCATCATCGCCGCCTGTCGGGACCTCGGAATCGGCACGGTCGCGGTCTACTCGACCGCCGACAAAGACTCGCTTCACGTCGCCTACGCTGACGAAGCGATCTGCATCGGTCCACCAAAGAGCGCTGATAGCTACCTGAGCGTGCCGGCGATCATTAGCGCCGCAGAAATGGCCGACGTCGATGCCATCCACCCTGGCTATGGTTTTTTGGCGGAAGACGCTAGCTTTGCCGAAATCTGCCAAACCTGCGGTCTACGTTTCATCGGGCCAAGCCCGGAAGCGATCCGTTTGATGGGCGACAAAGCGCAAGCCCGTACGGCGGCCAAGAACGCCGGGATTCCGGTCCTGCCGGGCACCGAAGAGCCGTTGAAGTCGGCGGACGAGGCCAAGACGTGGGCGGACGACATTGGCTATCCCATAATCATCAAAGCCTCAGCAGGCGGCGGTGGGCGTGGCATGCGCATCGTTCGCTCGGCGGATGAGATCGAGAACGCTTTTCAGCAAGCGCAGAACGAGGCCGAGTCTGCATTCGGCAACGGCGAAGTGTATCTTGAAAAATTTCTCGAGCGCCCGCGGCATATCGAATTCCAAGTCCTAGGCGACAAAGACGGTAACGTGATTTCTTTGGGAGAGCGTGAATGCTCCATCCAGCGCCGTCACCAAAAGCTCGTCGAAGAAGCACCGGCCTGCGGCATCAGCCCGGAACTTCGGGCCAAGATGGGAAAAATCCTATCCGACGCCCTTTCCGCGATTGGATACACCAACGCCGGTACCGTTGAGTTCCTGATGGACGAAGATGGCGAGCTCTACTTTATCGAGCTAAACGCACGCATCCAGGTCGAGCATCCGATTACCGAAGCGGTTACCGGGGTCGATCTCGTCAAGAGCCAGCTTCTGTTAGCGGCGGGTCAGCCACTTTCAGTGGTGGTTCCAGACCCCATCGAGATCACCGGACACGCCATCGAGTGTCGAATCAATGCCGAAGACCCCGAGACCTTCACTCCGTCAGCGGGACTGATTACGAAATACGCGCCGCCAAACGGATTAGGAATACGCGTCGATTCGGTAGCATATGGAGGCTGGCGTGTTCCGCCACACTACGATTCGTTAGTAGCAAAAGTCATCGCCCACGCAGCAACTAGGCAGCTCGCGATCCAGCGCATGAAACGCGCGCTCACGATGAGCATCGTCGAAGGCATCAAGACATCGATTCCCCTGCATCTAAGAATTCTAGACACCCCAGAATTCGTCGAGGGCCGCTACGACACGCACTTCATCGAAGATTTAGGCTTGTAGGCCCTGCGCCGTCGAACTGCCGCGGGCCGGCCGCTCTACCAAGCCACCACGCAACCATCCTTGCGCGGATCGGTGCCGCCAATCAGCACCCCTCGCTGCCAGTCGATCTCGATCGCCTGATAGCCGCCGAAAACTCCGGGGCGCGAAACCACCTCGTGTCCCATTTGAATCAGCTCCGCCCGCGTCTGCGGATCGACACCTGTCTCCAGGGCCAACCCGTCACCTTCTTGGTGCCGAAAGCGCGGCGCCTCTCCCGCGTCCTGGACGTTCATCCCAAACTCGATCATGTTGAGCAAGACCTGAACGTGCCCTTGGGGCTGCATCGCGCCACCCATCACTCCAAAGCTCAACCACGGCTTGCCATCCTTAAACGCCATTGCCGGAATAATCGTGTGGTATGGGCGCTTGCGCGGTTCGATTTGATTGGGATGGCCCTCTTCAAGAACAAAAAGTGCGCCTCGGTTCTGCAGCACAACACCAGTTCCCGGGACAACCTCGCCGGAGCCAAATCCGTGAAAAATGCTGTAGATGAACGAGACGGCGTTGCGGTCTTTGTCTACTACGGTTAGGTAAACCGTATCGCCGTCACGGTCGACGCCCGAGGTGACGTCATCGGCCGCCTTCTCTAAATCGATGCGTGCCCGTTGCTTTGCGGCATAATCCTTTGAAATTAGCTCCGGCACCGGCAGCTCACTTCCCTCCGGATCCGCCAGCCATGCGCCTAGGTCCGCGAATGCCAACTTCTTGGCCTCCACGAGCCGATGCAGATATGCGGATGAGTTAAATCCGAGGCTGCGAAGATCGAACCCCTCTAAGATGTTGAGCATCTCGAGAGCCGCCATCCCCTGGCCGTTCGGCGGCAACTCAAACAATTCGTAGCCGCGATAGGTCGTGCTGATAGGCTCGACCCAATCGGAGTGCTGGAACGCGAGGTCGTCGAGCGTGACCGGCCAGTCTTGCGCATTCAAATGCGCCACCATCTTGCGAGCGAACTCGCCCTTGTAGAAGGCATCGCGGCCGCCCTCACTGATCTGACGAAACGTCTTCGCCAGGTCAGGATTGCGAAACACATCGCCGTGGCGCGGCGCGGCGCCGCGGCCGGCAGAAATGTCGCGGCAAACGGCCCCTTTTCAGCGTGCACGGCGCCGAAGTTCGCCCAGTCGCCGGCAATGATCTCCGATACCCCAAAGCCCTGCTCGGCATACTCGATCGCGGGCGCCAGCACTGCAGCGAGACTCATGGTTCCGTGCGCCTCGAGCAGCGTCGCCCAGCCGTCAATCGCCCCCGGAATGCTGACCGACTGCGGCCCGGTAATCGGAATGGATGGTAGATTTCTCGACGAGAAAAACGAGGCGTCGACGGCCCCGGGCGAGAAGCCGCTAGCGTTAAGTCCGACAAGCTCGCCGCTCTTCGCGACGTGGGCCAAGGCGAACATATCACCCCCTGGTCCGGTCATCATCGGTTCGACAACGGCTAGGACCGCCGCCGTCGCAACCGCCGCATCGAAGGCGTTTCCGCCTTGCTTTAAAATGTCGAGGCCTGCTTGGGCGGCTAGCGGCTGGCTCGTAGCAACCATGCCGTTTCGAGCAACAACGGCCGAACGGCCGGCTGCAATTTCGCCGTGGGGACGATCAGCTCCTTGAGTCAACACGGGACCAGTCATGAGCAAACCCAACGTGAAAACTGCAGCATTTCGCACGCGCCAATTGTCGCAGAGTACCCAAGGCTCGTTTGCATCACCGCGAATTCGATCCGCCGCCCGAAATCGATGCGCGATAGATTAGCCACATGGCCGCAAAAATTCCAAGCGTTGAAATGCCCAAACTGTCGACCACAGGAATCGGAATCCGCACGTCGGCGAATTGCGGCAGTGTCTTTGGGATTGCAATGAGTATGCCCGCGATCGCCTCTCCGGCAATGAGCCCCGAGCTGATCAGTACGCCGTTGTGAACCGCCGCTTCAGAAGTTCGCTTCAATAGCACCGAAACAATTCCGCCCAAAAAGATCGGCACCATCAGCGCTAGGGGCAAGTAGATGCCGACCGCGACCGGCATCGCGTGGGCCCGAAAGCGGCTTCCCGAGCGCTCGAGGAATGAATCAAGCACGAGCAGGCCAAACGCAATCGCGGCGCCGATCCAAACCATATTCCAGGGCAAATCAGTGCTGCCAAACATCGCCTCGGCGATTGACGCAAACAGCGTCGCTTGCGGAGCGCGCAGCGCGTCAGGAGCTCCCGTTCCAATGCCATAAGCATTGTGCAACAGCGTCAATATCGGCGCGATTGCAAACGTCGGCACCAACACGCCAATGAACTGCGCGATCTGCTGCTTGCGCGGGGTAGCACCAACAATTTGTCCCGTCTTCAAATCCTGTGAGGTATCACCGGCCGTTGCCGCGGCACAGCAGACGACACCGGCCACGCCCAGCGCGCCGAGAATCCCAGCAGGGCCGGCCATACCCAGCAGCAACAGTATCCCGGCGGAAAACATCAGGGCGCAGATCGTCATTCCAGAGATTGGGTTGTTCGATGAACCGACGAGTCCGCAGATGTAGCTCGCGACCGCGACAAAGAAAAACGCGGCGATCAGCATCACGATCCCGGCTACGATGGCGATCGAGAGCGAGCCTGTAACCATGCGATAGAGCACGAACGTACCGACGCCCGCGGCAGCGAAAATCATTCCGCTAGTTGACAAACGGATATCGCGGTCAGTGACTTCGGTGGCGCTCGCCCCCTTCGCCAAGGTGCCCCGCAACTGGCCCAACGCGCGCCCTACTCCGGAGCGAATTTTCCACATCGACGACAGTCCGCCAACGATCATCGCTCCCACGCCCATATAGCGAATCTGGCTGCTCCAAGCCGCCCACGCGGCGTCGAGCACGGACCCGTCGGGTATCGGATTACCGAGGTAATAGAGCGGAATCGCAATGCCCCAGGCGATCAAGCTGCCGCCAACGACTTGGACGCCGATCTCGATGCCGACAATCACACCCACGCCGAGCAGCGCGACCGAGACGTCGGAACCCATGTAGAGCACCGAGCCGCCAACCCGCCAAGCGTACTCGGCCGTCCCCCGAAAAATCGCGAAAAGCCCGATGCATGATTTGAAAGCCACTCCGCCGAGTAGTGCCGCGACGATGCGAGAGAGCGAGCTTCCACCCTCTTCGCCGGCTTCGAGCACCTGCGCGCAAGCCACGCCCTCGGGGTATATCAGCTCGTCATCTTCGACGATCAGCGTCCGCCGCAAGGGGATCATGAACAGCACACCCAGCACGCCGCCGAGCACGCCGATCATGGTGACCTGCCAATAATCAAACTCCGTCCAAACACCGGCGATGATCATTGCCGGAACGGTGAAAATAATGCCGGCCGCGACAGACTCACCCGCCGACGCCATCGTCCTGCACGATGTTGTTTTCGAGAATACTGCCGCGCTTGAGAATACCCCGCAAAATGCCCATCGAAACGATCGCAGCGGGGATACTGCCCGAAACCGTCATGCCCGCATAGAGGCCAAGATAGGTGTTCGCCGCGGTCAACACGGTGCCAATCAGCAAACCCAGGATCACGGCCTGTGCCGATAGCTCGGGCGGCGAGCGGGTACCAAGAGTCGCGGACATCTGGCCTATTGTATCGGTGCGGGTGTGATCCCCTGGCCCTGCGTTGACCGGTGCCTGATCCGTCGGCAGGTATCCTTCGCGAGTGCCTGTAATGCTTGGTCGCGTGCAACAGTAGGCTATTCATGTTTTCTTAAGCGATACATTCGCGACACGCCGCGGGTGCGCTCCGTTGCCGCGAAAGATCTCGGGTTTGAGCCGCGCGCGCCGGCAAGCGGTTTCCTCGAAGGCATTGATCCATTCGAGAAAACCGCTTGCCGGCGCGCGCGGCTCAAACGCAACTCACGCCGGATCTGCCCGGAAATTGCGTACATAGCTTCCTTGCGGAAGGATTTGGGACCTGTGCCCGAGCCCCGTGTCGCATGCAGTATTCTCTAGATGATCCTCAGAGGCGACCCCTGGTGGAGAAAACTCTCTATTCGCCGGCCCTAGCTTTTTTCCTTTTTGCGCTCCCGCTTGCCGCCGGCCCGGCTCCGTTCGACGGAACAACGTTCCACGGCCGCATCGCCGACAGCGCCGACGGTAACCACAACGACGAGGACAATTAGGCGTCCACTGGGTGCAGATTAGCGACCAAAACCGCTATTGGAGCACCAGCCGATTTGGCCGAGAAGCCAAGCCCGAAGAATGGCAGCCGTGGCACTGGATGCGTGATTCCGCCGACCCAAACGTTCGCTTGCTATGGGACAGAATGCGCGTCACAACCCGCGCCGACTGCACAGACGCCGGCATGGCCCACTTTCTGATGACTGGCGACGAAGACGCGGAAATATCGAAACTCCAGGCATTGCTAGAGAAGACTTCCCTGCCCCAGCCGGCCCTGGCAGACTCAGCCAGTTACGACATCGACGCCAGATACGCCGCGCAAGATTCCTCAAGCAGCGAGCTATTGCTCTTCGTCAATGGCCGGGCAACTGGCCATAGCTGGTCGGCACAGGGAACGCCGCACGAATGGCAATCTCACATAATTCGCCAAGTCGAGGTCAAAAAGGGCGACTCGCTCAAGGTCTCATCCAACGGGCCTGTCGGGCGGGACTAGGTCGAACTGCGGCAGCGCTAGGACAGCAGTCCACGATAGACACGATAGAATCGTTCAGTTGGCGCCCCTCAGTTATTTTTCCGCCGGTTGTCGGCTCGCGATCAGCAGAGCGCTGCCGGTCGTCGCCTTTTTCGCACTTATTCCAGCGGTTAAGGGCCCGGTCGTTGATTTGCCGAAGCCGGTTCCGCCGGTAGTACCGCTTTCGCAGCGGTTGCAAGTGGCCGAGGCCGCAGCCGAGAAACTCCCGCGACTCCACAGCATGCTGATCGACATCGACGAAGAACTGGTCCTAGAGAAATACTTCCGCAAGTATGCAAAGGGCGGAGCGAACATCAAATCCGCGTCGAAGAGCGTCATTTCGGCATTGATCGGAATCGCCGTCGCGCGTGGGGACATTTCGAGTGTCGACGTACCGATCGCGCAGTACTTTACTAGCTATCTCGGTCCGCGCTCCGACGCGATGAAGCGCAAAATCACCGTCGAAGACCTGCTGACGATGCGATCAGGCTTGCAGCCAGCCAGCGGCAGAAATTTCGGCAACTGGATCGCTAGCGGAAACTGGGTCCGCGATGCCCTACGGCGTCCACAGTTGCGTCCTCCCGGGACGCGCATGGCCTACAGTACCGCCAACACCCATTTGCTCTCGGCGCTGCTCACCCAAGCCAGCGGCGACACCACCTGGAATTTCGCCAGAAAACATCTCGCGCGGCCGCTAGGGTTCTCTCTTGCGAAGTGGCCGCGCGACCCGCAAGGTATCTACCGCGGCGGCAATGACATGGAATTGACGCCACGCCAGATGTTGGAGTTCGGGCGGCTTTACCTCAACCGTGGCATGGTCGACGGTCAGCGAGTTCTCACTGAAGAGTGGGTCGAGCAAACGTTCGTCCCGCGCGGGCGCTCGCGCCACAGTGGCCAGCTCTACGGCTATGGATGGTGGATTCGCGAGTCTTCCGGCCGCGACGTTTTCTTCGCGTGGGGGTATGGTGGGCAGTACATTTTCGTAGTTCCGGACGCCAGGCTGCTGGTTGTCACAACGTCTTCGCCATATCCAGGCAGTGCGCGGCGCGGGCACAATCGCGCAATTCACGGAATTGTTGATCAGCTCCTGGTGAACCTCGGTGGCGCTAGAATCACGACCTCTAGTTGAGCCGCGCCGCAACTAGTTCCGCGACATCGACGATTTTGACGTCCTCACGGTTCGCCTGGTTCGCGGCGTCTTTGAGCATGATCGGGCAGTAGGGGCATGCCACGACCACGGTATCGACTCCCGTGGCTTCAACTTCGGCGAAGCGCTTATGATTGACGCGGCCACCTGGAAATTCTTCCTTGTCGTCGGCGATGAAGAGCTGTGCGCCACCCGCTCCGCAGCAAAACGTTTCTTTGCCGTGGTGCTCCATCTCGATGACGTTTGCGCCGATAGCTTGCATGACGTTGCGGGGCTGCTCGGTGACGCCGCGTCCACGCGCTAGATAGCAGGGGTCGTGCATCGTTACGCTCTCAAGTGACGGCGTGAGGTCGAGCTTAGGCATCAGCCGATCGAGCAACTCGGTGTGGTGGATGACCTCGATGTCAAGCTCGGTAAACGACTCTTCTTGTCGATAGTCGACGTCAAACATGCGGGTGCAGTGCGGATCACTGGTAACAATCTTCTTTACTGTGCCCGACTCGAATGCCTCGATCACCTTTTGCGAAAGCTCCATGTAAAGGTACTCATTGCCCGCGCGCCGGGCGGGCTCACCGCAGCAGGTCTCGCGCTTGAGCACGCCCCACGACACGCCAGAGGCATTGAGAATTTGCTTCATCGAGCGGGCTACGTCTTGACCGTGCGGGTCGTAACTACAGCCACACCCGAGCCAAAGCAGCCACTCTTGCGAACCGTCGAAAATTGGCAGTTCCTCGGACTCGACGAACTTTTGGCGGACCTCTTGTGAAACGCCCCAGGCGTTGTGCGGCGAGCGCTCCATCGTCGTGAACATGTCGGTAAGTTTGTCGCTGTTCGTGCGGCCCTCGCTAACTAGTCCGCGCCGCAACTCTAGAATCTTCATGCCAACGTGTTCGATTCCAACCGGGCAGGCCTGCTCGCACGCCCCGCATGAAAGGCATTGAAACAAGTCGAGCTCCGACACCCAGGCCTCGCCAGCTTCGACCTCGGCGACCGTGCCCGCGATCGCACTGCCGCCGGCTAGAAGGCCGCTCTGCATTTGCAGAATGACTTGTTTCGGGTCGAGTGTTCCGCCAATAATGTTCGCGGGACAGTTGTCCGAGCAGCGCCCACACTCGACGCAGGAGTTCACATCGAGGATGTCTTTCTGCGAGAGGTCAGTGAACGCGAGCATTCCAAAGTCATCGTCGTCGTCCTCGCGAAGCGCGCGAACGTTACTGGTGACGTCACCTCGGAAGAAAACGGCCGCCGGGCCAATCACTAGGTGCAAGTGTTTCGACCGAGGGATCACCCAGAGCATTCCCAACAGAGCCGCGCTGTGCGCCCACCAATTAGCTTTCCAAGCAAGGCTGGGAATTTCGAGCCAGCCCCAGCCGCCCAAATAGGTGACCATCAGAACGACGATTAAGACCGCCACAATGCCGGACGTAACGGACAGATGATCTCCAAGAGCCGCCGGGCGAACGATGAATCGCCGGTACGTGAGCCCAAGTATTCCGACCAAAACCGCGACCGACCAGATTGCCGCGAACCAGCCGTACCAAGAAACGTCAGGCGTGGCATGTTCAAGTCCCGCAAACCCATGCCGGAAGTGCTGGATGCTGACCCAAGCGAAGGCGAAAAAACCCCACATCACCAAGGCATGCAGAATGCCGGCGAGAGGCCGCTCGCGGATCACCCGCGTCTGCAGCATGACCTCGGCAAAAACGGTCCACAGGCGCCTGCCGACGTTGTCGAACCGCAGGTTCTTGTCCTTCGCGGCACTCATCCCAGCGAGGCGCGTTAAGACAATCTTGACGAAATACGCAACGCTAGCGAGCGTCGCGAGCAGCAAGATAACCGGCGTCAACACAGCTTAGGATGATACCGTAACGGCCCAACGCCGGGCGCTCAGATCAGGCCAACTCCGCGCTCGCTCGTTCCACCAGCGCCCGCATGTAAGCGATGCAATACGCCGTGCCCGCCGGGTTAATTCCTTTGTCCGCTCCAAGCGCCGGAACGTGGTCGGGCATGACCGCGCCACTGAAGCCTGCACGCTTGAGATCGCGCATCACGCGATAAAGATCTAAGTAGCCCTCATCCGGAAGCGTCTCGGTGAAATTTGGAAGCGGTGAACTCACCGCGCGGAAATGTACTTCAGCGATTTTTCCGCGACGGCCAAAGTCATCGATCATCTCGAAGACATCCTTGCCCATCTTGTCGCCGCCCTCTGACCAAGTCCCAACGCAGAACGTCAACCCCCAGCCCGGTGAGCCCTTGCCCGCGATCGACTCAGAAATTTGCTCGGCGCGGCGATAGCCATCGTAATGCACCAACATCTTCCCGACGCCGTTCATCATGGCCAGTGGAGGGTCGTCCGGATGCAGCGACATCGTTACGTCCGCTTGATTCGCTACAGGCAATGTCGCCTTCATGAAGTAGGTGTAGTTCTCCCAAATTTCTTCCACCGGGTAGACACGCTCGTGGCGCTGCTTCTCGACTTTGTTGCGGAAATCGTCAAGGCGAAACTCGCGGGTTTGGTAGCCTCGTTCGCTTTCGACGTGGTCAGTCGTATAGGTGTTGCCAGGGTGAAAATCGTAGCTAGCTACCGGAATACCGAGTTCGCCGCAGTCGCTTAGGAACTGTGCATAGCTCTCGATGTGACGGTCACGGCCGGGGCGGCCAAGCTGCACATCGAGTTCGCGGTAAGAGTAGTGGACCGCCGAGTGAATCTTCATTCCGTAGCGCCCATACCGCTCGGCCGTCCGAGCCATGTAGTCGCGGCCCGATGACTTCGGATCAAATCGAACACGCGCCCAGCGCAGGCCGATCTGCTTCAAGGACAGCATTTCTTCATCGCTCAACTCGGCGGGCAAGCGGCGACAAATCTTGATCTGCTCATCGCTAGTCTGGGCGGCGAGGCTAAAAGCAATCGGTAGTTGCAAGAAGTTGCGGCGATTGGGAGTCATGGCTTCGTCATCATAGCTCTGCAAGGCGCGTCCCGTTGCGACGTTCGTTTACGATGGGATCAATATGCTGCGAGTGTACTTCGGAATATTCATTGCAACCGCGTGCCTGTCGGCCGAGACCTATCATGTCTACTACCTCGGCGGCCAGTCGAACATGGATGGCTATGGCACGGTCAGTGAGCTACCTGCTGATCTGCAGGCGGTCAACGACGCGGTTCCAATCTTCCACGGCAATCCCACGCCTGACGGTGAAGCCGGAGGCGGCCGGGGTCTTTGGACGAAGTTGCGCGCGGGGCACGGCGCCGGCTTCACTTCCGACGGCAAGACGAACGCCTACTCGGGCAAGTTCGGGATCGAGATAACATTCGCTCGTCGTCTAAAAGAACTTCGCTCAAACGAAAACGTGGCCTTGATCAAGTACTCGCGGGGGAGCACCTCAATTGACGAGACGGCGGCGAGATGGTTCGACAGTTGGGAAGCCGACTTCGTAGGCGGTCCGGCAGAACATTCCGGCGTCAATCAGTACGACAACTTTTTGACAACTTTACGCAATGCATTTGCCGCTCGTGATATCGATGGCGACGGCAACGCGGACGAGCTGATCCCCGCCGGAATTCTGTGGATGCAAGGCGAGAGCGATGCCATGTCGGCGGTAGTCGCAAAGCGCTACGGTCGCAACTTAAAGCGCTTGATGGACTTGCTACGTGCCGCGCTACGGGTGGATGATCTTCCGGTCGTGATCGGTAGAATTTCCGACTCAGGCAACGATAAAGACGGCAAAGTGTGGAACTACGGCGACGTCGTGAGAAAAGCACAACACAACTTTGTTGATTCCGATACTGCCGCTGCAATCGTCACAGAGACCGACAACTACGGCCACTCCGACCCTTATCACTACAACACCGCCGGCTACATCGACTTCGGTAAACGTTTCGCCGACGCGATCCATTCGATTCGCCCGGAGTGATTTTGCGTCGAGCGGCTAAGCCTGGGCCACCTAGGCGAGAATGAAACCTCGATGCGAACGGCGATCGTAGCTGTAGCGCCCGCGCCCTACCGCGATCGCCTTTTTGAAGAACTGGCCGCACGGCCGGGCCTTGAAACTCGGGTATTTTTCCTTCAGCCGCGCGACAGTCTGCGCAACTGGACCGAGGCAGAGCTCCACTATCCGGCTGAGTTTGTTCCCTGCTTGACGCCAGAGAGTTGTTATCGCTTTCCTTTGGCTGGCGCGGTCAATCCCTCGCTCGTAGGTCGTATCGCGGCATTTGAGCCCGACTGCATACTGCAGTACGGGCATAGCTTTTGGTCACAATTTGCCGTCATGCTGTGGGCTAGTCGTCGCGGCATCCCCTACCTCTTGCGCTGCGATTCCAATCTCGGGAACCGCCAACGCCGACGCGCTGGAGGAAGTCGACGGCTCGGGAAGCTAAGCTCTGCCGTGCTGCGCTACTTCGCGAAGCGCGCCGCGGGTGTCGTCTCGATCGGCAGCGCCAACGACCAGTATTGGGCATTCTTCGCCGTTGAGCCCAGACGTCGCTTCTTCGCGCCATTCGCCGTCGACAACGATCGATTCCAGCTAGATGTGCAGCTACATCGCCCCAACCGTGCGGCGATACGCGCTGAGTTCGGCCTAAAGGAATCTCATCGAGTGCTGCTGTTTGCGGGCAGATTTGTAGCACCCAAGAACCTCGAACGATTGTTGCGGACGTGGCAAACTGTCGACGCAACCGGCGCAACGCTGTGGCTCGTCGGGAGTGGTCCGCTGGAATCACAGTTGAGGAGTATGGCCGACGATCGAGTCGTCTTCACGGCATTCCTGGCAAACAACGACATGGCAAAAATCTACAGTGCCGCCGACGGACTGATCCTACCTTCAAACTTCGAACCCTGGGGCCTGGTAGCGAACGAGGCCATGGCGTGTGGCCTTCCACTGCTAATTTCAACGGCCTGCGGATGCGCAGCCGACCTGCTCGAAGACGATCGCAACGGCTGGAGTTTTGATCCGAGCGACGAACACGAAATATTCGACGCCATGCAGTCATTTTTCGACGCAGCCTCCGACACGCTCGGATCGATGGGAAGAAGGTCGACAGAGATCATCGACAAGTGGCACTACCGCAACGCGATCGAGGGCCTCGAAACCGCGTTCCGGACTGTGGCCGGAGAAAGAATCCGGGGTTAGCGCGGTAGTGCCGGTTTCGATGGCGCCAGTGCGGTGGGCGCGAAGTTTAGCGCTGATAAGGGCCCCAGTTCGATTTTCATTTGTGAGCGCTTCGCCCGGAGCTTGCTGCTATCCGGCGCGGTGTGCCGCCGCAATCGGACCCGTGTCGAATATCTCAAAGAAGTTGGCAACCTTGCCGTCTCTTACGGTGTTTATGTGTGCAAAAGATGTCTCGCCAGTTTTCCCGGTGCTGCGAACTCGCGCCTTGACACGCCCCACCGCGACGACCTTTTCGCCGTCAGCGATCCAATCGTTGATCACAAACTCCAGAATCTCTTCGTCCTCCATAAGAGTTTGGAAAAACTTCGCTACTCCAGCGGGCCCGTTATAGACTCCGCCGTGGTTCGGACCTTCATATTCCGGCACGGTCCAGACGACACCGTCCGCCATTACTCCGAGCAAACCGTCGATATCGCCGCGCTGAAACGCTGCGTATGCTCCCTGCACGATTTCAAGATTTGATTGACTACTCATGGTTTCTTAACTCCTCGATCGATCAATTGAGCGCCGACGGCCGAGGCCGCGACAAGGAGAACAGAATACCCCAGCCCCCACTTCAGTAGCAACGCCGCTACCGACGCTATGTCGGCCCCAAGTCCAGCCGACGGACATCCACCTTCGCGCCTTCAAATGCCACCGGAAAGTTTGCGCGCACCAAGGGATCGTGGCCTGGGATCACTAACCGCCGGTCGCCGGCCAGCCTAGTCAGCACGTCATACCCGCGCAGCATGTCTTCAACGTCAACCACAAGCGGGAACGGGTTCCGCGCCTCATAGTTTTCGTAGTAGTGGGCAGCGTCTGAAGCCAGCACGAGTGGGCCGTGCGCGGTCTCGACGCGGACCGCCTGCAGCCCCCGGCTATGCCCGCCAATTTTGTGGATCGTCACGCCAGGCGCGATGGTGGCGTCGCCGTCGTGGTAAGTCACCTGACCCGCGTAGACGCGCCTCACCATCTGGCACACGTGGTCCGCCGTGAAGGGCATGCGCAAGACGCCGTGGCACATGCACGGCCCGGTGGCGTAGATCATCTCGGCCTCTTGCAAATGCAGACGGGCATTGGGAAACTGATCCAATCCGCCCGCGTGGTCGTAGTGCAGATGGGTAATGATCGCGGTGTCGATCGACTCGGGCGCGATGCCGATTTCCGCCAATGCCGTGGCTGGCTCTATAAGAATCGGTCGACCGCGTTGCGCGGCTTCGCGAGTATCATAGCCCGTGTCGACCAGAATCGTTCGCTGGTCGTTCCGGACCACCCACACGAAGTAGTCCATTGGGTGCGAGACATCGTGGGACGTGTCAAAGATGAACGATTCCCCGCGAACGCGCTCCGTGCGCTCGGCGTACTTGATCGCATAGACCTCGTAATTGTTGCTACTAGGCAAGTGAGCCCTCCTCGATTCTCACGGATTGACGTCTGCGCGCCGCGCTTGCAAGTTCCGCAAATTGATTGAACCACTGATCGAAACCACGTGCTCGCGCGCGCGGCTCAAACTCGTAGAGTCTACCCTTAACCGCCCCCAAGATGTAATAGCCCGTCCAAGTCCCTGATCCGTCGGCAAGCACCCTTCGCGAGTGCGCGCAATGCGTGGTCGCCTGTAGTAGTAGGCCATTCATGATTTCTTAGGAGATCCATTCGCGACGCTCCGCGGGTGCGCTCCGTTGCCGCGGAAGGTCTCGCGTTTGAGGCGGTAGAGTAGGGGAGGGTTCCGCAAAGCGGGCTTGACCTCCCCCCTCGTCGAACCGGACTTGCGGATTTCCCGCATCCGGCTCTCCAACAAGCTCTCGCCTTGGGCATGCGCGGGTCGAGACTAGTGCGAGCGGTTCAGCTCCAGCAGCCCCTGGCGTTGGAAAAAGGAATACCAAGGCTCGTCCTTCGGCGGTCGAAACCGGCGCTGTCCCCGCCGTCGCAGATGTCGCATGAAACGCCACCGCAGGTACCAGTCCAGCTCCCAGTAGGCACCCCGCGGATAGCCCCTCGAAAAGTAGTTCGCCCAACCTCTCATCTGTCGGTTTAGCCGCCCGATCACCAAGGGGCTGTGAAAAAACCTCCCCTAACTCGAGAATCGGGCGTAGCAAGCTACGCCCCTACAAATAACTTGCGTGTTATCAGCGCTGTAGGGGTGCGACATGTCGCACCCTCGGGCGACCGCAGAGCTATTCGAGGTTTTTTCACAGCCCCTAACGCCAACGGCACATGCGATTGCGACACACTCGTCATCTCCCGCAGCCGTTCCCTCTCCCGCGCGATCGACTTCTTCGACGGACTCACGTTCAGATATTTCCACGCTCGGCCGTGCCGGTCGCGGTCCCATCGAAACAGGTAGCCCAAAAACTCAAGGCTCGCTCCTTCTTCCCTCAGTTCCACCACACGGGTCTTGTCCCGGTTCAGCTTCAGCCCCATCCGGGCTTCCAACCTCTCTTCGATAAACGCTTCCAGCGCTACGTCCCGCCCCTTCATCATCACAACGAAGTCGGCGGCGTATCGCACCAGTTTCGCGCTCCCTCCCCGCGCCGGACTCGCCCGATGTCTGAGAAACACCTTGTCGAACCCGTGCAAGTACAGGTTCGCCAACAGCGGAGAAATCACTCCACCCTGCGGCGTTCCCTTCCTGCTGCGTTCTCCTCGGTCCTTCCCTTCTCCGTGCTCGCCCTCTTCCACCACCGGCGCTTCCAGCCACAGCCGTATCCGCTTCACGACACTGCGATCCGCGATCCGGTGCCGCACGCACGCCAGTAGTTTCTCGTGAGGTATCGAGTCAAAATAGCCTTCTAAATCCGCGTCATATACCGCTTGATATCCAGCTTGAATATGTCCACGAATCTCCTCCAGCGCTTGCTGCGCCGAGCGGCCCGGCCGAAATCCGTACGAACAATCTTCAAAGTCGGCTTCAAAGATCGGCTCCAGGATCAACAATGCGGCCATTTGCACCACCCGGTCCCTCACGGTCGGAATGCCCAGCGGGCGCTTCTTCCCGTTCGCTTGCGGTATCCAGACACGGCGTACCGCTTGCGGTCGATAGCTCTTGGTACGCAGTTCGTATCTGCAGATGCGATACGTGGAGTTCATCCACCAAGCGCCGCGCGCCGCCCTCTTGCGCTTCGATCGCTGTGATCGTTACTCGTCGATCGTTACGGAGCCGAGCCCGGGACCGCCCGCTTTCGCGCGCAGCCGTCGCCATGCCGCTTCCAACACATCGCGCCGATAGATCCGGTCGTACAAAGCGTAGAACCGAAACTCCGGCTGCTGCTTGGCCTTTTGGCCCATGCTTCTGTCTCAAACGAGAGAGTTTCTCCGGCATCGCCGGGCTAGCCCGCATTTCTCACCACCTGACGGCGGAAGCGCGCGATAGGTGCGCCACTACTTCGTTGCGCTCGATCGCGAGTGCTCGACGTACTGTCGAGTACGCCTCCGCGCGGCGACCGTCGCCCACCTCGTATCGACGCACCTCTCACGCACTTTCGCTCGCCACGTGGCGAGAAATGCGGGCTAGCAAGTGGAATCTTTTGAACATCAACGGCTCTCCCTTCTGTCGCAATTAGCATGCTTGTCTGACTCCGTCAGCATGAAAGCGCCAGGGCCCATTCGCTCCACTCGCATTACCGAGCTTCTTCGCTACTATGCGCCCCTCCGACTCCCGCACCGGCCCCTGCAAGGGTTATGGATTCCCCTCGCCGGCTTGACGACCTGCGCCTCTACGAGCGCGCAGCCCCCCTGCCGATGCAGGCCTCCCAGGTTCCTGACGAATCTTTCCACGCGCGCTGTCCGCTTCCACCCCGAAGAGTCCGCCGGCTGCTTGTGTTCGTTGCTTCACCGACGGTTGCAGGCTTCACCCTACGCGACAGGCCGGCCACTCTCGACTTGCTAACGAGGCTCTCGAACGCGGTTCACTTGCGTTAGGGTGTGCGACAAATCTGTGATGGTCAGGCGGCTTTGACGCGAGTTTCCCAGTAGTCGTCGAAGCGATTGCTGAGGCGGGCGCAGCGCAAGGCGGTGATCGCGTTGGCGCCGCGCACGCTCCAGAACATGCCCGAACGCTTCAGGCGACTTGCGATGAGCGTGCGACAGCCCGCCTCGATCACTCCCGAGCCCACAAACAATCCCTGCCGCCGGAATTCCCGATAACGCATTCGCTCGGCGTTGCGCTCGAAGTAGCCCGCCTCCAAAGCGAGTTGATGCTGCAACTCCAGATTGTCGCTTGCGGTCCCTCGCAGCGTCGCGACGAGTTGCTCGATGCGCCCCGCGTCGAGCTTTTTCTGCAGCCGCCTCTGCCAACCGCCGCGACGCTTCTGTTGTTGGAGAAACAGCTTCGACGCCAGATCCCACAGATGTTCGCGAGCGTGATACAAGTCAACGATCTCGATGGCACCTGGAAAGTACTGCTGCGCAAGATTCCAGATCCAGGCCGCGCCGTCGCCGAGGATGACTTTGCGGCGCGCCCGGCTCCATCCCCGTCGCCAGGCTTCGTTGAACAGGCGCGGGCCGAAAGCGGCGGTGTCCTCAATCGCGCCGCTATACGTGGTCGAGTCCTCGTCTCGAACCGGGCGGCCTCGCGCGTCGCGGCCCGACTGCGTGAACACGCAGCCCAGCTTGACCTCGCGGGTGCGGGCCGGGCTACCGTTCTTGCCTTTGCGTCCGGTCGTTTCAGCGGCCGCAACAGGCACGCCCGTGCCGTCCATCTCGATGTAGAGAATCGGAATTTCCGCTCCGCATATCGCAGGGAGTTCCAGCTGCACAGCGCGCTCGATCTCGGCCTGTTCGCGCGCCGCAAAGCCGCTGCCGCAGTGGCCACAGTGATCATACGGTCGTTCGACAACAATCGCGCCCAGCATGGTGACGAGCTTCTTCGCGCGCTTGCCGGCGTAGCGCGCTTGTCCGCCCCAGGCGCAGTGTTGTTGCGGTTCGTACGCCGCGTCGTCGTTCAGTAGCATCTCGATCAAGCTTGCGCCGGCTTGATGCAGGGCGTCGCGCGTCGCTTGCTCGACAGCTTCGAAATCGAGCGCGCCGCTGTTGCGACCTGCGGCGAACACGACCCGCAGCAGCCGACCTACTTCTTGAGCGACTTCTTGTTGGATTGCTTCGGCCGTTTTTTTTCCTGCGAACTTAGCTCTGTGTCTTCTTCCACTGGGCGCAAACGGCAGATCGCGATATTCACCTCGACCAAGCTGCTGGTCCATTGCTGAAACCGCCGAAATTCACCGATTTCACGTTTCGCCTTGCTCTGAGCGACGCGGCTGGGCAAGGATTCAGTCACTGTTTTACCGGCGATCTTGGAGGTGAACTGGGCACGGCCGGGATGGCCGCTCTCGCCCTCCTTCGCGCAATGGCAGGACGGCTTACCGCAGCGCTTTGTGGGGCTGCTAATGGACCCCGGACGAAAATCTCCGAACTCAACAAGCTGCCGCAGTAACTGGGCACGCTGGCGCCGGCACCGATCGAGGGAAGTGGTCATGGGAAATCTCCTGTCTGAAAGTCCCCCATACTTGCAGATTAAGTTCCCCTGCCTGCTCCTCTCTCAAAACCTCACTTTCTCGTCGCACACCCCTTGCGTTACGGCTCACGTGTTTGCCTTCTCGGGCTTCGCCCGCCTCGGCCACCAACAGCAGTTACCCGCTGAAGGCGTCCTCCGCGAACGCCGAGTCGGCTACGGGGGTGAACGAACGATTCCCACGATGAACTCCTTTCAGTTCACTAGATTCGCCAGACTTAGCCTGGCACTCCGCGCGCCGGCAAGCGGTTTCCTCGAAGGCATTGATCCCTTCGAGGAAACCGCTTGCCGGCGCGCGCGGCTCAAACGCTAGATCTTCCGCGGCATCGGAGGGCACTTGCAGGGTGTCGCGAATGTATCTCCTAAGAAAACATAAATGGCCTACTGTTACACGCGACCAAGCAATGCAGGCACTTGCGAAGGACGCTTGCCGACGGATCAGGGGCGCGGTTCAATTTTCGCGGCTTGGAACCGCACGGCGTGGTGATAGACTGGTGGCCGTTTATGACTAGTAGACGCACCTTTCTTACCGGCTTGTCAGCCGCGGCGCTAATGCCCGCGCCAGCCTTTCCGCAGACCAAGGGCAAGCTACGGATCACGTCCGTCGAGTGCATTCCGGTCAAGCTTTGGTCGCGCAGCAACCAAGGACGATTGCCCCAATTCAAGGGCGACTTCGACCCCGCTCGCTGGTTCTATTCGGGACCCTTCTCGCAACTCGCGAGCGCAATGATCGTCGTCATCAAAACCAATCAGGGCATCACCGGCTACGGATTCGGCGGCGGTGGCGGCGTGGCGGCGGAAATCATTCACGGGCACTTGAGTCATCTATTAGTTGGCACCAACCCCCTCAACGTTGAGCTTCTGTGGGACCAGATGTACACGTCATCTGGACTCTACGGCCGCCGCGGAGTGTTTGTGATGGCGCTAAGCGGCGTCGACAACGCCCTCTGGGACATCGTCGGCAAGTATGCCGAGCAGCCTGTCTACCAGTTACTCGGCGGCACGCACAAAGAAAAGGTGCCGGCTTACATCACCAACTCAGACTTCACAGTCGGGCTCGATTTGGGGTTCGAATATTTCAAGACGGGCATTCGAGATGGGGTACTGCAAGGCAAGGCTGGAATGCAGCGAACCGTTGACCTGCTGACCGAGGCCCGTAAGACAATTGGCGCCGACCGCACGCTGATGATCGATTGCGGCACCAAATGGAACGACGAGAAGTACACCATCGAGATGGCGCGTCGGCTCGAGGAGGTTAATCTCTATTTCATCGAGGAGCCGTTGTCAGCGGACAACATCTTGGGTTACGAGCGTCTGATCAACGAAATCGACAGCACGATGATCGTGAGCGGCGAGCATGAGTATACGCAGTACGGATATCAGATGTTGCTGCATCACCGCGCGACGGAGATTTTGCAGCCCGACGTCAGTTGGTGCGGCGGCGTGACTGCGCTCCGAAAGATCGCGGAGATGGGGGCCGATCGCGGCCTGCCGATCATTCCGCACCGAGGTAGCAGTTTGTACGGGATGGCGATTGTACTGACCGCCGACGCGCCGCTAGCCGAGAGTTTCGGCACGGGCGACGACGCCACTGATTTAATGCTGGCGATGTCCTCGCCATTTAAGGACGGCTACTACTACCCGAAAGACAAACCTGGCTTCGGCACCGATATCACTGAGGAGATGGTACGCAAACATGCCGGCAGCAGCACAGCTTAGTCTCTCTCGCCGTTCGTTCTTGGCCGCGCCCGCGGCGTTGTTCGCGGCGCGGCGGCTTGGGGCGGCGGGGCCCGACGGCTTTCGCGGTATTTTCCCGATCGTTACCACCCCGTACGGCGACGACGACGGGGTTGATATGGCGACGCTTGCCAAGGAAGTGCGATTCGTCGGCCGCAGCGGCGCCCACGGCATCGTCTGGCCCCAGCTCGCAAGTGAGTATGCATTGCTGACGTTCGACGAACGCATCAAGGGTGCCGAGACGATCGTCAAGAGTTCGAAAGGGCTTAAGCCCAAGGTCGTCATCGGAGTTCAGGCGGAGAACACCGAGAAGGCGCTGGAGTATGCCCGGCATGCCAAAAAAATCGGGCCGGACGGGATCATCGCCCTGCCTCCTCGAAAGCCCGACCAGCGGGAGTTCGATCTTGACGCGATCGAGGACTATTACCGCCAAGTCGCCGCCGCTTGTCCGCTACCGATGTTCATGCAAGCAATCGGCAACATGAGCATGGACTTCGTGGTGAAGCTGACAAGCGAAATCCCGAACCTATATTTCGTGAAGGACGAAGCCGGTCACACCCTCAGCCGCATCACCGAATTTCAAGAGGTGAAGGCAAAAAAGAAACCGATCCCATTCACCGGAGGCCACGGCCGCACACTGATTGACGAGATGGCGCGTGGCTCGGCAGGCAGTATGCCCGCGGTGCCGTGGGTTGACCTCTACGTCCGCGTCTGGGAACTGTGGCACGCCGGGCACCGCAACGAAGCGATCGACATGTTTTCGAAAGTACTGCTGTTTGTGACCGAGGTCAGCGCACTTGGTTTGCCGGCGCTCTCTTACGTTCTGCACTTGCGCGGCGTCTTTCCGAACTGGAAAGTCCGCAACCCTAACGCCCGCGAGCTCGACGACCAAGCGAAAGAATCGCTCAAACGCACGCTTGAGTTCGTCCGGCCATACCTGATCGCTTAATGAGTGTCGGAAGGCTGCTGATCTTCGTTGGCCTGGCGAAGCTGGGGAGATTGCCCGGAGACGTCGTCTATCGCGGCAAGGGCACGACGGCGTACTTTCCGATCGTCAGTTGTATCGTCATCAGCGGCTTGCTGACGCTGGTCGTGTCGCTAATGGGTCGAATTTCAGGAATGGCATAGACCGCTTGCCGCGGCACCAAGCCCGTGAAAATCGGAGGCGCGACTGTAAAGGAGTGCGGTGGCGGAGCAGCTTTCTGGAATACGCTGAGCTAGGTCCTGCTCATCATTCCTCAACAGGACCCGACTCATCTTTCCCAATTCACCCTTCGCCACCGCACTCCTTTACAGTCGCGCCTCCGATTTTGGACAGCGGAATCTAGTCTCAAGAAATTGCCGGCTTCACCGCTTTTCATTCAAGAACGGTCTACGGCGTTACTGAAAATGCTCAAGCGGAATTCGGACATCGCCGTCGGTCACGGCAATAACGCATTAACCCGGTCATTCGTAGCCTCGGCTTGATTCGAGCTCGGAGTAAAGAGAATCAAGAGCAGAGAGAGTTTCCCCTCTTGCAATCTCGGCACGGTTGTCGAAATGATGAAATAGTCATGCGCAGCCTATTTCTTTTCCTGGTATCCACCGCAGCCTTGTCCGCGGCGGGACCGTCCCCTGAAATCGCCTTTAAGAAACACACGATTGATCTTGGCCGCAACGAAGCTTGTGCAGTTACAGATCTCAACGGTGACGGCATACTCGACATCGTCTCCGGCGAGAACTGGTTCCAAGGGCCGGATTTCAAGCGCCACAAGTTCCGCTCAATTCTGTTCTGGAACAACTACATCGACGACTTCAGCGACCTGCCGTTGGATGTCGACGGCGATGGCGAGATTGATGTGGTCAGCGTCGGCTGGGGCCAGAAAGAAATCGCTTGGTGGCGAAATCCCGGACGTGCTCGTGGTGAATGGCAGAAACATATCGTCCACGAAGGGATCTCCGTCGAGTTCGCGTTTTTAGTCGACTTGAATAGCGACGGCAAGCGGCTAGAGGTTCTGCCGCAGTTCGGCGGCGGCGCTGCAAACAAAACGTCATGGTTTGAGATCAGCGGAAGCGGCCCAGCCGCGACGTTGATCGAGCGGCGCGTTCACGGCGAGGCTCACGGACATGGCATCGGCGCGGGCGACGTGAATGCGGATGGTCGCATCGATGTGCTGACCCCCAAGGGTTGGCTCGAAGCGCCGAGCGACCCAAGCAAAACTCCTTGGACCCATCACGCGGAATTCAGCATTGAAGAAGCCGCCGGGTTTCTACACGTCAGCGACGTCGATGGCGACGGCCTCAACGACATCGTCAGTTCTAATGCTCACAGCTATGGCCTCTACTGGCTCCAGCAGCAAAAAGGCGAGGGCGGGAAACGCCAATGGCAGCGCCACCAAATTGATGACGCCTGGTCGCAGCCGCATGCGACGACTCTTGCGGATCTGACCGGCGACGGGCGTCCTGAAATCGTAACCGGTAAACGGCTCTTCGCCCACAACGGACACGACGACGGCGGTCGAGAATCGCTCGGGCTCTACTGGTACGAGTACGTCGACAGCGGCGAGAAATGGGAATGGGTGCGGCACATCATTCACTACGGCGGACGCGTCGGTGGGGGCATGCAGATTCCCGTCGTTGATCTAGATGGCGATGGCGACCTAGATATAACTGTCGGTGGCAAGGGTGGGGTGTTTGTATTCGAAAACCTGACGAAATGAATCCTGTAGTACATATTGAAACCTCTGTACTAGCCTGTTTCTTAGCGCGACAAACCACCGGCCTACTTTCCATAAGGTAATCCCCCTAATTTCTGTGTACGGCAATTTGCCAGTTGTCGGCTGGCCGCATTCGACCCTAATATGGGACTCGTACCTATTGGGAATCGGGGAGGTTTCGGCCAACCCTCTCTAAGAGCAACTAATTGCCAAAGCATTCTAGTAGTGAGGGAATAACTGCTCGGCGCAGTTCTACGAATTTCAGCGCTCGCCAAGGGATACTAGCGCCGAATGCAGCGCAAGGCCATGGTGGATCCAAAGGACACTCGCGAGGCAAGGGCGTAAGCCCCCGGAAGTCCGGCCTGCAGCGAGGGCGCGGTAGCACTGGGCCCACGCTGGGTGCAGGCGGCGGGCACGTACAACTGCCATACATGGCTACCCCAAAAGCGGTCAAGATGATCGGACTCGCCGCTTCGGCCTCTGCAAGTGGTGCGATTACCAACGCGAACCGCGACGATCCACTGTGGTACTCGCTTTTTACTCCGCACCGCAACACCAAGCCAGTAGTGTTTGGCGGTGACTCCGGACCGCGGACATTCGACGAAACCAGCGCACCTCGGCCTGGCGGATACTCGGCCAAGCCGGAACCCAAGCCCGATCCAAATCCTCAAGAGCAGGCTCGCCCTCGAGTTCGCCCGTGGCAGTACGTAGAACTGATTCTGTCGAACCGGCGGGTCGTCCAGGCGCTGGCGGCAACGGTTGCGTTTTTGCTGGTGAGTTCAATGGATGTTCCCTGGCGCGATTGGCTCGATCGGCAGCTCGAACAGGTGAAAGCTCCGCTGGTGGTGGCGATGAATGCCGTCAGTCGACCGATCAAGGAACGAGCTGCGTTCTTTATCGTCGATGACTTTAGCGGGGGCATTGCGAACTGGAACTCCGACAGCGAGTCTGTTTCCATCAATCCCTCGGGCTGGCTTGCGGTCAGTGAGGGACTAGCGCTACACAAAGACACGATGGAGCTCGAGAGCTACCGTCTCGATTTCGATGCGAAGATTATCTCGAACGCGATGGGCTGGGCCGTTCGCGCGCTCGACACCGATAACTACTACGCGTTCAAATTGCTCGAAAAGGTACGCCGTGGTCAGCATGAGTTTTCGCTTGAGCGATTTACGGTAGTAGACGGCGTTCGGACACGGGCGGGAAATGCTATCGAGGTTCCGACACACCTGGCGAAGATCGATGATTTCAACAGAATCTCGGTTCGTGTCGTCGGCGATCGAGTCACAACGCTCGTCAATGGCTGGGGTGTAGATTTCTGGCGCGACTCCACCTTCAAGCGTGGCGGCGCAGGGTTACTCGCGGATGCAGGCGAGTCGGCGCTCGTGCGAAAAATAGCAGTTTCAGGAAACGAAGATACTTGGGGTCTAATCCTATATGGCACCGTCGAGTCATTGAAATCGGTACAAGAAGCGGCTAGTTCGCCCTTCGCTGTGATGCTAACTCCGATACCGGGCGAGTATCTGCTGGCGATGTCACCTCAACCGGGCACGATGCTTCTACAAGGCCGCTAGCCCGCACTTCTCACCACCTGACGGCGAAAGCACGCGATAGGTGCGCCACTACTTCGTTGCGCTCGATCGTCGTGCTCACCGGACTGTCAAGTACGCCTCCGTGCGCCGACCGTCGCCCGCCTCGTACTGACGCGCCTCTCACGCACTTTCGCTCGCCACGTGGTGAGAAATGCGGGCTAAGCCGCTCAGGTCCCTCGCTGAGCCCCTCGTTTTGACCCGGCCTCTATAATGAGGATTCCTCCCGTCCGGAGGATATTCCCACCCGAATGGCTCAAGTAAAAGTGGCATTTCAGGGCGCCCGAGGGGCGTTTAGCGAACAGGCCTGTCGGCAGTTGCTAGCCACATCGGAACTCAACTTTCGCCCTCTCGAGCGCTTTGTCGACGTTTATGAGTCGCTGATGGCGGGGAAAGTTCGATTCGCTGTCATTCCTTTCGAGAACACGCTTTACGGCTCGGTACATGAAAACTACGACCATCTGCTGAATTACAAGCCGGCGATCCTGGCGGAGACCAGTGTTCGCATTGTTCACAATCTGATTGGGCGCCCGATGGCAAAGTTCGCCAAAATTCAGCGCGCGATCTCGCACCCGGTAGCGTTGTCACAGTGCATCGACTTTTTCAGAAACAACCCAGGGATCAAAGCCGAGAGTCACTACGACACCGGCGGCAGCGTGAAGACGGTGATGGAGGGCTCGGATGACTCCGTCGCGGCGATCGCCTCTTCAAACGCGGCCGCCTACTACGGCGCAAAGATTCTAAAGCGATCCATCGAGGACGACCGCGAGAACTATACACGCTTCTTCCTCCTAAGTCGCAAAATTCCGCGCGGCTGGAAGTCGCCAGCCGGCAACCTCAAGACGTCGCTCGTGTTCGTGACCAAAAACGTCTCGGGCGCGCTATTCCGGTGCATGAGCGCGTTTGCGCTACGCGATATCAATCTCGTCAAGATCGAGTCACGTCCGCTGAAAGGGCGTCCATTCGAGTACCTGTTTTATGTAGACATCCTCGGCTCGCCTGAGGAGGAGAATTGCGCGAACGCGCTTAGACATTTGGGCGAGATGACGGAAATGTTGGCGGTTCTCGGCTGCTACCCATCCGCGGAGTAGTCACAACTGGTCCACTAATGATGCAAAACATTGCAATTGATCTCCTAAGTAGCGACGAATCGACGGTTGACGTCGAAGTGATAGGCACCCAGGAACCTGACGAATACGTCGAGTTCCCGAAAGAGTTGCCCATCTTGCCGGTGCGCGACACGGTGCTTTATCCGCAAGCTGTGATGCCGCTAAATATTGGACGAGAGAGCTCCATCGAGGTGGTCCGGTCGCTTGGCGAGAACAAGTTTTTGGGTGTTGTGACACAACGCGATCCTAGCTTGGATGAGCCCTCGCCGAAGCAGCTTTACGAGGTTGGTACGTTGGCGGTGATCCACAAGGTCGTGCGGATGCCGAACGACACACTGCTGATCTTTACCGAGGGATTGCGCCGGATCCGACTGACCGAATTCGTAACCTCCGAGCCCTACTACACGGCCCACTACGACGAGCTCGAAGAGACCGAGCCGGAGCCGGACAAAGAGCTTGAGGCTCTACGGCGCAGCGCGGTTTCGAGCTTTAACGCCATCGTCGAGATGTCGCCGTCCGTCTCGGACGAAGTGCAAACGATGGTCAAAAACATCGACCAGCCGGGCAGGTTGGCCGACTTCATGGCGGCAACCTTACCCGGGTTGGTGTCGTCGCAGAGGCAACAAATCCTCGAAACACTCGACGTTCGCGCCCGTCTGCAGCAGTTGATTGTCGATATGGCAAAAGAGCGCGAAGTGCTCGACTTGCGCCAGAAAATTCAGTCCGAAGTGCAAGGCCAGCTTTCGCAGTCGCAGCGCGAGTTCTATCTGCGGGAGCAGATGAAGGCGATCCAAAAGGAACTTGGAGACGTTGACGAGAATGCTGAAGTCGAGGAGCTCCACGAAAAAATCGAAAAATCGAAGATGCCCGAGGAGGCCCTCAAGGAGGCTCAACGCGAACTAAAGCGCCTGCAACGGATGTCGCCATCCGCGGCCGACTATACGGTCACTCGAACCTATCTCGATTGGATGGTTGCGTTGCCCTGGAAAAAATCCACCGGCAAGAAAGTGAATGTCGTCAAGGCGAAGAAAATTCTCAATGAAGACCACTTTGACCTTGAAAAGGTAAAGGAACGGATCCTTGATTACTTGGCGGTTCTCCAATTGAAACCGTCTTTGAAGGGCCCGATCCTGTGCTTCGTTGGCCCGCCGGGCGTAGGGAAGACTTCGCTAGCCAAATCGATCGCGCGAGCCCTAGGCCGAAAGTTCGGCCGGATGTCATTGGGCGGCATGCACGACGAGGCCGAGATCAGGGGGCATAGGCGGACTTACATTGGCGCCTTACCCGGTCAGATTATCCAGAGCATCCGGCGCGCCGACGCCAACGACCCCGTATTCATCCTCGACGAGATCGATAAGTTAGGACGCGACTTCCGCGGCGACCCCTCATCGGCTCTACTTGAAGTGCTTGATCCCGAGCAGAACAACTCGTTTCGCGACCACTATCTGGATGTCCCGTTCGATCTGTCCAAAGTCCTTTTCATTACAACCGCAAATATGCTCGACACAATTCCCGGACCACTTCGGGACCGCATGGAGGTCTTGCATCTGCAGGGCTACACCGAGGGTGAGAAGGTTCAGATTGCGCGCAACTTTCTAATCGCCAGACAGACCAAAGAGAACGGCATCACTGACGCCGACATCACGATTTCCGACGAGTCGCTCAGCTTCGTGATCCGACGTTATACACGCGAGGCGGGCGTCCGCAACCTTGAGCGTGAGATCGGCTCGATTTGCCGCAAGCGAGCGCGACAAATCGCGGAACGCAGGTCGGTCGCCACAAAGAAGGCCGCTTCGAAAAAGAAAGCCGCCACCCGAGCGCTAAAGGTAACCCCCGAGGTTGTAGAAAAGTTCCTAGGCCCACCGAAGCTCCGCGATGGCATCGAAATCGCGGAACGAACCAAGATCCCTGGCGTCGCCGTTGGGCTGGCCTGGACTCCGTTTGGCGGCGACGTGCTGATCCTAGAAGCCTCGAAAATGCCCGGAAGCGGCAAGGGCCTTACTCTAACCGGCCATTTAGGCAAGGTCATGCAAGAGTCGATGCAGACCGCGCTCAGCTGGGTTCGCGCCCATTCGAAAGAAGTCGGGGTCGACTCGAAGATTTTCAAGACCCTCGATATCCACGTTCACGTACCGGCCGGCGCGATTCCCAAGGATGGCCCGTCCGCGGGCGTGACGGTTGTTACCGCATTGGTTTCGCTGCTAACCAGGCGTAGAGTTCGCCCGAAACTTGCGATGACAGGCGAGGTGACCCTGAGTGGACTCGTGCTGCCGGTCGGCGGCATCAAGGAAAAGGTTCTGGCAGCGCGGCGTGCCGGCGTCAATGAGCTGATTCTGCCGAAGGAAAACGAAGTCGATGTCGGCGAAGACCTCAAAGACGAGCAACTCGAAGGTATGCGAATTCGCTACGCCGACAACGTCAGCCAGGTCATCAACTGGGCGCTCGCTAAACCGCGTCACGTCAGGAAGGCAGCCGCCAAGAAGGTAGTACGCTCTCGCCGCTGATATCATTTGGAGGTTCCTTTTAAGGAGGACTTCCGGCCATGAGCGACGTTGAAAATCGAGAACTTTTTGAACTTCTGGCCGGTGGCTCGACGCCCGCAAAGCAAGCTGCCGCGCTCAAGAACCATTTTTCCGAGCAAGCGCTCACAGACGGCTCCGCGGTGTCGGCCTACGGCGGACAGTTCGTGTGGGCGATCGCCGCGGAGACTCGGCCTCACCTTTACGTTGACGACGCTCCGGCGGCGCCGATGCGATCGCTGCCTGCCGGGTTGTGGGCTCATACGGCTAAGCTCCGCACCGGGACGTCACACGCGCATTACTTTCGGGTCGACGGCAAAATTCTCGGGGGAAAGCGCTACGACACAGCGGCCTTCGGGCCCGATTCTTTTCCTCGCGAGGGCGTGCCCGAAGGCAAACTCTCCGACGAACTGATCCACGAGAGCGTCACCTACGGCGGCTGGAAAGTTTCTTACTGGGTATACGCTTCACCCGGAGTTGATGCGGCCAAGGCCTCTGCCGTTATGGTTTGGCAGGACGGCCAACGGTTTGTCGAGCGCGGCAAGCGGTCCCGCATTATGACCGTCGTCGACAACTTGGTTGAGCAAAAAAAAGTTCCGCCGATGGTGCTGGTGATGATCGCTCCCGGCTATATCGGTGATCACGACAACGATTCCGGATACACGCCGCAGGCAACCGGACATATGAGAACCGTCCTTTACGACACCTTCAACGATGACTACAACAAGATGGTCGTCGATGAGATTTTTCCGAAGGTCAACTCCACGTATCTGCTGCGAAAAGACAGCTACTCACGAGCGATCGGCGGCCAATCATCGGGCGGAATCTGCTCTCTGAATTCGGCTTGGTTCCGGCCCGCCGCGTTTAGCCGGGTACTGTCGAGGATCGGTAGTTACGCAAGTATTCAATGGCGTTACGGCCAAGAGAACCCGCGAGCTGGATATCCGACCGGTCGATTTGGCGACGACGACCCGGCGGAGATGCTCGACGGCGGCAACATCTGGCCTTTCTTGATTCGCAAGCGCGATAAGAAGAATATTCGAATCTGGCTCGAAGACGGCAGCTACGACCTCGAAAATGCCCACGGCAGTTGGCCGCTCCAGAACATCCAGATGGCGAACTCGCTAAAGATGAAGGAGTACGATTTTCACTTCAGCTTCGGCAATGCCCAGCACAACACCCAACACGGCGATGCCGAACTGCCCGAGGCGCTGACGTGGCTCTGGCGGGGATACGACGCAGCGACGTCGTTCCAGAATTTCGTCATGGATCCGGCTGAAAAATCGAGACCATACTTCCGCGTCCAAATTGCCAATCGATAAAGGCTCTTCGAACTAGCCGGGATGACCACGCGACGCAGAAAGTTGAGGCGGAGGATCGGAGTGCCGAACGCAAAACACCGCTAGATCGCGTAGTGTGCCGGGTCTTCGTCACGATCGTGGACGACTACGTCGGTCGGACGGCTGAAGTTGATGATATAGCCACCGTTCAGCGGGTCATGGCGCATTGGCTGAACTTTGCCCGATGACGAGATCACTCGCGATAGGAGCGAATAATTTCCCTCGTCGGAGACGTCCCAACAGACTCGCCAAGTCGTCCAACAACACGCGGCGGGGCTGCCCTGCAAGTCCGCGCAGCGCCAAGACTTGCCGCCGTCGCAACTAAATTCGACCGCCGCGACACTCTCGTCGCCCGCCCAGGCTATCCCCTCGACGTAGTGCCGGCCAGGCTTCAGGCGCTCTTCGTGGCTAGGACGGGTGATTTCAGACTTCGGCTGCATCGCGCCAACAATTTCGCGATTCTTTCCGAATCTGGTGTCACGCTCGACCGTATACTTCACCGTTTGAAAGTAACCGTCAAAAGGCCGATCGATGAACGAGACGTTCCCTAGCCATTTCACGGAAGCAACCCCGTACCAGCCCGGCACAATCAAACGCACCGGATAACCGTGCGCCGGCGTCAGCGTTTCGCCGTTCATCCGCAGCGCCACAATTGTGTCTGGGTGCAGTGCAACATCGATCGGAAGGCTGCGGGCAAACGGAATTTCTCCGTCAACTCCACCCTCGATTCCGCGGTCGGCGCCTTCAAAGACTACCTCGCGCAGATCTTCATCGAGCCGAAGCTTGTCGACTAAATCTCGAAACGGCACGCCCGACCACTCCGCGTTGCCTACGGCGCCACTGCCCCACTGCACTCCCGCCGCTCGGCGGTCAAGATAAGCACGTCCATTGCCGGCACACTCAAGCGTCGCGAAAACGCTGTGTTGCGGCATCGAGTCCAGTTCAGCCCAACTGAACTCCGTTGCGCTGTCGGCGCAACCCGCAAGACTCAATCGCCAGCCATTGGCGTCGATCTCGGGAACGTCAAAATGGTTGCGAACGAAGAAAGACTCGGTCGGCGTGATCCAGCCTCGCTGATTGTCGAGCAGCGTCTCGCTGTTTTCCGGGGTCCTTGTGATTACCTTGCGCGGGTTAGCAATTGTCGTGCTCACGGTTATATTTTTGCACGAGATCTACCGCGCCGCAAGTCCGTATGTTATTTATTTTCAGCTATTTAGATGACCCCAATCCCGATCGGAATTATAGAGTTCGAGCTAGTCCCAACTTGGCGCTGGGATATCCACGTCAGAGCTGAGGGGTAGCTTGACGGGGCGTCTTTCCGCGAATGACAGATAGGCAGCTTGGACAACTTCGAGCGCTTTGTAACCATCTTCGCCGGTCGACATCGGAGCGTTCTCGCCACGGATAGCCGCAAAGAAATTGCGGTACTGGTCCTCAAAAGTGCGGCGGCGCGGCGGCCAGATGTTGACCCAACCTGGGTCGAGGTCGCCCCACCAGCGAGTTGGCCGCGTCCATGATAGGATCTCGGGCGGCAATACCTCGGCGGGGTCATCCTCGAGAAAAATCGAGACCGGGGCCGACTGAAAGGGCGCCGTGATGAACGCGCTTGCGCCGACCGCAGCCTTCGTCCCGAAGAACATTGCGGGCGATGTAAACGCCCGCGAGAAGCGGTACCAGCTCAGGGAGCCGATCGCGCCGGATTTCATTTTCAACGTCAGTATCACGCTGTCATCCATGTTGTGAGTTTCGAGGACCGATGACATCTCGACATAGACCTCGGCGACGTCGCCAAGCAGCGCGCGCGTCTGATCAATGCGGTGTTGGCCGACGTCGATGAGCGTGAAACCCCCACCTTGTTTCGGGTCGAAGCGGTAGTTCTTGAGACCGCCCGGAATGATGTCGAACGGTTCGGTAATGATGCCGTTGAAGGATCGGACGCTTCCCAGCAAACCGGCGTCAATCAACTGTTTCACGCAGTTGTGTTCAGCGCTGAAGCGGTGGTGAAACCCGAGCTGAAAGACGCGACCGGCCTTCTCCGCGGCATCGCTCATCACGCGCGCGTCGCTAAGCTTCAACGCGATCGGCTTTTCGCACAAGACGTGGCGGCCGGCGTCGAAAGCGCACTCGACCTGTTCGCGATGGAAGGCGTTCGGCGAAGCGATCATTACGGAGTCTACTCCGTCGGCTCGGATCGCCTCTTCCATCGATGACGCTACCAGTGGGATGTCAAAGTCGGCGGCCGCCTTCCCGGCAGCGTCCTGTGAGGGGTCGAAGATGCTAACTGCCTGACCTCCGACTACGGATAGCGCCGGGAGATGGCGAGCGACGGTGACCGCGCCCGCCCCGATGATTGCCAATCTGTTTTGCTGATTTTCCATGCCTAGCCTATTGCGATGCTCTGACCGGTCGGCCAAGTACGAAATTATCGCACTGCGCTTTTACACGCTCGGTAACGATTACCTAGGGACACGATCTTACCCACTGCCGATCGCCCAGCGTTTGTCGTTGTAGTTTCAACAGCTTGGGCGGCTGCTACCGACTATGGAAACCCACGTGCATTTGACCAGGACACCGGAGGTAGCTACTGATGACGCGTTCCTTAATAGTCAGTACATTTCTATCGATCACGTTACTGCTGTCGGCGGGCTGCGCGACCAAGCAGTTTGTCTTGAACCGGACGACGCCAATCGATGATCGCTTGGCCGAGGTCGGCGAGCGCTCGAATACGAACAGCGAGAGGATTGAAACTCTCACGAATGAAGTTGAGCGAGACGTCTCGCGGCTCGACGAACGGTCGTTGAGCGCCCAAACCCGCGCGGACGAAGCAGTAGACCGCGCGGCAAACGCGCGTGCCGCTGCTGACGACGCTGCTGCTGCCGCGACCGGAGCCCGTGACATGGCTGAGCGCGGCCTCGCGGGAGTCGACGGCCTAGCCGAATCGCTGCGTGATATGCAGGACTTCGACATGGCCCACGGCGAGTCGGTCTATTTCGGATTCGACAGCAGTGACCTTAGCGAAGAAGCGCTGAGCTCCCTTGGCAACGTCGCGAGCGCAACGGCTGCGGCGAACACCTACGCAATCGTGGTCAAAGGCTTTACTGACAGTACCGGCGCCAAAGACTATAATCTCGCGCTGAGCAAGAACCGTGCGGAATCGGTCGTGCGCCATCTGACAACAACGCGGTCCATCCCGCTGTATCGGATTCACCAGCTAGGCCTGGGCACTGACGAGCCAACAGCCGACAATAAGACTCCTGCGGGAAGAAAACAGAATCGTCGCGTTGAAGTTCAGGTTTTCGTGGCGACTTCAGAATCGCCTAAAACCGTGAGCAAAGCTTACGAATAGCGAGCTAAAGGTTCGCGAGGTCGGGGTGCTCTTTGGCCCACTCCATGAACTCGTCAACCGTATAGAACGTTTCGTGTTTATAGAGGCGTCCGTCATCCTCTAGAGGCGCGGTCCAGTCGTAGTCCCACGAGTCGCCGACCTTTTCCATCCAGTCGGTAATCTTGCCCTCAAGTTCCGCGCGAATATCGGCCGCCGCCGGATCTTCCGCCAGGTTATTGAGTTCGTACGGGTCCTCTTGCAAATCGTAGAGAACCCAGGGCTCGTCGATCTTGCGAGCGTACATATAGCGCTCAGTGCGCACTCCGCGCCAACCAAACTCAGCTCCTCCAGCGTGGAATGGCCCAAAAATTTGGAAGTACGCGCTCTCCGGGCCCTGGTCCGATTCACCTAGGATTACAGGCGATAGATCAGCGCCCTGCATTTCGGCGGGCACGTCAATGCCGCAGAGCGACAGCAAGGTCGGCGCGATGTCCACGTGCGAAAAAATGGCTTCCGTGACGCGCCCGGCCTCGGCCTTGGGGTGGCGCACAATACCCGGCACTCGAATCGATTCCTCCCACGGTTTTCGCTTCAACCGCATGCCGTGAGAACCCAACATCGCGCCGTGATCGGACGACACGATGACCACGGTGTTCTCCCGAAGGCCCAAGCGCTCGAGCTCGCCGAGGATGCGCCCGACCTGATCATCGACGGCGGTGATCATCGCGTAGTAGGCTGCGATTTCCTTACGGCCAGGCACGGCCGGATAGGGGACGGGGGTGAGGTCGCGGTCCGAAGTGTCGCCGTCAAAATTTGGCCGCAACTCGATTTTTTCAGGGTCGTACATCGCCATATACTTTTCTGGCGCAATGTAGGGGTCGTGCGGCGGACCCATCTGCACTGTCAGAAAGAATGGGCGGTCATCATTGGCCGAACCTTCGAGGAACTCGATGCCAAGGTCGGTCCATGCTTCCGGCTCGAATTTCTTAATCGGAATTGGCTCGTCGGTGTCGCGAAAGTAGTGGGTATCGAAATGCGAGTGGCTAACCTGGTTGGCTGCCCAAAACTCGAAGCCCTGCCGACGCTCCCCGGGCGGAATCCAACCGGGCTGGCGCTTGCCTCCATCAAGGTGCCATTTGCCCACGAATCCGGTCCGATATCCCGCATCTCGGAACACCTCCGCTACTGACGTCTCTGACTCTCGCAACCGCAAATCGTTGGCGATCATTCCGTTCGCATGAGCGTATTTGCCGGTTAGGATGTCCGCCCGTGCCGGACAGCATACGGGCGTATTCGCGAAGTGATTGCGAAATAGCAGCCCCTCGGCAGCCAACTTATCTAGGTGCGGGGTCTTGACGTCTGGGTGCCCCATACAGCCCATCGCCTGAGCTCGCATCTGATCCGGAAATAGGAAGAGTACGTTGAGTGGGTGCGGATCGGGACTGACATCGGGAGCAGCCCCACATCCCCATTCAGTTAAGGCACCAGCCGAGCAGCCAAGAAATTCACGTCGAGAGAGCATAAGCCCAATGATGATATCTCACCGGGGCTCGGACCGCTGATCGTCTAGCCCGGATATTTCCCCAGCCGCCGGTGAAAGTTCGCGCTAGACGCATCACTACTTCGTTGCGCTCGCCCGGCGTGCTCGACGTACTGTCAAGTACGCCTGTGCTCGCCACGTGTCGCGCGCCTCGTATTGATGCGGCTCCCACGCACTTTCTCTCGCCGCCTGGGGAAATATCCGGGCTTGCTACTTGAAGTCGGCGGGTTTTACTGCCCGGTCGATCCAGTATTCGGGTGGGTGGTTGTTGAACCGGGTGGGGTTGTACGCGCCGACGATGTCCACGTTGGCGCCGGTTGCCGGGAGTTGGCCCTCGATTCCTAGCGCCCAGTAGGCTGCGTTGACGATCATGCGGCGGGTGCCGTCGGCGACGATGTCGGTTGAGGCTCCCATGGTGGTTGAGAAAACGCGTCCCTGTTGGCCACCTGGGATCTGGTAGGTCTTGGTCCACGCCACCGGCATGATGGGGTCGTTTTTCTCGGCGACTGGCGGTCCATCGCCTGGGCGCATGCCGTACATGATGTCGCTTTCGTCATACTCGCCTTTGCGGGTCACAACTTGGCCGTAGACCAGCGGCTTTGAGTCGCCAGGCAGCGGCAGGCGGACCGTGTAGACATCGCTTGGTCCCCAGATGTTGTCCTCGCCGATGCCCCTCAATACTGGGTGGTCGGCTGCGCCGTCGGCAATTACCCCTTGGGTGGCCTCGTGCTTGTGATGTCCGTGGTGGGCGTACCAGCGCTCGCCAATTACTAGGCGTCCGAATCCGTCGCGCCATTCGGCTTGAGGGCCGGTATAACCGTCGCCGTAGTGGCCGTAGGCGCCCCAGTCGGCTTCTGGAATCTCGGGAAGCGGCAGGGAGTCGGGGTCATCGGCGTTGCGGTAATCGCGCAGGTAACTCATTACCGCTTTATGAGGATCGACGGGCGGGGCGAACGCGTGTGTCGCGGTTCGCAGGCCGATGATGGGCTTGCCGGCCTTCAAGAAGCGGTCGATAGGGGCCATTTGATCGTCGGGCAGTCTGCGCCAGCGAGTGAGCAGGACCATCAGGTCGGCGCTATCAAGGGCGTCGGTTCCAGGGATGTTGGTGTTGACGTGGGGGTTGATGATGCCGGTCTCGGGGTCGACCGCGAAGAGCACGGTGGTTTTAAAACCATGGTGAGTGGCCAGAATTTTGGCGAGCTGCGGCAGACCTTCTTCAGAACGGTATTCCTCATCGCCTGAGATGAGAACGACGTGCTTGCCGTTGCCCGGTCCATCGACGCCTTCGTATGTCAGCACGTGAGGCGATGGCGGCTCGGCGGCTGGAGGCGGCTCGACCGACGAGCAGGCAAGTGCGAGGGCTAGGACGGAGAAGAGTGAGATGTGTTTCATTTACGACTGCCAGTTTAGCGGAATTGCGCCGGAGATTAGTATCCTGGCAATTGGCCTCCGACACGCGCCGATGGTTTTCCAAAGGAGATTCGATTGATGAGCGAAGAAGCTGCCGCCTATACACGTCTAACCAGAATTACGGCGCTGATGGATTTCACTTGGGGACGCACCCAACGATTGCTCGACCAAGTTGGCGAGCTCGATGCTTGGATGAATCGATTTCGCCCGGGTGGCCCGCACGCGCTGTGGATCGCGGGTCATTTGGCAGTCGTCGAGGCCGGAGCGCTAAAGCGTTATACGGGCGCCGCCGAAAACCCGCTTGCTCATTGGAATGACCTTTTCGGCAACGGCAGCGAAACCAGCGACGACCCGGCACACTACCCGCCAGTTGCGGAGGTACTGAGCACGTTGCAAAACGCGCGGGCGAAGTACCGGGAGTACGTGAGCGGTCTTTCGGATGCGGATTTAGATCGGGCGGACATCAGCATCGACCCCTTGCCCGTTCGGGACCTGCAATCGCACGTTGGGTTTATGCTTTGGCACGACAGCCACCATGGCGCGCAGCTCCAAGGAATCGCCAAGACGGCGGAAGAGGCGAACACGGAATAGCCGCGCTGGGGATCGGCAGGAATGTCCGGATTTGTCCGGTTTTCTCTGAAAATCGAGTTGGCGTGAAACGATGTGATTGGGTTCTTGGGCTCGCGAATGGCTGTGGTTCGTGGGTTCCTTCGCTGGGATGGGACAGTCCACACGTGGGTTCGATTTCGCGGTTTAGATTGCGTTGTCTCATGGGACAGTCCCGCCCCGCGATGCAGTTCCCCCTTCGCCGTTAGATTGGACGGGACAGTCTAGGTGAGACTGCCCCGCCGGTTGGTTTGCCTGCTCGTTTCAACTCGACAAACCGATAAAATGGGAGCTCCCAAGTTGCTAAACCTCCGTGTACCAGCGACGTTGTGCGGGCAAGCTTTTTGACAGCAACGCCGGGTTGCTAGGTTGTTCTTTTCCCCGAGGACAGCCAGGACCGAAACCTCGTTTTTTTGATGTTGCTTTCACAACACCGGATGGATGGTCTCATCTTTCGCTTAAGCCAGGCAAACTCCATAGGCATCCGTGCTTGTACTTTGCACGCCCTTAGGAACCTGTCTCAACACTACACCCCCGTGTCAAGTTTTTAGGGGGTTTGGCGGGGCCTCAAAATGGCTAAGTTGTTGAGTTTTAAGGTTTAAAAAATATTTCAAAACCCCGGTACGGATGATTTTGGGGCAGGCAGTACATGCCATTTTTGAGAATGATTTATTTCTCGACGAGCTTAAACGGCGCCTCGACGTATGGCTGACGCTCGTCGTTTCGACCGGGCACGGCGGAGAGGATGATGTAGTCGCCTGGTTCTAGATTGTCGGTTCGTAGAGCGCCCATGTAGTGAATTTCGTTCTTGCCGTCGACGATGCGACTCTCGGCGCGGACCTGGAAATCACCGATCTGTTCTTCGTTGCGAAGAAGCGCTATTTGGGGCTCTGGCGCTTCGCCCAGCATGTCTTGCGGTGGGTTGTAGAGGCGGTAAGTGAAGAGCACGGTTTCGCCTGTCCGAAACTCGCGCGCGGACTCGGGAACGAAGCGCGTCTGGCCGTAGTCGAGCAATTCACCCCAGGGTTCGGCGGGTGTCTTTCCGCCAGGTTCAATCGCGCGGCGGGTCAGAAGCATCGTGCTAGTCGCCAACGGCTTTGCAAAGTCGGGGGCCCAGAGGCGCTGTTCGTCGACGCCATAGGTGGTCGCGTTCTCGTCGCGCAGTGCTAGTTTCCACTCTTGCCAGCCCGCGGCGTTGAGCGCGAGAGTGAAAGACACATCGATTGCAGTTCCACCCTTCTTCTTGGCGGCGGCAAAGCCTTTTTTGTCGAAAATCCGGCGGACGCGACGTTCCTCGCTCGCCGCCCAGGCGCTTGCGCCGGAGCGCACGCCACCGGCGGCGGTTAGCTCGAGGGCTACGCCCTTGCCACTTTCGGCACCTTCGACTTGCTTGCCATCGACGCCGGCCGTCGCGATGATCAGCGGTTTGCCATCGTCGCCACGGAAAAATGCGTATGCCACTTGGAGCGGCAGTGAGGCGCCGTCGGACGAAAGTTCTAACGGCGACTGCGTCGGCGCCCGGACGGTCCCCAGCCCTTCGATGTCGAGGTAGGTTTTCGCGGCACTCACTTTCATGCCCTTGCGGGCCACCGCTACCTTGATCGAATGGCGTCCGTTTTTCCCGCGTAGCTCTGGCGAGTAGCCGAGCACGTAGTAGTCGTTGGCGTCTTCGACAATCATGTCGAAAATCAACTTTGGATCGTTGGTGCCGAGCAAGGCGCGGCCGCCAGTAGCCTCGGCGATACTGTTGAGGCCGGGCTGATTCATCGAACTATCCTGCCCCGTGTATGCGGGATAGAAACTCGATCTAGAGAACAGCGCTACTGTTTGCAACTGGTCGAGAGTCTGCTGGCTGCGCAGGACATCCGCTCCGAGACCAACTTTTCGGTTCTGCCGCCTAGGAGCTGTCGAACGTGTGTCGAGCCCTTGGCGGTCTAGGCGGACTTCGGGACGGAACAGCGCCACGGCCTTTTTACCGGCGACTCCGGAAAGCTGGGCCGCTAACTCCAAGTACGGCGCTAGCGCCGCATCCCCTTGAACCTGATTCAACATGCCAACGTTCCAAAGGCGAGGCAACGCCCCGCCAGGTGTTTTGGCCGGCAGGTCGACACCCGCGGCGATATAGCTCTTCAAAAGTTCTCGATCAGCGGTAAACGGAGTGCCACCGAGCGATACTTCAATGCCGCGCGGAATGTCGGAACTGACGAAACTGACTATCGCCTGCTGCACGCGCGGAAAGTCACTGGGCGAGGCCTCGACCGCGACGTAGATTTTGGTCTCTGAGGCGTCGCCGACGAATCGAAACGAATCGATATTCTTGGCGCCGCCATCTTGAATCGAAAAGTCGAGCTTCTCGAGGTTTCGAACCGGGCTGCCCTTTTCGCCGGTTACACGAACTTCGAGTTCGAGAGCCGAGGCGGCTGAGCAGAGCAGAAAAACCGACGCCAGTAAACCGCGATTGAGTGCAAGCATTTCTTGGTCATCGTATCGAGTTGGCGGCGGTAAGTATAGTGGTTGTTTTTGGGGCCGAGATATCGTTCGATGGCGGGGCAGTTTAGCGAAGCAGATCTCGGCCTTTTGAGGGCATCGATTGGTGGGACGCGGCTTCGTATTTGAGTGCGTTGGCGACGGGGTAGATTAGTTTGCCTTTGCATGGTCGTCGTGCGGGATATCAGCAGGGCCAAGTACCTTCGCATTCGAAAATGTCCTTCGCCTACGCACTTGCTGACGCGCGTGCCACCGAAAGTCGCCTGTCGCTCGCGGGGTGGGCTATCACGTTATGAGTTAAACGGCTTTGGCTGGTTCGAAGGCTTGGACGTCGGAGCTGTTGGGGTCTTGGAGTTCTGGGATCTGTACCCTCACTCGGACACCGCCGCCTTCGCGGTGCTCGATCGTTAGATGGAAGTCGTTCCCGAATAGAACCAACAGACGTTCGTGGACGTTGCTGAAACCGATTCCCTTTTGGAAGACATGGGGCATGACCTCTTCTGGTATGCCGACGCCATCGTCTTCTAGCTCGATTTGAAGCCGTCCGCCTCGTAGGCCGCTGCGCAACCATATCGTTCCGCCGCCTACTTTGGGGCTGATGCCGTGCTTGATGGAATTTTCGACGATGGGCTGGATAATCATGCTTGGGATCAGCGCGCCGAGGGTGGCGGGATCGATGTCTTTTCGGATGCGCAACTTGTCACCGAAACGGATTTGCTCAATTTGGAGATAGTCGTCGATGAATGCAAGTTCGTCCCGCAGGGGTGAAAAGGCGTCCTGCTTGCGCAACAGACGGCGGAGTATGGTGGAGAGGCGGAAAACGACCTGACGGGCTTGGTCTTGGTCGATTCGAATGAGTGCGGCGACCGAGTTGAGGGTATTGAAAAGGAAGTGTGGGTTGATTTGGCTGGTCAGGTTTCGAAGGCGAGCCTCGATGAGCAGGCGCTTTTGCTCTTCTAGTTTCCACTCGTTGCGCGTGTTGTTCCAGACCTTGAGCGTCAAGCCGATGCCGATGACCGTGGCGAAATAAACGAGCACAACCGTGAAGGGATTGAGGTCAGCGTCCTTCGGGTAGGGTGCGAAAAGCCAGTTGCGATCTTCAAAAGTATGGGCGAGATTGGTTCGGGTGAATTCGATAAACAGCCCGCCCATGAATAGCAGCAACTGAAAGGCGCCCTGGCTGTTAGGGATTCGCGCACGTGCCCATGACCACAGCATGAACGGGAAGAACGGGGAGAAGCGCCAGATCTCCTCGGGTCCGGGGGCAAAGTCTCGCAGCAGACCGCCGAGCGCGCCAACGCCGACTAGAAGTGGCAGCGTGACCCACTCGAACTGCGGCGAGAGAAAAGCGGCTAAGCCTACGATGGCGCCTGCCACAGAGCCGGTGACGTAGCCGCCAACTAGTCCCGAGACGAAGGCTCCTTCGAGACCGACCTCGGCGGCTTGGTAGCCGAGTACGATGCGCACGAGCGTTCCGGCGGCAAAGACGATTCCGAACAGCGTGCCGAGTTCTAGGCGCTGGCGAATCGTGCGCTGTTCGCGCAGGAACATGCGCTTGGCGAAATTCCAGCGCAGGGAGATGCTGGCCATCGAGGCGACGACGGCAATCTTGACTAGCAGTGTGACAAGTAAATCGGCTTGGTCCATGGATGCGGCCGTCGGGCGGTGACTGAGGGGCCACGCCTATAATGATTCTAGGGACTTTACAGGTCGCTGTCCTGCTCCCGAACGTCCCTTTTCCACGAGTATAGATGCCAGAAACTCAGCACACTACGCCGGCCGTCAGGGTCGAGCAGGTGGCCGAAGCGGATTTCCCCACGCAATTCGGAAAATTTCGAATTTGCGGGTTTCGCGGTAAATCGGGAGACCGCGAACAAGAGATCGTAGTGCTCAAAGTTGGAGATTTGTCGGCTAGCGCGACAGTTCCGATGCTGCGAATTCATTCACAGTGCTTGACCGGCGAAGTGTTCGCGAGTCTGCGCTGCGATTGTGGACCGCAACTGCAGATGGCGCTGCGCATGATCGCGGAATCGAGCGGTGGACTGCTAATTTATGACCCGCAAGAAGGGCGCGGCATCGGCCTGCTGAATAAGCTGATCGCGTATCAGCTTCAGGACGAAGGCGCGGACACCGTTGAGGCGAATCAGATGCTCGGATTCGACGCTGACGAGCGCGACTACGGGTTTGCAGTGGCGATCTTGCGGCAATTCAACTTGAGCGAGGTTCGATTCTTGTCGAATAATCCCGATAAGGTTGCGGCGCTCGAGCTCGGCGGGATTCGCGTTGTCGAGCGTATCCCTTGCGAACCTGAGTCTGGCGATCGGGCTTCGGCTTACCTTCGGACGAAGAAGGAAAAGCTGGGTCATTTGATCGGCGCTCAGTAAGCTTGCGGCAAGAGCGTCGGCCGGAATTCGGCGCTACGACCTCGATATTGGTTTCTGTTGCGACTCACTGAGTCTCGCTTGCGATAATGAGCGCCATGCTTATTCGACGCCGCTCGTTTCTCTCGATGGCTGCTGCCGCTCCCGCGCTTGCGGCGGCGGGCGCGAAAGACGACATTTCGCTTGCGGCTTGGTCGATCAACCGAAGCTTTTTCGTCAACCACAGGTGGAAGAATCTTGACCTGCCACGGATTTGCCGTGAGGAATTGAAGATCAACGGTATCGAGTTCGTCAATCAATTTTTCGAGAACCCGACGATTCGCTATCTGCAACAGCTCAAGCGCAACTTGGACGACTACGGCGTAACGCCCGTGCTGGTGATGATCGATTCCGAAGGCGACATGGTTGCGAAGGATGACGTTGAGCGGCGCCAGGCGGTTGTGGCGCATCGGAAATGGGTCGATGTGGCGCACTATTTGGGTTGTCACGCTGTGCGCTGCAATCTCGGCGGGGGCCGCCAGGGTTGGGCTGGTGATAATGGCCTGGTCGCGCGTGCCGCCGATAGCTTCGGTGATCTGCTGGACTACGCTAGCGATTCTGGAATAAACGTAGTGATCGAAAACCACGGTGGTGCGTCGTCGGACCCGGAAGTTTTGGTCGCCGTAATGAATGCCGTGGACAACCCACGGTTTGGGACTTTGCCGGATTTCGGTAATCTGAATCCCGGGGGCGATCCGTATGAAGTGATTCGCAAAATCGTCCCTTGGGCTAAGGGCATCTCAGTTAAGTCGCGCTGGACGCTCGACGGGAAACATCCCGACTACGACCTCGCAAAGCTGATAAAGATTTGCGAGGATTCGGGGTTTCATGGCTATTGGGGTATCGAGTCGGGGTTCGATCCAGGGAAGACGAAAGATAGGCGGGCGGATTATTCTGGGTTCAGCAGCGATCAAATGTGGGCGCAGGAGCTGAAGGCGATTGAGCGCACGAAATCGGTGATTCGCGAGACACTTGGGCTGGGGTAGCCGGCGGTAGATCGACGAAAGATCGATTATCTTCGCTCCGCGGGAAAGACTGCTAGAGGTCGGCGAAGCTGGTGAATTCAATTCCGAGTTCGGCCGCTCTTTCTCTTACGCTTGGCGACGTCAGAGCTCGCAGTTCTGCTTCGCGGCTTGCTTTTAGACGAGTCGGCGCTGACATCAACTCGGTCCCGTTGATGCCGGGGTGACACATGAATTCGCCGGTTCCGGGTGGCAGGCCTTCTAGCAGTTCGAGCAGTTGGATCGTTTGGAATTCGCCTGTCATTTGGAAGCCCGCGAAGTAGTCGGTCGCGCGGCATTGGTGGGCGCGAAGGCTCTCGTTGAACGGGATTTGCAGCGGTCGAATCGCGGCCGAAATCAGCGCTCTCTTGAGAGTTGAGCGGCTGGCGACCCGGGGCAAGTCGAATGGCCTGCGAATCCACGGAATTTCGAATTGGCGTGCCGTGCGAAGCATTGCCTCTAACACGCGCGGGATCAGATGGGTGTGCTTGTGCGCATCGAGATGCGTTGGGCGGATTCCGGACGTAACGAGCTTTTCTATCTGGGCGCGAAACTCATTTAGAATCCACTCAGCCGGCGGCAGGTCGCGGATTAGCTCGAATAGAGTGGTTGGCAGGCTAGCCGCGGGTTCAGAGACGGATTGGCCGGCTACCAATACCAAGTGGCATCCGACGTCGAGATCGGGGTTCTTGCCGGCTAGTGAGACGGCGTGATCGAATGCATCACCGTTAGCCATCAATGTGGTGGAACGAAGAATTCCGCCCTGAAAACACTCTACGATCCCTTCGTTGACGTCACGAGTGAAACCGAAATCGTCCGCGTTTACGATGAGACGGCGCACAGTGGGCACGGTCATAGCAGGCTAGCAGCCCGAGGTAAAAGTCACGCAGGTTGTGCGGCGGGCGCGTGGGGTTGGGGTTAGCTTGAGGAGTGCGCCCGCCGCAAGAAGGGTTGTATATAGATAGACGCTAGGCTTTGGCGATTTGATCGCAAGCATCGGAAAAAAAGTTTGTCGATTGGGATTGACAGACGGAGCCGCTTTGCATTAGAGTCGAACAAAGGGCGAAAACAGAGGCGAACAAAAGTCAAACCTTCAACGAATGAAATGAAGGGGCACCTGCCGTCTCAGTCGAGGTGTAAGGCGATGAGCGAAATTCGTGTCGGACCGGCCGGTTGGTCGTATCAGGACTGGAATAAAAAGGTTTACCCCGCACGGAGGCCTCAGGGTTTTCATGAGGCTGAGTATCTGGCGCGATACTTTTCGGTTATCGAGATCAATACTTCGTTCTATCGTCCTGTACGGCCGGAACATGCTGAGCTTTGGGCTCGACGGCTTGAATCGCACCGCTCATTCGAGTTCACGGCCAAGATGTATAACGGTGTGACGCATGAGCATCGGCTCGACAAGAACACAGTCCGAGAGGTTACCGAGGGGCTTGAGCCGTTGGCGGCGGCGGGCAAGTTGGGTTGCGTTCTGCTGCAGTTTCCGTGGTCGTTTAAGTTTGGTCCGGACTCACGGGACTACATTCGCCGGATTCGGCATGCTTTTTCGGAGCTCCCTCTTGTTGCTGAGGTTCGGCACTCGAGTTGGGACTGTGACGAGGCTCTGGAGCTGTTTGCAGAGCAAGGGATCGGATTTTGCAACATCGACCAGCCGCAATTGGCGAACTGCCTTGAGCCTACCGACTACGTGACTTCCTCAATCGGGTACGTACGCCTGCATGGGCGGAATTATCACAACTGGTTCAATAGCGAAGCTTCTGTGGCGGAACGTTATGACTATTTGTACCGCCAGGACCAACTAAAACGCTGGGAGCGACGGGTTGAATCGATCGCGAATCGCGCTGTAACAACCTATGTGGTTACAAATAACCACTTTGCGGGCAAGGCGGTTGTGAATGCGTTACAACTGCTGGCTGGGTTGTCGGCTGGTCCGGTTGACGCGCCGGCGGGATTGACAGACTGGTATCCCGAACTGGCCGCGGTGACTCGGAGTAGGCCGGCTCAGCGGAGTTTGTTTGAGCTGCCTGCGGTGGCTGAGAACGCTGCCGGCGGATCTATCGCCGTCGCCGCTTAGATTGCACAGCTCGCTTTGGTTGCTCGCTGACGTAGCTGGCCCGCATTTCTACAGAGATTGAAGTGGACCCTTAAAAGGCACTTGCGTGCCTGTGAGGTCTAGGCTACAAAAGAAAACGGCGGGGGTGGGCACCCCGCCGTGTGTCTTTCTTGTAGGTTCGCAAGGAGAAGCAATTGAACCGTGTTCGCTATTAGCCTTCACTTGGTAAGACGCACTAGGGGGCCATTTTTTCGGCACGGGCTCAGAAAAAATATTTGACTATCGGGCATCTCGAATGTAACCCTTTGAAAAGACGAGGGTTGTACTCGGGGCGGGTATTAAAAAAATGTTGTCGAGCGCTCACTTCGTCTTTTTGCTCACCTTGGGCGTCTTGCCTAGTGGACGGATAGCTAGTTGATCTTTCGTGACATCGAAGATCGCGACTTGATTCTTCGCGCCCGTGAGGGACACGTTGAATCGTACAACATACTTGTATCTCGTTGGGAAAAAAAGGTTTATAACTATATCCTGCGAGTAGTAGGTAATCGCGACGATGCCCTGGATCTTTGTCAAGACACCTTCCTGAAAGCCTATCGAGGCATCGCAAAGCTGAGTGACATCGAACGTTTTCCGCAATGGTTGTTTCGGATTGCGCATAACGAGACGATTTCGATGTTCCGCCGGGCGAAGCCGACAGTCGAGGACGAAAATCTCGAACAGTCGGTGGATCTGGCGAGTTTGGCGCGGACTCGGTTCGATGGAACCGGGTTTGGGTCGACCGAGTTGGGACTGGTGGTCGAACAGGCGCTGGAGCGCCTCAGCGACGATCAGCGCCAGGTTGTGTTGCTGAAGGTATATCAGGGGTTCAAGTTCGACGAAATCGCGGAAATCACCGGCTGTCCGCCATCGACGGTGAAGTCACGCCTTTACAGCGCTTTTGAGTCGCTGCGAGGCATCTTGGCCGCGGCCTAAGGGACTTCGCTCAATGATGGAAGGAGCAAAGAGATGCCGGATGCGCCTCATGATTTAAGGGATTATTTATTCGACGAGCTAACGGCCGCTGAGCGCAACGCGGTCGAAGACTACTTAACGACGTCGGCGGAAGGCCGCGCTGAGTTGGAGCAAATGCGTTTGACCCACGCGGCGTTGTTTCACCTTCCCGAAGAGGAGATTCCGCAACGGATCGCGTTTGTGTCGGACCCGGTTCTGGAGCCTTCGGCCTGGCAGCGATTTTGGCTGGAATTTCTCGGCGGGGCTCCTCGCTTTGCCATGAGTATGGCCGGCGTGATGTTGGTGTTCTTCGCCGGGGCGTGGGCGACCGAGCCTAGTTTGTCCCGAACAGAGAGCGGCTGGTCGCTGGCATTTGGAGCTATCGCGGCGCCGGTTGCCGCCGGGGTTTCAGAGGCCGAGGTGCTGGCGGCGGTTCGCGACGCCGTTGCCGCTAGCGAGGCTCGACAGCTCGAGGCGATCGCCGCAAGCGAGGGCGTCGACCAGCAATGGGTCGCGGCTCGAATCGCTGAGGTTCGGCGGGAGCTGGCGGAAGTTCAAGAAGACGCCGCTATGGGCTACGAGCTGGTGAACAACAAACACGAAACGTTTAAGCGGCAGATGTACCAGATGGATCTGGCGTCGCTGAGGGGATTGTGAGGATGACAGCCCGAGTGCTTCTCATCGCGTTGCTCGCCGCGGCGGCGTTTGGAGTTGAGGTTTCGCCCGAGGCGGCGGCGCTAAGCAAGCAAATGACGGCTGTTGAGAAAGCCGTCGATCGACATTTTCGCTCAGTCGGAAGCGGCGAGGCTGTTGCGATGATCGGCACCGCGCGGGGAATTTACCTGGCAGACTACGGCGCGGTATTTTCGGTCGAAGTGAACTTGATACCGATGGCGAACTTGAGCCCCTTCCGAAGTGCTTATACCGAGGAAGAGAAGCGGCAGTTGAACATTCGCAAGCGTCAACGCATGGAGACCCTAGAGCAACAGATGCGCGTGGTGCTCATGAAGGAGGGCTCCGCGCTAACCGAGGTTGGCGTGGATCAGCAAGTAGCCTTAGCGGTTTCGCTGTTTCACTTCCCTTGGGAAGATTTGACGCAGCTGCCTAGCCAAGTGGTGATGGCTGGGGCGCGTGGCGAGTTGGGCTCTCGCGAGAACTTGACGACGAGGTATTACTAGGCCGTGAGCGCTGAATCGCAACCCATCTTGGCCGTGGTGCCGATGCCTAAACGGCTCGGTGAGATGTTGATCGAAAAAGAGCTTGTCGATCCCGACGATTTAGAGCAGGCACTTGAGCTGCAACGAGAGCGGGGCGACAAGGTCGGTCGCATCTTGATCGACCTAGGGTTCGTCGCACCGAAGGACGTTCTCGAAACGTTGGCCGAGCAGTTGGACGTTCGGTTGCTTACCGCCGAAGATTTTCCGGAGGTGATCCCGGAGTTCGAGCGAGTTTCGCCGCGCTACATGCGGCAGTACCTGTTTTTACCGTTGGTCCAGGATGAGTCGTCGCTTGAAGTGGTGATGGCCGATCCGTTGGACTTCGAGACGCTAGCGACGATTCGCAATCTGACGGGCCTGAGTGTTTCGACCGCTCTGGCGGCGGAGAGCGAAATCCTCGACGCGATCGAGAAATATCACGGCGCCGAGGAGGAAAAACGCGAGGACGACTTCGGGTTCGCCGACGAGAATTCGACCGACATCGAGCACCTTCGCGACATGGCGTCGGAAGCGCCTGTCATTCGCTACGTCAACGCGATGATCGCGCACGCCTTGGACCAGCGTTCGAGCGATATTCATATCGAGCCGTTCGAGAAGGACTTTCGCGTGCGATTTCGTGTAGACGGCGTGCTGCAAGAGCAGGAAACGCCGGCGCGCGAGCTGCGGGCGGCCGTGATCTCACGACTGAAGTTGATGGCGAAGTTGAATATCGCCGAACGGCGGTTGCCGCAGGACGGCCGCATCAATATCAAGGTCTTAGGTCACGAAGTTGATCTGCGCGTTTCGACCTTGCCGACGCTCTATGGCGAGTCGGTGGTGATGCGATTACTTGACCGCTCGGCGACGGATTTCTATGAGCTAACGACGTTGGGTTTCGACGATCACATGCTCGAACGAATGGAGTATTTTACCGGGCTGCCACATGGAATCTTTCTGGTTACAGGCCCTACTGGCAGCGGCAAATCGACGACGCTGTATGCCGCGTTGAAGCTGATCAACGTTCCCGAGAAGAAGATCATAACGATCGAGGACCCGGTTGAATACCAAATGGATGGAATCAACCAGATCCACGTAAACCCGACGATCGGGCTGACGTTTGCTTCCGGATTACGGCACATTGTGCGACAGGACCCGGACGTGATTATGGTGGGTGAGATTCGCGACAGGGAAACGGCGGATATCGCGATTCGCTCGGCGTTGACGGGACACTTTGTTTACTCGACTTTGCACACGAATGATGCCCCTAGCGCGGTGACGCGTCTGACAGATATGGGCGTCGAGAATTACTTGATTACTTCGTCGGTAGTGGCGGTTTTGGCGCAACGGCTGGTGCGCATCATTTGTAAGGATTGCCGGGTGACGAGTGGGACGGTGGATGCGCCGGATGGCCGCCGGATCAAAACTTACCACGGGGTGGGATGTGAGAAATGCCGGGGTCTCGGATGTCGCGGGCGCATGGGAATTTTCGAAATGATGGAGATGAACGACGAGATTCGCGGGTTGGTAATGGAGAACCGCGATGCCTCGGTATTGACGGCCGCGGCTCGACGCAATGGTATGCGGAATTTGCGTGAGGATGGTTGGGGAAAGATCGAGCGCGGCGTGACTACGGTTGAAGAGGTTGTTCGAGTTACGCAGGAGTTTTAGGGAGATGGGATCGTTTGGTTGGCGGGTTTGTTCTCCAGACCCAGGGTTGCACCCTGGGCTAATTCAAAGGACGCCCCTCTGGGGCTCAGCTTGATGGCTCAGAGTTATTCCAACTTGATTGTGCATATTGTGTTCTCGACGAAACATCGTGGTAAGGATTTGACGGCGGAGGTTAGAAGCGAGTTGTACCTCTACCTTGGGTCCTTGGCAATAGACAACGGCGGCGAATTGTGGGCGGTTGGAGGTGGACTGGATCACGTTCATTTGTTGGCTCGAATTAAGCCGAGCGTTTCTGTTTCGGATTTTATTCGCGAACTTAAAGCTCGGTCATCAAAATGGATTGGAGAACGGTTCAACAGGTACTTTGCTTGGCAGGTGGGGTACTCGGTGTTTAGCGTGAGTCAGTCTAACGTCGAAGCAGTGACGGCGTACATTCTCACCCAGGAGACGCACCACCGGAAGGTCTCGTTTGAGGATGAGTATGTTTCTTTGTTAAAGAGGAACGAGATCGAGTTTGAGGAGAAATATTTGTGGGGCTGAGTGAGGGGTTTCGTTCTCGGCACGAAGGGTACCCAGGGTTGCACCCTGGGCTAATTCAAAGGACGCCCCTCTGGGGCTAACGATGACCACTTTTCACTACAAGGCGCTGGCTGCCGACGGCAAGACCCGTACCGGGACTCTTGTCGCCAATGACTCTCGGGCCGTTGCTCGTGATCTTCGCCAGATGGGCATGACGCCGACGTTTGTGGGCGCCAACAAGCCCGGTGGTTTTGCGTTTGAACTGCCCACGTTCCGGAACAATACGAAAGACATCCTGCACTTTACACAGGAGACGGCGACGCTTTTGAACGCGGGTATCCCGCTGGACCGAGCGTTGACGATTACTTCGGAACTCACGGAGCGCAAGGATTTTCAGGCTGTGTTGCAGGACATGCAGCGCTCGCTGCGTAGCGGCAAGTCGTTCGCCGACACTTTGGCGACGCATCCGGAAGTTTTCTCGGAACTCTACGTCAGCATGGTTCGCGCCGGTGAGGTATCGGGCACGCTGCCGCTCGTGATGGACCGGCTGGCGGAATTCGAACGTGATCGGGACGAGTTGCGGGGCTACATCATGTCTTCGCTGACCTACCCGGCGCTGTTGGTTCTAGTTGGGAGCGCTTCGATCTTCATTTTGCTGCGGTACGTGATTCCTCGTTTCGCCGAGGCTTTTACGACAACGAATATGGTGATACCGCTGCCGATGCAACTCTTGCTGGGCGCCAGCGACCTGGTGCAGACCTGGGGCTTGCTGGTGATCGCGCTGGTTGGGCTGGCGGGGTTCGGGTTGCAGAGCTGGATTCGCTCGACCGCCGGTCGGCTGAAATGGGATGCATTCTTGTTGCGGGTGCCGGTGTTGGGCGACGCGTTGCTGAAGGCTGATACGTCTCGTCTGGCTCGGGCTATGGCAACGTTGGTGGCAAATACCGTTCCGCTGGTGCAGGCGCTTGGAATTTCAAAGGGCATTTTGTCGAACAAGGTATTGGCGGATGCGCTCGATCCCGTGGCAAAGGGCGTTAAGCGAGGCGAGGGCTTAGCCGGGCCGTTGACGCGAACGGGAAAATTTCCACCGCTTGCCGGCCACTTGCTCACGGTCGGCGAAGAGACAGGGCATCTGGACAAGATGTTTGAGCGCATGGCCGACATCTACGCCAAAGACACGCGCGAGGCGATCAAGCGCTTTACCGCGCTGTTCGAGCCCATTGTTATCCTCGTGATGGGCGTCATTGTGGGCGCCATGATCTTGAGCATTATGTTGGCACTGACCAGCATCAACCAGATGGGGTTTTAGATGACTTGTGAACTGAAAGCACGCCGCCGGAACAGCCGTTCCGGCATCACGCTGATCGAGATGTTGGTTGTCGTTACGATCATCGCCTTGTTCGGCGCAATTGCGTTTCAACAGCTAGGGCCTGAAGTCGAGAAGGGCCGCAGGGTGGCGACGTCGACGCAGATCGACTCGTTCATGACGGCGCTGCAACGCTACAACCTTCAGAATGCCCACTACCCAACGACGGAAGAGGGTTTACAGGCGATTCGCCCGTTCCTGAGCAAAGACATTCCTCTCGACCCTTGGGGCAACCCGTTTGTCTACAAGTTTCCGGGGGAGCACGGATCAAATCCGGATGTGATCTCTTACGGCGCCGATGGGCAGCCAGGTGGTGAAGAGGGCGCTGAAGACATCGTGAGTTGGCGCTAGCCACAGAATGCGGTGAGGAGTCAACGACAATCAGAGCGGGCCGGCATCACGCTGGTCGAGATGCTGGTCGTAATGACTCTCATCGGTTTGATGGTGAGCATTGCCTATCCGACGGTGACCGAGGGGCTTTCCGGCATTCGGCTGCGTGGCGCGATTGGCGAAGCGCAAGCGTTTTTCCTACAAGCAAAGCAGTATGCGGACCGGCAGCAGCAGGTCGTGCAACTCACGATCGAGCCCGAGGCAAACCAGCTACGGGTTCTCTCGGCGACGGGTGACTGGATTGAGACTTTGGATTTCAAAGACGGTGTAGTGGTAAGCGGGCTCGAGGATGCGCACAGTGTGATCTTGTTTCCAGGTATCCCGGCGCCGGCGTTTGAATTGATGCTTGCCGTGGGGGAAGACGAGCGACTCGGGATTCGAGTGAACGTGCTCACCGGTCTGCCGGAAGATTGGGACGGCGGCAAGTGAGGACGCACCGCAATCGATCGGGCTTTTCGCTGCTCGAGATGCTCGTTGCGATCGCCTTGCTTGGCCTGGCCGTGTCGGGGCTGATTTCGATGATTAGCTCTTCGCTGGCCGGGGCGGCGATGACGCGCGAGTACGAACGGGCGGCGATGCTGGCGAAGAGCCGCATGAACGAGCTGCTGGTCATGCGGCCGATCCCGCTAGGTGCGCCAATGAAGGGCGCATTTAGCGAATCGTCAGGCTGGGAAGCGTTGGCGCGACCAACTCGCGAGTTCGGCTCGAGCGCTACGGGCAGCCAAATCGTGCGGGTCGACCTGACGGTCTGGTGGCAGGCGGGCAGCGAGCGCCGGTCGATCGAATTCGAGGGCTATCGACGGGTGCGTATTCGATGACCGCGAGACGTTCCCCTCGGGCCGGCATGACGCTGGTCGAAATCTTGGTGGCGGTGACGCTGCTCGGAATGCTTTCACTCGGGTTGGTTACGGCACTGCAAACGGGCGTCGGCGCCTGGCAGGATTCGCGGCAGGCAATGTCGCTTGACCGGCGCATCTCGAATATGAACACGGTCTTGCATTCTGAGTTGGCGGGTTTGGTTCCGGTGTTGGCCGAGCCGGCGCGGAGCGGATCGAACGTTCCAGCGTTCCCATTCTTCCAAGGCGAGCCGACGGCGATGCGCTTCGTTTCGTCGTATTCGCTCGCCGTCGGGGTTCGCTCGGGACTGCGAATCGTGGAGCTGATGGTCATTCCCAGCGACGAAGGGCAACGGCTGATACTGAATGAACTGCCATATCAAGGGCCGCGCAGCGTCGGGAGATTCGCCTTGAATGTGGTTGACGACCGGGCAAGTATTTCCGGCCGACGGATCGTGTTTGGGCCGATTGAGGCGCGAGCGAATTCTCTGATCGTTGCCGATCAGTTGGGCCTGTGTCGATTTTCTTATCTGCGCTACCCACCCAACGTCGACGCTCCGGGGGAGTGGACTCCGGTCTGGAATGATGCGCAAAAAGTGCCCGTGGCCGTCCGGCTGGAGATGGCCGCTTTGAACGAGGAAGCGCGCCTACAACCAGTTACCATCACCGCGCAAGTGCGCTCGGAATAAGGAATGCCGAATGACGAGTCCGCCCAGCGGTTTATGCAAGCGATTGGCGGCTTGTGGGCTCCGGTTTACCAAGGATCGACGAGTGGCCGTGGGCGACGTTAGACCATCACGGCAGGGCTCGGCGCTGTTGTCAGTGCTGTGGACGATCATCGCCCTTACGGCGATTGGATTTGCGCTGTCGGCGAATGTTCGAACGGAAATCGATCGGGCATCGTTGAGTGTCGATTCAACCAAGGCGTATTTCCTCGCTCATGGCGCTATCGAGACCGCGATGCACCGCATTGTGCGCCCGGCGAACTCAGACAACCCGGACGAGGGCTTTGCGGTCGGCCAGCGGTTTATGCACTTTCAGTTCGAGACTGGCAGCGCCGATGTCGAAATCGTCGGTGAAAGCGGAAAGCTCGACATCAATCAGGCGACTGCCGGGGCCTTGGCTCGGCTGTTGTCGTCAGCGGGAATTGACGGCGGCCGCGCGGTCGCATTGGCCGCGGGAATTGTCGAGTTCCGCGCCCGTTTGCAGCGCGGCGAAGTGCGTCGGTACGGAGCTGAGGGCGCCGAGCAAACAATTCTCACTTCCGGCTCGTCTTTTGAGGGACAACCGGCGTCTATCCAAGAGGTGGAAGAACTTCTCTCAGTGCCAGGTATAACGCCGGACTTGCTGTACGGCACTTTCCGCGAGGTCGCATCGCCAGTGCCTGGTGGCAGGCGAGGCAAGACTCAGCAACGTCTAATGCGTATCGGTGGACTGATGAGGAATCTGACGCCAAAGGGCTCCACCATAGTGAACGCCAATTATGCCTCGCCCGAAATGCTTATCGCGGCCGGGCTACCGGCCGGGCTGGTTGCCGCGGTCGAGCAAATTCGCGCGGTTCGTCCCTTGACGGCGGATGACCCCGGCATGGGAAGTCTGGGCAACTCTGGCAGCGAGATCAGCCTAGGTCTCGGTGGCGGATCGAAGCGCTATACGCTTACTGCCACCGCACGGCTTGGGGACGCAAGCTCGGAAAAGCCGCGGGCGGTGCGATCAGTTTCGGCGGTAGTGGAATTGGGCGCGTCCGACGGGCCCGATCCGATCCGGATTGTTCGCTGGTATGACCAACCGTTTTAGCCGTGGTCAATTTCGTCATTCAAACGCTGTAGCAAGATGCTGAACACGATCAAGCGCTGGGGAACGGGTTGCGGAATTGAGATCCGCGGCGACGACCTGGTAGTCGTGGCTGTGAAATCGCGGCATGACGGCGTGCGCGTTCTCGGACGTCTTGTGATTACGGGCTTTCGCGAACGCGAGGCCCATGAATGGGGCACTGAGTATACGCGCTTTCTGGAAGAGCACGGCCTCGGCCATGTGGCGGCGACCGTTTGCCTACCTCGCGAGGAAGTTATTGTTCGCAACTTGCAACTTCCAGCAATGGGCCGCAAGGAAATGGCTGCCGCGGTCGCGCTGCAGCTCGACACGCTGCATCCCTACGGAGACGAGGACGTTTACCACTCGTACGCCGTCGTCAGCGACCAGAAGTCTAGATCGGGTCAGGTACCGCTCGTTGTCGTACTGGCGGAAGCCGCGGTCGTTGACGGCTATGCCGATCAGTTTGCAGCGGCAGCGATTCCGGTGGCATCGTTCAGCGTGGCGGCGGCGGCACTGCATACGGCACTGCGCGTTCGCTGGGACGAGCCGCCGACACCACTGGTGGTCGGCGATCTGCGGTCCGATCGTCTGGAGTTATATGGCGAGGCGCCGGGTCGTCTGGCTTGGTCTTCGGCATTCGATTTGGCGACAGTTCCGGCGGGCCGCGCGATGCAGTTGGCATACTCCGACCTGCGCTTGAGCGATACGGCTTCGCTGGTGATGTCGGGCGAATTCGATGCGGTTCCTGACTTCCCGGGTTTCGAATTGAAGGCCGTTGAGGAACTGCTGCCGGCCCCGGTAGCGGCTACCGAGGACTTCCGGCTGCGGCGAGATTTGTCGGCGTTGGCCGTGGCGCTGGAGTCGGCATGCCCCTATATCGGCTGGCGTACGAACCTTTTGCCCGCCGATCGTCAGCAATCGAACTCGCGTTTGATGTACCTGCCGACCGCCGCACTGGTGACATTTATCTGTCTGCTGGGTTTGGCTTTTGTCGCTCGTCCGCTGCTTCAAAACGCTACCTACGCCAGTCGACTGGAGGCCGAGACGAACCGTTTCGATCGGGTCGTACTCGAGGTCGAAAAGAACCGTAAGGAAACGGGCGATGCGCGCGTGAAGCTCGAGCAATTGCAATTGCTGCAGGCGCGCACCGAGACAGACATGCGGATCATGAGCGAGCTATCCAACCGCATTCCCGACACGATCTGGCTCGACAGCCTGGAGGTCAACGATGCCGGAATTCAAATGCAAGGTATCGCTCCCGAAGCGGCGCCGCTGCTGGCGGTGATCAACGAATCGTCTACCGTCAGCGGGGCAAAATTTTCGCGGTCGCTGGCTGTGGTTGAAGACGGCGAGCGGTTTCAGATTATGGCGGAGCGCCGCCCGATGAATTTGTCGGTGCTCGACGTGCTTTTGGCGGCAGCGCCTGCTGCTGTGGATCCGGCGGAGCCAAGTGTAGACCCTAAACCGACGACGACAGCACCAGACGCCGAGGCTGCAGCCGCCGAGCCCGCGGTCGAGCGGGAAAACGAGTCGCAGCCGGTGGAGCGGCAATGAAGCAGCTTAGTGATCGCGAGAAGTGGATGTTGCTGTTGCTGGTTCCGGTTGCGCTGGGTGTCGGTTTCTGGCAGATAGGAGTTTGGTCGTCGAAAGGCGGGTCGACATTGACCGGCGGTTCGATTGATGCTCTGGAGCAACGCTTTCTTTGGGCTCGCGATCAGGCGAGCCAGAAGCCGTTGAGTGACGCCGAGTACGCGGCGGTCGAGGCTGCACTAGAAAAGGTCGAAGGGCGCTTGCTGGGGTCAGAAACATCGGCGCTGGCGCAGGCGGAGATGCAATCATTGCTCGGTGATTTGCTCAAGGGTGAAGGCATCGTGATGAGAAATTCTCGCTTTGGCACGGTTGCGCTCGAAGGTGAACACTACGCGCAGGTCCCGCTGACAGTTGATTTCACCTGCGCGATCGAGCAATTCGTCAACCTGTCCGCGGCAATTGCTAGCGCTCCGAAACTGCTGACGACACGCAGCATTCGGGTCAACGAAAACAACGCCGACACCAAGGCGGTGCGGGTACAGATGACGGTCGCCGGCTACCTGCCGGTTGCGCGGACTCCAGAACTGGTGAAGAAGAACGACACAACGGGAGTAGGCATATGAAAAAGAAACTCGTGTTGATAAATATTGCGCTCGCGGCGCTGTTCGTTTGGGGTAGTTTGGCTCTGTTCGGGCAGTATGAACAAGCGGAACAGCGATTTGAGATTTTCGACAATTCAAGCGGAGTGGTTGAGCCGCCGACTATGCCGGCTCCGGGCGATGCGCCCATGGTGCGCGCGGCAACGTATGCGCCAATTTCGCAGCGGCTGTTGTTTTCGCAAGAGCGCAACCCGGTGATTGAGGTGATCGTTCCCGAGGAGCAGGTAGCCCAGCGGCCGCAGGTTCCGTTGCTGGGTGGTGTTGTTGATCTCGGTGATGGCCCGCTGGCGCTGATGACCGCCGACCCGGACATGCCACCTCGCTGGACCGGCGTAGGCGAGAAGGTCGGCGAATATACCTTGCAGGCGGTCGCCAACGATACGGTCACTCTCGAATGGAACGGCGAAACGGTCGAGCTTTCGCAAGCGGCACTTGCCGCCGTGAAGCTGGGCCGCGCGGCGCGACAGGCGGCAGCCGATCGAGCTCGTGACGAGACGGCTGCGCGGACGGCCAAGAATCTTGCAAGTTCGAATGAGATCGCCGCCAAGGGCAAATACACGATTGGCAAACAGCTAGGTTCGGGCGGATATAGCGCGGACCCAAATGACGGAGCCACGGACGGCACCGAACACAAGGGCTACGTGCGGCGGGTGCGGGCCACTCCATTTGGCTCGCAACACTGGTGGGAAAAGAAGGAGCAATAGTTCGATGCGTTTCTTAATTCAAGTTGGACTTTGTCTGATCGTTATGGCTGCCGGCGTTGCCGCGGCAAAAGTCGGTGGCGACGAAAAGAAGGAGACCGCCAAGCAGGAGTATAAGCAGACTCCGTTTGGAAAGGTCCAGAAGACTAAGGCTGCACCGGCTCCGCCAGTCACTAAGAGGAAGTCGAACATAGCGGTGAGCGTTGACGGCGACTCGATCACGTTCAGCCGTCCTACACCTTTTGGCGCCCAGAAGTGGACCCGCAAGCGTGATGCGCTGAATACAAACGAAAAGCAGTGGTTGTCGGACTACGAGTCAGCGTCGGCCTCGAAGGGCTCGGCTGCTAGCAAGAAGCCTCAACCGTAGTCCGGACGCAAAGCCTGGGTTAGCGCATAAGGGAGTTCTAAACAAGAAGAGAATGCAGAATTCATCACAGCATTTCTATCGGGTGCTTGCACTTGCGGCCGTCCTGGCCGCCTCAACATTCGCCCAGCCTGCCGCTCAACAGCCCGCTGATCAGCCGCCGGCTGACGAGCCGGCAAACATTTCGTTCAATAATTTCCGGGGCGCGAGCATGTTCGACGTTCTCGACGTGCTGGCCCGAAAGCTCGAAATTAATTACATTATTGACCCGCGTGTTGCCGACGGATCAGTCACGATCAACAGCTACGGGCAGCTTCGCGAAAGCGACATCTTCCCGCTGCTTGAGACGATTTTGCGCATGAATGGGGCGGTCGCCGTGCAGGTCGGAAATACGTATCGCATTGTCCCGCTCGACGGAGTTGCGCAATCGCCGATCAGTCCGCAAACGAACGCCGACAAATTGCCTGAAGACGAGCGTATGGTGCTCAACGCGATCCGTCTGAACTACTCGTCCGCAACCGATCTTGGAGCGGTGTTGGAGCCGTTCATCGGGGAGGGTGGCAGGTTTCAGGTCGTCGCTCAGGCTAATACGTTGATCGTGCTCGACAACAGCCGCAACATGCGGCGCACGATGGAACTGATCGCACTATTTGATACGGCCGAGATGGCGCGCCAACGGATGCGGTTATTCCCGGTGGCAAACAGCGTCGCAACGACACTTTCGACTGAACTCGAGAGCGTCTTTCAAGCATTCTCGTTGTCGGAGGAACAGTCGCCGATCCAGTTCATCGCCCTACCTCGGATCAATTCGATTCTCGTTGTGAGTGCGAACGCTAGCGTGTTTGACGATGTTCAGGACTGGATCGACAAACTCGACAAATCAGTCACGGTCGGAGGAGTTCAGAATTTCATCTATCGCGTCCAGTACGGATTGGCCCAAAACCTCGCTGGCACGATTATGCAATTGTACGGCGTCTTCGGCGGATACGGTGGCGGTGGCTATGGCGGCGGCGGATACGGTGGCGGCGGTTACGGCGGTGGCGGCTACGGCGGAGGCGGCTATGGCGGCGGCTACGGCGGAGGCGGCTATGGCGGCGGCGGTTACGGTGGCGGCGGCTTCGGCGGAGGCGGTTACGGCGGAGGCGGTTACGGAGGTGGGTTCGGCGGAGGAGGCATGATCCAGATTCCCGGATTGTCGCCTCAACCCCAGCCAGCGCCGGGTGTAACAGCAGGTGCCACGGACGCGACTGGGGCGTTGCTGGGCGCCGCGGGCTCGGGGGCGCCTCCTGTTCGCGGAATTCGCATTGTTCCCGATTACGTCAACAATCTAATCCTCGTTCAGTCGACGCAGCAGGAATGGGAAGTGATTCGCAAGACACTTCAGGAACTCGATTTTCCGCCTCGCCAAGTCTTGATCAACGCGCGTATTTATGAGGTCTCTCTCAACGGGGCGCTGTCGAACGGAGTGGCTGCATTTCTACGGAATCGTTCAAATCCTCGAGTCAACGGAAAATTAACAGGCGGCTTTGATGTAGCCGGCACCACGACGTTGAGTATCGGGACGCTCGTCGGCAATACACGCGAGTTGGCCATTTTTCTGCAAGGCAGCGCATCGGAGGGCAAGAGCAAGGTCATTTCTGCTCCGTCACTGATCGCAACGGATAACATTCAAGCAGAAATTACGGTGGGTCAGTCGGTTCCCACGTTGGCATCGCAGGCAATTGCCGGCGGCGCACAGTCGGACGGGTCATCGCTTTTCACCAATACGATCAACAATATCCAGACCGGCGTCACACTTTCGATCACAGCTAGAGTGAACGCGTCGGGTATCGTCACGATGGTGATCAATCAAGAGGTTTCGTCCGCGACAGGAATCACTGGAGCGATTCAGTCGCCGACAATTGAACGCAGAAATGTCAGCACGCAGGTGACTGTGAATGACGGTGATACAGTCGCGGTCGGCGGCATCATCCTCGAGTCGAATCTCTACGGGGCCAGTAGAGTGCCCCTACTGGGCAAGATCCCAGTGCTCGGCCGGGTGTTTGGCAGCACCACCCAGTCGACGAGCAAGACTGAGATGATCGTGCTGATCGAGCCACATGTAATTTACGACGAGAACGAGATCGTAAGCGCGACGGAAGAATTAAAAGGCCGGTTGAAGAATATTCAGCGGCTGATGCGCAGGTGAACTGGGTACGGCTCAGAGCCGGCGGGTGCAGGGCAGGGGGAAATCCCGGTGGTTCGTCGACTTTGAATCACAGGGTTGCACCCTGCGCTAATACCAACGCCACCCCTACCGGGGTTCAGTTTCGCAGCCTCAAATAAAGCCAACCCCACGGGCTTTAGAAGATGTCGGTGAAGATTCCGTAGCTGAAGAGTAGACCCAGTAGTCCGGCGAAAACAACGTAGTACATCATTGGCACGATCGTTCGCCGGATCAGTAGGCCCTCGCAGCCGACGAGTCCGACGGTGGCACTCGCTGCGACCACGTTGTGGACTGTGATCATGTTGCCCGCGGCGCCGCCTAGCGCTTGCAGCCCCAAGATGATGAGGTGCGGAACTTGGATGCGGTCCGCTACTCCGTACTGAAACAGACTAAACATTAGATCGCTGACGGTGTTGCTGCCGGCGACGAAGGCGCCTAGCGCGCCGATCATGGCGGCGAAGAAGGGCCAGCTTGCACCTGCTACGGACGCGGCGAACTCGGCTAAAACGAGCGGCATACTTTCGAGGCCGGAAGCGTTGGCGCTCGAATCGATAAAGACACGGACAAGAGCCACCGCGAAGATCAGCGCGAAGGCTGGACCGGCCAGCATCTTGGCGGAAGCGGCCCAGGCGCGTTTCGTTTGCGTGCCGCTCATTCCGTGCAGCCCGACAGTGATCAGTGAAACGATCATGAAGATTGTGCCGGGAAGATAGAGTGGCTGAATTCCTTGCGAGAGGCCGGTGCCAAGAATGTCGGTCCAGGCGAATTGGATGGAGCTGAGCCAGGCCTTGAACGGTAACTGCGTCAACCGAGTGAGCACCAGTAGCAGGGCTACGAGCACATAGGGGGTCCACGCACTGGCCAGGCTGATCTTCGATACTTGCTCGTCGACTTTGCCGCTGAAGGTGCCCATCCAGTCCTTTTCCCACTGGTCACGCGGCGGAAAATCCCAGGGCTCGCCGGCGGGGAGAAAAAGTTTGGCACGGGCAGCGCTGACTACGATTGCTAGGCCCAGCAGGCCGCCCAGAAGAGACGGAAACTCGGGGCCGAGCGTCAGCGCGACCGTGCAGTACGGGACGGTGAATGCGAGGCCCGCGAATAAGGCGAATTTCCAGATCTTGAGGCCGTCGGCGATCGATCTGTTCGCGCCGAAAAAGCGGGTCATCATGGCGCAAATGATGAGCGGAATCAAGGTGCCGATGATGGCGTGCGGGATGGCGGCGTAAACTCCTATTTGATTGATGAACTGCGGATAGGTGAGCCCCGCCGCCGCAATTGCCGTTTCGACTTGGTCGACATTGAGGGATTCGGCCATTCCGACTAAGATCGGTGTGCCGACCGCCCCAAACGTGACGGGAGTGCTTTGGATGATTAGACAGCACATCACGGCGGCAAGGGCGGGAAAACCGAGGGCAAGCAGCAGCGGACCCGCTACGGCGGCCGGGGTGCCGAAGCCCGAGGCGCCCTCAATGAACGCACCGAACATCCAGGCCACGATAATCAGTTGCACCCGGCGGTCGCGCGAAACGTCCATGAAGCCGCGACGAATCGCGGCCGTCGCGCCGCTCTCGGTGAGCGTTTGGAGCAGTACAATCGCCCCGAAGATGATCCATAGCAGGGTGATGGCAATGATCACGCCGCGCAATGATGCGGCTGCCACATGAATGGCGGGGACTTCCCAAAACATCAGAGCGAACGCGGCGGTCATAACGTAGGCAACCGGCATCGCTCGTGTCGCGGGCCATCGCAGCACTACCAGAAAGAACATGACGGCCAGAATAGGGAGAAGCGCGATAAACGCGTAGAAAGCGGATGTTTCAGGCATGGACGGTCCCAAGGTTACGAATCCAGAGATATGGGTGTCAAGGACTTTGCGAGTATTACTATCCCGCGGGGGCCTTTGAAGGTCGATGACAAAGCGCGCTGAACTGAGGTTAGCGTCGAGTTTGAGCTGTCGCCGTCTTGCAGAGCCGCAAAGACACGGCAGCGGGTATCGGCATCGAGTCGCTAGAATAGGGCCTGAGTGGTTCGATTTATCGCGATATTCCTAGGGTTAGCGGCCGGGCTGCAGGCTGCCGGGGCCGAGGAATTCTTTGAGACGAAGGTCCGTCCGCTGCTGGCGGAAAAATGCTCGGCTTGCCACGGCGAGAAGTTGCAGGCCGCGACGGTGGATTTTCGCAAGCCTGAAACGGTGATCGGCAAAGTCGCGATTTCGGGCGACGAATCGAGCGCCTTGATTCGCGCGGTGCGCTACGAGGGCCGGATCAAGATGCCGCCGACCTCGAGGTTGACTGACGACGAAGTTTCAATCCTCGTCGAGTGGGTACGGATGGGTGTCCCGTGGCCTAGCTTCGACGCTTCGGCAGCAGCTCCAGCAGCTACCGAGGAAGCGGCCGTTTCGAGTGATCACTGGGCTTTTCAGCCGGTTGCCGACCCTTCCCCGCCCCGCGTTGAACACGAGGATTGGCTTCGCAATGATGTTGACCGCTTCATCCTTTTGAAGCTCGAAGCCGCCGCGCTGGAGCCCGCTGCCGAGGCGCCAAAACTAACCCTGCTGCGGCGGGCGAAGTTCGATCTATTGGGGCTGCCACCGACGCTTGAAGAGATCGAAAACTTCCAGTCGGATACGGCGCCCGGGGCTTACGCGCGGCTGGTCGGCCGTTTGCTTGACTCACCGCATTACGGTGAGCGCTGGGGCCGCCACTGGCTTGACGTGGCGCGTTACGCGGATTCGACTGGGGTTGATGAGGATCATCCCTACGGCGATGCTTGGCGCTATCGCGACTACGTCGTCGACGCGTTCAATCGGGATTTGCCGTACGACCAGTTTGTGGTTGAGCAGATTGCCGGTGACTTGCTGCCCGCCGAAAAACCGGGTGAAATCAATACACGTGGAATCATCGCGACCGGATTCTTGGCCCTAGGACCGAAGGCCCTGGCGCAGCGAGACCCGGTGCAGAAAAAATACGACGTTGTCGACGAACAGATCGACACGACGTCGAAGGCCTTTCTTGGGCTGACGGTCGCTTGCTCACGCTGCCACGACCACAAGTTTGATCCGATCCTGACCAAAGACTACTACGCTTTCGCGAGCATCTTCGGCAGTACGAAATCTTTCGTCGATTGGCGAAAGGACGGGTCGCGCTACTACAAGACACCGCTCGTCGAGCAAGAAATCTACGAAGCTTACAAAAAAAAGGCGGACGAGGTCGCGAGACTGAAACGGTTCAAACGGATGGCCGATTCGGTCGGCGTAGCGCACTATCTTCTAGATGGCGCCGCAAATAGGTTTGCCGACTACATGCTCGATTCGACCGATGGGAACACGCCAGTGGGCCTCGACCGGGAAGCGTTGGCGTGGTTCCGAGAGTATTTGAAACCTCGTCCGGCGCCGCGACCCCATTTGGCTTCGTGGCGGGAGGCGTCGGAGGCGGACAGGCCGGCGGTTGCCGCTTCATACGAAGAGGCGATACGCAAGACCATCGAAGAGCGCGCGGAGGCTGCCGAAACTTGGCTTAACGAGGCGCTGAACGCCGCTAGCGAGGGGAAGGAGCCGCCGAAGACTCCAGAGCTGAAGACGACATTGCTCTATCGCGACATGACGTTTGAGGGTGCGCCGTATGACGTCGAAGCGGACAACGTCGCGGGCGAGTTTCGCGCCGCGGATAAGGCACGACTGGCTACGCTTGCGAAGCAAATTGCGAAGGCCGAAGCGGCCACTCCGCCCGAGCCGCCTATGGCAAATTGTGTGGCGGAAGATGAGCCCGTTAAGCAGCGAGTTTTTGTTCGCGGTAGTCACAAGAATCTTGGGGATCCGATTGCAAAGCGCTTCCCACTGGTGCTTGCGGGCATCGATCAGGCGCCGATTGAATCGGGTAGTGGGCGCCTGGAATTAGCGCGCTGGTTGGGCTCGGCCGAGAACCCGCTGAGCGCGCGAGTGATGGTCAACCGAATCTGGAACTGGCATTTTGGTGAGGGTATCGTCCGTTCACCGAATAATTTCGGCTTGGTTGGCGAGCGCCCGACTCATCCGGAACTGCTCGACTATTTGGCGTCGAGATTTGTGGAGTCCGGCTGGTCGGTGAAGCAAATGCATCGGCTAATTATGACGTCGGCAACGTATCGCATGAGCAGCGCCGTTTCCGATTCAGCGTGGTCTAAGGACGCGGAAAACCGACTGTGGTCGCGATTTAAGCGGCGTCGCTTGGCGCTCGAGGAGATGCGCGATAGCTATCTAGCGGTGGGGGGGGCGCTTGATCTGACGATCGGCGGCGATCTCGACGCGGGCGCGGGTCGACTGGCCGAGTTTGATCGCAACAATCGCCGCATCAACCCGGATGACTACCGCCGCAGAAGCCTCTATTTGCCATTGATGCGCAACAAGCTTCCAACGCTGTTGGGGTTGTTTGACTTTGGCGACGCGACTACGACGAACGGCAAGCGCTCGGTAACGAACGTCGCTCCGCAGGCTCTCTATATGATGAACAGCGGCTTTGCGGACAGCGCCGCCCGCGGAGTTGCCAACCAGCTTGTGGCGGGCAGCGGTGACAGCGTCAAGCTTGCATACGAGTTGATCTACTCGCGGCCGCCAACGGATCGTGAGCGCGCAAGTGCCGATCGCTTTGTGGCGTCGTATACGGCGCGGCAGACTTCCTCAGATCAACCCGAGCAGGCGGCCTGGAAGAGTCTTTGTAAAATGCTACTGGCATCGAACGAGTTTCACTATGTTGACTAGCCGCAATCTGAATGTACCCTCTGGGCTGAGCCGGCGTGCCTTGCTGCGGCGCACGGCGTTGGGGTTTGGCTTGCTGGGGCTTTACGGGCTGCTGGGTGAGCAAGATTTGCTGGCCGCCGCGCCGCTGAGTCCGTTGGCCGCCAAGACTACTCATTTCGCACCTCGTGCCAAGCGTGTGATTTTTCTGTTCATGCATGGCGGGGTTTCTCACGTCGACTCGTTCGACCCGAAGCCGCGGTTGGATACGGACAACGGCAAGCCAATGCCGATCAAACGCTCGTTGACCTTCAACGCCAAGTCGGCAGGGGGGCTACTGAAGTCGCCTTGGGAGTTTAAGAATCGCGGCGAGAGCGGGATGCCGGTGAGCGAGTTGTTTCCCGAAATCGCCGGCTGCGCGGACGATCTTTGCGTCGTTCGCTCGATGGTCGGCGAGGGCGTGGACCACGGCGCGGCGATGTTGCAGATGTTCACGGGGACGTTTTCGTTCTCGCGTCCGAGCATGGGATCGTGGGCGCTGTATGGGCTCGGAACTGAAAACCAGAACCTGCCGGGCTTTATTACGATCAAGCCGACGCAGTGGCAAGGCGGCGACAAGCTGTTCGCTTCAAGCTTCTTGCCGGGCGCCTATCACGGGACGCCGATTGGATCGTCGCCGATGCAGGTTGACGACATCATGGCGAACCCGATCGAGCATTTGCAGCCGAAGGGTCGAACGATTGACGAGCAAAAGCTTGAACTGGATTTTCTGCGTGAGGTCAACCGTCGTCACGCCGATGATCGGCGCCATGACTCGAACCTCGAAGCGCGCATTCAAGCCTTCGAGTTGGGCTTCCGTATGCAAATGGAAGCCCCGGAGGCATTGGACGTTTCAAAGGAGACCGAGGCGACCAAGAAGCTCTACGGATTGGACGAAGAGGTCACCCGCGACTTCGCTTGGCAGTGCCTGATGGCGCGGCGTTTCAGCGAGCGCGGCGTGCGCGTGGTGCAAGCGACGCACTCAGGGGCTGAAGAAAAGTGGGATCATCACTCCGACATTCTGCGACTGCATCCGATTCGGGCACGCGAAGTCGACAAGCCAATCGCGGGGCTGATTAAGGATCTCAAATCGCGCGGCTTGCTCGACGAAACCCTGGTGGTTTGGGGCGGTGAGTTCGGTCGAACGCCGTTCTCTGAAGGAGCCGACGGCCGTGACCACAATCCATACGGCTATTCGATTTTCATGGCCGGCGGTGGGGTGAAACGCGGGTTCACCTATGGCGCAACCGACGAGTTTGGTTATCACGCGGTGGAAGACCGCATGCACATCCACGACATGCATGCAACGATCTTGCACCTGATGGGGCTCGATCACGAGCGCCTGACATATCAATACAGCGGACGGGATTTTCGACTGACGGATGTGGCTGGGGTGGTCGCGAAAAAGATTCTAGCTTGAGTGGCCCGCGGCGAGTTCCTCGCCGATTTTTCGCTTTGCGAATTTACCTGAGGCGATGCGCGGTAGGGCCTCGTTGCGGATGTAGATGCGGGTCGGAATCTCGAAACGGCCCAGGTACGTTCCGAGATGGTCTTGCAGGGCGGTTTCGCTGAGTTGGGCACCGTTCTTGGGTACGACGACAGCCACGAGATCTTCGCCGAGGCGTTCGTCGGGCACACCAAGCGCAATCGCTTCGGCGACGCCATCGTATTTGTAGAGAGCGTCTTCGACACCACCGCAGCTAATATTTTCACCGCCGCGGATGACGATGTCCTTGATGCGATCGACGAAGTAGATGAAGTCGTCTTCGTCAACGTAGGCGACGTCGCCGGTCTTAAGCCAGCCATCGACGAAAGCTTTGGCAGTAGATTCCGGCTTATTCCAGTAGCCGCGGATGACCGAGGTGCCACGGATCCAGACTTCTCCGGGCTCGCCTTTGGCGACATCGTCGCCGTCGGGTCCGACGAACCGCATATCGAGCACGGCTGAGCAGCGCCCACTGGAATTGGGACGACCGAGGTAATTTTTCGCGCGAATCATCGTGCCGATCGCGTTGGTCTCCGTCATACCCCAGCCAGTGCCGGGCATCGCGTTCTCGAAGACATCGGAAGTATCGAGCACCTGCCGCCCCGGGCGGTGGGAGCCGCCACCACCGATCGCCAAGAGGCTCGGCAGCGGCCGGGATTGCTCTCGCGCGGCACGAGTCAAATCGCCGCTGATCGTTGGCACGGTGATAAAGTGCGTAATCTCTTCCCGTTCGATCGTGTCAAGAGCCTCGTCAACGTCCCACTTGTGCATTAGCGTCAGGCGGCGTCCGGCACGAAGGCCCGCCAGCAGGCAAACATGGCTGGCGGTGACATGGAAAAACGGTATCGACACGAGCACCCGGAACTGGTGCTCGGTGGGCTCGACAGGAGGAGTGACGTTCTCGAGCTTGTTGGCCACAAGGCCCTCGAGTTCCCACGACATGAGGGCATGGATGACGTTGCGATGTGTGGAGATGGCGCCCTTGGGGTGCCCGGTCGAACCCGACGTGTAGAGCATCATGCAATCATCGTCGGTGTCGGCGTCGACCCGCGGCAGCTCGGTTTCTTGGGTTTGCTCGATGACGTCGCTGAAGACGGTGATGTTGTCGGTTGACTGGCGCGGGGTCCTGACGACAATCGCGGGGATGCCGAGATCAGGCAGCCTGTGTTCGATGCGCTGTAGCCGCTCTTCGTCGGCGATGAGTACCTTTGCGCCGCAGTCGGTGAGGCCGTATTCTAGTTCGTCGCTGCTCCACCAGGCGTTCAGCGCAACGCTCACGGCACCGAGCGACATCGGCGCGAAAAAGGAAACAACCCACTCGGGGTAGTTGCGCATGCAGATCGCGACTCGGTCTCGCGGTCCGACGGCGCAGTGTTCACGCAGGAACCAGGCTAGCTTGGCGCTTTGATTGTTGACTTGGTCGAAGCTGTAGTCTTCACCGCGATAACGCAGGTAGATCAGATTGCCCCAGTTCTTGGAGTGCGTTAGTAGATCAATCAGCGTACCCGGGGCGTTCTTAAAAACGCGGCAAACTGCGCCACCTCGAACGGTTTGTTCGACGATTTCATAGTCTTGGCCGGACGCGCTGAGGTCAGCGATGGCTTGCCAGTGTTCGGCTGCGGACATCTGCGAAAAGTCTTTTATTCTGGCACTTTCGAAGGTAGGGTTTCAGAACGGCGAAGCGGGCGGGCTGTCGAACACTGAGCTTGCAGTCGATGGACTACGCAGCTATGGCTTTAGCGGCGCTGACCACACCGGCAGATACGGCACGTGTCCCCTACGAAGCTTGTGCACTTTGCGGGTCGGCGAATTTCAAGACGGTCGGCGAGGTCGATTGCAGCAACCACCCTTTGTGGAATGATGATCTTCCCAAGAAAATCGAGTGGATGAGTTGCGGCCAGTGCGGACATCGATTTACTAGCGGCTACTTCGGTGAGGCCGCGTTGGCCGCGCTGTTTCGCAAGGCAAACGCTCACCAGCAGCCGGGGTACGATGTGCAGCCGCAGCGCTTGGTTTGCTCGCGGATTGTCCAACGGGCGGCAGCTCTGAGTGGTGGAGTGGAAGGGCGATGGCTGGACGTGGGGTTCGGTAACGGAGCGTTGCTGGCGGCCGCGGAGGAGTTCGGCTACGAGGCTTCGGGGCTTGACATTCGTGGGGCGGTTGTCAAAGACATGCGCGGATACGGGTATGCGGCGGTTGAGGCCGACTTGGCGCAGATCAGCGACGACGGAAAGTTCAGTATTGTTTCGCTAGCAGACGTGTTGGAGCACATGCCGTTTCCCGCCGAGGGATTGGCTCATGCCCATCGCTTGCTTGCCGACGGGGGCCTTGTGTTTGTCTCGATGCCGAACACTGACACGTTCGTTTGGCGCGTGCTCGAACGGCAGGGGAAGAATCCTTACTGGTCCGAGCTCGAGCACTATCACAACTTCATTAGAGAGCGGCTGTACGCCGTGCTTGAAGGTTGCGGGTTTGAGCCCTGCGAGTACGCGGTTAGCGAGCGGTACTTGTCGGGGATGGAAGTGTTTGCCCGCAAGATTAGCCCCCGGAATTGATTGCGCGCGCTCTTGGCGCGTGGCGCTGGCTACTACTCGTCTTCGATGGGGTTGGCTAAGATGCCGATTCCCGAAATCTCAACCTCGATCTTGTCGCCGGCTTTCATAAACACCGGCGGCTTGCGGGCCTTGCCCACGCCCCCGGTGGTGCCTGTCGATACGACATCGCCAGGACGCAGCGGTGCAACCGTGGAGAGGTAGTTGATTAGGCAGGGGACGTCGAAGAGCAGGTCCGACGTCGGCGCGTGCTGCATGACCTGGCCGTTGAGGCGCGTTTCGAGAGTTAGGGCGCTGGGGTCGGGGATCTCGTCGGTGGTCACTAGCCATGGGCCGAACGAGCCTGATCGCCAAAAGTTCTTTCCGGGTGTGAACTGGTGCGTATGAGCCTGAAAATCGCGAATCGACCCGTCGTTGTAGCAGCTATACCCGGCCACATAGTCGAGCGCCTCTTCTTTCGCTATGTGACGACCTGACTTGCTAACCACGAATGCCAGCTCGCCCTCGAAGTCGAATTTATCCGACGCTTTGGGACGGATCATGGCTTCGCCGTGGCCGACGTGCGACTCGGGGTGACGGGTGAATAGCACCGGATACTCGGGCAGCGTGCGGCCGGTTTCCTCAATATGAGTCTTGTAGTTAAGCCCAACGCAGATGATACGTCCGGGATCGGCGATCGGCGGCAAAAGCTGTACTTCCTCAAGTGGAAAGTCGGGGCCGGAGCCGGCTGTCTGCCTGCGGAGTTCGTCGAGGGCGTCGGCGCGAAGGGCGGCACCAAGGGTAGGCCACTGGCCGCCGCCTAGATCGACGATGCCGCCGTTGACTAGCGAGCCGTAGCTTTCTTTGCCGTTGCGGCTAAAGCTGAGTAACTTCATAAGCTTTCTATTAAAGCGCAGCCAGGGCTGAGTTTACTCGAGAACGCGGCGGATGAATTCTTGGCTGACGCCGAGGTAGTTTGCCGGGTCGCGGAGCTTCTCCCAGTCGACAGGGGCGTCGCTGAAAGCATCGAGAATATCGATTAACCCGCGACTTGATTCCCTCGCTTCTCGGCACGAATTCGCAACAAGCGATTGAGCTTCGGTGGGCGGCATGTGGGCCGCCAACGCGAAGGTTGCCGCTTCGGCAAGCACTAATCCGTTGGACGCGTCGAGATTGCGTTTCATCGCGTCGACACGAACATCGAGCGCGGCAGTGATGGCCGCGGCGTGCCGTAGGGCAGTTCCGGTGAGAACCACCATTTGCGGCAACGTGAGCCACTCCGCGGTCCAGCCGGAGCCGCCGCGTTCGTGTTCCTGCAATGCTGCTTGGTGGATGCCGCCAAGCAATGCAGCGTTCGCTGTTGCGGCTGACACCAGGATCTCACTGAGCACCGGATTGGACTTCTGGGGCATCGTGCTCGACGCACCCGCGCTGCCGTCGCTAACTTCGGCAATCTCGGACTGCGCGAGTAGCGTGAGGTCGCGGCCGACTTTGCCGAGTGATGTTGTGACGAGAGAGAGCCACGACGCGAACTCAGCGATGCTGTCTCGCTGCGTGTGCCAGGGCATCGCCGGCAGTCCGAGATCAAGTTCTTCGGCGAGCACTTTGCTTACGGCGAGGCCTTTGTCGCCTAGCGCGGCGAGTGTTCCGGCAGCTCCCCCGAATTGCAGAACCAGCAGTCGACGGCGGAGCTCAGCCAGGCGCTGACGATGGCGCTTAAGCGGAGCGATCCATCCGGCGACCTTCAGGCCAAACGTGATCGGCACGGCCTGCTGCGAGCGGGTGCGACCGGCCATTGCGGTCGCGCTGTGCTGCTCGGCGTGCTGCGAGAGACCAGCTATGACTTCCGACAGTCGCCCGTCGAGAATCGCAGCCGCCTCGCGCAGGCGAAGCACCAGCGCCGTGTCGATGACGTCTTGAGCAGTTGCTCCCCAATGGATGTAATCTCCGTGCGACTCGGCGGCCGCGCGTAGTTGTTTGACGAGTGCCGCCACTGGATGCCCGTCTTGCCGGCTGCCACGGCCAAGGGCATCCCAATCGGGTGCAAACGTGTCGCAGGCAGCCGCGATGGCGGCGGAGGCACCCGCCGGAATGACTGCACAGCGCTCTTCGGCGCGAGCCAGGGCGGTTTCGAAACGCAACATTGCCGCGAGCTCAGCTTCGTCGGTAAACAATTCGCTCGTGGCTGAATCGGAGATAAGCTGATCGAACAGACGCGAGCCGGACCGCAGCGTCATGTGGCGCTCCGATGGGCGTCATAGGCAGATCGCTGCGGGAGGTGTTTCACGGCTAGGCGTCGAAGAAAACAGTCTCGGCGCCGCCTTGCAGGCGGATATCGATCTGATAGGTATCGGGCGACGATTCGCGCGGCGTAGCTATCAGTGTTTCACGCCTGGCGGGGTCGACGCTCAAGAGCGTCTTGTCCAATACAAGATGAGCCTGAAGGGAGGGGTGATTCCAACACAAGATGAGCCTGGAGGTAATTTGGGCAAGGTCGATTAGGAACAGGCAAACTGCGGGCGATGGGAGTCGCCGTGCAGCAAGCCGAATCAGTGAGTCTCGATGAGATCGAGAGTTTTCTCGACGGGTGTGGGTCCGTCGAGTTCCAGGCCGGAAGTCGAGCGGATAAATACGCGCTCGTCGAAGGCGTCCTGAAGAGGCATCATTATGCCGACCAGAAGCGCTCGGTTAAAGGATTGTTGAGACGCTTCCTGAGCAAGCTAACCGGCTTAAGCCGCGCCCAATTGACTCGCCTCATCGGGCAGTTTTTGCGCGAAAAGTGCGTTCGGCCGACAGCCTATCGAAGGCGCCGCTTCCCCACCAAGTACAGCCGCGCCGACATCGTTCTCCTGGCGCATGTCGACCAAGTACAGCAACGTCTCTCCGGGCCGGCGACGCGTCGCATTCTCCAGCGCGAGTTCCAAATCTACAACCGCAAGGAGTTCGAACGCCTTGCCGAACTGTCGGTGGGACACCTCTACAACTTGCGCAAACGCGCCGTCTACCGGCGACACAGTTTGCATCTCGACAAGACTCGACCGACACCCGTGGCGATCGGCGAACGCCGCCAACCCGAGCCGCGAGGACGTCCGGGCTACCTGCGCATCGACACCGTGCACTCGCCCGAACAGGAAGGTGAAAAAGGCGCCTACAGCATCAACGTGGTCGACGAAGTGACGCAGTGGCAGGCCGTCGGCTGCGTCCAACGCATCAACGAAAATCACCTCATTCCCTTGCTGGAAGGCCTTTTGGAACAATTTCCATTTATCGTTCGCGGCTTTCACTCCGACAATGGCAGCGAATTCGTCAACCATCAAACCGCTAAACTGCTCGAGAAGTTGCGAATTGAATTTACGAAGTCTCGCGCGCGCCGTTCGAACGACAATGCCTTGGTCGAAACCAAGAACGGCGCGGTGGTGCGCAAGTGGATGGGCTACCAGTTTTTGCCCTCGGAAGCGACGCAGGCGATCGACACCTTCTACCGCCAGTGGCTCAACCCGTACTTGAATTTTCATCGCCCATGCGCTTTCGCCAGCGAGCGCCGAGACCGCCGCGGCAAGTTGCGCAAGGTGTACGCCGAGTGGAGCACGCCGTGGGAAAAGCTGCTCAGCCTGCCCGCCGAGCAGCGCGGCCTGCGCGCGGATCGCTCGCTCAAGAAGCTCCAAGCGCGAGCGGACACTTGTTCCGACACCGAGTTTGCCGAGCAACTCGACGCTCAGCGCAACGAACTGCAACGCGTCTGCAAAGACCTCGCGATCTGCTGGCGCACGCGCTAGACAACGCCCCGACCCGAGGCGTTGTCGGCTCCTCCGGCCCACGTCCGAAGACGGCCGTGGGGTCTCGCCTGGGATGGCTGCAAAGGGGGATTGGGGTGCCGCCCCTTCCCCCTTATGCAATCCCCCTCACCCCGCCCTACGAAGCCACAAATAGCTGTAGCCGCCGACCTCAACTCACGCTATAATCCCCCTCAACCCGCAGCTGCTTCGCCTCTCTCCTTCAGGCTCATCTTTCAATTGGAAAAGAGGAGAGCACAGGGTCGGCTTCGTTGGCCGGGTCCCCGGCGAAGTACACACGCGCGAACAGATGGTTGGTCAGGCCGCGAGCGAATATCGCGAAGCTCAAGTGAGGCGCCTGCGACGAATCGACGCAGCCGGGTTTCACAGTTAAAAATCGAAAGCGGCCTTGCGGATCGGTGGCGCATCGACCGAAGCCAGTGAAGTCAGCCGCGCCGGTCGGCTTCGTCGAGTATGTGCCGTTGTGGTCTGCCTGCCAGAGATCGATGACGGCGTCGGGGATGGGTTGGTCTTGGCCATCGAACAGACGGCCCTCGATCTCAATGTGCTCTCCGGGCGTCGTTTCACTCACGAGTTGATAGCCGGCTATCGGCGGAAATCCGTAGTCATCAGGCGTCAGGGCGATTGAAAAAAATGGACCGACGGTTTGCGATGGCGATTGCTTCAACATCGAATTGACCCTAGGTTTCCATGGGCGTGGCCTGGTGCCCGCGGAGGACGATATCGAACTCGTAACCCAGCGCCCAGTCGGGCTGGGTTCGCTCTATAGAAAACGTAGCAACGAGGCGCTGCCTAGCGGCTTCGTCAGGCACGCAATACAGCACTGGATCAGCGGCAAGCAACGGGTCTCCGGGAAAATACATGTGCGTCACGAGGCGGGTGACAAACGCCGCGCCAAACAGCGAGAAGTGTATATGCGCCGGGCGCCAGGCATTCGCATGATTTCGCCAGGGGTACGCTCCGGGTCGAATCGTCGTAAACGTATACTCGCCGTTTTCGTTTGTGATCGTGCGGCCGGCGCCGTGAAAGTTCGGGTCGAGCGGCGCGTCATGCACATCGTTGACGTGGATGTAGCGGCCCGCCGCGTTGGTCTGCCAAATCTCGATCAGGCTGTCGCGAACAGGGCTGCCACTCTCATCAAGGAGGCGCCCACTGACTGTGATTCGCTCGCCTAGTACTTGGCCATCTTTGACGGCGTTCTTCGTCAGGTCGTTGTCGAGAGCGCCGATGGACTCGTGTCCAAAAACCGGGCCGGTTAATTCCGAGAGTGTCTGCTGTAGAGGGACCAGCGGCTTGCTTGGGGCGCGCGACTTGGTCGAGCTGTAAGGTAGGTACAAGTATCGAGGGTGGCTTGACCAGTCACGGGGACCCATTTTCTTGGCGTCATTCATTCGGCGCCGCCGGCGGGGTTAATGAGCCCGAGCTCTTCGTAGACTTCCTTGGCCGCGGCGAACGCCCGGTTAGCGGCCGGGACTCCCGCATCGACTGCGACGTGCAACAATGCCTCGCTGACCTCTTGCAAACTCGCCCCGGTGTTGCGCGAGGCTCGGATGTGCATCTTCAATTCTTCGTAATGCCCCAGCGCCCCGAGTAACGAGATTGTGATCAGGCTGCGCGTGCGGCGGTCGAGATTTGGACGGTCCCACACAGCGCCCCAGGCGGACTCGGTGATGTAGCGCTGGAATGCTTCGTCGAACTCTGTCGCGCCGGCCTCGGCGCGATCAACATGGGCACGCCCAAGCACCTCGCGGCGCACTTTCTTTCCGGCGTCGAAGCTTTGGTCAGACAAGATTGTTAGCCTCCACAAAGTCGATGATCAACGACGCGAATCTGCTCGGATTTTCCACGCAAGGCAGGTGACCGGCGCCTTCGATCATTTCAAAACTTGAATCAGGGATCAGCGCGGCAAGCGAACGCACCAGATCTGGTGGCGTGGGACCATCCTCGGAACCGCAGATACACATCGTTGCGACTCTCAGTTTCTCGGTCGATCGAGTGAGATCGGCATCGCGCAATGCCGCGCACGAGCCCACGTAGCCCTCTGGCGGAACACGGCTCAGCATGTTGGCCCAACCCGCCAACTGGCCTTGCTGGTCGCGACGGTAGGTTGTACCAAACCAGCGCTCGAGGACCGAGCCGGCCAGTGGCGCGAGACCGCCTTCGCGTACTTGTTTGATTCGGGTGTCCCAGATGTCGCGCGGGCCGATGACGTGGGCAGTGTCGCTGAGGATCAAGGCACGTACGAGGTCGGGCCGGTCAGCCGCCAGTTGCTGCGCGATCATGCCACCGATCGACAGACCGCATATAATCGCGCTGCCTACGCCGAGCCCATCAAGCAGGCCTGCTAGATCGGCGGCGTGATCAGCGATCGAGTAGGGGGCAAGCGGAACGCTCGACAGACCATGCCCGCGCTGGTCGTAACAAATTGTACGAAATTGGCCGTTTAGCTGGTCTACGACGCCATCCCAGATTCGGTAGTCGGTTCCGAGCGAATTCGAGAATACGAGCGCCGGAGCCTCATCTGGCCCAGACAATCGATAGCTGAGAACAACGTCGTTGGCGTGGGCGAATCGCATGTCAGTCAAACGCGGACAATTTAGTCAGTGTACGCAATCGCAGGGATGGGCCGATTGCGCGTTACAGTGTCGGCATGAGCGCCCGGTACAAGGCCGTTGCGGTGGGAGCCGGCTATTTTTCCGACTTTCAGTACGAAGCGTGGGCGCGCATTCCTGAAGTCACAGTCAGTGCGATCCACAATCGAACCGAGGGCAAGGCCCGCGAAAAGATGGCGGCCTACGAAATCGAGCGCTACTACGCTGACTGGCGGGAGATGATCGACCGCGAACAGCCGGATTTCGTCGACATTATTACGCCGCCCGAAACGCACGAAGAGATTTGCCGCTACGCCGCCGAGCGAGGCGTAAACATCATTTGCCAAAAGCCGCTCGCGCCAACACTTGCCGAGAGCCGCCGCATTGTCGAGGCGACGCGAGGCGTACGTTTCATGGTTCACGAAAATTTTCGTTGGCAACCATGGTATCGACGCATTAAGCGATTGCAGCAGGATGGCGACATCGGCGAGTTCACGCACTTGTATTTTCGGATGCGCACCGGCGACGGCTGGGGCCAAGACGCCTACATTCCTCTCCAACCATTCTTTCGTGACTACCCGAAGCTGTTGATCTATGAGACAGGGGTTCATTTTGTTGACACATTTCGATATTTATTGGGTGAAATTCGCGAGGTGTATGCGAATTTGCGCCGGTTAAACTCGGTTATTCAGGGTGAAGACGCCGGTCAAGTGTTTCTGAAGTTTGAGAGCGGAGCCACGGCGATTTTTGACGCCAATCGCTATAACGAAGGCGAGTCAGCGACACCTCGTTACACGTTTGGCGACCTGCGAGTTGACGCCGGCGGTGGGCACCTTACGCTTGATACGGAATCAAACTTAACCGTCAAACTACTGGGGCAAGAGCCTACAGATGTGGCGTACGTTCGAGAAAATCGCAATTTTGCAGGAGATTGCGTCTACGCTTTACAGCGGAATTTCGTGGATTGCCTGGTTGGCGGAGAACCCTTCGAGAGCACGGGCGAGGACTACTTGAAGACTCTCGCGGTCGTGGACGCAGTCTACGAATCGGCCGCGGCGGGCCAGGTTGTGCGCTTATAGACCTCGAGTATTCAGCGAGGTCTTATACTAAAACTGAGACGACAATGCCTGGGCCGCACAGTGCTGAGTGGCCGTTGCCGGTCGTTTTTTACGATGGCGATTGCGGGCTCTGTCACGGCACGGTCCGCTTCGTGCTAGCTCACGACGAAGCCGCGATATTTCGCTTTGCTCCTCTCTGTAGTCCCGCCTTTGAGCGCATGATTCCCGCCGCCGAGCGCTCGTGGATTCCCGATAGTGTGGTTGTCCGCACGACGGATCAGCGCACGGTAACGCAGTCAGACGCGATTGTCGAAATACTGCGTCAGCTTGGTGGAGTTTGGGGTCTGGTTGCGACGCTGCTCAGAGCGGTCCCGCGCCCGATTCGCAACACCGGCTACCGATTCGTGGCCTCGGTCCGGGCAAGCCTGTTTGCCCGGCCGACCGACGCCTGCCCGGTGATGGCTCCCGATCTCCGTGCGCGTTTTCTGTTCGATTGAATACGAGAACGATCGGGTCTCGCCCGCATTTCTCAGCGCCTTAGGTGGCTGACGATTCGCGCCATGAGCGCGTCCCCCTGGTCAGTCTTAAAAATATGCTGCGCGTGGGCGGACCCGGGAAGCAGGACTAACTCCTTAGGCTCTGGGGCGTGCTTGTAGTGACCTTTGGCGGCGGAACTCACGCCGTCACCCTCGCTCACGATAAACAGAACGTCGCCGGTCAGTTTCTGGGGCTTGGAGACGCTGCCGGCCGCCAGCAAAACCAGCTTGTCGATCTCGCCCGGCTTCGCCATTGTCGCCGCCGTCGCGGCCGCTCCGCCACCCATGCTGCCTCCGACTACAGAAACTTTTTCGTTACCTTGAGCCTTTAGATAGCGGACTGCCGCGAGCACGTCGAGTTCCAGTGCGCCGCCGTTGCTCCCTGCGACGGAATCGCCATAGCCTCGAAAATCGATGGCTAATACTTCGAAACCATCAGCCGCAAGCCGCTTGGCCTGGGACGACCAGCTTTCTTTGTCGAACACGGCTCCGTGGGCAAGCACGACGGCATGGGCGGATTTCCCGTAGTGATGCGCGAAGACCTTGCCGCCGTCGTCGGTTGCAAACGACACCAACTTCGGGGACTCGGCCTGGGCGATCACTACCGCCGTAATCGCAACCACAATCGCAAATAGGTTTCGCATATCCGTGATTGTACGCGACGCATAGGGCTCAAATCCCAGATGGAAATCCTATGGTGCCTCGACCACGCAGGCTCGCCTCGATGCCCATCGATAGTTGAAAATTCTCTGTAGCGCCAAGTGCCTTGAAGGCCTTGCGCGTATGCTCGTAGGCTGCCGGCACTCGTCCATAAAACGTCAACTTTCGAGGCGCGATCAGTGCGGCGACCTCGGGCAGGTCGGTATACCGCAGCACGTTCAACAGCACCGTTTGGTCGTAGTGTGTAGTCGGCGGATCGATCACGATGACGTGGTCGATCTGCTCATCAAGAGCCGCTGCATAGAGACCCAGCGCGGCCGAGGGCCCCCCGCCGAGCACGGCGAGCGAGCGGTCGCCTACCTGCTTGCGTAAGTAGGCGGCGGCGCGCATAACGTCCCAGACGCGCATCGATGCCGTGGTGCGCCCAACGTGCATCGCGTTTCGCAACATGTCTTTTTGAATTTTCTTAGGCCAGGGGACTTCGCCGACACCGCGCGGCCAAACCACGAGCAGAGGAAAGTCGGAATCCACTTGGCGCAGCGTGTCGCGAATCGACACCCAGTCTTCGCCATCGTCGGCAATGTAGACAACAGCCGGCCCCTTGGCACCGGGCTTGTTTCGAAGCATCGTCTGAACCCGTATCCCGGGCTCGGTTTGCATAGACAAAGATTCGAAGCCGGCTGGCGCGGGAACAGCGCTTGGACGTGGGTCAGCGGGAACGGTTTGAGTTGGAAGCGCCTTGAATACGTCATCGCGAAGGTTGCCGGAGACGATCGCCAATCGATCGCGGAGGGCCTGAGCCGTGCCGATCGGCGGAAGTTCGGCATTCGGCCCAAAGAACTCGTGTACTCGGTAGTTGCGTGCGTCGGCGGGCGGGCTGTCGCCGAATACCGCCAATTCGCTCGATGGCAGTTCGTCAACGGTGGTATCGATCTCTCGTACCGGAACCTTCTTCAGCCAGCGGTCGAACCACTGGACGGCCTCGGCGCGCAGGAAGTCGGAATCTTTGTGGCCACCCTCGACGACGGTATTGCGAAATTTTTGCGGCTCGCCGTAGCTGTCGTAAAGCCCAGCCATGGCGGATTCGAAGGCCTCATAGCCGGGCACTGGGAAGAGAGCGTCTTCGCGCCCGTGCATCATGTAGAGCGGGCGCGGCGCGATTAGCGCGCCTTGGTGGATCATGCCGTGTAACTTGGCGTTGATGGTAAACATGCAGTCGCAGTGGCGCCGCTGAGTGTTGGCCGCGACGTTAGCGGCATAAGTACTGTTTCCCATCACGGGCACGACCACCTTGAGGCGTTTGTCGACCGAACCGGAAAACCAACTCATCGCCGCGCCGCCGGAGCCGTCTTGTCCAATACAAGATGAGCCTGAAGGGAGGGGTGATTCCAACACAAGATGAGCCTGGAGGTAATTTGGGCAAGGTCGATTAGGAACAGGCAAACTGCGGGCGATGGGAGTCGCCGTGCAGCAAGCCGAATCAGTGAGTCTCGATGAGATCGAGAGTTTTCTCGACGGGTGTGGGTCCGTCGAGTTCCAGGCCGGAAGTCGAGCGGATAAATACGCGCTCGTCGAAGGCGTCCTGAAGAGGCATCATTATGCCGACCAGAAGCGCTCGGTTAAAGGATTGTTGAGACGCTTCCTGAGCAAGCTAACCGGCTTAAGCCGCGCCCAATTGACTCGCCTCATCGGGCAGTTTTTGCGCGAAAAGTGCGTTCGGCCGACAGCCTATCGAAGGCGCCGCTTCCCCACCAAGTACAGCCGCGCCGACATCGTTCTCCTGGCGCATGTCGACCAAGTACAGCAACGTCTCTCCGGGCCGGCGACGCGTCGCATTCTCCAGCGCGAGTTCCAAATCTACAACCGCAAGGAGTTCGAACGCCTTGCCGAACTGTCGGTGGGACACCTCTACAACTTGCGCAAACGCGCCGTCTACCGGCGACACAGTTTGCATCTCGACAAGACTCGACCGACACCCGTGGCGATCGGCGAACGCCGCCAACCCGAGCCGCGAGGACGTCCGGGCTACCTGCGCATCGACACCGTGCACTCGCCCGAACAGGAAGGTGAAAAAGGCGCCTACAGCATCAACGTGGTCGACGAAGTGACGCAGTGGCAGGCCGTCGGCTGCGTCCAACGCATCAACGAAAACCACCTCATTCCCTTGCTGGAAGGCCTTTTGGAACAATTTCCATTTATCGTTCGCGGCTTTCACTCCGACAATGGCAGCGAATTCGTCAACCATCAAACCGCTAAACTGCTCGAGAAGTTGCGAATTGAATTTACGAAGTCGCGCGCGCGCCGTTCGAACGACAATGCCTTGGTCGAAACCAAGAACGGCGCGGTGGTGCGCAAGTGGATGGGCTACCAGTTTTTGCCCTCGGAAGCGACGCAGGCGATCGACACCTTCTACCGCCAGTGGCTCAACCCGTACTTGAATTTTCATCGCCCATGCGCTTTCGCCAGCGAGCGCCGAGACCGCCGCGGCAAGTTGCGCAAGGTGTACGCCGAGTGGAGCACGCCGTGGGAAAAGCTGCTCAGCCTGCCCGCCGAGCAGCGCGGCCTGCGCGCGGATCGCTCGCTCAAGAAGCTCCAAGCGCGAGCGGACACTTGTTCCGACACCGAGTTTGCCGAGCAACTCGACGCTCAGCGCAACGAACTGCAACGCGTCTGCAAAGACCTCGCGATCTGCTGGCGCACGCGCTAGACAACGCCCCGACCCGAGGCGTTGTCGGCTCCTCCGGCCCACGTCCGAAGACGGCCGTGGGGTCTCGCCTGGGATGGCTGCAAAGGGGGATTGGGGTGCCGCCCCTTCCCCCTTATGCAATCCCCCTCACCCCGCCCTACGAAGCCACAAATAGCTGTAGCCGCCGACCTCAACTCACGCTATAATCCCCCTCAACCCGCAGCTGCTTCGCCTCTCTCCTTCAGGCTCATCTTTCAATTGGAAAAGAGGGGAGGCCGGTGATGCCGAAGCGGTCGGCGTCGATTTCGGGACGGGTTTCGAGATAGTCGAGAGCGCGCATGACGTTCCAGACTTCGAGTCCGGCGGGGGTGTAGCCGCGCGAATACCACCACTCCATTTCGTTGTTGAGGATCCCGTGGTGCAGCGCGAAGGTTTCGGCAATTTGGATCGAGTCGATGATGAGGGCCGCGTAGCCGTGCTTGGCGAGCGTGATGCCGTGGCGCTGGTATTCGGCTTTGTTACCGTGGGGGCCCATGGCGTGTCCACAGACGTAGATGATGGTGGGCAGTGGGCCTTCACGGTTCTTCGGCAGATAGAGATTGGCCGTCGCGTAGACGCGCGGCATGCTTTCGTAAGCGATGTTTTCGACGGTGAATTCGCCGCGGTCGATCGTGGCTGTGATCTGGACGTTGAGTGGCGTACGAGGCGGCAGCGGATTGAGGCCGAGCATGTCGAGCATCTCGGCGCGGCGCTGTTCTTGGAGCGGTTCCCAACGGTGCCGCGATAACACTTCGGCTTGCGCACGCTCAGTGATCTTGACGGCTTCGTTTTCGAGATAGACGCGCACCATTTCCTGTTCGGCAAGCATGCGCTCGTAGGGGCCCTGGGCGTGCGCGAGAATCGGCAGTAGGGCCGCCATTAGGGCAGCGAAGCGAAACGTCATGCGATCAGTCTAGTTTGTTGTTCAATAGAAAGCACGGAAGGATCGAGTTTGCTGATGATCTCTCGTTTCAGTGTCGCCCTCCTTACGGCGGTCCGGCTCTGCGCCGGCGCCGAGTTTTATCCCGATGTTGCCTCCATTATTCACCGTCATTGCGTCGGCTGCCATCAACCCGGTCAATCTGCGCCGTTCCCTTTGTTGAGTTACAACGACGTGGCCAAGCGCGGCGAGTTCATCGCCGAAGTAACGCGGACCCGCTACATGCCGCCCTGGATGCCCGAATCCGGCTACGGCGAGTTCGAGCATGAGAGACGACTGACTGATCGCGAGTTGAAAACGATTTCCGAGTGGGTGGACGCCGGGATGCTCGAAGGGAGCCCCGAGAGTTGGCGGCCGCCCCCAAAACAGCCGGGACCGGGTGAGCCTGATTTGATTCTTCGCATGTCCGACGCATACGAAATTCCCGCTGATGGAGCCGACGTCTTTCGTCATTTCGCAATTGACATCCCGATAGACAGCGTGAAGTACGTCCGCGGCTTTGAGTTCTTTCCCGGAAACCCGCGAATCGTTCATCACTCGCGGATGATGTTCGACCGCACCGGTCAATCGATGCGAAGAGAACGCGCCTCGGGTGAGCACGGCCTATCGGGTTCGATCGAACTGAACACCGTATTCGACCCGAGCGGACACTGGATCGGATGGACTCCGGGCAAGAGCGCCATTCTGCGTGAGCCCGAGCTGGCCTGGGAACTCAAGCCGGGAGTCGATTTAGTGCTCGAACTCCACATGCTGCCGACCGGGAAGCCCGAGACTATCCAGGCGGCGTTGGGGCTCTATCTGACCGATCGGCCGCCATCCCGGCAGCCAACGATTTTGCGCTTGGGCAAGCAATCGATGAAAATACCCGCCGGGGCGCCTGCCTACGTCATGGAGGACTCGTACGTTCTGCCTGTCGACGTGCAGATTCTCAACGTCTATCCGCATTGCCACTATCTCGGCAAATCGGTCGAAGGCTATGCGATTCGGCCCGACGGTAGCCGAGTCGAGTTGCTACGCATCAGTGAGTGGAATTTCGATTGGCAGGATGAATACCAATACGCCGAACCGGTTCGACTGCCCAAAGGAACGGTGATTCACGCGCGCTTTGTCTACGACAACTCAGCGGAAAATCCTCGTAATCCGAGTCAGCCTCCAAGGCCGGTAAATTACGGCTGGCAGACTTCTGAGGAAATGGGGGATCTGTGGTTCCAGGTCCTCACCGACAAGGCCGACCGCAAGGCACTCGTCGATGACTTCGCAAGCAAGGAAGACCTTGAGCAAATGCACGGGATCGAGACGCAAATCGAAATGCACCCGGATGACATTGATAAGCGCACGGCGCTGTCGGCGTTCTACATCAAATTCGACCGACTCGGTGAGGCACGTGGTCAGCTTGAAGAGGCACTGAAAATTGACCCACGCTCGAGCCATGCGCTGTTCAATATGGGCCTACTCGAGGAACGCTCGGGCAACATCGAGGTGGCGCTCGACACCTATCGGCAAGCTGTTGCCCTCGACTCGTCGAATGCCCCTGCGTACAACAATCTAGGGCTGCTGCTGGCTCGCGAGGGGCGGGTCGCGGAAGGCATCGAGGCGCTTCGTCGCGCGACGGAAGCTCGCGCCGGCTACGCCGCGGCGCTAGGCAATTTGGGACGGCTCCTGCTTTTGGCCGATCAGCCCCAGCAGGCGATTGCCACTTACTATCGGGCTTTGGAAGCTGACCCCAACATGGGCATCGTCCACTTCAATCTCGCGGTACTCCGCGAGAGCGCCAGTCGGACGAAAGACGCGCTTCAGCACTATGAGGCGGCCGCAGCTGGCGACTACGAGACTGCGGCGCGAATGGCGCGCGACGCGCTCGCTCGGCTGCAACTCGACCCGCAATAAGAACCGCCCGCCCCCGGGGTTTGGAGGCGGGCGCGCTAGGAGTTAGATTTCGACAACGTCGACTAGAACACGAACTTGATGCCGAGTTGCATGATGCGCGGGTCGCGCGCGTTGGAGATCACCCCGAAGTTGCGGTTGCCCACACTAGCATTCGGGAAGTTGAAGTTCGGATGGTTCGGGAAGTTGAACGCCTCCATGCGGAACTGGGCGCCGTACTTCTCGCCGAAGCGGAAGTTCTTGTACAACGAAAAGTCCCATCCGATGGTTCCGGGGCCGACTAGGATGTTCTTGCCGGTGTTGCCGTAGGTGAATGGCTGGTTCGGCAGGAACGCCGCTTTGTTGTAGAAGCCGGCCGGATCGGGGTTGTCGAGCCGCCAGTGCTGGCCGGACACGGCGTCCGGACGATCGCCGCCGCCGACGTTCGCTGGGTTACCAGCGACGGTCAGGTGCTGTGGCGTGCCGTCGGTGAGCGTGATAATCGAGCCCACCGACCAGTTGCCTAGGACGGCGTCGACGCCTTTTCCCCAATTGCTGCCAATGCCCTTGCCGCGCCCGAACGGCAGCTCGTAGACGCCGCTGCCGATAAAGCGGTGACGCATGTCCTGCCCGCCATTGCCGCGCTCTCGCTTATAGTCGAGCGGATCGAGAACGAAACGCAGGTTGGAGCCCGGAGCGTCGCCCGAGCCCGTAACGCCGCGGGCGTCGCCAATCACGTGCGACCAGGCGTAGGACAGGATGTAAGTCACGCCTTTGGAGTAGCGCTTCTCGAGCTTCGTCTGGAAGCCGTGATAAAGCGTGTTCTCGCGGAAGGTGTGACGGTTCATCCGCCCCAATGTGATGAAGCCGCCCGGATCGGTGCCGGCAAAGCTGACATCGCCTCGGCTCGACGCCGGGACTGCGGTCTTCGACCACGGACGGCGGCTGTTGGGATTGCCCGGGCCGGGCCGCGGAGAATTCTCGTCATAGCGGCCGATCATGTGGTTCATCTTGTTGCCGAAGTAACCGATCTCCCACAGCGCGTCGCCCGGCAGAGAGAACTGCAGGTTGAAGTTCCAGTTCTGCGCCAGCGGCCATTGGGGGTCGAATTGGAACGATGACATCTCGACGAATTGCGCGTTCGCCGGGCTGATCGTCCCTGGCGGCAAGCCCTCCTGGTGGCTCAGGATTGGGTCCACGCGGCCTGTCGTGAGACTCGACTTGATGTGGAACGGCGGCATCGTCTCCAGGAACTCGCCGCCGCCGGTGTTCGACATGTTGCCGTAGAACAAGCCGTAGGCCATGCGAATGACAATCTTGTCCCTCAGCCTGTAGGCGAGACCGAAGCGAGGCGCGAAGTTGGTGGTATCCGTGGTCATCAAGGCGCGATTGAAATGGTCGTCGCCGTCCAGCCCGGCCACGTGGATAAACCCATCGTCGCAGCCGCGACAGGTACCGAGATTGAAATTGGCAATGCCGTCGCGGGTCTCGGTGTAGGGCGGATTGCGCTCGTAGCGTAGTCCGATGTTCAAGGTCAGCTTGTCATTGAGCTTCCAGTCGTCCTGCACGTAGAAGTGCAAGAAGTTGGTCCTCATGTTCATGTAGACCGTGTTCGACCCCTGGATTTCGCGCGGATGGCCGAGCAGAAAATCAGCCATCGAGTCGCCGGTGCCGCCGCGCATCGTGGGCGCGCGCTCGCTGAACCGGCCGTCGTAGGTGAGCGTGCCCATCGTCCGCTGCGGGTTGTCGATGAAGCTCTGCAACCACCACGACTGTATGCCGAACTTGATGGCGTGGTTGCCGCTGGTGTAGGTCGAGTCGGCCGATACCTGCCGCGTCTGCGACTGGATCAGATTCGGCCGAAACGTGTTGTTGCCCAACTGCGAGTATCCCGTGAGGTTCATCTCGTTCGAGCCCAGCAAGGACTGGTTGAATCCGGGAATGCCGAGCTTGGCGTTGATGTTTTCCGTGATGTCCAGATGCGTGGTGACATCAGTATCGAGATAGTTCCAGCCAGTGCGGAACGATGTGATGAGCGACGGCGACCAGACCTTGTTGTAGACCACGACCGTGTTGTTGCTCGTGACGTTAACCTCGGCACCGCGGGACATCGAGCCAAAGTCCTGAATCGCCGGGTAGCGCGGCGTGGCGCCACGGTTTTGCTCCTGGCCGCTCCAACGCACGAAGAAGTTGTCTGTATCGGTGAGGTTCTGATCGTAACGCATATCGAACTTGTGAAAGTCTTGGTTGCGCGGCGTCACGAAAGTGTAGTTTCTCGACCGATTGTTGTTCTGCGGGTCCGGATACCAGGTCCGCATGACACCGGTCACACGGTCGATGCGGCTGTTCGGAATGATGCCGTTGGCAAACGGCTGCCTTTCCGTCCCGTCCCAGGTCATGGGATCGTAGACGACGTCGCCGCCGCTGAAGTCGCCGTTCTTGAAGGCGGCCGTGGGAACCGTCGAGACGAACGTCCTCGACTCGCGCCGGTCGGTGACTTCCAAGTCGCCGAACAGGAAAGCCTTGTTCTTCTTGATCGGGCCGCCTAGGGCGAATCCGTACTGTTTGCGCGCGAACGCGGGCTTATCGCCGGCCGGCGCAAAGAAGTTGCGCGCGTCCATCGCTTCGTCGCGGAAGAACCCGAAGCCCGTCCCGTGGAGAGCGTTCGTACCGGACTTGATCGAAAGGCTGATAATGCCGGCCGAGGTTCGGCCGTATTCCGCGGCAAAGCCATTGGTGATGACCTTGAACTCCGCGATGGCGTCGATCGAGGGCTTGACGGCTTCTTTCTGGAGGCCCTGAGAAGCGATGGACTGGTTGTTGTTGTCCATGCCGTCGATCACGAAGTTGACCTCGGTGCCGCGCTGGCCGCCAATCGATACACCCTGGCCGCGCGAACGCACGGTGCCGGACGAAATGACGGCAAGCTGCAGATAATCGCGGCCGTTGAGCGGCAAATCGACGATCTGACGGTTCCCAATCACCGTGCCGGCGGACGCGTCCGAAGTCTGCAGCAGAGGCGCGGTGGCCTCGACCTCGATGACTTCCGTCACCGCGCCGACTTCGAGCGATACGTCCAACTCACGAACGTCACCAATCGAAAGGTTGACGCCGGAACCTGAGTAGGTCTTGAATCCGTCGGACTCGACGATAACAAGGTAGGTACCAATACGAAGCGGATTGGAACGGAAGTTGCCGCTTTCGTTGGTTTCTGCTGTGTATGTTGTGCCGGTCTCGACGTGGTTAAACGTCACGGAGACACCTGGGATCACAGCGCCGGTGGTATCCGAAACGGTACCAACGATCAGCGCGGTGTCCATCTGCTGGGCCATGCCTACTGAGGCTAACCCGAGCACTAAAACAAATGCTGCACCAAGACAGCGACGCAAGTTCATGCTGTAAATACTCCTCTTTAGAATTTTGTTTCCTCTCGTAACGAGCCCCCGACAGGATGAAACCCCTTCCAACCTGTGAAGTCGGCCATTTGTACCACATCTTGAGAAGAATCGTCAATCTACCGGTAACCAAATGGGTGGACCGTGACTCACTCAGGCGTGATCACCCGCTGGAAGCTCTAAAAACGTCTCGTAAGTGCAGTTTCCCACCTTGAAGTGAAGCTGCACACGACCGGGAAACGCGCTAGATTCCGCGAGTGGGCAAGAATGTGGGTGTGGGCTTTACGACCCTTTTACGTTGTCGCTCATCCACTTGGGTGCGGACCACCATCGCGATCACCGGAGCCGTCACGCTCGCCACAATTTCGTGTGGCACTAGGGGCGACCTTCCACCACTGCCGAACCCTACAGTTGACGGCTATGCCGCGGCGGTTCAAGAGCAGTTTCGCGAGGCTCTTGCCAGTGCTCAGGCGGCGCCCGACGATGCACCTCCGTCGGAAGGCTATGCCGCGTGCTCTATGCGTACGGGCGCACTACTGAGGCCGCGCAATGTTTTGAGCGAGCGAGCGGCCTCGAGCCCGAGTCATTTGATTGGCTTTACTACTGGGCCGCTATTCAGGGCGAGTTGGGTCAGACGGAGTCGGCTCGAATGACGTTCGAAGCGGCGCGCAAGTTGAAACCGGCCGACTTGGCGCCGGCGATCCGGCTCGCGGATAGCCTAGCGGCGAGCGGGTCAAACGAAGAAGCTATTGGCGTGTTGACGGCCGCTCTTGAGGAAGCGCCAAACAGCCCCGCACTGCACTATCGCCTCGGCCGCGGCTACCTTTCGCTGGGCGCAACCGAAGCTCTCGGGCACTTAGAACGGGCGATTGCCCTCGATCCGGAATATCGCGAGGCTCACTACGCTCTGGCGAACGCCTATCGGGAGGTCGGCCGCGGCGCGGATGCGGCGCTGGCGCTCGCCAACTACGAGGCAAGCGACGCGACTCCACGGCGGCACTATCCTGACCCGCTCATCGACGAACTCGCAAAGCTGACCGCCACCACAGCTCAGACGCTATTTCAAGAGGGCTCAGAGTTGATGAGTGCCGCCAGCCTGCCCGCGGCACGTGATGCATCGGAGGCGGCACTGGAGCTCGATCCGCAACACGCCCAGGCCCACGTCAATCTAATTTCGGTTTACGGACAACTCGATGACACGGCGAAAGCAACAGCTCACTACAACGAAGCGGTTGCGCTGAACGACGAGTTGGAAGAGGCACATTACAACTATGGTGTGCTACTCGCATTCGATGACGAGTTCGACTCAGCAATTCCGATGTTTACGCGGGCGCTCGAGATTAATCCGCAATCCGCCGAATCGCATGGAAATTTGGGCTTTGCCCTGGAACAGGTTGGCCGTACTAGCGAGGCCGATGAGCAATACGAACTAGCTCTTGAAGATGATCCGTCGGCGTCGCTAGCCAATTTTCATCTTGGCCGCCGACTGGCCGAGCGGGGCTCATACCGACAGGCCCTCGTACACATCGAACGCTCTTTAAAGACCGAGTCGGCTCTTAGCCCGCGTGCACTCTATCTAGCGGCACTTGTCCATCGGGCACTCGGGAACACCGAACGCGCGAGCAACTGCGCCGCACAATGCATGGAGAAGGCTGCGACGTACGGACAGCACGAAGTCGTCGAGATGATTTCGCGAGAGTTTGAGCGCTGAGGTGTGACTTCAAGTCCGCTACGTTGGCTCAAACGAGAGGCAGACCGCGCAGTGCTCCGTTTCCAGCTATCGGTTGCGCCCACTATCAGATCTGTCTCGCAAACTTCAAAAACTTCGCCGGCAGCTCATGCACGACTTCGTACAGACGTTCGAGGCCCTCGCGCTTCGAGACAAGCCCGTGGCCGCCACCCTCGATCACATGCAACTCACGCGCGACCGGAATCAGCGCTAGGGAGGATTCCATTTCGGCAACGGTTCCGAAGTTGTCGCGCGTTCCGTGAACAAAGCACGACGGCGTTCGCAGTCGCGGCAGATGCTCGGTTCTGAGACTTTCAGGCTTCCCGGGCGGATGAAGCGGGTACGACGTGAGGAAGAGTGCGTCAGCGGCGCGGTGATCTTCCGACGCCAAAATTGTCGACTGGCGCCCACCATACGATTGGCCTCCAAGGAATACTCGGCCACTGAATCGTTCACGCATGAGGCTCGCGGCTGCCCGCAGCCCGGCGCGATCAAGGGCGGAGCGAGCGGGCGACGGCGGGCCCTTGGGACGGCGCTGGCGATATGGCAGGTCGATGCGGAAAACGCTCGTTCCCGCCGCCGAAAATTCCTCCGCAATCGCGAGCAACAGCGCCGAGTACTGATCCCCGCCGGCGCCATGTGCGAACACCAGAACGTCGTCTCCACAGTTGTCAGGGGAATGGAGCGTTCCTCGAACGTGGGACCCGTTGTTTGTCGATTGATCGATGAATTCCGGGCTCATAGCTATATCGAGCGACGAAGTCGGCCGATGGACTTCTACAATAGACGAACAGCGAGACGCCAGCGGTCCGCGCATTCATGAAGGTTTCGGTCGTGATTCTGGTGCTAAACGGGGGGCCAATATTGCGGCGCGGTGTTGCCGGTTTACTGTCTCAGAAGTGCGCGGAACAGCTAGAGATTTTGCTACTCGATTCGGGATCGACAGACGGCAGTGAGTCGCTTTGCGATGAGTTTCCGGTTCGCATGGAATCGATCGCCGCGGCCGAGTTTAGATTCGGGTACGCCCGCAACTTGGCGTTCGGCATGGCGCACGGCGACTACATCGCGACGATCTCTCAGGACTACATTCCCGCCGACAATGGCTGGCTCGATCGGCTAATCGCGCCGCTCCGCAATGGTGCCGATGTCGCTCTCGGCCGAGGGATTCCGCATCCGGACCGCCAGCCGTTTTTCTGGGAAACCCGGCGATTTGCGTTCACGCGCGAAAGCCGGAAATTCATCGACGAGCATGGCGGCCACGGTTTCTCATGTATGTGTTTGGCGACCCGTCGCGATGTATGGGAGGCGACGGGGTTTGGCGACAATGTCTTGATGGGAGAGGACAAGTATTTCCAGAAAAAGTGTTTCGAAAACGGATATCGACGAGTCGAATACGTACCGGCGGCCAGCGGCTATCACGGCCATGAATTTACGGTTAGGAGCCTCTTTAAGCGTTGTGAAAACGAAGGATTCGGCTGGCGGTTCGTCGATGTCGAGTATCCGTTCGGCGCCATGCTGCTCGATCTATTGGCACCAAGTTCATATGCAAAACTGGTCTTGGCTCTAGCGCGCTTTCAGATTCGGACCGCCGCCGAAGCGCTGTTCATCTGGCTGCGGCCGATCGCGGTTTACAAGGGCAATCGCTTCAATCGTGAATATGTTCGCTGACTCGCGGCCGTGGATCAACGTCGCGGTGATCACGCTCGGCCGCGAAGACGTACTGCTAGATTGCCTGGACGACATTTTCGCTCAAGAGTACGAGCGCTTTGATGTAACGGTTGTCGATCAAAACCCTTCGTTGGACGCGCGATTAGTCGAACGTGCGAGCAAGATGCCGGACCGTCTACGGGTCATTCAGATGCTTCCTCCTCACATGTGTAACGCTCGAAATCTAGCGATTACACGCACGTCAGGCGACGTGTTGGTTTTCGTGGATGACGATACTCGATTCGGCCCGGAATTGTTGACGAATTACTCGCGTGCGTTCAGCTCTCCGAAAATTGGCGGCGTTGCGGGCTGGATTGACGCAACCGACCCGGTGTTCGCGTGGCATCCCGAGAGTCGCACGGTCCCCGCTGCAATTGGATGCAATATGGCCTTTCGACGCGATGTGATTGAGGAGGTGGGGGGTTGGGACGCGAATTTTGTAGCGCCGTTTTTTCATGGAGAAGAGACGGAATTCGCCTCCCGCGTGACCCGTGCCGGCTATGAGATTACGGTCTGCCCCGAGGCACTTCTCTTCCATGCACGGCACGTAAGTGGGGGTGTTCGCCCCGTGAGAAAGCCGGAGTATTGGCACTCATACGTATCGAACCAAACTTTGCTGTTCCGGAAATCTCGACCGGCTTGGCAGCGATTGCTCGGGCCGATCTGGCTGCTGAAGCTTTGGTTTACCGTTCGTCGCCTCGGCGGGGACTTGGTGACCGTAAGCGGGTTTGCGCGCGCGGCCAGTCACGGGTTTGCTCTAGCTCGAAAAAGCTTAAAGACAAAAACCTTCCTTACTTCAACCAGAACTTCGGGCTCGGGATGAGGCGTCAATTCGGGCGACCGGTGCATCACTTCGAGCGCATCGATACAACGATGCGCGAGGCGGCGGAACTTGCTCGCGACGGATGTGTCGAGGGCACGATCGTAACAGCAGAGCAGCAAACCGCTGGTCGTGGGCGGCTGGGCCGATCATGGCTTTCAGAGCCCGGTGGCGGCCTCTATGTTTCGCTGATTCTAAGGCCGGATATCGCTGCGGGCGCGGCTCCCATGCTCACTCTTGTCGCTGGGCTGGGGGTCGCCGAGGCCGTACAAGCCCAAAGCGGCATGAGCTGCGATATCCGCTGGCCGAACGACATCTTAATTCGCGAGCGAAAGTGCGCGGGCATCTTGGTCGACATGGAAAGCGACCAAGAGCGAGTGGCGCATGTCATTGTCGGCATCGGGCTCAATCTTAATTACAAGAACTTCGGCCCGGAGCTGGAAAATCTGGCAACCTCGCTATTTCTGGAGACGGGACGCAAGTTTGAGGCTGATTCTGTTTTGCAGCCGATGCTCGACGCAATTCGCGACAACTATGAAATCTATCTCGATCAAGGGAAAGAGCCCATCCTAGACGCATTTAGCAAGGCTTCAAGCTACGTGTCGGGTCGGCGCGTGGCCGTAGTTGGAAATGACAATGACCGAGTGCTCGACCGGCGCGGCACCAGCGCCGGCCTCGACGCAAACGGTATGCTCTTGTTGAGGGACGACGCAGGTGTCGTCGAACCGGTCTTAGCCGGCAGCGTCCGTCCCGACGACACCGAATACTAGGCGGATGCTGCTCGCGGTTGACATCGGAAACACCAATTTAACGCTTGGACTGTTTGACGGTTCAAAGCTCGAGGCTGATTGGCGCCTGAAGACCGACAGTGCGGAGACCATTGATGGCTGGGGAGTCCTGTTTCGCAACCTTTTCTCGCTCGGCTCACTTGATATTGAGAACGTCGACAGCATGATCGTGGCGTCGGTGGTCCCACAACTTGGCGCCTCAATCGACGGCATGGCGGAGCGCTACCTCGGCCTGAAACCTCTTCATGTGGATTCGACCATTCCGACCGGGATAACAATACGCGTCGACCGTCCTGAAGAAGTCGGCGCCGATCGCATCGTCAACTCAGTCGCCGCCGCGGATAAGTACGGCTGTCCATGCGTCGCGGTCGACTTCGGCACGGCAATCACTCTTGACGCGATCTCTGCCAACTATGAGTACCTCGGCGGCGTCATCTGCCCAGGCATCGGAATTTCGTCAGAAGCGTTGTTTCGTCGCACGGCGCGTTTACCGCAAATCGACCTTCGTAAGCCAGAGCAAGTTATCGGCTCGAATACCGTCGCCAGTTTGCAGTCCGGCTTGTATTACGGCATGCTCGGGATGATCGACGGCGTTCTAGAGAAGATGATCGAGCAGCTAGGGCCGTCAACGAAAGTGGTTGCGACCGGAGGTCAGGCGGACGCTTTGGCGCCGGAATCGCGGCACATCCAAACCGTCGACAATTACCTGACTCTCGACGGACTGCGGCTGATTTGGGACCGCAATCAGCCCTAAAGTCAGGCGCTAATGCCCGCTCCGTACGGCCAATCTCTCGCGCTAGTCACTGACCTCTACCAGTTGACGATGGCCTATGGCTATTGGAAGGAGGGCATCGCCGAGCGCGAAGCCGTCTTTCATCAGTTCTTCCGCCAAGCGCCGTTTGGCGGCTCATTCGCTGTTGCCGCCGGGCTAGCTGCGGCAATTGAATGGCTACGAGAACTACGATTTGACGCCGACGATTGTGCCTATCTGTCGACGCTTACTGGTACAGATGGCGAGCAGCTGTTCGACGCGGAATTCCTCGGCTACCTCTCCCAGATCGAGTTCCGCTGCGATGTTGATGCCATTGACGAGGGCACGGTCGTTTTTCCTCAAGAGCCACTGGTGCGCGTTCGCGGGCCGCTACTGCAGGCTCAATTGGTCGAGACGGCGCTGCTCAACATCATCAACTTTCAAACGCTGGTTGCAACTAAGGCTACGCGAGTTTGTTTGGCGGCGGGAGATGATCCGGTGCTGGAATTCGGCCTGCGCCGAGCGCAAGGGTTTGATGGCGGATTGAGTGCCAGTCGAGCGGCCTATATCGGCGGCTGCGCAGCGACTTCGAACGTGTTAGCGGGGAAGCTCTACGGCATTCCCGTTCGCGGGACACATGCCCACAGTTGGGTGCTGTCATTCGACAGCGAGCAAGAAGCATTCGAAGCATACGGTCGTGCGATGCCGAACAACTGTGTCTTTCTAGTCGACACCTACAACAGCATCGATGGAGTGAAGCGGGCCATAGCAGTTGGCAAGAAACTTCGAGAGCAGGACCATCGGCTGGTCGGTATTCGACTCGACTCAGGCGATCTCTCGGCCCTTTCGCAAGAAGCGGCTCGGCTATTGAAGGAAGCCGGCTTAGGCGATGTTTCTATCACCGCGTCGAACGATCTTGACGAGCAGCAAATCGCCAGTCTAAAGGCAGCCGGCGCGCGGATCAACGTTTGGGGCGTGGGCACGCGCCTTGTGAGTGGCCGGCCCGATGCTGCCCTCGCAGGGGTGTACAAGCTCTCGGCGCTTCGTGACTCGGCGGGCCATTGGCAAGGCAAGGCGAAACGCTCGGAGACGAGCGCGAAAGCGTCAACACCGGGGATGCTCCAGGTTAGACGTTACGCCGATCGCGAATTTATCTCATTCGACCTGATCTACGACGAGCTAAACCCTCCCGCGGACACCTGTATCGGGGTGGATCCCCATGGAAGCAACACAGCTCGAACGGTGGCGTCCGATTTGCCGTACGAAAACCTGCTGAAGCCGGTGTTGATTCAAGGCGAAATTCTCGATCCGCCAGGCAGCTTAGAGCAGTCTCGCGCACGGCTTCGTTCCCAACTAGAAAAGGTGCCCGGCAGACTGCTCAGTTTCGACTGCCATGAGCGATTGCCGGTCTTGCTCGAGCGAAGCCTGTTTGAACGGTGCAAACCTCTCGGCGATAATGCCGAAAATCTCTGACGAAGTGACCGAGCCAGCCCGCGTTTCGACCAGGCTTATCAATCGGATGCTTCAAGTTCGGGCATATTCTCACGGAAAATGCCGATGTCCTTGTCGCCGCGCCCCGACAGATTGACGATAAACGTTTGACCCTTCGCGCTGGGAGCGCGCTTGACCGCTTCCGCCACCGCGTGCGCGGATTCCAAGGCGGGGATGATGCCTTCAAGTTGTGAAAGAGTTTTCACGGCTTCGATCGCATCGCCATCTTGGCACGACGTGTACTCGACACGGCCTTCATCGCGCAGCCAGGCGTGCTCGGGACCTACCGAGGCGTAGTCTAACCCGGCCGAGACCGAGTGCGTTAGCGCGATTTGTCCGTCGTCATCTTGCAGGACGTAGCTCCGTGTGCCCTGCAGTACGCCGGGCAGACCGCCTTCGAAACGGGCGGCATGGTCGCCGAGCGTCTCGCCGCGGCCGCCTGCCTCGACCCCAACCATGCGCACCGTCTTGTCGCCGAGAAAGGGGTAAAACAGCCCGATGGCGTTACTTCCGCCGCCGACGCAGGCGATCAGCAGGTCGGGCGGTTCGCCGTTCGACACTGCGTGATACTGTGCTCTTGCCTCGATGCCGATGATTGATTGAAAGTCGCGCACCATCATCGGGTACGGGTGCGGCCCCAGGGCGGAGCCGAGCAGATAATGCGTCGATTCGAAAGTCGCTACCCAGTCACGCATCGCCTCTGAAATTGCGTCTTTAAGCGTCCGGCTGCCCGTATCGACACTGACAACCTTTGCTCCAAGCATGCGCATGCGAAAGACGTTGAGCGCTTGCCGGCGCATGTCTTCGGAACCCATGTAGACGATGCACTCGAACCCGAATAGCGCACAAGCCGTTGCCGTCGCCACCCCGTGTTGGCCCGCGCCGGTTTCAGCGATGATGCGTTTCTTGCCCATGCGGCGCGCCAGAATCACCTGTCCCAGACAGTTGTTGATCTTGTGGGCGCCCGTGTGCAGCAGGTCTTCGCGTTTGAGATATATGTCGGCGCCACCCAGATCTTCGCTCAGCCGCTTGGCGTGATAAAGCGGCGTGGCTCGGCCGGCGAACTGCTCGAGTAGCTCCTGTAGTTCCGCCTGAAAGACTGGGTCGTCTTTCGCCTCGCGGTATGTCGACTCGAGTTGGTCGAGCGGTGCTACCAGGATTTCGGGGACGTAGCGGCCCCCGTAGTCACCGAACCGTCCGAGCGAGTCTGGAAGCTTCTGCGTTGCTGCCACCATCCCCTTAACTTAGCGCGCTCCGCCGGACGTACAATAGCCGTTTATGTCCAAGATCCAACGGGCGCTATTGAGCGTGACCGATAAGAGCGGGCTCGCCGATTTCGCCAGGCGACTTGCGCGTCATCACATCGAACTGATCTCCACCGGGGGCACCGCGCGCCTGCTTCGCGAGGCGGGCCTCGAGGTCCGCGATGTCGCCGACGTGACGGGCTTCCCCGAGATGCTCGACGGGCGCGTAAAGACGCTCCACCCGCGTATCGCGGCGGGCGTCCTCGCTATCCGCTCAAACCCCGATCATATGGCCGCTCTGGCCGAACACGATATCGGCACGATCGATATGGTCGTTGTCAATCTTTACGCTTTCGAAAAAACTGCTGCGCGCGTCGGCGCGACGTTCGACGAACTCATCGAAAACATCGACATCGGGGGGCCGAGTTTGATCCGCGCCGCCGCTAAGAATTTTCGCGATGTCGCCGTCGTCACCGACCCTGCTGATTACGACCGTCTCGCCGACGAACTCGACGAGAACGAGCTACGATTCGGCGGCGAAACACACTGGCTCTTGGCGCAGAAAGCCTTTGCGGTTACCGCCGCCTACGATCGCGCTATCGCCGGGACGATTTCGCGGCTTTCGCCCGAGAGCGAGACTCTAGCCGCGGACGAGTCACAGTTGCCGGCGCTTTTGGACATCGGCCTCCCTCTTCAACAATCCCTTCGATACGGCGAAAATCCGCATCAAAAAGCGGCGCTTTACGGCGACGGAAAAACCGGCGTCGCCGGTGCGCGGCAGCTTCACGGCAAAGAGCTTTCCTACAACAACCTGGTTGATGTCGACGCCTGCTCGCGGCTAATCGAGGAATTCGACCAGCCCGCCGTCGCCATCATCAAACACACCAACCCCTGTGGTTGCGCACAGCACGAGTCGCTGGCCGAAGCCTACCGCAAGGCGCTTGCGTGCGATCCGGTGTCGGCATTCGGATCCGTGATCGCCCTTAATCGCGAGGTCGACGCCGAGACCGCGGAGGAAATGTCGAAGCTGTTTGTGGAAGCCATTGTCGCGCCGGGTTACAGCGCTGAAGCGAAAGCAATTCTATCGAAAAAGAAGAACATCCGCCTGCTCGAGATCGATTCTCTGCCCCCGGGGTTCGTCACGAAAAGTATCTCCGGCGGCTTCCTCGTTCAAAGCGAAGACCACCACGAGACAAGTCCCGAGGAACTGCGCGTGGTGACCGAACGCCAACCGACCGAGTCCGAACGCAGCGCGCTTGAGTTCGCCTGGAAGGTCGTCAAACACGTCAAGTCAAACGCCATACTCTACTCGCTCGACGGCCAGACGGTCGGAGTCGGCGCCGGTCAGATGAGCCGCGTTGACGCGGCAAGAATCGGTGCGTTGAAGGCCATCCTACCGTTAGATGGAACGGTAGTGGCGTCGGACGCATTCTTCCCTTTCGCCGACGGAGTCGAAGAACTCGCACAGCACGGCGCCACGGCGGTGATCCAGCCGGGCGGCTCTAAGCGAGACCAAGAGGTCATCGACGCCGCAAACAGATTGGGATTGGCAATGGTATTTACCGGCGTCAGGCACTTTCGGCACTAGTCCTGCGATTCTCGCCACCTGACGGCGAAAGCGGGCGAAAGGTGCGCCGTCTCGTCCACTACACTAGGCGCGGAGGCCACCATGCCGCGTATCAAGCAGTTCCGCGCATATCTCGTCATCTTGGGAGCAATCGCTCTGGTCGTTTTCGCAAATGCGCAGCGCGCCGGGTCGGGCGATTACTTATCCGCGGAGTTGAGAAAGAAGGTTGATGCGCTCAAAACCGATGTGCGCCGAGAGCCGACAACGGCGAGAACGATTACCGCTCGCAACGAAGTGTTTTGGAAGTGGCTTAACGCTTACTCGCTTACCGGCGGGCCCGTACCACCGAATGGCCCCTCCGTTGCCTCTTGGGTCTTCCAAACGTCGTTCGAGAATGAGCGCGCCGGCGGCAGCCAACAAGATTTCGAGAATAGGCTCGAAGCCGAGAAGGCGACCCACCGTTCCGCGTTATTCCCTGACGATATCCTCGCCCGGCAGCTCGACGACCTGATTTATGAGCTTGCCTTTAAAGATGAGCAGCCGACCGGATTTGGAAAACTGTCCCTCAACACGACCGGCCCATTTCCCGTAGGCTCGTGGCAGACCATCGAGCAAACCTACACGGTTGGCGACGCGCCTTTCGAAAACGGAGCGACACTAGTTGTCGGCAAACAGCTCGCCTGGGACGGCGGCGTGCTGCAGATCAACGACCCTGCCGCCGACAATTACGTCTCGATTCGCTCATCGAACCCTAACGTCCGTTTTGAAAACATGCATGTCGACATGGGCGGCTTGCAGGGCGGACGCGACGGCACGCAGCCGATGCCGTCGTTTCGTGTCGTCAGCGGCACGCTGCACAAGGGTGACACCGTCACGTTTACTTACGGCGATCGATCGGGTGGCGGACGCGGTTGGCAGTTGCAGTCGATGGGGAACGACGACGTTCTGTTGCCAATCTTCGTCGACATCGACGGCAGCCGCCGGCCGATGGCACTCATTTGGCCGGCGTTTCGAGTCGTCGGTTCGCGAGTTCACGCCGTGAAGGGGTTTGCCCCGTCAATCGTCGAGCCCGGTGAGAAATTTTCGCTGGCCGTTCGCAGCGAAGACCGTCTGTACAACCGCGCGACGGGCGCCATCCCCGCCTACGAAGTCACACTGAACGGCCGCTCATTCAGAACACTCGCCGCTGGTAGTTCCGCTGTCAACGTACTCGAAGGACTGTCGATCGATGCCGAAGGCGTCTACCGCTACAACTTTCGCTCGCCTGACGGCGCGATCACGGGCTCGTCGAATCCCATCTGGGTCAAGCGCGACCCAGCTCACCGCATCTATTGGGGAGAGACGCACACTCACACCGGTATGGCTGAGGGACAGGGCACTGTCGAGGGCTCCTACCGTTACGCCCGAGAGGACGCTCGGCTCGACTTCTTGGGCCTTTCCGAGCACGACAAGTACATGGACGACGGTGAATGGCGCGACATGCAAAATGCTGTCCGCAAATACAGCAAAGACGGCGAGTTCGTGGCCTTCCTTGCCTACGAGTGGACGGTGAGGCGTCCCCTAGGCGGCCACCACAACGTGTTCTATCGGACGCCCGATCGCGATCGCATGCCAATCCAAGAGGCGACCACGCTATCGCGCCTCTATCAGGGGCTTCGAAATCTATTCGACACCAAAGACGTGCTGATCATTCCGCACGCCCACAACGCCGGCGACTGGCGGCGCAACGATCCCGATATGGAACGCCTCGTCGAAATCATGTCGATGCATGGAACGTTCGAATGGTTCGGCAACTACTACCTCAGGCGCGGTCACCAAATCGGATTCATCGCCGCGTCCGACGACCATCGCAGCCGACCCGGCTACAGCGGCACGTTGCGCAGCGCGGCGCTCGCTCAGTTCGGCGGGCTGGCCGCCGTCATGGCGCCGGCGAAAAATGCCGACGACATTTTCGACAATCTGCGCGCTCGCAAAACGTATGCCGTGACCTCGGCTGACCGCATCATTATGGACCTTGAACTTAACGGCTCGGGGATGGGCGAACGCGTTCCGTACTCCGACCGGCGCCGGCTGCGAGCACGCGTCATGGGCACGGCACCGATCAGCGAGGCCGTCGTCGTCAAGAACGGCGACGTTATCTTCACGAAACGCCCTTTACAGGCCAACTTGAGCCGCAATGCGAAAGTCCGCATCGCATTCGAGTCATCTTCAGAGCCGCTGTTCCGCGACAACCCCCGCCCCTACCGCCGCTGGAAGGGCACCGTGGAACTGCGCGGGGCCAAACTTGAAAGTCTCAAACCCCTCAATCTCGACAATCGCTACATCGAGTTCGCGAAAATTGACCCAGCCAACCCCAATCGAGTCACCTTCTACACTGAAACTCGCGGTCGCGCCGAGTCGTTTTTGGTCGAACTCGAAGGAGCTACCCCCTCCACCGAAATCGTCGTCGACCTCGAAGAAACCGTCGAGTACGGCAAAGCCCCGCCCAGAATCCGGGGTTACGAGACGATCCCGGCGCAGACCGTACGTTTGCCATTCTCCCAGCTCGACAAGGGCCTTCTGGTCAAGCAAGTTCCCGTCGGCCGAGACATCGATACGGTGTCTATCCAGGTGCTCAACGACGATCAACCGATGGACTATGATTTCGAGTTCGTCGACATCGACGATCCACGCCACGGCGACTACTACTACGTGCGAGTCGAGCAACTCAACGGCGCTCGCGCCTGGTCGTCACCGATTTGGGTCGGCGGTGAAGAACCCCGCTAGTCTTAGAAAGAGGACGTCGCGATTTGACTCACACGCCCGGCGGTGACCCGCTACAGGTATTTCAAGATGGAATTGACCTGTTCAACCGTCAGGAATTTTATGACTGCCACGAATACCTCGAGGAAGTTTGGACGCCCACGCGGCAACCGGATCGCTGGTTCCTGCAGTCGCTGATCCACTTCGCGGTCGGTTTCTATCACCATCAGCGGCGAAATAAGGTCGGCGCCGTGCGACAACTAGGGAAGGGCGTCAAAAAAATCCAAGGCTACCTACCTGAATGGGATGGCGTTGTGACGGGCGAAATCGAGCAGGCGGCGCGCGAATGTCTACGGATCATCGAGGCCGGCGGCGTGGTTGACACTTTCCCTCGGATCCGGCAGACGGGTCCGTGGTCGGGACTCCGCGAGGTAACTCGACGCTAATGCTCCCGATGGCGCGCTGGATCGGAATCGTCGGGTTGGCCCTCGTCGGCCTCATCGCGGCCTGGGCGCAATGGGACCCCTCACTGCAAACCGATGGCCCCAACGCCGAGTTCCATTTCGTGCGGGTCGAGTATCGAAACATTCCCCACGCTCGCGGTGGCCGCGGACGACCCTGGTGGATGCAGGATTGGCCGGCCGCGGAAACCCACTTCGCGCTGGGAATTAAGCGACTAACGCACATCGCTCTCGGCGAGGGCGTCCACCTGCCGCTCACCGACGACCGCATCTTCGACTTCCCTTGGGCCTACGCGACACAGGTCGGCTACTGGGACCTCAGTGAAGACGAAGTCAACCGCCTGCGGGAGTATCTGGAGCGCGGCGGATTTCTCGTCGTCGACGATTTTTATGGTCCCGACGCCTGGGAAGTTTTTCGCGAATCGATGCAGAGAGTTTCCCCCGATCGGCCGATCGTCGATCTTCCCGAGGAGCATGCGGTCATGAATGTGCTCTACACGCTTGACTACCGCACACAGATCCCGGGACTGCGGCACCTGAGGCCCGATTTTCGCGGTGGCTACTTTGGCGAACCGCAAGGCACCCCGTATTGGCGCGGCATTTTCGACGAAGACGATCGGCTGCTGGTGGCCATCAATCACAACATGGACGTCGGCGATGCCTGGGAGCACGCCGACATGCCGCAGTACCCCGAAGAGATGACGGCCCTGGCCTATCGCTTTGGAATCAACTACATCCTGTATGCGATGACGCACTAACGAAATTTGCCTCGCGTGCCCATGCGTTCTATGCTCACGGATATGGGTTCGCGGTTGATGTTGGCGCTTATCTTTGTCGCTGTAGCGGGCGCTCAGCAGATCAAGGTCTGTCCTCCGGTGCCGGTTTACGAGCCCTGCGAAATCTCGTTTGAGATGACCGCGAGCGAGGCCGAGCTTCACCCCAACCCCTACACCAGCGTGACCTTGCGCGCCGAGTTTCGCTCGCCGAAGGGTGGCCGCACCAAAGTGATGCAAGGCTTTTGGGATGGCGGGCGCACCTTCCGACTGCGCTTCTCGCCCGACTTCGAGGGCCATTGGGACTTCCGCATCATCTCCAACCTTGAGAGCGTCGCAAAGAAGACCGGTAGTTTCGATGCAGCTCCGCAGCGCACGCCTGGGTTCATCGAGGTATTCAACACACGTTATTTCAAGCACGTCGACAGCCTCGATCCGCACTACTGGCTGGGCGACACGATGCTCAACTTTGGGCTGGTCCCGATCGACACGTTTCGGGCGATTGTCGACGCACGGGTCGAGCAGAAATTCACCCACATGCGCGGCTTGGTTCTTGGTCCGGCAGGCAACGCGGCGAATGCTTTTCATTCGCCTGACGAGCCCAATCACGCTTACTTCCAGGCGCTCGACGCCCGCGTCGATTACATGACGATGAAGGGGCTCGTTGCCGACCTGATCCTCGCCGGTGGAGATAACGAACTCACCAAAACGTTTCCGCGACGACGCCAGCTCGACCGCTATATCCAGTACGTTGCCGCGCGTTACGCGGCGTTTAACGTGACCTGGCAAGAGGTGATGGAGTGGGAATCGTATGACGGCGGGCGCGAATTGTTGAAACAAGTTGCAGCGTTGCTCGATAAGTACGACCCCTATAAACATCCAAAGACAACCGCGGCGGCGGTGAGTTCGGCGGCGCTCACCTACGACGGCTGGCAAGACTTCATGACGCAGAACACGTTCAAACCTGGGCTCGCTTCGATCGAGTACGAGACCCAACCGGTTCCGTTCGTGAACACGCGAGTTGGAGTTGAAGGCCCCGGCATGTCGGCGGACGAGGTTCGCAAACGGGCCTGGAACTCGGCCGTGCGAGGGCAGTATGTGACGTACGCGAACGCGGGCACGGCGGGCATCGACGGCGCGAATGTTGACGCCAAGTTTGCGGACTCCGAAGGCGCCCGGCAGATGACGCTGCTGCACGATTTTTTCGCGCAGACTCGCTACTTCGATTTGCTGCCTCACTACCGTGTGGTCGGCGGCGTCGGCTTGGCCCTGCAGCTTGTGCCGTTTCGAGCTGAAGACCCGATCGGCGTCGAGTACATCGTCTACGCCGAAAATCCGGGGACCATCGAACTCTCGATGCCCAAGCACGGTTACAAGGTCAGTTGGTACAACCCGATCGACGGCTCTTGGCTTGACCAAAAGAAGCGATTTAAGGGCGAGCGATTTACCACGCAGACTCCCGACAACGAGCACGACTGGGTGCTCTATGTTCGTCGCGAAGGCAAAAAGCAAAACTACAATAACTCCTTCAAATTGGAATCGAAGCGCGCGAAGCTGCGCGACGTTGAAACCTCGGTTGGCGAATTGCCGTTCGAGATCCAGTTTCCGGCCGAAGGCGAGCTGCGAGCTGGCGAGAAACACGAGTTCAGCGCGACCCTGAAAAAATCGACGATCGCGGCCAAGCGTATGCTTTGGCTGTGGATGGTCGAGGTCGCCGGCTCCGGGCGGGGCCAACGGATCCTCGCTGCGGAGCAGTTCGGGTCGTTCGAAATCCCCGCGGACATCGCCAAGTCGTATCCGGCTACGCTGTCGGTGCGGCTGATTGGGATCGACGGTGCCGGCCGTCTATTCGAAGATTTCAAGCCTTACACGGTTTTGGCGCCGAAACAACCGTAATGGATCTCTGGGGACAGGTTTCTCGGCGCTTTCGCGACCCTGATTTGGCTGGCGTAACGTATCTCCTTTAGAATCTATCGTTTGCGTGATTGTCTTCTGTTTGCGGGCACAGCTTAACCGTCAAAATGTCCGGATTTGTCCGGTTTTCGCTAAAAAACGAGTACCGGAACGAGGCGCTCCTCGCTAGTTCATCCAATTCAATCGCCGGGGCGGCTTGAAGAATGCCGCCTGTGGCCGGGTTTTCTGTAGATTTTCGAGCCTCCTTGCGGGGCTTTCCGGATCCTCCACGTATAGTGTAAGACCCGTGTGTCCAGTTTTCGACTGACCTTATCGCTAGGTTGCTGATTTCAAAGGGAAAAGAAATTTCAGAATCGCAGGACGGCATATTCAGACGGTATCATCCGCGCTGCTTCTTTCGCTTTCGCTTTCTCCTAGTCTTCTTCTTTCTAGTTCTTTGACCGCCTAATGTTTGGTCTTTCGTAGTCGAATTTGCGGCGTGCGGTTTTGCGGTCGAAGCGCCAGTCGATCTTCACCCGGTCGCGGTTGACCGGGCGGTTCCAGGCCGCCGCCTTGCTGCGCAGTTTTGTCAGGTCCGGGATGCGCCGCTTGCCCAAGCATTGCCTGCAGAACAGTCCGATCTCGATCTCCGCCTGATTCAACCAGCTGCCATGCTTCGGGGTGTAGTGCGCAGTAAAACGCTCCCTAATCTGCCCGCCGCGCTCGTCGCCGCAAAGATTTGTCAGCGACTTGAGCGTGTGTGTCGAGAGATTGTCCATGATCAAGTGGATCGTCTCCGCTTGGGGGTAGAACAGCGCCAGCTCAAACAGCGCCTTGGCAAACTCCGCCCCGCAGCGGTTCGGCGTCACGAACGTAAAATGGCGGCCCGCCTTGGGCTCCACGGCACAGAACACATTAGCCGTTCCGCGGCGCTGATACTCGCTGTCGAAACGAGCCTCGCGTCCCGGCGCGGCGGGCGTCGGAGGACGAACGTCGGCGTGCAGCGTCACCGCCTTCTCGTCCAAACAAACCACCGGCTGGGTCGGATTGGAGGGCCGTTCGTAGGTCTCGAGCACGTCTTCCATGCGCACGATGTAGTCGTCATTGAGTTCCACCACGCACCACATTTTTTTCGCGCCACGGCTTGAGGTCGTGGCTGAGCAGCAAGACGCGAATGGTTTCTCGACCCGCTCGCGGGACCAGCCGTCGCTTGACGGCTTCGGCGGCGACGAGCCGCTTCGTCGTGTGCCGGGCATGTCTGACCGCTAAGAGGTGAAAGTCCTTTGTACAGCTTGATGGAAGCGAAGTACTAGTGAAACGCAAGGGCGCCGTCGCGAGGCGGGGTCTGGAGGAAGCGTGAATCAAAACTGCGACCTGACGAACAGAAACCGGATACGAGGCATCCTTGGCCGGACGAGCGGACGACGAATCGCGAAGTCCAGATCCATCAAGGGCCAAGGCTGTAGATCCGGCAGGTGTGCGGTGAAAGCGGTCAGACTTACCCCGGGAGGTCTGCGTTTCGTCTCGAAGTTCGGGACTGCGGAAGCCGAGAGGCGACCCGATCGGGACGCAGAAGTCAGCAGAGGGCATAGTAGGCCATGCAGTCGGTGAAGCTAGTGAGGCACTCCGCAAGTCGAAAGACGGAGTTAACGGATAGGCCGAACCGAGAACGATGGCTGAAGGCCCGAACGGAAGAGAGTGGCAATTAGGACTCGTAACTCATGGACGGAAAGCGGCGGAACAACCAACTGGAGTTGGCCTTCATGAACGAGCCGGAGGGTGAAGCCCCGAGGCCCGCTCAACAAGGGACCGAACCGTGCGCGGTGAAGCGAGAGACCGCAAGCCCGGCGCGAGAGCAACAACTCATGGAGGAGGTGTGCGAGCGAGACAATCTTTTACAGGCATGGAAACAAGTCCGGGGCAACAAGGGGAGTCCGGGCGTTGATGGCAAAACCATCGACGAAACCTGGGACGACCTACGCGAGCATTGGCCGGTCATCCGGGAGCAGTTGCTTCAAGGAACGTACCAGCCGCAACCGCTGCGACGGGTGGAAATCCCGAAGCCGGGTGGCGGGGTCAGGAGGTTGGGTATCCCTACGGTACGCGACCGACTGATCCAGCAAGCGGTGTTACAAGTTCTTCAGAAGCGTTGGGACCCGACGTTTTCCAACAACAGTTACGGCTTGCGGCCGGGACGTGCGGCGCAGCAAGCGGTGGCGCGGGCGCAAGCCTACATCGCCGCGGGTTATCAGTGGGTGGTAGACGTTGATCTGGAGAAATTCTTCGATCGCGTTCATCACGATCTGCTGCTGGCTCGGGTGGCCAAACGGGTCGGCGACAAGCGCTTGCTGAAACTCATCCGGTCGTTTCTAACTGCCGGAGTGATGGAAGACGGACTGCTGAGTTCTGTCGATGAGGGAACGCCGCAAGGTGGGCCTTTGTCGCCGTTGTTGTCAAACCTTGTGCTCGACGATTTGGATCGCGAGTTGGAGAGGCGCGGTCACCGCTTCTGCCGCTACGCCGCTGACTGTAACGTCTACGTTCGCAGTCGCAGGGCGGGGCAGAGAGTGATGGCCTCCGTCACAAAGTTTCTGGAAAAGAAGCTCCGGCTCCAGGTGAATCGATCGAAGAGCGCGGTGGCTCGACCCGACGATCGGAAGTTCTTGGGCTTTCGCTTGACGAGCGGAGCGGAGCCTCAGCGATTGATATCGCCGCAGGCTCTGCAAAGGTTTCAGGCGCGAGTACGAGAGTTGACGAGCAGAACGCGCGGGGTCAGTATCGAGCAGATGGTCGGTTCGTTAAGGCCCTATCTGCTTGGCTGGCGAGGCTACTTTGGCTTCAGTCAGGAGCCGTTAGTGCTTCGTAACCTGGACGCGCGGATCCGCCGCAGACTTCGTATGATGATCTGGCGGCAGTGGGGGAATGGGCACACTCGATACGTCAACTTACGGCGATTGGGCGTGCCCCACATGAGAGCAGCCATAGCTGCCGGATCCCCGACTGGCTGGTGGGCGATGTCGCGGCATGTGGCCGTCCAGCAGGCGCTGCCCAATGCCTATTTCGACTCGCTCGGTTTGCCTCGTGTGTCCACCGCTTCGAGCGCTTAACTCGTCCGAACCGCCGTGGTACGGACCCGTATGCCCGGTGGTGTGGGAGGGGGGAGCCGTGAGGCCTCCCCCTATCCCGATCTTGTCGGCAAGGGTAGATCCAGCTTGCTGAGTCGGGCTCAGCGCGCGACGTACTCTCGATGCGCGTTCGCCGAGGTTGGTCTCGGTCGTGCTCGACGGGCTGGACGCTCCCAACTCCGGCTCTCCCCGGTCCCATGGCTAGAGGGCGGTGCTGCTTGACTCTCCGTTCGCGGCAATCGCCGAGACGCGATGCTCTCCGCACTGATCCGCTTCCCATTCCGTTGGTTGCTTTTTTCTGGCACGGGTTCATTGGCCTGCTCGTAAAGTGTTCCCGTCGGTCACGCTGCTCGGGGCGGGCGTCTAAGGGCTGCTTCACACCCCTTAACGGTCTCTTGGTCCAGCACCCTCGACGACAGAATAGCCATCCACGTCAACCCCGAGCACAGTTCCCTCCGGTCGGAAGCTTCGTCGGGTGCGTCGAAGGCTTCCTAAAACTTTATCGGCAGTCCAATCAGCCAGGGGGCTGCCCATGAAAAAAGCAGCCATCTGCATCGGAAGGGCGACTCAGTCGGGAGGCTCCAGCTTCTCGTCGATTGACGCCCGCGGAGATGGCTTTTCCGCCCCGCTGCATGGGCCGGGTTCCCGCGAGTTCGAGGGCTGGAGCGATGAGATTCGCTCGTCCGCGAGCACGACCGATCAACCAACCCAACGAGGTGAAGCAAAAATGGGAAAAGTACTTGAAGGAAAGACGCGACAGGACCAGACGGCTCAGTCGAGGCAAGAACAGCTGGCGGCACCAATAGAGGACACTGACCCGGTGACTCGATGCATGGACTGGCGTGAAGAACTCACGAAGAGTGACAAATGGGAAAATGTCGGCCGCATAGCCTTGGAAGAACATTGCACGCATTTCTACCAAGAAGGCACACAGGAAGAACTTGAGGAGAGGGAAGAGACAGACATGCTGTTCTCTGGTCATTGTGACCTGTGCGACCGTACAGAAGAGAGTGGTCTCCCGCTCATGAACCGTGTTTATGCGTGGCCATTTCAGGCGAATGAGGATGAGATCCGAACAGTCGTCCTAGAAACGAACTGCACGGTCATGCGAAACACTGAGACCGATGAGTATTTCTTAACGGTAGCTCGTGGCCCATAGACGGCAACCCACGAGGTGAAGCCAGCGGAACACGCAAATCCAGCAACGCTGCGACGGGTGCCGGACGGTCTCCGGTGAGCCAACAGGCACACCCTGAGGTCCACTGGCACCGGGTCCGACCGACCAACAGCAGGAGTACAGTGCCTGCCCGTCGAGCAGGCGTCAGCCTGGAGAGGGCGACCATCAGAGCCACGCAGCGGCGGAGGCTCGTCGACCGAGTGAAGCAACTCAGCCAGCGGCCCGCAAGACTGGAACCTCGACGGCAGCCGCCCGCATCGTTTTCGGAATGTCCGCCAAGCTGTTCGTCAAGCAGGACGGTGAGCAACAGCGTGCGGGTTGTCGACGGGCACGTTGACGAACCGCGATCGACGACCGGCTCGCCTCGACGGAGGCCGTCCTTTCCAAGACGCACAGTGCGACTATAGTCTCGCCGACCAAGTTAGGGGGGCGAGCCTCGCGGACGCCTCAGAAGGCTGGATCACTCAAGCGAGTTTGATATTTTGACAGTGGTCTGCGGCAGGCGGGCCTTGGTCAATTTCGCTCGGCCTGGGCTTGGGCTCTAAATGTCTACTGGGCGGCGTCTGTCGAAAAGGTTGCTTGAGCTCGGCGTGCCGCCCTTTCAAGAAGCTCGTCCAGCTCAGCTCTATCGAACCACCGCCCGCGAACGACAACTCCCACGATTCGCCTTGTATTCTGGATGCTTTCAAGCGGGTCACCATCCAACAGCACGAGGTCTGAGAGACGGCCTGGCCGGATCGTTCCGAGCTCATCTTCGAGCCCAAAGAATCTCGCCGGGGCCGTCGTCGCACTCCGAAGAGCGTCGGCCGGAGTCAAACCGACATCGTCGACGAGACTCTCCAGCTCGTCATGCAGCCCCCAACCGGGTTGAGTTGGCTACGAGACCAGTGTCTTGTGGCTGTTGCCGCTGCCGGTCGAGCCAAATCACCTTCTTGCTTGCCTCGACACTCGCACTGTAGAGCAGCGTGCCATCCGAAGCGACCGAAGGACCGCGTGCCGCTGTCCCGATGGGGAAGCGTTCCCCGGCAACCTCCAGCGTTTCGACGGAGAAAGGCAGCGCCCAGAGATCGGGGCTGTTTTCATTCTCCTGGAACCGGTCACTTGTTTAGAATCAACGGCACAATCGCCGGCCTGAGGTCGCTGGTCAATCAACTGCCCTATGACGGACAGAGTGTTGTCCGGGCGCCACCATTTCCAATAGGGCGATTTCAGGCGTAGGAACTCCGCAGGGGTCAAGGGCTCCGTCACCAAGCTGGCAAGAGCAGCCCGCGACGGCCGCGGCGGACAAGCGCCCCGCCGCCGGCTGGTCGCTCTGATTCAGTCGCTCGCCAGGACCTCTGTGGTAATATCACGGCCATTGAGACCTGTTTGTTTCCATAGCGGCGTATTGACGTGCTGGCTGCTGCTGTGGCCCGCCATCACGTCCGCGCAAGCCCTTGAGGAGATTGACTTCTTCGAGAAGCGTATTCGTCCCGTGTTTGCCGAAAACTGCTTCTCCTGCCACAGCGGGCGGACGCAGCAGCCGATGGGCGGGCTACGCGTGGACTCGCGCGATGCGCTGCTCAGAGGAGGCAATCGCGGACCCGCGGTAGTGTCGGGCGACCCCCAGGGAAGCCGTCTCATTCAGGCGGTGCGGCACAAGGGGCTGGTGATGCCCCCGGGCGGAAAGCTCGCCGAGCAACAAGTGGCCGACCTGGAACACTGGATCTCCCTCGGAGCCCCCTGGCCGGCGGAGGCCGCACCTGAAGCGGCCGCGACGGCGGAGTCAGCAGGATCCGCGACCTCTGCCAGCGGTCACTGGGCCTTTCAGCCGTTCAAGCTCGCCGGCCGCGGCTCATCCGAAGACGATCGAGATCCCGTCATCGACCGGCTCGTCGAGGCCCAGTTGGATAGAGCAGGACTTTCGCCATCTGAGCGGGCCGATCCGAGGACGCTCTTGCGGCGCCTGAGCTATGGCCTCACTGGCCTGCCGCCCACGTTTGAACAGATCCAGGCCTTCGCCGCGGACCCCAGCCCGGCCGCGTACGAACGCGAGGTAGATCGCCTGCTCTCCTCGCCGCAGTTCGGAGAGCGCTGGGCGCGTCACTGGTTGGACACCGCCCGCTACGCGGACGCCGGAGCGACAAACGTGCGCTTCGCCTTTGCCTACACCTACCGCGACTGGGTCATCCGGGCGCTGAACGACGACATGCCCTACGACAAGTTCGTCGTACGGCAATTGGCGGCCGATCTGCTGCCCGGCGAGGACAGGCGCCACCTCGCAGCATTGGGTTTTCTCACGCTGGGCTTGGACCCATTCCGTCGAACCGACCTGCCCGAAAAGATCGATGACCGGATCGATGTCGTCACCCGCGGTCTGATGGGCCTGAGCGTCAGTTGCGCGCGCTGCCATGACCACAAATTCGACCCGATCCCCACCCAGGACTACTACTCGCTGTACGGCGTCTTCGTGAACTCCGAAGAACCGCTGGAAGCCATTCCGATCTCCCACGCCGATGGCGTCAATCCGCTCGATGAAGTCTATCGCAAACGATTGGCCCGCCGCGTCGAGTCTCTCAGAACCTTCGAGCGGGAGCGGGTGGAGGAACACCGGGCCGATGCAAGAAAGGCCGAAGAGATCGAGCGTTACTTGCTTGGCGTCTGGAAAGCGAGAGGCTTGAAAGGCCCTCAGCGCGAAAACCTCGCCCGCGAAAGCAACCTCCCCTCTTACCTCTTCCATCGTTGGGTGGACTACCTCAGCCGGGCCGCCGGTTCGGCTGATCCCGTGTTCGCCGTGTGGAACCGCCTGGCGGAGTTGGACGGGGACGATTTCGCCGCTGCCGCTCGCGAGGTTTCTGGCGCAAACCAACTCGTGGTCGATGAATTCGTGCGCAATTCACCGAAGTCGCCGGAGGATCTCGCACAACGCTACGCGACGCTTTTGGCTCAGTCCGATTCAGCCGAGCCCCATGCGGACCCCGACCGAGAAGCGCTTCGCCTCGCCCTCCGCGGACCCGACGCCCCTCCCAACATCCCCCTCGAGGATTTCTGGCTGACGCAAAACGAGGGCGACAAGAACACCATCAACAACCTGGTCTGGCAATACAAAGCCGCCGCCGCGGACTACGCTTATCGGATCGCGCCTCCGCACGCCATGGGACTCCGCGAGAGGGAGGATCTCCTACCGGCGCACGTCTTCCGGCGCGGCAACCAGAACGATCTGGGCGAGGAGGCGCCTAGGCGCTTTCTCGAGTCGCTCTCACGATCAAAGCGGCAACCCTTCGCCCAGGGCAGCGGCCGGTTAGAGCTGGCGCGGGCGATTGCCGACGCCGGCAACCCGTTGACGGCTCGCGTAATCGTCAACCGCGTATGGCGCCACTTGATTGGCGCCGGGCTCGTCGAGACAACCAGCGACTTCGGCCTCCGCGGCGCCGCTCCCACTCATCCTGAGCTGCTCGATCACCTCGCCGCAACGTTCGTCCGGGACGGCTGGTCGATCAAGCGTCTTATTCGGCGCAGCGTGCTTTCCGAGGTCTATCAGCAGTCGAGCGCCGAGCGACCGGCAGCCGCGGCGAAAGACCCGGAAAACAAGCTGCTGTGGAGAATGAACCGCCGCCGTCTCGATTTCGAGGCGCAGCGGGACTCCCTGCTCGCCGTCGCGGGTCGGCTGGATCCGACCGTAGGCGGCTCCCCGTTTCTACCGGAGTCCGTCCCCGCAGTCCCCCGGCGGACGCTTTACTCCTTCGTCGAGCGCGAAAGGACGTTGCCGAGCCTCCGCAGCTTCGACTCGGCCGATCCCGCGCAGCACACCCCCAAACGTCACGTGACGACCGTTCCGCAACAGGCCTTGTTCATGATGAACAGCCCGTTCGTCGCCGAGCAGGCTCGCGCTTTGGCGGTGAGCCTAGCTGAGGGATCGGACGAAGATCGAATCCCGTCGACGTATCAACGGATCTTCGGCAGAGACCCAACCCGGGATGAAATCGAAATCGGGCTCGAATTCCTGTCAGGAGCGCGGCACGCTGCACCGACCAACGCCGCACCGACCAACGCTGCACCGGCCAACGCTGCTCCCGCCGGCGCCTGGCAATACGGCTTCGGCGAGCTCGACCCGCCGGCGGGGCGCCTGAACCGGTTCGTTCCGTTCGGCTTTTTCGCCCCCTTAATGAAGTTCGGTCTAGCGCAGGACTTGCCTTTCGCCTGGAAGCACGCTTCCCTGCTTCCCGCAACCGACGCCGGCGCCGCCCATCTGACAGCTGGGGGCGGAGCGCCGGGAGACGACCTTTCTCACAGCGTCATCCGCCGCTGGGTGTCGCCGATCGAAGGCGACGTGAATATCAGCGGCGCGTTGCGCCACCCGCTAGGCCAGCACGGCAAGCGGTTCGACCAGAGCAACGGCATTCGGGGCTGGATCGTTTCCAGCCGCACTGGCATTCTGGCGAGCTGGACGCTGCGCGGTGTGAAAGCGGAGACCTCCCTCAGCGGCCTCGCGGTCGAGAAAGGCGAAGTTCTCGATTTCGTCGTGGACTCGCGCGACGATGACGAGTCTGACCGATTCACTTGGGCCCCAACGATCGAGGAAATCGTGATCCAGGAGATTTCAGAAGAGAAACCGCGGAGGTGGAGCGCCGCGAACGACTTCAGCGGACCGCGGCCCATGCCGCTTGCCCCATGGGCGCAATACGCGCAGATTCTGCTCGCGACCAATGAGTTCGCGTTCTTAGACTGAATGCTTATGGCTGAATCTCCCGGATCCTCGCTTTGGACCCGCCGCCAGCTGTTACGCGGCGTGGGTATGGGTATGGCCGCCATCGGTTGCGGACCTCTACTGGGCTCAGCCGCCTCGCCCGACGTTAATCCGCTCGCCCCCAAGGCGCCTCCACTCCCTGCGAAAGTCAAACGAGTCGTCCACATCTTCCTGAACGGCGGCCTATCTCAGGTCGACTCCTTCGACCCCAAACCCGCGCTCGCCAAGTATGCCGGCAAAGCCCTACCGGTCCACCTGCGCACCGAGCGGGCGACCGGCGCGGCGTTCCCGTCGCCATTCAAGTTCCAGCGCTACGGCGAGAGCGGCATCGAAGTCAGCGAGATGTTCCCCAACGTCGCCGCTTCGGCGGACGACCTCTGCGTGATTCGGTCGATGCACACGAACGTGCCGAACCACATTCCGTCGCTGATGATGATGAACTGCGGCGCACAGATCCAGGTTCGTCCCAGTCTGGGTTCGTGGGTGACCTACGGACTCGGCTCGGAGAATCAAAACCTCCCCGGCTTCGTGGCCCTGTGCCCCAACGGCGCGCCGATCGCGGATGCGCTCAACTGGCGCTCGGCTTTCCTGCCGGGCGCCTACCAGGGCACGTATATCGATCCGGCGCAGACCGAAGTCGAGCGGCTGGTCGCCAACATCAAGAACCACTACGTCGAACCGACCGCCCAGCGGCGCCAACTCGACGTTCTAAGCCGCCTAAACCGCGCTCATCAGAGCGAGCGCGGCGAAGACACGCTGCTCGAGGCCCGCATCCAGTCCTTCGAGCTCGCCTACCGCATGCAGATGGAGGCGTCGGACGTCTTCGACATCAGCGGCGAACCGGAACACATAAAACGCGCCTACGGCGAGACCGTACACGGCCGCCAAATGCTCATCGCGCGCCGCTTACTCGAGAAAGGCGTGCGCTTCGTGCAAACATGGCACGGACGCGGCCAACCCTGGGACAGCCACAGCGAGATCGAAAAGAACCACGGCAAGCTCGCTCGAGAGTGCGATCAACCGATCGGCGCGTTCCTTAAGGACCTCAAACAGCGCGGCCTGCTCGATGACACGCTGGTGCTTTGCGGAGGCGAGTTCGGCCGCACCCCCGTGGTGGAGCTGACCTCCTTCGGCAGCAACGCGGGAAAGAACGGCCGCGACCACAACTCATGGGGCTTTTCGATGTGGATGGCCGGCGGCGGCGTGAAAGGGGGCCATATCCACGGCTCAACCGATGAGTTCGGATTCCGCGCGGTCGACCAGCCGGTCCACATCCACGACCTCCACGCGACGATCCTGCATCTGCTCGGCTTTGATCACGAGCAGTTCACCTACCGCTACTCGGGCCGTGACTTCCGCCTCACCGACGTGCATGGGCGCGTGGTGAAGGAGTTGTTGGCCTGAAGCGCCAAGTCCAGGCCCCAAACCAAATCTGCGACGGCCGACGTTGGGCTCCGTGGGGGCTGAGTCGTTTTCAAAGAACCATCCTACGACCTTTCTCGCGTCGAGTCGGACCAGCAGACGGCACGCAAAACCTCAAGGCCATCAAACGAAGCGCCAGCGCAGTCGCCTTGTTCCCTTCATCGATAGGCTCTCTAGATCATAAGATCACCGCTTAACAGGATCTGGTCTCTATAGAGCGACCGCTCTCCAAGAGCGAGCGCGCAACCTAACCTGCGCGAGGGGCGCCGTCAGCTGAGCCAGTCGGCGGCCTAACGCGCCAATGACTGCCTCTGCACCTTGGGCCTAGACCTGTGGCTACCGTTTATTTCATATGGACGAAATTAGGCCGAGTTCCGGGAGCCATGAGCCTGATCGAGTAACTGTGGATCGCTCGTCAGATCCGAAGTTGCCGGCAGAGAGCCTTGGCCACGAATCCTACGCGCGGAATCTCGGTGTGTAGCGGTGTTTTGGGCGAGCCTCTTCTTCAGCTGCAACGGGCTCACGAATGATGAGGAGTCGCGGTCGCTCAAGCCGCTTTTCGCAGATAGCGATGATGCAGCCCTCCAAGAACCGGCATCTCAATCAACCTAGAAACGGCAGTTAGAAACGAGCAGTAGTACTGCGAGGCCCTAGAATTGGGGTCATGAGCGCATCGAAGGCGTTGGCGAGCGTTCACCCTGGGGGTGAAGACGTGCAGGCGGGTGTCCAAGGGTCGGCGGGGGCAGTCGATACCTTCGGTGGCAAGGTCGGGCTGCGCTGGGACGAGCAGGCGGCGGTCACCGCCTTCGGACAGTTGCCCTACTTTGTCGAGTTCCTCAAGACCTCGGGGCTGTTCGCTGCTTGGGTGAACGACTGCCCGCTCAGCTACAGCAGTCCGAACGCGCCCGCCAAGCGCGAAGTGCTGGCGACGCTGCTGTTGAGCGTGCTCGCCGGACAGCGGCGCTATGCCCACAGCGACGCCTTGCGCGCCGACACGCTGACACCGACGCTGCTGGGTGTCAACAAGTTGGTCAGCGAAGACTCGGCGCGGCGCGCCTTCAAGGACGTCGACGAAGCCGACTGCGAACGTTGGCTCGGCCGGCACCTCAAACACAGTTACGAAGCGCTGCTCGAAGAGCACTGGATCCTCGACGTCGACGCCACGGTGAAGCCGCTGTGCGGCAAGCAAGAAGGCGCGCTGCTCGGCTACAACCCGGCCAAGCCCGGACGTCCGTCGCACGTCTATCACGCCTACATGGCGGCGCATATTCGACTGCTGTTGGGGGTCGAAGTGCAGCCGGGCAAGCAGACGGCGCCGTCGCACGCGCAGCTGCGGCTGTGGGAGTTCTTGGATGAGTTGAAGCCGCAACAGCGTCCAAAATTGCTACGCGGCGATGCGCATTGGGGCACGGAGCAAGCGATGCTTGGGGCCGAGCAACGCGGTCTCGACTACCTGTTTCGACTGCGTCAGACGAACGGAGTGAAGCGCCTCATTGAGCGGCTGTTCGCAGCGCACGATTGGGTTGCGGCGGGACAAGGCTGGCAGGGCGTGCGCAGCGAGTTGCAACTGGCGGGCTGGAGCCGCAGCCGAGGGGTGCTGGTGTTGCGGCGGCAAATGAGGGACTCGTTGGCCTTCGAGCCGGCGAAGAAGCAACTCGAGCAGAAGCAGCAACCGTCTGCCAAGCAGCAACCACTGCAGCTTTCGCTAGGACTATGCGAAGTGGTTGAGGGCGGCGTGTTGTACGAATATGTGGTGCTGGTGACGTCGCTGGATGAGGAACTGCAGGGGGTCGCGCAGTTGTACCGCGACCGCGGGGACGCGGAGAACAACTTTGACGAGCTGAAGAATCAGTGGGGCTGGACGGGATTTACGACGCAGGATTTGAAGCGCAGCCGAGAGATGGCGGGAGTGATCGCGTTGGTCTACAACTGGTGGGGGCTGTTCACGCGCTTGGCGGCGGGGCGCAAGGGCGAAGCGATCACGACGCGGCCGTTGCTGCTGCACGGCATCGCGCGGCGCACGCGGCATGCGCGGCAGACGACGCTGACGATCACGAGTTCGCATGCGAAAACGCGCCAAGTCCGGCGCTCGTTGGAGGCGGCGAGTAAGTTCCTCAAACGCGTGGCGGCAACTGCGGAGCAGTTGGGCTCGATCACTCACTGGCGACTGATCCTCAGCTGGATCTTCCGCGATTTCCTCCACGGCCGAGTCGTCGGAACGAACCTCCAACTCGCCGATTACCTCACCTAACTGCCGCTTTTAGGTTGACGGCCCAGGCTTTTTCAACTGGGACTTCTCGCTATTTCGCAACTTCCCGATTCCGCAGTTGGGTGAGGGCGCGCAGTTGACATTCCGGTTGGAGTCGTTTAACTTCACCAACACGCCACACTTCAACAACCCGAACGGAGACGTATCAAACCGAAACTTCGGCCGCGTCCAGAGTGCGAGCAACGATCAGCGGCAGTTCCAGTTTGGATTGACGTTGCGTTTCTAATTCGAAAAGCTACTAACTATTCCGCGGGGCGGCAATTTGCCGCCCCGTTTTTTCGTCTCTAGCAAGGCTCGACGGACTACAAATAAGCCTCCGAAACTCAGGTCGATGGTGGTCGAGTCCAGAGCGTAGAGACTTTGATTGAGATCGACTCCAGTCGGATCGCGGGCGTACAAGGGCCGCGCGATCCGAATGAGGAACTGCGCGAAATCGGCATAGATCCGCCAGTCGTGCGTCTCGTTGGCAGCGGCCAGTGTCGAACGCGAAACCTTGCCGCGAAACCCCATGTGGTAGAGCTTGGGTTGCACCGAACGCAGGCATGCTTCGATATCGCGCAGGCTTTCGCGATAGGTCAACTGCGCAAAAGCCAGACAAAGGAACTGATCCCAACAAGAAAAGCCGCGCAATTTGTAATCGCCTCCATAACGGGCCACGCACTTACGGAATTCGTAGCTGGGAAACTCATCCATCATTTGCGCGAAGACGGTCCGGCCAAGGTTCATGCCTCATTCTTCACAACCTGTCGAAGGCCCTCGGCACACCAAAATCAATCCTCAAAATTCAAATCGATAAATCCCACATCCGTACTCAACCCGCTCATTCCAAGCGACTTGTCAGCCACGCCTCAGACCATAGCCGGACACTACTGACTTTTTGTGTATCGCGATCGCGCTCTGTATCCGCCGCCGAAAGAGGGTTTTTGGCGGTTATATTGGTCAGCGCATCACTCGTGTCTACTCCGAGAGAATCCGCATCGCGGCGTTTGCGCCGCCCTCATTGTGGGGAACAGCGGCAAGCTTCATCCCCATCTCGACGCCGCAAAGAGTGCCCATCAGCATCAGATCATTAAAATGACCCAGATGCCCGATGCGGAAGACCTTGCCCCGCACCCTGCCCAAACCGGTGCCCAGCGCCATGTCAAAACGTTCGAGGATCACGCGGCGGAGTTCGTCGGCGTCGTGGCCCTCGGGCATCACAACCGCGGTCAGTGAGTTCGAAAACTCCGCTGGTAAAACGGCAAGGTTTTCCAATCCCCACGCTGACACCGCTTGCCGCGTTGCTCGCGCCAAACGAGCGTGGCGGCGGAACACCGCTTCAAGCCCTTCCTCGAAGAGCATATCCAGCGCCTCGGCCAGGCCGAACAACAGGTTGGTGGGTGGTGTGTATGGGAAGAATCCCTTTTCATTGGCCGCGATGGCCGGTTTCCAATCCCAGTAGGAACGGGCTAGGCTGGCTGAGGCTGACGCTTCCAGCGCCTGTTCGCTAAGGGCGTTGAACCCCAAGCCAGGCGGCAGCATGAGCCCTTTCTGAGATCCCCCCACGGTTACGTCTACGCCCCATTCGTCGTGCCGATAGTCCATCGAAGCAAGCGACGAGATCGTATCGACCATCAGCAGCGCCGAGTGGCCGACATCATTGATCGCCCCCCGAACACCAGCGATATCGCTGGCTACCCCCGTGGAAGTCTCGTTGTGAACCACCGCCACCGCGCGAATCTTGTTTCCCGTGTCGGCCGCCAGGTGGTCAGCGATTGCCGCTGAGCTGACCCCGTGGCGCCAATCCCCCTCGATCCATTCGACATTGAGTCCAAGGCGCTCCGCGACGCCCCGCCACAGCAGCGCGAATTCCCCCGTCTCGTACATCAACACACTGTCTCCGGCGGATAGCGTGTTTACCAGCGCCGCTTCCCACGCGCCGGTCCCGGAGGACGGGAAAACCACAATCGGTCCCCTCGTGCCGAATACTTGTTTGAGCCGACTCAGAATCGAGAGGACCAGAGAGGCGAATTCCGGGCCGCGATGGTCGATCGTCGGCCGGCTCATCGCCCGCAGAACCCGGTCGGGGACGTTCGTGGGACCCGGAATCTGAAGAAAGTGACGGCCTTCGTGAAGAGTCGAAGTGGCCATTGCGGATTGGAGTTTATCACAATGCCCGACAACGATCCCGTCCTTGCCGCCCCAATGCTGTGCTATCGGCTCGCGTGAGGTTTTTCAAGCAATCTTCTGCCGGCTGGACAGGTCCGCGGACCTGCTCTACGGTCTCACCGCTGCTGAGAGCGTCTCCTGATTTCGTGCGTCGACGGCCTCCGTCAGCTTGCGGTTTTCGCGCTTGGTGAAGCTTAGGGTGCCCTGGTCGGCGGCGGTGAGGACTTTCGGCCCCCAGGGCAGCGTCATCAAGCCCATCTTGGAATGGCTGCCGACGCCGAGCAGCAGGTGGCCCATCTCGTGCGCGATCATCGCGCCGAGCACCACACCCCGACGATATTTGCGGCCATCAGCGATTGGGCCGAGCCGATCGACATAGATGTTCGCGGTCGCGGCGAAACTGTCGTCGTTCGACAACATGGCGAACCCGAAGATGCCGCCGGCGAGGCCGTCGCCCGGTTCCATGTGTTTCGGCATCAGGCGGATGTTCAGGACGCGCGGACCACGCACGGCGTTGCAGGTTGGGTCTGCGGGCGCTCCCTCGGCGCTGATCGTGCAGTCGAGCCAGTTGAGCTGGACCTGCGAGCGGGCAAAAATGCTTTTGGCCTCCTGGCGAGCGCGAGCGACGACCTCGCCAGGCATTCCGGCGAAATCATACAGGCGGATGGTAATCTCGCCGTCCGGGCCCTCCTGGGCCTGTACAGGGCTAAAGGAGATCATCGCCAGGGTCATTGCGAGGGCTGCTGTCAGGGTGCGTTTCATTGCTTTCACTTCCGGTTAGTGAGAGCAAGATGCGCCGATTAAGACAGATGGGCCATGGACTGGCGGTCAAGTGATTCTTAATCGCTGTTCAACTATTAAGTGTTTAGTTTTCAGTGAGTTGTAGAGTGTATTAAACTGTCGCAAGCCGACTAATATGGCATCGATCGACGCGGTCGCGCCCTAGCCTGATCCTCCTCACGGCCAGAAAGAGCGGCGTGGACGGAAGTCCACGCTCCGCATCTCCGCTACCCACCCACTGGCAATTCCCGCCGGACCAGTTGATAATTGATTCGTGCCCGCGGCAAGGGGAACGGTTCGTTTCGGGATCTTCGAGGTTGACCTCGCGGCAGGGGAGTTGCGCCGTAGCGGCACGCGGGTGAAACTACAGGAGCAGCCGTTTCAGGTGTTGGCGGCGCTGCTGGAGCGGCCCGGCGAGATCGTCAGCAAAGAGGAGCTTCAGGGACGCATCTGGAAGGAAGACACCTTCGTCGATTTCGACCGCAGTTTGGCGACGGCGGTTAATAAGGTACGGCAGGCGCTGGGGGATTCCGCGTCGAACTCGCGATTTGTCGAGACGGTTCCCCGCCGGGGGTACCGCTTCTTGGCGGAGGTTTCAGATGCCTCATCGCGGACGCAAGGAAGCACACGAGCGGCGTTGATTTGGGGCACCGGCTGCTTAGCGGCTGTGGCGGTCGTTGCGTTCCTGATGGGCCGCGCCGACACGGAATCGAATCTCCAACCCTTGTCAATCACCCCGCTGCCCGTAACGTCGTCTCCCGGTTTTGAATACCACCCGGCCATTTCGTCCGACGGTGCCCGCGTCGCTTACTCGCGAGATCCCAACATTAGTACCACCGCCAACCTTTATGTCCAGACGATCGGTTCCGACGATGAGCCGATTCAGCTTACCGACAGTCCCCCGCAGGACTTTAGTCCGGCGTGGTCTCCCGATGGCGACTACTTGGCGTTTGTACGGTTCTCCCCAGAGCGATCCGAGATCATCCGCATACGGTCGATCGGCGGTCCAGAAACAACGCTGGGCACTGTTTCGATACCCGACGGGTTTCTCGCGCAAATGCTGTCGTTTAGATATCTGGACTGGTCCGCGGACGGGAAATCGCTTGCTGTCAGCCAGCACGGCGGGCCGGATTCGCCGGCGCTATTCCTACTGGAGATTGAGACGGGGGAGCGAACGCCGTTGCCTCTACCTGAAGTGGAATTCGTTAGAAATCCAGCCTACTCCCCTGACGGACGTTCGCTCGCCTACGCTGGATTCCAACGCCTCGATGAAGCGGACATATGGGTGCAGGAGTTGGCCGGAGCCCGCAAACCTCGGCGTGTGACTTCCCAAGAAAAGTTCATCAATGGTCTCGACTGGACGGCCGACGGTACAGAGCTAGTATTCTCGCGAGGCGGCCTTTGGCGGGTTGGGATTGCCGGCGACAAGCCTCCGACGATGCAACTCGGCGGGCTGCTCGGCGATAGCCCTTCGATTGCGGCGGATTCCAATCGCTTGGTCTACGGTCTGCGAGACTACGACTCAAACATTTGGAGCGTTCCCGGACCAGTCGTACGCCAAGGAGCCGGCCGAATCGCGCCGTCAAGAATCGTGTCATCCACGCGAGGAGATGACAGCGCTGCTTTGTCTCCAGATGGCAGCCGCGTTGTTTTTGTTTCCAATCGAACCGGTATCAATGAATTGTGGGGCGCGGACACGGATGGGTCCCAGGCTAAGCGAGTATTGGCAGCGAGCGGATTGAGTCCGGGCAGTCCGAGTTGGTCGCCGGATGGCAAATTCATCGCATTCGACGGCAACGAGCCGGGTGAAGCGAAAGACATCTATTTGATGCGTGCGGACGGACGGCGAGCGCAGCGCCTGACGACGAGCCTCGACGCTCATGACATCCGCCCCGCTTGGTCGCGCGACGGCGAGTGGATCTTTTTCGCTTCGTTTCATGAGCGCGGAACGGGTGAGGCCGCGATTTGGAAATGGCCGGTCGGCGGTGGTGAAGCGACCAAGGTAACCGATGATGCCGGATTTGGGTTCTACGAATCGACCGACGCCTCGCTTTACTTCCACGACAAGATTGACGCGAATGGCGAGATCTGGCGACTACCGCCGGGGGGCGGTGTTCGAGAGCGAATTCTTAGCGGAGTTGAGTCCAAGAATTGGAGCGCCTTCGCGAGCGGCATCTGCTTTGTCAAGGAGGATGACGGTGGGACGCGTGGCTTGTGGTTCTACGAATTCGAGACACGCAACACCACACGATTTGGCGAGGTGCCGGAAGACAAAGAGGTCTACGGCAGCCCGGGTCTGTCGGTATCGGCCGACGGCGAGAGAATCGTTTTGAGCATCGTCGATGGGAAATTACAGGGCGACATCATGATGCTCGACGGATTCCGCTAGAGCCGCGACGCGCGGCTGCGGCTGTTTGCCTAGACTGGGGGGGCACAGCCCGTAACTGGCGTTTTGTTATCGCAACTCGGAACTCGGTACGATCGTAAGAATGTCGGCTTACTTGTCGAGCCTTGTCGAGCGTGCCCGCCCGCTAAATGCTCGCATCGTCTTCCCTGAGGGTGACGATCCGCGCGTTCGGGAAGCATGCGTGCGCCTAGCCCGTGACAAGGTCGTCCAACCGATACTCGTCAGCGAAAACACCCAGTGCGCGCCGGGTGTGAGCTGTGCCGACCCTAAGGCTTCAGACCGCCTGCAGCGCTATGCACGAATCTACTACGAACGCCGCCGCGCCAAGGGCGTTACGGAGGTCGAAGCCGCGAACATCGCCAAGAATGCTCTCTACTACTCGGCGCTGCTACTTGCCGATGGCGATGCCGAAGGCCTCGTTGGCGGCGCCAGCAACACCACCGCCGAGACGCTGAGGGCTTTGATCCAATGCGTCGGTGTGCGGCCCAACTCCAAGCTGGTCTCGAGCTTTATGGTGCAGGTCCATCCCAACCCTGAGTTCGGCGCAAACGGCGTGATGGTTTTCGCCGACGCCGCTGTCGTTCCCGATCCGTCCGCGAGTGAGCTGGCCGACATCGCCATCGCGGCCGCCGCAAACAGCCGGCGGCTGTTGAACGCTGAACCCTACGTGGCGCTGCTCTCGTTTTCAACAAAAGGAAGCGCCCGCCACCCGCTAGCCGACAAAGTCATCGAGGCTTTGCGCATCGCCCGAGCCCGCGCTCCCGAGCTAAAAATCGACGGCGAATTGCAGGCTGATGCCGCGTTACTCGATTCCGTCGGCGCCTCGAAGGCGCCGGGCTCGCCAGTAGCGGGCAAGGCCAACGTGCTTATTTTCCCCGACCTAAACGCCGCCAACATTGGCTACAAATTGGCCGAACGTCTCGGCGGCGCGCAATCGCTGGGCCCCTTCTTGCAAGGGCTCAACAAGCCCGCCAACGACCTTTCCCGAGGCTGCTCCGTCGACGACATTTACTATGTCGCTGCGATCACCGCCTTGCAAGCCGCGGGCGCTGCCTAGCCCGAGCCGTCTCGAATGTCCGACGCGGTCAAGCGAATTAACCTGTGGTCGGGTCCGCGAAACGTTTCTACCGCACTGCTGTATTCGTTCGCTCAACGCAGCGACACACGCGTTGTCGACGAGCCACTCTACGCTCACTACTTGCGTGTTTCGGGCGCGCGGCATCCAGGCTGGACCGACGTCATTGCGTCGCAGGACAACGACGGCGAACGTGTCGCCCGTGATCTAGTCCTGGGACCCTGCAATCGGCCCGTGCTTTTTCTGAAACAGATGGCCCACCATCTCGTCGATCTCAATTTGGAATTTATGCGCCAGACCATCAACGTGATCCTCATCCGAGATCCCGAGCAGATGCTGCCGTCTCTAATCAACCAAATTCCCGAGCCAACGCTTGCTGATACGGGTTTGGCGAGACAGTGCGAAATGCTCGAAATGCTCGAGGGCTGGGGCCAAACCCCGGCGGTGATTGATTCGCGAAACTTGTTGCTCAACCCGCGGAGTATTCTCGAACAGCTCTGCGTGCGGGTAGGTCTTGAATTCCAAATTGAGATGCTCGCCTGGCCGCCGGGCCCGAAATCGTATGACGGCGTTTGGGCTCCGCACTGGTATCAGAACGTCCACCGCTCGACTACATTTCAGGCGTACAAACCAAAGCGGGAATCGTTTCCAAGCGCCCTGAAGCCGCTATTGGCCGAGTGCTCGCCATACTACGATCGCCTGCTTGAGCGCGCCATTCGCGAGTCGGAACAGATAACCGACACGGTATAATTCGCGGTTTGGAGCCTCCGTCAACGTGCCGTCTCTGAGCCTAGTCATTCCGGCCTATAACGAAGAGAAACGGCTGCCACCCTCGCTCGAGCGCATCGCGGAGTACCTGGGCGCGGCGGGTATCGACGCTGTTGAAGTACTCGTCGTCAATGACGGTTCGCGCGACCGCACGTTCGAAGTTGCCGAACAAGCAGCCCCACTTTTCGAAAATATTGGCGTTGCGTACCGCGTGCTTGAGAACCCCGGCAATCGCGGAAAAGGCTACAGCGTTCGCCACGGCATGCGCGAAGCTCGCCATGATTGGATCCTGTTTACCGACGCTGATCTCTCCGCGCCCATCGAAGAGGCTGGCAAGCTTCTCAACGCGGTGAACGAGGGCCAATACACGGTCGCCATCGGCTCACGCGCTCTCGACCGCTCTCTGATAGGAGTCCATCAGCCGCTATTTCGAGAGCTATCCGGTCGCGCCTTCAACCTCGTGGTCCGGCTCTTTACGGGTCTGGCGTTGGCCGACACGCAGTGTGGCTTCAAGCTTTATTCAAAGCAAGCCGCTCGCGATGTCGCTGCACGCCAGCAGCTTGAACGATTCGGCTTCGACGTCGAACAGCTGTTCCTCGCCAAAAAAATGGGCCACAAGATCGCCGAAGTTCCGGTTCGCTGGAACGACGTCGAGGGAACGACCGTCGGAACCCTTGACGGCATCAGCGCATTCGCCGATGTGTGGAAAGTGCGATGGAACGACCTTACTGGCAAATACTCCTAGTCGGTTTCGTAGTGGCGTTGTCGCCATTGTGCGCCGAAACTTATCGAATCGCCCCGGCGGAGGGTGCCGAACTGAGGCTCAAGGTTTACAAGACTGGCTTCATGCGCGGCAAGGCCCACGACTGCGTTTTCGCCCGCTACTCCGGCGAGATCGAGTTCGATGCCGAACGTCCGGAGAACTCGGCGGTCACGATCGATATCGAATCCAGTAGCCTGGCCTGCGAAGACGACTGGGTTAGCGCTAAAGATTTGGCGAAGATAGAGCGCGAAGCAAAGACTCACGTGCTCAAAGTTGAGCAGCACCCACTTATAAAGTTTCGATCTACTCAAATGCGCTCGGCAGGCGCCGACCAATTTGAGATCGACGGCGAACTCGAAATTCGCGGCCGCGCCGAAGCGAATCGGGTGCTGCTGACGATGGAACGAACTAGAGTGGATGAGTTGAAATTCGAAGGCGAATCTGTAGTGGCCCTGAAGACTTACGGGATCAAACCGCCTTCCGTCGCCTTCGGCGCTGTGGGCACGAAGAGTGAGATGGACCTGTCGTTTCGAGTCGTCGCACGTTGATCGAGCGCAACGAAGTAGCGGTGCACCTATCGCGTGCTTTCGCCGTCAGGTGGTGAGAAGTGCGGGCTAGGAGCGGCGGATCGAATTGATCAGTATCGTCTCGGACGGTACGTCCTCGTGCCAGCCCAACCGCTTGGTCGACACTTGACGGATTGCGTCGACGACTTCGATACCTTCGATAACCGCGCCAAACACGCAGTACCCCCAGCCTTGCGCCGTTTCCGCCGTGTGGTTAAGAAATCCGTTTGAATCGGTCGTGTTGATGAAGAACTGCGCGGTAGCGCTATGAGGGTCGTTGGTGCGCGCCATGGCGATCGTGCCGCGGTCGTTAGTGAGGCCGTTGTTCGCCTCGTTCTCGATCGGCTCACGCGCAGCTTTTTCGCTCATGTGGGTGTCCATGCCACCACCTTGAATCATGAAGTTGGCAATCACGCGATGGAAGACGGTTTCGTCGTAGTGCCCGTCGTCGAGGTACTGAAGAAAGTTCGCGACAGTCTTTGGAGCCTTTTCGGCATTGAGTTCGATCTTGATCGCGCCCTTGGACGTGTCTAGAGTGACGACCGGGTTTTTAGTTTCGGGCATTCTTTGTTTCTCGTAAATCCTATTTGACGCGGCGAACGGACATAATTTTGACATCCGAGGTCGGGACGTTTTGGTGCCCACCCGCGTTGCCAGTAGCTACTTTAGCGATTGACTCGATAGCTTCGGTCCCGCCAATGACCTTGCCGAAGACGCAGTATCCCCAGCCGTCTCTCGCTTGATCGCGGTCGAGGAATCGGGTCGACACGTGGTTGATGAAGAACTGTGCCGTGGCGCTATGGGGCTGCGAAGTGCGTGCCATGGCAAGGGTGTAACGCGAATTCGCTACTCCATTCGCGGATTCGTTTTTCACGGGCTCGCGCGTGGGTTTTTCTTTCATGCCAGGCTCGAAGCCACCTCCCTGGATCATGAACCCAGGGATAACACGGTGGAAGATCGTTCCGTCATAAAACTTGTCGTCGACATACTGCAAGAAATTCTTGACGGTCTCGGGTGCCTTGTCGGCGTACAACTCGATAGTCATGTCACCGTGGCTGGTCGCCATCACGACCTTCGGAGGCCCCGCGGGCTTGGGTGCGGTCTTGGTTTTGGGGGCGGGCTCTGGCGCCGGCTCAACTTCGGGTTCCGGCTCCGATTCGGGCTCGGGCGGCGGGGCTACCTTTGCGACCGGTTCCGGCTCTGACGTTTCGGGTGGCGCATCGGACCCCCCACAACCAGCCATCCATATCAGGCCAAAGCTTAACAGCAGTGTGATGAAAAAGTTTCGAGACATCGAGGTTGGGCTCCTTGTGGGCGGGCACACGTGCTCCCACAGAGATCGAACCCCCAGTTTACTGAATATTTAGCGGTAAACGAGCAAGCGAGTTGAGAATGACAACCGATGGGCGTCAATTTCCCGGTGGGCGGGCGTTGGCCACAGAATTAAAATAAAGCGGCAGCACCTTCTTAGCCGGTGTCAGGTTGAGCAACTGATTCGCCGCCCGGAGTAGGTCCTTACGGGTAATAATGCCGCGGATCCAGCCGTCAGTGAGCACCGGCAGGCGGCGGTAGTCGTCTTGGCGGAATTTGTTTGCAATCGTGAAAATATCGACATCCTCGGGGACGGTAGGGGCGGCCGTATCCATGAATAATTCGGTGGGCTCGGGGGTAGCCGCACGTGTATTTGAGGAAAATTGGTTGACGAGCCCCTCCATGGCGTTCAGCGCGTCGTGCCTGGTAATTTGACCAACCACTCGATTGCCGTTGAGGACCGGCAGCCGGCGGTAAGGCGTATCGAGAAAGAACTGGACGATAGCCGGCAACTCCATCGTTTCGTCGACCGTACGATGCCGATCGGTGTTCATGAATGCGGAGACTAGCGTGGCAGGCAAGTTGTCATAGGTTGCGCCGACGAGAACGTCCATGCTTGACTTTTCCGAGAAGACTCCCAGGAAGCACCCGTCCTTATCGACCACGGGGGTTCCTGAAATGTTCTTCGCCAATAATAGGCTGATCGCCTCAAAGACGTCCATTTCGGGTTTGAGTACGGTCAGCTTTCTCGTCATGATGTCGCTGCTGACGGGAATCTTACCCCCGAAGTATTGTGACCAAGACGAGTGGCCGGTGTAGGTCATGAGCACGTTGAGACAGCATCGCTCGGTGAAAATCCCACAATAATGTCGGTCGGGTCCCACGACGGGCGCCCCTTTGACTTTGCCTAAAACGAGACTGCGGATGCTGCTGAGAACCGGGGTCTCGGGCTGTAGCGTCACAAGGTTTTTAACCATAATGTCGCGCGCAAGTTTAGGTTTGAATAGGTTGTAGTTCGGCATGGTTCGTCTCCTTTGTCTAACCAGTGCCAACCTTGACCGCGGCTGCCGGCACGGCAGCCGAAATTTCCTTGCGATCCGGCCCACGCAGATTATCCTCCCGTACCGTTGGAAAGTCAAACGAAAAGCAACCGCTGTTGGGGTAGTATGGGTGAGTTCTTTAGGCTAGGAAGGACATGATGACGGTCAGAAATCGGCGTGCGTGCGGTTGTATGGCTGCTCTGTTGTTAGCGAGCTGCCAGTCTTCGGAGGATTTATTGGAACCCCCTATAGCAAAGATCGTCCCTAAGGCGTTCGAGGAACATGGTAGTACTCGCGTCGACAACTATTACTGGCTGAACGAGCGGGATAGCCCGGAGGTGATTGCGTACCTCGAGGCCGAGAACGCTTTTGCCGAACGGGCAACGGAGCACAGCAAGCCGCTCCAGGAAGCATTGGTGAAAGAATTCACCGAGCGAATTAAGCAGACCGATGAATCGGTGCCTTACTTCCGGAACGGGTACTTTTACTATTCGCGGACCGAAGACGGTAAGGACTATGGGATCCATTGCCGCAAGAAGGGATCCCTCAAAGCAGAAGAAGAGATTCTGCTTGACGCCAACGAGCTCGCGGAGGGCCACGAATATTACCGTTTGGGCGGGCTCCGCGTGAGTCCCGACAACAGGCTGCTGGCGTTCAGCGAGGATACTGCTGGGCGACATTTGTATTCGATCCGGGTGAAGAACTTGGTTACTGGAGAGCTGCTTCCGGATATTATTCCCGACACCGCCGGCCGGTCCGAGTGGGCCGCTGATAACGAAACGATTTTCTATGTAAACAAAGAAGCGGGAACTCTGCGGGAGCACCAAGTTGTTCGTCATGTACTGGGAAGCGATGTTTCGTCGGACGAAGTTGTGTTCGAGGAGAAGGATGAGGAGTTTCGGTGTTCGCTTCGAAAGACCAAGTCCCAGCGCTACCTGCTAATCAGTTCGAACCATACGCTGAGCAACGAAGTCCGATTTCTCGAATCCGCTGATGCCGGCGGCGAATTTCGAGTGATTGAGCCGCGCAGACGGGGCCACGAATACTCGGTCGATCATTTCGGCGATCACTTTTTCATTTCGACAAATCATGAGGCGAAAAACTTTCGGTTGATGAAAACGCCGATTGGTCGCACCGCTATCTCGAATTGGGAGGAACAGATTCCCCACCGAGATGACACGCTGCTTGAGGATTTCGAGATCTTTCGCGATCACCTGTTGGTCGAAGAACGGCGCGACGGGCTAATGAATTTGCGGGTGATGCCCTGGTCAGGCTCGGCTGAGCACTACGTGGAATTTGATGAGCCGGCCTATGTCGCTTACAGCTTTGACAACTACGATTTCGATACCGAAACGTTGCGATTTGGCTATGAGTCGCCCGCTACGCCGGATTCGGTTTACGACTACGACATGACGACGAAAGAGCGGAAGCTGCTCAAGCAGGATGAGGTGTTGGGCGGATTTAACGCCGACGACTACGCCGTAGAGCGCTTGTGCGCGACCGCTCGCGATGGCGAGCAGGTGCCGGTTTCGCTTGTTTACCGAAAGGACATGAAACGCGACGGCGGAAACCCGTTGCTGCTGTACGGCTATGGATCATACGGCAGTAGCAGCGACGCGGGATTCGACCCATTCCGTGTCAGCCTGTTGGACCGCGGGTTCGTCTTTGCTATCGCTCACATTCGAGGTGGTGAGGAAATGGGGCGGCGCTGGTACGAAGACGGAAAGTTGCTAAGAAAGAAAAATACGTTCTGGGACTTTATCGATTGCGCGGAATTTCTCATCGAGGCAGGCTACGCCAAGCGCGAAAAGGTGTTTGCATATGGGGGTAGCGCCGGCGGGTTGCTAATGGGCGCGGTGATGAATATGCGTCCGGACCTGTGGGCGGGCCTGGTTGCGGCGGTGCCGTTTGTCGACGTGGTGACGACGATGTTGGACGAGACGATTCCCTTGACAACATTTGAGTGGGATGAGTGGGGGAACCCTAAGGAGAAAGAGGCCTACAACTACATGCTGTCGTACTCGCCATATGATCAGGTGGCGGCGAAAGACTATCCGCACCTGCTGGTGACGACCAGTTTGAATGACTCCCAAGTGCAGTATTTCGAGCCGGCGAAGTGGGTCGCGAAACTGCGAGCGCTGAAGACTAACGACAACCGTTTGATCTTCAAAACCGAGATGCACGGTAGCCACGGCGGCGTCTCGGGCCGCCAAGGGCGCTACGAACAGACTGCGTATCGCTACGCGTTCTTGCTGGACTTAGCGGGAGTGAGCGAGTGAAGGCTAGAGTGGCTTCAATACTTCGCCGTGATCATACTCCCTATCCTCCTTGTAGAGGATCATGTGCCCAGGGAACACAGTTGCCTGCCATCCAGGCAAATTGTCGGCAATGAGCCTCAGGAGGTCGCGCGACGGCATCGACTGATTCGGCACATTGATGACGATGTCGTTGTACTCCGGATGACCGTTCTTCAGTGAATTCTTATTGGAGACTTGGAAACGGAGCAAGTAGGGCAGCTTCGCCTTAAGCACCAGGAGAAGTTCCAGGCAATTCCACTCACCTGCCTTGATCCAATCGCAAGGCCATTGGTCTGTAATACGGTAGCGGGCATCAAATCCCTGGGGCGGCTTATTCGTCGTCTCGCGATTTCGACCTGGGTCATGCGGACCGAAGCCATTGCCATTCCACTTGGGTGACTTCTTTATCTTTTTGAAGTGCGCGAGGAGCGATGTTTCAGGCGCAAGTGCCGCCCAATTGTTGCTGAGGAATAGACACTTGAACGACATCGAGCTAACTTCTATTCCACGACGCCCGTCAATCTTGGCGTGATGCTCATTCAAGCGTCTTCGTAGACTGTCCGCCTTGCCCACGTAAACAAGTTCCGATTCATAGTACAAAAGATACACGCCCTGGCCGTCTGGATGTTCGCTGAGCAAGTCATTGCCCACTGGCCCAGTATCGAGCTTTACAAACGCGGCAAGAAGCTGCTCTTGAAGAGCGGAAACCAAGTCAATGTCGAAGTCATCGAAGCAAGGCACGAGCTATACGCTATCAAATCCGCTGATCAAGGCGAGCCCAACGGGGATCCTACAACTGTTTGGCGATTGAATCGGCCATTACACGGCCTAACTCCACCGGCACGGCGTTCCCCAACTGGCGCATGGTCTCCGACCACGAAGCAGGAAAGACGTAGTGGTCTGGGAATGTTTGCAGTCGTGCGGACTCTCGGGCGGTGAAGTACCGCACCTCTCCGCTCGGCTTGCGCAGCATGTTTTCGCCGCCGGGAACACCGTGATCTCCGGCTTTCAGCGTTTTTGCCGGATGGTCTAGCCTACTACCTGTGTGGCCTTTGTCCGACCGCGCACCCGAAACTAGCCTATGGTTGGGGATTCCGTGAAGCAGTCCGTTCTCAGGGTCGGGCAAGTCGGAAGTCGCATCTCGAACGGTTACCCACGGCTGCTCAAGAATCTCAAATAGTCGATTTCGGAGCCGATCAATGCGGGCGGTGTGTGCTGTGGGCGGATCGGGTATCCGAGACTTGGGAACGCGGTGGCGTTCCCAATATTCGCCGCTGATCCACTGATCGTGCAGTAACGCGTCGAACGAGTGCGTCTCCGGCGGAAACGACCACTGTATGTTCAGATCGGAGCGAAAACCAACGATGAACACTCGCTCTCGTTTTTGCGGAACGCCATAGTTGGCGCCGTTCGCGAGCTTGAAGACGACGTTGTAACTCAACCCATCATCGCCGCAGCCGCTGGTGTGATGTTGTTCAAGCCGGGCAAGATGACCTATCCAATCTTCCTCTGGCTGCGCGGTGACTTCGGGGTGTTCTATTTGGAGCTTGATGTACCCGAAATATGTGGCGAACGATTTTCTCAGCATCCCGCGAACGTTTTCAACAAGAACGACCTTTGGGCGAACATTCCGAATGGCGCGAATCATCGCGGGGAACATGTTTCGAGAATCTTTGCTCCCGCGGTGTTTGCCCCCGATTGAAAACGGTTGGCACGGAGGCCCCCCGGCTACTAAATCGAGGCGATCTTCAAATGGGGAAAAATCAAAATCTTCGACATCGCCGGCCTCGATATGCCAATCGGACAGGAGGCAATGACCGAGTTGCTGGTTGTGGCGAAGCGTCTCACAGGCGTGCCGGTCGCGCTCGACAACGACTTCATGGGAGAAGCCAGCTCTCCCTACGCCAAGCGCTAGGCCACCCCCTCCGGCGAACAGTTCAATGGCCCTCAGACCTCGCTTAGAAATTTCTTCATTCTCGCTTCCAGTCGTTCTGTCTTCGGTATCTCGCATTCCCAAATCGTCAGCACCCTCCAGCCTAAACGACGAAGCGAGCGTCGATGCCTTTTGTCTCTCTCATGATTCGATTCCAGCTTCGGTTTCCAAAATTCGAGTTTGGACTTCGGCCACCTAGTCAATCGGCAGTTTCGACCGTGTCGATGCCAGAAGCAGCCGTGTACAAAGATTACCTTCTTTCGTGCCGGGAACACCAAGTCTGGTTTTCCCGGCAATTTACCAACATGCAATCGATACCGAAAGCCCATCGCATGGACGAGCTGACGGACAGCCAACTCCGGCTTCGAATCCTTTGAGCGCACCCGGCTCATCCGCTCGCTGCGCTCGGCGGGGGAGAGACTATCCACCGTTAATATCCGCTCCACCGCAGTATCGAAAACATCGAATAAACGGCGAATAAACTTTTTTGATTATGACCGATCGGATCGCGGTGCGCAACCATCGGCGAGTACTCTGACTCGGATTGCAACAGAGAAAGAGTAGGCACCATGTACAGGTAGCTGACATGAACCACGAAGCACTTCTTTCCGTCGACGGATCGCACTCGAACACCCTACCGCTTTCTTTTTCTAACGTAAGCGACGAAAATATTGAATTAGGCCTTTCGCGTCTGAGTCGCCGGATCCGGGAACTCTAGCCCTAACAGGTTGCGCGTCATTCGTTGTTTTGCAACGAGTCGGGCCGTGGTGTCCGCATGCCTTACCCGAACGATCTCGCCGACCAAATTTCCCGCCAAATCGAAGGTGAGGTGCGCTTCGATACTTACTCGAAGATCATGTACTCGACCGACGCGTCGGTCTGGCAGATCGAGCCGATCGGCGCGGTGATCCCTAAACATCACGGCGACGTTAAAGATCTGCTAAACATTTGCTCGCGGCACAAAGTGCCGATCCTGCCGCGTGGCGGTGCCACGAGCTTGTCGGGCCAGACGGTGGGCGAAGCGGTCCATATCGATTTCGCCAAGTATATGAACGGCATCCTCGAAACGAATATCGAGGAGGAGTGGGTTCGCATCCAGCCCGGAGTTGTGCAGGACCAACTGGGGCGGCACCTCAAGCCCTACGGGTACATGTTTGGGCCGAATACTTCGTCGTCGAGCCGCGGGACGATTGGCGGCATGATCGGCAACAACTCGGCCGGGTCGCACTCGATTCTCTATGGCAAGACGATCGACCACGTCATGGAATTGCGCTGCGTGTTTGCCGACGGAACCGATGCTTGGTTGCGGCCTCTGGCCAACGGCCAACTGGAATCGCTCGGTCGCGGCGATGGCATTCCGGGCAAGCTGTACCGCGATTTACCCGGACTTGGTGAACGCTACCGCGATGAGGTGCTTGCGAAGTTTCCGCAAATCTTGCGCCGCGTAAGCGGTTACAACCTCGACGAACTTGTCGTCAATGGCGATCAATACGGCGCCGGCTACTCGAGTCGGCCGGGACCGCTCAACCTCTCGCGAGTGGTTGTCGGATGCGAGGGCACGCTCGCCGTCGTTACCGAGGCGAAGATGCGGATCGTGAGGATGCCCAAGGTGAAGGGCATCTTGGTCGTGCACTACAAATCGGTGTTCGACGCCGTCGACTCGGCCCAAGAGATCATCGCGACCGAGCCATCGGCGGCCGAGTTGATCGACGACTTTATCCTCGGCAAGGCGCTAACGAATCCGACCTTCAAAGACAAGATGGGTTTTGTCGCCGAAGGCGCTGAGGCGCTGATGGTGGTCGAATACTATGGCGAAAGCGATGCCGAGGTCGCGTCGAAAATCGAGCGATTGCGTGGAATCCTAAGCGCCAAGAACCATGGTTTCGGGTACCTCGCCGTTACCGACCCGACGAAGCAGGCTGAGATCTGGGGCGTGCGAAAAGAGGCACTCGGAATTTTGATGTCCGTGAAGGGCGATCACAAACCGATCGCTTTCGTCGAAGATCCAGCCGTACCGATCGAGAAGATGGGTCAGTTCCTGAAGGGGTTCCGCGACATTCTCGAAAAGCACGATGCGCACGGAGGCTATTACGGTCACGTGTCCGTCGGCTGCCTGCATGTACGGCCGATGGTCAACATGAAAGAGCACTCCGAGGTCAAGAAAATGGCCACCATCGCGGACGAAGTTTTCGGGCTTGTGATGGATCACGGTGGCTCGATGTCGGGCGAGCATGGTGACGGTATCGCGCGCAGCAAGTACAACAAGTGGTTGTTCGGGGACGAGATTTATAAGGGCTTCCTCGAACTCAAGAATGCATTTGATCCCGACAACATTCTCAACCCGGGCAAAGTCGTCAATGCGCCGGAGTTGAACGAAAACCTTCGCTGGGGCGGGGACTACAAGACCATCAAGATCAAGACGAAACTTGATTTTTCAATCGAAGGCGGCTTCGCGCGGGCGATAGAAATGTGCAACGGCGCGGGCGTCTGCCGCAAGCGCGAGGTGGGCACGATGTGCCCGTCGTACCACGCCACGATGGACGAGGAGCACTCAACCCGCGGCCGCGCCAACGCCTTGCGAGCGGCGATTTCAGGTACGCTACCGCCGGAAGAATTCACGTCTAAGCGCATGTACGACGTGCTCGACCTTTGTCTTGAATGCAAGGCCTGCAAGAAGGAGTGTCCGTCGAACGTCGATCTGGCGAAGATCAAGTACGAGTGGCTTTCACACTACTACGCCGAACACGGCACCCCGTTGAAGGCGAAGGCGTTTGGGCATGTCGAAAAGCTCTATCGGCTAGGTTGCAAGGTTTCGGGCCTGGCAAATTGGGGTGCCTCGCTGGCGCCGGTGAAATGGCTAAACGAGAAAATCCTCGACGTGGATCGCCGCCGCGATTTGCCGCCGTTTGCGGCGCAAACTTTTGGCAAGTGGTTCGGGTCAAGGCAGCCGGGACCGCGCTCGGGTAAGAACGGTAGCGTCGTCTTATTCGACGATTGTTTTTTGAACTACAACTACCCCGAGGTGGGCCGGGCCGCCGTCGAGGTGTTGGAGGCGGCCGGCCTTGAAGTGCATCTCGCTGAAAAGAAATGCTGCGGGCGGCCGATGCTTTCAAAAGGATTGATTGAAGATGCGCGCGAGGTTGCACAGCATAACGTTCGAGAGTTTGAACAGTACGCCGACGCGGGGGTTCCAGTGGTCGGCTGCGAGCCGAGTTGTTTACTGACGTTGCGCGACGAGTACGCCGAGCTTATCCCGGGCGAGGCACCGAAAAAGGTCGCGGCAAATGCTTGGATGCTCGACGAGTTCTTGGTCAAACTCGCCGCCGAGGGCAAGCTCGACCTACCGTTGAAAACTACCGAGCGCAAGGTCCTATTCCACGGGCATTGCCATCAAAAGGCGCACATTGGTTCGAAGCCCAGCCTCGATGCGTTGCGCTTGGTACCGGGTCAGACCGTTGAAGAAGTCAACTCGGGTTGCTGCGGAATGGCGGGCTCGTTTGGGTTTGAAAAGGGTCACTACGAAATCTCCGAGAAGATCGGCGCTGAGCGGCTTTTTCCGGCAGTGGAATCGGCACAGGCGGAAACCGAGATCGCTGTTACGGGTGTGTCGTGCCGACAGCAGATCGACCACTTCACCAGCCGGCGGCCTCGACACGTGGTGGAAATTCTGAGGGATTCGGTCGAAGGACCCGCATGAAGCGGGGGTCGTTTAAGTTATCTACAACTCAGCCGGTAACCTTGCGGATCGGGCTATTCGCCCTGCTCATCAGCTTTTTCTGGAGCGGCAATATCGTCGCGATCAAGGTCGGGCTGGCGGCGATTCCGCCCTTCTGGAGCGCGTTTTGGCGAATGGCTCTCGCCGCTTTGGCGGTTGTGTGTTGGGCCTGGATGCGATCCCAGCCGGTGCTCTTAGAGCGCGAGCACTACGTAAAGATGCTAGGGCTGACGGTGCTGTTCTCGGCTCAGATTTCCATATTTAACCTTGGCGTGAATTTCACTTCGCCGGCATATGCGGTGATTTTGCTAAACGCGAACCCGGTGATGGTGAATTTGATCAGCCACTTCTTTGTTGCCGACGACCAATTGACTGCGAAGCGGCTGTTTGGCCTAACGATGGCGTTCGGCGGCATCTCATACGTCGCACTCGGACAGCCTGACGCGGCTCTTGCGTCAAACCCCTTACTCGGCAATTTTCTAATGCTGATATCGGCCCTATTGCTGGCAATTCGCTTGGTCTATACGCAACACTTAGTGCAGGGAATGGATCCTCTCCGTCCCGTCATCTGGCAGATGGTTCTCAGTCTGCCGATCTTCCTTCTTCTGGCCGTTACGTTCGAGGTCCCTTTGCTGCAACCGCTTAGCTATGAACCGGTTTTGGCGATCGTCTATCAGGCGATTGTAGTGGCCGGGTTCTGCTTCGTGGCGTGGACGGCGCTGCTGCAGAAGCATAGCGCGGGCAATTTGGCGATGTTTGGCTTTAGTGTGCCGATTTTTGGAGTAGTCCTGGCGGCATTCATTTTCGGCGAAGCCATAACCGGGCGGCTGGTGGTCGGCGCGGCGGCGGTGGCGCTGGGAATATTGATCGTGACGCGCTCGAAACGTTCGCAGGCCCCGGCGTGACGAATACCGCTACGACGTTTAAAAAGGTTGGGCCTCGCGCGGCCCTGATTGCGCTGCTGATGTCGGCGATGTGGGGTTTGAACATCGTCGGGATCAAAGTTGCGCTGGAGGCGTTCCCTCCAATTTGGAGCGCTTTCTGGCGACTGTTGTTGGGGTGGCCGATAGTCTGGCTGTGGGCCCATTTTGGCGGACTATCTGTGCGGCCGAAGCCGGGGTGAGTGGCGTCCCTTGATGGTTCTCGGGGCCTTCTTTGGTTTTCAGATTATCCTGTTGAACATCAGTATCAGTCTGACGTCGGCGGCGTTTGCGGCGGTGTTACTGAACGCCGCGCCGATATTTATCAACATCATTTCGCATCATTTTGTGCCTGGCGATCGGCTCTCCCGCATGCGTGTGGCCGGATTGGCGGTGCCATTCGTTGGCGTTGGGATCGTGTTGCTCGGCAAGCCGGACGCATCGCTCGCGCGGTATCCCACGCTGGGCAATGTTCTGGCTATCGCGACCGCGGTCGTAATCGGCGGGCGGATGGTTTACACGCAGCGTTTGGGGCAGCACGTCGAATCGACAAAGACAATATTCTGGCAGGTTGGTTTTTCACTACCCGTGTTTTTGGTTTGTGCCGTGGTCAGTGAGCCCATGTTGGTCGGGCCGTTGACTACGCGAGTGATCGTGTCTTCTCTGTACTGTTCGTTCCTAGTAGTCGGCGTCGCTTTTATCTTGTGGGTGTGATTGTTAGAGGCGCACTCCCCGGGGCTGCTCTCCGTATTTGTTTTCCCCACTCCGATTTTCGGTGTGACATTCAGTGCTTTGATCTACGGCGAGTCAGTGCCGCCCGCACTTATGATCGGAGTTGGCGCTGTCGCGCTGGTATCTTACTTGTCACTCTTGAGAGGCGTCGCGAGAGCTTTGAAGTCGAGCCACTGGAAGGTTCGGCAATTCAAAAAGCTGCCTAGCGACGCGAACCCGATGCTATAATTTCGCCTTACGCGTAGCAGGCCATCAGGCCTGCTTTTTTTGTCTATGCTTGACGTCAACCAAATCAAAGACATCCTGCCGCATCGCTACCCCATGCTGCTGGTCGACCGCATTCTGGAGATCAGCGACAAACGCGTGGTCGGTCTCAAGAACGTAACGGCGAACGAGCATTTCTTCGACGGACATTTTCCAGGTTTCCCCGTGATGCCGGGTGTGTTGATCGTTGAGTCGATGGCACAGTGCGGTGGCGTCTTGGCTCTCAAGGGAATCGAAGACCGCAAGAATAAGTTGGTATTTTTGCTTCAATCGACGAGTGCCGATTTCGCTCGCCGGTTGTGCCGGGAGACCAGCTGCGTCTGGAACTGGACATCCTGCGCAAGCGCGCCGGCGTCATCAAGATGAGGGGTCGGGCATTTGTGGGTGATCGTGTGGCGGCCGAAGCAGTGCTCATGTGTACCATTGCGGACCGACCGTCCCAGGAATCGACGCCAGGCTAGATCTCGCGATGGCGATTCACCCCAGCGCGCAGATTGATCGAGCAGCGAAGATCGACGACAGCGCCGAGATCGGTCCGTATTGTGTTGTGGGCGCGGACGTTACTGTCGGCCCTGCTACCCGGCTAATGGCGCATGTTTTCGCCGAAGGGCCCTTGACTATTGGTTCCGAGAACGTTTTCTACCCGTACTCCACGGTTGGTGTAGCGCCGCAGGATTTGAAGTATCACGGCGAACGCTCGCAGACGCGCATCGGCGATCGCAATCAAATTCGCGAATTTTGTACCATCCACCGCGGAACGGAGGGCGGCGGCGCCTTGACCGCGATTGGTGACGATAACTTGCTGCAGGCTTACGCGCATGTAGCGCATGACTGCTTGGTGGGGTCGAGCTGCATCCTGTCGCACGGCGCGACGCTGGGCGGGCATGTGACCGTCGAAGACTACGCCGTGGTCGGGGCGCACTGTGGGGTGCACCAGTTCTGTGTGATCGGCGGGCACTCCTACATCGGCGGCTACAGCGTAATTACGCAGGATGTCTTGCCCTTCGCCCTGGTCATCACCGAACGTGGGGCGAAAACGTTTGGAGTGAACAAGGTCGGCCTAGAGCGGCGGGGTTTCTCGAAAGAAGAAGTGCAGGAGTTACACAAGGCATTTCGTATCTTGACGAAGTCGGGGTTAAACACCGATCAAGCGCTGGAGCGCATTTACGCCGAAGTGCGGGGCGGCCAGCAGCTGCGGCGGGTACTAGACTTCATCGAGAAGTCGCAGCGGGGTTTCGTGAAATGAAGTACGGCTTGATCGCCGGCGGCGGGAGTTTCCCGCTGATGGTGCTTGAGTCGGCGCGGCGCGAAGGCCATGAGATCGTCACGATCGCGATCAAGGAAGAGGCGTCCCCGGAAGTTGAGAAGCAATCGCGTAGCTGCCACTGGATTTCGCTGGGGCAGCTATCGAAGCTGATCGATATATTTCACCAAGCCGACGTGAGCGAGGCCGTGATGGCCGGCCGTGTCCAGCACAAGCAGATTTTTTCCGCGATTCGGCCGGACTGGCGGTTGGTGAAACTGCTGGCGTCATTGCGGCGAAAAAATACCGATTCGTTGCTGGGGGCGGTTGCGAACTTGCTTGAGGACGAGGGGATCACGCTGCTCGACTCGACCCGCCTGTTAGGGCCTTTCCTGGCGCGGAAAGGCGCGGCCACCAAGCGTGACCCTTCTCAAGAGGAACGCGCAAACATTGATTACGGTTTGAACGTCGCGAACGCGCTTGCGGGGTTCGACATCGGGCAAAGCGTTGTGATTTGCGAGCAGGCTTGTGTTGCCGTGGAGGCGATGGAGGGCACCGACGCTACCTTGCTGCGTGCGGGCGAGTTGGCGAATGGCCGCAAGCTTACGCTCGTCAAGGTCGCTAAGCCGAACCAGGACATGCGTTTCGACGTGCCGGTTATTGGGCCCGGGACGATTCGAAAAATGAAAGAAGCCGGGGCGACGGCGGTGTCGGTGTCCGCAGGAAAGACGCTCTTACTTGAAATGGATGAGTTGATAGCGGCCGCGAACGCTTCGGGAATTGCGATCGTCGGATCTTAGCCCGTGTCCAAAATCGCGCGATTAAGCAGCAGACAGCGTCTTCACGATTTCAGCGGCGGTTTCACGGGCTCGTTCGAATTCGTTGGCGCCGTAGCTGATAGCGCCCACTCGGGCGTGGCCGCCGCCACCGTAGCTTTCGCATAAGTTAGCGAGGTTGTGGTCTGGATCGGACCGCGACCAGGGGTTCGAGCCAACGGAAATTTTGGCGCGAAACCCACCGTCCAGTACGGACACGGTGTAGGTGCTCTCGGGGAATAAAAAGTAGGGGACGAATTTGTTGTACCCGGCGAGCTTCGTATCCACCAAGTCGAAGTAGACCACGCCGTCGCGATACTCGGCGCGCTCGCGGATTACATCAATCGACTGCATGTGACGCTCGAACAACTGCTCGAACACCGAAGCGTATTCTGGACGGGCAACGATATCCTCAAACGACTCCGTCTCGAGTAGCGGGATCACCGCGCTGGTGACGTTCTCCTCGGCCGACTCGAAGATCAGGGTCAGCTTCATCGCGGCATGCGACATTTCGATCGCGGCTTTAGCGCTTTCATACTGTGCGCCGTCGATGATGTCGGCCCAGTAAATCAGGCGCTTCATGTGAGAGCTATCAAATGCAAACTTTTCGCGAAGAATGTCGGCGATGAACTTTGTACATGACTTGTAAGCGGCGTCGTAAAACTTCCGGCCCGAGGTGTCGCGGCGGTAGTGTTCGGCGTCGGCCTCCGACAGAAATGCGCTCTGGTGATGGTCGAACCACCAAGTCACGCGGTCACTCGGTGAGTACTTGAAATCGACGATAGCGTGTTCGTCAGAGTCGAATAAGCTCTCGTCGAACAACTGTTCAGCGCGATGGAAAAGGCCGGTGCGAACGATATTTGCGCTTGGAGCAAATTTGCGGCGTACGTAGCTCGAGAAAAGAGCGGCGGAGCAGGCACCGTCAAAACAGCGGTCGTGATAGAAAACGCGTACCTGCATGCTCAACGAAGCCCATTAGGATCGCGCATCTAGCGGCAAAGTTCAAGACATATTTGGATGGAATATCCTTGTGGGCTCTAGTCGGCTCGCTGGGCGGTGACATAATGGGGCTACGGCGCGCCAGCCGAGCCTTGGAGGTTCAACACGATGAGAGCGGAATGGGTAGCCAAGCGGCAGAGTGACTCGGTGCGGACACAGATGTATTACGCCCGTCGTGGCGTGACCACCGAGGAGATGGAGTACATCGCGAAACGCGAGGGGATCCCGGCCGACGAGATCCGCGAAGAGGTGGCTCGTGGGCGGATGATTATTCCCGCCAATATCAATCACCCCAATCTCGAGCCAATGTGTATCGGCGTTGCCTCGAAGTGCAAGATCAACTCCAACATCGGCAACTCGGCAACGACGTCGAACATCGACGAAGAGCTTGAAAAGTTGCAGTACTCGGTGAAATACGGCGCCGACACGGTAATGGATCTCTCGACCGGTGGCGATATTCGGCGGATCCGCGAGGCAATCATTCGTGCGTCGCCGGTGCCGATTGGAACGGTGCCGATTTACGAGGCACTCACGCGAGTCAACGGCCGCATCGAAGACCTCACCTGGCCCATCATGCGCGACGTGATCGAAGAGCAGGCCGAGCAGGGCGTCGATTACATGACGATCCACGCCGGAGTGCTGATCCAGTATGTCCCGATGGCCGTCAAGCGCGTAACCGGCATCGTTAGCCGAGGCGGCTCGCTGCTGGCCGAGTGGATGGTGAAGCACCATAAGCAGAATTTGCTTTATGAGAACTTCGAGGAGATGTGCAAGATTTTCCAGAAGTACGACGTCAGCTTTTCGCTGGGTGACGGATTGCGGCCGGGGTCGATTGCCGACGCTTCGGACGAGGCGCAGTTCGCGGAGCTGAAGACACTTGGCGAGCTGACCAAGATCGCCTGGAAGTACGACGTGCAGGTGATGATTGAAGGGCCCGGGCACATCCCGCTCGACGAGATCAAATTGCAAGTCGACAAGGAGATGGAACTTTGCCACGAGGCTCCGTTCTATACCTTAGGGCCGCTGGTGACTGATATCGCTCCGGGGTACGACCACATTACTTCCGCGATTGGCGCGGCGATGATCGGCTGGCACGGCGCTGCGATGCTTTGCTACGTGACCCCTAAAGAGCACCTTGGACTTCCGAATAAAGAAGACGTCAAACAGGGGTTGATCGCTTACAAGATCGCGGCTCACGCGGCGGATGTGGCTCGCCACCGTCCGGGCGCGCGTGCTTGGGACGACGCACTGTCGAAGGCGCGGTTTGAATTCGATTGGGAGCGGCAGTTTGAGTTGTCGCTCGATCCGGAAACGGCGCGCTCGATGCACGACGAGACGCTGCCGGAAGAGGGCTACAAGGAAGCGAAATTCTGCTCGATGTGCGGACCCAATTTCTGCTCGATGAATATTTCTGAAGAGCTGGCATCGTTTAGCGAGGAAGACGCCGCGAGTGTGCTGTCGCAGATTCAGCCGGCGGCCGAGCCGCTGGTTTCGATTTCTGGCGATTAGATCGATAAATCGATCGTTGGCGGCCGGTTAGACGCTGCCGCCGCTTACGCGCGGGACCGCACGGTCGGACGTGTATAGTGAGACACGTGAAGCAGATCAATCTCACGCTTTCGCCGGAATTAGAGCGAGATCTCGAGCTCTATATGCGAAAGCACAAGCTTGCGACTGAGAGCGAGGCCATCCGTCGAGCGATTCATGAGGCGCTAAGTGAGCCCGCTACGGGCAAATCACTGGACTTTCGAGATCTGTTGGGAATCGGCAACAAGGCGCCCCAGGTGAAGAATCCTCGATTCCGGACCAGTGCTGATCTGTGGTAATCGACTCCTCGGCGCTACTCGCAATCATTTTCGAGGAAACGCACGGCCAGTGGGTCGCGGAGCGGCTATCGGGTAGTTCGACTCCGCTCGTGATGAGCACCGTGAACTACGCGGAAATGTTGATCATCGTGCGGGAGCGTCAGCCGACGCTCGCTGCTGCGGTCGAGCAAGCGATCGCTGAGAAGGCAATCAGTCTGGTAGCTCCTGATGTGTCTCAGGCGGACGTGGCCGCAGTCGCTCGTCTTCAGTTTCCATTGAATCTCCGTGACTGTTTTGCCTACGCGCTTGCCGTCTCGACCGGCTACTCGATCGTGACCTTGGATCGCGACTTCAGAAATTGCGATGTGGACGTTGAATTGCCGGCGGGATAGAGAGACGACGTTAGTTCAACCGCCCGTTGGACGACATACTCAGTTGAATACCGTCTGGCCGCCAAGCACTGTCTCGAGCACCTTAATCTCGCGGATCTCGTCTTCTGGGCACGTCAAAATATCACGGTCGATGATGGCGAAGTCGGCGTATTTCCCTGGTTCTAGTGAGCCCTTGATGTCTTCGTCGAATGAGACGTAGGCGGCGTTGAGCGTCCACATCTCTAGGGCTTGCTGGCGGCTGATCTTTTGCTCGGGGTTGAAGACCGTGCCATCCGCGGTTTTGCGGCTGACGGCCATCCAGATGCCGAAGAACGGGTTGAAGGGGTTGATAGCTTCAATCGAGTCGAACTTGATCATGTGGTCAGAGCCGCCCGCGACGATCACTCCGGCGTCGAAGATTGACTTGTAGGGGTGGAAGAATGCCATGCGCTCCGGGCCCAGTACTTTCGAAAGTGCGGGGCCGTCGTGGTGGTACCAGGCGGGTTGCATGTCCAGCACGACGCCCAAGTTCTTGGCACGCTCGATCGCTTCATCGTTAGGAAAATTGACGTGGGTCAGTACGAAGCGGCGGTCTTTGAGTGGGAATTTCTTATCCACGGATTCGTAAGCCGTGAGTAGCGCGTCACTTGAGCCGCCGCCGGTTGTATGGGCGGTCATTTGCCAGCCTCGCTCGGCTGCTAGTTCAACAATTGAGGTGATCTTTTCAACCGGCACGCGGAGAACACCGCGGTAGTCGGGGTCGCTGTAGCCGTAGACTTCTGTGTGCTCGCCGTAGGGGGTTCGCAAGTAAGCGGTTCCAAGTAGGATTCCGCCATCCAAGAAAATCTTGAGTGAGCCGACGCGGAATAGATCGTCGCCAAAGCCGGTGGCGGGGCCGATGTTCTCAATGTCGCGCCTGACGTCTTCCAGCGGCTGCTCTGCGTTAATCGTGCGCGTCACGGAGGTACGAACAGTGAGTGCGCCGTCGCTCCAAAGGTCCTGGTAGGCCCTGAAGCCGTCCGCCCTCTGACTACGGTCGACGACGCTGGTGAGGCCGACTTGGTTGTAGGCGCGCTGCATGGCGCCTAGCGCTTTTACGCGATCGGCGTGAGTGGACCGCTTGACGGTAAGCAGTTTAGAGACGAGTTGGCGTGCACCGATGACCAGGCCGGTTGGCTCGCCATTTTCGTTGCGGATGAGTTTTCCGTTGTCAGGGTCGGGCGTCTGCTTCGAGATGCCGGCTAGCTCGAGGGCGGCGGAATTCAGAGCTGCCGCGTAGCCGTTGTCGAGCATGACGGGGTGGGCGCCGGAGTACGCGTCGATCTCCCAGCGCGTTGGGTAGCGGCGTTCCACGAGACGGGTGGAATAGACCTTGGGAACGAAGATGAGGCCGTCGGTTGACGTCAATTCGCGTTTGACGTGCGCTTCTACGTCCGCAAACTTGTGCATGATCGGGATCACACCGCCGCTCTCCGCCAGTGCCGCGCCGATCGGGTGCACGTGGCTGTCAATCAGGCCAGGCAGCACAGTCTTCCCTTGCAGATCGATCTGCTTTGTATTTGGGCCCGCCTTTCTACCGGTGACTTGGGTGTCGCCGACATCTAAGATGCGACCACCGGCTACCGTCATCGACTCAACGACAGGGCGTTCGGGCCACATCGTGATGATCTTGCCGTTGTAGTAGAGGGTGTCCGCGGGGCCTGAGGGGACTTGCCGCTTGGGCGGGCTGTGCTGGGCTTGAGCGCTGATCGCCGCGACTAGCAATACATAAAAATAGCGGCGCGCGATGGTCTGGAACATGAGGGCATGATAGCCCAGCGAAGTGCGTTGACTCGTCGATGGGAAGCCGGTATTTGGCGTTTCGATCGGGGTGTTCGTGGCTACCAGGTAGGGTCGCCGGGACGTCCGACCGTCGGCTCGCCCCGTAGGAAGCCCAGTGAGGCTAGAAAACGATCGGCGTGCCAAACACTGGTGGCGTAGGAAACGCGACTGCGCAAGTAGTTAAAGAATCCATGCGCGCGGCCGTCGAATGGAACCAGTTCGCAGCGATTGCCCGCCTTTTTCATTTCCGCGCAAAAGCGTTCGACATTCTCAAACGGCACGGTCGTGTCGGTGGTCCCGTGAAAGATGATGGTCGGTGGCAGTCCCGCCCTTACGTGGTGAACAGGGGAAGCGTCGGTGACGCGATTGCCCAGTTTTTCGGCGCCGTAGCCTTTCTTGGTCGTGTCAACTACAGGATTAAAAAGCACCAATGCGTTTGGGATTGAGCTGATCGACATGTTCTCGCCCGTTTCGTCGAGACCTTTGAGGACCCCGGTCGTCGCTGCAACGTGCCCTCCGGCCGAGCCACCGCCGGCTGCGAGTTTAATAGGGTCAACGCCAAGTTCGGCGGCGTGTTGGCGTACCCAGCGGACTGCCGATTTACCGTCGACGATGCACTCAAATGGAGAAGTGCCGTGGCTAGTCTTCGTCCGATATTGCGCGCTGATGGCGACCATTCCGCGTGACGAGAAGTAGCGGCTGTGAGCATAAAACTGTGCTGGGGTACCGCCCGTCCAGCCACCGCCGAAGAAGAAAACGATCGCGGGGCGCTTGTCGTTGGCGCTCCAACCCGCGGGGAGGAATACATTCAGCTCCAGTGGGTCTTTCTCAAATTGTTTGAAGACGATTTGCTTATCAGGCTTGAACTCGCGGTCCTGGGCAGATACCGCGCCAGCGGCTAGTACGACAAATGCGATCAGAAAACGGAGCTTCATCGCCAACGAGTTTAGCAATCGACGGTGCCCGATAGTGGGTTCCGAAAGATTGGGTTATGGGCCGTAATCGACCGTGAAGGTTTCGCCTGGTTCGTCCGCCAAGGTGTGGATCGAGTGGCTGATTTCGGATTGAATGGTCTCGCCGGCGGCGCTGCGGATGTTGATTTTTGTTTGCATCTGCATGACTCGCCGCAGGTCATCGACTTCGATGCGAACCGTCTTGCCGTCGGGCAGAAGTTTCGCTGAGCGTACAGTCATTCCCTCGGTTCCTTGTTCGCCGTTGAGTTTCCAAAGATCAGAGCCGTAGCGGCTGAGCCATTTGTAGTTCCAGCGGCGGACCTCGTAATTGCTGACATCTTCGGCGGACTCGCGGTCCAGCTCCTCGAGATACGTCACGTCGATTCCCTTGCGGCTGACGTGCAACGCGCTGGGAATCAGGACCCGCTTGCCGGTGTAACGGGTACGGAAAAACCCGCCAACGGCCTTTCGCTTAGTCCCCCAGCCGTAGAGTCCGGTGAGGTACAGATTGCCATCTTTGGGGCGGAAGTCGGGACGCATTAGGCCGGCGTCAAAGTCGAGCGGAAACTCGACCGCTCCGCCTTGCACCTTGCCATTGACCTTCTCCATCAGCATCAAGAAAAGCTTGCCTCGCCCAAACGTCGAGTGAACCAGGTGACCTTTGAACGGCCCCCACTTATCGTTGTCGACCCAGGCTTGACCGGCGCCCGAGTTATCAACGGAAATCGGTAGCCAGGCGATCGGATCGTCATAGTCTTTGCGATCGGGGTCGACGCCGCCGCCCCACATGTAGCCGTGGAAGCTGCCGGGCGTGCAGAAGTTGACGCGGGTCGAGGGTATCCAGTGGCCCTCTTGATCGGAGGTCGTAATCTCGCCGTTCGGTCCGAGCGCGACGCCGTTAGGAACACGGAAGCCGCCGCAAACGACTTCGAGGTTTTTGCCCTCGGGGTCGACCTTCATGATCGTGCCGTGATGCTTGACCTTGGCGGGAAGCGCATGGCGTCCGGCCTTGGCAAAGTAAAAATTGCCTTCACGGTCGCGATCGAGATCGAACGTGAACTCGTGGAAATGGTGCGTGGCGTGAAAGTCGTTGTTGAAGTTTTCGTAGAAATCGGCTTCGCCATCGTTGTTGAGATCGTGGAGGATTGTGATCTGATTGCGGTCGAGTACGTAGACCTTTCCGTCGACGACCTCGACACCTTGAGGTTGGTGGAAGCCGACCGCGAACCGCCGCCACGTCAGCTCGTCGAGATCGTCGTCAACGCCGTCGACGATCCAGACATCGCCCGACCAAGTAGTTACGACCGCGCGGTCATCGTCGAAGAAGTCGAAGTCGCCTGGGCGGATCCAAGAATCCCACGGGTTCTCAAACGGCAGCGTGATCTCGTCAACTGCCCAGGGGCCGGCGTCGCTGCCTAGCTTTCCCTTGGTTGTTACGGTCTTGCGGTACTTTGCCGAGCCGCCTCGGGTGTAGGGCTCGATGCGTTCGGCGCGGGGAGCGTTGCGCAGGGCCCCGCCAAACGCGCCCATGCGATCGCTGCCCATGCTCCCGAGATAAATTGTGAAGCGTTGCTCGTCGCCAGAGGCTGGAATACGCAGCCGAACGTTGCCTTCGGTGGAGAGATCCCATTTGGCTTTCTTGCTGATACCCACAACACCGACGGCGGTGCCTGCGCCCGGAGCCGTTTCGAGATGCACCACGTGCTCGACTGCTGGGCCGCTGCCTGGGGTCATCTTTTTGATCGACAACTGGCGGGCCGACGCGCCCTTGACGCCGGCGACTTCGAGCAGTAGCGGTTCCCTGGTCGGTCCGATTTCGATCGTGCGGCTAAGTAGATCGACTCCCCAGTCGCGGCTGATCGCGGGTAGTTCGAGAACGTTCGTTCTGCCGACGGTGTAGCTCAGGATGACTTTTTCGCCGTAGATGTAGAGGCCGCGATATTTTGCCCAGTCAGAGGGTAGTGGTCCGAAGCCCTCTTCGCGAGGGTCGGAAAAACTGCCCTCGCGCGCCCAGCCGGGCGCTACCGGTGTTTCAAACGTTGGCGACGTGGAGAGGTGCGGGTGCGGGCCGTGCTTCCAGTCATAGACCGTGCCGGTCAACGCCAGGGGGCTGCCCATCCAGCCCGCCGACAGGCGTAGAAGCTCAGTGTCGAAGATGACGCCCGACTCGCGCTTGTCGTCGAACAGAATGGCGTGCGCCTTGTATGTAATGTTGTCATCGGGGCCCTTGTCGGCGCGAGGGTCGTCGGGCTCGCGCACGGTGATACTGGCCGAGATTACGGGGCCGTAGTCCATGTGCAGCCAGGGCTGCTCGTCGGCCTTGATACTGTCGTCGAATCGGGTGGAGGCGTACTTCGTCCCTTGGTCGATCCAGGCTCGCAGGATGCCGATCTCGTCGTCTGAGAGTTTGCCACCGACAGGCGGCATGATGAGTTTTTCTTCGAGGCCCGAAACGATGTGGATCAGGCGGCTGTTAGCGCTGTCTTTGTTGATGATCGCCGGGAGCCCTGAGTAGCCGCCGCGCATGGCGTCTTTGCTGCGCCACAAGCTGTAGCCGTTCATCACCGCATCGTCGCCGTGGCACATGTAGCAGCGTTGTTTGAATATGGGGTCGACGTCTCTGAGAAAGTCGATCTGGCGATCGACCGGGGGTGCTAGCTTCGATGTGTCAACTTGGGCCACGGCCAGCGTCGCCGAGATCGAAACTAGCAGGAAGAGGTGGATTTTTTTCATGCCGGCTACCGGCAACTATTGTAGGTCGTCTGCCCAGCTAGCCCGCACTTCTCGCCACGGCTACTTTGATGACGTCACCCGGCTGCAACGTCATTCGAGGTCAGCAGAAGAGGCGTGGACGGAAGTCCACGCTTTCTTTCGAAATAGCTACGGAGCCCGAGGAAAGCGCGGACTAGCGATACGCGGCTAAGCGTTCAGCTAGTTCCACAAAGTCGTTGACTACGAGATCAGGTTGTAGTTTCGATTCTTCGTACGGCAGCTTGTAGCGATTGACGAAAGTCCCTCTGAAACCGCAGGCGCGGGCGCCTAGGATGTCGAACGAATGCGCTGCGACCATCATGATCTCGCCGGGTGCGCAGTCGAGTTTGGTCGCGGCCATGCGGTAGACCGAGGGGTGCGGCTTGAACCGGCCGACGCTTTCGACGGAGAGACAGCCGTCGAACTTCACGCCGATATTGTTCTCGGTCAAGTGGTCGATGAGCCACTGGTTTCCGTTTGAAAGGGCGACTAGTTTGTAATGTTCACTAAGTGCTTGCAGGCCGATTCGTGCGTCCTCAAACGGTTGCAATCGCTCAAACACCTTGACGATTTCTTCGGATTCGCCGTCACTAAAATCAATGTTGCAACGTCGTAAAGTAAAGAGTAAGGCACGTCGAGCGACCTCAAGATAGCCGGCGTGGCCTAGCATGAGAATCGTGTCTTGGTGCTGTTCGAGCCGCTGCCGACCTCTCCAGTCGATCCAGAACTGTTGGGGGTCGACATCGGAGTTTTTCGAGGCAAGATAGTCTGTGACGACCGGGACGATGCTGCCGGTCAAATCGAGTACGGTTCCGAAGATGTCAAACGTTAGGGTGTGTACTCGTGCTAGCGGGTTGCTCATTCACGAAATGGTAGCGAATCAGTAATGGCGAAACGACCCAAGAAAGTGGTTCTGAAAAAGCGCAACCTCGCTGCGAAACTGGCGAAAAGTTCTGGCGCCGGCCCAATGAAAGATAAGCGCGAAACCTCGCGGCAGGAACGCAAATTACGCGATCAACGTGGAGAGTTTGACTAGCCCGCATTTCTCACCAGGCAGCGAGCGAAGGTGCGTCAATACGAGGCGCGCGACACTTGGCGCGCGCAGGCGTACTCTTGCGGTACGTCGAGCACGGCAAGCAAGCACAACGAAGTATTGGCGCGCCTAACGCGTACTTTCACCGTTGCCTGGTGAGAAATGCGGGCTCGCGCCCCTAACCGCGAAGGTTGAGCGGTCGGGGCGCGGCTGATTTTCCGGCCGCCCCCCCGCCCTTGGTGACTTTGAGCAACGAATCTAGTTGTTGGCGCGCGATGTGCGACCACGGGCTTGCCGGGTCGAGATCAAGATAGCGGCGCCAATGCTTCGCCGCGGCCATTGGCTGGTCGAGCCGCTCCTTCACCAGGGCTAGGTTGTAGTGTGCGTCGGGGTAAGCGTCGTCAAGCGAAATCGCGGCCTTGTAGTGGTCATCCGCTTCTTCGAGACGGCCCATCTCTTCGCAAATATTGCCCAGATTAAAATGCGCCAGCGCGTAGTCGGGGAACACCTTGAGACCTTGGCGGTAGCTGAACTCCGCTTCGCGCAAATCGCCCTCGCGATAGTGCACCGTTCCGATGTTGATCCACGCCCCGGCCGCGTTGGGATTAAGGTCAAGCGCCTGGGAGTAGGCGTCGACGATAGATTCGGGTGGCTCGCCTTTTTCCTCGCGTTCCAGCCCTTTTTGGAACCAGAGTTCTGATTTTTCGACGCGATGAACATCGTTTCGCGGTTGCTTAGGATCCTCGAACGTGGCTACGGGACGAAGAGTCGACGCCTCAAAGTTAAACAGCATCTGGCCCGTGAGGGCTTCCATCTTGCCGCCTGGCAGTTCGACAGCAACCCTGCGACCATCGGAAACAATCTTCAACTCCCATAGCGGATGGTCGATACCTGAGAGTTTTTCGCGCAACGACTCCAACGACTGCTCGATGCGTTCGGCCGGAATGCGATTTTCGCGAAGCTTCTGAAGGGTCTTTAGCGCGATCAGGTCGGCGAATTCAAAACGCTGTTGCGGCTTGCAGAGACCCATGCGCTCCCATGAGCGCAGGCGGTTCTCATTGATCTTGAGAATACGGCGTACTTCGGCACGAGAATACGCCGTCGCCTTATCCGATCCCACCCGCAAAGTTTAACGCACGCGGACGATTGCTGAAGGGTAAATTGGCCGCGCGCCGCGGCCTCAGTTTTCATCGTCAAGAATTTTCGCGGCGAGGGCTCCCCCTACGGCGCTGAAACCAACCGCGGCGACGGACTGAATCACGAGCCCAACAATTATTGCCGCCCCTACTAGGGCTGGACTTTCGAAGAATTTTGCAACTTCTTCTCCGCCGCCAAATCCAGCCGCCTGCTTGCGCAGCGCCTCCATGATCTCGCCTTGCCCGGCCATCAAGAAACTGATCGCCTGTAACACCAACGTGATCACAAAGCTCAGCAGCCCTGTTAGTGCGCCGAGCCCGATCGCTTTTCTCAGCGGCGGTGTTGCGCCCAACCGACGACGAAACGCGAAGACGGTAACAAACCCCGCCAACGGGTACCAGATGAAACAAAGAAATCCGACGAAGGGGATTGACGAGAGGAACGCAGCCAGGCCGGCGGGAAATATCGCGGCGCGAATGTTTTCAACACTGCCAATTTCAGGCTCCTCGGCGACGACCGGGATGGGGTCTTCGACGGGCGCCGGCGGATCAGGTTCTATGTTAGGAAGTGCGCCGGTAGGCTTGGCGCAATTGGGGCAAAAGTTCGCCCTCGGCGGTAAGCGCTCGCCACACGTACACGATAAATCCATTGCGATATTTTCGATTCGAGCCCAGATGGGCGTCTGAAATCTTTCTGACGCTTCCAGGGCGATTATCAATAAACAGAAACTTAATTGTACTGTTGCTAGAATCCAGTGCTACACTGAAGCGTGGAGATAAGTCTTGGCCATCGAGGCCTGAAGAAGAGTTGGCGAGTTCATTGTTGAATCTCCCCCCTCGTTTTTTCGTTCCCGAGATTTTCTAGGCCTCCTTTCTGAAAGGATCGTTGTGAAGAATATTTTTGTTGGAAATTTGCCGTACTCGGCTACCGAGGACGGACTGCAGAGTCTTTTTGAGCAGTATGGCGCGGTTGCACGCGTCAAGATCATCACAGACCGTGATACCGGTCGTTCGCGTGGTTTCGGATTCGTTGAAATGGAAAACGATGACGAAGGAGATCGTGCGATTGAGGAAACCAATGGTGCCGCGTTAGACGGTCGCCAGTTGAACGTAAACGAGGCACGTCCTCGCCGTGAAAACTTCGGTGGCGGTGGCGGCGGCGGCGGCGGTCGCTGGTAAGAACCTCGAATAAAGAATCAGTCGGCCGGTCACTCGACCGGCCGATCCATTTTAGTAGCGCGCATCCTCCCCGAATTCAGCTACACACGTAAGATGTACCCTGGTGTCGGCTCATTCGGCCACGTTGCGGACTATGGAGAGAATCTTCTGTCCGTATTTTTTCGTAAGCCCCGGCCCTACTCCTTTTACCGCCAAGAGTTCTGACTCATTGCGAGGTTGCTGTTCAGCCAAAGCTCGCAACGTGCGGTCTGGAAATACCCTAAAGGCCGGCATGCCGAATTTCCGTGCTTCGCTCAGCCTCCATGCGCGTAGGGCGGCCGCGAGGACTTCGTCGAACTCGGTCTGAGGCAAATCGATATCGATCTCACCCTGGGCCTTACGAGGTTTTTTGGCGGATGAACGCTTGACCGCTTTTTTCTTGGGAGCGCTCGTTCGTTTCTTGCGCGGCGGTTTTGCCGCCTCGGCGTGAACGGTTACGAATTGTGCCGGCGCCTCGTCGAGGTCACGCCCCTCGCGGGTAAGTGCGACTCGCCTGAATTCGATTACCCGGCCGTCTTTCTCAAACGAATCGTCAGCGATCGAAACGAGTCCGGCGCGGGTCAGGCCGTTGAGCAGGCGATCGTAATTCTTCCGATCAATATCGGAGCCCTCGAACAGATCGCGAAAAAGTTTGCCTATCGATTGGTTGTCGCGACGTCGAAGTTCGTCGAGAATTGCAGCTAGGGCCTTGCCTTCGTCCGCCGTGGGTTCGCGGAATTGCTGCACCAAACAACCGCTGGGCATACAGATGTCGCAGTGGCCACAGGGTTTGAGTGAGTCCTCCTGGTCGCCGAAGTGGCCGACCAAATCAAGCATACGGCAGTCTGATGAGCCGGTATAGCGCGTCATCGACTCAAGCTGCGCAAGCTTGTGTTCGCGCTGCCGCAGGTAGGGGCCTCGCCAGTTCGGCTGACCACGGGTGACGTTTTCCTCGGGGTCAATTAGCGCGCCACCATGGATCCAGAGTTTTTCGAGGCCTTTTTCGAACGTAACCGGATCGCCGTCGAATTCGTGCTCGAGGTGCGGTCGGGAAGTTGGGCTTTCGCCTAGGGCGTTGTAGAGTTTCTGCAGATCGTCGATCGGCGGATAGTCGCGGTCGAGGAAATATTCGTGTGTACGGCGGTCAGCCCAGGAATACATTAGGACCGCTTTTGACGGCAGGCCGTCGCGCCCGGCGCGGCCGATCTCTTGGTAGTAGCCTTCGATTGAGCCGGGGAGCCCGGTGTGCACGACGGTTCGAACGTTAGCCTTGTCGATGCCCATGCCGAACGCGATGGTGGCGACGATGACGTCTTGGCGGCCGCTGAGGAAGTCGCTCTGGACGCGCTCGCGGGAATCCGCCGTCATGCCGGCATGATAGGCCGACGCCGACATATGCGATTGGAGTTCTAGCGCCTGGGCTTCGGCTGCCTTGCGCGTGGGCGCATACACGATGGCCGGGCGGCGACCCGCATCGTTGAGGAGTTTCGCTAGCGCCGGCGGGCGCTGCGACGGCGTAAGTTCTACAAGTTCGATAGCGATATTCTCACGTCGGAACCCGTGAATCGACCGCAGACACTTCGTCAGCCCTAGTTGATCGATGATGTCTTCTTGGACTTTCGGCGTCGCGGTCGCCGTCAATGCGATGACTGGGGCCGGGCGTAACGTCGGAATCCGCCCGCCCAGCTTGCGGTACTCGGGGCGAAAATCATGACCCCACTGCGAGATGCAGTGTGCCTCGTCGACGGCGATTAACGCCAGCGGAACTTTCGCCAACATCTCGGGGAAGCGCGGGACGCTGAGGCGCTCAGGCGCGATGAATAAGAAGTCGAGTTGGGAGTCGAGATAGTCGAGGCAGACTTGGCGCGACTCATCGCGCTTGCGTCCCGAGTGGATACGCTCGGCGCGAAAACCCTGCTGCTGGAGCTTGACGACCTGATCTTCCATGAGGGCGATGAGCGGGCTGACGACCAGCGTTGTTCCTCCGCGCGCAACCCCCGGCAGTTGGTAGCAAAGCGACTTGCCGGCGCCCGTTGGCATTACGAGCAGAACGTCCCGGCCTTCGACGACTTTGCCGCAGACAGTTTCCTGGTGGGGGCGAAAGCTGTCGAATCCGAACGCATCGCTGAGCAGACCTCCGAGGCGGTCGGGTGGCGTGGGTTCCCGTTTCGGCTGGCCTTGCGGTCGGTCCGCAACGCTTGGTTGCACCCGCGTTTCGTGGCCGAACAGGGCTTCTGCCCGTTCCACGTCGCGAGAGGTTTGCGGTCGCGACGAGCGCGGCGCGGCGGTCATCGCCAGCAAAGGCATCGCCATGCCGCCGTTATCGGCGGAGGCTTTTTTGCCTTCGCCAACAACAGACCGAACGTAGTCTTCGATGTCCGACATAAAGCTGTCGAAGTCGCCTTCGCCGCGTTCGATGCGCTTGAGCTTGGCTTCCCACTCGCCCGTCATCGCCGGGCTCTTGACGTTTGCATGGACGATCTCGATCAGCCCGATTCCTTTGTCGGTCGCTTCGAGCGCCTTCTTGTCTCGAACCACGTAGGCGCGCTTGAGCAGCGTTTCGATGATGGCTGCCCGGGTCGCGGGCGTTCCTAGGCCATGCTCTTTCATCGCGTCGGAAAGTTCCCGGTCATCGAGCGCCTTTCCGGCGGATTCCATGGCCGTCAGAAGGTTGCCCTCGGTAAGCCGTTTCGGCGGCCGCGTTGTTTTTTTGAGGGCCTCGGCGCCTTTGACTTCGACAGGCAGTTCGGCTTCAAGGCCGCCTGGCAGCGTGGCCTCATCGTCGGACTTGCGCTGGCGCGCGGTCTGGACATCGAGCGCTTTCCAACCTTGCTGCTCAACGGAGGTCCCCGTGGATTGATAGAGGTCGGTTTCAGCTTCGCTTGCGATGACGGTGACGACGGTAGTGACCGAGCGTATGTTGTCTTTGTGCCAGGCCTGCAACAGCCGACGACAGATCAGGTCGTAGACCTTGCCTTCGTCAGAGCGCTGATCAAGACCAGAGGCCGACGCGCCGGTCGGGATGATAGCGTGATGGTCGCTAACCTTGGCGTCGTTGATGTAGCGTTTGCCAAGCGGCGTCACGCCGCTGCCGTCGGCGATCAACTCGGCATACGAAGGGGAAACAGCCTCGACGATTTTGGGAAGCTGCGCGGCGATGTCCTCTGAGAGATGGCGGCTGTCGGTGCGAGGGTACGTGATTAGCTTGTACGACTCGTAGAGACTCTGCGCGAGCTCAAGTGTCCGCTTGGCGCTGAACCCATAGAGCCGGTTGGCGTGGCGCTGCAGCTCGGTCAGGTCGTACAGCAACGGCGGAACCATCCGCTTCTTCTCTTTCTTAACTGACTGAACCTGCGCTGTACCGCTTGATGCACGCTCAGCTATGCGTCTAGCGGCATCCGGGTCGGCCGCGAGCCGCGTAACGCGTTCCGATTTATCTAGATGGAAGTAGGTACCTTTGTATTCCTGCTGGTCAGCCAATGCAAACGTCGCTTCGACCTCGAAGTAGTCTGCCGGGACGAAGTTGCGGATGGCCAGTTCGCGTTCGACGAGAATCGCAAGCGTTGGTGTCTGCACACGGCCTACGGATAGGTCGAGGTCGTAGTCGAGACTGTAGGCCCGAGAGAGATTCATGCCAACTAGCCAGTCGGCACGGCTACGGGCACGGGCGGCGGCGGCAAGTGGTTCGTATGATTTTCCTGGCTTCAGGTTTGAAAAGCCCTTGCGAATCGCCGCGGGCGTAAGGGATGAAATCCACAAGCGGTCGATGGGCTTTCGCGAGCCGGCGGCTTCGTAGATATAGCGAAAAATTAACTCGCCCTCGCGGCCCGCGTCGGTGGCGCAGACGATGCGCTCAACCTTGGGACTATTGAGAATCTTTTTGACCGTGTTGAACTGGTCGGCCGTCTGATCGTATACGGTCAGCGGCCATTCGGCGGGCAGCATCGGCAGCGACCCGCGGCGCCAACGCTTCCATTCCGAATTGATTTGATGCGGTTCGCTTAGGGCGACAAGGTGACCGATCGCCCAAGTGACAATCACACCTTCGCCGTAGAGATATCCCTCACCCCGCCGTGTGGCGCCAAGTACCTTGGCGATATCTCTGGCGACTGACGGTTTCTCGGCGACGACGGCTCGAATTTGCTCTGGCGCTGACGGCACCGTGAACGTCTAGTTTAGCGCTCACCGCGATTGAGCTAGTGAAACTAAATTGCTGAACGATAAGGTAGACGAGATGTCGATTTCCGCAACGGCACTGACGACCATCAACCAGGCGCTCGAACAAGTCGACCGTGCAGCCGAAGGCGTACGGCGGGCAACCTTACCACTACGAGAACCGACTGCCGACAGCGTGGACCTGAGCACTGAGGCAGTCAGGTTGTTATCGGCGCGGTCGGCGTTCGAGGCAGGCATTGTGCTCGCTCGGACGGCTGATGAGATCGAACGCACGACCCTCGATCTGCTTGGCTAGCGGGCCCGGCCCGGGTCCGCTCGGGTCGGGTGGCCCAACTAACCCTCGGTGGCGCGCGCGTAAGCAAGCGCGTAGGCGAAGGGCCGACTGAGCCCAACTGGCCGTTGTTCCGTACCTCAGCCACCCGGCTGGCGTTGCTAAGCGAGCAAGTTTTCCGTCTCGCACGGCGCGAATCATAGATAATGTGGTCAGCATGGTGCGTCAGCATATTCGTTTGTTCGCCTCCGCCTTGGTGTTATTCGCTGGCGTAGTGGCTGCCGATAGCGTCGACTTTGCGAGCGAGATTGAGCCAATCTTTAGGGCGAATTGCTACTCCTGTCACGGACCCGATCAACAGCTCGGCCAGTTACGGCTCGACTCGAAGGCCGTCGCTTTCAGGAACGGCGTTACGGGCCATCGCATCGTTCCCCATAAAGCCGCTGATAGCGGCATTTACAGCCGCGTAGCGGGAATTGGCGGGCGGGCTCGGATGCCGATGGGCGGCAAACTGGCTGACTCTGAAGTCGCTCTGATCAAACGCTGGATCAACGAGGGAGCCGCCTGGCCCGAGAGTCAAACCTCGCAAGTCGATCGGCACTGGGCGTTCATCCCACCAGCCCGGCCTGATGTTCCGGCCGTCCGAACGAAAGACTGGGCGCGGAATCCAATCGATCATTTCGTACTTAGGCGCCTAGAATCCGAGCAGCTTCGACCGTCGCCTCGCGCCTCGAAGGAGACGCTTCTGCGCCGCTTGAGCCTCGACCTCGTCGGGCTGCCGCCATCGATTGAAGATGTCGATACGTATCTCGCCGACAACAACGACGGTGCATTCGAGAAGCAGATCGAGCGTCTACTCAACTCACCGCACTACGGGGAACGTTGGGGCCGCTATTGGCTCGACGCGGCGCGTTATGCCGATTCCGATGGCTTCGAAAAAGACAAGCCGCGCAAGGTTTGGTTCTATCGCGATTGGGTAGTCAAGGCGTTAAACCAAGACATGCCCTATAACCAGTTCATCGTCGAGCAGATCGCGGGCGACCTGCTGCCTAACCCTACCCAAGACCAACTGGTCGCTACCGGCTTCCTGCGCAATTCAATGATCAACGAGGAGGGTGGCGCGAACCCGGAACAGTTCCGCATGGAGGCGATGTTCGATCGCATGGACGCTGTCGGCAAGGCAGTTCTGGGACTGACGATCCAATGTGCACAGTGCCATAACCACAAATTTGATCCGATTTCTCAAGAAGAATATTACAAAATATTCGCGTTCCTCAATAACTCGCACGAGGCGATGCATGCGGTTTACACGCCGCACGAGGAGCAACAGCGCGCTCACGTCTTCAGCGAAATCGATTCAATCGAAGAAGGTTTGCAAAACCGCACGCCAGATTGGCGCGAACGGATGGCGGCCTGGGAGCTTACCGTCGCTGACGACCAACCGGACTGGCAGGTGCTCGATGTGAATGTCGAGCTTGGCAGCGGCGAGAAGTACGAGACGCAGCCCGACAAGTCAATCTTTGCGCAAGGCTATGCGCCGACTCGCAGCGTCGTCAGCCCCGAGGGGAAGACTGACCTGCAGGGCATCCGCGCGATTCGACTTGAAGCGCTCACAGACCCACGGCTGCGGCTCGGTGGACCCGGCCGGTCGTTTATGGGCTCGGCGGCGTTGACCGAGTTTGAGGTCGAGGTCGCGCCGCTAAGCGACCCCGCGAAAAAGAAGAAGGTCAAGATCAAGAGCGCCACGGCTGACGTAAACCCAGCGATGAGCGTCGTCGATCCGTTCTTGTTTCCCGACAAGGACAACAAGCGGCGCGTGCTCGGAGAGGTCGACTTCGCGATCGACGGTTTTGAGATGAGCGCTTGGTCGATTGACGGCGGTCCTGGGCGGCGAAATCAGTCCCGCAAGGCCGTCTTCCAACTTGACGAGCCGATTGAGTTTGAAGAGCCAGTCCTGTTGACTTTCAACCTTGTGATGAAGCATGGCGGCTGGAATTCAGACGATAACCAGTCGCTCAATTTGGGGCGGTATCGTTTTTCTCTCACAACTGATGAGAATGCGGTTGCTGATCCGTTGCCCGCAGCGGTTCGCGAAATTATCTTGAACGTACCGCTGGAGCGCCGATCGGCCGAGCAGGATGCGGCGGTATTCAGCTATTGGCGAACGCAGGTGCCCGAGTGGAAAGATGCCAATCAAACGATCGAAGCGCTGTGGGCCCAGCACCCAGAGGGCGCGACGCAACTGGTGTTGAGTGAGCGCGGTGAGAACCGCATGACTCACGTGCTGCAGCGCGGCGACTTTCTGCGCCCGACGGATCAGGTGAGCCGTGGTGTTCCCAAATTCTTAAATACGCTCGAAGTCGACGGCCGCGAACCGACGCGTTTAGACTTCGCACACTGGCTGGCTGATCGCAACTCCCCGACAACGGCGCGCTCGACCGTCAACCGCATTTGGCAGGGCTATTTCGGCATTGGGCTGGTCGAGACCGCCGAAGACCTCGGAAACCAATCGCCCGATCCCTCGCACCCTGAACTGCTCGATTGGCTGGCCGTCGAGTTGATGGAAAACAACTGGAGCTTGAAGCATATTCACGAGTTAATTGCTTCGTCTGAGACTTACCGGCAATCCTCGAAGATGACGCCGGAACTGATCGAGAGAGATCCGAAAAATCGGCTACTCGCGCGCGGTTCGCGATTCCGCGTGGACGGCGAAGTGGTACGCGACGTGGCTTTGGCCGCGAGCGGATTGCTCAACAGAGAAGTGGGCGGAGAGCCGGTCTATCCGCCGGCCCCGGAATTCTTGTTCTTGCCGCCGGTAAGCTATGGGCCGAAGCGCTGGTATACGAAAGAGGGTCCGGAACGCTATCGCCGGTCGCTTTATACATTCCGCTATCGCTCGGTGCCGTATCCGGTGCTCGATACGTTCGATACCCCGAATGGAAATTTTGCTTGCGTCAAGCGTGACCGCTCGAATACTCCTTTGCAAGCGCTCGCGACTTTGAACGAAACCCTGTTTCTTGAAGCAGCCCGCGCGCTGGGGCGGAGCGCTATCGAAAAGGGCGGAGCGACCGATGCGGAGCGCGTGGATTACGCATTCCGCAGTACGCTGACTCGACGTCCAACCGCCGCGGAGAAGAGCGAGTTACTGTCGATGCTCGAAGCCCAAAGGGCTCGCGTTAGATCAGGCGATCTCGATGCCTGGCCGCTCATTGCTGAAAATCGAGACTCCTCGCTCTCAGAGGACCAAGCCCGCGAGTTGGCTGCGTGGACAACCGTGTCACGAGTTCTCCTCAACCTCGACGAAGCGATCACAAGGGAATAAACGATGGCCCAACAGACAACAACTAACCCTATCGCTCGGCGCTGGTTCCTTCAGCAGTGCGGCGTCGGGCTCGGCTCGATCGCTTGCGGGCAACTACTCAATGCGGCGGATCCACTAGCTGTGAAGAAGCCGCATCACGAGCCCAAGGCGAAGAATGTCATCTTTCTGTTCATGGGAGGGGGGCCCAGCCATCTAGAGCTTTTCGACAACAAGCCGAAGCTTACGGAATTTGATGGCACTCTGCCCCCGGACGGCTTGCTCGATGGATATCGGGCGGCGTTTATCGATCCCAACTCCACATTGTTGGGGCCGAAGTTCAAGTTCGCTCGATACGGCCAAAGTGGAGCGGAGTTTTCGGAGTTGATCCCACACACGGCGGAGATCGCTGACGACATCGCAATCGTCAAATCCGTCGCTACAGACGCCTTCAACCACGCTCCGGCACAAGTGATGATGAGCACGGGATCGCAACAGTTCGGGCGGCCGTCGATGGGCGCTTGGACGCTTTACGGTCTCGGCAACGAGTCGCGAGAACTGCCTGGATTCGTCGTGTTCAGTTCCGGGGCGAAGGGCCCGAGCGGTGGGAATTCCAACTGGGGCAGCGGCTTTCTGCCCTCGATGTATCAGGGCGTGCAGTTTCGCTCAAGCGGCGACCCGGTGCTTTATCTGTCAAATCCACCGGGCGTCGACCGCAAGCTCCAGCGTGACTCGCTGGATTCTATTCGCAACTTGAATCAAATGCACCTCGACGCCGTTGGTGATCCCGAAATCGAGACACGCATCAACTCGTTTGAGATGGCCTACCGCATGCAGGAAAGTGCTCCTGAGCTGATGGACATTTCGAAGGAACCTTCGACGATTCTCGAAATGTACGGCGCGGAACCGGGCAAGCCGTCGTTCGCGAACAACTGCATCTTGGCGCGGCGTTTGGTCGAACGCGGCGTGAGGTTTGTGGAGCTTTTCCATGAGTCGTGGGATCAACACGGCGATCTAGTTGGCGGCCTGACAAAGAATTGTAAAGACACCGATCAGGCCGGCGCCGCGCTAGTCAAAGACCTCAAACAGCGTGGCTTGCTCGATGACACGCTGGTCCTCTGGGGCGGCGAGTTCGGACGGACTCCGATGGTGCAGGGTGGCACCGACGATGGGCGCGATCACCACCCCAATGCTTTCACTATGTGGATGGCGGGTGGCGGGGTCAAGCCAGGCTTGACGCTAGGACAGACTGATGAGCTTGGCTTCAACGTCGTCGAGGACCAAGTGCATGTTCATGATCTACACGCGACGATTTTGCACCTGCTGGGATTTGATCACAAGAAGCTGACGTATCGCTTCCAGGGCCGTGATTTTCGCCTGACCGACGTTCACGGAAACGTGGCTACTAAGTTGTTGGCTTAGCGAGGACGATTGTCTCCGCTAGTTGTTAAGCAGCTTCAGGACCGCTGCGAGCGGCTCTACGTTCGGTTGCACTCCGGTGGCTACGCGAATCGGCCCTGCCCCTTCGCTTGATTCTTCCGAGCGGCCCTGGGCGCGACCTTCCGTGTGGATCTTGATGCTGAGATTCTCGAAAGTGAATAAGCCAGGCTCGACGGCGGCGAGGACGGCGGCGCCGTCCCACAGGTAGTATTCCCACGAATTCATCTCGTGCCGTACGATTTTGAGCACTTCGCCCGAGAGCTTGGCGTGGCGGCCGGGCGCTGCCAACAGCTGATCGACAAACGGACTTTTTATCGGCAGCGCATTGGTCGCGTCGAGTGGCACGAGGGTGATGCGTAGTCCGATATCAGCCAGCGCGAATACGGCCTTTGTGGCCGGTTGGTCGACGAAAAAGTTGTACTCGGCCGAGAGGTCGGTTAGCTCGTCTGACTGCAAGATGGTGTTGCCGGCTACGCGCACGGCCCCTCCCATGATGACGACTTGCGCGGTCTTCGCCACAAGCTCGGGAGAGCGCGAATAAACTTCGGCCAGGTTGGTTAACGGACCCGTGGCGAAAATCGTCACGAGCTCCTGCGATTGAGCAAGCATCTCCTCGAGAACGGCGACGGCATCGCCGGACGGGCTTTGAGCATCGAACTCTGCGAGTGCGGGGAGCGCTGCGACCGCGATACTCTGGCGACGCCACTCTTCGGGAAATTTGTTGCGTCCCTCAAGACCATCCGGGTAGCCGCCGAGACGCGCCTGTTTGCCCAAAGCACCGAGAATGCGTCCGCAAGCTTCTAGCGAGGGCTCGCGATAGCCATCGCCATAGGCGACCGTCACTGCTTGCAAGTTGTACTTTTCGCTTGCAAGCAGCATCAACAGCGCGACGTAGTCGTCGATGCAGCCGTCGTGGTCGAAGATGGCGGGTTTCGCGGTGGAAGCTTCGAGCGCGGGCATCTCGGGGATATTAGGCGCACCGCATCCGATTGCGAGCAACGAACTCAGCAATATGAAGCGGCGCACAGCCTTCCAGACTTTCTGGCGACTTTGGCCCTGTCGAACTGTCCCGTCTACTGGGCCGACGCCTGCTTTGTCAGGGGCTCAATCACGCCAAGAATTTCCCACTCGTTAAGCTGCTTCTTGACGGTGGCAACGCCGCTACCGTCTGGCTGCTTCTCGAGGTATACCCGATACTCAGCGGCGGCCTTCTCGAACTCCCCGCGCTGGGAATGTATCAGGCCCATGATCTGATGGCTCTGCGGAAAATCATCTTTTTTATCACTGGCGCGAATCGCCAGCACGGTTTCTTCAGCTTTCTCTGGGTTGCCGTTGTTGATCGCTGCGACGGCCGTATAGAACCGCAATTGCATCTCATTAGGATTGAGTTCGAGGTACTGCTCGCCGAGGGTTTCGACCGTGCGCCAATCCTGCGCCTTAAGCGCCATGCGTAGCAGAGGGTCGAACGGCTTCAAGTATTTGGGGTCGGCTTCGAGAGCTTTAGTAAACGCCAGCTTCGCTCCCGCCTCATCCTTCATCGCCATCTTGGCGTCGCCCAACGCTGCCCACGCGGCTGCAAATTCGGGAAATTCGGCTACCGCCTTTTCGAACTGCATGGCGCCTTTCTTGTAGTTGGGTGTTTTCTTGCGCATTTCCTTTAAGCCGTTTTGGTATGCCTTGCCGGCTTTTTTAGGAGCACCGAGCGTTGTCACGCTAACTACGTTGCCGATGACACCCGCAATGCGGTGAAGAACAATTACGCCGACATCTGGGTTTTCCATCGCGCTTCGCATGCCCAGGCGAAGGACATCGGATCTGTACCCGGGCAAAACAGCCCGAAGCTCGCATGACGACAGGTCCACGCGGCCGAGTCCGGCCTGGCGAATGCCGCTGTTGTTGCCAAATGGGCTCTGCCCAAACGCGGACCCACCGCCCAAATCGGTGCCGCCGACGCTGGCGTCGCCCATTGCCAGTGCTGGATTTCCTCCGAGTTCAAAACTGAAACGACCTTTCATGTCGGTATAGCCCTCGGGTCGTGGGTTTCCGTTGCAAACACGTTCGATTACAACTGATTCTGCCGGCGGTTGACCATCGTCGGTGAGAACCTGTCCGGAAAGATATATCGGGCGCGGGCGGTTTGCGAATGGGTCGCTCTGCCGGCCCTGACTGAACGGATCTTGGTTGCCACCCTGTTGGTTGCCCCCTCGGCCGCCGCCGGTATTTCCGCCAGTGTTGCCGCCCGTATTCCCACCGGTGTTGCCGCCGCCACCGCCAGTATTGCCGCCGCCACCGCCAGTATTGCCGCCGCCACCGCCTTGGCCTTGGGCCCACAAGGTCATCGCACTAACCAGCAAGATCACCACGAAATGCGCAGACTTACTCTTCATCGAACTACCCCTCGACTCTGGCCCAAAGTAGGCCCATTTGATGCCAAGCCTAACACAAGAAGTCGCCAATTCCAATTGAACTTAGTGTTTGTTTACCCCGGCTGACATCGCCTGAGACTTTGATGCTCGGCCTCAATCTGAAGCGCTCTGTGCCGATGTGAGATCTGGTCGGAGTATTTCGGCCGGGAGGGCGCGGTGGACCCAGTTAACCTAGAGTGTTTCCGTGAGGCTGCGATGGACGACGTGGAGTTCATGCGCGAGCTGTTCGACGTGTTCCGAAACGACACGCCGTCGCAACTGGTTCGACTACGCGACGCCGTCTCGATTGGCGATTTTGAAGTGACGGCGGCGGCCGCTCATCGACTTAAGGGCTCTAGCGGGAATATCGGGGCGACGTCGCTTCGCGCGCTGGCGAAACAACTTGAGCGGGCCGGAAAGTCTTCTAGTTCGGAGCGGGCCCAGAATCTCATAGCGCAGGTGGAGACCGAGTACGGCCGAGTGTGCGAGTTCTTGGCAACAACCCTGGAATCCGAACCGACAGCTCGAACGGGCAGTTAGTCCACATTCAGTACCGAGCCGAACGGAAGAAGGCGGACTTTCGGGCGGGGACTGGCACATGCGATCTCGTAATCTTTCCACGTTGACGAACCCGCGTGTTGCCTGTCCCCTACCAAGCTGCGCCGCTGGCCGGGCTAACCCGAAACTTCGAATATCACTCGATTGAGAATCACTCGTCGAACCTCTACCACTGTGTCGCGATCGTAAGGGGCTGTGAAAAAACCTCCCCGAACTTGAGAATCGGGCGTAGCAAGCTGCACCCCTACAAGTAACTTGCGTATTATCAACGCTGTAGGGGTGCGACATGTCGCACCCTCGAAGGACCGCAGAGCTAATCGAGGTTTTTTCACAGCCCCTAAGATTGTGACCACCGCATCTACGAAACGCCCACAATCCCACATCCGAAGCCACGGTACCGCGCGTTTCTCGCCAGATTGATCCGGCCTTCGCCAGTGGCCCGGTTGACCCGAAATTTGATTTTTCGAGCTGCCAGGCAAACTGCTTGTTTGACGAAACCGTCCGCTGTACCGAGCCGCACCGCACGGCGGCGCGGCTCGGTACAGCGAAGCGCAACAAAGTACTGAAGCACCTATCGCCGACATTCACCGTCAGCCAACAAGAAACGGGAGCCCGCCGCCCGTGGTCGCTACAATAGTCACTCGGTTTCTATGGAATTTCGCGGCGTCTTCGCCTCCCTCACTACTCCGTTCGACCATCTGGGAGAAATCTACTGGTCGAAGGTTCACCACAATTTGGCGCGGCTGGGACGAACCACGCTCTCTGGCTATGTTGTCGGCGACCGCTGGGGCGAAGGTTTACTACTGTCATCGACAGAGCTCGCGTGGCTGTGGAAAGAAGTGGTCTCTCAAGCCGGAGCTGAGCGATCAGTTCTCGCAGCTATCGGCAACCGCGGAGTGGCCGAATGCCGTGCGATGTCTTCCGAGGCGGCTGCGGCCGGATGCGACGCAGTGCTGCTGCGGGCGCCGGACGTTTCCCACATCTCTCCTTCCGCGGATCCCGCAGGCCTGTTTTTTCGATCAATAGCGGACTCGGCATCATTGCCGGTCCTCATCGACGTTGCGCTCAACAAAGAAGGCGGGTTGGCGGTCGGCGAGATTATCGAGCTAGCCACTCACCCGAAAATTGGCGCTGCGCTGGTTTCGTCCGACGATGCCACTGCGGTTAACGAACTCATTCAAGAGGTCGGTGCGGATTTCCAAGTGATGGTTCGCGGCGTTGAGTTGATGGAGCCGTGCCTTTCGGCCGGCGCATGCGCGGTGGTCACGGCGATGGCGGCGGCTGCGCCCTTTTACTGTCTTTCGATAGAAGAAGCGATTCGAACGCGCGAGCTTGAAGCCGCTCGAGAGCTGAGCGCGACTGCAATGGAGTTCGACGGGCTGTTACGACAGTACGCAGTGCCGGCGCTGAAACATGCGCTCGACTTGCACGGATACTATGGTGGAGTTCCACGTCTGCCAATACTCCGGCTGCCACGCGAGCTAGAACGATCGGTCGAGGCATCGATTCGCGAGCTGGCCAGTTGAGCTCGCCTGCCGATTTACGTATTGCGCTGAACTGTTCTAGAGTCGCCTAGTGACATTTGTCGAGAATATCCCGGGAAGGCATTTCTTGCGTCACTTCGGTCAAGGCCGAAGCTTGGTTTATCAGTTGGTGCGACGTGATTTCGAGCAGCGCTACGTGGGCTCGATCATTGGCTGGTTATGGGGCGTGATTCATCCACTGGTTCTGCTCGCGGTTTACACGTTTGTATTCAGCTATGCGTTTGGACAGAAGTTGCCTCGGGGTGAAGTGACTGACAACTATCCGCTATTTTTGTTCGCCGGAATGCTGCCATGGCTGCTGTTCTCAGAAACTCTGACACGCTCCGCACCCGCGCTCGTCGAGTACGCCAACCTCATCAAAAAGAGTGTCTTTCCGTCGGAAGTTGTGCCCCTGAGCATTCTCATCTCGTCCGTGATTAGTCATCTGATCTCGGTCGCAGTGCTCGTCGTCGCGACCGCGATTTGGCTTCAGGAATTGCACGCGACGTTGTTGATCTTGCCGGTATTCGTTTTTCTGTTGGGGCTACTCAGCCTAGGGCTGTCGTGGATTGCGGCGGGTCTGCACGTCTATTTGCGCGATACCGGGCAGGTGCTGACTGTGATTCTGACCGCCTGGTTTTGGCTGACGCCGGTATTCATGCCCGAGAGCTACTTCCGGGGCAGGGCGGATTTCCTATTGACTTGGAATCCGCTAGCGCTAGTCGTTCGAGGCTATAGGGATACAATTCTTGGCGGAAGAGTGCCGGCGCTCGGAGATCTACTGATACTGGCGGCCTTTTCGATGGGATTGTTTCTGGCCGGGGCCTTGTTCTTCCGCTACACGAAGCGCGGCTTCGTCGACGTCATGTAGCTGGGCGGCGCGCCCGACTCGGTCCCGACTCGGTCCCACGCATCTTAGAACCCCAAGATAAGATAGAGCAACACTCCGCTTGTGACGTCTGTCGCCTTCCATTCCGTGTCAAAGAGCTATCCGATCTACCGCAAACCGGCGGATCGGCTGAAGGAACTCTTGACCCTCAACCGTGCCGAGTTTCACAAGAAGCATTGGGCGCTGCGCGATGTTTCGTTTGAGGCGAAACGTGGCGACACTGTATGTTTCATCGGCGAGAACGGATCTGGAAAAAGTACTTCGTTGCAACTCGCCGCGAGAATTTTTAAACCGACCGAGGGCGCGGTCGACGTCAGCGGCCGGGTCTCGGCGTTGCTTGAGTTGGGCGCGGGCTTCAATCCCGAATTTAGTGGCCGCGACAACGTGTATTTGAGTGGAACGATATTGGGTCTCTCAACTGCTGAAATTAAGCAGCGGTTCGGCGAGATCGAAGAGTTCGCGGAGATCGGCGAGTTCATTAACAGGGCGGTTAAGACGTACTCGTCGGGAATGCTGGTCCGGCTGGCCTTTTCGGTCGCGATTAATGTCGACCCCGACATCTTGCTTGTTGACGAGGCGCTTTCAGTTGGCGACTACTATTTTCGGCAACGATGTCTGCGCAAGGTTCACGAATTGCGCGGCAAGCGGGTGACCATTCTTTTTGTGTCACACGCCATGGGAGATGTTCAGGCGATTGGGACCAAGGCGGTCTGGCTGGAGCACGGACGCGTCGTTGAACAAGGGTCGCCGCAAACCGTAGTTCGCAGCTATTTAAACCAGATGACCGAAAAGGATGCGAGCTACCTGCGACGCAAAGGCGGTGCCGCGACCGACGTCGGGAACGTCGACGTGGTGACGGCCCCGGAAGTCGTCGAGACGATCCCAAACATCGACCGGCGACATGGCAACAGGCGGGCGGAGGTGATCGGCATCGCGCTGCTCGACCCATCAGGAAATGCCGTCCACCTGCTTGAACCGAGTAACTCGCTGATCGTTCGCATTAGCGTTCGCGCGAACGAGCATATTGAGAGGCCAAACGTAGGCTTCATGCTGCGCAACCACCTCGGCCTCGATTTCGCCGGCAGCAATACCAAGCGAGAGAATCATCCGCTGCCGGCAATGAATTCCGGCGACATTTATACCGTCGATTTCCACCTCGATCTGCCTGAGCTTTATCCTGGAGAGTTTTCGTTCTCGCCGGCGATCGCGGATGGCGACCTGAAGGAATACGAAATGTGCGACTGGATCGACAACGCCCTCGTTGCCCACATGGCAAAAGGCGGCGGCGAGATCTACGGATACATTCATCTCCCCTGCCGTGTGGAGACGAATGCTCGCATCGTCGACCGCACGGTCGAGGCCCCAGTTGAAATATGACGAAACTGTTCGCCTGGGTGCGGACTCTAGCTGAGCTCGTCTTCCTTATCGTCTACGCACCCGTCGTGCTGTTGGTGCTCGGTCCGGCACTTATCTTGTTCGACGGCCTCTCGGTGTTTTGGGAGAAGAAGCGGGTCGCGGCCGCGCGTCCGGTTTCGAAGGGTGCCGCCTCGATCGTGATTCCGACCTGGAATGGAAAGGCGCATCTTAAACGCAACCTGCGATCTGTCGTCGACGCCGTGGCGACGAATCAAGATCACGAAATCGTGGTGGTCGACAACGCGTCTGACGACGGAACGGTCGAATATCTGGCGCGCGAGTTTCCTTCGGTCCGTGTGCTCGAGATGGGTCGAAATCTCGGCTTTGGTGGCGGCTCGAACGCGGGCGTCAGCGCGGCGAAAAACGACATCGTCGTTCTGTTGAACAACGACATGCGGGTCGAGCCTTACTTCCTGCAGCCCTTGATCGACGGCTTCCGCGACCCCAGAATATTTTCGGTTACCGCGCAGATTTACTTTTCCGATCCGGAAAAGCGTCGTGAGGAGACAGGACTTGCGATGGGCCGCTGGGTGAACGGTAATGTGCACCTCACTCATGTCGCTGACGACGAAGTGACGGCGCTATACCCGACGTTTTACGGCGGCGGTGGGTCGACGGCATACGACAAGCGGAAATTCTTGGAGCTTGGCGGATTCGATGAGTTGTTCGCGCCATTCTACGTGGAGGATGTTGACCTCGGCTATATGGCCTGGAAGCGTGGCTGGATCAACATGTATGCGCCAGACAGCGTCGTTTATCACGAACATCGAGCAACGATTGGCAAGCGATTTTCGGAGCCATACATCGAGAGCGTTATCCAAAAAAATCGGTTGCTGTTTGCTTGGAAGAACGTTCACGAGAACGGCCGTTTGATGGGGCATATAGTGTGGCTCTATGTGGGCCTGTGGGCGAGTTTTTTGCTCGGACCCTCGCCCCAACGTCCCCAGAATGACGGCTTGCGGCTCGCCTTGCGCCAACTGCCGAAACTCCTGCGGCGCCGCGCCGTCGCTCTAAAGCTGGCTGAAATCAGTGACACCGAAGCGCTCCGCAGGCCGCTCGGTGGTTTTTTTCGCGATCGCTATCATCGCTTCGAATCGAAGCCGATCAAAGACCTTAATGTCTTGTTCGTCGCACCATATCCGATTCACCCACCGTTGCACGGTGGCGGTGTTTTCATGAATCAGACAATCGACAAACTAGCGCAAGAATGTCGATTGCACTTGCTCTGCCTACTAGAGAGCGAGTCCGAGCGGGCCGACAACGCTTGGTTTGCGCAGCGCTGCACAGCCTCGGAGTTGATGGTTCGCTGGAGCGCCCACAACGACAGCTCCACGGCTCTGCGCCCGTTTGCGGTTCAACAGTTTTGGCACCCCGATTTGCTGTGGAAGATCCACCGAACGATATACATGAAGCGCATCGATGTATTGCAACTCGAGTACACGCAGCTTGCGTCCTATGCCGGCAACTTTCGACAGCTCGCCACTTTCATGTTCGAGCACGACGTTTACTTTCAATCGGTGCAGCGCGCGATTACTTCGAGTGGCGTTGTTGTCGGAATCCGCACGGCCTATGAGTACTTACGCGCTCTGCGCTTTGAGCTTTCGTCGCTGTCGCAGTTTGATGCGATTCAGGTTTGCACCGATGAACAGCGTCGCCTCCTACGTTCATATCTCGGCGACCAACCACCCATCTTGGCCGGACTACGGGCGGGTATCAACGTTGAGAAGTACGACTACAACGCGACTGGGCGACAGCCCGACACTATACTTTTCGTGGGGAACTTTAGGCACACCCCGAATCAGCAGGCACTGCGCTACTTCTTGGAACGCATCTACCCGCGGATTCGCGAAGCACGGCCATCGGCTCGGCTAATCGTCGCGGGCGCGGAAGGCCCGGCGACGTTCGCGCAAACTCTCGACCGGCCAGGGGTTGAGTATTTAGGAGAGGTGGAAGACATACGAACGGTTCTCGAAAACTACGCGGTGTTTGTCGCGCCGATTCTGACGGGTTCCGGAGTGCGCGTGAAGCTACTGGAAGCTTTTGCGGCTGGTATTCCGGTCGTCTCGACCAGCATTGGCGCCGAAGGCTTGCGTGACCCAATCGTCGATCTCGTCGAGGTGGCGGACCGCCCCATCGACTTCGCCAGAGCAACGCTGCGATTGCTTCAGGACCGAACCTACGCCCGCCAACTGGCCTTCAACGCGAGGCAGGTCGTTGAAAAAAATTGGGATTGCGCAACCATTACGCCCAAGCTTGCTGAGCACTATCGGGCGGTACTCGAAGCGAAGCTGCTATCGCGGCCCGCCTCGCCTCTACCTCTTCAGTAGGTGCGCTGGTGGCGACGGCACGTTTTGATACAATTTGGGGTCAATATTTACCATGGCTGAACAGACAGAAGCGCCCGTCGTTGAGAAAGAAGAGCCACCCGCACCGAAGAATCTCGTCGACACCCTAGCGGACGGCACTTTCGTCAAACGCCGCACCGAACGACAGCGTGCCTGCGACGAGCCAAAGGGTAAGAAAATCTGCGCCGGCCACTTGAAGCGATGGTATGGGGCGGGTGACGAGATTCATTCGAAATTCGGCGCGAGCGTAGAGATCTATCGCTGCGAGCGCTGCCAGACGCTTTATTTGCCGAACGAATCGGAAACGCCTCGGACCGGCACCCTCGCCTTCTAGACGCGTGACACCCAAGACTCTTTCCGGGATCGTCGTCGATCGGCTCTACGGCCCCGACGCGCTCACGGGATTTGACGCCGATACTCAAATCGGAGCCCCGGGCGAATACCCCTATACGCGCGGCGTGCATCCCAACATGTATCAAGGCAGGCTCTGGACTATGCGCCAGTTTGCCGGCTACGGCAGTCCGTCGAAAACGAACGCGCGGTTTCGGTATCTGCTCGAGCAGGGACAGACAGGCCTGTCAGTCGCCTTCGATTTACCGACATTGATGGGCTACGATGCTGACCATTCGCTAGCGGCGGGCGAGGTCGGCAAGTGTGGTGTTTCGATTTCATCGTTGGCCGACATGGAGGAATTATTCGCCGAGATTCCTCTTGGTGAAGTCGCGACGTCGATGACGATCACGTCATCCGCGGCAATCATTTGGGCGATGTATTTGGTTGTCGCCGAGAAGCAGGGCGTCGACTTTGCGGATGTCTCGGGAACGATTCAGAACGACATTCTGAAAGAGTTCATGGCGCAGAAGGAGTACATTTATCCTCCTCGCGAATCGATGCGGTTAGTCACCGATACGCTCGAATTCGCGGCCCAGCAAACACCTCGGTTTAACCCGATCTCGATAAGCGGTTATCACATTCGCGAGGCTGGCTCGACGGCGGTCCAGGAGCTAGCCTATACGCTTGGCGCCGGAATCGAGTATTCAACCTGGGCCATCAAGCGCGGCCTCGATATTGACTCGTTTGCCCCGCGGCTGAGCTTTTTCTTCGATGCCCACAGCGACTTTTTTGAAGAGATTGCAAAGTTTCGGGCCGCGCGGCGGATTTGGTCACGAGTGATGTCGGAGCGTTTTGGCGCGAAGGATTCGCACTCGCTCAAGTTGCGTTTTCACGCGCAAACGGCCGGCGTTTCGTTGACCGCGCAACAGCCGCAAGTAAACCTTGTGCGTACCGCGATTCAGGCCATGGCCGCCGTGATGGGCGGCACGCAGTCACTGCATACCAACTCTCTCGACGAGGCATATGCACTACCGACCGAACAGGGCGCGTTGCTGGCGCTCCGCACGCAGCAAGTGATCGCGAACGAGACCGGCGTTACAGAAACGGTCGATCCGTTCGCGGGGAGCTATTTCGTCGAAAAGCTCACCAACAAGCTTGAGGAACGATGCCTCGCGGAGTTCGCCGAGATCGACAGCTTGGGCGGAATGGTTTCCGCGATTGAGCAGGGATATCCGCAAGCCCAGATCGCAAAGTCGAGCTACGAATTTCAGCGTGAACTTGAAGCCGGCGAACGGAAGATCGTCGGGGTAAATGTTCATGAAGAGGAGCGCAGCGCTCCGATTGAGACGCTCCGAATCGACGACAACGTCACTCGAAACCAGGCTGCAAAACTCACTGCGTTAAAGACCCGGCGCGATCAGCTCGCCGTGAAAGCCGCGCTGACGAGGCTTCGCGACGATGCACGAGCAGACCGCAACCTCATGCCGGCAATCATCGAGGCCGTCCGAGCGTACGCGACGCTAGGCGAGATGTGCGACGTGCTACGCGCCCAGTTTGGCGTCTTCGAAGAAAAGATCGCGGTCTAGCAGACGCGGCCTCCAGGTCGAAGTTCGTTCCCGCCCGCCACTCGCTGCCAGCCAAGCTGCTTGGTAGACGAAACCTTTCGCAGTACCGAGCCGCGCCGCCTCGCGGTGCGGTCCTCTCTGCGAAGTGGGAAGAAGAAGGACTTTCGGGCGGGAACTGGCACATGCAATCTCGTAATCTCTCCACCTTGACAAACCCTCGTGTTGCCTGTCCCCTTCCAAGCAGATGACCTAGCGCGTCTCTCCCAGCAATGATCCGCCACTCGCCGGTGACCGCGCTGACCCGAAACCACAGATTTCTCGCGAATGCAAAGGAATCAACGAACCGAAACAACGGTGCCGCAACCGAAAGATTGCGACCACTACACTACTCGCCGGTAACCACGCTGACCCGAAACCTGACTTTTCAAGCTGCCAGCCAAGCGACTTATTGGACGAAACCCTTCGCAGTACCGAGCCGCGCCGCCTCGCGGTGCGGTCCCCTCTGCGAAGTGGGAAGAAGAACTGTCGGGAAGGGACTGGCACATGCGATCGAGCAATCTCTCCACCTTGACGAACCCTCGTGTCCCCTTTTCCCTCCTAAAAACCCGGAAGAGCCTCTCTCAAAAGCAGCGCCGCTATCCGCCAGCCGTCAGCGGTACGCACCACCAATTGGCCCGTCTCCCGGGTTGCCTTACCCATCACTGTCCCATCCTTGAGATAACGGCGAAACTTAAAGTCCGTGAAAGTGGCATTCGGACTCAGCAGCCGAATGTTGAGATCGAGGATCTCGGAGTGACTATATCCCTGGGCTCGAATCGCTGCAACAGCTTGATCAAAATCACGTTCAACTTCGGCAGCAGTGGTCCACGTACTGGCTAGGCCGGATGGTCCTGTTCTCCAGGTAGGAACCTGAAAGATCTTGACAGCAATCTCCTTGGAACGCCCTTGGCTGAAATGGTCGACATATCTAACGAACAGGTCGCGAATCTCCGCCTTCGCTTCCGCCTGCCAATCCGCATTGTTCTGCTGAGCCGCAAGCGGACAGAGCACCACCGATAGAAGAAGCGCTACTCGGATTAGAAACGAAACATAACTCGCCACAAAGCTACCGCACGATTATTGACGGGTAGTGTAGCATCCAGCCCGTATGAACTGTGCGAGTAGCGGATTGAGTGCTGCCCTCGGGCCTGTCGTGGAAGCCGAAGGCGAGGCAAAGGGGGACTTCGGGGACACGAAGGTGTGAAAGAATTCAGAACCTGGTCGATTCGGACCATTTAAGTCCTTTAGAATCAGTGTTGGAGATGCGGAAAAGGCGATTTTTTCGTACCTTCCACGCACGGAAGTTACGTAAGACCTTATGAATCAGTAGCTTCCAGCTATCTCACTGTTCACAAAACAGGGCGATTGACTCTCGCAACGGCCCAGGCCGAACCCGCCCAAACGGCCGTATCGCGATTATCGCGGTAGGGATGCCGGTCGCCCGGCACCCCCCGCACAGATCCCAGCGTGCACTGCTAATGCACTGGGCTCCTACCTCGGATGATTGGCGTAGAAACGCTCCGGCGGATAAGGATGCAGAACGCGAGGGCGAGGAATCCAGCGGTCCAACAGTCGGTTGAGTCTCTTCCAGGACTTGCGTCCCTTCTGACTGCGACGAAACAACACGCGTCGCCACAGCATGCGCAGCCGGTATTGGAACAACGCCAGCCGATCCGAGTTGCCCGGAACCGCGTGGTATTGGTAAAAGCCCTCGACGACCCGCTTCAGCCAGGCCCCGACCAGCGCCGTCGGCTCGTGCATCCGGCGACGCAGAACTGCCTTCAACTGATGCAGCTTCGCCACCATCCGCCTCTTAACCGTCTTGCGCCAGACGGTAAACGTGCCCGTCTTCCTGCGCTTCCCACAATAATGCGTGAAGCCCAAGAAATCGAAGGTCGCCGGCTTTCCCTCGCCCCGTCTCGTCCGGTTCTGGGCGGCGAACCGCCCAAACTCGATCAACCGCGTCTTGCCCGCATGAAGTTCCAGACCGAACTTGGCGAAACGTTCTTGAAGCTCTCTCCGAAACCGTTCCGCTTCCACCCGGTGCTCAAAGCCCACCACAATGTCGTCGGCGTAACGAACGACGATCACGTCGCCCGTTGCCACTTTCTTGCGCCAGGCTTCCACCCACAAATCGAAAACATAATGAAGATAGATATTCGCTAATAGCGGTGAAATCACCGCCCCTTGCGGAGTCCCTACCTTGGTCTCCAACCATTCGCCCTCCTCGGATATGCCCGCCTTCAGCCATTTCTGGATCAGACGAAGTACCCTCGAATCGGCCACGCGGTGCCGGATGAACTTGTCCAGCCATTCATGCGACACCGCACATCACAGTCCAACACCCAGTTCACGCGCTTGGATTCGATCCCCACCGACAGCGCATCGAGCGCCTGATGCGGACCGCGTCCCGGTCGAAACCCGTACGAAAAGCCCTTGAAGTCGACCTCATAGATTTGATTGAGGATCGTCACTACGGCCTGTTGGACGATCTTGTCCTCCAGCGCCGCAATGCCCAACGGACGTTGCCGCCCGTCGGCCTTCTCGATATAGACTCTCCGCGAGGGCTGCGCCCGATACTTACCCCGATGCACCCGGCTGTGCAGATCGACCAGTCGATCCTCAAGCCCGGTCTCGTACTCCCGCCACGTCACGCCGTCGACTCCAGGCGCGGCTTTTCTCTGTAGCGAGTAAAAGCTTTCCCGTAGTTGATCCACGTTCAGATGGTGGAGCAAAGCGCTGAACCTTTCCTGCCTCCTCTCTTTGGCTGTTCGACGCACACCTCCAAGTCCTTGGGACACTCTTTTCCCGCTCCGTGTCGGGCTCGTGTAGGACCCTTCGCTGTTCTCCTTGGTCTGCACCTTTTGGCAACTTCACTTGGCCCACTTCGGCGGTTTATTTTGGCCCCCCTGTAAACGGGCCTCTAAGTCATTGATTCCAGGTCACCTCCTTTCGTTTTTGGGGACGTGGTCCGGAGCGGAGCCCGAAGGGCGAAGCGCAGGACGATGTCCCCAAAAACGAGCGCCCTCCTTGCTACCGCCCTCGCTTCTTCTTCGCCAGCGTCCTACGAAAGCGGTAGGACTCCTCGCCCGTCTCGATGATGTGAGCGCGGTCGGTAATGCGATCCAACAGCGCCTTACATAGCCGAGCGTTCGGAATCACCTTTGTCCACTCGGAGAACGGCAGGTTGGTCGTCAGCATTAGAGCCGCCTTTTCCGCGCGATCAGCGATGACTTGGAACAAGAACTCTGCTCCCACCTCCGCCAGCGGCACGTAACCCACTTCGTCGATCGCGATCAGCTCGTAGCGCGACCAGCGTGCGAGCACTCGACTCAGCTGCATTTGCTGCTTGGCTTCGACGAGTTCGTTGACCAGCGCCGACGCCGTGGTGAAGCGCACCCGCCGTTTCTGCAGGCAGGCCGCCACGCACAGGCCCGTCATCAGGTGGGTCTTGCCCGTGCCGCAATCGCCGAGAAACAGGATCGGTTCCGAACTCTCGATGTAGCCGCCTTCGGCCAACTCGGTTAGCTGCGGGGCCGAGACCGCCTTCGTCTCGGAGAAGTCGAACTCCTCGAGCGTCTTCATGCGAGGCAGCCGCGCTTCGCGTAAGCGACGATCCACCGTACGTCGCTCGCGCTCTTCCAACTCCGCGCTTAGCAGCGCTTCGAGATAGCCGACCGGCGTTTGTCTCTCGCGTATGGCTTGTTTGGCCAACGTCTCGAATTGCGCGCCCACCGTCGGCAGCCGCAGCAGCTTGCACTGTTGTTGGATGGCCTGCACCGCCAGGCTTTCGTTGGGGGCGCTGGATTTGCGGGCGCTCATTGCACCGCCTCCGCCGCCAGCAACTGATCGTAGTTCGTCAGCGTCGGCAAGGGCCGCTCAAAGCGTTCCAGCTCCGGCGCCACCAGCGGCGGCTGAGCTAGCCGTTCGAGGCACTGCGAGGTCAGCAAGTAACGCACCGCCGCCTGATCGCAGCAGCCGCACTCGAGCGCTTTCTCGATCGCCTCGCTCAGCTTGTCCCAACCGTGGCGTTTGCCCTCTTGCAACAGCTCGATCATCTGTTGCGTCCCCGCTTGCTTGTCATGGCGCTGGATCAACTTCGCCCATAACGTGTCGTAGCTCGCCGGCCAACGCCCGGCTTGGCGCCATTGTTCCAGCGGCGTCGAGCCCGCCAGCGCTCCCGGCTTGTGGGCCAATACGTCGAGGTAATGCTCCAAATTAAAGATCTTCTGCTGCCGAGAGTAGCTGCGCTCATGTCGCGCGATGCGACGACCTTCGTGCCAGACCTCGACCGACTCGGCGTAGATCTTCGCCTGCGCCCTGGTTCCCGGACGCAGCGGCGTCGAGTAGAAGTTCGTGCGCACCTTGACGCAGCCTGTCGCGTCAACCTTCGGGAAGCTCGACACTTCGATCTCAAAGCCTTCCGCCGCCAACCCCAACAGCCGCTCGCGTTCGATCAGCATTCCCTCGCCGACCGTTTGCGCCCGTCCGGCGACCGTGCGCGCTTCGTCTTCGCGGCAGCCTTCGAGCAGCTTGCTGTTGAGCTCGTCCAGCGTCTTGGCTTCAGGCAGCGGCACCCAGTGGTTGCGGCGGTAACGTCTCACCTCGCCTTCCACGCCCCCTTTCTCGTTGCCTTTCCCCGGCGTGCAGAACTCGGAGGCGAAGCGCCAATGCGAACGAAAAGCCACGAAGCGCGCCGTCTCCTCGCGTCGCGCGCCGCGCAGAATCCGCTTCACCGCCGAAGAGAGATTATCGTACCTCAATGTCCGAAACACCCCGCCAAAGTAGGCCAAGGCCAGCTCGTGCGCTTCCAGAAACGCCTGCTGCGTCGCGCGCCGATAGGCGCGATGAAAGGCCGCGCCGCTCGCCATCGAGCGCATCGTGAACACTTGCAGCTTCACGCGCTCGCCGTCCATCTCGGCCCACGACTCGTACCAGTCCACCTGCGCTTCTTGGCCCCAGTCGTAGCTTTGCGGCACGAACGTCTCGCGCTTCTCCAATCCCAACTCGCGCTTGCGCTCTTGAACGTACTGCCGCACCGTGCGCTCGGCCACTTCGCAACTGGTTTCCTCCCGTATCCGGTTCCAGATACGGTGCGCCGTGTGACGCTGCTTACGCGGCGCCTTGCGGTCCTCTTTGAGAATGCGGTCGATGAACCCCACCGCCGGCGCCAGCTTGGCGCGCCGTCGCGCCGGCTTCTTGCGCGGCGGCGGCAGCGCGCTGGCTACCGCCTCGCGCACCATCCGCCGGTGCACGCCCAGCTTGCGCGCCACCCCCTTGATCGTCCCCACGCCGAATTCGTACTCGCGTCGAATCTCTTCGAATAGTTCCACTTTGCTCCTCCAGTCCAATTCGTTCCTCCGTTGCGGGCGATTCCCGCAAACAGAGTATCCGTTGATTGTTCTAGGGGGGCCAAATCAGGGCGCCGAAAGGGGCCAATTCAGAATGCCAAACTTCCTTCCTTGTAGGACTCTTTCATTCCCAACAACATGCCGGTTTATCCCGGCGCTCTTGAAATTTCTTTTGCCTTTGAAATCAACAACCTAGCGATTCGGTCGGCCGGAAACCGGACACACGGGCCTTACACTATACCTGCAAGGTGCGGAAAGCCCTGCAAGGAGGCTCGAAATTTCACAAAAACCCTGCCAAATCCGGCCAGATCCGGACATTTCGATCTGATGGCGGAGCTGTGCCCGGGCGGCTCAACCGCAAAAGTCCCTCGAGCACGACAATCGATCGCAACGAAGTAGTGGAGCAGTTATCGCCATCAGGTGGCGCGAAATTCTAGCTAGACTTGACTACGGGATGCATGATGGCTAATCCTAAGAGTTCTGGTCGACTGATTTAGAAATTTGGCGTGCCTAAAAATTATAACTGGCGTTCGTGGGTGCTGATCGCGTGGTTCGCCTTCGCGCCCACTGGTGTCGCCGCGGAAATGACAGCGCGCCAGATCGAGGAGAAGTTCGCAATTTTGGAGGCGCGGATTCGGCAACTGGAGTCTGAACTTGCGTCCGTAAAGGGCGAGCCGGCCGAAAGCGAAGTCAAACCCGCTCCCACAGCCATAGCGGCCGAGGTCGATACCAAACCCGCGCCAATGCCGATGGCCGAGGTCATACCGACGGCGGGAACAGAATCGGCGGACTTCTATTCGCGCGAAATTCGCATGCCCGTCTCGGGCTATATGGACTTTCATTTCAACAAGCCCAAGGCCGAGCCGGGGACGGCTGACTTTCATCGATTCGTGTTGCTCTTCGGGCACAGCTTTAGCAACCGCATTCAGTTCTGGTCAGAACTCGAGATCGAACACGCATTCGTAGAAGGCGCGGAAACAAGCGGCGAGTTGGAAGTCGAGCAGGCCTACCTCGATTTCTTGGTGAAGCCCTGGTTCAACATACGCTCGGGAATCATGTTGGCCCCGATGGGCTTGATCAACGAGCGTCATGAACCGCCGTCTTTCAACGGAGTCGAGAGACCGTTCGTCGACAGCGTAATTCTGCCGACAACCTGGTTTGGGCCGGGAGCGGGCTTCCATGGCGATCTAGGACGCGGATTCAGCTACAAGCTCTACGCGATGGATTCCTTGGATTCGTCGCGCTTCAGCGCTGAAGAAGGGTTTCGAGACGGCCGCCAAAAGGCTTTCAAATCGGTAATGCAAAATACCGCGCTTACAGGACGTTTGGAGTACCACGGGCTGCCCGTAATGTCACTAGGCACGAGCTTTTGGACTGGCAAGACCGGGTTCGCGACGCCGGGCATTAACCCCCGAGTGAATATCTTCGAATTCGACGGGCGCGGCAGCGTTGGACGCTTCGACTTCAGAGGGGAGTTTGCGCAGACATCTATGGATCAAACCGCGCGGCTAAATTCGCTGGTGCAACGCACGGCCGGCGTCAACCCGAACCTTGCTGAGCGCATGCGCGGCTTCTATATGGAGGGCGCCTACCACTTGCTGCCGCAGCGCAACCGTCACGACTTCGTTGTCTTTGCTCGATACGAAAACTTCGACACGCAAAACCGCATGGCCGCGGGCTTTCAGCCCCTTGGTGAATTCGATCGCGACGCGGTAGTGATGGGCTTCACTTACTTTCCAGAGCCCGATGTGGCGTTCAAGTTTGACTACACATTTATGCGCAACCAGAGCACGTTTATCAAGGCTCGCGATGGGCTCAACCTTGGGCTCGGATGGTGGTTCTAGTGGCGGATCAAACGATGACGCAAGGCCTAGCTGCTAGATATGCGCTTGGCGTGATGATCTTGTGCGCGGCGGCAGCGTTCGTTGCCTGGCCGCTGCAGGCCGAGGATCAGCGTCCGGAGGTCGATCGAGTGATCAATGTGGTCGCCGAGCGATTCACATTCGTGCCCTCGCGCATTCGCCTAAAACTCGGTGAGACGGTAGAGTTGCGCATTCGAAGCCTCGACACCAATCACGGATTCCATATCGAAAACACTGGCGTGAACGTGATCGTCCCCAAGCGCGGAAAGGGCGATGCCCGCATTTTGTTTCGCGCGCGGGAGAGGGGCGTATTTCGGTTTACATGCTCGAAGGCCTGCGGGGCCGGCCACACCATAATGCGTGGTCGGATCGTAGTGAATTGAACATGCGTCGACTTCTTTTGTTGACGTTGATCGTCCCGCTGGCGGCTGTTGGGCAGCAGGGTGTCCGCGGCGCGCCGTTGAGGGCGCGTGCTTCGCGAGCCGCACTTGCTGCGGCGGCGCCCCAGCCGGTTTCTCAAGGCCGGCCGTCTCAACCGGGGAATCCACTGGCTGGTATCAGCAACGACGAATTCGAGTTGTTCCGGATCGGGTTGGATGATTTTCTCGAGGTCGAGGATGCGGGTGAGGGACTAGGGCCCGCCTTTAACGGATTAGGTTGCGCCCAGTGCCACGCGACCCCGGCGATCGGCGGCGTGAGCCCAGTTTCGGAGTTTCGCGCGGGTCATCTCGATGACGACGGTAATTTCACGGTGCTCGGAGGCGAAACGTTATTTCATCTGTTTTCGTTGCCGAACCAGGAGTGTCAACCGGCGATCCCGCCAGAGGCAAATGTTGTCGCTCGTCGGATTCCCATTCCGTTGTTTGGCGCTGGTTTGGTCGAAGCGATTCCGGATGAGACTATCAGGGCCTTAGAAGATCCTGATGACGCCAACAGTGACGGCATTAGTGGTCGTGCCGCGATTGTCGTCGATATCGCAACGGGCGACGAGAGGGTCGGACGGTTTGGTTGGAAGTCGCAGCACGCGACCCTGCTGGTGTTCGGCGCGGACGCCTATCGCAACGAGATGGGAATTACGAACGACCTGTTCCCGACCGAAGTTGCATCCGGAATCGACCCGGAAGCTCTGGCATTATGCGATATCACACCCGACCCCGAGGATGGTCGGGAGCCACTGACCGGGTTGCGCGGCATCGACGCATTCGAGGCCTTCATGAAGTTTCTCGCTCCGATTGAGCGGGCCCCGACGGATGCCTCGGTTGCAAGAGGAGAATCAGTGTTCGAGTCGGTCGGCTGTGCGAACTGCCATGTCCCCGTGCTAATGACCGCTGAAGATTCCAACAGCGTATTCGACCGACGTCCGGTCGCTCTCTACTCCGATCTCTTGCTACACGACGTAGCGACCGGTGACGGAATTGCCCAAGGCGCGGCGACTCCTCGTGAGATTCGCACCCCCGCCCTTTGGGGCCTGCGGTTTCGCCGGCCACTGCTGCATGACGGCGACGCCGCGACGCCTGAAGAGGCGATTCGCCAGCATGGAAACGAAGCCGCGGGCGCGACCAGGCGGTTCATTGAACTTCCCGCGGACGACCGAAGTGCGCTACTGAGCTTCCTCGATTCACTGTAGAAATCTGCGCGGTTGCGAACCGATCGCCTGCGTTCGTCGTCAGGTGAAGAGAACTGCGGGTTAGTGGCCTCGCCGGCCACAGATGACCGCCTCCTCACCCTTCTTAGCGACCTCTTTGTCGAAGAAATCGACGATGCGATCACGGCGCGCGACGATCGCGCGGACTTCGCCTTTTTGCAGCAGAGAGCCCATCGCGGCCATCAGTTGCCCTTCGTTAAGTGCCTTGAGGGCATCGTAGATCCGGCGATCGACACGACCTAGGTTTTTCGGAGCCCGCAGAGACTTCATGCGGCGAAATGCTCTTGTAAAGTCGATCAGGCGGATTTGCCAGTCGTTTGTGATGAGCACGTTTCCAAGATTGGCGTCGGTGTTGTAGAGCACCTCGTTGAAGACCCGCACGTTGTGCATTTGATCGTTCCAGCGGTCGGGATCGGGCACTGCAATCTTCTTGGTGTAGCGCTCGATATCCATCATCTTGACTTCGTCCACCCACCAAGTTACTGAAGCGTCGCCGGACCCAATGTTGCGCTCGACCGAGACCGGAACCATGTTGAGCTTGAGCATGCGGTCAAGCTTGTAGGCGGCAACGTTGAACTTATAGCTGTCGCGGAAGTTGATTTCGACACCGCCGTCGGCCTTCTCGAATCGGAACTTTCGCTCGTCAATAGTCTGAATGTGAGCGTCGTGCTCGAACACGCCGTCGCTGAGCGTGGCCCGCGAAGAGCCCGTGATTCCGACTTTGAGGCGTTTCTTTTTCACGATCTTGGCGGTGCGCAGGAGCTGCTCCTTCTGCTGGTCGCTCCACTGGCGAAAGTCGATCGGACTTTCGCTGACCGTCGGCTCGGCGACCGCCAAAGTCACCGCCGTAGTTATCGACAGCGCCAACCCCAAAACATGTTTCATTGATCAGTGATCCCTTTCGACTCGTGCGGCGCCGGGCAGCGCATGCGCATCTGCCGAATAGACTGCATGTCGGGTGCCAATCGCGACCGTCGCTCGGAATGCTGTCGATTCCAGTTCCTATGTTCATGAATAGAATTGGGTTAGGAACGATATCGATGGCGACGAGCCGAACCTCCGGCATGACCTGGTGGTGTAAACGTGAGTGAACACAGCTTGACCCGTCGTAAACGTTGGCTGACGCGCAAACAGTGGGCGAAATGTCCTCCACATAGCTAAGTATGCTCGTAAACCGTTCAAACAAAATACCTTGTAGTCAAACGGCGGGACCGGCCGCGCAATCGCAAGCTTTGGCCGGCAGGTTGCTTCTGTGACGGCAAATGAAACAAATAACGAAAACAGAATGGGTTCAGTCTGTAGAAAAATATCTAGGGCGGAATATCGCGATGCGGGTAATGTACGTGTCAAGCCGGCTGGTGTTGGTTGCGGGCTCGATCGGGGGCGTGGCGGCCATAACGAACGACGGAATCGACGCTGCCGTCGCTACCGCCAGCGAGACGACGGCGCCTTCGGAATTGACGACCGGCCCGCAAACCGAAGCGTTCTTGCGAAGCGCGTCGATGACACCGCAACGCGCGGCGGATGCTGCAGCCAGTACTCAGTTCCAGACCACCCTAAGCAATGGGTCATTCACTCGCAAAGCGTCCGTACAGACCGTCGACTCGTATGCATATGGCTGGGTCGAATCTCGCGATAGTTTCAAGTACAACGTGGCGGCCTATCGACTTAGTAAGATGTTGGGGCTCAACGTCGTTCCATGTACCGTGTGGCGACGAGTCGACGGGCGCTGGGCGTCGGTCACATTGGCGCCCGAGGAAATGACTGCAACGTCGCGGAGGTCGAATGCTGAATCGATTTTCAGAGCGCTGACGGGCAACCCGAAAGGAGACTACGCTGACGCTTTTCTTGCGACGAAGTCGATTCACGAGCAGATTGAGCTGTCATCGATAGACGGCGATCTCGATCGTAAGTTGGCTGCGCTAGATCGTTCGGCGCTCACGAGGGAAGTGGGCGAAATTCTCACTCGCGACGAGATTCGCTGTTTGTTGGCGCGCCGAGACCGTATTCTCAAACATTGCCGGTCGTCGAACGAGCACGACTCATAGGGCAGCGAATTTTTTATCGGCAATCGAAACTGTGGAGAATTTATGGACGCCGCACCACCTGAGCACAGCTTAACCGGCGATGATACGGCCGATGTCGTTGGCGAAGCGGCCTCAGGCTCGTCGTCCACGATCATGGCCTTGGGTCCCGGCGACGTTATAGCAGTTGCGTCGGACGGTGCTCAAATCGGACTCCCCGATTGGGTGACAACTGATCTCCGAGCCGAGGAGCCTCGACAGGCTGTGGGCAACCAACCGAGCCTTATTCTGTTGATGATTGAGGACGACGCTATCGTTCCCGTCGATTTCATTCATGCACTCACGAATTCAGACGACGCTCGTGCGGTGGTCGTCTGCGGGAGTTCTGGAGCGCGGGACTGGCGCGCCCAGGCCCTCGTCGCGGGCGCAACTGGTTGCATTTCGCCAGATACTCCTACCGAGGACCGGAAAACGGTATTCCTCACAGCGGTCAACTATTCCGTCGAACGCCAACGCGGACGAAAGATACGCAAACAGAGCGAACAGCTCTGCTTCGAATTGGCATCGGTGATCGGGTCGACTTCCGAAGAGTTGCTTGCGGCGAAAGATACCGCGCGGCAGGTCCACACGACGCTCGAGGATCTACGCCACAGGATCGTGCGAATTTTCGTCTAGGTGTGCCAACCATCTGTCGGATGAGCCCGTCACGATGCCTGCGTCGAAGTGTCAGGGATCAAAACGTGGAACAATAGTCCCGTTATATGGATTCCGGCAAGCACACCGCTACGGAACATGGCGAGTTGGCTGCGTTGCAGCAGCGGAATAGGCGACTCGAGAGCGCGGTCGAAGAACTCGAAATGCTGACGCAGATCGCGTCCGCTGTCAGCTCCAATGAATCGGTCCGCTCGACGATCGAATTCGTCGTGCGCCAGTGCGTCAAACGGTTGCGCGTGGAGCAGGGAGACATTAGGCTTTTCGAAGAAGAGAACAAGAAAAAGCCCCTTCAGACGGTTTATCGCCAAGCAAGCGAAAGTCGGCAGCTAACGGCGTTTAGCATTAGCGACCAAATCTTGGGCTGGATGCTTAAGCACAATGCTCCGCTCTTGATCAACGATACTCGCAAGGACGATCGGCTTCGGACTGTTCACGAAACCCACCCCTCCGTGCGTTCGCTGCTCAGTATTCCCTTACGGTTTAATGGCAACTTCACCGGTCTGCTGACGGTCATCAACAAAAAATCAGAGGACGGATTTACCGCGGAAGACGAACGGCTGTTGGGTCTGATCGCCACGCAGGCCGCGCCGATTTTGCAGACGGTAAGGCTGCTCGACGACCTGCGGAAAGAGCGCACGCAGTTGAGCGAGGAGAACGAGAACCTTTGGCGACACGTGCAGACGGACTTCTCGTCTGACGGAATCATCGGCGCCGGCGAGGCGATGCAACGCGTTCTCACGCTAATCGCTCAGATCCGTGACACAAGCGTAGATGTCCTCATTACCGGCGAAAGCGGAACAGGAAAACAGTTGATCGCCAAGACGATCCACTTCAACAGTCCGCGGGCGCGCTGCCCTTTTATTGCAATGAACTGCGCCGCATTGCCCGAGAATCGGGTTGAAAGCGAATTGTTCGGAATCGAAAAGGGCGTTGCCACCGGTGTCGACAAGAGGCTTGGCCAATTCGAGGCCGCCAACAGCGGAACGCTCTTTCTCGATGAGATCGGTGACCTCAACTTGAGCGCCCAGGCCAAAATCCTACGGGTGTTGCAAGAACGAACGGTTCGGCGAGTGGGTGGACGAGCAGAGATTCCGGTAGACGTTCGAGTGTTGGCGGCCACGAATAAAGATCTCGACGAAGAGATCAAGAACGATGCATTCCGCGAAGACCTCCTATATCGGTTAAACGTGATTCACCTGCACCTACCAGCGTTGCGCGAAAGGCGCAGTGACATCGTCGAACTCGCGCACCGGTTCCTTCGCACTCAGTCCAAGGCGTTAGGTTTTGAGCCCGTAACGATTTCGGAAGCCGCGGAGGAGCGCTTGCGAACTGCGCCGTGGCCGGGAAATGTCCGGCAGGTACAAAACGAAATGAAGCGGCTCGCAATTTGCGTGCGGGGGCGCCCAATCGAGGTTGAGGATCTTTCGCCGGGGATTCGAATGGGTCTGAATCGGTTGGCGTGGAAGACCTGGAGAGCGGCGGTTCGCTCGAGGACGCGATGGGCAACTACGAAAAGAGACTGCTTGAAGAGGCCTTGGCGAAGAATGACTACAACCAGGCCAAAACCGCGAGGGCACTCGGGCTGAGTCGACAGGGACTGTTTAAGAAGCTCAAGCGCTTCGGAGTTCAAACCCGCGAATCCGCTGCAAGCGGCTGATCCGCATTTGACCGCCATTGCAGGTCGGTACTCGATATAATCCGGGCGCGGAGGCGTCTTGATGCGAGAACACACACGTCGGGGATTCTTGTGGCGGTCGGTAGGAACGTCGCTCACCTACGGTGCTGTCTCAAGTTTTGGAGAGGCGCTGCACGCCCAAAGCCGTGGACGCAGCTATCAGTACGATCTTCTCGTCAAAGGCGGGCGGGTTGTGGACCCGTCGCAGGGCCTGTCAGCGCGGCGCGACGTCGCGGTCTCGGGCACCAAAATTGCGCGGGTGGCCGAATCGATTCCAGCAGCGCAAGCACTGCATTTGATCGACGCTACCGATCGCATCGTCACTCCCGGCTGGATCGATATCCACGTGCACGTCTATGACGGGGTGGCTCCACTCGCCATTCCGGCCGACCCCACCTGTATTGCGAAGGGTGTGACGACTGCAATCGATGCCGGGTCGGCCGGGGCGCACACGTTCCCTGGACTGCGCAAATACGTGATCGACGTCGTAGACACCCGTATCCTGGCGCTGTTGAACATTTCAGTCGTCGGACAGTCGACGCTTTCCGAAGACAACCCGTGGGGCGAACTTCTCGATTTGCGTTACGCCAACGCTTCGCTGGCCGCCAAGACGATCGAGCGTCACCGCGACGTCATCGTCGGCATGAAAGTTCGACTCACTCGAAATATCGCTGGAGACCACGATCTCGAGGTTTTGCGACGGGCGCGAGAGGCGGCGGACGCAGCGGGTCTGCCCGTGATGGTGCACATCGGCGGCTCACATTCGTCGATGGCTGACATTCTTCAATTGCTAAAACCTGGTGACGTGATCACCCATAGCTTTCGCGGTGGTCAGGGGGGAATTCTCGATACTCAGGGTCGGGTTCACGACGAAGTCCTCGAGAAGGTCGCCGCGGGTGTGCATCTCGACATCGGCCACGGGGCAGGGAGTTTCTCGTTCGACACGGCGGAGAAGGCGCTCGAGCAGGGGCTGAAGCCAGGAACGATTTCGAGCGATGTGCATCAGTTCAACGTTCACGGACCGGTGTTTGACTTGGCGACGACGGTTTCGAAATTCCTGCACCTAGGCCTCACGATCGAGGAAGCCATTCAGCGCGTAACGTCGAACCCGTCACAGGTGTTTGGAAAGTTGAACGAGCTGGGTACGCTTCGAGAAGGAGCCGAGGCCGACATCTCGATCTTTTCGCTCGAAGACGGAAAATTCAAGTTCACCGATGCGCTTGGGGATACACGCGAGGGGCGGCGGCTGTTGCGTCCGGCGGCCACGGTCAAGGCCGGGAAGCTGTATGGGGCGGCGTCAATACCTGTTGAGCGCCTGTAGAGTGATTTGCCGACGCCGGTCAGCGCCTCGAAAGACGGTTGCGGGGTTCGGGTGTTATTCAACGAATCGATTGCAGCCGCGAGTCGGGTGTAGAATCGAAGCCGACCGTGACACGTAGAAAGATCATTGCCACACTCGCCGCCGGCGGCGCTCCAGCCGCATCACTAGCTGCTTCCGGCTGGAAAAACAGTTTCGCGGAGCGGCTCAAAAATGACTTTGTCGCCCATTGGAAGAGTACCGCCGAGTATTCGCTCGATTGCGTCGACGCGATGCCGGCGGAGCATTTCGGGTTCCGGCCCACGGACGAGCAACGGACGTTCGCCGAACAGCTCGTCCACTTCGCTCGAGGCAACGTGGGTTACTTTTCGAGCTTCAAAAAGGGCCCCAAGCCACCGACCCAGCCCGTGGGTGGACTTACCAAAACGAATGTGCGCGAATTTGTCGAGCAAAGTTTCGAGTACTCGCGTGGCATCCTCGAAAATCTCACCGAAGCAGACTTCATGCGGCGCGACGTTGCGTTCAACAACCCTAACAATGTCCATACTGCGCAAGACATATTCCTGCGCGGGTATATGCACACGGCGCATCATCGCGGACAAATCGTCGCCTACTTGCGCTTGAAAAACACCCCGCCGCCGGCCTGGCGATTTCCTCCGAACGGGGAGGCTTAACCGATGCTCGAAACCGGAGTCGAAGCGCCGGCGATTGAGGGGCTTGAATTCTCGCGCCCGACGCTGCTTGCGTTTTTCGAGACAGACTGCCCGACCTGCCGGCTCACGCTGCCGTATCTCAACAAACTGTCGGACGCGGTCGGAGACAGCGCCAACGTCGTGGCCGTTTCGCAAGACTCTGATTGTGCGACTGAAGAATTAGCCAAGTCGCTTCCGATCGAAATACCGATCCATATGGATCGTGGACTAGTCGCCAGCCGCGCCTACGATCCGCTTGCTGTTCCAACGCTTTTCTTGGTCGACAGCGGCAGCCGCATCGTCGCCACGTCGACCGCCTTCGACAAGGCCGAGCTAAACCGAATCGCGCGCCAGCTTTGCGAGTTTACGGGCACGGAGGTTGTCGAACCGGCAGGTCCGCATGACGGCAACCCGGAATCGAAGCCCGGCTGCACGTCGCGCCACCTCGAGCCCGATTCCGCCGACGCTGGCACCGCGACAGTAAACGTTTACGTGAAGCGCGGAGCGCGCGCCGGCCGCGTCGAACTTTCTGATTCCGACGATCCCTACGAATACTGCTATGAGCACGGCTTTGGCGACCCTTTGCCCGTCGTACCGCCAACGGTGCAGCGAGTCGAGCGAATGCTCGCGGCAACTGACCTTGAGCCGGAGGAAATCATCGCACATGTGCCGCCGAGCTTCGGCGCGGCGACGGTTGAGAAAATTGCGGCCAACGCTGTGATGGCCGGCTGCAAGCCCGAAATGATGCGCGTGCTAATTCCGTTAGTCCGCGCAGTTTGCGATGAGCGCCTCGACATCCACGGCGTGCAGGGGACGACTCACTTCGCCGCGCCGTTGGTCATCGTCAACGGCCCGGTCCGCCGGCAACTCGGCTTCGCGTCAGGGAGTAATGTTTTCTCGAACGTCGCGCGAGCGAATTCGACGCTTGGGCGCGCACTGCAACTTATATTGAGAAACCTTGGCGGCGCCAACCCAGGCGAGATTGACATGTCGACGCTGGGCAACGCAGGCAAGTTCAGCTTCGTCATTGCGGAAAACGAAGAAGTTAGTCCGTGGGAACCGTTGTGCGAAAACTTTGGTGTCGACAGCAGTCGTAGCGCCCTGACGCTCTACTGTTGCGAGCCTCCGCGCGGCGTCAGTGAGCACAAAGCCCGCGGCGCAGAGGTGCTTTTGCGAGCGTTCTGTCCGGTGCTCGCAAATCTTTGGAGTCATCGGACGTGCCGCAAGCATGAAGCGTTGGTAGTCGTCGGCCCGGAGCACGTGGCGACCCTACGGCACAACGGTTTTTCAAAGCAGGATGTTATTGAGTACCTCTTCGAGAACACCGCTATTCCACTTTCTGAGTACGATGACGACGGCGAAGGCACGCAGCTAACGGACCACTATGAGGAGTGCCTCGTTCGTGGAGTGCGGTGCTATCGCAAGTTCAGGAATCCGGAGTCGATTCGCGTGGTCGTCGCCGGGGGGCCGGCGGGAAAGTTTTCCGCCGTTCTCGGCTCGTGGCAACCAGGCAAACGCGGCAGCCAGATGGTCTGCTATCCGATCAACAGCGAATAAAAAAGGAGCAAACGCGATGTCCACAGTGCTTGTGAATCCCCTCGATGAGCGCGTTCACGAGAACGCAACCCCGGCTCCGCGTCTCGACACGCTAGAAGGCAAGAGCCTGGCTCTGCTCGACATTAGCAAGCCCGGGGGCTCGGTTTTTTTCGACCGGCTCGAAACGCTGCTGACGGATCGCTACGGCGTCGCGAACATTCTGCGTATTGCGAAACCGACATTCGCAAAGCCGGCGCCGGACGATGTTCTAGCGAAGATACGCGACGCGCAAGTCCACGCGGCGATCGAGGCGCTTGCCGATTGAGGCTCGTGCACCACGTGCAGTTTGCACGATTCGACGGCGCTTGAGGCGATGGGGATTCCAGCCGTTCCAGTTGCAACACATACGTTTCGGACAGCGGCTCGGGCGCAGGCGGCTGGGCTCGGTAGGGCTGACTTCGATGCAGTGTATGTTCCCCACCCGATTCAAGATCAAACGCCGGAAGAGATTCAGCAGCGGGCCGATGATGCCGTGGCGGAGATTGTGTCACGGCTTACAGCGGAGTAGTGACAGAATCAGATCCTTTGGGTACGGTGCGCTGATCCCCCAAAAACATCCTTGAGTGCGGGCCGCGCCTCAGTCATAATAGAAAGTTCGGGCTCCGGCCCGCAGCCAACCCCAAGACCGAATCGCGGCAGGCGTAAGTGTCTCTAAATCTGCCGCCTCTCTCCGGGGGGTATACACACGAGTTTTATTGAAGGCCCGCGACGAGCGAGCGGTTCGCCGTTCGTTCGCAAAGGCGATCCCAAACAGAAGGAGAAAAACACCATGGCGCTTCGACCCCTAGGTAATCGGGTTGTTGTTGAGCGAGTTGAAGAAGGAGAGCAAGCATCGGGGGGTATCATCATTCCCGATTCCGCGAAAGAAAAAGGCCAGTCGGCGAAGATCATCGCCGTCGGCCCTGGCACCAAGAATGATGATGGTGATGTTGTCCCACTCGACGTCAAGGTCGGCGACACCATCCTCGTCGGAAAGTACTCCGGTAACGACGTAACGGTCGACGGAAACGACTACGTCATCATGACCGAGGACGAGATCCTCGGTGTCGTCGAATGTTAGCCGAGGAGGCAAGAAATCATGGCAGGTAAAACAATCGTATTCGGCGAAGACTCGCGCCAAGGCATCTTGGCCGGCGTCAACAAGCTCGCCAACACTGTAAAAGTTACACTTGGCCCCAAGGGCCGCAACGTTGTCCTCGAGAAAAAATTCGGTGGGCCGACCGTCACGAAAGACGGCGTCACTGTCGCGAAAGAAGTCGAACTCGAAGATAAGATCGAAAACATGGGCGCGCAAATGGTGCGTGAAGTCGCATCAAAGACGTCCGACGACGCCGGCGACGGCACCACCACCGCAACCATACTCGCACAAGCCATTTTCGGAGGCGGCGTAAAGAGCGTTGCCGCCGGAGCGAACCCGATGTCGATCAAACGCGGCATCGACGCGGCAACCGCAAAGGTGGCCGAGGCCATCAGCGAACTTGCACGCCCGGTTGAGGGCCAAGCTGTTTCGCAAGTCGCTTCCATCTCGGCTAACAGCGACCAGGCGATCGGCGACATTATAGCCGAGGCCATGGAGAAGGTCGGCAAAGACGGCGTCATTACCGTTGAAGAAGGCAAGTCGATGGCGACCGAACTCGATGTCGTCGAAGGCATGCAATTCGACCGCGGTTACTTATCACCCTATTTCGTGACCGACCAGGATTCGATGGAGTGCGTTCTCGAGAACGCCGTGATCCTGATCCACGAGAAGAAGCTCAGCAACATGAAAGACATGCTGCCGCTGCTCGAGGCAACCTCGCGCTCCGGACAGCCGCTGCTGATCATTGCCGAAGATGTTGAGGGCGAAGCCCTGGCAACGCTGGTCGTCAACAAGCTTCGCGGAACCTTGAACGTCGCCGCCGTGAAGGCGCCGGGGTTTGGCGACCGTCGCAAGGCGATGCTCGAGGACGTCGCGATTCTTACTGGTGGACAAGCAATTTTCGAAGAGACGGGTATTAAGCTCGACGGCGTCCAGATGGAAGACCTCGGCAGTGCTGCCCGTATCGTGATCGATAAAGACAACACCACAATCGTCGAAGGGGCGGGCGGAAAAGAGGCCATCGAGGGCCGCGTCAAACAGCTTCGCGCACAGGTCGAAGAAACCACGTCCGACTACGATCGCGAGAAGCTCCAAGAGCGTCTCGCCAAGCTCGTCGGTGGCGTAGCCGTCATAAGAGTCGGCGCCGCAACCGAGACCGAAATGAAAGAAAAGAAGGCTCGTGTTGAGGACGCCATGCACGCCACTCGCGCGGCCGTTGAGGAAGGCATTGTTCCCGGCGGCGGCGTTACACTAGTGCGCGCTGCCGCGACACTCGCCGACCTCAAGCTTGATGATGAAGACGAGCAAACCGGCGTCAACATCGTCAAGACGGCGCTCGAGTCGCCGCTACGTTGGATCGCCCAGAACGCGGGCCAAGAGGGTGCCATCGTGTGCGAACGAGTCCGCGAAAGCGAGGGCTCGCACGGCTACAACGCGCAGAGCGACGAGTACTGCGACCTGATCGAGGCGGGCGTCATTGACCCCGCGAAGGTCACGCGCACGGCGTTGCAGAATGCAGCTTCAATCGCCGGCTTGATGCTCACGACCGAGGCGTCGGTTCATGAGGTCGATGAGAAGAACGAAGCCCGCGCGGGCGGTGGCGGCGACCACGACTTCTAATTGCTGACATAAAAACCGATAACTTTCCGGGGTTGCCAAGCGGCGGCCCCAGATTTTTTTGATGTATGGAACTCCACTCGCGCGCGTCAGAGTATGTGTGAAAACTCCACCCGACCCCTTTTAGCGTGCGACAGGTCGCACCTTTCACGCACTCTTGCTCGCCATGTGGTGAGAAGTTCGGGATAGGCGCCTTACCGCTGCTTGCTGTCATCGGCGCGGTAACGGCGATAGTAGGGCCAAACCAGTAGGGCGTACGAGGCCATTCCCATCATCATCACGGCCAGGCCGCTGCGATCCTCGGCGAAGGGATCAAACGGCAACCCCGCCAATAGACCGAGCACCAGCGCAGCGACGCCTCCAAGCATCACGGCGCCAAGAATCGTCTGCGATGAAGCCATCTTTGAAACCGGTTCTGACGTGACGTCGGGCAGGGCCGGCGACGTCAACGATTCGAGCGCCGCGGGAGTCGCACTGACAGCCACCCGCTGCTCCCAATCGTTCAGCGCCTGGCGCAGCGGGTCGGTGGGCCTAAAGAGCTCGAACAACGCGCGCTGCGAAAGATAGCCAACTTGGAAAGCGCCACTGCGTCCAAGCCGGTCGTCCTTCCAGCGAATAAGAGTCACCTTGTCGGGCCAGACCGGCGGAACGTGCGATACGAAATCGATTCCGACAATCTGATCGCGCTTGAGAGAAAACGCCACCGACTCGCCGACGAAGCTCAAGCGGTCTTCGCTCGGAACGACGTAGCCGATATCCCAGTAGCTGCTGCCGTGAAACAAGCGTAGGCCCGAACCGGGTGCAAACCCGACCGAAACCGCCGGCCACTGCGATACGGGGTAGCCCTCATGCTCGATCTTCAGTCGCAACCGTTCGAGAATCCTTCGAACGCCGGTCAGAGGGCTCCACTTGTCGAGCAAAGCCAGAAGACCCCAGGCAAGCACCACCCCCGAAATTTCAAGCAACTCGGGGATCCACTCGCGATCAGCAGTTTGCTGCGCGGCCCAAGCAAACGTCACCACAATCACCGAGGCCACCGCGAGCATCAGCGCGGACTTGCGAATTACGATCGAGCTCAGCACGTCCGCGGTCCATACGTTCACTGGAGAGTCGGCGTCCGCGGGCAGCGAGTAACGATCGGTCGAGTCAACATCCATTTTTCGGATGATCTCTTGAACCTGAGCGGATGTCAGTCCGGCGTGCTTAGCCGCGGCTTCAATGCGCTTCAGTGTTGACGGGTGGGTGATCACTGCCTGCACCGCCCCATTCCATTCAAGCGGTAGGTGGTTCATCGCGGCGACTTTGATCTGGCCAGTGATGAATGCCTCGGCGTCAGACGTCAGCGACACCGCCCCCGCGTCAGCGGCACGCTCAAATCGCCTCGACACCACGCCCAGCGTCACCATCGTCGCAACAACCATCAGCGCGCCAAACGCCCAGCCGGGTACGCCCTCGATAAAGTTGAGTACGACGACGCCGATCGTCCCCACGATCACGGGAACGATCGTGAAAATCCCGACATCGTGGCCACCCTTGAGATGGGAAAGTTCGTGACCGATAATGGCGTCAACCTCGCGCTTGCTGAGCTTCTCGATCAGGTAGTCGGTGATCATCACGTCTTGTTTCCCGACGGAAAAGGCATTCGCCATGCGGTCTTTGCCGGTGGTCATGATGAAGAGCTGCCTGAGGTCGACGCCGGCCTGCCTCGCGAGCTGGAACACTCGGTCGCGCAGTTCGCCGTGCGTGAGTGGCTGGGGCGTACCGCCCTGCAGATCACGAAGCCACTTGGCGATCACAAAAAAGATGCTGCACGCGGCGGCGGACAGCAGAACGAATGCCCGCCAATTTTCGGAAAACACGGCGTTCAACGCCGTGAACAAGAGACAGCCCGGCAATACCACCATTCCAAGCGAGCCGGCTGTTCGCGTCAGCGACTCAACCAGCGTCAGGTGTTGACCTCGAATGCGGGTTGCCGCCGGATGAACAATGGCGCTCGAAAGCAAGACTGTGATCACCGGGACGACGCCCCAGACGCTATTGCGCAAGAGGTCATACCAAACGTGGCCGAAAGGCTCTCCGCCGATCGCGAAAATCAGGGCCATTCCCAACTGGTAGTACCACACGACCCCCGCCCACAACGCGACGGTTGTAATCGAAACGTAGACCTTTGTCATGTGCAGCTGAAACCACTGGTCTTTGCCGCCGGCCTCGAAACGCTCGATTGCGCGACGAGCTCGTCCGAGTAGCGCCACCACGGGCAACAGAATGAGTGCCACCGTTGCAAGCGCTGCCTCGAAGATCTCGCGCATGGGAAAACCGAAGCTCATCGACACTTCGTCCGGTGCCTCGCTTATTTCGCCGAGATAGCGATAGTGTCCGTATCCCCAACCGGCGTCGAATTCGCCCAACACGGCATCCGCCTCGGTGTAGGGAGTCTCAACGTGGCCGAGACTGATTTCGACGGCCTCAGCGCCTAACTCCACCGCCGCCTGCTTGAAAGGAATGAGATTGATCGCACCGGCGAACGTCAGACCATCGCGCCGGAATGAATCATGGCAGCGCGCATGGAAATAATATCCGTCAGTGCCGTCAACCGGATCCGTCCACGTGCCGCTGTCGAGACTCTGTGGATCAAAAGCACAGCCAAACGACTCGCTAAGTGGAGTCAGCAGCGCGCCTAACTCCGATGCATCGCCTGACGCCGGCGCGAAGTTCAGATAGACTGACGCGGAAGTCTCAGCGTGGTTATCGACCCAGACTTCGAGATACGCCCGCAGGCGCGTGTCGGGGCCGCGGTCGTCCGTTTCGACGACATTCGACACGACAATGGACGTCACCGCAAGAATGACGACGAACCACAACGACCATATGCGCATACCTCTGCGTTCGGACAGACCTGCCGTAAGCGTATCGGGAATAGCAAAAATTTGCGGTTAGGGAAAGGCCTTACGAATTTGATGTGGTTGTTGGGGGGACGGTTAGTGAGCATTCGCCCGTATTCTCAGAAGGAAGCAGCTAAAGTAGGTTCTCAGGAGGAGAGTGCTTGAGACTACGGAGAGTTGGCGTCGCGTCTGTCGCGAAACTATTTGGCGTGCTGTACGGGGGCATAGGACTGATCGTGGGCGCCATCATGTCCGTCGCAGCGCTTTTTGGCGCGGCGCTCGGGGCCGCCGCTGAACAGGGTGCGGGTGCGTTTATCGGGGTGTTATTCGGCATTGGCGCCATCATTCTCTTTCCAGTGATGTACGGAGTTATGGGATTCCTGATCGGAGCCTTGATTGGTTGGCTCTACAATCTAGCGGCCGGCACGTTTGGCGGCATCGAAATGGAGTTCGAGGCTCCCGAACAAGCCGCCGCGCAACCGTCGGATTAGCACAAAACTGCGTGGCCAGTTTGCGCCTACAACGAGTGTTCGGACACATCAGCGTCACTACCGCTGATTGGGAATTGGCCTGTGTGTGAGCGCTGCGGGCCCTTCCGGATCGTGTGAAGCACCTCCGCATGTTCGTCGAGCCGCTGAAACGTAGCCCGAACGCTTTCGGCCAGAGTGCCTACTTGCGTTCGCAGCTCGCTGACCGATTCCGAGCCCACATACGTTGTGCCCTCGTCTACATCAGCAGCGTCGAATTCCAATCGTAGGCTTTCGACATCGCTGCGCGTGACCTGAATCTCGTCTGATAACACCTTCAGCTCTCGCTCGATATTTGCGAATCGAAAGCTCGCTTGGGTCAGGCGTTCGCCCAGTCGATCGACCATCTGTCGCGACTGCTCGATCTCGTCAGCTCGATGCTCTTCGAACTCCGATAGAGTAGTCGCGATTGCCTGCGCCAACCGCTCGGCCAGCATCTTCACGTGCGGCGCTATTTCGCCTGCCTCGGAAGCCTGTTCAACTGGTTGAGCGTCGGGACCTTCGCCGGCTACCTCAGCGGCGGTCTTCTCCGCGCTACCCGCCGCCGCGAAGTTCAGCGATTGCAGAACCTCGTTGGAAGAAAGCTCATCGGAGGCCGGCCGTTCGGTGACGGCCGCATCGAGATCCGGCGTGCCGGTCATCGCGGCATCCACTTCTCGCTGGCTCCAGTCGCCGTCGTCTTTCGATGCCGGCGATTCACGAGATTGCTCTGCAGCTTGCTTACTCAAGATAGACCTCCACCCCAATTCGAGCGGTAGCTCACGAGACTTACTCTATGCCCATGCGCGACCATTATCCGTACAGCGAACAAACTAGATTCGGCAACTATCCGCCCAAACTTTAAGTGACCGAGGCCTGCCCCGGCGACCGGAAATAGAGGGGAGACCTTAGTTGCCTAGGCAAAAATGGGGCGATTCGACGATGATTCAGACGGCCCACGATAAAATGAACGCGTAGCGCAAATGGAATCTCCCAAGAAATTCGCCATCACACCGGAATTGGACGAAATCCAGAGGATCGACCGGTTGATCGCATTCCATCCCACTCGGATCGGCGCAACAAAGATGCTCTCCAAAAATCAGGTCGCCGAGTACAACACCAACGGCTTCTTGCGTGGATTTCAAATTTTCTCGGAATCAGAAATCGAAGACATCCGATCGCGTTTCGATGTGCTGCTCAACGAGGTCGTCAGGGCGGGCGGCGACAGCTATTCCATCAGCTCGGCGCACCTCAAGTACGCCGACGCCTACGACTTGTTGACTGACGATCGCATCGTCTCGTACGTCAGCGACTTGCTCGGCGAAAACGTGGTCGGTTGGGGTTCGCACTACTTCTGCAAAATGCCTCATGACGGCAAAAGCGTCGCCTGGCACCAGGACGCGAGCTACTGGCCGTTATCGCCGGCGAAAACGGTCACGGTTTGGCTGGCAATCGATGACGCCGATACCGAAAATGCATGCATGCGTTTTATTCGCGGATCGCACCTGCGCGGACAAATCGCGTTCGAGACGAACAACAACGATGATAGTGCAGTGCTCAATCAGTCTGTTAGCGATGCCGGCCGATTTGGCGAGGCCGTTGACGACATACTTCGAGCGGGCGAAATCTCGCTGCATTCCGACCTTCTGCTGCACGGCTCGGAAGCCAATAATTCAAGCCGGCCTCGCTGCGGTCTGACGCTGCGCTATTGCGCCGCCGAAGTCCGCGCCCACCTCGACTGGAATCTCAAGGGAGTTGTCGTCCGCGGAATCGATCGGGACGGACATTGGGCGAACCCGCGGCGGCCCCGCGCGTAGTCGTCGAACATTCTTAGAAAACTCTGATCCGGTACACTGGTCGGACCTTATGTTCGGCTCGGCACTTCGGATTCCCGTTCTCGACCTGGTCATCATCATTGCCTACATGCTGGGCATCTTGGCGGTCGGCGTACTGTCAACCAGACGCCAGAAGATGACTGGTGAGGTGTACTTCCTCGCCGGTCGCTCGCTCGGCTGGGTCGTTATCGGCGCCGCCCTGTTTGCATCAAACATCTCGACGATCCACCTAGTTGGATTGGCGGCCTCCGGGTACAACGAGGGGCTGGTGTGGGGTAATTTTGAATGGGCGGCGGCGTTCACGTTGATCGTGCTGTCACTTTTCTTCGCACCGTTTTACTTCCGCAACAAAATCGAAACGCTCCCCGAGTATCTTGAGCGCCGCTTCAACCCCGCCGCTCGCTCGTTCCTCGCGTTTATGGCAATTTTGGGCGCGGTGTTCATTCACATCGGAATGAGCCTGTACGCCGGAGCGAAGGTCTTCGAGCAATTCTTTGGCCTCAATGTAATCTTATCCATCTTTATCATTTCGATAATCACGGGAATCTATACGGTGCTCGGCGGCTTGAAGGCCGTCGTGGTCACCGAGACCATTCAGACCGTAATTGTGATAGGCGGGTCGATTACTGTGACCGTGCTCGCGATCATGGCGCTTCCAGAGCACGGTATCACGACCATGGCCGAGTTCAAGGCTGAGTTGAGACCGCGGCAATTGAGCATGGTTTGGACCGACAACTCCGCCGGCCTAGCGTGGTACTCAGTACTGCTCGGTTACCCCGTGCTCGGCATCTGGTACTGGTGCACCGATCAGACAATCGTGCAACGTGTGCTGGCCGCGAAGTCCGAGCACGATGCGCAGATCGGACCGCTTTTCGCTGGTTTCATCAAGATTCTGCCAATCTTCATCCTCGTGCTCCCGGGTGTGATTGGCTACGCACTGTATCACGACGAGATCGGAACCGAAGCCAACCAGGTCCTACCTATCCTGATCCAACGACTGGTACCGACAGGCCTGAAGGGCTTGATCTCGGCAGGACTGCTGGCAGCTCTGATGAGCACGATCGCCGCCGCCCTCAATAGTTGTGGAACGCTTTTCGCCGTGGACATCGTAGGCCGTATCCGTCCGAATATGGCCGACGAGACGCAGGTACGCATCGGCCGTTGGAGCGCTGTCGTCGTGATGGGGCTGGCGATGCTGTGGTCGACGCAAGGTGACAAGTTCGGCAGCATATTCGAGGCGGTTCAAGAAATCGGGGCCGCGTTGGCTCCCGCCATTACAACTGTGTTTGTTTGGGGCGTCTTCTGGCGCCGTGGCACGGAGCAAGCGGCCGTATCGACGCTTGTCTTCGGATTCGCGATGGGCGCCACGGCGTTCATCCTCGATTTCAAAGACGCCGAGGGATTCAAGACGATCACCCAGGGTTGGGGGATCCCGTTCATGCTGCAAGCGTTCTACATGACGGTGATCTGCAGCGTGGTGTTTTACGTCGTGAGCAAAATGACTCCCCCACCGCCGCCGGAAAAAATCGACGGTCTGACGTGGGAGAGTCCATTGAGCGCTTTGACTACGCGCTGGGAGGGCGACGGGATCGACCCGAGGCACCTAGCGGCTGTCCTCTTCGTGACGATCTCCGTGCTTTACATATTTTTTCACTAGCCAGGCGAACGACGGCCGTTAGTTTCTTGCCTCCCGATTGAAGACGCCGAGTACTTTGTTTGCGTCTACGCGAAAACCGACGAGAAATCGGAGATCGTTTGGTACCTGATCCCCGTCTCCTACGCGAAAGTTGGCGTCGAATCCCACAAATGCAGGGACGTACGGAACTTTTACACGTCCCTCGATATTCATGCGCCAGTTCATTTGACTGCTGATTCGAGAGGTTGAGGAGGTTGGCGTCGTCTCAGTACTAACACCTGTCGAGGCCTCAAGCATCGTCGTGGTCGTTCCCTTTTGGGCTTCAGAGATCAGAACTGGCGAGTCGTACGTCCTAAACGCGTTGAACTTCCCCACGGCAATGTCGAGATAGCTAACCAGATCGCTGGAAACTTGCCTATTTCGGAGACCCCGACCCATCAGATCGTACTTAAAGAATCCGAGCCGAGTGCCGGCAGCCCAGAACGGCTGTACTCCTTTCCTGACGGTGTCGTTGGTTGTTGTCGTAAGGGCCGTCGTCATGGAGCACTTAGTCGGGTCTATGGTGCACATTTCGCCCGTAACACCGCTAGGAAGTATCCGAGTAAGAGTTGATGTGGATACTATTTCGCGTTGAATGAGTGCGCCATCACTGACGGTCTGAATCCCGGATTTCACCATCGGACCAAAAAAGAACGAATACTGGTTCCCTTGATGAATCCAGTCCATCCCTTTTGTGCCAATAGCCCAGTACCCGCCGAACTGAACCAGTGCCGAATTGACCGGAGTCGTTGAAAACTCACGTGACAATACGGCCTGCGGGTCTGAACCGCTATCGGTTCCGTTTGCGCTACCGTTCGATGTGACATCAAAGTTCGTTACGCGAGCATTGAAAAACGTATAGAGTTCTTTTCTGCTGTTGCTGAGTACGATTCCAGGCGATACGGGCGTCAACCACTCGCAGTCTTTTCGGGCGGGCGTTACCATCTTGTTGTTTGCTTGCCTACTCTTTTGGTTATCGGTCAAGGGAGCCGGTGGGCAAAAGTAGTTCTTATCGAGGAGCTTACCGAAAGCCCTGTTGTTGAGCACAAAGTCAAGATAGGCGCTCTGCTCGCCGTCTGGATCAATTGAAGTGCCGAACGAAAAGACGCCGCGAACTCTGCCCCAATCAAGCAGCACAGATGCGGCCTGCTTTGGAGTCGAACACGAACCTCCAACGAGGACTTGTCCGCGGCCTGTATCGACCACCAAGCAAGCCATCACCCAATCCCCCGCGTTTAAGTTGTCGTCGAGTTTCAAGTCATCCCTCGTCGCGCCCGCGGGCTTGTCGACACTTTGACGAAGGTTTAGGGACTCGAGGCGAAGTCGGGTCACTCGGCCAATCCTCCGCTCGATTGTCTCTCGACTGACGGGCTGCTGAGCGTCATTTCCAACAGCGGTCTCGCTTTGTTGGGCAAGAGCTAGCAACATCTTGTACTCGTTCTGAATGCCGCTGAGTGTGTTGGGAGTTGACGGCGACTGTCCGGAATTCTCCAAGACGCCGCGATAGACCAAAACTCTGATAGTCCCTTGCGTTGCACCGTCAACGTTTACGTGGCTTTCTCCCTCACGAATTGATTGAGGCACTAGAGACAGTTTTGGCACGTGAATTCGGGAGGAACTGCATACTCCACCGCTAGGAGCGAACGTCACTGTCTCGCTTTCAGCCGTCAGCTTAACCTGCACGATGTCGTCGTCTTCAAGGCCGATAATCGGACAGGCATTGTTCGGGGGCCCGGAGATTCGGCGTTTCCCGACGGCGCAAAGGCATAGTCCATCTCAATTTCCGCAGCGCCTGACGTGCGAATCTCATCACCCAGTTCCATGGTCTTGATCTGGCCGGATGCCTGCACCAGCAGTTTTGCGGTTTCTGTGTCTTCAGGTAGCGGGTTGAAGTGAACGGTGACGGTTTTTGACCCCGCCGTCGCAACGATCGACGTTATGATAAGTTCCGATTCTTCTGTGTCGTCTTCTGGGGGAGCCGCGACGATTACCGCATCGGAGAACTCGCTGGCGCTCCCATCGATTTCTACTCGCGCACGAACACTATCTCCCGCCGCCAATGCCGCGGTGAGAGTCGCTGTGAACACCCCAGTCTCACGATTGAGATTGGCGCCGTCGAGGCTTTCTCCCAGTTCCAGTTTCTCTTCGTTTTTCTGAGTTTCGACTTTCGCCGGCTTGTCGCCAGGAGGCTCGGCAAGTGTCACTTGTATGGTTGTCGCACCGGGTTCTAGCGCTGCTACGGTCGGCGCCGGCGGATCTTGCGCAAGGGTTGAGGCGCTAACTAGTAGCAAAAGACCGGCTGTCAGAAAGATTCTCTTGTAAATCATCGCTAGATGACCTCCTGTACCCTTTAATGCGACAAATTTGGCAAAATGGGGCCAAATTCTATCTCATTGACCGCAAGCCGCGCCAAAGAAAAAAGCCCGGGCCACTTCGAAGAAGCGACCCGGGCCTGCAGAGGGTTGGGAGTAAGTGTTTAGTAAACGCTGCCGAGTTTAACCTCGGAGCAGCGCTAGAACAGCTTGCGGCGCGGAGTTGGCTTGCGCCAATGCCGCGACACCGGCCTGCTGTGCAATTCCTGCTCGCGTGAGATTCGCAGCCTCGAGCGCCAAGTCGGCATCTCGAATGCGGCTCTCAGCGGCGGATAGGTTGGTAATTTGTGTGGTTGCCAGAGAAATGCCGAACTGCAATTGGTTCTGACCACGACCAACGGTTGCTTGAGTGATACCGAGTCTTGCGACCGCGGTCTCGAGCAGTTGAACCGCTTTCGACGCATTTTCTTCACTAGCGATATACGCAATCGACGCGCTACCCAACTGCGCTGACTTCAGCAACTTGGAGTCCGCCGTTGCGTTTGCCAAGCCCTTGTCACTCGAGATATCGCCGATGCCGACTTCGAAGCCGGCCGTCAGAGTACTGATGAAACGGATGCCCTCGGTGCCGGCGCCGTCGCGCTCTTTCACCGCGACAACTTGTGACAATGTCGAGTCTTTCGACGCCTGGATCTGCGTATTGATGGCGTTCACCGCTTCGTCGATCGTCTGGGCATTCGCATTGGTCAGGCTAATGCTCAAACTGTGCACGGCATCGTTGTCATCTTTGGCCGTGAGGTTCAATGATTGCTCATCGCCGCCGAATGTGATGCCGGTGAACGCGATTGGGTCGGCGCTCGTCAACCCTGAGGTCACCTGAGCGCCTTCGGAGAGGAAGGTGTGCTCAGCCGTGCTACCCTCGGCGACCGTGCCCGTGGAAATTCCGAAGGCCGTATCGTTGAGGCTTAGCAGGTTGTTCGTAGCATCGTCGTCGACGGATATCGTGAAGTTTGTGTTGTCCCCACTGGTTGTGGTTTCAAGTACTAACTCACTCGACCCGCCGATGCTCGCTTGCAGCCCGGTCTGACTCAGCACCGAGTGGGCATTGATTGCGTCGTTGAATTGATTGATCAATTCGGCAGCGGTGGTGGTTGCTGTCGCGGTCAAAACAATCTGTTGCGCGGTCGCCTCGCCGTCCACCAGGATCGAGAGCGTTGCCGTCCCGGCTAAGTTCGCCGAGACTGCCGCGGAACCACTGATTGTGTTGTAGGTCGAATCAGTCCCCACACCGAAGACTCCTCCGCCAAGCGCGGCCGAGCCGAAGCCCAACGCGTCGGTGTTGTCGCCGGTCACTTTGACTTGGAAGTTTTCTCCCTGATCATTCGTAAACTCAACCGCACCACCGTTCTGAGCGACCGAGAAGCCCAGTGAGCTGAGCGTTGTGTTTGCAATGAGCGCGTCCTGCAGATCTTGGAAGATGATGTCTTCCGTATCAGCAATCGCGGAACTGATGCTCAGTTCAACGTCGCTCGTGAGGCCACCGCCACGAATGACGACCTTAGTGGTCTGGACGGCCGCCAAAGTGACATCGGCCTGCGCGCCACCCGTCACAGTCTTGCCTAGAGACAACCCGGTGGGATTACTGCTCGTGGTCACGTTCCCCAACAGCGCATTCGCTAGCTGGTCGCCGGCGGAGACCTGGAAGGCCGTGTCGGATGACGAGAACGCTAGCTGCTGATTGCCGTCTGAATCGGTATTGACAAGCGCCGTAATGCCTGCATTCTTGAAGGCTTGGGCCTCAGCGCTTGATGAGTCAAAACCTTCAATCGCAGCATTGATCGCCGTTCTCAAAGTGCTGGTGTCGACAACGCCGGCCAAGTTGACGCTGAGTACCGCTGTGCCGTCATCCGAAAATCCGGGGCTGCGGAAATGGAACTCGGTGAATCCAGCGTTCGCTAGCGAGTTCAAGTTCGTGGCGTCTTCGACAATCGCTTGCACACTCGTTGCCGATGATGCGCCGATGTTCGTTCCGGCAACGCCGCTAGCCTGTACGCCCTTAAGTCCGAGCGTGTTGGAGTTGACGGCGGAGTTGGATAGATCGATGTCCACCGAACCGTTTGCAAACTCGGCAATCGATCCGTTGGTACGGCCGCCGCCAATGAACACGTTGAGCAAGTGGTTAAACGCGCCGCCCGGGTCAAGGCCGATGGCCTGCGTCTGACGGTCGATTTCGGCGATGGTCGATTGAAACTCGAGGTTGAGCGTATTGCGATCGCCGATGAAGGTTCCCGAAGCCGACTGCGTGGCCAGCGTCCGTGCACGGTCAAGCAGTAGCGCGACGTTGTTCAAGCCGCCATCGATGGTTTGTAGGGTTGACAGGCCGTCGGCGCCGTTCCGAATACCCTGACGCAGGACCGAAATATCGGACCGGAAGCGGTTGGCGATCGCCAAGCCGGCGGCGTCATCCGCGGATGAGTTAATGCGGAGACCCGAGGTCAACCGCGTAATCGTTGTCGCCTGCAGAGCATTTGTCTTCTGCAAATTCTCCTGGGCAATCAACGACGAGACGTTAGTAACGATTGAAAATGTAGACATAAACGTTCCTTCCTTGGTCGAATGATCATCTGCCGGAGTCCATTCCTGGCCAGCCGGGGCCCTGTTAGACCCGAGCCCTTTCGATGTCAACGGTGCTTATCGGCCGCTGTCGGTTGATCTAGAGTTTTTTCGAGTACGTACGCGTAGCTAGCCCGCACCCGGCCTATGCGACAGTAGATTCTTGAAGTTGTTCCCTGCGCTTTTCGCTGCCGTTCTTTTTTTCCGGGTTGCTCGCGGCGCCAACCCTCACGTTCTCGACATTTCTTGGAGCCGAGTTCGGCGAAGTCGCGAACGGCGTTGCTCTCGACGCCGATGGAAACGTTTACATCGTCGGCCAGACCCGCGATTTGCCGGCGATGCCGGGATCGGTAAGCATGCCCGGTCCGCCAAGCTTCGATATTTTCGTCGCGAAGTTTAACCCTGACGGTAACGATCTACTTTATCTGGCGCTATTCGGCGGCACGGCACGCGAGCAAGGCACCGCGATCGCGGTGGACAACGCGGGAGCCGCGTACGTCACAGGTTGGGCGTTCTCGACAGACTTTCCGACCACTGTCGGCAGCGTGCAGCCGAATTTTGGTGGCGGTACGCGCGACGCATTCGTAGCCAAGTTGAGCCCCGACGGAAGCACCCTTGAATAGGCAACGTACCTGGGCGGCGAAAGATTCGACGATGCGGCGGGCATCGCGGTCGACGCCGACGGCAACGCCTACGTCGTCGGCGCGACGGGCTCAGTCGCGTTTCCAACGACAGAGCAGTCGCTGCAGCCAACCATCGCCGGCGATTCCCGAGACGCATTTTTAGCTAAGCTCAGCCCTGACGGATCGAGCCTCGTCTACTCGACGTTCCTCGGCGGCGCGGCCCGTGACGAGGCGCTCGCGCTTACGCTCAACGGCACCGACGCGCTCGTCGTTGGGCTCACCGAGTCGACCGACTTTCCGGTCACCGCGGGCGCGTTTCAACCTGAACTCTCCGCCGTCGTCGATGCGTTTCTGTGCCAGGTTAGCGCTGACGGCTCAGCCACTGAATTTGCCACTTACTTCGGCGGGGACGAAGTCGACGAGGCAAAAACAGTCACCATCGGTCCCGCGGGCTCGATCTTTATCGCGGGCAAGACGCGCTCGACTGACCTGACCACGTCAGAGCATGCTTTTCAATCGTCCTACGGAGGAGGAGTAGCCTTCGGCGACCTATTCGTCGCAAAGTTCTCCGCGCAGGCCGACGAACTGCTGCGTTCCACCTACATCGGCGGCTCCTCCGAGGACGAAGCAAATGGCATCTTCGTCAGCGAACTCGGCGACATTTTCCTCGCCGGCACCTCTGGTTCAACTGACTTTCCCATCACCGAGGGCGCAATTCAAAGCACGTTAGACCTTCTCGACGAAGCCGTACTCGTACAACTGAAAGCGGACTTCAGTGAGATCGAGTATTCGACGTACATGGGCGGAAATTCCGGCGACCGCGGATTCGCAATCACGGGTGTCGGCCAACGCACAGTTCTGATGGCGGGCACGACTTCGTCTTCAAACTTCCCCTCTACACCCGACAGCTACCAACCAATACTCGCAAGCTTTAGAGAAGGCGGCGACGCATATGTCGCGAAGTTCGATTTCAAGCCGCAGCCGCGCTTCTCATCATCGGGGCTCGTCAACGCGGCGACTTTAAAAACCGGACCGATTGCCCGTGGACAGATTTTCAGTATCTTTGGGCAAGCCATCGGCCCACCCGAGCCCACCGGCCTGCCCATAACGGCCGACGGCCGAGTGTCGACTGAACTCGCCGGCACTCGAATACTGGTTAATGGCCGCCCCGCGCCGATGTTGTTCGCATTCGCAACACAACTGAACGCGATGGTGCCGTTCGATTTAGGCGCAGAGCGATTTGTCGATGTTCAAGTGGAATTTGAGGGCGTGACATCTCCGCCGACCCGATACTTCGTTAGTCTGGCGCGCCCCGGGATCTTTACCTTGGCCGCTTCCGGAGTAGGCCAAGCCGCGGTGCTCAACGAAGATTTCACGGTGAACGGCGCAGCCAACCCAGCCCGTGCCGGGTCAATCGTGCAACTGTTCGCGACGGGCGGAGGCGCGACAACTCCCCCGAGCGTCGACGGAGCGCTGACGACCGCACCGTTCCCGGCCCCGAATCTTCCGGTCAAATTGGAGATTGACGGGCAGCTGGGCGAGATTCTCTACGGCGCGGCGGCGCCAGGCCTAGTCGCCGGAGTATTGCAGATAAACGCTCGTCTTCCAGCCTCCATTAGCTCAGGCCCAAACAAAAACGTTACGTTGATGCTAGGAGACGCCGTTAGCCCCTTCGGCCCAACGATTGCGGTTGAGTAGAGCTCGATCGGTGTAACTCCGAATCGATGTCAGTCCGCGAATAAGGCGAAGGTCAACAGGGCCTCGGCGATATGTGTGTCGCCGCAATGCACCTCGACTCGCGCCACTAGGGTCCTTTTTCCGGCACGAAGAACGTACGACCTGGCGCTCAGCTCTCCCTCCGTAGCCGGGATCAAGTAATTGATCTTAAGTTCGATGGTGGTCCCGCGCCGCTTCAATACTTTCGTTATTGCGACGCCGACCGCCGCGTCAGCCAATGTCGCGATAACACCGCCATGCGTCCTGCCGGAGCCATTGGAATGTTCAGGCCTAATCGGCAGGCGCAGGGTCGCCCCATCCTCGTGAAGCTCTACGATCTTGATCCCGAGCGCCTTGTTGAAATGACTAGCTTCGAACGGCAACTTTCAGTTTCGCGCAAGCGGCTCTCGTGCCGCCACGCTCGACTCCACCGAGGCTTGACGAGAGCAACAGGGTAAAACAATACGCTAGCCCGCAATTCTCACCACGTGGCGAGCTAAAGTGCGTGAGAGGTGCGTCACTACGAGGCGGGCGACGGTTGGCGCGCGCAGGCGTACTTGACAGTCCGTTGAGCACGACGATCGAGCGCAACGAAGTAGTGGCGCACCTATCGCGTGATTTCGCCGTAAAGTGGTGAGAATTACGGGCTACGCAAAAGGTCCGAAAACCCACTCGCATCATGAGCGGCGGTCAGTAACAATAGAGAGAAGCGTGAAATACGGAATCACATTGGCACTGCTCTTATCGTTGTGCGATCTGGCGCTAGCTGATCGCGCGGCGGAGGATCTTCTCGAACGTGTTGGTGAAGTCTACGGCGGCGCGAAGAGCTATCATTTTTTGGCTCGCGAGCAGACCGTTACTAAAGGCGAGGGTGCCGAAAAATCGACGCGTCTAGTAGCGATGACGGCACGCGACGCCCAGGGCCGCACGCGCGTCGAATTTGACGATCGAGTGAACGGTGGAGCCGCGATCGACGACGGCGTCAATCGCTGGGTCTACGTCCCGTCGATGAAGAAGTACGCAAAACTGCCGTCAACGGGCAAGTCAAATCCTGCCGTCCCGGGTCTCAATTTTGAAGCCATTTCGAAGCGATTCATAGGCCGCTACGCGATCATCGGCGAGCGGGTCATACAGGCAAATATTAACGGCACCGAGTCACAATCCGTCAACGACGAAACTGTAGATTGCGTGCTCGTCGACGTCGAATATAGTCCTCCTCCGGGGCTTCGCGACGGAGAGATCAAGCGCCGGTTTTGGATTGACCGCCGGTCGCTGTTGATCGTGCGCGAGCACTCCGTAGCCAGCATGGGGGGGCAGCGCGCCGACGGACGCGTCGAAGTCACGCAAGACATTTTCTTCGATATCGCCCACGCCGGCAAGCCGGTTTCACGAGAAGTATTTCAATTTATTCCTCCCAAAGATGCGCGGATGGTCGAGTCGTTCAGCGCATCGAATGACCAGCTTAGCGGAGGCTCTTCAGAGCCCGCGCCCGACTTTACGCTGACGGACTTCGATGGCAATTCCGTGCAACTTTCGACGCTGCGCGGCAAGGTTGTCCTGCTAGATTTCTGGGCAACTTGGTGTGGACCCTGCCGCTACGACATGCCTTTCGTGCAGCAACTTTACGAGGAGCTGAAACCGCAAGGGCTGGAGGTATTCGGCGTGAATGCCGAGGGCAACAACAAGGCCGTCAGCTATCTCAACCAGTTTGGCTACACATTCCCGACCCTGATCGACCGCTCGATGGACGTTGCTCGTCTCTACAACATCAGTGCCATCCCAACCTTCATCGTCATCGACCGACAAGGCAGGCTCGCGAGCTACATGAAGGGCACGCGCGGCATCGACCAACTGCGCCTCGCGATCATGAAGGCCGGGTTGTAGTCGAACGCGCCTCATCGATCCAATTCCGCCGTTTCTCGACGTTCGAAACTCTCATGTCCACGCCCCGCCCCAACAACTACATACTCGTCATTCTTGACAGTTGCCGCTACGACTCGTTCGTCACGGCGAGTCCGAAGACGATCAGAAGACTAGGTGAGGTCGAGCAACGATGGTCCTACGCGTCTTGGACCGCGCCGTCACATTTCAATTTATTGATGGGGCTGCTACCGCATCAGAGCCCGCCCCAGGTTTACGCGTCGGAATACTACAAGAAAGACTTCTTCCAATTCAACGAGCGTCTGGGTGCGGAAAACATCGAGTTTAAGTCGCTCGTGCCGCAGCTCTACTTCCCGACGTTCTTGCAGCAGAAACTCGGGTACCGAACCCATGCGATGGTCTCTTTGCCGGTTCTGAACCCCAAGACGATCCTCAACACTGGTTTCGACACGTTTCGCTTAATGCCGCGCCACAACGATATGCGGGCCATGCTGAAGGAAATGCGGTTTCCAGAAGACAAGCCGTCGTTCTACATCCTCAACGTAGGCGAAACGCACTACCCCTACGCGTTGCCCAACGAGCCACCAGATGAGTGGCCGCGCGTCAGCGGAGTTCACGGCGTCTTCAAGCATCTCGACGATCAGATTGTCGGCGGAAAACTTATTCCTGGCACCGAAACATTCTTCGACCAATCGAAGCTCGACATGCTACATGACCGGCAAGTGAAGGCGATTCAGTACATCGACCAAGTAATCGAAGAGCTCTTCGACCTAGTGCCGGAAAACACCTATATAACGATCACGGCCGACCATGGCGAACTATTCGGCGAAGACGGGTTCTTTGGGCACGGACCGATTCAGCACAACAAGGTATTTGAAGTGCCGTTCGTCGAGGGAAAAATTCGATAAATCGGATGCTCGGGGCTGCGTTACAGCGGCAAAATCTCTTCCCGTAGCGGATCGAACTTGAGCCGGCGCTTCTGCAAGTAGGCTAGATTGCCCAAGTGAGATGCCTGCGCCGAGCGGTGGCCAATCCAGACATCACCATTGGGCTTCTTGCGGCTCTTTACGCAGTCGATGAAGTTATCGACATGATCTTGCGTCATGTTTCCAATGAAAGGCTGCACGACGGGCGGCTCCTTCGGATCTTCGGTGTACCATTCATAGCGCTGGCGTGTGATGTTCAAGCGGCCCTTGGTGCCGACAACTTCGACTCCGGCGCCGCGTAGTCCCGGCGCTAGAGTGGCCTCGAACGTCGCCGTCCACTCGTCGGGATAATCAAGCAGGCAGTAGATCGTGTCCGGCGCCGTGCGGCCGTCCTTGTAGTGATAGATTCCACCCGACGCAACCGCCGCGACAGGGTTGTCTTGCTCCATGAACATGTGCACAACGTCGATCCAGTGCGTGAATAAGTCAGTGATCTGTCCGCCTCCATACTCGAGGTAGGCGCGGAAGTTGAAATACTGTTTGGGGTCGTAGTCGCGCCACTTGACCGGGCCCAGGAAGCGTCCCCAATCGAGATTCGAAGGCTGTTCCTTGTACTGCTCCGGGAACGGCCGCAAGTGAGCGCCATTGCCATACCACCACGTGCGTGCAACAGTGACCTTACCGATGGCGCCGGTGTCGAAGTACTGCTCCTTGGCCATTAAGTAGTGCTTGCCCGAACGCTGCTGCATGCCAACCTGGCAGACCCTATCATTTAGCCGAACGGCTTTGACAATTTCAGGACCTTCTTCAATCCGCAGAGTTAACGGCTTTTCGCAGTAGATGTCTTTGCCTGCGTTGGCTGCGTCAATCACGATACCGGCGTGCCAATGATCTGGAGTTGCGACATACACTGCGTCGACGTCTTTCGAGTCGAGCAGGTCCTCGTGATACTTATAGCCCTTGGCGTTAGGAGCAATTTCCGCGGCCTCGTCGATACGCGCGCTAAAAACATCGCAAAGCGCGGTCGGATTGACATTCGCGTTTTGTACGAAGTTGCGGAAAACCGAGCGCCCGCGGCCACCGCAACCAATCAAGCCCATGTTGATTTTCTCGTTCGCCCCATAGATGCGGGCGTAAGACGCGGCCGTAAATGCGGCTGCGGAGCGGAACAAATCGCGACGGTGCAAGTTCTTAGACATCGGCACGATCTTAGCATGTTGCCGGTCGCCGGAATGACCGTGCAAACGCCGTGATGCAGCCGAAATTGGTTGCTAGAGCACGCGCCCCTGACGACCTTCGCTACAAGGCTCGCGCGCCCGCCAACGGTTCAGACGAGATCGGGAAACGATCGCTTCAATTTATAGAACCACGCGAATCCGACGACGAATACGATTGCGCTACCTAGCGTCAGCCATCCCAGCGGTTGCCACGCTGGAGCTGATGCCTCGAGCAAGATGTCGCGATAGCCGCGCACAAGCACGAAGATCGGGTTGAGCTGATACAGCCAAAGCAAATTTGGTGGCAGCGAGCCTTCCCCGTAGCAAATTGGCGTGATGAAGAACCAAACGGTCAACACAAAACCGAGTATCTGACCCAGGTCGCGAAAGATCACTCCAAGTCCGGCAAAGAACCAGCAAAGTCCCATCGTCAGCAGGATCTGAGGCGCCAAGAGAACCGGCAGATATAGCGTCGTAAGAGGAGGCGATTCGCCGAACGCCAGCATGCCGAGCAGAAAGATAATAACTCCGAAGAACTGCGAAAACAGTCCTGCAAACACTAGGTTGACTGGCAAAATCTCGACCGGAAACACGAGCTTCTTGACGAACATCGCATGCTCGAGTACGATGCCGGCCGAACGGCCAACAGCCTCGCTGAACGCCAGCCAAGGCAGCATTCCGGCGAGAAAATACAGCGTGAAGTTGCTCGGGCGGCCATCCGCGACGAACCGCGCCCGCAGTACAAACCCGAAAACAAACCAGTACGTCAACATCATCAATAGCGGATGGATGATGGTCCAAAATAGTCCGCCGTACGAGCCTCGGTAGCGGCCAACGATGTCGCGGCGCACGAGTGAGCGAATCAGCGAGCGGTGCTCGATGATTGTTCTGCCCGGGTAAGCGAACGCCCGACCGATGCTTCGAAACAATCGCACCCAAGCAAGCTTTCGAAGGCTCGACAATCGAGTCGAGCGGACAACTGCACTCGAGTCCGTGACGTCGACCGCGGCCAATAAGAACGCGTTGCCGCGCTCAAACATCCATCCCGCACCTTCGCGAATTGGCGACACGTAAGCGAGATACGCACCCTCGAAGGGCGGCAAGTCGATTTCTATGTCGACATCAAGTTGCCCACCCGCGGGAATGTCCATCGCGAGGCGCAGGCGCGGGCCTTCAGCGATCAGCAATTCAGTCGACGGATCGTAGATCTGGAAGCTGAGTGTGTCGCCCGCGCTTGCGGTCCAGGCCTCACCTGTTTGGTTCGGAATCGATCCGCGAACCCGGATCACGCGGCGCCTCCCACGTACAGCGATGCAGGGTAGCGCTCGCGCACCGGACCCGACTTGCGGCCGACCGCGAAGATTGCATCCTCCCGCCACTGTTCGGGCAGCTCGTAGCGCTTCATGACGTGCTTAACCCACTCGTATTCGGCCGTTCGCCGCGCCAGGTAGGGCCCGGTTTCGAGATGGACAAGCTCGAAGCCGGCCGATTCAAACAAATGCTGCACATCGCGAGGCGCGAACTCGCGCGCATGGCGCGGGTCGACAACGCCGTCGTTGTCCGGCTTGACGTATTGATGAAAGAAGCCGGGATGGTAGTTGAGCAGTATCGCGGCGACCGCGCGATAGCTGCAGACGTTTGGTGTCGAAAGTACGAAGTGGCCGCCGGGCCGGACGATCCGATTTACCTCCGACATAAGGTGCATGGGGTCGTCGTATAGATGCTCAATGAGCTCGCAACAGAGCACTGTCGCGAACTCGCTCTCTTTGTACGGGTAGGTGTCGCGTTCGGCGTTGAACAGGTCAACTTCGCAACTGAACCGATCGCCCGACGCGTTGGTGACCTCCCTGGTGTCCGTTCGCCCAAGCTGCCCGAGGTAGCTGCCGCGCACCTCGCCATAGCCCAGTTTTGACTTCAGAGCCGGCGTAACGTGCATGTAGGCGCCCATTTCCAAAACGCGGTCGTCGGGCGAGCCAGGGGGAGTGATTTCGAGAGTTCGTACCAGCCGAGTTAGATGACTCTCCACATAGATCGCGTCGTCATCGCGTTTAAAACACCAGGAGCGGATGTAGTCGGCGAGCTCTTCGTTCTCGGTGGCAGCGACTGAGACGTGGGGTATCGGTTCAGCCTGCGGCAGAGCCCGTGTTGCCTCGAGATTCGATGAGCTCTCAGTGCCCCCACCGTCGAATAACCCATCGTTTGACCCGCGCGCTTGCTCAATCGTCGGGCTCAAATCGTCAGCCTTTTCTTCTCTTGTGGGCTCCTCGTCTCCCAACCGGTTTTCGTCGGCTATCCAGTCGCCAAACTGTTTCGCCACCTTGGGCCAGTTGCATTCGGTTGCTACGTAGTCGCGCGCGTGTGCCCCAAGCGCTTGTGCTACGTCCGGTCTTGTCACAAGTAGGTTCAGATACTCGGTCAGCAGATCGACCTCGGCCCCGTCGGGAGGCACCTTGAGGCAAGTACCTTCGGGCAAATCGCCAAAAGCGCCGACGTCGGAAACGATCACCGCGCGCCCCAACCCCAGAGCTCGGAGCAACGTCCCGGAAGTTTCGCCAACCGTCGGATAGCGCAGGTTCAGACAAACATCCACGGCGCCGATATACTGCTCGAACTCCTCGATCGGAACGTAGCCCAGCACGCGCACATGTTGCGTCAGGCCCATCCGGTCGATCATCGCTCGGACCGGAAATTCATCGTGTTCTTCGCCAACCAGAATCATACGAACCCGCGGATCGAGACGGACGACGCGCTGCATAGCGCGAAGAGATTCCTTAATCCGCTTGTACGGCTTGAGGAAACCGAAAATTCCGATCAGCGGGGTTTCCGGTTCCACGCCGAGTTTAGAGCGATAGAGGTTGCGGTTGACCTCCGGAATCCAGGCTCCATGAGGAATCCGTTTCAGCGGATGAGTGCAGCCGGTCTGGCGCACTTGTCGCACCATGAAATCGCTGTGGACGATCGTCGCCTTCCCCGATTCGATCACGCGCCGGTTCATGGCGACGTTTTCGTAGTCAGGTCCGACCTCGAGCCTCCGAGCACGTGCCGCATAGGGCAGCGCCGAGGGGCCGGCATCATACTCAACCTCTCGAATGTATCCATCCCAGTCGCCACGCGTGATCGTCGCGGCGGCCACCAGGTGATGCAGATTGTATTCGTGGAGCAGGTTAATGCCCGGATGTCTTAGCGCCGTATCGTAAACGTACACGTGATGCGGGTTGTTTCCAAATTGGTACAGCGTCTCATCAAACTCATCCGGCCTGTAGTCGCCATAGTCGCGAATCGAGATCCGTGGCGCCTCCGGGAACCCCTCCGCCTCGTAGCTGCCATCGGTGAAGACCGTCACATCCAAGTGACGCGCCAGATGCGGCAGCAAGGTCTGCGAATAGTCCGCAATCCCTGATCTTGCCGGTTTGACCGGCGTAAATACAGCGAGCTTCATTGACGGTGTAGTCGCCACTCGCCTCGCTAGGGTGAGCCGGCGAAAAGCTGCCTACTCAAGCAACTTTAGCGAGAAAGTACCTACGTCGAACGGAACGCGCACAAGCAGAGGGGTGCGCGACGCATCTTTGGCAAAATAAATCTCAAAACTATTCTGTGACTTCGGTCCGCTGATGTCTACCAATATTTTGTCGGCTTCTAGATTGCCGCGGGCCGTCGACAGCTTGAGCGTCTCCGCGAACGTCAAGCTTACGAGATAACCCGCGCCAAAGTAGAGGTCGTCAGGTGGCGGAATGCGGCCCATCGCCAGGCTCTGGCGCAGAAAGTACAAAAACGCTAGAGCATCCTTGGAGCATGGCGGCACTTCCGTCGTGCTACTGCCTCCGGGCCCGGCCGCCGTCATAGTCGTGCGTGTCACCGTGTTTTCGGCCTGGTCGAAAACGAGCGATTCGTTCGTTATTTTCTTGCCGTGACGGGTATCTTTTTCAAACTCCTGAGAGCAGAGTTCGAGGTCGGTAAGGGAATGATAGGAATCGCGGATCTCGATCGTGGGCAGGCTCGCGCTGAGCGAGAGTTCGAACTCCCAACCATTGGCACCGGTTTGCGCCAGAAATTCAGCCTCACCGAGGCCCAGGCCGCTTGGCCAGGAAACTTCGTATCTCAAGCGCTCGCCGTTCTGAAATGGCAAGCTTTCGCCGTTGGCCGCGAACGCCGTAACTAAAACCACGAAGAACCGTAGAAAATTCACCGCGTGACCAGCTCGCGCTCCCTCAGGAACTGTTGCTTCTTCTCAGCAACTTGATAATACGTATCGAGCGTCTTTGATGCGGTGTCCCGCCAATTGAAATGTTTTGCTCGCTGCAAACTTTTCTTCGACATGCGTTCAGAAAGCTCCGCGTCTAAGAGCAAATCGCGAATCGCACGCATCTGATCTTCGACGGAATCGGGGCGGAAAAGTAGGGCCGCGCCATCCACAACTTCGGGGAGCGCCGTCGCATCGGAGCAAACTACCGGGCGTCCGCAGGCCATGGCCTCGATCGCCGGCAACCCAAAACCCTCGTACCAAGATGGAAATACGAAAACGTCAGCCGCGTTATAAAGCGACGGCAGCAAATCCTCTTCCACGAACTCGGTAACGACGATCCGGTCTTCAACGCCCGAGCGTCGAATCTCGGCCAGTACCTGAGGCGAGAACCAGGTATGTTTCCCCGCCAACACCAGGTGATGCTTCAGAGCGGGATGGTTCCGAACAAGTTGCCCAAACGCGCGTATGAGGCTGATTTGATTCTTGCGAGGATGCAGATCGCCGACATGCAAAATGTACGGTTTGTCGATGCCCAGCGCCTGGTGAACCTTAAACATCGAAGTCTCTCGTTTGAGCGGCCGAAACTGCTCTTGAGGGCCATTCGGGGTAACCACGATGTCGGCCGGGTCGAGGCCGTAGACTTTGGAGATTCGCTGCCGCGAGAACTCGCTGACGGTGATTACCTGTTTGGCGACGTTCAGCGTGTGCCGCGTGGAAAGCCGTAACTGATTAGCGCGAAACTTTGAAAAATACTCAGGGTGCTCGAGATAGCTAACGTCGTGCACGGTGACAACGACGGGTACTGGGCAAAACAGCGGCGCTGTGTATTGCACGTGCAGCAGATCGGTCGGATTCTTCCTCAGTTCCATACTGAGATCCGCGCCCAGCCGAACGAACGGGTTGCGGGAAATGTATCTTCGGCCAAAGCCTTCTGGCAGCCACGCTTCGGCATCAGGCGTCGCGATGTAAGCCGTGAATTCAGCGGACTGGTCTAGGGCCGGGTACTCGTGGATCAGGCTGCGAACGTAGACCTCGTTGCCCGTTAAGCGCTGGCCAATGGCATGCGCGTCAATTGCTACTCTTAGGGGCTCCAGCGCCATCGTCAATGGGCCCCTTGCCGTCGTAAGTCGGGCCATATCTCAGCAAAATGTTGGTCCAATGTCATCCAGGCTGCGGGCCATGAACAATGCTGCTCAAATGTCGCCCGCCCATTGCGGCCAAGGCGTACAGCGGCATCACGGTTCTTAAGCAATTCAAGAACCGCTTTGACCCACCCGGCCGGGTTACCAGCGATCTTCAAGTTTTCTCCGTCTCGCGCGGGTAAACCTTCGGCCCCTATAGGCGTGGAGACCACGGCGCAAGAAGCGGCCCACGCTTCTATAATTTTAACCCGAGTTCCGCTGCCCGCCAATAGCGGCACCACCAGTATTTTCGACTTTGCCAACTCTTCGACCGCATTTTCCACTGGCCCGGTGACGTGAATGTCATGATCGTCACGTGCCCAGGCGCGGATACGGTCGGCATTCTTTCCGATAACGCGCCAAGTCAACGATGGATACTCCTGCTTAAGAATCGGCCAGATGGCCTTCCGGAAGTAGTTGAGCGCTTGGACGTTGGGGTGGTATTCGAGGTTTCCGGAGAACGCAATCGAGTCCGGCTGAGCAACTTCATCTGTCAATCTAGTTGGATCTTCGATGAAAGGAATCGTATTCGGCACCACCGCCGAGTTCGCGTTGCGGTCTAGCGTCAGGACTCGTTCTTGGTCGTCCTCGGACGAAACGAGGATCAGATCGAATTTCGGAAAGTAATTACGCTCGATTTCTTGAGCTAAGGTGCAAAATCGGGCATGTGCCCAGCTCTCCGGGAAGTGTTCGGCGACCGAGCAACTGCGGTGCAGCTCTGATTCGACGTTGTGTAAATCCAACACAACTGTGCGGCATCTTGACCGCAGCTCATCGACATAGCGAACGCACCAAAGATGCTCGATAACGCCGACGTCCCAGTGGCGATCGCCGACGGCCTCTCTGAACTGCCGCCTGCTGCTTGCGCCGCTGAATCGATCGACGAGCGGAAGCCTCCGCAGCAGCAGCCGCTTACCGTTTCTGACAACTTTCGCGGCAAACGTTTTCGAGTGGCGCGGCAAGCTGATGCTCGTCGCCGAGTCGCACAGCCCCGCCGTCAACTGAGAAGCGCAATCGCCCGAGCCATCCTCGTGAAAGCTGATCAGATCGACCGCCGAATGCTGGGCTAGATAGTGCAGCACGCTGCCGGTGCGCATTGGCCCGCCGCCCTGCAGCGGGTAGGGACACTCGGGGGAGAGCAAGAGCGAGCTGGTACCGCCGTTCACCACGCGCCAATCGCCTCAAGGTAAAGTTCACGCGTCCGCCGGGCGCTTCGCCGCCAGCTAAACTCCGTCGCGCGGATGAGCCCGTCGGAGCGCAAGCCGTCGGCCACCTCACGATCCAACGCAGTAGTCAAGATGGCCTCGGCCAGAAGCTCCGCGGAGTCAGCCGGTACATGCAAAGCGCAGCCGCCGGCGACCTCAACCAGGGCTGGGTCGTGGGAGGTAATCACGGCTACACCAAGACTCATCGCCTCGATCGCCGGAAGCCCGAAACCCTCATACAGGCTAGGGTAGACGAGCGCGCAAGCTCCGGCGAGCCAGGTTGCCATCTCGGAATCGCTCGGTGCCTCAATCATCATCAATCCCGGCTCGTTGGGGATTAACGCTCCCTGTGGCCCGAGAAGCGTTAGCCCGAGATCGGGCAGCCGCTCGCGAGCAAGCCGCCAAGCCGCCAACAACGTCGCAGTGTTCTTGCGCGCGGAGTGATCGCCCACGTAAGCGACGTACGGCTCCGAGCGTGTGTGAATAGACCGATCAGGTTGAAGCGGGGCCACCCCATGGTGAATGCTGCGAACTCTCGATTTCGCTAATCCGAAATAGCTGACGGCCTCACGGCGAATGGCCTCCGTGGGCGTATGAATTCGTGTCGCCAACGGCAGCAGGTACGGCGTCCGACTAGCGACACGAGCTGAACCCGCGGGTCGCAATGCAGCCGTCTTCCATGGCGAGAGATCGTGAATCGTCATCACCGACGGGCTTATCGGGATGTAGGGAACAGAAAAATCCGTCCCGTGGAAAACGTCCGCGCGCAATCGAAGTAGCGTCAATGGCAGGCCAATGCTCCACCATTTGCGTCGAAGCCACGGCGTCCCAACTTGAGGAGCCGTGACGTTCGGCAAACATCGCAGCCGCTCGGGCAATTCAACCGTCTGGTCGCTGACCAAGAAAATCTCATCACGCGGCTCACAATCGGCAAGCGCAGCCGCGAGTTCGACCGTGTAGCGGCGAATGCCTCCGGTAGGCATCGACAGCGGGGTGGCGTCAAGAGCAATACGCACTGTTGAGGGTTAGCTTGGCTCGACGCCGTTACCGCGAATTTCTGTACTTGCGTAGCAGCTCATACATGACGATTCCGCCGGCCACGGCGACATTCAGCGACTGCTTCACCCCTAGCATAGGGATTCGCACCAACGAGTCGCACTCGTCAGCCAGCTCCGGGCTCGTGCCGGCGACTTCATTTCCAAATATCACAGCCAATGGAAAAGTTGGATTCCACTGATACAGGTCTTCGGCGTGCGCCGAAGTCTCTATCGCGGCCAGTTGATAGCCCGCGGCCTTGAGCGCTCTAACCGACACCAGCGGGTCGCTAGTGTGCTCCCACTCGATCTGGTCTTCAGCGCCCAACGCGGTCTTCGAAATCCCGGGATGCGGCGGATACCCGGTATAGCCGGTCAGCACCAATTTCGAGACGCCCGCGCCATCGGCATTTCGAAAAAAAGCGCCCACGTTGTAGGCACTCCGAACTCGGTCAAGCACGACGACTACCGGCAGCCGTTTATCCATGGTACGGACGTAGCCTGCAATAGCGCGAATGCTGTATCAATGATTCCGGTCATCCCAATACTCTCGCCCTTACGCCTGCCGGCTGCAGCGATCAAACGATCCGCCGGAATGTTCGTTACGAAGCTAGGTTGCTTCGGCGGAAGTCTTTCAAATTAAGCTGCCAGCCCCCCCAATAGGTATCGGGTTCCACGGTAAACGCCGTATCGAGATGCGCCCCGATGCCAATATCGGCGCCCTGTTCGGCCATGCGCCAGGCGATCGCGCTGAACGTGTGATCACCGTGCTCAACTCGCAATTTTAGGTGGCGCTCTTTGATTACCTTGGGCTCAGCCTTTACGACAACATCGGGTGCCGAAAACACCGGGGTTGGATTCCCCAGCCCGTAAGGTTGCAACTGCCCGAGCTCCTCCATCGTGTCGTCGGTGATTTCACCAAAGGGCAAGTCGGCGTCGAGATTGAGCGACTGGATAAAATCGTCCGCGCCAAGCGCATTCGCCGCATAGTCGTTCAGAGCGTCGCGGAGAGCCGGCACGCGTTCCGCTCGTATTGTGCAGCCGGCCGCCTGCTTGTGTCCACCAAAACGCTCGAAAATTTCCGAAACCGAGTCAAGCCCTTCAAACATGTCGAACGCCGAGATGCTGCGCGCCGAGCCCGTCGCCATTCCGCTTGCGGGATCGACGCTCAACACCAAAGTCGGGCGGTAAAATCGCTCAACGATGCGACTGGCGACGATTCCGATTACACCCGGATGCCAGCCCTCGCCCTCAACCACGATGAACGGGACGACGTCTGCCGAGGGCAACTCTCCGAGCCGCTCGAGGATCGCTTCCACAACATCGCTTTCCGTGCGCTGGCGGTCACTGTTTAGGCCGTCGAGTCTTTGCGCAATTTCCTCCGCCTCGTCCTGACGGCGGGTCGTAAGTAGAGTGACGATATCCTTAGCGCTGTCCATGCGTCCCGCCGCGTTAATGCGCGGGGCAATACGAAAGCCAACATCGCCGGCAGTAATTTTCGGCTTGTTCAACAAGCCCGCGACATTAAGCAACGCCTTCAGGCCGGGAGTCACAGGACGCTGCAGCCCCCCAAGCCCAATACGCGCAAAAACGCGGTTTTCGCCCACCAGCGGAACCATGTCCGCAATCGTTCCGATCGCGACGATCTTGAGCATCGATCCTAGAACTCTTTCGCGCTTCGAATCTTCCCAGCTCGACGCGCCCAGCAACGCCTGGATCAATTTGAACGCAACACCGACGCCGCAGAGGTGCTTGTCGGGATAGCTGCAGTCGGGTTGATTGGGATTGAGTACCGCCAGCGCCTTGGGGATTTCGTCGTCCGGCAGGTGGTGATCGGTAATGATCGTATCGATCCCGAGTGCGCGGGCATGCTCGACGACCTCTCCCTCACGGATACCAGTGTCGACGCTGATCAGTAGGCGCACCTTCTCATGGGCGGCACGTTCAACGACCTCCGACCGCATGCCGTAACCCTCGCGAACTCGGTGCGGGACGTGGAAGGCCGCGACGCCGCCGAGCAACTCGATCGCCGTCTTCAGAAGGACCACGCTAGTAGTTCCGTCGACGTCATAGTCGCCATAGACCAGAATGCGCTCGTGATTCGCCAGCGCCGCGCGGATACGTTCCACGGCGGGCTGCATCCCGAGCATGCGATAGGGGTCGTGCAGTGCCGACAAGCCTGGTTTCAAAAACCCGCCGATATCTCCAACACCGCGCTGGGCAAGCAGTCGCGCTAGGAGCGGAGAGACTTGGTGGTCCGAACGAATTTGCTCGGCGGCCGCAGCCTCATGAGGTCGGTAGACCCAGCGCTTCATGACTCAGTCTGGACAAGTACGCTGCCGTCGACGTCGAGATCGCGAGCGGCCGGCGTCACAATCGTACGCTTGGCGATGTAGATCTTGGCCCCTCCGGAAATCGCCTTGCGAACGTCACTCTCGCAAACAAACTGAACCGGGCGAATTACCGGAGCCGGCGGTGGCGGAGAAACTCGTTCCGGCACGGGCGAAGGCGCAACAGCCGCGGCAGCCGTCGCGGCCGGCGCGCTCCGGCCCGACAGAAAACGGTCGACCACCGAGGCAACCGATGAGGCCCGAGTGGTTGGAGCCAACGGTGTTTGCGCTAACCCGCGGTTCGACAAATATTGATCCACGCGCGCCGCGACCCCAGTTGATCCACCCGACGCCGGTGCGGCGCTGAAAGCGGTCTCGCCCGCTGCAATTCCGTCAAAGTATTTCTTGGCCTCGGGGCTGATAAATGCCTGCTCGGGTGAACGCAAGTATCGTGCAATTCGCTTGACGTGCAGCAAGTGCATCGGCCCTATGTTGTCGCCGGTGGAATTACCGGCGATCGCGCCGCAGCCCAGTGTCATCGCCGGGAAGATCCCAGTCGTTATGCCTGTCGAGCCTTGAGGAGCCGACGTGTTCACCAGCACGCGGAACGCCGGCGCCCGCCGCCCGTATTCCATGATATTTGCGTCGTCTGTCGAGTGGATGACGCAGGTGTGTCCGCGCCCTCCAAAATTCAAGATCCCGACGCAGGCCTCGACCGCCTCGTCAAAAGATTTCACGAAGTAGACCGACAGAACCGGCGACAGCTTCTCAGCCGATAGCGGATACTCACGACCCACGCCCCACAGCTCAACGGTCAGAATGCGAGCGCTTTCAGGTACTGAAAAACCGGCCATCGACGCAATTTTCTGCGGCGACTGGCCGACGCAGTCGGCGTTGATCCGAAAGTCGGGAGTAATGAGTATTTTTTCGAGGGCCTCGGCCTCGGCATCGTTACAGCGATAGGCGTCGTTAGCCTCGAGTGCTGCCCATGTTTTCTCGCGGTGCTGTTCGCTGACGACAACCGTTTGCTCGCCCGAGCAGACGGTGCCAAAATCAAAAGCTTTGCCGTCTACAACCAAGGCGATCGCTTTTTCAAGATCGGCGGTATCGTCAATCAAGACGGGAACATTCCCAGCTCCCACGCCAAGCGCGGGCTTGCCGCTGGAATAAGCCGCTTTTACAATGCCCGGGCCGCCCGTTGAAAGAATGACCCCGGTGCGCTTGTGCCGCATCAATTCGCTCGTGCCGGCGATCGTAGCTTCATTCACGCACTGAATGATGCCTTTTGGGGCCCCGGCGGCCTCAGCCGCTTCGGCCAGTAATCTCGCCGTCTCACAGGTGCATTTGCGGGCCCGCGGGTGCGGACTCAGCACAACCGCATTTCCAGCCTTTAGTGAGATCAGGCACTTGTAAAGCGCGGTGGAAGTTGGGTTGGTGGTCGGCAGCACTGCCGCGACCACGCCGACAGGCACCGCAATCTCCGTGATGCCTTCGTCGGGTCTCTCCGCCAGCACTCCAATGGTCTTTAGCGGAGCGATCTTCTGGTGCAATAAGTCGGAGTTGAGCAGGTTTTTAGCGATCTTGTCGCCAACGTTGCCGTAGCCTGTTTCTTCAACGGCCATGCGCGCCAACGACACTGCATGCGCACGGCCGGTCGCAGCCATCCGGTCAACAATCTTGTCGACTTGCTCCTGGCTGAAGTTGCGGTACTCGAGAGACGCCTGATAGGCCGCGTCAACCTTGGTCCGAACTTCTTGTATCGATCGCAGATCGCCGTCTTCGAGCATCTGCGTAGACTAATTACCGTTTGGTTTGGGGAGGATCGGTTCGACGTCGCCATGTGGCGCGGGAATCACGTGAACGCTAACCAACTCGCCAACGCGCCGCGCGGCGGCAGCCCCTGCGTCGGTCGCGGCTTTGACCGCCCCAACATCGCCGCGGCAAGTAACCGTGACGAATCCCGCCCCGATATACTCCTTCGCCTCCAGCGTCACATTCGCGGCTTTGACCATGGCGTCGGCAGCTTCAATCGAGCCGATCAGGCCCTTAGTTTCGATTAGTCCCAAGGCTTGCATTTATTTCCCTTTGAAAGCTGAAGGTAGCACAGCGCTGTAGGCCGGCTCAACGGACGAAGCCGCAGGCTGTTGTATCGCCCGGTCACCGATGTCTCCGACGCAGGCGGCTCCACGCGGTTTATACTTCTTCCAAGAGGAATCCCCATGGTCGACAAACTTTCGCGCCGCCATTTCATTGGAGGAGCGGTCGCCGCATCCGCCGCAAGCGGCGCGACGCCCCCGAAGATCCCGACACGCCCGCTGGGCAAGACTGGAGAGAATCCCTCGATCCTTGCGCTGGGCTGCGGCAGCCGCCTGCTGATGTACGAGGACGAGGAAAAGGGCGTCGAAGCAATTAACAAAGCGATCGATTTGGGCATCACCTATCTCGATACGGCTCAAGCCTACGGCGACGGCAAGAGCGAGACCTGGGTCGGCAAAGTGATGAAGCATCGCCGCGACGAGGTCTTTCTGACGACCAAAATCCGGCTACGCGGCTACGACGAGGCCATGCGCGAGGTCGAGCGCAGCCTAAAGCGGCTTCAGACCGACCAGATCGATCTCATCCATGTTCACAATCTTTGGGACGACGACGACCTCAAAGCCGTCGAGACAGGCTGCCTCAAGGTCATCATGGAAATGCGTGAACAGCGGGTCTGCCGTTTCGCCGGCGTGACCAGCCACACCTACCCCGCCACCCTAGCCAAGGCGCTCAAGCGTCACGACTTCAACTGCACTCAAATGGCGTTGAACGCTGCGATGCAAGGGCGCAGTACCGCGGGCAAGAACCTTCCGCCAGTCCCCGACGACAGCTTCGAGAAAGTAGCCCTACCTGTAGAGCTCGAGAAAGGAATGGGAATTCTCGCCATGAAGGTAACCGCGCAAGACAACCTCGTCGGCGCGGGCGACGGAAAAGCAAGCATGGATCGCTTGCTGCGCTACGTGTTGTCGCTACCTGTTAGCGTCGCGGTAGTCGGGATGCCAAAAATCGATTACCTGTCAGAAAACGTTCAACTTGCGAAAGACTTCCAGCCGATGCCGGCCAAAGAGATGAGCGAATTTTCATCCCAAATGTCCGCCGCGCACAAACTAGCGATGGACCACTACTTCTGTTGCCACGAAGACGTCTAGTCGACCGGCTCGAACAACCCAAATGTATAAACGTCAGTTTCGGCCGCAATCGTGACGTATTGTTTGCCTTCAGCCATGAACGTCATTGGCGAAGCAAACATCTCGTGGCCGGTAGAGAAATGCCACAGCTCTTCGCCGCTACGGGCGTCGAGAGCGATCAGGCTGCCATCGTCGTCGGCCGTGAAAACGAGTCCACCGGCGGTCGACACCGTGCCACCCCACATCCTCGCCGGGCCGGTCATTTCGTACTCCCACTTTTTTTCACCGGTGAGCGCATCGAGGGCGCGCAGGTAAAATTGCCCCGGCTCGGTCGGTACCGGGTCGCGGCCCGTACCGCGGAATCCGCTAGACGGCACCGGCTCCTTCGCCGAGCCCGTGTAGATATCGCACATCTCGAGCGTCACGACGTAGAGCAGCCCAATGTCGGGGTTGATCGACGGCGACATCCAGTTCGTCGCGCCGCGCACCGACGGGCAGACCTTGACACCTGACGCCGAAGGCTCTAAGTTCGGGACCTCGATCGGCCGCCCCTTAGCGTCGAGGCCTGTCGCCCAATCGAGCTTTTCGACGAACGGCGTGCCAAGCAGGAACTCCCCGGTAGCGCGGTCGAGCACGTAGTAGAAACCATTGCGGTCGGCATGCAGCATGAGTTTGCGCATACGGCCCTTGAATTCTTTGTCGATCAGAACCAACTGCTCGTTCGCATCCCAGTCATGCGTGTCGTGCGGCGTGAACTGGAAATACCATTTCAACTCGCCCGTATCGGCGTCGAGCGCGACGACCGAGTCGGAATAAAGATTGTCGCCTCGGCGGCGAATGCCCGCGAAGTCGGGCCAGGGGTTGCCGGTCGGCCAATAGATAAGGTTGAGGTCTGGATCGTAGGACCCGGTGGTCCAAGTCGGCGCTCCCGACCACTTCGCCGGGAATCCGCCCCAGGATTCGGAACCGGGCTCGCCCTCGCCGGGGACGGTCCAAAAGCGCCAGAGCTCTTCGCCCGTCGACGCCGAAAGAGCCCCGACGAAGCCGCGTTGTCCAGATCCCCCGCCGGCGGTGCCTACCAAAACCTGACCCTTGACGACGAGAGGCGCCAAGCTCGACGTGTAGCCCTCGGCGTTCGAGGCGAACTCTTGGTCCCAAATGAGTGAGCCCGTAACGCGGTCGAGCTTGACTAGGTGGCAGTCGACGGTGATGAAGAATAAACCGTCGCCCCACAGCGCAACTCCGCGGTTTTGCCGGCCAACTCCGCCGTCGGAGCGGTGGTGCCAAATGGAACGGCCGGTCACCGCATCGACCGCGTAAACTTCGTTGGTGTGGCTGATATACATCACGCCGTCGTAGACGAGTGGGGTTGTTTCAAGCTTCGTGGCGTCGCGAACGTGGAACACCCACTTTGGGACCACGGACGATACGTTCGACGCATTTATCTGATTGAGCGGACTGTGACGAGTTGAGGCGTAGTCGCCCGAGTACGTCAGCCAGTTCTCGGTCGGTCCCTCGAGGATCTTCGCCTCGTCGATTTGGGCTTGGAGGGTCAGACCAAACATCAGCAAGGCTGTAGCCGCCCAGAAAAAACAACGGTCGGCACGGAGGGCGTAGCAAGATACGCCCGTACGATCGACCGCTTCGTCGCAAAACCTTTTTTGACTAGACACTAGCGGGCTCCTTGGCTAGAGCGAATGGTTTGCCTGGCGAGAAATGCCAGAAGGTCGTTAATCTGTGCCTCGCTAAACCGTTCGCCGTAGTCAGCAGGCATCCAAGATTTCTCGATGGACTCGATCTTCGCGAGGTCTGCTCGGCGCAGCAGGTGCAGCTTGCCGCTCTCATCGAGAACTTGTGCCGACTGGTTGGTGCGGTTCTTCGCAATGGCGCGGGTCGAGCCGCCGCCCGACACGGCGAGTCGAACCGCCTCAAAGCCGTCCGCGATCGTGGCGTTTGGATCGACCAACGACTCGTGTATTTGATCCAAGCGGCGGACAGCACCGATGTTCGTCAGGTCCGGACCGAGAACTCCCCCGGAGCCGCGTATCTTATGGCACCCGGAGCACATCCCCGCCCCGTAGTAGAGATCGCTACCGGCCTTGGCGTTGCCGGCGAGTTCCGCTTCAGCCGCCGGCGCGCTGAGGCTACGTACGAAGGCGACCAAATTCCACAATTCGTCCTCGGGAAACGGAAACGGTGCCATCTCAGTCCCCGCAACTCCCTTTTGGATGGCCGCGAATAGTTCGTCGTCCTCGGCGCGGCGCACGCTGAGGCCGTCAACCAGGCTAGGACCACGACCGCCGCCGCCGCTTAGGCCGTGGCAGGCTGAGCACGCTCCCGCATATTGTTCTCGACCGCGATCGATCTGATCGGCTGAAAACTGCCGCCGCTCTTGGGCGCTGAGCAGAGCGCAGCAGGTCAGAAGCATGATGCAAGCAAATATTCTCACAGGCGCCGGTTATTCTACGTGATTGAAGCGCTTCGCAGCCACTCTGATATCGTTCGAAAACAACCATGCCGACTCTGATATCCACTCCCACGCGAGTTGAAGCCGCCGGAAACAAGCCCAAACTGATCGACGAATACGTCGGCCGCGTGAACTCCAACACCGAAGCGCTCTCGGTCGCTCACATGCGCAGTCCCGGTGGATGGGTTGAACCCGGCCAGACACCGCGCTTCGATGAATTCACCGTCGTCGTTAAGGGCAAGCTGCGAGTCGAGCACCGCGGCGGAGCCCTCGACGTCAGCGCCGGACAAGCCGTAATCGCCCACAAAGGCGAGTGGGTACGCTACAGCACCCCAGGTGAAGAAGGCGCGGAATATTTCGCCGTCTGCCTCCCGGCGTTTTCCATGGACACCGTAATTCGTGACGACAGCTAGAGCATTTTCACGATTTAAGTAGACCCATTTCAGACGCCGCTCCACGCGCTCTTGCGGCAGGCGAAACTGCATCACCGGGCGGGGACTGGCACAGGAGACAAAAAATCTCCTCGCCATTCCGAAGCCCCGTGCTGCCTGTTTCCCTCCAAGCGAAGAACCATCGAGGTCAAAGTCCACGCCGATCGGGGCCTTTGACTTAGCGCGCGTAGACTAGCGGACGCTGTAAGATAGCCTCCTAATGTCGATTTTTCCGACCGTAGGCCGAATCCAGCGATCCGATCCTGCCCTCGACAACCTGATCGCACCTTATGCAGAGATCGAACTCCTCGAGGTCGGCCTAGCATGGTCGGAAGGCCCGGTCTGGGTTACCGACGGCGACTACCTGCTGTTCTCAGACATTCCGCGCAACGCAATCATCCAGTGGAGCGAGGCCGCCGGTGCGCGCACTTGGATGCAGCCGTCCGGCTACACCGGTATTGCCTATTACGGCAAAGAGCCCGGCTCGAACGGCCTCACGTTCGACGCCAACGGACACCTTCACGCCTGTGAGCACGGCGACCGCCGCATTTCTCGCCTTTATCCGAACGGCGGCAAGAGAACCGTTGTCGACAGCTACCAAGGCAAGCGGCTCAACAGCCCAAACGATCTGGTTTTTCACTCAAACGGGAATCTTTACTTCACCGACCCCGCCTACGGCCTGCACTACCGCTACGATGACCCCGACCGGGAGTTGGACTACTGCGGTGTCTACCTGGTGCGTCCAGGTGAACGCGAGCCGGTCTTGTTGACCGCTGAACTCCTTAACCCCAACGGCTTGGCCTTCACGCCCGACGAGAAATATCTCTACGTCACGCAGTCGAATCCAGAGCGGGCGATCTTGATGAAATACCCAGTGAATGACGACGGCACACTCGGCGCGGGCACGGTTTTCAAGGACGTTACCGAGTACGTTCCAAAGATGGCCGGCGCGCCCGACGGTATGAAAGTCGACCGCCAGGGCAATGTATTCACAGCCGGACCCGGTGGCGTTTGGGTTTTGAATGCCGGCGGAGATGTTCTAGGCAGAATCGAAACCGGAGAGCGTATCGCGAACCTCTGCTGGGGCGACGGTGGCTCGACACTGTACTTGTGCTCGCACGGGTTGCTGTGCCGCGTCAGAACACTGACCAGCGGAATAATTCCGGGGGCGGCTTCGTAGAGCGAGTGAGCCTGGCTATCTCGCCGCCACCGCCGCGATAAATTCGCGACAGAAAGCAGGTAAATCGTCTGGGATCCGCGACGTCACCAGCGGGCCGTCAACTACAACTTCCTCGTCAACGTAGCTGGCGCCGGCGTTGATCACGTCGTCTTTGATGGAATGAAAACAAGTTGCTCTCCGCCCCCTCAGAACGTTAGCCGAACAAAGCATCCACGCGCCGTGGCAGATTGAGCCGACCGGCTTGTCGGCGGCCACCGCTCTCGCAATGAGGTCCGCAAAGGCCGGCTCCCGACGCATATAGTCGGGGGCCCATCCGCCCGGCACGACGATGGCGTCGAAATCATCCACCGAGACCTCACCAATCGCCAGGTCCGACTTCACCGGATATCCAAGCTTGCTCTTGTATGTCACGCCCGCAGCAGAGCCGACCGTAGTCACTGTCGCCCCTGCCTCGCGCATCCGAAGCAGCGGATACCAGACTTCGAGTTCCTGGAAGTAGTTTTCAACCAGTACGGCGATCTTACGCCCGTTGAGTTCCATCAGGCTCAATCCGTGTCAGCCCGGTCGCCGGCTTGAGCAACTCCGGGCTTAGCGACATATTTGTCGAGGATTTTATAGATCCCCTCGCCTTCGAAAAGATCCTTTTGAAGCTGGTTGTAGCCGTAGTCTTCACGGATCATGCCGTCTTTATCGATCACAAAAAAGTGCGGCACGTCGAAGCTCGGATTACTCGGCGTGACCTTCAAGTACGAAGCAGTCGCCTGCCCACAGTCGAACAAAATCGTGCTCGAAATCTGGTTCTTAATCATGTAGCCACGCACTGAAGTCTGGCTGTCCGGCGGTGTTACGGCAGACAGCACCTTAAGCCGCGATCCATACTTTTTCTCCGCCGCATTCAAGATTTTCGAAAACGCCGTGCAGTGCGGACAGCCAATCTTCATGATGTTGAAGATCACCACGCGACCTCGATAGTCGGCCAGGTCGTGATACTTCAGTTGCAGGTCGGGTAGTGCGAAACCAGGGGCGCGTCGATTCGACAAAGAGTTCGCCCCAAACGCAGCCACGGAACAGCTCAGCAGCAGTGCTAACGTGAGTAAATTGGCTCTCATAAGGGTCACCTTAACACGAGAGATCCTGGGCTCTCCGCGCTGTAAGATCGCTGTCTGCGGCCCGGAGTTCATCAACTGAACCGGAAAGTTTTCTATGAAACGAATGTACCGTCTTGTTCTCCTCGCCGGGATTTTTGGCTGGGCAACTATCCCTCCCAATTTGATCGCTCAAGACGCGGACATACTATCTGACGGGCAGCGCTCGTTCGAAGCACGCTGCGGTGGCTGTCATGGCGGCGACGGCAAAGGCGGTGTCCGCGCGCCTGACATCGTGACGCCGGGCTTAGTGAAGCAGCGCAGCGCCGAAGAGATGGCTGAGCTAATCACCGACGGGTTACCCGATTTCGGAATGCCTGGCTTCCAGGTGCCCGAGCCGGAACTCTCGGCACTCATCGCCTTCTATCGGACCCAGGCCTCGCCGGCGAGCGATGCCCTAGTTAGCGGAGACGCCGCAAAGGGCGAAACCTTATTCGGGCAGCGCTGTTCGGGCTGCCACCTGCGTGGCGACGGTATGCGCATGGTCGGTCCCGATCTCTCCGCAATCGGCTCGCAGCGGACACTGCCCGAATTGCGGGCGGCGCTGGAATCGCCCGATGCATCGATCGCCAAGGGCTACGAGGCCGTCGATGTGGAGTTGGCGGACGGAAAAACGCTGCGGGGCTTTTCGAGAAACGCCAGCAACTACGATCTGCAGCTACAAGGCCTCGACGGCAAGTTGCACCTACTCCGGCGCCCTGACTATCGAGATGCCACGGCCGTGGGCAAATCGCTAATGCCCGCCTTGGGGCTTGCTGAATCAGACGTCGACAACTTGCTGGCATACCTCGCCAGGCTTGATGGCACGCAAAAAAAGTCGGCGAAAAAGGAACTCCCTGGCGCTTTGAGCTTCGATCAGATCGTCGACCCGGTCGAAGGCTCGTGGCCCACCTACAACGGCGACATCGGCGGCAATCGCCATAGTCGCCTGGAACAGATCAACACCCAAAACGTCTCGAAACTCGCACCGTCGTGGATCTTCCCGATCGATGCGCCTCGCGATCTCGAAATGACCCCGATCGTCGTCGACGGCGTAATGTACGTCACGACTTCGAACAAGATGCACGCCATTGACGCGGCGCAGGGCAGGGAGATTTGGACCTATCAGCGACCGCGAGTTTCCGGCGTGATGGGCGACGCCGGTAGCGGCGCCAATCGCGGTGTCGCGATCTTGGGTGACAAGATTTTCATGGCCACTGACAACGCCCACATCATCGCGGTTGATCGCCTTTCCGGTCGGCTGATTTGGGATAGCGAAATGGCCGACTATCGCCAACACTACGGAGGCACTCTGGCGCCGCTCGTGGTGAAAGACAAAGTGATTGGTGGTGTCGGTGGGGGTGACGAGGGCATCCGTGGATTCCTGGTTGCCTTCGACGCCGAGACCGGGGAGGAAGCCTGGCGGTTCTGGACCGTCCCTCTTCCCGGTGAACCGCTTTCCGAGACATGGGTCGGCGATGTGCTGCCGCACGGTTGCGGCGCGACCTGGCTAACCGGCACCTACGATGCGGAGCTCGACACCCTTTACTGGCCGATTGGGAACCCCTGCCCCGACATGAACGGCGATGGCCGCATCGGAGACAACCTTTACAGTGACTCGATGCTGGCACTCGATCCCGACACGGGCGAGTTGAAATGGCATTACCAGTACACCCCTCACGACGAGTTCGATTGGGACGCCAACCAGACGCCGCTCTTGCTCGATGTCGAGTGGCAAGGCAAACCTCGCAAAGTGTTGGCGCATGCCAACCGCAACGGCTATTTCTACGTACTCGACCGCGTTTCGGGCGAGCTGCTGCGCGGCAAGGCATTCGTCGAGAACCTGACCTGGTCAAGCGGCATCGGCGAAGATGGCCGACCGATTCTGATCCCCGGCAAACGGCCGACGCCCGCCGGCAACATCGTTTGCCCAGGCCTTGCCGGCGCCACGAACTGGATGGCGCCCGCATACCACCCCGAGACCGGACTCTTCTACGTCCAGGCAACCGAAGGTTGTCAGATTTTCACCAAACGCGAAGAGCCCTGGAAGCTCGGCAAGCAGTACTTCGGCGGCACCGCAAAAAACGTTCCCGGAAAACCTCGCACGAAGCATCTGCGAGCGCTCGATCTTGCAACCGGCGAGATCCGCTGGGACGTCGAGCAGACCGGCGGCCGCGGTACCTGGGGCGGCGTACTCTCAACAGACGGCGGACTTGTATTCTATGGCGACGATAGCGGCGCTTTTGCAGCCCTTCAGGCCACCGATGGCGAGCCGCTCTGGAACTTCCAGCTCAACGTTCAGTTCCGAGGATCGCCAATGACCTACCGCCTCAACGGACGCCAATACGTAGCAATAGCCGCCGGGCGAAACGTAGTAAGCTTCGCTCTGCCTCGCTAACTGTCAGGGCCGACACGCGAGCTTCGGTGGCGAGCGCGTCAGTGGCACGTGGATCAGTGGCACGCGCGTCAGCAAGTGCGTCGGCCCCAAACCACCGAACGTAGTCCTGCTGATAGCTGCCCAGAGCCCCAGTTCAAACCCAGTTCGGACAAGCCAAATCCCCCCTGCCAATCTAAAGAGCCGGCAGCGGACGCTGCTCAGGTCCGAATCGAAATGTCAGAGACGGTACGATCTCCGCGGGCGGCAGCCTAATCACCCGCGGCCTAACAAGTATCAAAAGCTCGCTCAGATTACGCTGCCTGCGATGACGGCTAAAGAGTCGCCCCAAGAACGGAATGTCCGCCAAGCCGCTCGTGCCGGTACGCGTGTTACGTTGCTCCTGGATCGTCATTCCCGAGACGATTGCGAATTCGCCTTGGCGCAGGCGAACGCTGGTATGGAATTCACGATTTGACAGAATCGGCACACCGTTGACTGCGCCACCCGCCAACAGCCGGAACTCCGTTTCCAGTTCTAGAGTGACTTCGTTCGCGCTGTGTATGAGCGGCGTCACCTTCATATTCAATCCCAAGTCTTCGAAGGTAAATGACGGGATGGGTTGGCTGAAATTTCCACTGTTGATGGCGTCGTCAAGGCCGGGAGTAGGGGCCGCCGAAAACTGCGCGTTCACAATCGGGTATCGCTCGCCAAGTTTCAGCTCGGCCGGCATGCCGTGCTCGGCGCGAATGCTCAGCGTCTGCAGCGAGCGCCCAGTGCCGCGGTTCATCGTTGCCAGGGCTTGCGAATTGCCAACCGAAACACCCAGCAAGGTATCTCCACCACCGATTCCGATGAGCGGCAACGAGCCGTCGAACTGCGGTGGAACCGCATTGAAGATTGTGCTGAAGTTGGTGATCGTAGAGCTGTATGGCAGAGTGACCCCAAGTTCGGCGGTGCGATCGCTGTTCATTGACACCACGCTCAGCTCAATCATCACAGCGCCACGTGGGTGCATCAGCGCGTCAACCATTGCCTGCGCCATTCGCACCTTCGTTACCGTGTCTCGCATGAACAGCATTCCCGATGTCGGGCTCATTTGAAACCGCTTGACTTCGAGAGACTGCTGGATCGCCTGCCCGATCTGGGTGACTTCTTCCGCCGTTAGCGCGTCATTCAACGGGATCATGATCGACGCGACGGGCTCGAGTTTGCGGCGGCTGTTGGCGTTGTCCTCGGCGAGTAGAAACAGCTTCTCGGTCAGAGGGACGAGCAGTGTCTGGCCGACATCGCGCATCGCCAACATGACGCACCTGAAATCGCAATCAAACAAGTCGACGCGCACCTCTTGCTCGCCGTCAAACTCTTCGTCAAAGATCACATCGAGTCCGAACTCCTCGGCAATCTGCTCATAGGCCTCGGCTAGGGTCCCCCGGAAGCGAAACACGGAAACGTGATCTTCGGGCTTGAGGTCCACCGGGCCTTTGAGGACTCGCTCGGGTTCCTCGTTGGTGACTGTGATTCGCGCCCGTTCGGGCTCGGCTTCAGTCTCGGGCACAAGATTCTGCAGGCTGGCGGCCGAGGGAGCCATCGCGATCGCGGTGCGATAGTCGCCGCTTGAGGCCACCATCTGCGCGGCATTCTCGCGAACGCTCTGGGCGGCCCAAATGTATTTCTCGTTTGCCGGATCAAGCGCTCGAGCCTGGTTGAAGAGGACGTACGCATCGACGTGGCGCCCATCGCGCTGCGCTTGAGAGCCCTTGCGGAATAGCGAGTCCGCCGATTCCTGCGCAACGGCGGAAAACGCAACCACTAAAAGCAGCGCCGTTGGCAGCCCGCGAATAGAACATAACCCCACTAGAAGGCTGACGCGCAATCAACGCGTATCGTGGACCCGTGACTTTTCTAATGCGGTGCGAAGCCGACAACGCCAGTCGTTCGATCGACCCACAGCGGATCTTGCTCGACGCCGTTAATTTCGTAGAGCAAGATAACGCCGCTTGATTGGGTGAACGATCGTCCAAGGTCGAACGAGCGAATTTCGCCCAATTCAGACTTCTTGCCCCAATCTTCGAGGAAATCGTCGTAAGGGTAGTAGCGACAAGGCTCCTCGATGGAGCAGTTCCACATTTCATAGGCTTCGGCGTAGCCTTCGGACTGCACCAGTTCAAGAAAACGCCGGACCTGAGCCTCTTCCCGCCAATTGCGGAAAAACAGGTAATACACGCAGCCGAGCAGTATCGACACCAGAAGGGCGATAAAGAAACCCTTTACGATCCGTTCATACAACAGATCGCTCTTGCCGTAGGTGTCGAGGAATTCCACTGGTCCTCGTTAGATCGAACTACTCCGCGGGATACTTAGCGTCGTACGCCGCGGTGGCGGCTTGCGTAAAGTCAATCGCTGTATCAAACGCCAACACGCTGCTGATATCGACAATCAGATCGACTGCTTTCTCGGTGCGAAGAGCTTGTACGATTTCGCGCATCTGGCCACCGGCGGCGTTAAGGATATTCTGCCGATCGAACTCGACGTCCGATTGCAGGTCCTCACTGATTCGCTGCGCCCGGCGCTGCTTGCGTTCTCCGTCGGCTTGCAGAGCGGGCCCGTCCGCGGCCGACGCCGTCTGCAGTTTTGTCTGGATTTCTTGAAGTTCCTTTGATAGCTGCTCGATCTCGTCTTGGCGCGGCTTGAACTTTGCCTCAAGCGCAGCTGCCTTTTTCTGAATTTCCGCCGTGCTAAGCAGAGCGGCCTGGAAATCGATTACCGCGATTTTGGTTTGGGCGACCGCTTGCGGCGGCAGAGCGATGGCGCACAAGGCCATCGTGACGATCCATTGACTGAGGCGCATCTTGGTCAAAACTCCTGTTTATCTGGTCGCACGAGGTGTCGAATCGACAGGCCCGCGCAAATTCTATTTTTGCATGGTGCGCTGAACGGAAACCACCTCACAGTGCACCAATCGGTATTCCAAGTTACTCTAGCCGAGTAGTTCAGCTAGCCGGAAGCTATTTTCTTCAGTAGGTCGTTGTACATCACGAACCCGAACAGCAACACGATGAAGACCAACCCTACTTGAATGATTCGCTCTTTAATCGCAATGCTGACGTCCCGCCGAATCGCCCCCTCAATCGTCAGCAACAGCATTTGACCGCCGTCGAGAATCGGTATCGGGAACAGATTAAACAGCCCCAATTGCATGCTGATCAATGCCATCAGCTCGATCAGCGCGCCAGGTCCGATATCGGCCGCCTCTTTTGAGTATTCGTAGATTCCGATCGGCCCACTCAGCATCCGAGCCGAGACGGTGCCTGAAAACAGTCCGCCGATCAGTTTGAAGAGCATGCCGGCGGCCCGCACATTCCTCTCAACTGACTTTGATACGGCATCGACGAATCCAAGTTGCGATTCGATCATCTTCCAACGAGCCGTGAGCTCGACGCCTAGGCGCCACGCCTCCGCCTCTTCGTTGTATGCCGCCGACACCGCGACCGTCTGCTTGACCCCGTCGCGTTCGATCTCAAACGACAACGGCTCTCCAGCCGAGGCTTGGATGATTTCAACCACATGGGTCGTCGAGCGGATTTTCTCGCCTTCAACGCTGCGCAGTTGATCACCGAGGCGAAGGCCCGCCAGATCTCCGGGCGAGCCGCTCGCGATTCCCCGAAGGACAACGTCATAGCCCTCGCTCCATCCGACAAACGGAGTGCCCGGGCGGCTCTCACTCTCAGCCACGAACACCTGCAACGTCTGCAGTGAACCATTTCGCTCAAGCTCAACCGGAACCGTGCGGTTCATAGCCATCGCGACCGGCAGCTCGGTATCTTGCCAAGTCGCAACTGGTTTGCCGTCAATTGAGCGGATGATGTCGTCTACCCGAACGCCCGCCTTCTCAGCGCTTGTGTCGGCCAGCACGTGCTCAATCTTGGGTTCTTGATCGATGAACTCCGGGCGCTCATAGCTGTACATGTACAAGCCGGCAAGCAGCGCAATCGCCAAAATAAAATTGAAGATCGGCCCCATCGCCATGATGATGAACCGCTGCCAGCGCGGTTTCGACAGCAATTCGTCGGGGTCTCCGCTCGGCTCGCCGATGTTCTCGCCGGCCATCTTGACGTATCCGCCGAGTGGGAGTAGGCAGACCTTGAAATCAGTGTCGCCGTGCTTGATTCCAAACAATCGTGGACCAAACCCGAACGCGAAGCTCTCGACCTTTACTTTGTAGTATCGAGCCGCTAGGTAATGGCCAAGCTCATGGAAAACAACCATGACTCCCAGCACAAAAATAAAAGCCAACATGGATCCGCTATGCCTCTAAGTGAACCTACGTCAGGACTCTGTCGGCAGTTACGGCCCGCCGAGCTACCTGATTCCCAGCGAAAATTCGCGCTTCTCGATCGATCTCTAGAAGGTCAGACACAGAACTCGTGTTTTGAGCCGTGCCCTTAGACAGCGTTTCTTCGACCACTTCAGCTATAGCCAAAAACGGAATCTGCCCGCCCAAAAATGCCTCCACAGCCACTTCATCTGCCGCGTTGAGCAAACAACCGGACGCCCCACCCTTCCGGAGCGCCTCGTACGCCAACTCCAAGAGTGGAAATTTCTTCCTGTCCGGCGGCTCGAAGTCTAATTGTCGCATAGACTTCCAGTCAATGCGTTGGCGCGGACTGGGGTCCCGATCCGGGTATGAGAGCGCATAATGGATTGGCAATTTCATGTCCGGCGGACACATTTGCGCGATCACCGAGCCGTCCCGATATTCAACCAATGCGTGAATCACCGACTGCGGATGGACAACAACATCCACTTCCTCGGCCCTGAAATCGAACAAATGGCAGGCCTCGATGACCTCAAATCCCTTGTTCATCAAAGTCGCTGAATCGATGGTGATTCGATTTCCCATCTTCCAGGTCGGGTGATCGAGGGCCTGTTCCGGGGTGACAGCGGCCAATTCACTCGCCGGAGTCGTACGGAATGGCCCGCCCGACGCGGTAAGGATCAGCCTCTCGACTTCATCGCGTCGGCCGGCTCGCAGGCACTGGTGGGCCGCATTGTGTTCGCTGTCGACCGGGAGGATCTGAGCACCCGAGCGGGCGGCCTCGGCCATGACTAGTTCGCCGGCGACTACCATCACCTCTTTATTTGCGAGCGCGACTCGTTTGCCCTGGCGAACGGCCTCAAACGTAGCTTCCAGGCCGGCGACGCCGACCGCCGCGGAGACCAGCACGTCGTAGTCAACACGGGTTGCCGCGGCAAGGTTGCCGGCAGGTCCCGAAAGGACTTCAGGCCGGTAGCCGTCAATCGCCGACAACCTCGCCTGGAGAGCTGATCTGGTGGCCTCGTCGGCGACAGAGATCAGCTCCGGCCGGAATTCCCGCGCTTGCTCCAGCAGCTCGTCGACGTTGCGTCCCGCGGCCAGCGCCGTAAGCGAAACAGGGCCCGCCATCTCGCGAATGACTTGGAGGGTATTGCGGCCGATCGAGCCGGTCGAACCGAGCAAGGAAATTTTCATAAGCGATGGTCGCTTCTAGCTCAACGTAACACTGTCACGAGACAGTTGATCCACGTGAAGGCGCTGCCCACCCGCGGACACATCTGGACAACCTACTCGCCGACTTCCTCGACCGTCGACATCGCCTCTAGCCATTCGCTGTCGGAAGAAAGATTCCCAAGAGCCTCGATGATTTTTTGCGTTGAAAATCCCGCCCGTGCCAGGGAACGGTAGAGACGCCCGAGGTGTTTGCGGTCGTCGATGCGGATCTCGTCGATCCGGCTACCCAGTTTGCGGCGCAAAAAACTGCGAATCAGCTCAAGCTCGTCGGATTCCGCGTAAGTCTCCTCGACTATTTTCTCGGCGGTTTCGCGCTCGATACCTCGGCGTCGCAGTTCAGCCAGAACGCGCCGCCGGCCTAGGGAATCGTATTCGCGGCGGTAGTGCGAGTGCGACTCCGCGACGCGGGCGTCGTCGAGATAGCCCTGATCGGTAAGTCGCTTGAGTACCGTGTCTACCGATTCGGCGCGAGCCGCACGCGCGCGCAGCTTGCGCTCGAGTTCCGCGGACGTATGCGAACGTCGACCCAAGGCGCGGATCGCCAGTTCGTAAAGGCTCTCAGTTGCCAGCTTCTTCGCGTCAGCGTTCTTCACGATTGATTCGCCCAGCGGGGTATAGCTCGATTTTAGTCCGCGGCAAGACGCTACGATAGCGGTCATGCTTACAGCCGTTGGCGCGCGCCTGGCCGCGATGATGTTTATCCAGTTCTTCGTCTGGGGAGCCTGGTATGTCGGGGCGCCTCTCTATCTTGGGAAGATCGGTTTTTCCGGTACCGATCTAGGGCTGACTTACTCCGTAGGGCCCATCTCGGCGATTCTTTCGCCATTCTTCGTCGGGATGATAGCGGATCGATTTTTCAACACGGAGAAGATCCTAGGAGTTCTCCACATTCTCGGTGGGGCGTGCATGCTGTTCGCGACGACGATGATGAACCCGGAAGCTCCCGAATCGCCGTTCGCGATCAATATGGTTTTCTTGGCCCATACCCTCTGCTACTTTCCCACGCTGTCATTGACGAACTCGCTGGCGATGCACCATGTGACGGATTCGGAGAAAGAATTTCCGTTGATCCGTGTCTTCGGAACGATTGGTTGGATTGTTGCCGGAATCGCACTCGCATGGATCCAATGGGGCGACCGCATCGAGATGTTCCACCTGACGGGCGCCTCAGGCATCCTAATGGGGCTTTACTGTTTTTCGCTGCCGCGCACGCCGCCACCACTCGCGGGCCAAAAAGTGACGGTCCGCGAACTGATCGGCGCGGACGCCTTCGTTTTGCTCAAGCAGCGATCGTTCGCGATTTTCATGTTGAGCTCGTTCTTGGTCTGTATTCCGCTGGCGTTCTACTACCAACTGGCGGCGAAAGCCGTGCAGCAGGTGGGAATCGCTGACGTCACCCAGGCGATGAGCTACGGCCAGATGTCAGAAATTCTGTTTATGGTGCTGATGCCGCTATTTTTTAAGCGCCTAGGCGTGAAGTGGATGCTGGCGGTAGGAATGTTCGCCTGGGTACTGCGCTACGGGCTGTTCGCGATAGGGGCGCCGGATTCGATCCGCTGGATGATGTACGCCGGAATTCTGCTGCACGGTATTTGTTACGACTTTTTCTTCGTAACAGGCCAAATCTATACCGACCAAGTTGCTCCAAAGGAAATTCGCGGCCAAGCACAAGGTATGTTGGTGCTCTTCACACTAGGGCTCGGCATGTTGATCGGCGCTCAGGTCGCCGGAATTGTCGAAGTCCGCAGCACTCCCGATGCGTCGCGAGCGTTAAGCGCCGAGGTTCAAGAGCTCGGCGGGCGCATCGCCCACCTACAAGAATCGGGCGGAAATGCGCAAGAGATCGCGGCCCTTCAATCCGAACAGACCACCAAGTCAACGCGAGCACTGCAATTAATCGATTGGCGCTCTCTCTGGACCCTTCCCGCGGCGCTAGCGGGGCTCATCCTAGCTATGTTCCTGGTGCTGTTTAAGGACCGATCCTCAAACGCAACCTGACGAGGATCGCTAAATCAACGAGCCCCGAACCGTTCCACTGTCCCCGGTCTTACTGCTTTAGAGCATTTTCAGAAATGACATAGACTGCTTGCCGCGGCACCAAGCCCGTGAAAATCGGAGGCGCGAGTGTAAATGAGTGCGGTGGCGGAGAAGCTTTCTGGAATACGCTGAGTTGGGACCTGCTGATCATTCCTCAAAAGGGCCCGACTCATCTTTCCCAGTTAAACCTTCGCCACCGCACTCATTTACACTCGCGCCTCCGATTTTGGACAGCGAAATTTAGTCTCCAGAAATTGCCGGCTTCACCGCTTTCTATTCAAGACCGGTCTATGGCATCAGCGAAATTGCTCTAGCTTGGGTTTCGACGTTCGGTCGAATGCCAATCTACGCGCTTTCACCCCAGCGCGACTCAGCTCTTAAGCTTCGTGATCGTTTGTAGCTACTTCACCCCGAAGCAATAAAGCGTCGAGCTAAAGTCCACCGCGTACACCTGCCCGTTCGCCAAACCCAAGCCGCTAAAGTGGGCCCAGTTTTCAAAAATTTCTGGGCCGGAGTCGTAAAGCGTCTCGCCAGTCTGAGCATCAAGCGCCCGCAGTTGCGCGACGTTGGCGCTTTCAAGCCGCTGCGTGTCTTTCAGTAGGGTGAAATTGCCTCGCTTGAAAATTCCAGCCTTGTCGGTTTGGCGGGCGTTTTCGCCATTCGAGAGAGCAAAAACAACCCCATTGGCAATCACGACCGGCTCGGGGACATTGAAGTCGCCACTGACCCAACGCGCTTTCAGGTACGGCTTTCCGTCGCTGTCCTCTTCCATCGTGAACGCCGCCACACTTCCATTAGGATTCGGGCCATTCGTCTTTTCGTACTGCGGGCTCTTGGTCGAAAGAGGCCCCCAAAGCGGAACGTAAACCCAGTGGCGATACTCTTCATCACGGTAGAACGACAAATTGCCCCAGACTCCGCGCGCTTCAAACCACTCTTCGTCGTTCGAGAGCAGCGGTGTCGTGTAGATGTTCTTCATGTGCCCGGAGCCCCCCATAATCGGGCCGTCCGGCTTGGCGCCTTCAATCAGGTAAACCACCCCTTCTTTGCCGCCGACCGCCAAGTACTCCTTGTTTTTATAGATGAACGCCACGGGCGAAGTGCCGATATCGAAGTCGCGCCTGCGAACGTAGTCCCAATTCTCGGGCGTGTAGTAGTCGTGCAGCTTGAGTGTCTTCGGATCGAGTGCAAATGTCGTCTGCCCGTAGTCGTGCTTCTCGGGGTTGAAATCTCCGTCGCCCGACGAACCGTAGATCCAGCCGTCGCGGCCAACCAACGGACCCCCGCGTCCCCAAACGCCCGCAGCGTATCCCGCCGAGCGCCATACCTTGATGGTGTAGTTGACGGGGTCGTCGAGGTCGATCGACGCGATGCCGGACGGCGTATCGCCACAGTTCTGCGAGATCGACGTGTACAGGGTGTTACCGATAACGTTGAGGCTCCAGGCCTTCGCAAAGGCGTTGACGAACTGCATCGCGCGCCACTTTTCCTCGCCGGTCGCGAGGTCCAAAGCATAGAGCTTCCCGTCGATCGCGATGGCGTAGATCGCATTGCGCTTGCGGTCGATCAGCGGGGTAGCGTTAACGCCCTTCGGGCAAAGCCACATTCCGTCACGCGTGGCGCTGACTTCGGTCTTGAATTTTTTCTCCCAGACAATCGACCCCTCGGCGGCGTTTATGGCGTAGAAGTAATCGGCACTGCCCGCCACGTAGACGATGTCTTTGTTGCCGGCTTCCGTCTCAACTCCCGTGGCGACAACCGGAGCAGTCAGGGCAGTCAGCGAGCGGGTCTCGTTGACCAGCTTGACCTTCCACTTGAGGCCGAGGTTTTTGGCGCTCTCTTTGTTGAGAATTTTTTCGTCCCGAGCCCAGCCGGTGCGTTGCGAGTCGGCACCGAACATGAGCCAGTCGGCGGCAGGGAGAGTTGTAGCTAGAAATGCGCCCACGGAGAACAGGGCAAGTACCCGTTTCATATTCCGCAAGTGTACTCGAACTCGGGGCAAGCGCCGGCCAACGTCAGAAGTACAACTGAACCATCTGGCCATTTATCGTGTCGAGCGTCGAACGTCGGCTGGTCCACATGGGGTCGACGAGTTGTTCGTTCCAAGCCTCCAGCTCGGCCTCCAACCGCTCGACGATCTCGGGGTGTTCGTCGGCCAGATTCTGCTGCTCGCCAATGTCGACCGACAGATCGTAAAGCACTGTCATTTGACCGTTTGGCGAAACCGCCGGATAGTCGACCTCGGGTAGCAGCCGGGCGCCCCCCAGGGCACTCTCGTCGAGATTCGACTTGTCGACTTTCCACATCTTCCATTTCCCCCAGCGCACCGACATATTCGGCGCCGACCGCCAGAACAGAAATTCGTGGGGCGGTTCTGTATTCTCGCCACGGAGGTGCGGAAGCAAGTTCACGCTGTCGGGGCTGTCAATGTTGCTCGCATCAAGCCCGGCGGCGGCACCAAATGTGGCATAGAAATCCAGATGAATCGCTGGCTGCTCAAACACCTCGCCGGCGGGCAAACCGGCAGGCCATTTCATAAGAAACGGAACGCGAACACCGCCCTCGAGGTGGTAGCGTTTATTGCCGCTCAAAGGCGCGTTTGTGCAGATCGGTGCGCTGGCGTAATTGATGCAACCGTTATCCGAAATAAACGCCACCAAGGTGTTGTCTTCGATGCCGTGCTGGCGCAAGGTGGCTGTCACGTCCCCGACCATGTCGTCAACGGCCGACACCATCGCGGCGAAACTTCGCGCGCCTTCGCCTTCGATGTGCGGGAACCGATCAACATACTCATCCGTTGCTTGGATCGGCGTGTGCGGAGCGTTCGGAGTCAGCATGAGGAAGAACGGCTTCTCAGCATTTTCAGCGCTGTGGCGATCGATGAAATCGACCGCCTTCGCGGCGAAGACGTCGGTAAGGTAGTCCTCGACCTTCTCGATCTCGAAACCGTCCATAATTTCACGCGCACCGCTCGGGCTTGAGCGGTCGCCCGACAGCGGCTGGGGCCAGCATTGCGCGCCCTCCCTGGCGCAGTCGATGTAATTCGTGCCGCCGCCCAAGATGCCGTAAAACTCGTCAAAACCGCGATTGAGGGGATTGTATTTTTCCAAAGCGCCGAGGTGCCACTTGCCGACCAGACCGGTAGCATAACCGGCGTCTTGCATCAGGTTGCCTAGGGTTCGCTGGTCTAGCGGCAAGCCCAGTTCAGCGTCTGGCCCACGATCATAGTTGGCCGTCGGGTTGTATTCGTAGCCGAACCTGTTCTGATAGCGTCCACTCACTAAACCCGCGCGCGTTGGACTGCAGACAGCACCCGAAACATAGCCGTCAGTGAACCGTACGCCCCGCGCGGCCAACTCATCAATATGCGGAGTCGCAATCGTTTTCGAACCGTTGGCGCCAATGTCGCCATACCCAAGGTCGTCGGCGACGATCAGAATGATATTGGGCTGAGCGTGGCTGGGGGCTGTCGCTTCCTCCGCCGACCCGCACCCGGCCCCGATGGCCAGCATCGAGCCGACCGCGAGGCAAGCCAGACGACGAGGAACGTTTTTCGCATCAAGCTTTCGTTTCATATCAAAAACTCCTAGTTCGTTGTCACGAACGACTATACCGAAGCACACGACTTCCCATAGTGCTTCCCGCGGGTGCGCTCCGTTGCCGCGGAAGATCTCGGTTTGAGCCGCGCGCGCCGGCAAGCGGTTTCCTCGAAGGCATTGATCCATTCGAGGAAACCGCTTGCTGACGGGCTGTGAAAAAACCTCCCCTAACTCGAGAATCGGGCGTAGCAAGCTACGCCCTTACAAATAACTTGCGCGTTATCAGCGCTGTAGGGGTGCGACATGTCGCACCCTCGGACGACCGCAGAGCTATTCGAGGTTTTTTCACAGCCGCTGGCGCGCGCGGCTCAAACGCAACTCACGCCGGATTTGCCCGGAAATTGCGTACATCGCTTCCTTACGGACGGAATTGGGGCGCGACTAGATAGACGATCGGCGTCTCGACGGTAGTATCATGGCCTCCGAGCCTGGCTTGCGGAGATACACAATGATTCAATCGATGACGCGACGGAACTTTATGGCAGGGGCGGCGGGTCTTGCCGCGGCGTACGCAACGGGTTGCTCCTCGGAGGCCGAGGCGCCTGCCAAGCAGCGCCCAAACATCATCTTGCTGATGGGCGACGATCACGCCTGGGATGAGGTGGCATACAACGGCCATCCCCATCTCAAGACTCCCGTGATGGACGCGATGGCGGCGACAGGACTGCGAATGGATAATTTCTACTCGGCGTCGCCGGTTTGTTCGCCGACGCGCGGCAGTGTACTCACCGGACGTCATCCGAATCGCTATGGCACGTTCACTCCGAACTGGTCGATGCGGCCGGAGGAGACAACAATCGCGCAAATCCTGAGCAACGCTGGATACGCTTGCGGCCATTTCGGAAAGTGGCATGTCGGCACGGTCAAGGCAGGTTCACCACTGAATCCGGGGGCAATGGGATTCGACGAGTGGCTCTCGCATGACAACTTTTTCGAGATGAACCCCGAGCTGTCGCGCAACGGCGCGGCGCCGGAGAAGTTTGAAGGCGAGAGCTCGGAGATCTGCATCGACGAGGCGATTCGCTTCATAGCCGACTCAAAGAAAAACGAGAAGCCATTTTTCGCGGTGGTGTGGTTCGGCTCGCCGCACGAGCCTTACAGCGGGCTGGACGAAGATCTGGCGCTCTACGACGACCTGCCGGCGGAGTACGCTGAGCGATCGGTAAGCCTGACCAGCATGGAGACTGGCCTGCCGGTCGACCGGCCTTTGCGCGATGTACTGCGTGAGAGGTTCGCCGAGATCACAGCGATGGATCGCGCAATGGGCAAGTTGCGGACTTGGCTAGCGGACGAAGGGCTGCGACAGAATACCGTGGTTTGGTATTGCGGTGACAACGGTATCCCAACAAGTGGCCGCGCGACGACGCCGTTTCGCGGGCAGAAAGGCGATGTGTATGGAGGCGGCATTCGCGTCCCGGGACTGATTGAGTGGCCCGAGCGGATTGAGGCGGGCCGCGTCACCGATGTCAACTCGGTGACGAGCGATATGCTGCCGACACTTTGCGAGCTGGCAGATGAGCCGTTGCCCGAGCGCCCGCTAGACGGCATCAGTCTGGTGGCACTTATTGACGGCGAGATGACTGAGCGCCCGAGCCCGATTTGCTTTTGGAACTACGAGACGCGCCACGAACGCGCGAAGTATTCCGAGCCGTATATCGATCCAGCGCAGCAACAAGGGACGACGCCGTTGGTCAAGGTCATGGACGGAGTCTTTACCCGGACCTTCATCAATTTCCGTCACACCGAGATTGTGGAGGAAGATTTTCTCGGCGAGCGGGCAATCGTCGATAACCGCTACAAACTTGTGATCGCTGGTGAGAGTGGCGATGAAGCCGCCAAGGAACTTTTTGACTTTCGCGCTGACGAGGCCGAGCAGAATAACCTGATCGCAGAGCATCCCGACGTAGCCGCGGATCTCGAGCGTCAGCTTCGGGCGTGGCAGGAATCGGTGCTCAATAGCCTTACGGGTAAAGACTACGGCTAGCCCGCGGTGGGGGCCTCCCCTTTACAGACCGATATGCCCTCCCACGGGGCCGGTGTTCCCGCCCGCTCTACCCGAAAGCCCCTTGACACGGGTCTTAACCTGAAACTGCGAAGCCACGGCGATTGTAGGAGAAAGCGGGTTCCTCGGATCGTGCGCGTGTAGGGCCTCGCGCGCGATGGCGTTTTCCGGCCATAACCGGCCAAATCCGGCCAATTCGACGCTTGAGCTGCGTCCGTTCGAGACTGTCGTGACCGCTGGGAAGACAAGGCGATCGGGAGATATCGCCGCCAGGTGCCGAGAAATGCGAGCTACGGTTGAGCAGCGCGAGTTTGTTGAAGCCAGCGGCTCAGCGCTTGTATGTTGCGGGCGAAGGTTTGCGACGAAATGATTTGCTGCAGCGGCGGTACTACGCCGGGAAACACTTCCAGTGTTTCGTCTTCCTTTAGCGTGAACGTCTTGTCTCCGATTACGACCACGTAGTCCTTTGGGGCGTAAATGCTCACGAGACGGTCCGCCTTTCCAACTTGACCTTGTTGGGTCCAAGCGCCCCGCTCGTCCTGTGAGGCTAGAATTTTTGGGACATCCGCCGCTGCTCGATCGCGCTCCGAACGTGACTGCCAGGGCGAGAGGCCGTTGAGCTTTTCGGGGCGGCGATGGTCGGCGTCGGGGTCCGCGGCAAGCGCGTTGTACTCGCGCTCAATGTCGGCCAAGCCTGCCCCGCTCGACCACATGCCATAGTGCTGGATCGTTGACTGGTCGCTGTAGCTCACCGGATAACCATCAGGCCCCAGGACGGACTGACCAGGGACTCGAACCATCGTTCCCTTCGTGATGTAGAGTGGCCGATTCGTTCGTAGCTCGTTAAACCTGGCCAGACAGGGGCTGCCGGCGGGGCAGCTGCGGCGCTTGCGCGGCGGATCGTCGGCACGCCGCGGCAACGCGGATTTCTTGAGGTAGTTGAGCGCCTTAGGGATTGCGTCGAGATATTTCTCGACCCCGGTTTCGCGAAAAAGGGTCAACAGAATTCGCATCGCGCTTTGGGATTCGCCGCCCGTGATTGAGGGCGGCTCGAATAACCGCGCCCAGGCCGGATGCATTTCGAGATCGTACTGCTGGGCCCAAGCGGGCTGCGGCTCGGGCATCTGCGCGAGTAGTAAAAAGTCGCCACCTCGTTCGGCTGCCTGGCGGTAACGAGCGTCGCCGTAGATGCGCCAGGCCTCGAGGTACATGTCGATCATGTCGGCCAGCGTGTTGTCGTTGAGCGTGTAGAAATTGCGGTAGTTCGTACCGGGCCATTCGCGTGACCATGAGTCGGGATAGCTGGCGCGCTTTACCGGATAGTCGGCCGGGTCGGGGGTCTCGAAGAACCGCTGCGGCCACGCCCCATTGGGGTACTGCGCATCGATCAGTTTTCGAAGAGCGTACTCGGCCGCGTCGTGAATCGCGGCGTCTTTGAAATCGAGTGCGCGGTCGACGCGCATCAGCAGTCGCAGAGCGGCCTGAGTCGTATTGTCGTCGAGCGTTGTAAATGGTTTCCGCGCCCGCTCGCCCTCGCACGGACCGTCTACGCGGTAGGGGTACGCGGCACGCTTAGCGCGATCGAATTCGATGATGTAGTCCCAGCCGCCTGAACAGTGCTGGCCTCGCACCAGCGCTCGGGCGGCATCGGCGGCAGCATCGAGATAGCTGCGATCGCCAAGCGTATCGTAAACGTCGAGATAGGCCATGGCGACATTGGGTGTGCCCTCGCGCTGAACGCTTACTTGCGTTGCTCCCTCGGCCGACTCCGAGCGCCCATAGGAAAGGTCGGCCGAATAGCGAAAATGATAGCCACCCTCGGTCGCGACCTCGGTTCGATAAAACGCAACGGCACGTGTCAGGGCTTCGCTGACCGCCGCTTCGGTTGGGGCTTGCCCGGCGGCAGGTGCAGTCGCGCAGACTAGAGCGCAGATCAAAGCGGCGAGCAGTCGCATGTCGCCCTAGTTTACGGAATGTCTTGCGCAACTGTTGGGCCCGTCGCTGGGGTGTCAAGTTTTCTGTGTAGCTGACATTTTCGTACGAAGTGGTTCGTGGGCGGTGACCAACGTCCACTAAGATCAAGCCATGCGATCTCCGCTGCTTCTATTCATCGCCTTCTACCTCTCCGCGTTCTTCTGCATCGCTACCGCTGCACCACCGGACCTGATCTTACATTCCGGAAAAATCATCACGGTCGACGACAGATTCTCCATCGCCGAAGCCATCGCGATCGAAAACGGCCGAATAGCAGCCGTAGGCTCTAACACCACCGTCAACGCGCTAGCGGGCCCTCGTACTCAGTCAATCGATCTTGACGGCAAGACCGTCTTGCCAGGTCTCATCGACACGCACACACACCCCATGGGAGCGGCCATGTATGAGTTCGATCACCCGGTGCCCGACATGGAAACCATCGCCGATGTGCTGAAGTATTTTCGCGAACGGGCCGAAGTCGTTCCCGAGGGAGACTGGATCCGCCTACAGCAAGTCTTCATCACGCGCCTCCGCGAGCAGCGCTACCCGACGCGCGCGGAGCTCGATGAAGCGGCGCCCAAACACCCCGTCGTCTTTCGCACTGGCCCCGATGCCTCACTCAATTCGCTGGCGCTCGAGCTCAGCGGCATCGACCGGGACTTCCGCATTCCCCAAGGCGTGCTCGGCCGCATTGAGCACGATGAGAGCGGCGAGCCAACCGGCATCATTCGCAGTGGTGCTCACCTCATCAAGTTCCGCGAGAGCCAAAAGCGTCCCACACGAGAGGATCAGCGCCGCCGACTCAAAGAGCTTTTCCACGACTACAACAAGGTTGGGCTGACGAGTATCGTCGACCGCAACGCTAGCGCCGATGCCATGACAGTCTACGAAGAATTGCTAGACGCGAGCGAGTTAACCACCCGAGTGTTCGCGAGCTACGCCGTCAACGCGCAGGCGCCTCTCGAAGACATCGAGGCAACCATATCCAAGATCGCGCGACACCCAAAGCACAACTACAACCCGATGCTCTGGCTGCGGGGGATCAAGTTTTTTATGGACGGCGGCATGCTTACCGGCAGCGCCTACATGCGCGAACCGTGGGGCGTCAGCGAAGTCTACTCGATCACCGACCCGCACTACCGAGGCATGCGATTCGTGCCGCCCGGAAAGGCGTACGCGATCACCAGGATGGCGCTAACCCAAGGCTTTCAGCCGACCGCGCATTCGGTTGGCGACGGGGCAGTACACGCATTGATCGACGCCTATGACGAAATCAACGACGAATTCCGAGTGCGAGAAATGCGCCCGTGCATCACGCATTCCAATTTCATGAGCCCGGCGGCGATCGAGAAAATGGCCGAGATCGGCATCGTCGCGGACCTACAGCCGGCCTGGCTTGAACGTGACGGGGCGACGCTCCGCAAGCAGTTCGGCGACGCTCGCTTGAGCTACTTCCAGCCATACAAGAGCTTGCAAGACGCCGGGGTCGTCGTTGGCGGTGGGTCCGACCACATGCAGAAGATCGGCGGCATGCGCTCGATCAATCCATACAATCCATTTTTCGGAATGTGGATCACGCTGGCTCGTCGACCACGTTGGACGGACGCGGTGGTGCATCCCGAACAGCGAATTACCCGCGAAGAGGCAATCCGGCTCTACACGATCAATAACTCTTTCATCACATTCATGGAGCGAGAAACAGGATCTCTGGAAGCGGGCAAGCTTGCCGACCTGATTGTTTTGGACCGTGATATTCTCACTTGCCCACTCGATGAAGTGAAAGACATCGGAGTCGAGCGAACGTACCTTGGCGGGAAGCTGGTCCATGAAGCTACCGACGTGAACTAAGGAGCGGTCCGAGACAGCGAGTCAGTTTCTCCGTTCGAAGGGAACGCGCTACGTCACCTCACACGCTGGCTCGAACACAACGGAGGAGCGATAATCCATGAAGAAACTCGCAGCAGGGCTGCGAAAATTTCTGGATGAAGATAGACCTGTCAATGGGTGCCTGGGGGATGCCGCCGCAATCGCCTAAAGCGAAGGGTATGTGGATTGCCATGAATCGAACAGCCGCTACCCCCTACGCGCTGGTGTTGGCGTGCCTAGTTTTCCCACTAGCTACGGCGCGCGCCCAGGAACCAGACCGAGTCTCTGATCCGAACGGTCACACCTGGTACATGTACTTCGGCGATCACCCGCTTGGCCAAACCCCTTTCGGCGTCCATTTCGATGGACAGTGGCGGCGGCAAGGTGTCGGACAAAAAGCGCAGCAACTTCTGCTTCGGCCCGGAGTGAACTACGATATCAATCCCGCGGTCCAGGCGAGCGGTGGGTACGCTTTTATCAAATCCCATCCGTACGGAGATTTTCCTGCCCCGTTCACAACACCCGAGCATCGTATCTGGCAGCAACTGGTTCTCAAGCAGCAAATCGGCAGGACGGGGCTTGCTCACCGCTTTCGCGTGGAGCAAAGGTTTGTCGGGGTCAAGGAGATCGGCGCCGCGGGTGATGGGCGTCTGCTGGGTTACAGCTATCGAAACCGTTTTCGTTACTTCACAAAGGGCGTCATTCCCTTGCGGAAGAAGGGGAAGGCTTCGCATCTATTCGTTGCCGCCTACAACGAGGTCATGTTCAATTTTGGCCGCAACGTGCGGAACAATATCTTCGACCAGAACCGTGCCTACATCGCTGTGGGGCGTAAGATTCCTGGGTTCGGCGCCCTAGAGGTCGGGTATCTGCAGCAAACCGTACAGCAAGGAAACGGCCGGGTGTTCGAATTCAATCACACTCTACAGATCGGTCTGTTTTCAAATCGTCGGCTGGGCCGCTAGTGAAGGCGGCCAGTCAGGTTCTAGCCCACATTTCTCTCCACATGGTGAGAAATGCGAGCTAAGCTGGACGGTGCTTTGGAAGCTACCGCTCTTTGCTCACGGGAACTTGCATGGGAGGCCGGCCTAGCGAGCAGAGGCGGAAAAATAGCCCGCCTGCCCGTACCGACGCTATCGAGAGCGCTCCTGGCGTATGTTGAGCACACGCCGTCCGCCGCCGCGGGCTTCCGCAGATTCGAGGAATAGCGATGATCACGAAGTCACATAAGCGAATCCGCCTTTGGAGTATGCTGCTCGCCGCGCTTGCCGCTTCACTCGTCCAGGCGCAGCAGCAAGCCCTAACGCTGGACGAGTGTGTGAGGCTCGCGTTAGAGGCACCGTCTTTGGCGCAAGCCGCCGACCGCGAACAGGCCATCGCGCGTGAACGGCAAACGGCCGCCCGCTCCGAAATGCTGCCTCAGTTCGGTCTGAATGCGGGGCATGTCTACAACAGCCCTTCACGGAACGGGCCAACTCCTTTCAGCTTCGTGGCGCTCAACGGCGTACGCGAGTACCTTTCGACCGCCGACGCCAACTGGAGTGTTGACCTCTCGGGCCGGCTGCGGGCGGGGCTAGCGCTGGCCCGTGCCGGCCGCGACATCGCAGCGGCCGATCTCGCCGTCGCGAAGCGGGATCTGCGGCGTGCGGTCAGCTTGGCCTACTACGATCTGCTGCTAGCGCGCCGCATTGCCGGCCTGGAAGAGGGCAGTGTCAAGGAAGCGCTTGAGTTCGAGAGAAAAGTCCGCGCACGTTTAGGCCAAGGTGAGGCGTCGCGCGCCGATCTCTTGAAGGCCACGTCGCAACGATCGCAGTTCGAGCAGCGGCTTAGTCAGGCGCGCCTCGACGCCCGCTTAGCCAATCAAATCCTGGCTTCTTTCTGGACGACCGACTCGGATCGCCAACTTCTAGTTGAAGACGTGTTGGACGCCTCCACGCAGCCACCCCCCGATGGTCGGAAAACCGGTTCGGGAAAAGAAGCCATGTCGATTCCGAGCCGGCCGGAGCTGAGGCGTCTGGACGCGTTAGGCCGTTCATTCGACGCGCAGCGCAAAGTCGCCCGAGCAGGCCTCAGGCCCGAGGCGAACGTGATCTTCCAATATGGCTTGGATGCGAATCAAGTCAGCGTGAACCAGCGCGGCTACGCTGCCTACGTCAACCTGAGCGTGCCTGTCTTCGATTGGTTCAAAACGCGCAGCGGGGTGCGCGAGGCGAACTACCGGCACGAACAAGTGGAGTTGCAGCGCGCTTCCGCCGAACGGGGCTTCACGCGCGAGTTTCTCGCCGCCAGGGCGCGTGTTCAGTCATGGCATGAACGCATACCAATCGCCCAAAGCGGATTTGACGACTCAAACGAAAATTTGCGGCTGGTTAGGCTGCTTTACGACAGCGGCGAGGCTCCCGCTCTCGACGTCGTGCTATCGCGGGAGCAAGCGACCCAAGCCGGCCGCACACTATATTCGGCGAAGGCCCAATACCGCCGCTCCCTGGCGGACTTCGAAGTGGCGGCCGGGCGATGACCAACTCAATCAAAGTTACTTTTCTCGCGGCGCTACTGCTCGCCGGCTGCGGCGGGCCGCAAGGAGGCGCCGAGCCGGAGATGATCGTCGAGGTCCGCACGGCTCAGGCGCGTGTCGAGGATGTGGAGCAGATCTTAAGTGCGCCGGCCAATATTTTCCCTATATCTGAAGCCAAGGTCGCGTCGAAGTTGACCGCTCCCATCGCCCGGCTCGGCGCGCGGAAGGGTGATCGAGTTCTCAAAGGACAAATCCTGGCCTGGTTGCGCAGCGATGATCTCGACGCTCAACTCGCCGAGGCTTTGGCGCAAGTGGCGGACGCCGAAGCGAATCTGGAAAAGGTTTCCGCCGGCACGTTGCCGACAGAAATCGAGCGGGCTCAGGGAGAGCTGGAAAGAACGACCTCGGCGCTGACCGAGGCCAAGCAGATCTTTGAACGGCGCCGAGATCTGGTGGCCGAAGGCGCGCTGTCGGAGCGAGACTTGTTGCTGGCCAAGACCCAATACGAGCAAGCGCAAACCGCCAACCGAGTTGCCAAAACCGCGCTTGAGTTGCTCGCGGGGCAATCGCGGCTACAGGATATCCGCATCGCCGAGAGCCGGCTGTCTCAGGCCAAGGCTAGATCGCAATTTGTCGAAGCACAGTTGGGGTTCGGACGGGTCGAAAGCCCCTCGCCAGGATACGTGACCGAACAGTTTCTCTACCCCGGCGATATGGCACAGCCTGGTACGCCAATCTTCACTGTGATGGATCTCTCGACCGTTGTCGCGCGCGGTCACTTTCCCGAAGAGAACGCCGGCGAATTGCGTAGGGGGCAGGACTGCCGGTTCGCCGGCATCGACTCGCTCAACGGCGGCCATGCGGGCAAGCTGACGGTGGTCAACCAAGCTGTCGACGCTGCTAGGAGGAGTGTGGAGGCCTGGTGTGAAATTCCGAACAGAGACAGCGGAATCAAGGCGGGGCTCTTCGGGCAAATATCGGTCGTGACCGGACGGCGCCGGGATGCCGTTACCGTTCCACTTGCGGCGGTTGAGTCCGATCGGGATCGTGAGCGAGGGGTCGTATGGAGTGTCGGGGCTGACAACCGCGCCCATGAGCATCGCGTCAGGACCGGCGTCGTTTCTCCGACAACAGTCGAAATCTTGGACGGCATCGAGATCGGCGCGACCGTCGTTGTAGAGGGCGGCTACGGACTGTCAGAGGGTCTCGCGGTCCGTCACGCGGAGCTTCAAGAATGACGACGGAGTCGCTCGCCAAGTTTGTCGAAAACTATGGCAAAGCCTTGGCTCTGGTGACACTGGCGCTCGCGTTGGCGGGATTCATTTTCGCCTTTAGCTTGCCTGTCTCGTTGCTTCCGCAGACGGACTTCCCTCGCGTCGTTATTCTTGTCGACAATGGCGTCACGCCAGTCGACCTGCAGATGTTGACAGTCACGCGGCGGCTCGAGGAGGCAGCGCGTAGAGTTCCCGGCGTAACGGATATTCGCTCTGTCACCGCGCGCGGCGAAACCGAAATCAGCGTGTTTTTTCGATGGGATGTCGACATCGTCGACGGCCTACAGCTCATTCAAGGTGAAATCGCCCAGATCACTCCCTCTCTTCCGCCGGATGCTCGTTTCTATATCAATAGGCTTACATTCTCTGTCTTTCCAATGGTCGGATTCAGTTTGACCTCGACCGAGCGGGATCTTGCCGAGCTGTGGGAACTAGCCTATTGGGACGTGGCGCCTCGGCTTTACCGTATTCCAGGCGTCATGGAGGCGCGCATTGTCGGCGGTCGAGAACCCGAGTTTCATGTCGTCGTCGAGCCCGAGAAGCTCAATCGCTACAACTTGGGACTCAACGCTGTGACGGCTGCGATTCGCGCCTCAAACCTCATCTCCGCCAGCGGGATGATCCAGGAAAATTATCGCCTCTACCTCACGACGGTCACGGGCCTGATGCGTGACCCCGCGCAGATCGAACAGACTGTCGTCGGCATTTTCGATGGCGTTCCCATCCGCATCGCCGACATCGCGGTAGTCGTTCGGGGCGAGAAGCCGGTGTACAACATTGTGACCGCGGCCGGCCGGCCGGCGGTGCTGATCAACGTACTACAGCAGCCCGACGGTAACGCTTTGCAGGTCGCCCAAGCGGTGAACGAAGAAATCCAGCGCATCGAGGCCACGCTGCCCGCCGACATCGATCTCGCCACCTTCTACGACCAGTCAATTCTCGTCCGAGATTCGATCTTGGGAGTTCGCGAGGCCATCTTGCTTGGACTTGCGCTTAGCATCGCGGTTCTAATGGGGTTCCTCAAAGACTGGCGCACCACGCTCGTTGCGGCCATGGTGATCCCGGTTTCGCTGTTGATCGCCGTTGTGTTCATGCAGTTATTCCGAATGAGCTTCAACCTGATGACGCTCGGCGGTATGGCTGCGTGTGTGGGAATCGTCATCGACGACGCGATTGTGATGGTCGAAAACATCACCGTGCACCGATCTATGGGCCAGTCGAAGGCCGAAGCGGCGCGAAGCGCAATCACCGAGCTAACACCCGCACTCATCGGATCTACGCTAACGCCCATCATGGTTTTCGTGCCGCTGATTTTCATCGGCGGCATCACTGCCGTTTTCTTTCGGTCGCTAGCGGCGACGATGGTGACCGCTCTGATTGCGTCGCTGCTGCTAGCAGTGTTTTTCGCTCCGGTGCTCGCAACCTGGCTCTTGCGCGCGCACAAGGGACCGCTAGCGGAATCGCTCGAAGAGGCTGAACGGGCCGGTGAAGGCCGCCTGATGAAGGCGATCGCGGCTCGCTATAGCCAGTCGCTCTCCTGGTGCTTGGAGCGCTCCGGCGTGGCATTGCTGGTCTTGGCCGCGATTATCATCGGGTCGGCCGGGATTTACACACAGCTTGGCAGCGGCTTTCTGCCCGAAGTCGACGAAGGAGCGTTCGTGCTCGACTACGTCATGCCTCCGGGAACGTCTCTCGAAGAAACTGATCGCGTCCTGCTGCACGTCGAAGAAATACTCCGCGACACACCCGAAGTCGAGAGCTACTCGAGGCGAACCGGAGCACGCCTGGCGTTGGCGATCGCGGAGCCCAACACCGGAGATTTTCTTGTCAAACTGACGGGGTTTCCACGCCGTCCTCTCGCGGACGTAACCGATGAGATCCGTACACGAATCGTTTCGAGCCAGCCGGCGATCGAGGTCGAGTTCCCGCACATTCTCGAGGACCTCATTGGAGATCTGGCGTGGTCTCCCGAACCCATCGAAATCAAGATCTCCCATCCCGACAATTCCGTAGCCTTGGCAATCGGACAAAAAATCGAGGACTGGTTGCCCGACGTTCGAGGAGTAGTCGATGTGATGAACCAAAACGTGGTGATCGGTCCGTCACTGAACTTTCGGGTTGATCCGGTAAAGGCTGGACTGGCGGGCTTCTCGACCCAGGACGTGGCCGAGCTGCAAGCGATGATGCTCGACGGCGTCCGCGCATCAGAGACGATCGTCCGCAACCGCATCTACGGGATTCGTGTTCGCTACCCGGAGCTTCGACGTTCGCGACTCGCCGATATCGAGTCGATGCTGGTGACCTCGCCGTCGGGCGAAACGGTACCGCTGGCAAGTATCGCTGAGGTGACTATCGATGAAGGTCAACGCGAGATTCACCGCTACAACCTCAAGGAGGCTATCGTTGTCACGGCCCAAGTTTCCGGTCGGGACCTGGGGTCTACGATGGCTGAGATTCAGCGAAGAATTTCGCTGGAAGTGGAGTTGCCGGCGGGAACGGACATTGAATACGGAGGTCTATTTCAAATTCAGCAAGAGTCTTTTCGAGGGCTCACAAAAGTATTGGTCAGCTCAATCCTGCTGATCTTCATCATCCTGGTATTTGAATTTCGAGCATTCGCTCAACCATTGGCTATCTTGGCTGCAACAGTATTGTGCGGGTCGGGATCGCTGGCCGCGCTTTGGGTTAGCGGTTCCACTCTAAACATCTGCTCGTTCATGGGGATGATCATGGTGGTCGGCATTGTTCACAAGAACGGAATCTTGATGCTCGACTCCGAGCAATTCTTTCGCCGGCAAGATCTCCCGCTAAGAGAGGCGATTCTTCGCGCGGGACGCCGCCGCCTCCGACCAATCATCATGACCGCGCTCGCCACCATCCTAGGTATGGCGCCGCTGGCGCTTGGGCTTGGTTCAGGCGCCCAGATTCTGCAGCCGCTCGCGATCGCCGTAGTCGGCGGCGTTGCCGTCTCGCTGATCCTCTCGCTACTTGCGACGCCGGTGCTGTACTACCAACTGCAACGAGTCATGCCGGATCGGGCGTGAATCACGTTCGGTCCCACGCTGACATCTCGTCATGAAGATCGAGAACTGCAATGTTCTCAGTACGGATGAAACTTTCTACGGAGACAACGACATAGGCTTGTCGAGTCACAACTGTCCCGACATGGAATGCGCATAGCTCGCGCTAAATCTTAAAGATAGATTTTTTCGATGATATGAGACAATTGATCTACTATGGAGGCAGTTAACAAACTCAACTACCACCACCTCCTCTACTTCTACACCGTCTCTAAGACGGGTGCGGTCACTGCAGCGGCGGAAGTTCTCGGGGTGGCGCAGCCAACGATCTCGGCTCAACTACGGCAGTTGGAGCAAGACCTGGCCATCGGCTTTTTCGGCGAGTCGGTCGCGGCCTGGAACTCACCGAAGCCGGACGAGTCGTTCAACGCTACGCCAATGATATCTTCTCGATCGGTGACGAGATGCTGCAGACGCTGGACGGCCGTCCAGCCGGCGGTCGACCGCGTCTGCGTGTGGGAATCGCCGATGTCCTCCCGAAGATGGCCGTTGCGCATGTCCTTGAGCCGCTGCTCGTCGGCGAGGAGGCGGTCCACCTGCTTTGCTATTAGGGGAAGCCGTCCGCTCTCCTGGCAAAACTCTCCATCCACGAGATCGATCTGGTGCTGTCCGACTCCCCGGTCGGATCGGATCAGAGCATACGCGCATTCAGCCACCTGCTGGGCGAGTGCTCGGTTACCGTCTTCGCCCCGGAGGTCGAATCCAAGGACTACCGCCGGGAGTTTCCGCAGTCTCTCGACGGTGCACCATTTGTGTTGCCGACCAACAATACCGCGCTTCGCCGCATGCTCGACGACTGGTTTGCTGTTCATGCGATTCGCCCTCAGATTGTCGCTGAGATTGAAGACAGCGCCTTAGTTAAAGCCTTCGCACGGGTCAGGGGCGCTCTATTTGCCTCGCCAACCCTAATAGGCGACAAGGCAGCCGTTCTCTATGGCGCGGTGCCAGTGGGAGAAATTCCCGACGTTCAGGAGCGCTTCTACGCGATTTCGCTGGAGCGCAAGGTCAGGCATCCGGCTGTGAAGGCGTTGCTGGAAGCGAGCTATGGGGGCATCTTCTAAGGCATAGGTATTATCTATTAAATATATTTAATAATCCGTAATTATCTACTTGACGCAAGGCTAGATGGGGTGATAGTCTTGCGAACATGTCATTCTTTGACTGGCTGTCCTATTGGAAGTTGGCGATTGAAAAGTCTGTTGAATCTACTTGGTCAATTGCAGCGGACAAGCCTTTGCTTGCTTTCGTCTTTGTCGCAATTATTTATGTTGCCACAGCATTTCGGGAGGGAGGCATGAAAGAACTAAAACGAACTTCCCTGGATGCTTGGAAGAGAACTGGAAAGTACATTCTCTTAGCGGCGGCGGCAGTCTTTGTATGGGTGTTATTTCTTGTAACTCCAGCCAGGATCAGCACCGAAGAGAAAAAGCAAAACTCCATGTTGATGTCTGATCTATCCACGTTGAGGGGGGATCTAGTAAACGCCAATACTGAGATTGATCGCTTGAGGGCACTTACGCCCCCGGTTGTGAAGATAGAGTCCAAGTCCAGAGTTGATTTTGATGAAGAGGTAGGACGATTTAGGCTAGAAGTGTTCAATTCTGGACTTGTTGACTTGAAAGATATAAGAATTAGAACACACTGTATCATTGCAAGCTACGCTGATGGACTTGTGCTAAAACTTCCAAATAGTATAAGCCTCAAAGAGTATCTAATCTCTAGCCTTCCTAGTGAGAAACGGGAGTCGTTTACTGTCGATTGCAGTAATGTATTACGCCAGATGAATACCGTGATTACTGATCCAAGCGGACCAGGAGGGACAAGGGTAATGCGAGTTGTCCTCCAATACTCCAGGGTTGTGGACGGAGCCAATTTCTGGATGCAGAGATTCTACTTAATAAGTGAGCCTGGAACAACTTTGTTTGATGAGCGGATGTGGGGTCTAAACATCAAAGGATCAATTCCAATGGATGCTATACGACGACGCTTCGGCGGTGAAGATCAAAAATCTGGGCGACCCTAGAGTGTGTTATGCAACCAAGTCATCATACTTCAGAGATTCAGATCCAATCAACCGCAGCAGTGTATCCCGGAACAGATATGGGTTATCACGATTGTCAAACCGGAACTCAAACTCGTCTAGGTACGCTGGAAGGTGCTTGGTGCTGACTTGATGGTAAGCGCCTACAATCGACCGCTTGAAGAGCGAGAAGGCCCCTTCAATGCTATTCGTATGGACATCACCACGGACATACTCGTCAGCCGAATGGTTCACCGTTTCGTGTTGTGTCTTCTCGTCAGCAATGCCCTTGTAGGCTGGAAAGTCATCAGTGAACACCCGTTTAGCATCTGGGGCAGTATCCTCAATAAATTTGTGAAGTGTCTTTCGGTCCCTTCTCTTTTCAACCCTCAGCCGGATAGAGCCGCCACGCTCAATAGCACCAAGTACCATATCTTTGTTGTCGCGGTACCCTCGTCCCCTACCTCTGATCTTTCCGCCAACAAATGTCTCGTCAACTTCAACAGTGTCGTCAAGAGGTTTGGTATCAGCATCCTTCAGTGCTGCTCGAATACGGTGGCAGAGGTACCACGCGGTCTTGTAGGCGACCTTCAACGTTCTTTTCAACTGGTTAGCCGAAACCCCTTTGCGTGCCTCACACATCAAATAGACAGCGGCGAACCACTTACGCAGTGGCAAGTGGGAGTCATGGAAAATTGTTCCTGCCTTGACGGAGAACTGGTAGCGGCATGAATCACAATCGTATTGGGCACGTTTTACAATCCGTGAAATCTTATCAGAGTCACAACGGGGACAGTGGACGCCATCCGGCCAGCGGAGACCTTCTAAATACTCCAAGCACTTTTCCTCGGAGTGGAAGCGGTCCATCAAAGTCATTAAGTCGATATTGGCAGTGCTCATAGTTATGCCTAGAAAGAAACCAGCGAAGGATCTGACAACGGAAGAAGCCCTGAAAAGGATCTTCCCGAAGAAGGCGCGTGAGGAGCTTCACAGAGTAGCTCATGAGAAGGACTCGAAAGAACTGAAAGAAAAGAAGTTAACCAACTCACAAG
>CBDBHI010000017.1:0-33760 GCA_965205595.1 Bryobacterales bacterium | reverse complement strand
CCCCACGGCCGTCTTCGGACGTGGGCCGGAGGAGCCGACAACGCCTCGGGTCGGGGCGTTGTCTAGCGCGTGCGCCAGCAGATCGCGAGGTCTTTGCAGACGCGTTGCAGTTCGTTGCGCTGAGCGTCGAGTTGCTCGGCAAACTCGGTGTCGGAACAAGTGTCCGCTCGCGCTTGGAGCTTCTTGAGCGAGCGATCCGCGCGCAGGCCGCGCTGCTCGGCGGGCAGGCTGAGCAGCTTTTCCCACGGCGTGCTCCACTCGGCGTACACCTTGCGCAACTTGCCGCGGCGGTCTCGGCGCTCGCTGGCGAAAGCGCATGGGCGATGAAAATTCAAGTACGGGTTGAGCCACTGGCGGTAGAAGGTGTCGATCGCCTGCGTCGCTTCCGAGGGCAAAAACTGGTAGCCCATCCACTTGCGCACCACCGCGCCGTTCTTGGTTTCGACCAAGGCATTGTCGTTCGAACGGCGCGCGCGAGACTTCGTAAATTCAATTCGCAACTTCTCGAGCAGTTTAGCGGTTTGATGGTTGACGAATTCGCTGCCATTGTCGGAGTGAAAGCCGCGAACGATAAATGGAAATTGTTCCAAAAGGCCTTCCAGCAAGGGAATGAGGTGATTTTCGTTGATGCGTTGGACGCAGCCGACGGCCTGCCACTGCGTCACTTCGTCGACCACGTTGATGCTGTAGGCGCCTTTTTCACCTTCCTGTTCGGGCGAGTGCACGGTGTCGATGCGCAGGTAGCCCGGACGTCCTCGCGGCTCGGGTTGGCGGCGTTCGCCGATCGCCACGGGCGTGGGACGGGTCTTGTCGAGATGCAAACTGTGACGTTGGTAGACGGCTCTTTTTCGCAAGTTGTACAGCTGGCCCACGGACAATTCGGCCAGGCGTCGAAACTCTTTGCGGCCGTAGATCTGGAACTCGCGTTGGAGAATGCGGCGGGTGGCCGGCCCCGAGAGGCGCTGATGAACTCGATCGACGTGCGCCAGTAAGACGCTGTCGGCGCGTGTGTACTTGCTGGGAAAACGGCGCCGCCGATAGGCCCTCGGACGGACGCAACGCGTGTGCAAGAACTGTCCGATCAGGCGGGTGAGTTGCGCGCGGCTTAAGCCCGTGAGCTTAGCGAGATAACGCCGCAGGAGACCCTTGACGGAGCGCTTCTGGTCGGCATAGTTGCATGGATCATCCCGAAGGATGTCTTATCATTGGTTTTTTCAACGCTGGGGGTAGTCTAAATGCCACATAAGTTCAACGCAGCGCGCCGGCACAAGTTTGATAAGGTGCAGTACCGGGTGATCAACTGGGCGGAATATAACGAGAGCTTGCGCCAACGGGGTGACCTGACGATTTGGGTCAGTGAGGAGGCTCAAAGTGTGTGGAGCGCGCCGCGCCGCACGTCACGGGGTGGTCAGCGCAGATACTCGGATTTGGCGATCGAGACATGCCTGATGCTGCGCACGGCATACCATCTTGGACTGCGTCAGACACAGGGGCTTATGGGTTCCATCGGCACGCTCATGGGGTTGGATATACGGGTACCGGATTACTCCACGCTGGCGCGTCGCGCAAACGGGGTGAGCATCGCTCAGGTGATGAGGCAAGCAGGATCTGTGCCTATCCATCTGGTGGTCGACAGTACTGGCCTCAAGATCTTCGGCGAGGGCGAATGGCTAGCGCAGAAGCATAACACCAAGGGAATACGCCGCCGCTGGCGCAAGCTCCACCTCGGACTGGACCTCGCCAGCGGGGCGATTGTTTGCGCCGCTCTGACTCACGATAACGTTGGAGACAGCACAGCCTTACCCAGCCTCCTGGATCAGCTGGATGCCCCGGTCACGGGCTTTCTGGCTGACGGCGCCTACGATGGAGCGTCCACACGAAATCTGCTGAGGCAGCGGTATGGGGAGACCCTGGATGTGGTCATACCGCCGCCAAAGGACGCAGTGATCCGCCTGCAATCGGCGCGTGATGCGACCGTTCGGGATCGCCATATTGCCCAAATCCGCAGCAACGGCCGCATGGCCTGGCAGACGGCAACAGGGTACAACCAGCGCAGCCGAATAGAAACGCAGATGGGCCGTTGGAAGAGCGTCATCGGCCCCAAACTCAAATTCCGCAGCTTCTCCAGGCAGATCACGGAGATCCAACTCGGCCGAAAAGTCCTGAACACAATGACCGCGCTCGGACGGCCTGTGTTCGAACGCATCGCCTGACACTACCGCTTGGGGAAAGGGGGAATTCCGTTTCCATCCCTATCCGTGCAACAAGGCTGGTCGATGCACCGAAGAAGAAGGACGTGCAAGTCGTCTACACGCGCTCGGTGAAAGCGAAACTTGACAAGCTCAAGATCGCCCATGAGATCGTTTGGGAACCCGGACCCGGCGAAGATACCAGAGAGCGAGTCGAGGCCGTCAAGCGCTGGTTTGTCCACGATTGGCAAGCCCTAGACAACAAGATCAAGTCCTCGATTGTGGAGGGGGTTTCGGTGTTCCTTGCCATGTTCGATATGCCGGACGTGGCGAAGGTGTTTTGTCCCGCCGCGCCGCATATCACTGACGATCCTCAAGCCATTATCCTGCAAGCCCAAATCAAGCGGCTCAAGGCGGAGAAGGACGCGGCGGCGGACAAGGCGGGCGCGGAGAACGCGGGCGCGAAGAAGCCCCAGGCGGCGGAGATCAGATACACATGCGAAGGGGTAACGAAGAAGGCGCAGAAGCCGAAAACCGCGAAAAAGCCGGAGCCGGTCAAGGCGGCACAGCCGGAGCCAGTCAAGGCGGCGGAGGCGGCGTGGGTGGTGACGGAAGCGGAGCCGGACGACAAGACACCCGACCCCGCAGCCGAGAGCGACCAAGCCGCAGGCACGGCCCCGATCTCGCGCCACCTCCCGCCGATCTATGAATTGATCGAGCAGGGCAAGGTGCTGGCCTTGAATATGCCCGCTGGTATCAACCCGGCGCTGGCCCGCGCCGTGGGCGTGATGCTCAAGAACGCTTGGCTACAGGCGCTTCTCATGCGCCCGGCCAAGATGAAGGCGAACCCGGGCAGCTACTTCCGGCCCGCCGTCTTTATCTGTGACGAATATCAAGCCTTCGCTTCGGTGGGCGAGGATGACCCATCAGGCGATGAAAAATCCTTTGCGCTGACCCGGCAATGCCGCTGCATCCCGATTGTCGCCACGCAATCTATTTCCTCGTTGCGGGCCGTGTTGGGAAGCTCGGAAGCGTGGCGCTCGCTGTTGCAGACGCTCCGCACTCGCATCTTCCTATCGCTGAGTGATGACGCATCCGCCAAGATTGCGTCGGAGTTGTGCGGCCAGGTTGCGAAGATCAAGGAATCCTACACCATCAGCGAGACCTCCAAGCGCTCGGAAGTCTCCCCGCTCTCAGGCCGGGCCGGAGGCGGAGGCGGGAGCATGGGCGCGACCAAATCATTCCGGGAGCAGCGCGAGGCCGTGTTTCACCCGCGAGACTTCGCCTTGCTCTCGAACTGTCAAGCGATCTGTCTGCCCTATGACGGGGCGCAGTCGCTTGAGCCGCGCCGCGTCTACCTGAAACCGCACTATCTACCAGCCGAACACTCCTATTGGAGAGCGAAGGAGGCGGGCCAAATATGAGCGCCGCGAGCGGACTAGAACATCTCAAACCGTTTCTACCGGGTTTGGAGAGCGCCCTGGAAGATTCCGAAGTGAGCGAGATCATGATTAACGGCCCCGCTAATGTATGGGTCGAGCGGGCCGGGCGGCTGACGGCCCACTCCGCGCCGGACCTGGACGAAGCGGCGCTGTTACGGGCCGCTATCCATATCGCCCGTCCTTTGGGACTGGACCCGGCCAGCTCTCCCATTGTCGATGCCCGGCTCGATGACGGATCGCGGGTTGCTATCTGCGTTCCGCCCGCCAGTCCTCAAGTCGCTATCACCGTGCGGCGCTTTGGCAAACGCTCCTTCTCGGCGGATGACCTCGTGAAGCAAGGCGCACTCCCTAAAAACGTGCGGAGGGAAGCCGAGCGGGTGTTGCGGTCCCGGCGCAACATCCTGGTTTCAGGCGGCACCGGATCAGGCAAGACCACGTTGCTTAATGCCCTCATTGAACTACTGCCCGATGACGAGCGGATAGTTGCCATCGAGGACACCTTGGAGCTTCGCATCGAGCGCTCGAATTGCGTCCGCTTCGAGGCTCGCGGTTTGCAGGAAGGAGCGGTCACGATCCGCGATTTAGTCCGCCACGCGCTACGTCACCGCCCGGATCACATCGTCGTGGGCGAGGTTCGCGGCGGAGAGGCGGCGGACCTGCTGCAAGCCCTCAACACCGGCCACGGCGGATCGCTGACGACCGTACACGCCAACAACGCCGAGAGCGCCTTATCCCGGATCGCCAGTTGCGCCATGCAGGGCGGCGGGTCGCTACCGTGGGAAGTCACCTGTAGAGGCGTAGTGGACGGCATCGCCATGGTGATCCACATGACGCGCCACGAGGGGCGGCGATTCGCGGAAGAAGCAGTTTTCGTCAAAGGCTACGAAGCGAGGACCAACCAATGGGACATTCAGAGAATCAAGGTCGAAGGCGCTTGACCCTGCCCCTGCCACTCAGGGCCAAGATGACCGGTCTCGCCATCTTTATCTGCGGATTCATGGGCCTGATTACCAGCGCCCAGATTGATCCAATTTCCGCCCACGTCGAGCGAGTGATTGACGGCGATACGATTCACGTTCGGGTTGAGGGGAAGCGCTACACCGTCCGGCTCATTGGCGTGGACACCCCGGAGACGAAGCACCCCACCAAACCCGTGCAGTATTTCGGACGGGAGGCAAGCGCCTTCACCAAGGCGGCGCTCGAAGGTAAGACGGTGCTGCTCCAAAAGGACCGCACCGGAGATACCGTGGACCGCTACGGGCGCTGGCTTCGCTACGTCCTGCTGGACGGAGACAACTTCAACGCCCGGCTCATCCGCGACGGCTACGCTCACGCTTACCGGCGCTTTCCCTTCTCGAAGCGAAAGGAGTTTATTCAACTGGAAGAACAAGCGCGGCGGCGAGCAATCGGCTTATGGAACCGCCGCTAGGATCGCAGCCCGCTAGAACTCGTCTACGGCCAGGCGGTCGATGCTCACAAGCGGGCCGAGGCAGTCCGCAAGCACCAACAAATCGCCACGCTCCATTGATCCTGAATCGCCAGGGGAGCCGCGAGAAGCTCACAACCTTCGGACTGCGCCAAAGCCTTCTTAGGCTGAATGTGATTGCGATACCTAATGGGTATCTGCGCCATGTTCCCGCCCCGACCGCGCCGGGTCCGGTTTGCACCGACGCAAAGCCAGCGCCAGAAACGCTTTGCTCGCCTTCGGCGTCTGTCACTCGCGTTGCTTTTGTCGGCCCTGCCCGTCACCGGCGCGGGCGGCGCTTCCTTCCGCGCCAGGGTTTGGGCGTTTTCCGCCATGCGTAGGTGAGCGAAAAACGCTCACAAACCCTTTGACTCTCAGGAGAAAAACATTATGGCTAACCAGAAACCCATCTCAGAAGTACGAATCGGTCGCGTCAAGGCTACGATTTGGCGCAACGGAACCGACGAACAGCCGAGGCACAACGTCACCTTCTCGCGGCTCTACAAAGAAGGCGATCAGTGGAAGAGTACGCAGAGCTTCGGGCGCAACGATTTGTTGGTGCTTGCAAAAGTGGCCGATCTAGCGCACACGCGCATCTTCGAGCTTCCGGCAGAAGCGGAACTCCCGGAGGTGCAGGTAAACGAGTCCTAGCGGGCAACCGCGCCAGGGCGCGGCGGAGCCGTTCGCTTCGCCGCGCTTGTTCTTTTTCTTTCCCGGTCCTGGACGAATCCCCCAGGTTGCTCCCCGGCGAGCTTCCGGCTGTACCTGACTTGTCCCCCAACTCTCGCGCTGTGCAAATTGCCATTGCCCGCTTGCCTTTCCCCGCTGCCGGTTTGAGCCGACGCAAGGCCAGCGCCAGAACGCTTTGCTCGCCTTCGGCGTCTGTCACTGGACCTTGCCTTTGTCGGCCCTGCCCGTCACCGGCGCGGGCGGCGCTGTTCCTCCTGTCTGGTCTGTTGGTTTTCCCTCTGTCTTGTGAAGGGAAAACACATCAGACCATTCCAGTAAGGAGGAAACACACAATGGCAAACTCATCCTTTAACCGCGAGACGAATTGGAGGATAATCACATCATGAACGTCTCTTTTGACACACTCACCGCAGCCCGCGACCTGGAAGCCGCTGGCCTCGAACGGACACACGCTGAAGCCATCGTAAAGACGATGCGTGAAAGCGGACGGGCCGACTTCGCCAGCCTTGCGACCAAGGCCGATCTTGCTAACCTCGAAACTCGCCTTGTCCGGTGGATCGTTGGAACAATACTCACGACAGCCGGAGTGACCGTCGCCATCGTCCGGCTTTTGATGGCGTGAGCGTCGAAAGCGGCGGAGCTTCGCGCTTCGCCGCTTCGCTCCTTTCCTCTCTTAACTCCCATTAAACGAGGTTACAGACACTTTGCAGACCTGTCGGACACACCCTGTTCAAATCTGTCTCTAGCCTGTGTTACGCTGACTCCATGGACACGAAACTTGATGACTGGTTCACCAAAACCCAGGCAGCGGGCTTCCTTAAAGTTTCAGAAAAAACCGTCGAGCGCCTTGCCACCAAAGGCACTGTTCGCCGTGCTACCCGCAAGCGGCCCAGCGTCCGCCCTTCGCCCGTCTATTGCCCGGACGACCTTGAGCGGGTGAAGGCCGCGCAGACCGCCCAAATGATCGTCATGCCCCCCCAGGAGGCCGACCCCGGTGAGCTTGCCGTACCCGCTTCCCGCGCCGGAGAGCTTTCAGTATTTTTGCAATCGCTCATCACCATGCAGACATGCCCGATCGATTCCGTGCGACTTTCGACCTCAGCGTGCCTTAACGCAGTTCTGCGCCAAGCACCAGGTCGCCCCAATCGTCTGGCGGCCCTTCCCGGAGAAGCTTGAGTATGCCCCGCCGGCACAAGTCCTGCGCCGTCGACAGGGTCGGCTTCATTGCCTTCGGCAACTCGCCATCGTGCACAGCTTTCGACGCCGCGTCGTACGCATCGCGCAATGCCCTGCGAATCGAACGCCTCTCTTCGAAATCCGCGCCCAGATGCCACGCGCCGAAGAGTGCCAACCTGAATCGCATCTCCTGGCTGTGTTCGTTGATGAAGTCCTTGAGGTAGATCGCCTCAAGCGCGATCCGGAGGTCGATGTATCGATCTTCCAGTTTGGCGTCCTCGGCCATCGAGCGCCGCCAGCGATCAACCGCGATTTTGAGTTTCCTGTTCGCGCCCAGCAGTGCATCTATGGTTGAGTCGACCTCGCGTGGATCAACCGAGTCTGCCGTCGCATCGTCGTGACCTTGTTGCATGGATCATCCCGAAGGATGTCTTATCATTGGTTTTTTCAACGCTGGGGGTAGTCTAAATGCCACATAAGTTCACCGCAGCGCGCCGGCACAAGTTTGATAAGGTGCAGTACCGGGTGATCAACTGGGCGGAATATAACGAGAGCTTGCGCCAACGGGGTGACCTGACGATTGGGGTCAGTGAGGAGGCTCAAAGTGTGTGGAGCGCGCCGCGCCGCACGTCACGGGGTGGTCAGCGCAGATACTCGGATTTGGCGATCGAGACATGCCTGATGCTGCGCACGGCATACCATCTTGGACTGCGTCAGACACAGGGGCTTATGGGTTCCATCGGCACGCTCATGGGGTTGGATATACGGGTACCGGATTACTCCACGCTGTCGCGTCGCGCAAACGGGGTGAGCATCGCTCAGGTGATGAGGCAAGCAGGATCTGTGCCTATCCATCTGCTGGTCGACAGTACTGGCCTCAAGATCTTCGGCGAGGGCGAATGGCTAGCGCAGAAGCATAACACCAAGGGAATACGCCGCCGCTGGCGCAAGCTCCACCTCGGACTGGACCTCGCCAGCGGGGCGATTGTTTGCGCCGCTCTGACTCACGATAACGTTGGAGACAGCACAGCCTTACCCAGCCTCCTGGATCAGCTGGATGCCCCGGTCACGGGCTTTCTGGCTGACGGCGCCTACGATGGAGCGTCCACACGAAATCTGCTGAGGCAGCGGTATGGGGAGACCCTGGATGTGGTCATACCGCCGCCAAAGGACGCAGTGATCCGCCTGCAATCGGCGCGTGATGCGACCGTTTGGGATCGCCATATTGCCCAAATCCGCAGCAACGGCCGCATGGCCTGGCAGACGGCAACAGGGTACAACCAGCGCAGCCGAATAGAAACGCAGATGGGCCGTTGGAAGAGCGTCATCGGCCCCAAACTCAAATCCCGCAGCTTCTCCAGGCAGATCACGGAGATCCAACTCGGCCGAAAAGTCCTGAACACAATGACCGCGCTCGGACGGCCTGTGTTCGAACGCATCGCCTGACACTACCGCTTGGGGAAAGGGGGAATTCCGTTTCCATCCCTATCCGTGCAACAAGGCTTGGATGAATCAGGTTGAGGTGTGGTTTTCGATTCTGAGCCGCCGCGCCTTGCGGGGGGCGAGTTTCACTTCCCCCCGGCAGGTGCGCGAGGCCATCGACAGCTTCGTCCGCGTCTACAACTCCAAGGCTACTCCGTTCGAATGGACCAAGACCGTCGTCGCCCCTCGTCCCCTCGCCAGTAAATATTCTAACTTACGCAACTAAGTACTAGCAGCCATCGTTGGATGCTGCGTTCTTATGGCATTTAGACCCTTGTACGGTGCGGTGGGCTCTTGGATCATCCTGATGGGTTTGATCTTGGCGTTCTTCTTGGTCGCTGCTGACGGCATAACGGGCCGGTCAATAGGCGTCTTTATTGACGACCGCAACAAAGTGAGCCTATCTCGCTTTCAAATGGTCGCCTGGACCGTTCTCATCATGTCGGCGATAGGTGTGATTTTCACCTGGCGGGCAACGACCGACCCAGCGACGTCGACCGCGATCACGCTCGACCCTCAGCTGTTAGCTTTGATGGGCATCTCAACGACTTCGCTGGTGGGTTCACCATTTATTAAGAAGCGGCAGGGAGGCGTCACGCTGGCGCAAATCAATAGTCAAGCCGAGACACCCAAAGGTGAGCTAGTCCACAACGACGATTTCGCTCACGCCAGTTGGGCAGATATGTTTATGGGCGAAAAGATCGATGACCACACGATCCTTGACCTCGGTAAGGTCCAGATGTTTCTCTTCACTGTTCTGCTACTCATAACCTACGCGTATGCTGTCTACGGGCTGTTGGGGAAGGCAACTGCTCCAAACACATTGCCCGACGTAGGTGACATGATGGTCGCCCTGCTCGGCATCAGTCACGGCGGATATCTCATTAACAAGGCGATCCCACCGGCGCAAAAGTAGAGGCGCTAGGAGCTGAATTCAAATACCGGATACTATCGATTCTCGACCCGAGGGCACGGAGCCGACCACTACTTCTTCTGATGCAGACTCAGCCGTGGGTGCTACTGGCGGCGGTGGCGGAGATGACACGCCCCCCCCCCCGGGCAACGCTCCTAACGCCTCGGGCGGACCCGGCGCGGCTGCGGGCGTCATCGCAACTTTGCCAATCGCCCTCGGCCTGATCGGCGCCGTACTCGACTCACCGCCAGGTACCGCGACCGCCGAACTCGCCGCGCTCGAAGAGGCTGGGCGTTTTGAATCGGGCCGCCTGGTCGAGGACGTGACCCCGCAAGGCTACATGAACATTTTTTTCGGGAACTTGCATTCTCATACCAGCTACAGCGACGGCAAAGAAACCCCCGCGCAAGCCTTCGCGCATGCAAGAACCGAGGGCGAGCTAGATTTCATCGCCGTGACCGAACACAACCACGCCAGAGCCGGAGACATTGCAGGCGACCATACGCTGTATTCCGGCTCGCGGGCCGACTCGCTGATCTCCACCGCAAATCGGCTGACTGAAAACGGTAAGTTCGTGGCGCTCTACGGGCAGGAGTTCTCGGCAATCAGTAAGGGCAATCACATGAATGTTCTCGACGTGCCGGCGGTAATCGATGTCGAGAATGGCCAGTTCGACCGCCTGCTTCAAGATTGGCTACCCGCAAACCTTGATACGAGTGGTGAGACGGGAATTCTGCTGCTCAACCATCCGGCTACAACGAGCAGCAAGACAGCTCTCGAATATGGCCGCGACGACTTCGCATCGGATGAAGAATGGATTCGAGCACTAGATCCGCGGGCGCACCTGATCAATATCATCAATGGGCCGTCGCACTCCTCCGGGGTAAATCTTCCCCAAAGCAAACCATCCGAAAGCGAGTTTTTTCGCTATCTGAATTTGGGTTTCCACCTAGCTCCAACCGCCGACCAAGACAATCACCAACGGACCTGGGGAACCATTACTCGCGCCCGTGTCGCGGTTCTTGCGGAACAGCTAACCAAGCCGGCCTTGCTCGACGCGATGCGCAAACGTCACGTCTACGCCACCACCGATCGCAACCTGCGAGTCATCGCGCGTATTAACGGCCATTTCTATGGCGATGTGATCGCTGACGTTCCCGTCGAAGGCGACGAATTCGATATCAAACTGGTAATTCATGACGACGATGAACCGTTTGCGCAATACGAAGTCGAAGTATTTTCAGACCACATCGGCGGACCTAAGCTGAAACCGTCGCAACCGAACGACGTCGTCTCCGCGGCCGGGAACCAGCCACTAGACGATCCCCTAATCATCGAGGACATTGTCTATACGGGCCCGGGTCAGTACATCCTATTTCGTATCGAGCAACTCGACGAGCACGGCAAGAGCGATCGAGTTTGGACCGCACCTGTTTGGCTCCAGCCGAATGCCGAAGAGTCGATTACGCCGCTCGAGCCGGATCCTGACGAACCCGATCAGCCGGATTTGTCGCGAATCGTTGCTTCTCGCCGCTCAAGCATCTTTCACGAGTCCCTCGACTGCCTAGACGCGCAGCGAATTAAGCAATCCAACCGCGTGACCGGCCAAGCAGCTCTGAGCGACAGGCAACTTCACAACGGCTGCCCGCGTACGGCGCGGTAACCCCCGTTCACTCAGGCCCGTAAAATACGGAACGGTGGTGCTGTCGGGCCCAAACGTAAAAAGAAAGTTGAACAGCTTGTTCGGCGAACTGCGAATTCGCCCCAAGTTGATGTTTCTCCACAACGTATTTTTCTTGGTCTTGGCGTCGTCCGTCTACTTGTCATTGATCCCTCTCATCGAGGGCCGGGTGCGAGATGCCCGCGAACGCAATGTAGCGCTTTATCTTTCGCTGTTCGCAAGTGGAAGCACGCCGGGTGATCTTCGAATTGATCGCGGCAGCGCCGAGGTCGTTGAATTGCCCGCCACAATTCGCGGTGAGGTTGACTCCGCACTCGGTACTCCAGTTCGATATGGCGAATATGCCTACCGCCTGCCACTGGCGGATGGCCAATACGAGCGGCTCACGCTGCCCGCCGATTTCTACAGTGATTTGGTGCGCCAGGTCCGCCTCAATCTATTCATTGTTCTCGGGCTGATTTACGTTCTGGCGGTCGTCTTACTAGAACTCGTGATCATGCCCCGCTATGTTTATCGGCCGCTCCGCGCATCGTTGCGAGCCGACCGCGCCGCGCAAGGCGGTAATCGAGAAGACGAGCTGATCCCTGAAAATGTGATTCCCGGCGACGAAGTCGGTGACATCATGAGGTCACGCAATGAAACCCTCGTGAGGCTTCGCGAGCAGGAGTCGAACCTCGAAATTGCCGAACGGCGCATGGCCGCTCAAGACCGGCTCGCTAGTATCGGGCTGCTAGGGGCAAGTGTCGCTCACGAAATCAATACGCCGTTGAGCGTACTGCAGGGTTCGATCGAACAACTGCAGGAATCGATTCGCGATCCGGCCGCCGGGCCGCGCCTGGCGCGCATGCGACGCGTCAGCGAGCGCCTGCGAAAAATCAGTCAGAGCTTACTTGAATTTGCGGCGGACCGTCGTCAAGAAGAAGAGCGCAAGCCGGTCGCAGTGCGCGAACTGATCGATGAAGCTTGGGGCCTGTTGGCGATTGACGAGCATTCGACCGCTATCGAATGGGTTAACCGGATCGACAAGTCGCATGTCGTGCTTGGCAATTCCGACCGGCTCGTTCAGGTTTTCGTGAACCTGCTGCGCAACGGTATGAACGCGATCGAAGACTCCGGTCACATTGAGGTCAGCTCTGTGCGCACTACTGACCCCAGCGGTACCTGGGTACGAGTAGCCATCGATGACAGCGGCGTCGGCATCCCGGAAGAAGTGCTGCCAAACATCTTCGAGGCCTTCGTCACCAGCCGTCTCGACGCTCAGGGCACGGGCCTTGGGCTAACCGTCGCTGAAGGTATCGTGCAACGTCACGGCGGCGAACTTACAGCCTCAAATCGCGCCGAGGGGGGAGCGCGGTTGGAGGTGCGGCTACCGGCGGCGTAGTATATTGCGTACGACTGCTCGAAAACGCACAGTACAATTAGAGAGTTGTAGAAATCTCCAATGGCGATTAAAGACAGCGCTGCCCCGCTAGAGGCAACGCCCCCAGAAGGTCTCGTTGATGTAGCGATCCTCGACGACGACGTCGATTTCCTGAGCTATCTAGAGGACTTTCTTAAAGGGGAAGGGCTCTACCAAGTCAGCACGTTCACGCACCCAGACGACCTCTTCCTGAGCAGCGAGCAGAAAAAGCCGGACATCTTACTGCTCGACATGAAGATGGGTCCCTTTAGCGGCTCTGACGTGCTTGAGCGCATGCAAAAACGCTACCCCGAGATCTGCGTCGTGATTCTCACCGGCTACCCGTCGCTTGAAGACATGCGCTCGACCTTCAAGCGCAAGGTATTTGATTACCTGTCAAAACCGTTTTCGCTGGCGCAGCTTCGCGCCACCCTTAGCAACGCCGTCGAAACGCACGGCCTTGGGCGTACACCGCAAGACCGGCTGCGCGACAGTCTCGGTCACCGAATCAAGCTGTTGCGGGTGGAACGAAGCTGGTCACTGAAAGATTTAGCCCGTGAAACGGGCGTGAGTATTTCTCAGCTGAGTTCGATCGAGCGCGGAGCGCACATGCCGAGCATGGAAAGCCTGCTTTCCCTCGCCTACGCCTTCGGTATCAAGCCGTCGGAGCTGCTGGCGGCGATCAATTTCTAGTTAACTAAACGTTTCGAGTTTCGGCGTTTCGTCTGAAGCGATTTAAGTATCTCCATAGACCGCCCGCTGACAATGCCAAGCTGCGAGTCGCAGGTTCCTTCGATCTCGTTGGAGATTCCGAGCACTTTTAGTAATTTATATTACATAATTATATAAGTCACTAATCAAATGTGTGTTTGTTGGAATTCTCCACCACGCCAAGGTGAATCGTTTTGGACAAACTTTCCAATCTCATTGACACGCTTGCATGCCCGTAGTACCATAAGGCTTAGTGTCAACTTGATAACGATGCCATCAAGTTTAGTGAGCCGGGCGTCAATCAAGGCTATCCCTTAATTTTTCATTAGTCATTTTTTCATCCCAGACCTATAGGAGGACACATTTAAAGTGAGTCTGCGACCGTTACACGACCGCATCCTCGTCGAGCGTCTCGACGAGGATGATTCGACCTCGAGTGGGGGTATCATAATCCCCGACTCGGCCAAAGAAAAGCCACAGCAGGGCAAAATTGTTGCCGTTGGAAACGGCAAGAAGAAAGACGACGGTACTGTCGTTGCCCTCGACGTCAACTCCGGCGACAAGATTCTGTTCGGAAAGTATTCCGGCAGCGATGTCAAAGTGGACGACAACGAATATCTGATCATGCGTGAGGACGAAGTCCTCGCTGTCATCGAATAAAGGAGAAAGATTTCATGGCAGGAAAAAGTATTGTTTACGGTGAAGACAGCCGCCAGGCGATCCTGGCCGGTGTCAACAAGCTCGCGAACACCGTTCGCGTAACCCTCGGACCCAAGGGTCGCAATGTTGTCCTTGAGAAGAAGTTCGGCGGACCGACCGTCACCAAGGACGGCGTTACGGTAGCAAAAGAGATCGAACTCGAAGACAAGCTTGAGAACCTTGGCGCGCAGATGGTGCGCGAGGTTGCTTCGAAGACTTCTGACGTGGCCGGTGACGGCACGACCACGGCGACCATCTTGGCTCAATCGATTTATCGCGACGGTCTGAAGAGTGTGGCCGCCGGTGCGAACCCGATGGATATCAAGCGTGGTATCGAGAAGGCGACTGAAGCCCTTTCGGCCAAGATCCAAGAGATGGCGAAGCCCGTTGAGGGTGACGCCGTGGCGCAAGTTGCGGCGATTTCGGCGAACAACGATGCCGCCATCGGCGAGATCATCGCCAGCGCGATGGCGAAAGTCGGCAAAGACGGTGTCATTACCGTTGAAGAAGGCAAGACGATTGACACCGAACTCGACGTGGTCGAAGGCATGCAGTTTGACCGCGGCTATGCCTCGCCCTACTTCGTGACCGATCAGGACTCGATGGAGTGCGTGCTTGAAAACGCTCTGATTCTCATCCATGAGAAGAAGATCAGCAACATGAAAGACCTGCTGCCTGTGCTCGAGAACGTTTCGCGCACTAGTCAGCCGCTGCTGATCATCTCCGAGGAGACCGAAGGCGAAGCGCTGGCGACTCTTGTCGTCAACAAGCTTCGTGGCGTTCTCAACGTAGCCGCGGTGAAGGCTCCTGGTTTCGGTGACCGCCGCAAGGCCATGCTCGAGGACATCGCGATTCTCACGGGCGGCAAGGCGATCATGGAAGAGACCGGCATCAAGCTGGAGGGCGTCCAGATAGAAGACCTCGGTACGGCCAAGCGCGTCGTCATCGACAAAGACAACACGACGATCATCGAAGGCGGAGGCGAGTCCGAAGCCATTCAGGGCCGTGTCAAGCAGCTCCGCGCGCAGATCGAAGAAACCACGTCGGACTACGATCGCGAGAAATTGCAAGAGCGTCTGGCGAAGCTCGTCGGCGGTGTTGCTGTCATCAAAGTCGGCGCGGCCACCGAGACCGAGATGAAAGAGAAGAAGGCTCGCGTCGAAGACGCGATGCACGCCACACGCGCGGCTGTCGAGGAAGGTATTGTTCCCGGCGGCGGCGTTGCTCTGATCCGTGCCTCTTCAGCTCTCACCGACCTGAAGGGTTCGAGCGAAGACGAGCAGATCGGCATCAACCTCATCAAGCGTGCGACTGAGGCTCCGGTTCGCTGGATCGCCTCGAACGCCGGACAAGAAGGCGCCATCGTCGTCGAGAAAGTCCGCGCTGGTGATCGCGATACGTACGGCTACAACGCTGCAACGGACGTGTATGAAGACCTGGTTGCCGCGGGCGTAATCGACCCGGCGAAGGTGACTCGCACGGCGCTGCAGAACGCTGCCTCGATTGCGAGCTTGATGCTCACGACCGAAGCGACGATTGTTGAGATTCCGGACGAGAATCCGCCGGCCCCCATGGGCGACCCGCACGGCGGCGGCGGCTTCTAAACGAACCTCGCACGTAACTAAGCAAAGGGCCCGCCCGCTTCAACCGAAGCGGGCGGGTTTTTTGTTTTGAGGGCGTTCGGCGAATCGTGCCTCGCCGGCTCGCACTACTGCTGCTTTAAGGCCTCAGTCAGTGCCGGGACAATTTCAAACAGGTCGGCCACAATACCGTAGTCAGCAATTTCGAAAATCGGCGCGCCTTCGTCTTTGTTAATCGCAACGATGGTCTTAGCGCCCTTCATGCCGACGACGTGTTGGATGGCTCCCGAAATGCCCAGAGCCAAGTAAAGGTTCGGCGAAACGGTCTGGCCCGAGCTGCCGATCTGGCGCTCTAGCGGCAGCCAACCGTTGTCGCAGATTGGGCGCGATGCTGCTAGTTCGCCGCCGATGGCGTCGGCTAGTTCGCGAGCCAGCGGAATGTTATCGGGATCTTTTATGCCACGCCCAACGGAGACGATAATGTCGGCGGCGGTAAGGTCGACGGCTCCCTTAGTTTCTTGGAACGGCGCCTCGGGCTTGGTGCGAATCTGTGCTGGGTCGATGGATACGTCTAACTTTCGGATCGGCGCCGGTGTGTCGCCATCTACTAAGGTGTCGGCGCGAAAAACTCCTGATTGGACGGAGGCGAAATGCGGAGCATCGCCTGCAACCGTCACGTCGGCGTTGAGTTTTCCTTGGAACAGTTGGCGAACGAAAATCAGCTCGCCGTCGTCGACTCGGATGTTAATGGCATCGCTCAAGAAAGGCTTGCCGAGGCCGGTGGTCAACTTAGGCGCGAAGTCGCGCACTTGGTAGGTGTGCGGGAACAACACTAACGTCGGGTGCAACTGTTCGACCGCTTGGCGGACTGCGGCGACGAACCCGTCGGGCGTGTAGGCGGCCAGGGCGGGGTCATCGATAACCACCACTTCGGAGACCTTCTTTGAGGCCGCTTCGGCGGCGAGTGCGTCTACGCCGGAGCCGATAGTGGCGACTTGCAGCGGACAATTAAGCGCGGCGGCAACCTCAATTCCGGCGGCGATCACCTCGAACGCCATGTTGTGCCAAACGCCCGCGGTCTGTTCGGTGATAACTAAAACGCTCATATCACCCTCGCTTCAAATTTCAGTTTTTCGATCAATTGAGCCGCGACTTCTTTGCCGCTGCCGGTGAGGAACTGTGTCTCCTTAGTTTTCTGGGGGACATACAGCCGGCGAATCGATTGGCCGGCGGTGAAATCAATTCCAAGCTCGTCGGCCGTATAGTTCGTCATCGGCTTGCGCTTGGCCTTTTTGATGCCCATCAAAGTCGCGTAGCGAACCTTGTTGATTCCGCTTTGGATCGTTAGCAGCGCGGGCAGCGACATCGAGACGTTTTGGAACCAACCGGCCTCGAGTTCACGCTTGACGTTAAGCCTGCCGTCCACGGCGTTCACTTCCATAATCAGCGTGGCGTGCGGCAGCTTGAGCAGATCTGCCAAGATGACACCGGTCTGCCCAAAGCCCGAATCGTCAGACTGTAGGCCCGTTAGCACGAGGTCATGCGATTCTTTGCTGATCGCGACGGCAAGCGCACGGGCTGTACACAGCGCGTCGGCCTGGGCGAAACGGTCGTCGGCAATATGAATACCGCGGTCGGCGCCTTTGGCAAGCGCTTCTCTGATCGTCGATCCGGCGCGGGTCGGTCCGGCGGATACAGCGACGACTTCGCCGCCATGCTTTTCCTTCAGGCGCAGACCCTCTTCCAACGCAAACGCGTCGGGCTCGTTCATCTCGAACGTGAGGTCTTCGTCCTCAATCCACTTTTCACCGCCGGCGACGCGCAAGACGGAATCCCGCGAGCCGACTTGTTTCAGGCATACAAAGATATTCATGTTTGGGAGTCTCGTGGGAATGGCGCCGGCGTCCAACGCCAACGAACGATTTTACCAACATGGCTTTTCGTTGACGTAGCCACCCGACGCCGGTCAGGACCCGGACGAACGCCGTGGCGGCCGGCGAGGCCCAAATCCCGCGGCTCGATCTCGGGCGCCGCCTCCACCAGATCCGCAATCTGCACGGCGTGATCAAGTTCTCTAACATTGCCCGGCCAGCCGTGAGTCTGCAAACTCTTTCGAGCCTTGCCGGAAAAACCGCTGATGTCCTTGCGATACCGCAGCCGAGCCTTGGCGAGAAAAACGTCCGCCAGCCGATCGATATCTTCACCGCGATCACGGAGTGGCGGCAGCTGAATTTCGATCGTATTCAGCCGGAACAGCAAGTCTTCGCGAAATTCCTTCGCCTCCACCTGCAGCGACAAGTCGGCGTTAGTCGCCGAGAGAATTCTGACGTCCACCTCTCGCGGGCGCGACGATCCAACGCGCTCGACAGCCCCAGTCTCCAAAACCCGTAACAATCGCGCTTGGCGGTCAAGCGAAATATTGGCGATCTCGTCTAGAAACAAAGTACCGCCGTCGGCCGGCTCAAAGCGGCCCATGCGGTCGGAATCCGCCCCAGTAAACGCACCTTTCACATGGCCGAACATCTCGCTTTCGAAAAGCCCCTCGACGCATCGCCTCGACCGCTACGTCCACGCTGCCCCAGGCGGTCATTGCAACCACCGGCAACCCGGGAACCCGGGAACCTCGCCGCGCAGGTTCTCCAGCAATTCAAGCCCCTCCACCCCGGGAGTCGTATCGCGCGCATAGTTCAAGTCGACTATGCCCAGCTCTTTGCAGTGAACGGTGCAAATAAGCAAGTGACGTTTTTGAACCGAAACACCCAACGCACGCCTGAGCAGGTTCGCCTTGAGGTGGTAAGGGGATAATTTTTTCAGAGCCTGTCAGAGACTCGCCTAAACAGATTGAGAGAATTGGAACAAGCCCAACGATGAAACCGTGGAAAGAGCTCGGCCAGACGGACACACCCGATGGCGATGACATGCGTTTGACTGAACGTGACGGCGAATTTGTGATTCACGTGGGCGGTAGCACCTTGATGTCGAGCCGTGTTCACGGGTCGGAAGAGGCGCTGGTGACGTTGGCCTGCGGGCAGCTAGCGGACGTCGAGCGGCCTCGCGTGCTTGTGGGCGGCCTCGGGATGGGGTTCACATTGCGCGCTACTCTCGATTTACTCCCCAGGGGAGCGATCGTAACGGTCGCCGAGCTCGTGCCCGCCGTCGTCGAGTGGAATCGCGGGCCGCTAGCGTCACTGGCGAACTACCCGCTGAGTGACAAGCGAGTTCAGATCAACGTCACCGATGTCAGCCTAATGCTGCGCGCGAATCCCGGACGATTCGACGCAATCCTGATGGATGTCGACAACGGTCCCGCGCCATTCACTTCCGACAAAAATGGCGGACTCTACAACAACGCCGGAGTCGCCACCTTGTACGCGGCGCTTAGAACCGGCGGAAGACTGGCCGTCTGGTCAGCCTGGGACGATCGAAAGTTCGAGCAGCGTCTGCGCTTCCACGGCTTCCTCGCGGAGTCCAATCGCGTGCGGGCGCGCCTCAACAAAGGCGGAAGAAAGCACACCATTTTCTTGGGCATCAAGCAAGCGCAGCGCTCGCCGTCGAGCAGTGCTCTGCCAAAGCGCCGTCGGCGATCAAAATAAAACTAGAAAATTAAGCCAGCCAAACGGGTGTGAATTGACTAGCTAGAAATCTGCCTAGCGATGTTGATCAATAAGAATCTGGTTGCCGTCGGGGTCGATGAGCATTAAACTCGCTGGACCCTTAGACGATTCGTCGGCTTCGCCAGTAAGAGTAAGGCCTTGTGTTTTCAGCTCGCGCTGTAACTCACGTACATCTGTAAACGAGCGAAGCTCCTTGCCTGCTTGATCCCAACCGCGATTGAAAGTCAGGATATTCTCGTTAAACATACCTTGGAATAGGCCAACGACATGATTGCCGTTTTTCACGATCAGCCAATTCTGTTTCGGTTCGCCGCCAATCGCTACGAAGCCCAGCTTCTCGTAGAACTCTCTCGAGGTCCCATATTCGAATCGAACGTTCTGCCGCCTATTATGTGCGATGAATCCGCGCCCTACTCTGCGCAAGGCTAACGCGAAACTTGATTTTTCAAGCTGCCCGCCAAGCTACTTGTTGGACGAATCCGTTCGCAGTACCGAGCTGCGCCGCCGTGCGGCGCGGCTCGGTACTGCGAAGCGCAACGCCGCCTCGCTGGTATCTCGAGTTTCTCCCCTGAATGATCCGCCCAACCAAGGCTGCCCTCGCCTGGAACTTCACGTCGGGAGCAAGTCGTGCGGGCTAGTTCCTCTACACTGATTGCAAATGATGCTCACTCACTGCAATGCCTCGAAAGCGATATTCGCAACCCTAGGCCTCGCTCTTGTCCTATCAACTGTGCTCCCCGCCCAACAGGAAAGCGTCAATCCAGGCGCGAACTCCGGGTTCACCAATCCGGAGATGAAGCTCGAAGATTACTCGAATCGTTTCGAAACGGAGAGCCGCGAGGTTTTTCACGAGCGCGCCAAAGTGATCGCGGCACTCAAACTTAAGCCCGGCATGGCGATCGCTGATGTCGGCGCCGGCACCGGAATTTACGCAATCCCATTTGCCGAAGCCGTTGGCCCACAGGGCACGGTCCACGCCATCGATCTCTCACCGACATTCATCAAGCACCTAACAAAGCAATCCAAAGAACGCGGCCTGAAACAGTTGCAACCCAGGCTGGGAGAAGGCCGCGGTGTCGGTTTACCGGAAAACTCAGTCGACCTGCTCTTTACCTGCGACACGTACCACCACTTCGAGTTCCCCAAAGACGTCTTGGCGTCCGCCATCAAGGCCGTCAAATCCGGTGGACAGTTCGTCGTCATCGACTTTGACCGCGAACCTGGCAAATCTCGCGAGTGGCTGCTGGACCATATCCGCGCCGGCAAAGCCGAAGTCAAGTCCGAGGTCACGGCCGCCGGTTTTCGCTTCGTCGATGAGGTCATGATCGACGGATTCAAAGAGACCTATTTCCTTCGCTTCGAGAAACCCTAAGCCGCGTCCCTCGGGACGTATGAAATAATCTCGGTTGACATCATTGTCGTCCGAGGGCCATCGCTGATGACCGATCGCGCCCATTGGGAAGTACTGCAACAAACGCCCAACTCGCGGATTGTCCGCGAGGGGCGGTTCATCGTTGTTGAATTCACAAACCCTCACCGTGTCTTGAGTACGTCCGCCATCACGGGTGGACAGAGCGACGCTGTCCGCTTTCTGGTCAATCATCAGAGTTGCGAAGGCCGTGCTCATCTCGACCGTCATGAGGTTGTCACCAGCCAAGGTCAGGAGCACTACCATCACGCGACTTCAGCCGAACTGGGGCTGTCTCCGCATGAGACTGCGCTGATGGGCACGGCGGCAAACATGAACTACGCGGCTCTCGTTCGCGAGGCGTATGCTGACATCTCGGTCACGGCGCTCGTCACGGCTGGGGTTGAAGGCAATGCCTGCTGCGCGGGCGATCCGGCCGACTGGCATGAGGGCGAAGACGGTTGGGCGCGCGCGAATCCGCATGACGGCACCATCAATACGATTGTGCTCGTCGACTGCCCACTCACGCCGGCGGCGCAAACCCGCGCGGTCCTCACGATGACTGAGGCGAAGAGTGCGGCCCTCCACGATCTAGCAGTTTCGAGTCGCTATAGCCAAGACCTCGCTACTGGAACGGGCACCGACCAGTTCTGTCTGGCCGCGCCGATCGATGAAACTCGCAAATCGCGCGAGGGCGCCAGCCCCCATTGCAAGCTAGGTGAGTTGATCGGCAGATCCGTCCGTAGTGCGACGAAAGAAGCACTGCGATGGCAGAACGGGCTTGAGGTTTCCTACACGCGCGGAATCTTTAAAGCGCTGGGGCGCCACGGCGTAACAGAGGAACTTTTGGCGGCTCGCCTGAAAGAGCTACTATCCAGCGCGGACTACGAATTGCTCGAAAACAATAGTAAGTCCGCATACTTCGAGCCACAAGTATCAGCCGCGGCATACGCCCTGGCCGCGGTGATCGACCGCGCACGCGCGGGAACAATTTCGAAAGACATCGCCGCGAGCGCGATCCGTCAACAAACCGCGCTCCTCGCGTCGTCGCTGGCCGCTAAGCCCGCTGAGTGGCATCAGTTTTGGGAGGGGCTCCACCCGGACCCCGACAACCCCGCGGAGGCTGTAGCGCAAGCGATGGCGCTAGGCTGGCAGGCCAAGTGGCGTTAGGGCCGCTCGGCCCCGATGCCGCGCTGTTGATCGCTGCCGTCGCCCTCGACCTTCTCATGGGCGATCCGGTCTACCGCCTGCATCCGATTCGCCTGATGGGCGCGGCGCTCACAGCAACCGAGAAAATTCTCCGCGCGCTCGGAGCCGATGGCTACGTCGGCGGAATCGTTCTGTTCTTGGCGCTGACTGCGATATTTGGTGGTGCGACGGTTTTCATCTCGACCGCACTTTCAAGCCTTCGGTGGGCGCCCGCGGTCTTTCACGTTTACCTCGTGTTCAGCATGATCGCCCTGGGCGACCTTCGAAAACACGTTTTCGCTGTCGACCGAGCCGCGACCGAAGGCGATGCCGCAGCCCGCCAGTCGATCGCCCAGTTAGTAGGCCGCGACACATCAAAAATGGACGCCCCGGCCTGCCGCAGAGCCGCCATCGAAAGCCTAGCGGAAAGCCTAGTAGACGGCTTCATGACTCCGATTTTTTGGTATGCCCTATTAGGGCTACCAGGTCTCGTTACGTTCAAGGTTGTCAGCACGATGGATTCGATGGTCGGCTACAAGACCGATCGTTATCAAAAGTTCGGCTGGTGTGGCGCCCGCCTCGATGACGCTATGAATTTCATCCCAGCACGCCTAAGCTGGCTACTCATATCGTTCGTCGCGTTCTATCTGCCCGGCGGCGCGATTCGAAAGGGCATCAAGATCGGATGGAGGCAGCACAGCCTAGTTCCGGGCCCTAACGCCGGTTGGAGCGAAGCCACTGCCGCCGGAGCACTTCAGCTCCGCCTCGTCGGACCCATCTGGCGCGCCGGCAAGCTGGTCACCGAAGTCTGGCTAGGCGACCCAAGCGATCCGCCGGCAGGTAGCTCAGACGATGTCCGGCGGGCGGCGCTTCTCATCACGTGCACAGCCATGTTTTTTGTGATCTCTGTGCTGGCGACTATGCCGTATCACTTTGTTTCTAACCCGGGCTCTTGAGGTTTCTGGCGACTGCGCTAAGAGCGAATCCGCGGAACAATCACGGCAGTCATGGAACCGAAAAAATTTCGAGCTCGACGCCGCCCCAAACCCAGCGCAGGCTGCCTCTTGGACGAATCCCTTCGCAGTACCGAGCCGCGCCGCCTCGCGGTGCGGTCCGCTCTGCGACGTGTGCACCGCACCGCACGGCGGCACGGCTCGGTACTGCGAAGCGCAACGTCACCGCTTCTATCCCCGACCCAGCCTTTTAATATGCCGCGCCTTGGTTACACTAGTTAGTCTTATGCGATTCCTAGCTGTTCTGCTCGCTCTTTCCGTATCCGCCGCGTTTGCGGCCGTTACCCCTGTTCCTAGCGAAGTGTCGCCGACAAAGGTGGCCGGCGCGAAGCCCCGCAACGTCGTCTTCATCCTCTCCGACGACCATCGCTTCGATGCGATGTCGTTCATGAACCACCAGTTCGCAAAGACGCCGCATATGGACGCCATGGCCAAAAACGGCGTCCACTTGAAGAACGCATTCGTGACGACATCGTTGTGCTCGCCGAGCCGCGCATCCATCCTTACCGGCCTCTACACGTTCCGGCACCGCGTAATCGACAACAATCGGCAAGTGCCAAAGGGAACGCTGTTTTTCCCGCAGTATCTTCAGAAGGCCGGCTACGCCACAGCCTTTATCGGGAAGTGGCACATGGGCGGCGCAAGCGACGAGCCGCGCCCCGGCTTTGATCGCTGGGTGAGCTTTCGCGGACAGGGCCACTACCTGCCGCCAAGCCCCAATTACACGCTAAATGTCGACGGCAAGCCGGTCAAGCAAAAGGGCTACATTACCGACGAGTTAACTGACTACGCGGTCGACTGGCTGGAGGAGCAAAAGCCGTCCGAAAAGCCCTTTTTCCTGTACCTCTCGCACAAGGCGGTCCACGCCAACTTCACCCCTGATGAAAAGTACAAAGGTTCTCTTTCAGACATTCCCTTCAAGCGCCCGGCGAGCGAAGCAGACACCTACGAGAACTACAAGGGTAAGCCGCGCTGGCTACGCGATCAGCGCAATAGTTGGCATGGGGTCGACTTTCCATATCACAGCGAACTCAACATCGAGGAATACTACAAGCGCTACTCCGAGGCGCTGCGGTCCGTCGACGACAGCATTGGCCGCGTGGTCGGGCAATTGAAAAAGATGGGTATCCATGACGAAACGCTGGTCATTTACATGGGCGACAACGGATTCCAATTCGGCGAACACGGCTTGATCGACAAGCGCGTGGCATACGAAACTTCGATCCGCGTTCCGATGTTGGCGCAGTGCCCCGAGCTGTTCAAAGCGGGCAGCGTCGTCGACGAAGTCGTCGCCAATATCGACATTGGTCCCACAGTGATGGAAGCGATGGGCATCGAGAAGCCCGCCCACATGGACGGCCAGAGTTTTCTGCAACTCGGCGCCGGCAAGAAGATCCCATGGCGCGACTATTTTCTCTACGTCTACTACTGGGAAAAGAATTTCCCGCATTCGCCGACACAATTTGCGCTACGCGGTAATCGCTACAAATACATCACCTACTACGGCCTGTGGGACACCGACGAGCTCTACGATCTCCAAGCCGACCCAGGCGAGACGACGAACTTACTCCACGACCCAAAGTTCGCCGACACCGCGAAGGATATGGAGACGCGGCTCTACGAAATGATGACCGAGCTAGGCGGCATGGAGATCCCGCTGAACGCGCCCCGCGGCAATTCGCAAAACAAGAGAATTCGCGGACGCGGTGGAAAGAAGTCGTCGGACTTCCCAGAGCCGCTCGTACTTGACACTCCGGTCCACAACAACGCGCAGTAAGCAACTCTTCCGCGGCGCCCGCGTAAGTTGTCCCTCGGAAAGGAAGTTCATTTAAACCTCACCGGAGCATATTTAGGAATGGCATAGACTGCCTGCCCCAGCAACAAGCCCGTGAGAATCAGTGGCGGTAGAGTAGGGGAGGGTCCAGCAAAGCGGGCTTGACCTCCCCCCTCGTCGAACCGGACTTGCGGATTTCCCGCATCCGGCTCTTCCACAAGCGCTCGCCTTGGGCATGCGCGGGTCGAGACTAGTGCGAGCGGTTCAGCTCCAGCAGCCCCTGGCGTTGGAAAAAGGAATACCAAGGCTCGTCCTTCGGCGGTCGAAACCGGTGCTGTCCCCGCCGTCGCAGATGTCGCATGAAACGCCACCGCAGGTACCAGTCCAGCTCCCAGTAGGCACCCCGCGGATAGCCCCTCGAAAAGTAGTTCGCCCAACCTCTCATCTGTCGGTTTAGCCGCCCGATCACCAAGGGGCTGTGAAAAAACCTCCCCTAACTCGAGAATCGGGCGTAGCAAGCTACGCCCCTACAAATAACTTGCGTGTTATCAGCGCTGTAGGGGTACGACATGTCGCACCCTCGGGCGACCGCAGAGCTATTCGAGGTTTTTTCACAGCCCCCAACGCCAACGGCACATGCGATTGCGACACACTCGTCATCTCCCGCAACCGTTCCCGCTCGCGCCCGACCGATTTCGCCGACGGGCTCACGTTCAGATACTTCCACGCTCGGCCGTGCCGGTCGCGGTCCCATCGAAACAGGTAGCCCAAAAACTCAAGGCTCGCTCCCTCTTCCCTCAGTTCCACCACACGGGTCTTCTCCCGGTTCAGCTTCAGCCCCATCCGGGCTTCCAACCTCTCTTCGATAAACGCTTCCAGCGCTACGTCCCGCCCCCTCATCATCACAACGAAGTCGGCGGCGTATCGCACCCGCTTCGCGCTCCCTCCTCGCGCCGGACTCGCCCGGTGTCTGAGAAACACCTTGTCGAACCCGTGCAAGTACAGGTTCGCCAACAACGGAGAAAGCACTCCACCCTGCGGCGTTCCCTTCCTGCTGCGTTCTCCTCGGTCCTTCCCTTCTCCGCGCTCGCCCTCTTCCACCACCGGCGCTTCCAGCCACAGCCGTATCCGCTTCACGACACTGCGATCCGCGATCCGGTGCCGCACGCACGCCAGTAGTTTCTCGTGAGGTATCGAGTCAAAATAGCCTTCTAAATCCGCGTCATATACCGCTTGATATCCAGCTTGAATATGTCCGCGGATCTCCTCCAGCGCTTGCTGCGCCGAGCGGCCCGGCCGAAATCCGTACGAACAATCTTCAAAGTCGGCTTCAAAGATCGGCTCCAGGATCAACCGAGATCGGGTCGCGGTAGGGACGTCGGTCGCCCAACGCCCCCCGCACAGATCCGTACGTGAGCTTCAACTCATACGGCTTCCATGAGGAGGTTCGCTTTGTCAAGGGCAAAAGAGTCTCAATAAGCTTCAGCTTCTTGGAAAATAGTCCGACCGGGCTTCCATCCGCACTCTCAGTGGCATCGGTTCTTCGATGCGGTGCTCTATGAAGTTCGGTTCTGGACGGTGCTGCCCGCTCCATCGACGGCCTCGAGGGCCGGCCGTATGCCCGCAGTCACCGTGAACTCGTTGTCAGACATTTCCTGTCGCTGTTACTCGTCTCGTCTCCGTTGCCTTCAATCCATCACGCTCGAATCAAGTCGTGCAGTCGAGCTAAGCTGCTTGTGGCACGGCTTCGGGAACATCGTCAACGCCGTAGAACGGGTCGAAGTCCACGTCGCGTTGCCACAACACGTGCATCTCATCGCCGTGCCCCACCGACCCGATTCGCTCGCGCGGCTCGTCCGACGCACGCACGCACGCTACGCGCAGGAGTTCAACAGACGCTATCGGCGCAGCGGTCATCTGTGGCAAAGTCGTTTCTTTTCATGTGCTTTGGGGCTGACCACCTCGTTGAGGCACTGGCCTACGTCGATCGCAACCCGCTGCGCGCGGGGCTGGTCGGTGAGGCAACGGCGTGTCCCTGGTCGAGCGCCGCGGCGCATGAGACGGCAGCGGACGAGTCTGGTTTGCTCGACTGGGCCGCGTTTCGCTCGATCCGAGCGATTGCTGATTGGAAGGGGCATTTGTCCCGGCCGATCGAGGCGGCAACGCTTGTCCGGCTACGTCACGCGACGCAGTGCGGCGCCCCATTCGGTTCGGCGGAATTCGTGAAGGAGCTCGAAAGTCGCTTCCAGCGAAATCTAAAACCCCGTCATCGAGGCCGCCCTCCCAAGCAACGGCTATCCATCGCTGCGGGATCGTAACCTATTGATACAATGACTGTTGTTTGTGATCGGCACTTGAAAAGCAGAAGAAAATAAGGCATCGTTCCCTTTTCCTCCCGCCAGCGTCCTAGCCTTGGTCGATTTCAAGCGACAACGAGATATTTCACTAGTTTCCCGAACAGATGCTTCAAGTCGTTCTCTTTGTGGGCCCTGCTGCTCGCGGTCGCGAAGCTCGGTGAATCAGTTCAGTACCACGCGGCTCGGGGGCATCCGCGCCCTCTCCCGTCGGCTTTCGGCAATTGGAAAGGTCGAATCGGTGTGCCGCTTGAAAGTTCGAAAGCATTAGAGGATGTTGATCTCTACGATGTTGGCCACAAGGCCATCGACTGTAACGACGACTTGGACGAGGCCACGTCCAATGAGAACGCGCTCAAGGAGTACGTTGAGCTGGTCCAAACCCTCAAACTCACTTGACGGAGCCGGTCCGAAGATCGTTGTCATCGCCACGCCGTCGATGTTGACTTCGACTGTGCCGCCGTTTCGGATGCCCGTTCCAAACAGCGAGAGGAACACCTGATGGTTTGCCGGGCCCAGGTCGATCGGCGTCGCCTGAAAAGGAAATGCAGCTACGTCGAAGACAAGGGATGCGCCGGTAAGCTGGCCGTCTACGAAACGCAGTGCGTTCGCGGCCGCCACGCCTGAGCCCGAGGAATTCGCGGTGAAGATGCCGGGCGCCACCTCGACGACATTGATCGTAATCGAATGGCTTCCGCCGCTGGCTCGCCGCGCCGTCAGCATGGCCGGTCCCGTCGCCGTTCCCGCGGCGATCATGAAGTTCAACTGGGCTGAGCTGACGTCCGTCTCAACTCGCGCAGCAATCATCAGGCAAGGGCGAGTTACGCCCTGAATGTCCGTCACGTCAACGCTCGCACCCCCAAGTTGGGTACCGAGGGGAAGCACGGCATCGGCGTCGAAATCGGCCAAGAACGAACCGAATAGCGAGACGATTTCTTGCTCGGCTACGTCGCCTGCCTCGAGTCGTGCCGAATGGACCAGGCCGGCGGAAGTAAACGGGGCCGTTAGCCCCGGCCCCACCGTCCAGGTTCCCAGGGCTATGGGTCTGTAGAACGCAGAGCGGTCCGCGGTCCGGCCACGGATCGTCTTGGGGCCTTCGAAGGCCGCCTTAAACGTGAGGTCAAAACTAACGCGGGTCTCAGTCCCCTCCCTCGTGGTGGAGGATGTACCAAGATTGAGCGAGCAGGAGCTGTTCTCCAAACGCCCTTCCTCGGGTCTTATCCGACCGCCACCCTCGTCCGCCCGTAAGAGGAAATCGCCGTCAGGGAGGTTACCAATAACTTCGCATTTAGATGGACCGTCCACAGACTCGAACCACAGATAGATTGCGCCAAGATCGTCAACTCCATTGGCATCATCAACAAGGACGCTGAATATCTGATTGTAGCCTTCCCCTGAGTTCGGGATAACCGAAACGAAGCGCGGAGGAACGTTTTCGAAGCTACTAGTCTGCGCGACGCGAAAGCCCGGTCGATCGACCGTTACTACACCGGCGCGCGGTTCAAGTTCCTCATTCCTGCCAATAGAGTATTCGAGCTCGCCAGAACCGCTGCCGTTCAGCGCCGAAGTTATCGTGATCCATGGCTCTGAAACGTGCACCTCCCAGGAACAACTTGGCGCCGCGGAAATGCTGACAGTTCCTGTCGCCGCCTCCGGCCCATGTTCGCCGCTGTCAGGGCTCAAGCTGACACAGCTCGGCTCTCGCCTCACGCTGACCGTCAAACTGTCGCTGGTCCTACTCAATACCTCAATCGTTAGGCTGCTAAAGATGTCCTCCCACGTCTCCCCCACAGCAAGCGCTGGGTCGTCCCAATCGCGTTCGTCCTTGAATCTCCCTTCTGTTGATTGTGGTGTGAGGTCCAGGATGTGCGTTTGCCCTGGGTGTCTTTGGGGGTCTGTGTTCAGAGGACCCTCGTAATGGATGAGCGCGCCTGAGAACCCTTGCTCGGGACTAACGTGGGATTCGTAGGGACCGATAGGCTGGCGATACTCTACCCATAACCACTCGTCACTGCCAGCTATACGCCGAACCCGCAAGGCCTTTAAACCGGCAACCGAACTGGACAGTGGACTCAGAGTGAACACGCCCGATTCCTCTACAGTCTCGATTTCAGTCCCATTCTCCAACCAACCGATTTGCAACTTATGCCGCGCGGAGTAATGCCCAAAAGAGCCGCCCATCACTGAGAAGAAGTCACCGTATTCTGTCTGCCCACCGGTTTCGCCTGTGAGTCCAAGGGTGATGCGACGAAAGTCCAGCGAGTTCGCATGGGCCAAACCCATATTATGGCCACTCTCGTGGACGCCCACCAGGTCCAAATGCTCGCCGTCTGTAGTAAATAGGAAACTGCGTGAAGCTGTAAATGTGCCGTCCGAAGGAGAAGTTAGAGTGAGGCAGCCGATTGCTGAGCCACGATTACCACCCTCCTCCTTGGGAGCGATGATAAAAATCCGATTGTACTCGGTGAAATCGACTTGCTCGTCGGCTGCTTCTATCGCAGCGCCTGATAACCCGGCCAAGTCCTCCCAGCTGTAAGCTCTGGGAAGAATGAACCAGCCGAAGACATCACCCGTCGCGTATGTCTTCCCATACGAAGCCTCCCGCCAGTATCCGGCGACGGACGTTCGAGAGTTTGAGAAAAAAGAGTTACGAATTTCCCGCGGCGATACATCGGGAACTGGCTCGTCAGGGTAAGCCACCATGATAACCGCGATACGTTGCTCCCCCGTCGTGCCGTCTTGTCCAATACAAGATGAGCCTGAAGGGGAGGGCGATTCCAATACAAGATGAGCCTGACGGGGATCCGTTGGGTGGTCAGGAACAGAGCAGCTGCGGGCGATGGGAGTCGCCGTGCAGCAAGCCGAATCGCTGAGTCTGGAGCAGATCGAGTGTTTTCTCGACGGGTGCCAATCCGTCGCCTTCGAGGGCGGCAATCGAAGCGACAAATATGCGCTCGTCGAAAGCGTCTTGAAGCGGCATCACTATGCCGACCAGAAGCGCTCCGTCAAGGGTCTCCTGCGGCGTTATCTCGCTAAGCTCACGGGCTTAAGCCGCGCGCAACTCACCCGCCTGATCGGACAGTTCTTGCACACGCGTTGCGTCCGTCCGAGGGCCTATCGGCGGCGCCGTTTTCCCAGCAAGTACACACGCGCCGACAGCGTCTTACTGGCGCACGTCGATCGAGTTCATCAGCGCCTCTCGGGGCCGGCCACCCGCCGCATTCTCCAACGCGAGTTCCAGATCTACGGCCGCAAAGAGTTTCGACGCCTGGCCGAATTGTCCGTGGGCCAGCTGTACAACTTGCGAAAAAGAGCCGTCTACCAACGTCACAGTTTGCATCTCGACAAGACCCGTCCCACGCCCGTGGCGATCGGCGAACGCCGCCAACCCGAGCCGCGAGGACGTCCGGGCTACCTGCGCATCGACACCGTGCACTCGCCCGAACAGGAAGGCGAAAAAGGCGCCTACGCCTCTCGGGGCCGGCCAGCATCAATGTGGTCGACGAAGTGACGCAGTGGCAGGCCGTCGGCTGCGTCCAACGCAGCAACGAAAATCACCTCATTCCCTTGCTGGAAGGGCTTTTGGAACAATTTCCATTTATCGTTCGCGGCTTTCACTCCGACAATGGCAGCGAATTCGTCAACCATCAAACCGCTAAACTGCTCGAGAAGTTGCGAATTGAATTTACGAAGTCTCGCGCGCGCCGTTCGAACGACAATGCCTTGGTCGAAACCAAGAACGGCGCGGTGGTGCGCAAGTGGATGGGCTACCAGTTTTTGCCCTCGGAAGCGACGCAGGCGATCGACACCTTCTACCGCCAGTGGCTCAACCCGTACTTGAATTTTCATCGCCCATGCGCTTTCGCCAGCGAGCGCCGAGACCGCCGCGGCAAGTTGCGCAAGGTGTACGCCGAGTGGAGCACGCCGTGGGAAAAGCTGCTCAGCCTGCCCGCCGAGCAGCGCGGCCTGCGCGCGGATCGCTCGCTCAAGAAGCTCCAAGCGCGAGCGGACACTTGTTCCGACACCGAGTTTGCCGAGCAACTCGACGCTCAGCGCAACGAACTGCAACGCGTCTGCAAAGACCTCGCGATCTGCTGGCGCACGCGCTAGACAACGCCCCGACCCGAGGCGTTGTCGGCTCCTCCGGCCCACGTCCGAAGACGGCCGTGGGGTCTCGCCTGGGATGGCTGCAAAGGGGGACTGGGGCTGCCGCCCCTTCCCCCTTATGCAATCCCCCTCACCCCGCCCTACGGGCCCCACAACGGGCTTCAACCTCAAGCCCCAATCCGAGCTATAATCCCTCCTGCCCACAGCTACCTTCGCCTGCCTCCTTCAGGCTCATCTTTCGATTGGAAAAGAGGGTGCTGCACCCAATGGTCTCCGCCGCCGGGGCAACGATGAAACTTTCTGACGCCGCCACTCGCAGTCCAATCTTCAGACCTCGCACCCTAACGAGATCGCCAGCAGCAAGGCCCGGCGGTTCGCTGGAAGCAAAAAAAACTTCCACACCTTCCGGCTCCAAGTCCAGCAGGTAAACAGGCCAGGAAGTTCCGGATTCAAAATCGTCGGCGATCCACTACTCCATGGCGCCCTGCCACTCGCCGCGGGATTCCAGTTCGCCGGCCAGTTCAGGATAGGCCAAACGAAGCCGCTTCAATTGCTCTTCGGGAAGCGCCAGAGCCAGGGCCTTGTCGGCATCCAAGCCGGCGAGTTCTTCCAGTGCCTCTCTTCTTTGCTCGATCAGTGACCTGAGCTGATTATCGAAGGACTGAAGGCTGAAGGCCCGGCCTGATTCGGGGAGAGTGCCCAGCAATTCCTGGTTCAGCTTCGTTATGCGTTCAGCGAGCGGGCTTGAGACCTCACTATCCTGCGCACTGAGGCTCAGAGAAAACACGGACACGAGTAAATATGACAGGAGTCCCGATGCAGCTCGCCTCATTCTAATCTCCCCTTCTCTGCCGTGCTCGCTTTCGGTCAGGCCCATTTGAGTTTTGCGCCCTCGGCCTTGTACACGACGCCCATGCCGCCCTCGCCAAGCATCTCGAGGTTCTTGTAGTGGCTGATGGATTCGCCTACCAAGATGTGTCGATTTTACCTCCGAGGCGGCGCATCGAGGATAGCTAGTAGAAACAACCGTTGCAACAAACTCTCTATCCAGGGCACTCCGAGACCCCCGCCAAATGGCTCTAACGCCCTATTTAAGGGTCTCTGAGCGATTCTGGCCTATCCTCTTTTCCAATTGAAAGATGAGCCTGAAGGAGAGAGGCGAAGCAGCTGCGGGTTGAGGGGGATTATAGCGTGAGTTGAGGTCGGCGGCTACAGCTATTTGTGGCTTCGTAGGGCGGGGTGAGGGGGATTGCATAAGGGGGAAGGGGCGGCAGCCCCAGTCCCCCTTTGCAGCCATCCCAGGCGAGACCCCACGGCCGTCTTCGGACGTGGGCCGGAGGAGCCGACAACGCCTCGGGTCGGGGCGTTGTCTACCGCGTGCGCCAGCAGATCGCGAGGTCTTTGCAGACGCGTTGCAGTTCGTTGCGCTGAGCGTCGAGTTGCTCGGCAAACTCGGTGTCGGAACAAGTGTCCGCTCGCGCTTGGAGCTTCTTGAGCGAGCGATCCGCGCGCAGGCCGCGCTGCTCGGCGGGCAGGCTGAGCAGCTTTTCCCACGGCGTGCTCCACTCGGCGTACACCTTGCGCAACTTGCCGCGGCGGTCTCGGCGCTCGCTGGCGAAAGCGCATGGGCGATGAAAATTCAAGTACGGGTTGAGCCACTGGCGGTAGAAGGTGTCGATCGCCTGCGTCGCTTCCGAGGGCAAAAACTGGTAGCCCATCCACTTGCGCACCACCGCGCCGTTCTTGGTTTCGACCAAGGCATTGTCGTTCGAACGGCGCGCGCGAGACTTCGTAAATTCAATTCGCAACTTCTCGAGCAGTTTAGCGGTTTGATGGTTGACGAATTCGCTGCCATTGTCGGAGTGAAAGCCGCGAACGATAAATGGAAATTGTTCCAAAAGGCCTTCCAGCAAGGGAATGAGGTGGTTTTCGTTGATGCGTTGGACGCAGCCGACGGCCTGCCACTGCGTCACTTCGTCGACCACGTTGATGCTGTAGGCGCCTTTTTCACCTTCCTGTTCGGGCGAGTGCACGGTGTCGATGCGCAGGTAGCCCGGACGTCCTCGCGGCTCGGGTTGGCGGCGTTCGCCGATCGCCACGGGTGTCGGTCGAGTCTTGTCGAGATGCAAACTGTGTCGCCGGTAGACGGCGCGTTTGCGCAAGTTGTAGAGGTGTCCCACCGACAGTTCGGCAAGGCGTTCGAACTCCTTGCGGTTGTAGATTTGGAACTCGCGCTGGAGAATGCGACGCGTCGCCGGCCCGGAGAGACGTTGCTGTACTTGGTCGACATGCGCCAGGAGAACGATGTCGGCGCGGCTGTACTTGGTGGGGAAGCGGCACCTTCGATAGGCTGTCGGCCGAACGCACTTTTCGCGCAAAAACTGCCCGATGAGGCGAGTCAATTGGGCGCGGCTTAAGCCGGTTAGCTTGCTCAGGAAGCGTCTCAACAATCCTTTAACCGAGCGCTTCTGGTCGGCATAATGATGTCTCTTCAGGACGCCTTCGACGAGCGCGTATTTATCCGCTCGACTTCCGGCCTGGAACTCGACGGACCCACACCCGTCAAGAAAACTCTCGATCTCATCGAGACTCAGTGATTCGGCTTGCTGCACGGCGACTCCCATCGCCCGCAGTTTGCCTGTTCCTAATCGACCTTGCCCAAATTACCTCCAGGCTCATCTTGTGTTGGAATCACCCCTCCCCTTCAGGCTCATCTTGTATTGGACAAGACGCTATCGCCAGGTGAGTCGGAAATTATTTTTTAGTGACTATGGCTAATACGGTCAAGTTGACGGCTTCGGAACGATTCCGATGGGGTGACCGGCTCGGGACGGAACCTCGGCACAACGAGATTTACCCACAGTCAACTGAACGG
>CBDBHI010000016.1:0-51914 GCA_965205595.1 Bryobacterales bacterium | reverse complement strand
CCGCGGGCGAACGGCGCTTGAGGCCGATCCTCATGACGACAGTGACCACAGTGCTCGGCCTAACCCCGATGGCACTAGGCATTGGCGAGGGCTCGGAACTACAAGTGCCGATGGCCCGTGTCGTGATTGGCGGATTGATGACGTCCACCCTGATTACGCTGGTATTCATTCCGGTCGTCTACGCGACGCTCGAAGAGTTTACCGAGCGTGTCTCTCGTCGCGGCGAAGAGATGCCGGGAGACTTCCAGCCGGTCGAGGGCGACTAACCCGCATTTCTCGCAACGTGGTCAGAACTGAGGGTCAGCCCAGAATCTTGTGGATCACTTCGCCGTGAACGTCGGTTAAGCGGCGGTTGATGCCGTTGTGATACCAAGTCAGGCGCTTGTGGTCGAGCCCCAGCAAGTGCAACATCGTAGCGTGGAAGTCGTGCGGCGTGGCAACATCGACCACCGATTTTCCACCAAACTCGTCCGTCTCGCCATAGCTGACGGCACCTTTGACCCCGGCTCCGGCAAACCAAACTGTGAACGCCTTGGGGTTATGATCGCGGCCGATTGTGCCCTCCTGGTGTGTCGGCATGCGACCGAACTCAGTCGCCCAGACGACGAGCGTATCCTCGAGCATTCCTAGCGTTTTCAAGTCTTGGAGCAAGCCGGCAGTAGGCTGATCGAGCACCGGGCAGTGCCGCTCGTAGTCAGCTTTGAGTGTTTTATGGGCATCCCAGTTGAGCAGACCGTCAACGCCGGAAGCACGCGAAGCACAGAATAGGTCGACGAAGCGGACGCCCCGTTCGAGCAGACGACGCGCCAGCAGGCAGTTACGAGCGTATCCAGCCTTGAGCGGGTTGGCGTCGTCGGCTCCGTAGAGGTCGCGCGTGGCTTTGCTTTCTTTCGAAAGATCCGCGGCTTCAGGTGCCGAGAGCTGCATCCGTGCGGCTAGCTCGTACGACGCGATCCGAGCTCTGAGTTCGTCATCGCCTTGACGCCTAGCAGCGTGACGCCGATTGAGAAAGCCCAAGAACTCTCGAGTTGCTTCCTCTTGACCACTGCCGATCGATGCTGGACGCTGCAGGTTGCGGATCGAATCCTTCGAGTTGAAAACGATTGCCTGGTGCTCGGCGGGCAAAAAGCCGGCGCCCCAATTCGCCGGGCCGCCAGGCGGTTCGCCGCGAATATCCGGGATCGCAACGTAGGTTGGCAAATTCTCGTTATCAGAGCCGAGCGCATAGCTTGTCCATGCGCCCGCTGATGGGAAGCCCTCGAGCGTAAACCCCGTATTCATGTACACGCACGCGGGGCCGTGAGTATTTGTCTTCGAGGTCATCGAGTGGATGAACGCTATCTCGTCCACCCAGCCGCCCAGCCGCGGCAACAATTTCGTAATCGGCTTACCGCATTCACCGCGTCGTTCGAACGCCCAGGGTGAGGCCATCAACGCACCGTTCTTGCCCTGAAACGTGACCATCTCCGCGCTGGCAGGCGGCGCTTCTCCGGATCTCTTCCGTAACTCTGGCTTGTCGTCCCAAAGATCAATATGCGAGGCCGCCCCAGGACAAAAAATCTGAAGTACACGCTTAGCCTTCGGTGCAAAGTGAGTCTTGACCGCGCCGGCGGCCCCCTTTGGGACCATCGCGGCCAGCGCAATGCCGCCTAGCCCACTGGCCATGTTCGAAAACCAGTCGCGGCGCGTGAAGCGTTCAGAATACATACACAAACTCGTTGGTGTTGAACACCGCGCGACTCAGCAACTCCCAGCCTTGCTGATCGGCAAAGCGAAGCGCCTCGGCGAGCTCCGCGTCGTCCGGCGGCCGCCCAAACGCCAAGCGCCAAATGCGCTCGACGCGGGCCTCGGGGTCAGCGCCCGCTTCCTTCAACGATCGCCCCACCAGCAGCCGCGCCTGATCCAAAATGAACGAGTTGTTCAGTAGACTGAGCGCCTGCAGCGGCGTTGTCGTCGATATACGCTTCGGAGCCGGCAGCGAGCTGTCAGGACAATCGAATTGGCCGAGCAACTCCGGCTTCACCGATCGAGCATGTTGGTGGTACACCGAGCGCCGGTAAGTCTCCGCCGAAAATTTCTCAAGTGGATAGTAGGTGGCGACGTTGTCGACGGTGTAGTGATAGAGCCGGAACCCGGGTCCGCCCATGGTGCGGTCCAGCGAGCCGCTCACGGCCAAAATCGTGTCGCGCACTTCTTCCGCGCTTAGCCGACGGGGCGGGAAGCGCCACAAGAACTCCGCGTCGCGGTCAACCTCGGCGGCATCTTCGCGAAACGTGCTTGCCTGACGATACGCCGACGAGAGCACGATCTCTCGATGCAGCGGCTTCAAGCGCCAGCCGTGTTCGCTAACCAGCCGTTCGGCGAGCCACTCGAGCAGCTCGGGGTTCGTCGGCTTCCCGCCATTTACGCCGAAATCGCTTGGCGTTCGAACGAGAGGCTGGCCGAAGTGGTGCATCCAGATGCGATTCACGATCACGCGCGCGGTTAGCGCATTGTCATCGGAAGCGATCCAACAAGCTAACGCAAGGCGCCTCTCCCCTTCCGCGGCGCTCGCCCCGAGTTCGTACTGCTCCAGCATTCCGTCGAGTACGCTAAGGCTGCGCGCTGAAACGGTGTCGCCATGGTCCATCGGGTTGCCCCTGACCATCACGAAACTGGGCTCGGAGGGTTGCTCGAAGCGCCCGAGGAATGCTTGTGCCGGTTCTTCGAGGCGCTTCAACGCAGCGCTTGCCGCCGCCTTCTTGCGGTCCAACGCGTCCCACTGCTGTTTCTCAGCGGAGGAAAACACCGCGAACAGCAGCAGCCGTTCTCGGTCGGCCTGGGCATAGGGCAAGCGCCCTTGTGAGCTAGCAACTTTATGCCACTGCTCGCCATCAATCGAAACTTCAATCTCGTACTGCTCGGGTGCCGGGCGCCCAAACCGCCCTCCAAAACCCATCAATCTGTCTGACGACCATTTGACGCGCGCGATCGTCTCGAGGTCGGCTAACTCGACCATGACCCACTCCGGCATCCCACCGCTTGAAATCCAGCGCTTGTCAAACTTGCCGTCCACCAGGTTTAAGGCGGAATAGGTATCCGGGCTCGCCGCCTCGACACGCGTCGATCCCGCCGAAGCGCTCCCCGTGAGCGCGGCGTTTCGCGAGTTCTCGCCGGCGGTCCAAACCTCCAACTCTTCAAGATCGACCGTCCGTCGCCCGGCCGTTGCGCCCTCGATTTTCAACCTCACAAAACGCGCTTCGGTAGGCGCGAAACTCTCTTCGGTTCCGGCCGGATCAACGCTCGCGCGGTACTCCTTGAGAATGCGTTCTCGCGCCGCCTCGACGCGAGCAGTCGAGGCTTGGCGTAGAGCAGTTTGACCGCTTTCGGCGGCCTCAATCGCCGCGCGCCAGGGAGCGGAAGCCGACTCATATTCCGTGATCTCCCGGGCGTCAGCCCAGCGTCGCTCACCGTGCCAGACGCCGGCGAACGCGGCCTGCATACGGTAGTAGTCTTTCTGCTGGATGGGGTCAAACTTGTGGTCGTGACAGCGTGCGCAGTGGACCGTCAGTCCCAGAAAGGCGGAAGCTGTCGCCGCCACCATATCGTCAAGGTGATTCGCGCGCTTTTGCGTCTCGCCCTCAAGGTTTTGGATCTTCACGGTGTCATGAGGACCCGCTACCAGAAACCCGGTCGCCGCCTCGACCGCCAGGTCGCCAGGCGCGACTTGGTCGCCCGCTAGCTGCTCGACAATCATGCGGCTGAACGGTTTGTCTTCATTCAGGGAGCGGATCACCCAGTCGCGGTAAGGCCAAGCGTTCTCGCGCAAATGATTTTGCTCGTAGCCATTGCTTTCTCCGAATCGCACCACGTCAAGCCAGTGACGCCCCCAGCGCTCGCCATAAGCAGGGTCGCCGAGAAACCGATCGACAAGCTTTTCGTATGCCGCCGGATCGCCATTCCCAACGAACGTATCGACCTCTTCGGGCGTCGGAGGCAATCCCAGTAGATCGAACTTCACCCGCCGAATCAGTGACCGCCGGTCGGCGTCGCCGGAAGGCTCAAGACCCTTCTCGCGAAGCTTTGCCAACACGAAATGATCGATTTCGTGCCGCGCCCACTCGTCGCGAACGACCGTCGGCTCGACTGACTGGAATGGGCGCAGCGACCACCAAGTCCCCTCGCCGGCCATCTGCTTGTCTTCCGCGTCATCAACGGCGCCAGCCACGATCCAGCCACGAATCAGCTTAATTTCAGAGGCAGTTAGCGGCTCGCCCAGCGGCGGCATAGCGGGCTTGTCTCCGCTGACCTTGCTAAGTAGCAGGCTCTCGCCGGGACTGCCTGCAATCACGGCCGGTCCGCTTTCGCCGCCTCGCATCAACCCGGCAGCGCTCGTTAGCCGCAGGCCCTTTTGAGGCTTCTCACCCTGATGGCAAACGACACAGCGCTTCTCAAGGACGGGGACGAGGTCTCGCTGGAAACTGACGTCGGCGGTCTGCGTCCAAAGCGACGAGGCGGCGACCAACAAACAAATCGTTACCCGGTTCAGGCGCACGAGTATCCACAGTATCTCATCGCCTAACCCGTTAGAAATCAAGGGTCGAAGACTTGAGCCGCGCCGCCCTGCAACTGACTCGAAGTTTCGGGTCAGCCCGGCCACCGCCCTCCGTGGTTATGCGGATCATTCAATGGAGAAACTTGAGATACCAACGAGGCGACGTTGCACTTCGCTGTACCGAGCCGCGCCGCCGTGCGGTGCGGTGCACACGTCGCAGAAACGACGGTATCGCGAACGGTTTCGTCCAACAAGTAGCTTGGCTGGCAGCTTGAAAAGTCAAGTTTCAGTCGCCCGTAGCGGACTCCGTCGTCGGCAGCGCCACCGCCGCCCCGACAATCCGTTGCGACTCGCGATTCTGCACGAAAACCGCCGTCCTCATGTTGTCGATCTTCCAACCTTTCTCAACCCGAATTGAACCCGCGACCGTAAGGGGCTGTGAAAAAACCTGGCTGAAACGTAAAGAAGAGGGAACGTTTGGATAACCGGGGAAGGGCCTCGGACGCCTTTTATGTATGGGCGAACAGATGCCGTTGCTTGAGCTCGAACAACGGCCCCGCAACGAGTCCTCGGCGGTGCCGCCGATCCCGATTGAACAGTTGAAATTGCGGCGGCCCGATCGGCGCCAGAAAGTATTTTGCGAGATCGAGGTCGAGCATCTCGTTCACTCGCAACATCGCGTGCGCGCGATTTGGGAGTTGACCGGCCAACTCGATCTGCGCCCGTTCGCCGCCCAGGTTGCGAACGCAGCGCGACCTCGGCGGACGCTCGGCCTGGGACCCGCGCTTGCTCGTGGCGGTCTGGATCTGGGCCGACTCCGAAGGCATTTCGTCGGCGCGCGAGATCGAACGGCTGTGCGAGTACCGTCCCGAACCGCAGTGGCTGTGCGGCATGGAAAAGATCAACCACCACACGCCGTCGGACTTTCGGGTTTCGCAAAGCGAAGCGCTGGAGGGGATGTTCACGAACGTGTTGGCGGTGTTGAGCGAAGCGAACTTGATCGATCTCGAACAGCTGGCGGTGGACGGCAGGCGGCTGCGCTCGCAAGGTTCGACGAGTTCGCGGAGGCGGCGGGGAACGATCGAGAAACATCTGGAGCAAGCGAACGCGGTGGTCGAGGAGTTGGGCGCGCAAGCGGAAGACGAGGCGAGCAACAAGCGGCGGCAAGCGGCGCGCAAGCGAGCGGATCGCGAGCGCGTCGAGAGGTTGAATGAAGCGTTGGATGACGTGCGGCGGATCGCGAAAGGCCGCGGCGGCAAGAAGAAGAAAAGCGAAGCGCGGGCGAGTGAAACGGAACCGGAGGCGCGGCTGCAACACGAGTCGAACAGCGGCTGGGGAGTGGGCTACAACGCGCAGTTCGCGACGGACGCGAAGGAGAAGATTGTCGTCGGGGTGGAGTTGACGAACAACGCCTCGGACGCGCAACAACTCAAGCCGACGCTTGAGGACATGGAGCGGCGGCTGCAGCAGAAGGCGAAGCAAGTCTTGGCTGATAACGGGTACAACTCGCGAGCGAACATCGCGAGGACGCAAGCGGAAGAAATCGAGTACGTGACGCCGGCTCCGGAGCGGGGCAAGCGCTCGACGGCAGCGGCGCGGGCGGCGGGGATCCAGCCGGAGTTCGAGACACAGTTTTTCATTTACGACGAAAAGACGGACACGTTTCGATGTCCGGCAAACAAAGAGTTGCAATACCGGGGAACAACGACGAAGAGGAAGAGGAGATACCGCTGGTATAGGCAGCGAAGTGGGGAATGCAAAGTTTGTGAATATCGGCTGAAGTGTTGTCCGAAGAGTTACGAGCGGGGACGGACGGCGAGTCGGGCGGAAGAAGACGAGCTGATGGCGAAGCATCGGGAGTGGATGGAGACGCAGCGGGCGAAGGAGGCGTATCGGCGGCGATCGGAGTTGGCGGAGTTTCCGAACGCATGGTTGAAGGAGCGGTTTGGGGTGAGGAAGTTTCGGGTGCGGGGGTTGCGGAAGGCGCGATCGGAGTTACTGTGGGCGATGTTGGCGTACAACGTGAGGGCCTGGATCCGGCTGGTGTGGCAGCAGCCTGAGGGAGGGTGCGCGCCGTTGCCGACGGCGCTGGCCTAGAACCCGCCTGAGGCCGGAAAACGGCCGAAAAAGAGCCCAAGACGGGCCTTGGGAGCGCCCTGAAGGCCTTCGAGACGACAAGTGCCAACAACAGGGCCGCAATCGCGCGAAAAGCATATTGCGACTGCGGACCTCACGAAAAAATCCAACACACGGCCAGGGAGGGTTCTTTCACGGCCCCTACACAGCCGGAAATCGTCCGACGCCGGCATAGTCGATCCACGCGAACGTTCGGCCGCTCATCGTCTCGACGAGGGTGTGACGGTCTTGAACCAACGGGTTCTTTGATTGGCGGGGCGGGGGAGATTGCCGCCGCGTGGTCAGTCTAAAGCCGAACTCCAGACCGTCGAGCCCGTCTCATATCGCTAAACTCTTGATTCTCCTCGAAACTTGCAGTGACGTCTCAAGTCCATCGCGTCGGCCTCTGGCTGGGCCCGCTTCTCTTCGCCACGATGTTGCTGGCGGGCGGCCCGACCGAACTTTCTCGCGAAGCCTGGGCCACGGCCGCCATCACCGTTTGGATGGCAGTTTGGTGGTGCACCGAGGCGATCCCACTCTCGATGACGGCTCTCGTGCCGTTGGCTACATTTCCCATTGCGGGGGCCGGCACCATCGGCGAAGTCGCGGCTAGCTACGTCAGCCCGGCATTCTTTCTGCTGCTAGGCGGATTCCTGATCGCGCTCGCAATGCAGCGCTGGGAATTGCATCGCCGCATGGCGCTGACTTTGTTAGTCCGCGCCGGAAATGAGCCGACGAGGGTCATAGCCACTTTCATGTTCGCCTGCGCCTTCATGAGTCTTTGGATCAGCAACACAGCGACGACGCTCATGATCCTCCCGACCGCCCTCTCGGTCGCTGCGGTCATCGCGCCCAATCCCGATCGCGACCCCGCTCAACGCGAGTTTACGGTTGCGCTCGCGCTCGGCGTGGCCTACGCGTCGACCATCGGCGGCACCGGCACACTCGTCGGCACACCGCCAAACCTGCTCATCGCCGGACACCTCGCTAATGACTACGGCATCGAGTTGACATTCGCTGATTGGATCAAGTTCGGCCTGCCGCTCGTGCTCATTATGGTGCCGACGGCTTGGCTGGTACTCACCAAGATTGCTTTCCGTATACGACTGAAGCCCGCCAGCGACGCTCAGGCAATCATCCGCCGCCTACTCGATGAAATGGGGCCGCTAGGTGTGGCCGACCGTCGCACGCTGATTGTCATCGTCACCGTAGCGCTTTGCTGGATGTTCCGCGCACTGTTGAATCAAATTCCCGGCCTCGAAGTCCTCTCCGACACCAGCATCGCGATCGTCGGCGCCCTGTGCTTATTCGTCATTCCCAACGGCAAAGATGGAATGCTGTTGAACTCCGAGTGGGGCCGCAAGGTGCCATGGGACGTTTTGCTTATGTACGGCGGCGCCCTCGCGCTGGCATCTGGAGTAACCCGCACCGGGCTGGCCGAAGCCTTGGGCGCGGCGTTTGCCTTCGCCGCTGCCTGGCCGCTGTTCGCAATTTCCGCGATTGCCGTCACGACGATGCTTTTCTGGACCGAGATCGTGCAGAACTCCGCGGCGTTGGCGACGTTCTTGCCGGTACTCGCCGCTCTATCGACGGCCTCAGGTGCGCCGCCATTGGAACTCGCCGTGCCTGTCGCTGTCGCCGCCAGCTACGCTTTCATGCTGCCAGTCTCAACCCCACCAAACGCCGTCGTCTACGGCACGGGGACAGCGACCGTTCCCGAAATGGCCCGCGCCGGACTCATGCTGAACCTATTCGCGATACCGATAATTTTGCTGCTAAGCCAAGCCTACTCAGCGTTGATCGGCTGGTAGCGCAGCGCCAAACCAGGCCAAGTGGTTGCCGTTTGATGGGCGCTGCCGGTCGCCCCGGCAATCGAGCGGTCCTCCGTTTCCCTCGCGCCATCCAAATATTCACAGAGGCAGATTAGGGCCCTTTCCGCCGTGAATCACAGGACCTGTCCAGTGGGTCACTTCGAGGCGCCTGTGGCATACTGTTGCCATTAACTGGGTTTCCGGCTGCGGCGCGACCGCATCGGCCGATGAGAGGAGCCTCACAGGTTAGGCTGGGAAATGAGTAACGCAACATCGGAATCAGGTGCGTCGCCGATTCACGGAGTCCATACGCTGCCCCCGTTGATCCTTCACCCGTTCACCGAATCGGCGTCTACCGTGCGTGTCCTCGAGAGCGCGAAAGCGTCGATTTCGATGCTGCGAGAGGCTGACCCCTCCGACGAAAAGAATGAAGAACTCGAGCGTCAGATGCTCGACGGCCGTTTCACTGAATTCCGCATGCTGTTCTATGTCGGAAAAGACGTCTGCCGTTGGCTCGAACAGTGCATCGACACCTGCGACCGCGTGCCCGAACTGAGTGCCGCCGGCCTCAGTCAGCAAGCCTTTGCGCGGCTGCTGATCGAAGACACGCCTCCCGACGTGGCTGAGAAGCTCAAGAGCTGGGGCGTGATCGAATATTCGCGTATCTTCTCGCGCTCAATCGGCATCTACAATCAGTTCCGCGAACCGCCGACAGCCGAGATGTTTCAGGCCAATTACCTACGCTACTATTACCGCTTCGCCGACTATGCATTCGCCGCCTGGAAGGACCTCAAAAAAGGTCCGGTAATCACGCGCGAGCAATTCCCCTTCACTCTCTACGCCTCGGGCGAATACACCAAAATGCTCGAGGAAGAGTGGCGCGAAACCAGCAGCTAACGCTTCTCTGATCCGTCGGCAAGCGTCCTTCGCGAGTGCCTGCAGTGCGTGGTCGCCTGTAACAGTAGGCCATTCATGTTTTCTTAGGAGCGTGGGTGCGCTCCGTTGCCTTGGAAGATCTCGCGTTTGAGCCGCGCGCGGCTCAAACGCAACTCACGCCGGATTTGCCCGGAACTTGCGTACAAAACTTCCTGACGGACGGATTGGGGACGCTTAATTCGGGCTCAGAGACCCGGTGGTAAACTGAGCGCTTGGGCTCCGGGCTCCGTGCAGCGTTTTGTCGTGAACTCCGCCAGGTCCGGAAGGAAGCAACGGCAGCGGCCTCTAGCGCGTGCCGCGGAATCACCCGGAGTCCATTAATTTCACCCGCATAGCCGGCTCGGCCTCCTCATGTATCAAGTCATCGCGCGCAAATATCGCCCGCAAACTTTTGACGAGGTGGTCAATCAAGAGCACGTCAAGCGCACCCTCAAGAACGCGCTAGACCAGAATCGCGTCGCCCACGGCTACATTTTTTCGGGCCCCCGCGGCACAGGCAAGACAACCCTCGCGCGGATCCTCGCGATGGCTCTTAACTGCGAGGATGGGCCGACATCCACCCCTGATCCGCAATCGCCCGTTTGCCAAGAAATCGCTGCCGGAGCGGCTATGGACGTGGTCGAAATCGACGCCGCATCCAACCGCCGCATCGACGACATTCGCGAGCTACGCGAAAGCGTCCGATACCGGCCGGCTCGTGACCGCTACAAGGTCTTCATCATCGACGAAGCCCATCAGATCACCAACGACGCATTCAATGCGTTGTTGAAAACGCTCGAGGAGCCGCCCGAGTGGGTCGTGTTTGTGCTTTGCACCACCGAACCGCAGGCGATCCCGGCAACGATTCATTCGCGCTGTCAGTCGTTCGCATTTCGCACGGTTGATTTGGAGCACGTGATCACTCACATGCGCGGCATCTGCGGGCGCGAAGGAGTTGTGGCCGACGACGACGCTCTCACCGCGATCGCGCTAGCGGGCGATGGCTCGATTCGCGATTCGCTTTCAACGCTCGATCAGGCGATTGCGGCCTTTGGAGACAAGCTCGAAGCGAAAGCCGTGCGCGACCTGCTGGGCTCAATTTCAAGCGAGATCACCGACCGGTTGCTGGCTGCGATCCGCGACGACGATCCCGCCGCGATGCTAGCGCTGGTTGACGATCTGTTTCGAGAAGGCCGCCATCCACAGCACTTTTGTGGCGAGCTGACCAGATACTTTCGCAACCTGATGGTGATGAAAGTCGCCGGCGCCGACAGCCGTCTCGTTGCCGCCGGAGACGAAGAACGTAAGCGCGCCGCCGAGTGGCTCGAGCGGTTTTCGAGCGAAGATCTCACGCGCTATGTACAGCTAATGTTGACGCTGTACCAAGATTTGCAGCACGCCACTCAGCCGCGTTTTCGGCTAGAGATCGGGTTGCTGAAGTTGGTGTATGCCGGCAGGCTGCAATCCATCGAAAAAGTTTTGAGCGGCCTCGGCGGCTCTAGCGGTGGCGGTCGTTTGGGGACCGGCAGCGCTCCGAGCGGCGCTTCAAGCGCGCGAAGCGCCGCTCCCGTAGCAGCTCCGGAAACACGCCGCGAAGAGGTCAGCCCGGTAAGGCCAGATCCAGCACCCGCGCCTCAGCCAACAGTACAGCCCGATGCGCCGCTAGCCGCTATCACTCCCGCCGAAAACAATCTCAAGACGCAGCTCGTAAAAAGTCTTACGGACGGCGGACACACGTTCGTAGCCGACGCGATCATCGCCGGAGAGGTCGAGCAGAACGGCAACGCGGTTGAGATCCGCACCACCGCCGATCATCGAACGATGTTGAAATTCGGCCTGGCCTCCGTCGAAGCGTCACTTGCCAAGCTGCTGGGCAAAAAGCCCAATGTTAAACTGGGGAACGATCTGGCGGAGGCCGCATCGGCGCCAAATGGAGCCGCCGAGGCCGCCCCCGAACCCGAATCCCCGCAAGACGACGAGGTCAGCCGCCGTGCCCTAGCCGACCCGGCGGTGCAAGAGTTTCAGAAGCTCTTCGAGGGCCAAGTCAGACAAGTCCGCGATTTAAGAGAGTACACACCGTGAAATTCCCCGGAAATCCAGCCAAAATGCTCCAGCAGGCGAAAGCCATGCAGGAAAAAATGCAGCAAGAGATCGCCGAGATCCGTGTCGAAGCTTCGACTGGCGGCGGCATGGTCTCCGTGAAGATGAACGGCCAAAAGAACGTCCTCGACATTGCGATCGACCCCGAGGCCGTAGAAGATGTAGAAATGCTGCAAGACATGATTCGAGGCGCGGTCAATGAGGCCGCCAAGCGAGTCGACGAAGAAACTCAATCGAAGGTAGGCGGCATGATGGGCGGCCTGGGCCTACCTCCGGGACTGTTGGGCTAGAGCGGCTCTCGATCAAAACTGCCGGCGCGCCTCGCTGCCAAGAAGTTCAACATGGCTTTAGAAGACCTAGCCGCACCGATGTCCCGCTTGGTGGACGAACTTAAACGCCTGCCCGGCATCGGCGCGAAATCAGCACAGCGCATTGCGTTTCATCTGCTCGGTACCAGCCGCGAAGATGCCGAACGGCTGGCGAACTCGATTTCTGAAATGCGCGCACTGATCCGGCTTTGCGATCGTTGCAACAACATCGCGGAGGGCGAACTTTGCCCAATCTGTTCCGACCCCAACCGCGACCACGGTTTGATCTGCGTGCTCGAACAGCCCACGAACATCATGGTCGTCGAGCGCACGCGGTCCTTTAACGGGGTTTATCACATTCTCCACGGGGCTCTTTCGCCACTGCGCAATGTCGGCCCGGAACAACTGAAAATAAACAATCTGCTCGAGCGCATGCGTGAAATCGAGGTGCACGAAATAATCCTCGCAACAAGCCCGACAACAGAAGGCCAGGCCACGTCGTCATATCTCAGTCGTCTACTGAAACCGCTTGGAGTTAAGCTAAGTCGCATCGGACTCGGAATCCCGGTAGGCAGCGAACTGGAATTCATCGACGAAGCCACCATGATGGAGTCAATCGAGGGACGCCGGGAGATTTAGATCAGGCTGCAACGGCGGCGAGGAACACGCGGCTGTGACCACCGACCTGCCGCCGCCGGCTCCCACCGAATCTAGGCAGGACCCGAGCCGCGCCGCTGTGCGCCGCGCGGAGGTGTACTTGACAGTCCGTCGAGCACGATGATCGAGCGCAACGAAGTAGTGGCGAACCTATCGCCTGGTTTCGCCCTCAGGTGGTGAGAAATGCGGGTTAGGGAGCGACCGGCTCGAACAATCCGAACGTAAACACGTCAGTGAGCGCGACGATTGTCACGTACTGCTTTCCGTCTCTTGCCCACGTCACGGGTGACGCGTTGACCGTCTGGCCCACATTAAAGTGCCAAAGATGCTTGCCCGTCTTGGCGTCGAGCGCAATCAGGTGTTTGTCATCATCGCCTGAGAACAAGATGCCGCCGGCCGTCGAAACCGTTCCCGCCCACGAGGCCGTCGGCCCGGTCAGCGGATACTCCCAGACGCGCTTGCCGGTCGCCGGCTCAATCGCTCGAATCACAAACCGACCGTCGAGCCTGGCCTGGCGCTCGGCACCCGTCCCGGCGAAGCCAATTTTAGGCTCCGGCTCAATCGAAGACGACGTGAAGACGTCGCAAGCCTCCATCGTCATAACGTAGTGCAAGCCGGTGTCCGGGCTGTAGGAATCGGCCATCCAATTCGCCGCGCCCCACACCGTCGGGCAGACGACTTTTCCTTCCGGTGAGGGCGCCATTCCCTCGATCAAGATCGGGCGCCCGTTCTCGTCGAGCCCCGAGGCCCAAGTCAATTTGTCGACGAATGCGTTTCCTCGGATGAACTCGCCGGTCTTGCGGTCGAGCACATAGTAGAAACCGTTTCGGTTGGCCTGCACCACGACCTTGCGCTGTTTGCCGTCAATCTCAAGGTCAAGCAACAGCGGCGGCTCCTGTCCGTCCCAGTCCCAGACGTCGTGCGGAGTGAATTGGAAGTACCACTGCAACTCTCCCGTAGCGAGGTCCACGGCGATCAACGAGTCGGTATAGAGGTTATCTCCAGGACGGTCGCCGCCGTAGAAATCAGGCCAGGGGTTGCCCGTCGGCCAGAAGAGCCAATTCAGCTCGGGGTCGTAGCTACCTGGCATCCACGTACCGGCGCCACCCCAGGGCAGAGTCTTCGGTCCCCACGTATCGGCCCCAAACTCGCCGGCGGCCGGGATGGTCCATAGCTTCCAGAGTTGTTCACCGCTTTCAGCCGAATGTGCGGCGAGAAATCCGCGTATGCCCGAATCGCCGCCCGAGACGCCTACGATCAGGCGGTCTTTGATCGCCACCGGTGCTACCGAGCAGTGGTAGCCGTCTTCCGTATTTGCGTACTCTTGGTCGAAAATCGCCGCGCCGGTCAACCGATTGAGCGCAACCAAGTGGCAGTCGCTAGTGACGAAATAAACCCGCTCGCCTCGGATCGCCGCACCGCGATTCTTGCGCTGTGACTCGACGTCAGGCTGCGTGTATGTCCAAATTGGGCGGCCCGTCACGGCGTCCAACGCATGCACTTCATTCGAGTTCGTGACATACATAACGCCGTCATAGACGATTGGATATGTGCTTAGGCTGGTAGCGTCCGGAACGTGATAAACCCACTTTGGCACCAGCTCGCCGACGTTCGAAGTATTGATTTGCGTAAGCGGGCTGTGGCGATTCGCTGCGTAGTCACCCATGAACGTCAACCAGTTTTCACTGGGCGCTTCGAGAATATCTTCGTAGCGCACCTGGGCCGCGAGCGGCAGCGCCAACGCAATTAGACCGAGCGTCGTACGAATCATTGCGACGCGCCTCCCTGGGCCGGGGCGACCGGTCGCACGCTCTGGCGGCTCAAGAAAGCGATCAGGTTCTCGATATCGCCTTCGCTCAAACGCTCGGAGTAGTCGACCGGCATCCAAGACATTTCTTGGAACTCTATTTTTGCGTCCGCCCCATTGAGCAGATGCAGTTTGCCGTCGCTATCGAGGACCTGGGCGGCGTAATTCGAATAATTTTTCGCGACGCCACGGATACTCGTCCCATCGCTCAGGGTCACGACGACGGGGTCGAATCCCTTTGTGAAGCGCTCGTTTGGATCGAGCAAGCCTTCACGGATCCGACTCAAATTCTGGGTCACGCCCAAATTCGTGAGATCCGGTCCAAGATAGCCGCCTTCGCCGCGAATCATGTGGCAGTTGGTGCAGCCCGCCTTGCCGTAAAAAAGCAACTTGCCTGCCTCCACATCACCCTCGACACGCTGGCGAATCGCTGGAGCCGAAAGATTCTTCACGAAGGCTGTAAGCTGCCAGACTTTTTCCTCGTCGAGAGGGGAGGGGGGCATGTCGCTGCCGGCGATTCCATTCTTGATCACGCCGAAAAGCCAGCCGTTGTCAAGGCGTTGTACGTTCCGCGCCGTGACAAGATTGGGGCCACGACCGCCCTCGCCCGTTGCCCCATGGCAGCCACTGCAGACGAGCACGAATAGTTCGCCGCCGGCACTGATTGCGTCCGCGTCGCCGATATACCTTTCCGAGGCCGCCTCGAGTTTCGCGGCGTCGGGGTTCATCTGTTGCGCGAACGGGGATGCAACCAAGAACACGGCGCTAATTACGGTCTTGATGCCGCGGGGAATGGCGTTCGGGAACCACAAGATGTCTTCGGGCACGTAGTCTGTCTGCCGTGCAGCTAGCCCCGATGATACTACCGGCAAAGTGGGTGCCGAAAATGAAGCCACGAAAATCGAGCTAGAGCAGCTTCCCGTCGCGCGTTAGAACAGTGTCGCCCACCTCAACCGTGGCGTCTGGAAAAAACAACCAGCGCCGGTAGCCGCCACGAACCGTGCCGCCCAGCTCCTCGTTATCGCCCAAACTCATGCGCACAACTCCCGCACCATAGCCAAAGTAAGGTACGATCTCGCTGTCCGGATTTTTTACTAGCGCGGGGTGGAAGCCGAGTCCGAATTCGCGAAATCGCCGCGCGGCGCTTCCACCCGCGGCCAACTCGGCCTCGACGGCCTCTACCTGTTCATCGGCCGTTACGCGCGTGACAACGCCGTTCTCGATCACTAGGCGGATGTTCTTCGCGACCTTACCCTGCACCCGAGCTTCGGGCACAACCAAGATCCCCTGAACCGAGTCTTCGAGTGGCGCTACCCGCAGCACACCGCACGGCAGCTCGATCTCGCGGTCGATTCGAATTCGTGCCGACTGCATCCGCCGCGCCGAAGCGTCACCGTCTTGCTTGTTGAACGGCCGGTCGCCGACTTCGAAGCGAATGTCCGTACCGGCTGGTGTTCTCACCCTCACGACTCCCGATCGCAGGTCGCGGATCGCCTGATCCTGCGCCTTCGCGATTGCCTCGTAGTCCACCTCAAGGGCCTCGGCATACATGAGGTCAAGGGCCGGGGAGTGCTCTCCCGCCAGGCCGTCCGCCATGACGCTTCCTTGAGACCAGTGAAAGTGAATCTGCCTGTGCGTTCCACCCTCGTCAAGCCAGGCCGCAAGGGCTCGACGCTCCGCCGCACTCGTAGTGCGTAGCTGCTCTCGCACCGGCAGCCAGATATAGATGTCCACCGCTTCAAGAAGTTTCTTAAACCCCGCTTCGTCGGCGTCGGTGTTGCTTGCTTCGCCCAAAACCGAAACGGGTGTGTACTCCAGAGCCGCGAGATCGACCGCCCCCGCTTGACGAATCAATCGCCTGACCAGCGGCGTTAGCTCTTCGAAATAGCCCGGATCGAAACGCAGTACGACGCGTTCGCCGGGACTCAGATCCAACGCATCAACCGCGACCCGCGCCATTGCGTTGTAGTCGAGGTCGGGCGATTCAGCGGCGCCAACCTGAGACACGAATAGCATCGTGGTGACGAGCGTCACTCTGGCGGCTACTAAGATCAAACGCCGAGCTCGCGAGTCGGATGCCGGGCGCTCGAGATTTGCTTTCGTTACGGTCATGTCGTCGTGTTCTTCCCTAGCGGCTCTTATCTAAATGTTGACGTTGGGCTCCGCCCTCACCTCCATGGTGGCGTAAACCGAATCGAACGTCACCACAGAGTACGAAAAACCTGAAAGAGACGTCAGCAGTCCGCCCGCCCCTTCCCGCATTTCTCACCAAGTGGTGAGATCTACAGCTAAGTCGACGATGCTTTCAGTAGATGCTCGGCGCAGCCGATATGGTCACCAGACCCCATGTTTTTCGGCAGTGTCTGGTGGAGATCGACGTTCACGCTGGCAGCGATCTCGCTGGCCTGCGGCTCCGTCTCCGTAGCGGCCTCCCCACACAACCCAAAGCGCTACTTCGGCGCTGAGCACCGGCTACCGAAGTCCCCTGTTCTCGCGATCTTGAAGGGTAGCGCCGGCTACGTCTGGGTCGGTACCCAAGGCGGGCTCTATCGTTTCGACGGATTCGAATTCATCCGATTTGGTGCGGACCAGGGGCTAGCGGATACTATCGCGAAGTCCCTCCTCGAGACTAGCGACGGCACTTTGTGGGTGGCCTCGAACCGCGGTCTCGCCTATCGTTCAGGCGATCGTCTTCGAACCATCAACTTCGGCTTTGAACTTCAGATCCACTCCCGATCAGCGTTGGCGTCAGACCGCCGCGGTCGCCTGTATCTAGCGACTGATCACGGAATCGCCGTTGGTGTAGCGGCTGCATCTGGTCCGCGCGAGTTTCAGTTCCTGCCGCTACCAGAACCGCTCGCGTCGAAACCCGTCTACAGTGTCGCCATCGAGGCCGGCGAGGGGACAGACGACATAGTGTGGTTCGGATGCGCTGCCGCTATTTGTTCGTCCACCACTGGATCGTTCAAAGTGTTCGGGCCCTCGGAAGGCGTCCCGAGTGATCGGTGGCACTCCCTCGCAGTTGACGCCAACGGAAGCCTTTGGGCGCGATCCGAAGACGCGCTGCTGCTTCGAGCCAAAGGCTCCGATTCTTTCCAGGCCGCCGACATTCCGCCCGCTGCGAGTGCGGAACCAGCGATCGCAATCGGCATCGACGGTAAATTGCTGGTCCCGTCGACAGAAGGCCTCTACCGAGTGGGAACTGAGTCCACAGGTGTAGTCGTCGAGAGTCTAGAGGCCCATAGAAGCCCATCGACGACGGTCTACCAGTCCGGTAACGGTAACGTCTGGGTCGGCCAAGCGGGCGGCGCGTTGTCGCAAGAGCTGGTCAACAGCGGCTGGAGTCACTGGGAGCAGTCAGCCCTCGGAGGTGCCCTCAACGACCTTGTGCCCGCCGGTGCGAACGAACTGTGGGCGGCTACTGACTCCGGCCTGGTGCAACTCCAGCGGCCGGACGAGCAGTCCAATTGGCGCGTCGGGCGGCGTGTAGATGTTGGTCCTATCGAGGTCATCGCGGCTCAAGCTGACGGCGACGAAATTTGGTACAGCGGCGTCGGCGGAACGATCTGCAAACTGGATGCGAACTCCGGGGCCACAAGCTGTATTCCGCCGATCGAATTTCCAAACGGCCGAGTGTTAGAGATCGTCTCCGACGCCGCCGGCCAAATTTGGGTCATCACGACTACGGCGATATATCGAGTGATCGAAAATCACCGGCTCGAAACCGTAGTTCCAATCCCGTCAACTAATGAAACGAGCTTCTCTGCCGGTTTGATCGACACCACCGGGGCACTGTGGGTTTCGTCAAGCGAGGGCCTGCTCCGGCATCACGAGGGCGGCTGGAAGCTATTCTCGCCGGCAGACGGGCTACCCGCAGGGCCCGTTGATCAGTTCGTGGCGGGTGAAGCGGGCAAAATTTGGGCCCTATATCCCGACGTAGACGCGTTGGTCGAGATTCAAGATCTTGGTGATTCGCTCGCCGTGGACTTCACACAACAGCCGTTGTTCGAGACGTTCGGGCGTCCTCGCAGCGCGGGTGTCGATTCTTCCGGAGCCCTTTGGCTAAACGGAAACAGCGGGGTAACGTCCATTAGCGATTCCCATCGCCTACGCTTCGACCTATCAAACGGTCTGGTTGCAACCGGCTTTAAGTCAACCGCGTTTGCCGCGTCGCCAGGCGCTGGAGTTTGGCTGGGAACCACCCGCGGGCTATCTTATTATTCGGCGGCGAACCCGTTTCTGGAGCCGCCCACCACTAGGGTTACCTCTGTTCTCACGACTGAAATCGTAGCCCGCCCCGGCGATCTGGTGCTCGTAGCGCCGGAGGTAGAAACGCTAGAGATTTCGCTGTCGACGAGCGACTCGGAGCGAGCATCCGGCGCCGAGTTCCGCTACAAATTCAACGATTCGGCGGAAGCTTGGCTACCGCTCTCCGCCAATCGATTGACCGTCCAGCGCTCGCAATCCGACCTTCGAGGGGTCATTTTTCAGGCCCGCTATCCAGGTGGCGAATGGGGGCCGCCATCGAAAACCCTACTCTTACGATTCCAGCCGTACTGGTGGCAGCAGACCTCCAGCCGACTGCTAGCAATCGCCCTCGCCGTGTTCCTAGCTGTCGCCTTGCGGAGGCTCTATACCTGGCGCGTTCAGCTAGCCCGCAACCGTACGGCCGAAGATGTCGACGCTCAAACGGCTCAACTGCAACAGTCCCTCGAACAGGTCCGGTCTGAAAAGCAAGCGAGTGACGACCAAGCGAACGAAACACTTCGTTCGAATTCAGAACTAGCTCAAAACCTCGAGCTACTCTCTCGGTCGAAGGAAAACGCGGAGCGCGCGGCCGAAGTCAAATCGCAGTTTCTCGCCAACATGAGTCACGAGATTCGAACTCCGATGAGCGGCATCGTCGGCATGTCGGGGATTCTAGAAGACACCGAGTTGAGCGACGACCAAGTCGACTATGTGCGCACCATCCGCAGCAGCGCCGACGCCCTATTAGGAATTGTCAACGACATCCTCGACCTGTCCAAAGTCGAAGCGGGGAAGATGGAGTTCGAATGCGCCGAATTCAGCGTGCGAGATTTGGTCGAGGACGCCTGTGATGTTGTCGGAGCGCGAGCTCGCTCGAAAGCAGTCGAGCTCAACTGGTTGGTGTCGTCTGACGTGCCGGAAACACTTTGCGGTGATGCAGGCCGCATTCGACAGGTCCTTCTGAACCTGCTGGGCAATGCAGTCAAGTTCACCGACGGCGGAACGGTGTCAGTAGTTGTCGCCGGCACGAAAACGTGCGACAGCCCGTTCGACATCACATTTGCGGTTAGCGACACCGGTCTGGGGATCGCGCCCGACGCCCAGGCAAACATCTTCGAAGCGTACACGCAAGCCACCGGCAGCTCGTCTCGCCGATTTGGCGGGACAGGGCTCGGTCTTGCGATCTGCCGCCGCATGGCCGAAGCCATGGGTGGTCAAATTTCTGTCGTGAGTTCCGTCGGCCAAGGTTCGACGTTTAAGTTCGAACTACCGCTTTCGTTGGCAGCGACTACTGCTGAAGGTGAGCCAGATCCCGCGCTTGCGGGAGTCCGCGCCGTCATCGTCGACAACAATCCGGTCGCTCGGGACGCGATCGAGGTGATACTCCAAGGTTGGTCGATGCAACCCGTCGTGGCCGCAAATCTCGAGGAAGCAGCGGAACTCGTCCAACAGTGGCGAACAACGGTCGACCCCACTGCACGGCCGCCACTAGCGGTCATCGAGGGTGATCTCGCGAATTCGAGCGGTCTCGAAGCCAACAATACGCCGCCGTCGCCCGCATCAATGGTGCTAACCGGCGACAATTTGCTGGCCGCAATCGCTCAATCCGAAGTCACGGCCGTAGCGGAGTTCGTTCCCAAGCCGTTGCGGAGGAGCGTTCTTCGCCGCGCCCTGCTAAGCCTGGCCGAGGGTGCGTTACCACTCGCCGTCCGGCGCGCTACGTCCTCAGATCCAGTCCAGGCCTTGCCCCATGCGTCGGCTCTACGGCTATTGGTTGCCGAGGACAATCCCGTTAATAGTAGGGTCACCTTGAAGATGCTTGAACGCTTGGGGATTTCGGCCGTCGCGGTGCCCAACGGGCGGCAGGCAGTGCAGTCGTTCCAATCGTCGCTGTTCAACTTAATACTCATGGATTGCCAAATGCCCGAGATGGACGGATTTGAAGCAACGCAGGCGATTCGCGAGCTTGAGGTTGGTGATTCGCGCGTCCCAAGCATTGCGCTAACGGCGAACGCCATGCAGGGCGATAGGGAACGCTGCATCGAATGCGGGATGGATGATTACCTCTCGAAACCGATCGCTCTCGATAAACTGGCCGGCGCCCTACATCGCTGGCTAGAGCAGCCCGTCAACGCGGACCCCCGATAGCCTGCTCGTTTTCCGGCTCCCCGAACCCCGTTCGGCCGCTTCAGTAAGATCAGGGGACGATGGATCTGTTTCAGGTAGTTCTGCTGGCTTTGGTGCAGGCCCTAACAGAATTTCTTCCCATTAGCAGCACGGCGCACCTCGTGCTGGTGCCTTGGCTCATGGGCTGGGAAGATTTTGGGCTGTTCTTCGACGTCGCACTCCATGTCGGAACGCTTCTCGCAGTTCTGATTTACTTCGCAAAAACCTGGATACGCTTAATAGGGCTAGCGGCCGGACGACGGGTCCTGGTCCCGGAACCCGAGCATCCAGACGCCGACCTGTACGAGAACCCTAAGCTTTTCTGGTATCTAGTCGCCGCCACGTTCCCGGCCGGTATCGCCGGGCTAGCCCTCAAGAGCGCTGTTGAGACGACACTGCGAAGTCCGCTCGTAATCGGCGTCATGCTGATCGCGGTCGGGCTTCTAATTTGGGTGGTCGAGCGTCGCGGTAACTCGAAGCGCAATTTGGACTCGCTCACATTCCGAGACGCCATGCTCGTGGGTTTGGCCCAAGCGCTGGCTCTCATTCCAGGCACATCCCGATCAGGGATTACGATCGTGACCGGCCTGCTGCTCGGTATTAGGCGCGCCTCGGCGGCACGGTTTTCGTTCCTGCTGTCGAGCCCAATCATTCTAGGGGCGGCGATACACACGGGCTATGACGCGATGATAGAGGGTTCGCTTACAGCCGAAACTATGCCTGCGCTAGCCCTCGGCATTATCGTGGCCGCCCTAGCTGGTTATGGCGTCATCGCGTTCTTCTTGAAGTACTTGCAGACCTCCACGCTAACTCCATTCGTGTACTACCGCGTCGGATTTGGCATAATAGTTATAGCTCTTGCGTATTCTTCTGCTTCGCTCCCAGCGGCCTTTTTGGCCGACTGAAGGCGAAGGAGATGATGAAAAACTTCCTGACTGAGAACCCACGGTTCAACGAACCGCTAGGTTTTCTGTTTCTATTTTTGGCGATCGGGCTCGGGCTGAGCCTGACCTCGTACTCGCCCCTCGATCCTTCGTTTAGCGTCGCCTCCGCGGATGAGACCGCTCGCAACCTAGTCGGGCTACCCGGGTCTTACGTCGCGGACCTCCTGCTGCAACTTTTCGGTCTCGCCGCGTTTCTCCTCCCGGCTGGACTTACGTTCATCGGGTGGCGCTTGCTGCGGTCAATTACGACTGCCAATCCATCGACCCGGCTTTGTGGCATCGCAATTTGCGGCTCGGTTGCCTGTTGCGTGCTATCGCTGCTTCCAATCGGACTGATGTGGCAAGGCGCAATTCTGCCGGGAGGCGTCGTCGGCTCGATTATGGCTGAACGATCGCTCGCCATCTTTAATATTGGCGGTACGCTGCTGCTACTGCTGGCAGCTTCGGCGCTATCTTTCTACCTTCTGACGACCCTCCATCTCGCGGCCGTTGTCGAGAAGGTCAAGGACGCCAAAGAGCGTTACTCGATCGCTTCGCTTCGCTGGAAAACCTGGCGGCTTCGCTTCGCTACGGGCGGAACATCGTCCGCCGAGAAACCGAACACGGCTCCGCTCGATGCGCGCAAAACTTTGCCGGTGCTCGCCAAGGCTGCCGCCCTCAGCACAGCCGATGATGAGGCAAGCGATGAGGAATTGCCGCCCATCATTCCCTACGAAAACCCCGTAGAAGCGGCGAGCGCTTCGGCGGCTGAACTTGGGAATCTTGAGCGCGTGCTCGATGCCGACGGCGTCCCGATAGAGGTCGACCCCGAGACCCCTCCATGGGACGACGACCCCACAGCGCCGGACTCAGGGGACGAGATCGAAGATCTCCCCGAACCGGTCCACTACACAATTCCGACGACAGCGCTGCTTAACCCACCGTTTGAGCGCGGGGCATACGACCCCAATCATCTACACGAGGTCTCGCGACAGATTGTTTCAAAATTCGCCGAGTTCGGCGTGAAAGGCTCGGTGTCGCAGATCAACCCCGGACCCGTCGTCACGACTTTCGAGTTCAAGCCCGACCGCGGCATCAAGATCAGCAAGGTCACTAACCTCTCGGAAGACCTTTGCCTGGCCCTTGAGTGCGAGTCGATCCTTGTGGAGCGCACACCCGGCAAATCGACTGTAGGAATTGAGGTCCCCAACAAGCATCGCGAGATCATCGGGCTCAAAGAGGTGCTCGACTCGCCGGACTTCCGCGATTCCAAATCGATTCTCACTGTCGCCCTAGGTAAAGACATCAACGGGAAAATTCACGTCGCCGATCTGGCGAAAATGCCGCATGTACTCGTCGCGGGTTCAACCGGCGCGGGCAAGAGCGTGCTGATCAATTGCTTGATCATGTCGATCTTGCTACGAGCCACCCCGGACGAGGTGCGATTCATCATGGTCGACCCGAAGACGGTCGAGCTCGGCCTCTACCACGACATCCCACATCTTCTAACGCCGGTCATTACCGACATGAAGAAGGCTACGAACGTGCTCAAGAACGCAACCCACGAAATGGAGCGGCGGCTGAAATTGTTGGCGGAGCACGGTGTTCGTAACATCGATCAGTTCAATCAAAAGATTGACCAGATGCAGCAGCGCTTCGAGCGCAGCAATCCCGACCTCTCAGCCGAACTCAAGAGACTGCCCTACATCGTTGTGATCGTCGACGAGCTGGCTGACCTGATGATGCTCGAAGGCCACGCCGTAGAGGAGTCAATTACTCGTCTGGCGCAGATGGCGCGCGCCGTCGGAATCCACCTGGTGCTCGCTACACAGCGGCCGAGTGTCGATGTAATCACTGGTTTGATTAAGGCCAACGTCCCGGCGCGGATCTCCTTCCGGCTGGCCACCCGCGTGGACTCCCGCACGATCCTCGACTCGATGGGCGCCGAGTCGCTGTTGGGTCGCGGCGACATGCTCTTCCTGCCTCCTGGGACCGCGCGTATGCGTCGCCTTCATGGGCCCTGGGTAACCGAAGATGAAACGCAAGCCGTAGTCAACGAGTGGAAACAACAGTGCCGGCCCGACTATGAAATCGAGTACCTCGCCACACCCGATGACGAGGGCGATGCCTCCCGAGACGATTCCGCGGGATTCGACGACCCGATTTATGAAGACGCCGTCCGTTTGGTTCTCGAGCAGGGCAAAGCGTCGACTTCGACGCTTCAACGACGCCTGCGTCTAGGCTACGGCCGCGCGGCCAGAGTTTTGGACGCCATGGAGCGCGACGGAATAATTGGACCCAGTGACGGCAGCCGTCCTCGCGAAGTATTAAAACGCCCCGACTGGTTAGCGGAAATAGAAAGCCGCTAGCGCGCATTTCTCACCACGTGGCGGGCGAAAGTGGGCGAGGGGTGCGTCAATACGAGGCGCGCGAAGGCGTACTTGACGGTCCGTCGAGCACTCGCGATCGAGCGCAACGAAGTAGTGGCGCACCTATCGCGTGCTTTCGCCGTCAGGTGGTGAGAAATGCGGGCTAGCGCAATGGATAGTTAGCGCTATCCCGGCGCGCGCTTTGAAAGTACTCAGCAAACTGCTTCAGCACTGCGCTGTTCTTCGCGGAGATGTCCATCCGCTCTGAAACATCGCTGGCCAGATCGTAAAGCTCAATCGGCTGATCAATCCCGTGACGCACTGCCTTGAATCGACCCCGGCGGGCGGCCTGGTGGAAGCCCCTCGCGTGGGATTCCCAATAAAGATATCGATTCGTTAAGTCCTGCTCGTTCCCGAGCAACGTCGGCAACACGCTGACGCCATCAAGATTTTTGGGAATCGCGACCTCGGCCAGTTCGGCGGCAGTCGGCAGGAAGTCCGCGAAGTACCAGGCGGAGCTGTCGTTTACCGCGCCCGCCGGGACCTTCCCCGGCCAGCGAACAATCATCGGCGTGCGAATTCCGCCCTCGTATACGCTGCCTTTCGCTTCGCGGAAAGGTCCCGTCCCTTTGAAGTGCTCCTCGATGCTGGTTGCCGCCCCGTTGTCGCTGCAGAAAAAGACAATCGTGTTGTCAGCGATCTCAAGTTCGTCGAGAAGATCGAGGATCAAGCCGACATCGCGGTCCAGCCGCGTCTCCATTGCCGCGATCGCCTTCTTCTCCTCGGGCCACGCTAGGTCTTTGTATATGCCGAGGTCTGGGACTTCGAATGCCGCGTGCGGAATCGTATATGGGACGTATAAGAAGAATCGCTCCGACGCGTGGCGCCGCAAGAAGTTCAGTGCGAAGCCCGTAAAAAGGTCGTGCGTGTACTGCGTGGGTTTGTCGCCAACGTTGCCGGTCAGGTCAAACCGGCCCTGATTGAGCCAAACGAACGTCGGGTAGTAGGTGTGCGCGCGCCGCTGGTTCAGGTAGCCGAACCACTCGTCAAATCCCTGCCGATTGGGCTCGCCTGAAGTATTGGGTTCCCCGAGGCCCCATTTGCCGGTCATGCCCGTCGTATAGCCGGCTTTCTTGAGCACCTCGGCAACAGTCAGGTCGTCATCATTCAGCGGAACTCGTCCCTTTCCACCCCCAAGGCCGGTGACGCCACCGACGGGTGAAAAATTGTTGCGCACAGTCGTGTGTCCGGTATGGAGCCCCGTCATCAAAACATTGCGCGAAGGCGCGCAGACGGGATGGCCGGCGTAAACCTGAGTGAATCGGGAGCCTTCCCGCGCCAAACGATCGATGCTAGGCGTGCGGATCTCCTTCCCGCCGTAAGCACCCGCATCGCCATAGCCCATATCGTCAGCCATGATGTAAACGATGTTCGGCGGCTCGGCCCGGCAGGGCATCAGGGGCATCAAGAACAGCAGGGAAATTGCAAAACGCGCGGCGTAACAGGGCACGGCGCTTATTGTACGACTGCAACGCGGCCCGCGTGGCTTTTACCACGGGCTGCTATGTTCGCTCCCAGGCTACAATCGAAACATCGTGATCTGCCAAGCATCACAGCGGAGAATAACCTGAAGAGCGCAAAAGCCCACACTCCGACAAAGTTCCTCGTCGCCTTTTTGATTCTGGCCACGGCGCTCACCGCCGCCGACACCATGACGCTGGAATCGGACGGCTTCCGCGTTCACAAGATTTCATCGGCCTACCAGACCGGCGATACAGCGGTCCGTGTGCTCTTACCGAATAAAATCGATCCCACCAAAAAGTACCGTGTACTCTACGTGTTGCCGGTAGTCGCTGCCGCCGAGCGACGCTTCGGCGACGGCCTGCGCCAAGTCCGCGATCTAGGACTCCACGACGAGCACGACCTAATTTGCGTGGCCCCAGAGTTCACCGCGCCGCCGTGGTTCGCCGATCACGACGGCGATCCGGGTATGCGTGATGAAAGCCATCTGTTGGAAGTTGTCCTGCCCTTCATCGAAGAGACCTACCCCGCCATCCGCGCGGCCAACGGCCGGCTGTTAGTCGGTTTCAGTAAGTCGGGTTGGGGAGCGTTCTCATTGCTGTTGCGCCATCCGCAAACGTTTCAAAAGGCCGCCAGCTGGGATACCGGCATTCGCATCGACAGCGGTCCGATGGAACAAGCCGACCGTGCCGAGAGGATCGCTCGAATCTTCGGCAGTCGGGAAAATTTCGACGAATATCGCATATCGAGCCTGCTCCGTCAAAGAGGAGCCGCGCTAGGAGATCAGCCCAGGCTGTTCTACTACAACACCGGTGGCGTTCGCGCGGCGGGCGGCGAGGAAATCCATCGGCTCATGCTCGAACTAGAAATCCCGCATCGCTACGTTTACGAACCCAAGCGCCCGCACCGATGGGACAGCGGCTGGCTTCCCCAAGCCGTTCATTTTCTCGTCGACGGCCCCTGATCCCGCGGCCCCAGAATTAGAGCATATTCAGGAATGGCATAGACTGTAGGTCTCAGCATCAAGCCCGTGATAATCGGAGGCGCGACTGTAAAGGAGTGCGGTGGCGAAGCACCTTTCTGGAACACGCTGAGTTGGGACCTGCTGATTTTTTCTCAATAGGACGCGACTTAACTTTCGATTTTGGACAGCGGAATCTAGTTTCAAGAAATTGACGGATTCACCGCTTTTCATCTAATAACGGTCTATGCCGTTACTGAAATTGCTCTAGCCGACATCTCTCTCCGCGCGCTGAGAAATGCCGAACTACGCCTTCGCGAAATCGAGATTCTTGGTGATGCGAACGCCGTCAGTGCCAAACACGTCGAGGTACTCGCGAGTCCGCCGGGTCGCCGTTTGCTCGTCCTCAACCGTTAAGTTGACATTCAGAAGATCAACCATCCAAGGCGCTTTCTGCCCGAACCGCACGTAAGCGTCGACAATTACTTTGCCGACCGGAAGCGTTGTCTGCTTGGAGTCGTCGTGGACATCGACATCTCTCGCCTGCTGTAACTTTGCGTATTCTTCAGCCAACAGCCGCGAGAACATCTCTTCCGTAAATGGATCGCCCTCTTTCGCGCCCGTTTCCTCATCATCCGCCGTCAGCACGGCGGTCTTGTGCAGCCACTCCCAAAGGATGCTCAACCGAATCTCGCCGGTCGCCATATCTTCCATCAAGTACAGAACGTCTTCGTTGCCAAAGAAATCCGCCGGCTTTAGAGCCGCCGCTTGGAAGCCTTGTTCGAAAGCGTTGCTATACTGCACAGCCACGCTAATCAGGTCCCGAGCCCCACGAATCGTTCGCGGAGCCGGTTCGAGAAGCACCAATCCATCAGCGTCCGCATCCGTGTACGTCAGGGCAGGGAATGACCGGCCGGCCTGATTCGCTTCACCCACCTTGTCCCAAACAGGGCGGATGATATGCACCATCTTCCAGTGCGCCACCCACTTTCCGCTGGCGCCCTCTCTCTGTTCCCGCTCCGCGCCCAGAGTCGCTTTCTTCATGCTCTCCGCGACTCCCTCGGCCGATCCGACAGGGATGTTCGGCTCCATGCCACCCTGCCATAGTGCGTATTGACCCTTCTCGTCAGGAGTGTTTGTCGCGCGCCGCACGCGGTCTTCGTAGTTCCGCATGTAACCGTACGTCATCGCCACGGCATCAATGTTCGGATGAATGAATTTCGGGTCCCAGGCCATCGCATCAGCGACGCTGTTGATATAGTCCCAGCGGCCGGTGTTGAATCCGACGAATCGCAGTCCCAGCGCCGCGCGGATTTCCATCAATTGGAACGAAGCTTCAATCTGTTCGACCAGAACGTACGTCTTGACAGCCCCGTTCTCCAACCCCACGCAGCGCTCCACTCCGCTGAGGATGTCGTTCCACAGCGCGGCTTCTTCGGCGGTTTGAATCTTGGGCAGATAGAGGCACAGGCTGCTCCCTTCCGCTGTAAAGGTCTCGTGGTTGGCGACGACGTAAAGTGCGGCGTCAACGATCGATGCCGAAAACCCGCTGCCATCGCTGTTGCGTATGTGGCGGTCCTCCAAATGGAGTCCTCTGGCCCGAAAGATTTTTGTCGTAAAGCCAAGCTGCTTCTGCCAATCGTCGATAATCGTGCGTCCGAAAAACTTCTGACCCCAGGAGTTCATCTGCCCCGCCACGACCTCGGCCGCCTGCATGAAAACCGGGTCCTTGGCGAACGCCAGGCGTAGATTTCTTTGGTTGTCCAGCGACATCGTCTCAATCTGTCCGAGAGCATCCTCGCCATCGAACATCCATCCGTCGGCGCCCGATAGCAGCGCGTACGCGACGTTGCGGATACTGTTCTCGATTGGCGCGCGTGGCTTGGCGCCAGGACCAGTCCCTTGCACCCACTGGCACTTCAGGTCGTCGGGAATTGCGGACCCGGTGAATCGTCCGGCGCGGGCGTCAGCGACCGTGATCCCGGTCCGCCCGATAGTGGAGTTCGGGTCCAAAAATTGGATCCGTTCACCCTGCTCCGATCGCCTCCGTCGACGATCTAATCGGGCCTGCATTAGGTCGTTGCGATTGCTGTCTAGCCCCGCCAGCTCGGCGATAACGTCAAGGGCTTTTGGCGTCAAAACATCGGCGTATCCGTCTTGAACGCCGACTCGAATCTCGAAAACCTCGGAGTGGTTCATCAGCACAATCCTACAAGATAATCGCCGCACTTGCATGCGTCTCTCACGATTGTGCTTCAATCCTCTTCAAGATCAACGGTCCGAACAGAGACGCCGTCGGTGCATCTGTGTCGGCAGCCCCTCGGCCGTCAATCGATTTCTCGGACCGTTGGCAGCCGTTCGCCGCCATATCGCCGCCGCATCGCCACAGATTGCCGCCCGACAAGAGCTCACCGTGGCGGTACAATTGCAGCGTCCCGCGACTAACTAGTGTCGCGATGCCACCGCCGGAGACGTGAGCAAGTCCGTGAAGAGCCTACAAAAAATTGTCTGCTGTCTCGTGCTCGCCGCGCCCCTAACGGCGCAAGTCCAGCCGACGCCCGAGGGTCACCTGTCCCCCGCCGACGCGGCGCGCGAATTAACCCGCGCCGGGCGAACTTCCAGCGCGGCTGCGCGGAAAAATCCGTTCGAATCTGAGCGTGATGTCCAGCACGGCGACCGCCTGTTCCAAGCGCACTGCTCCTATTGTCATGGTGCCTTTGGCGAAGGAGGCCGCGGAGCCGATCTAACAACCGGTCTATACCGCCTAGGCGGCTCCGATTCCGAACTGTATACAACGATCCGCAACGGGATTCCAGGCTCCGAGATGGGCCCGCCTCGAGTGACGGACGACGACGTGTGGCGAATCGTCGGCTTCGTCAAGACGCTCGGTTCGGCACAGCCTGAAGACGTCCCCGGCGACCCCCAAGCCGGCGAGTCCGTCTACGCGAACACCGCCTGCAATTCCTGCCACGTCATCAACGGCGAGGGGGGGACTACAGGACCGGATCTGACCAACGTCGGCCGACGGCGCGGTATGCGTTTCTTAAAAGAGTCCGTGCTTTACCCCGAGGCCGATTTGGCAACAAATTATCGTGCAACTCGCCTACGAACGACAGACGGCCAAACCGTAGTCGGATTCCAATTGAATGAAGACGGCTACTCGATCCAAATTCGAGATACAGACGGAAGCCCGCGCTCATTCCTAAAACATGAACTTCGCCAGATCGACCGCGACAAACCATCGCTCATGCCCGCATATGGCTCGGCTCTAAGCGAGCAACAAATCGAAGACCTGGTGGCCTACCTAGCTTCACTGAAAGGGCAACGCTAATGCCAAACGAAGCAGAGCTCGAGCCCGGCGTGCAAAGTCTGGGTGAACCTCCGCAGATGCGCTTCAAACAGCCCCGTAGGGGCACGACATGTCGTGCCCTAAGACGGCTAAGGCCCAAAAAAATCGGCGCGGCAGTCGTAAGCGCGATCGTCGCAACGACACTTGCTCTAAGCGCCCAAGCTCTAAGCGCCCAACCCCTTCCAGTGACATTCGAGCGCTTGCTGAACGCCGACAAAGAGCCGGGCAATTGGCTGACCTATTCGCGAACCCACAACGGCTGGCGCTTCAGTCCACTCGATCAGATCAACGCCGAAAACGTCAGCCGCCTAAAGGTTAAGTGGCTGTTCCAAGGTCGCCATCAAGAAAAGTTCGAGACGACCCCGCTGGTAATTGACGGCATCATGTATCTCACGCGGCCCGAGAACGACATCTTCGCGCTCGATGCCGAAACCGGACGCACGCTGTGGAGCTACAGTCATCGAAATCCACCGGAAACCTTCAATTGCTGCGGCCGTGTGAACCGAGGTTTGGCCATCTTAGGCAATAGCCTTTTCATGAACACGCTCGACATGCACGTGCTGGCCGTCGACGCGAGATCGGGGCGAGAGTTGTGGAAGACCAAGATTTTCGACCACACCAAGGCCGGCGGCTATGCCTCAACGGGCGCGCCGCTCGTTGTTAAAGACAAGCTGATCGTCGGCATGGCCGGCGGCGAGCGGGGCGTGCGCGGGTTTCTCGACGCCTATGACACCGCCGGCGGCAAACGCGTATGGCGTTTTTACACAATCCCTGGCCCCGACGAGCCAAATTTCGGCACCTGGGCGGGCGACTCCTGGAAGACGGGCGGCGCCGGCACCTGGAACAACGGTTCGTATGACCCGGAGTTAAATCTCATTTACTGGGGCATCGGCAACCCCTGGCCAGGCTACAACGGCGACCAGCGCAAGGGCGACAACCTTTACTCCGGTTCGGTGATCGCGCTCGATGCTGACAGCGGCAAACTGAAGTGGCACTTCCAATTCACGCCGCATGACCTGCATGACTGGGACGCCACACAGATCCCGATCTTGCTCGACGCGGAATTCAAGGGTCGGCAGCGAAAGCTGATGCTCTGGCCCAATCGAAACGGATTTTTTTATGTCCTCGACCGGACCAACGGTGAGTTTCTGCTGGCCAAGGCGTTTGTGAAGCAGACCTGGGCTGAGGGATTCGACGATAAGGGGCGCCCGCGGTTGATCCCCGGTAACGACCCGATTCCGACCGGCAACGTTGAAGTTTGGCCGGGCGTCGACGGAGCGGCCAACTGGATGTCACACAGCTATAGCCCCATCACGAAATTGCTTTACGTCTTCGCCCGCGAGGAGCACCGAGTCTACACCAAAACACCGCCACACGACCTGCCAACCACCGAGCCCGATGACGAAGATCGCGTGCTGCGGCAGAGGAGGTCGGCATTCAGGCGGAGCCGCCCGCCTCGCTTCGCGCCCGAAGAAAGCTGGGGCAAGGTGATAGGCATCGAGCCTGAGAGCGGAGAAATCCGCTGGGAGCACCTGGTAGTTTCCCCTCCCTGGGGCGGCGTGATGTCCACGGCGGGCAACCTAGTCTTCGGTGGCACTCTCGAAGGCAACATCTTCGCCCTCGACGCCGATTCGGGCGAAATCGCCTGGCGCTTCCTAGCCAACGACCGTGTGTACGCCAGCCCAATCAGCTTTCTAAGTCGCGGCCGACAACACGTTTCGCTAGCCGCCGGCGACGTGCTGATCACGTTTTCGCTAGACGGCGAGTAGCATCGCCAAACACCCGTACCGGGGTTTTGAAATATTTTTTAAACCCGTAAATTCAATAGCTTAACCATTTCTACGCCCCGCCAGACCCCCTCGTCTTGTCCAATACAAGATGAGCCTGAAGGGAGGGGTGATTCCAACACAAGATGAGCCTGGAGGTAATTTGGGCAAGGTCGATTAGGAACAGGCAAACTGCGGGCGATGGGAGTCGCCGTGCAGCAAGCCGAATCAGTGAGTCTCGATGAGATCGAGAGTTTTCTTGACGGGTGTGGGTCCGTCGAGTTCCAGGCCGGAAGTCGAGCGGATAAATACGCGCTCGTCGAAGGCGTCCTGAAGAGGCATCATTATGCCGACCAGAAGCGCTCGGTTAAAGGATTGTTGAGACGCTTCCTGAGCAAGCTAACCGGCTTAAGCCGCGCCCAATTGACTCGCCTCATCGGGCAGTTTTTGCGCGAAAAGTGCGTTCGGCCGACAGCCTATCGAAGGCGCCGCTTCCCCACCAAGTACAGCCGCGCCGACATCGTTCTCCTGGCGCATGTCGACCAAGTACAGCAACGTCTCTCCGGGCCGGCGACGCGTCGCATTCTCCAGCGCGAGTTCCAAATCTACAACCGCAAGGAGTTCGAACGCCTTGCCGAACTGTCGGTGGGACACCTCTACAACTTGCGCAAACGCGCCGTCTACCGGCGACACAGTTTGCATCTCGACAAGACTCGACCGACACCCGTGGCGATCGGCGAACGCCGCCAACCCGAGCCGCGAGGACGTCCGGGCTACCTGCGCATCGACACCGTGCACTCGCCCGAACAGGAAGGTGAAAAAGGCGCCTACAGCATCAACGTGGTCGACGAAGTGACGCAGTGGCAGGCCGTCGGCTGCGTCCAACGCATCAACGAAAATCACCTCATTCCCTTGCTGGAAGGCCTTTTGGAACAATTTCCATTTATCGTTCGCGGCTTTCACTCCGACAATGGCAGCGAATTCGTCAACCATCAAACCGCTAAACTGCTCGAGAAGTTGCGAATTGAATTTACGAAGTCTCGCGCGCGCCGTTCGAACGACAATGCCTTGGTCGAAACCAAGAACGGCGCGGTGGTGCGCAAGTGGATGGGCTACCAGTTTTTGCCCTCGGAAGCGACGCAGGCGATCGACACCTTCTACCGCCAGTGGCTCAACCCGTACTTGAATTTTCATCGCCCATGCGCTTTCGCCAGCGAGCGCCGAGACCGCCGCGGCAAGTTGCGCAAGGTGTACGCCGAGTGGAGCACGCCGTGGGAAAAGCTGCTCAGCCTGCCCGCCGAGCAGCGCGGCCTGCGCGCGGATCGCTCGCTCAAGAAGCTCCAAGCGCGAGCGGACACTTGTTCCGACACCGAGTTTGCCGAGCAACTCGACGCTCAGCGCAACGAACTGCAACGCGTCTGCAAAGACCTCGCGATCTGCTGGCGCACGCGCTAGACAACGCCCCGACCCGAGGCGTTGTCGGCTCCTCCGGCCCACGTCCGAAGACGGCCGTGGGGTCTCGCCTGGGATGGCTGCAAAGGGGGACTGGGGCTGCCGCCCCTTCCCCCTTATGCAATCCCCCTCACCCCGCCCTACGAAGCCACAAATAGCTGTAGCCGCCGACCTCAACTCACGCTATAATCCCCCTCAACCCGCAGCTGCTTCGCCTCTCTCCTTCAGGCTCATCTTTCAATTGGAAAAGAGGCATGCGATCTTGCTGCATCCGGAAGCCCAACAAGCGCCCGGACCGCTCAGCGGCAAGTTGCGGCCGCCGGTAGTCTACGCGACGACGATACTCCGGAACTTCGGGGCGTCAGTTCCGATAGACAACGGCTTACGGAGCCGGACTACCGGAATGGGGCAGAACCCGCTTCTTCCCCCGAGCGTCTTCAGCTATTTCTCACCTTTCTACCGGATTCCGGGGACTGGAGGCGTTGTCGGGCCGGAGTTCCAGATCCATACGATCTCGAACGCGCTCAACCGCGCGAACTTCATCTATCGCGTCGTCAACAACTCGGTTGGGGAAGGCGTCTCGGTCGACATGTCGCGCTTCACCGCCCTCGTAAGCGACCCGACTGGGTTGATCGACGAGATCGACGCGACGCTGTTTCAGGGCCGAATGCCGGCCGAAGTGCGGACGGCGATCTTGAACCAAGTCGGCGCAGGCGGCCGGGAAGACAGGGTGGCCAAGAATGCCCTGTATGTGGCGCTGACGGCGTCGGCGTACCAGGTACAGCAATGAGGACGCCGCCAATAGCCCCCATTTCTCACCAGCCAACGGTGAAAGTACGCGTTAGGCGCACCAGTACTTCGTTGCGCTCGCTTGCCGTGCTCGACGTACTGTCGAGTACGCCTGCGCGCGCCAAGTGTCGCCCGCCTCGTATTGGCACACCTATCGCGTGCTTTCGCCGCCACGTGGTAAGAAATGCGGGCTAAAACAAATACTCGTTACTTAAGTATTTTTATAGCTTTCTCGAAATCAATGCGGTGGTGGCGCAGCGGCGCGCGCGGTCGGAGCGGGTAGCTGCTCATCTTCCGCTTGACTCCTCGTGGCGTACGTCTGCCGCGACTCGACCGCGCGCGCTCTTCGAGAACCTCCCGGACGACCGCGCGATGAAAGGCTTTTCTAACCCGAGGGGGGAATAGCCGCCGCGAGCGGCATCTTGCGTCGAATCACTCGCACCGCGTGAATATACGAAAGTCGATGCGGATCTTCGTCCGCCTCCAACGCCGCTTCGTGCAGCAAGCCGCGGATCGCAAAATGGGCCAGCATCAATCCGTAGAACTCCTGCCGCACCAGCTCCGGCGTCTTGCTGCGCAACACGATCCGCGCGCCGCGCAAGTGGGTCTTGAGTTCGTCCAGCGCGTTTTCGATCTCCCAGCGCTCGTGGTATAAAGACGCCATCTCGTCCGCCGCAGCCCGCTTGGGATCAAGCACTGTCGTCAGCAAGCGATAAAACGGCTCGGCATCCTCAACGCCTTCGAGTTCGTATTCAATCACGCGCACACGGATGCCCGCGCGGCGCTTCCGCCGATCACTTTCGGAAGCGTAGATGACCCTCAGGTAGGAGCCGTCGGCGAACCGTTCGAGCACCTCAAGACGCACATTCTTCTTGGCTCTCCACAACAGATCCGCTCCCGTTTGGCTCGCCTGCCGCCACAATTCGTAACCCAGGAAGTTGCGGTCCGCGAGGCAGAGCCAACCCTTTTGCAAGGCGGGCAGCACTTGTTTCGCCAGCGTGATTTCGCCCGCGGCGTAAGGCCCCAGGCGGCTGGCGAACAACACGTGGGTACCGTTTTCGACCAGCGAGACGAAACGAATTTGCGGAAAGGCGCTGGGGCCGCGGCCGGCGGCCGGTCGCCCGAAGGCCTGCTGATTGCGTTTCTCATCGGCCACGTCCAAGCTGCTGCCGTCGAGCGAGACGAGCCGCCAGCGACGGTAGAATGCGCCTCGCGTGCGGCGCTTCGCCAGGGGCCGGACCAACTCGTCGTGCAGATGCGCAAGCGGCTCCCATCCGAGCCGCGTACGGGCTCGCGAGATTCCGGAATGGCCGGCGACGCGCCGCGCTGCTTGCGGTCCCTGAATCCACTGGAGCCCTGCCAGCAAGCAACGCAGTACCTCGCGATAGGAAACCCGCATGTACAGCGCCAGAGCGATCACGTAATAGACGACGACGTACGCGGGCAAGTCGCGCTGTCGGCGGCTGAGCCTGCCCGTGGCGGCCAGCGCCCGCTCCACCGCCACCCGAGGAAACCACTTGGCCACCACGCCCAAACTGATGTAGTCAGTAATGCGCGCATCCGCCGGCAACCGCGCTAACGTCCGTGCCATCTCGCGCCCTCCCGTCTACAAGTCAGGATAGCATCGAAATAATCTTAAGTCACGAGTATTGCGTTTAGCCCGCATTTCTCACCAGCCATACTCCTAACAGGGGGGAATCAGGGCTTTAGGGCATCATCGTCCAGAACTGGTTCGAGGAGCTGAAACGCCTCGTGCCTACGAACTGATTGCGGCAGAACCTGCACGAAAAGTTCCGTGATCGCGAATAGGCTAACGAGCGGAGCAGTAAGGACTTAGGACCTGATGGCCTCCTAACTAATGTGATATCTCGTTGCGTCCACAGATCTTCTGTTCTAGGGTAGCGGGCCTTCCCTGTAAGCGATTCCGGAGGCAGTTATGGTCTGCTGGCCTTCCATAAACGCGTTAGGGCGGCCCTATGAGCCGCTTTTTTCGGTTATGGAACGACCTGCTCAAACCACCGGGATCCGCTCAATTTCATCCAGAGTGATTTCACCCTGGCTGCGATCGTACAGCTTTGTCGTTCTACTTGACTCGTGAGCGGCGATCTCTTGGGCAGTCTCAAGGGTCCCGCCGGCGCGAAGGTATTCGGTGATGCCGCTACCTCTCCAACTGTGCGGACTAGTTGTCGTCGAAAGCCCGGCGGCTTTCGAGTGGCGCTTGATCATCTGCCAAGCTTTATGGCGGGGTAGGGGATCATCCGTGAGCGTCTTGCGGCGGTAGAGGGTAGGGAAGAGGGGTGTCATTTTGCACGCTATCTGTCGTAAGATCTTGCGGGCTATTTGTCGCGTTCGACAGGTGTCGAAACCGCTCGGCGATCTCGCCTCGGTGGCCGCAAGACGTTGACAGCATGGTCGATGCACAGCCTTGCCGCGCTAGCCGGAGTCGCTACCTGATCGGAGCTAGTCCCAGTCGTAGTTGAGGGTTGAGAGGCGGCGGTGTAGAGGGGCATTGTACTAGGCGACTTTCGGTTCGGCTGTGGCGGTTGGATTGAGGACGGCATCGAGCATCCAGAGATCCTTATAGCCCATGATCTTGCGGAAGTTTTTCTCGGTATCAAGGAATGCAGCAGCCGCCCAACGGCGCACCATCGAAGCGTCCTTCCAGCGCGTCACGCGGCGCGTCCTCCGGCGCACGCCGGCGTTCGGGCTCTCGACGATGTTGGTCGTCGCCAGACAGCGATGCAACGACGGCGGCAATCCCAGACGATTGATCGTGAAACACTCCTCGAGGCCCTCGCGCAAACTCGCCGCCGCCTCGGGCCAGTCGCCCGCGTACCATTCAGCCAGCTTCTTGAGCCGCGCTTGACCGTCCTTGGCTTCGAGCCGCCAGGCCGCGCGGATTGCCGCTTTGGCCTGATCCTGTTCGGCCTTCGGCAGCCTGTCGAGAACGTTGCGCAGCTTGTGGGCGCGACAACGCTGCACCGGGGCGTCACCAAAGATTTTGTGCACTGCCGCGCGTAAAGCCTTCGATCCATCGAGTACAAAAAGCCTCTTTTTCGCGGGCGAGACTCCACGCTCGACCAAGCCTGTCAACAGGTCCTCGGCCGCCGCCGCGTTCTCCGTCGCCGCGTGCTGCAAGCCCAACACATGCTTGTTGCCTTCCGCGTCCACGCCCACGGCCGCTAAAACCGTGTGTCCCGAGAAAATCAGGCCGTCCACGTAGATCACCAGCAAGTCCACGTCATCGAAACGGCGCGCGAATAGTTCGTCGATTTTCTTCTCCGCGGCCTCGATGGTGTCGCGACTTATCGCCGATTTCGACACGCCGACCGTATCGGCCATAGTGCTGATTACGCCCGTATATTGACGCGTCGAGACGCCTTTCATCAAGATATCCAGCATGCGCGAGCCCAGCCGTTCGTCGTCCTGCAGGGATTCGTAGGCGGGCACTTCGACCTCGCCGCCGGAGCGTTTGCGCAAGCGCGGCTTGGCCACCCGCAGCTTGCGGTCGCTCAGATTCACGCGGCCCGATTGCCGTCCCCAGCGCAGCACCTCCCCGCCACGCTTCTTGCCTGGCTGCGTGAGTTCGCCTCCGGTGACTTGTTGGGCCGAGAGTGCGAGCACGGCTTGGATCGCGGCGCGGCCGGTGACGTCGATGACCTCGTCGACGGCTCCCCGGCATTGTTCGATGAGTTCGACGAGGGGCAGCATGAGCTGCCCGTTCTGGCTGAGCAGGCGGGTGAGCTCGTCGGAGGTGACGCGCTGCTGTTTGGCGGAATCAAGAATGTGATACGGTTTCTTCACGGCGGTTCTCCTTTGTGGTTAAAGATTTGCTCGATTCTCGCAGAGAACCGAGCTTGAGAACCGCCGCCCCTTTATCCCCCAACTGAGTTCGGGACAGTCCGGTCATTTGATAGCATCGCGCAGTGGATCTGTCTAATCATGCCGCCGATCTGTGGCTGAAACTTGACGCCAAAATATTGGTGGTCTGCATGCTGTTGCTCTCGGCCGCGGCGGGCTGGTTGGTATTGACGCGGCCGGTTCACCACATCGAGGGCGATTTTCTGCAGCGTGAGGACGTCGGAGTTGTCGACGAATGGCTGCTCGAACAGCTCAGCAATCCTATCGCTGAGCAGCGCGCCCGGGCGAATCTGTCGCTGGCGCGTATCGAGGGCTTGGCGGCTATCGATCGGCTGATCGTGGCCCTATCGGATGAAGCGCCGTCGGTTCGCTCCCAGGCGGCGTTTGGAATCGGCCATGTTCTCGACGCTCGCGGGCCAAACGGGGGGCGAAGCGTGCCCGAGGCGGAGCAGGCTCTAGCGAGCATTCTGCATGACGATGAGCGTCGCGTGGCTTCCAATGCCGTGGAAGCACTGGGCAAAATTCAGGCTTCCGATCTGGCGGACCGGATTACACAGACCGCCGCGCCGATCGTGGTAACGATGACGGCGCTGATCCGCATGGGAGCTTCGGAGCAGTCCGATTTTATCGCGCAATATCTCGAATCCGACGATCAAGATAGCCGCTGGGCGGCAGCGCTCGCCGTCGCGGACCTGGATCTTGAGCGTTCGCCTCTGATCAGCGAAAGGCTCGTGAAACTGCTACGCGATCCGAATGAGTTTGTTCGCGCGGCGGCGCTGCGGGCCGTGGCGTCCGAAACACCGAGTCGCGCGTTGATGGAGGCGGTTGCTGCAAGCGAGCAACACCGCGACCCCAAAGTGCGCTACGAGGCAGAACGCGCCCTGGCAGTGCTATCGGGAGTAGCAGTTCGAACGTTGCCCAGCGGCGAGCCGCGGCTGCGCGCGCAAGCCGACGCTAGCGCCCCGCAATCGCTTTTCGAGCGAGACGAATATCAGCCGATCGTTCGAACACTCGGTGTCGGCCTCGCAGTAGAGAGCTCAGCCGGCAACTTCGAGATTGAACTCGACTATGAGAACGCCCCGCTTACAGCCGAATATTTTCGTCGAAACGTCGTGGAAGGGGCTCTCGACGGAACTCGATTCGTGACGGTTGTGGGAAACGGCTATGCCGTCGCCGGATCTCGTCTTGGGTCTATTCGCTCAGAGATCAATTCGCAGCCATTCCTGCGCGGTAGTATCGGGATGCTGAGAGCAGGCGACGTATCGTTTCCAGGTGAGTTTTTCCTGTGCCTGACCGCGCTACCTCTCGCCGATAGCCGCTACGTGAATTTCGGCCGTCTGGTGTCGGGCGATAAACTGCTCGATCAAATCACAGACGAAACAGTTATTCAGTCGATCCGCCAGATTCGCTAGCGCCGCTAGCGCCGACAAATTGGAAGCGCTGAAGCGACAGTTGATCGTTACCCGGGATACGGAAGCCAAAGTGCCCTATCTCAAACGCGGCACCGTCTTGCTTCAGCTCGTCTAGAGTAACCCACTCGTTGTCGCGGTGAACTTGGTGCACGATAGAGTCACGCCCGACAACGATTCGCAACGACACGAACTGTTTTGGATCGACGCCGTGCGGCTGTCGCAGGCGCGGAAGTTTTTTCCCGTTCACGACGGCCTGGCGTTGAAACTGCGTCTTGTCCATCTGATACGCCACAAAGTTGTTTGAGTCAACGAAGGGCAGACGCCATTCAAGCCGTTTGCCCCGATCGACTCGGGCCGAGAACTCGTAGCTGCCGGCCCCCAATTGTCGCGGCGCCAAATTTAGCCCGCCGCCTCGCCGCAGGGCCAGATCGCCCTCGCGGCGCCAGGCGCCGCTAGTGATCCAGTCGTCGAGTTGGAACGCCGGCCTCCGAACGGCGGGCGCCAGTTTTTTCACTAGCTCAAGCCGCACCGTCTTGACTTCGTTAGGTTGCAGCCTAACCGTTGCCGCGAACGGCTCAACACCCGCCGCAACCGCGGCGACGGTGTATGTTCCGGCAGGCAGCTTCAGAGTCTTCTCACCGACGCGCCTGGCGCGGGCTTCGCCCTGACGCTGGATAGTCAGGTCGGCGTCGATGTTGTCAGGTGTCACGGTGATTTGTAGGATTCCCGCGATGCTTTGTTGCTCGCCGCCGACTTCAACTACGGCGCCCGACTCGAAATCGCGTTCGTAGATGCTGTCTCTGTGCAGTTCTTCGCGAAGGACAATCGTGTGCGATCCGACTGCAATTCCGGCGACGTTGAAGCGACCCGAGGCGTCGACCTTGCCGCGAAGACTGCCGTCAATCAGTACATCTGTACCGGGCACGGCCTTTGAAACATTTAGAGTCGCGGTCTGTGGTTGCGCTCGAAGCGGAAGATCAAGCTGAATGTTCTTCCCGTCTTCGATTTTGACGACTTGCGCGCCCGGCGCATCGAAGCCGCTTTTTTCAACCCGTACGCGATAGGTGTTGGGGTAGAGGTACACGAGCAGCCGCCCGTTGCGGGTCTTGCGCCGGTAGGCGGCGCCGTTGAAATAGACCGTGGCGTCATCGACGCCGGTTGCGATGCGCAAGATGCCAATTGGACGGTCCGATTGCAAGAAAAGCCGCAGCGAGGGAGCTGCAATATTTTCTAGCGAGATCTGATGCTTTCGCCTGCCTGCCTCAATCACTGCATCTTGGGGCTCGTCCCCGATCGTGCTCGTGGCAACGCTGTGCCCCTCGAACAGCAGGGGCTCCGCGCCCTCAGCGACGAGCTTCGCGTTAGAGCTGCCGGTGTAGACGGTGGTGCCCGTGCCGAGACCGCTTACCGCCGCCCAAACAAGCTTCGTGGCGGTGGCTTTGTCGCCGATTGCAGGACGTTGTCCGGGCGAAACGGTAATGTCGAGGCCCACCGAGGCACGGCTGGATTGAATTTCGAGCCGGTGGGTTCCGGTGGGCAGCTCATCGAAGGCGAACAATCCGTCCGCAAAGGTGCCAATCGACTCGCCATCAAGAAGAACGTCGGCTGAATCTAGATTGCCTGATATTTCCAGCGACGTCGCTAACGGGGCCAGCGGCAGTAAAATCGGCCCGGGATCCTCGAGCCCGGTTGATGGGATCGTTAGGCGGCGGAGTGAAGGTGAGAAACCCGCAAGCTTGGCCTCAAGTTCGTAGCTGCCTGGAGCTAACCTCGACAGACACGACCCGGCGCCGCAGGCGACGCCGTCGACGAGAATTGTCGCCCCAGGCTCAGAAGCCGCAATATTGATTTCGATTGCCGCAACCGCGGGATCGATAGTGGGCGTAACGCTGTCGCCACCAAGGCCTCGCAGGCCGAAGAACGCAAATACGCCGACGACCAAGAGCGCCATAAGTGTCGCCGTAAGCCGCCTCCGGTTGAGCCATTGGCCGACAGCCAACTTCTGCAGCTCTGCCCCGGCCGTTTTTAGCGACTGTAACGCCCCGAAACGAAGCGCTGCCCTCTTCGGGGAAGATTGATCGACTTCCACCACGCTAGGGTCGACGGCTTCTTCGCTTAGCTTCCGCTCTATCACTACTTTCGCGGCGTCAGATACAGAAGCCAGCGCCTGCCAGTCCATCGGGCGTTGTACGGCCGGCTCAGAGGCGGCATCTTCAGTGATTTTGATTTCAGGCGGCGGCTGCTCGATTACCGCTACCGCGGGTTGAATATCCGGCGGGGGGGGCTGATGTCTACTCTCATCGGCGCTCGGTTGCTGGACGCTGGGACCGTTGTCCGAGTCGGCTGAGGGCAGCTGCGCTTCCAACTCCTTTGCCCGGCCGAGGCTGCTCGAAGCCAGTTCATATTCGCCTTGTGTGACCAGCCGACCGGCGGCTTGACGCAGATCGGCGATCCGCCGCCGCGCGACGGCATCGGTTAGTCGTAGGCGCAGGTCCGCCGCCGCTGCAATCGGCTCGGCAGTTTGCTCGACAGCAGACAGCAATTCGTCGGCGACTTCAAAATCGCCGTCGCCAAACGCGATCAGAGCCTTCGCGTATCTCTCGTCTTGAGAGCTCACCCTGGCTCGATTCTGGGGGAATTCCTAGTGGCATGGAAATCGGGCTTTTCTAGTAGCTGAGTCGTAGGGTGCCTTGGTTCGAGCTAGGAATCCGCATTCGCGCTTGCAGATCGCAAATTTTATCGGAACGCCGGCAAAGACTCTGCTATATTAGGGCGGACTCTCTTCCCGAGAGGGAGGAAGTCTTGTTGCAAAAACTGAAAGAATCCCAAAAAGGAAGGTGTCTGGTGAGTTCTAACAAACCCACAGATGGGTCCGCAGTAGGCTCCGACACTGGCCAACGCAAAGGCTTTTCCCGCCGCACTTTCATCGAAGGTGTAGGAATTGGAGCTGGAGCGGTAAGCTCAGTCGTCATCACCGAAGAGGCTCAAGGCGCGGACCATGAGCTGGTCGGTCCTGATCCGGTATCTATCTCTCTCAATATCAATGGTAAGAACCATGACGTTAAGGTGGAGCCTCGCGTCACGCTGATTGACGCGCTTCGCAACCACCTCGACTACACTGGCGCCAAAAAGGTCTGCGACCGCGCGACCTGCGGCGCCTGCACGGTCATGCTCGACGGCTCGCCCGTTTACGCATGCACCACGTTTGCGATCGAGGCCCAGGGCCGCAAGATCGAAACGATCGAAGGCATCTCGACCGAGGACAAAATGCACCCGGTGCAAGAGTACTTCGTCAAGCATGACGCCCAGCAGTGCGGATTCTGCACGCCGGGCTTCGTCATGGCCAGTAAGGCGATTGTCGACAAGAACCCGAGTCCGTCAATGGCTCAAGTCGAAGATGGTCTGTGCGGCAACATTTGCCGCTGCGGCACCTATGTCGGCATACGCAAGGCCGTCTATGACGCCGCCAGAGATAGGAGTGCCTAATGGCGACCCAATACGATTGGCCGGCTGCTGAAGACCGCAGCTTGATCGGCAAGCGACATCTCCGTGTTGACGGTCCAGCTAAATCCAGCGGCGCCGCGAAATATTCTTACGACCGCAATCTAGACGGCATGTTGGTTGCGCGCCTGGTGACCTCTCAGGTCGCGAATGGCCGCATTCTCGGCATCGACACCAGCCAGGCTGAAAAGGTCAAAGGCTACAAGGGACATGTCAACGTTCTCAACGTTGGCGATGAAGTGCAATGGATCGGCAAAGAAATCCTCGCCATTGCCGCCGACACTGAAGAGCACGCACGTGATGCCGCTCACGCGGTAAACGTTCACATTGAAAAGCTCGACCACTTGGTTAAGGCGGAAGACATCAAAAAGGCCGGCGCGGCCAACCGTGTCAAGCCCGCGAAAGACGACACCAAGGGGCCGGATCTGGCCGCCGCTTGGGAGAGTGCCGAAGTCACCATTGAGGGCTACTACGGCCTCGGCATCATCACCCATTGCTGCCTCGAGCCGCATGGTCAAGTTGTTGACTGGACCGGCGACGACATCAAGGTCTACGCATCGACCCAGGCAGTTGCTCGCATCCCGGCCGATCTCGCCAAAGGTCTTTCCCGCGACGAGTCGATCGGCACCGTTGAAGCTAGCCAAGTCGAATGCATCACGCCCTACATGGGCGGAGGCTTCGGGTCGAAATTTAACATCGATACCTGGGGCGTCGCCTGCGCTCAGCTCTCGAAGAAAACGGGCAAGCCAGTCAAGTTGATGCTTGACCGCGACGAAGAAGTCATGGTCGCCGGCGGGCGCCCGTCGGACTACGCCAACGTCAAGGTCGGCGCGAAGAAAGACGGCACGATCGTTGCTTATGAGTCGGAGAGTTGGTCGACCGGCGGTGTCGCCGGACGCGGCTCACCTCCACTCCCTTACGTCTTTGACAACGACGAGAAGCTGGCGCAGAAGAGTCGCCACTTGAGCGTTTCGACCAACATCGGTCCCGCACGAGCATGGCGCGCTCCGAATCACCCGCAGGCCGCCGTTTTAACGATGTGCCCGTTGGAGGATGTTGCTGCCAAGATCGGGATGGACCCGGTTGACTTCTTCAAAAAGAACGCTGACCTTACCGCGCGCCCCGATGTCTATCGCTATGAGATCGACAAATGCGCCGAGATGATTGGCTGGAAAGAGAAGTGGCACAAACGCGGCGATTCGGGTTCCGGCGTAGTCAAACGCGGACTTGGAATGTCGATGCACACCTGGGGCGGCCGTCCGCATGACTCGACTTGCGAAGTTCGCATCGAGCCTGACGGCGGCGTTTCGGTCAACCTGGCTAGCCAGGACCTTGGCGTTGGCACTTACACGACGCTGTCGGTCGTCGCGGCTGAAACGCTTGGCCTTGACATCCCCGACATCAAGATGAACATTGGCAACTCGAAGCTCCCGGTCTCCGGCGCTTCGGGTGGGTCGACTACCGTCGGCGGCACGTCCGCTTCAACGCGTCGCGCCACTGTCAACGCGCTTGGTGAGTTGAAAGCGGCTGTCGCCGAGTCACTCGGTGTCGAAGCCGACGACTTGGCCGCCAAAGATCACAAGGTCTTTTCAAAGTCAGATCCTTCAAAGTCGCTTTCGTGGACTGACGCCTGTAAAAAACTCGGCACTCGCACTGTTACCGGCCAGGGAAAGCAACCTGACCGTGACGGCGGTAAGCTCAACGACTCAGGGGTCGGCGGTGTTCAAATGGCCGATGTTTCGGTCGACACTGAAACCGGCGTCGTGACGATCAACAAAATCGCCGCGGTGCAAGATGTCGGCTTGGTAATCTGCCTTACGCAGTCAGAGAGCCAAGTCTACGGGGCGCTCATCCAGGGTGTTGCGTGGGCGCTTTACGAGGAAGCAATTTACGACCAAGCCACTGGCAAGATGTTGAACGCCGACATGGAGTTCTACAAACTCTCTGGCGCCGCCGATATTGGCGAGCTCGAGGTCCACATGGTTCAGAACAAATACGATGACCGTGGTGTGATTGGTATCGGCGAACCGCCTGCGATCTCACCTGGCGCGGCCATCGCGAACGCCGTTGCGAATGCAATCGGCGTCCGCGTACCCACACTACCGCTAACTCCAGACCGTGTTCTTGCGGCCCTGGCGAAAGCATAAAGGAGGTAAGGAACAATGAGAAATTTCGAATACCTTGCTCCTACAGCAGTCAAGACCGCGGCACAGGCGCTTGGCGAAAATGATGGCGTGACCGCCGTTCTGGCCGGCGGCACCGATTTGTTGTCGCTGATGAAGCAGCGCGTGGCCAATCCGCAGCGCGTGGTCAGTTTGCGCAACATCAGCGAGCTGCGCGGCATCTCGAAAGAGGGCCGCGGCGTTCGGATCGGCGCGATGGCCACCGTCGAGGATCTGCTTGGCTCGAAACTGGCGGCGCCCTATACATCGCTCACTCATGCGGCGAAGGGCATCAGCTCACCACAGATGCGGGCAATGGGTACGGTTGTCGGTGACTTACTGCAGCGCCCGCGCTGTTGGTACTACCGCAACGGCCACGGCCTGTTGGCGATGCACGAGGGCAAATCGCTGGTGCCCAACGGCGAGAATCGTTATCACGCAATTCTCGGCAACAAGGGTCCGGCGTACTTCGTCAGTGCTTCGAGCTTTGCTCCGGGGCTAATCGCTCTGGGCGCAAAGGTCACGGTAGCGAGCGCGGAAGGCGAGCGGCAGATCCCCGTGGAGAAGCTGTTCCAGATTCCCGGATCGGAAGGCGAACGCGAAAATTCGTTGAAGCCTAATGAGATCGTCACCGAGATCCTTTTGCCAAACGCATCGGGATGGAAAACCGCTACATACGAAGTGCGTCAGCGCCGTCTAATGGACTGGCCGTTGGCAGCCGCATCGGTCGCCTACAAGATGAGCGGAAACAACATCTCAGACGCCCGTGTCGTGTTAGGACACGTGGCTCCGATTCCGTGGCGTTCGTCCGAAGCTGAAACGGCCCTCAACGGCAAAGGCTTCAACGACGGCAACGCGGAAGCAGCAGGCAAGGCAGCCGTCGCGGCCGCTACACCTCTTAGCCAAAACACTGCCAAGGTTCAGTTGGCCAGCGTCGCCGTCAAGCGCGCGATCCAGCGAGCCGGCGGCAAAACAGTAGCTTAGGCACAACCTCAGACGGGCGCGGACATTCTTCGTTGAGTCCGCGCCCGATTTGCGTTTAAGAAACCGCTATTATTTTCGTTGGAGGCCACAAAAATATGTCACGCAACCGGGGCGCCGGACTGAAAGTTTTGACGAATCGCTGCACCGACATCCGATGGAAGGGTATGTACATCGACGCCGATGACGACCCGACGGTGCCACTGTCGAATACGCGCATTTACTGGTGCGACCGAACGTATAATCCGGTCGGCCCCGATGGCGACGTGGTCGACGAAGATACTTGCACTGCTTCTCGCAAGTGTTACGAGAGGCTGTAGCTTGGCCCAGCGCGCAAGCTGTTGTCGACTGTTGTTTCGAGTAATCAGCGTCATGTCGTATGTTTTTGAAGTTTGCTTAGAGCAATCGTGGCCCGGACGAATACTAGCAAAGAACGATTGAGCGCAGCCGTATACTGATATGGGCGATAACAATGGTGCCAATTCAAGAGATCTGGAAACGCAGTGAGAAACTGGCTTCCGCGACAGTTGATGGTAGGGCGACGGCCCAAATTGACTTCGTACGGATGGCAGACCAAGCCAAAAAGCTTAAGGCGATGGTGTCCAAACCCGACGAGACGCCGAAACACGCGGGCAATAGCGAATAGAGTCTCGCTCGTAGAATAGATAGGTGCCGTGGAACCTACTCGCAGTTCCCCTCCTGGCCGGCTATTGGTTTATATACCGGACGGCATACGTTCGACAGCGGATCCTGCGACTGGGCAATCAAGCGCTACTGCTCCACAGCGCTTTTTTTGGACTGGGGTTTGGGGCAATTGCAAGACTGCTTGTTGTAGTCCTTGAGCCGCGGGCATGCGAAATCGCGGATCTGTGGTATCAGTTCGCGCCGGAGGGGGAATTCCCAAACTCGGGCACCGCAGCGCTAGAGCATATATGATTTAGGTATATACATATCCGCAAGAGCGGAAGTAGTTCTCGCATTCGCTTGGAGAGATGGTTTCGAGGAGTTTTCCAATCTCCTCCCAGAGCGTCTCAACAGTTCGGCGAGCAGCTTTTCTGAGCAGTGCCTTGAGCTTAGAGAACATCTTTTCGATGGGGTTTAAGTCCGGTGAGTAGGGCGGTAAATAGCGCATCGTTGCGCCTTTGGCCTCGATCGCTTCTCGCACTCCCACAACCTTGTGGCTGGACAGGTTATCGGCGATGACGATGTCGCCAGGCGTAAGCGTCGGGCATAAAAATGTGCGTACGTAGGCAAGGAATGCTTCGCCGTCCATGGGTCCGTCAAGCACCATCGGCGCGCTGATTTCCCCCACTCGCAAGCCGGCGATGAAGGTTGTGGTTTGCCAATGTCCATGCGGGACCGAGGCGATGCACCGCACTCCTCTGGGTGCGCGTCCGTGGGTCCGCGCCATGTTCGTCGAGGCTCCGGTTTCGTCGAGAAACACAATCCTGGCAGCGTCGAGTGTTGGTTGCTGTTCGACCCACTCACGCCGCGCTGCCTGCACGTAGTCGCGCTCTTGCTCGCTGGCGTGCAGGGTTTTTTTTAAAGGTCAGGTTCCACTTGTTGAGCTGATGCCAAAGGGCCGAAGGCTTGATTTCAATCCCGTGCTCGGCCAGACGCTCACACATCTGAGCCAGAGTCATGTCCTTTTTTTCTTTGATCCATTCACGCAGGAGCGGCTCCTTGTCCGCGAGTCGAGAGCGCCGATAACCGCCCATCCGTAGGCTGTCTCGCTGACCTGTTTTCTCAAAACGGTTGCGCACCTGATAGACCCACACGCGGCTCACCTCATAGCGTTTTGCAATATCAGTTGGTCGCTCCCCGCGCTCCAACGCACCCAGCACTCGATCCCGTAAGTCTCTTGAATATGCACGCATCGCTCGCCTCCTTTCCGGCGTCGATACGATACCACAAATGTCTATACTTAAATCAAATATGCTCTATCAGTCGCCGTAAGTTTCATACTGTCCTGGGTCACTGACTGGATTCCGTGGTTCTGGTCAGAGCTACGCAGCCTTAGCTCTTCACTAACTCGAAGATCGTCATCGACTTGGCTACTGACTGAGTTGGGCTCTGTTATTGCCCTGATCGTCACGATTGCTTAGGTGATACTGGCCCTGTCATGGCTTTCGAGTCAGACGATATATGTCATCGCATGTTCCGCCGTGGTCATTTGTCTCTACCTCGGCATTCATTTCCGGCCTCGTCAACTCAGGTTCCTAAAAGCGTTGTCGGTGGAGCGGCATGGCGACGAGGTTGACAAACTTCTTATGGAGGCAAATGGGAAGCAGCACGCAGTCGAATTCACGCTTGACAACCGCAAGGTCTATATTGGCCAGGTCTTAGAAGTATCGAGCAGCCGTCAGAGGACAGAGTCACGGCAATACTACCGATCGCGACTGGCTATCGATCAATGGAGACGATGCAGATCAAACTGACAACGTCCTATTCGAAGTTGATCACTAAACTGGCCAATCTGCAACACAAAGGGGAAACTTCAGAAGCGAACAAGCTTGCAAATCACTGGCGAATACTGATCGATCTTGACGACGTGAAGGGAATCAGACTCTACGACCTTGAAGCTGCCGACAGCATGTTTGAGGATCTGTAGGGTGCCGCGGCCTTCGATTCTCAACGACAGGCCTTTGTGATCGAAATCCCGTCTCGGAGGCCAAATATCCAAACTTCCGGGCCGTGCAACTAGGTCGATTGCGGGCTACAGCTCTAGCCCGCAGCTGACCCAAGCACTCCCACCGCGGCCTGATTCGACAACCGCGTCGACGAAACGTGTGCCACGTGCCCCGTCCTCTACGGTTGGGAACGGTAACCCCAGTTTCTCCACGTTTTGCCCAGCCTTGCGCGCCACGATGGCTTCAGCTGCCTCGCTGTAGAGGTTCGCAAACGCCTCGTGATATCCCTCTGGATGACCAATGCCGACCCTCGTCCCCGCATTAGCCTCGGCGTGTAGGCCGGGGCCGCGCCTCGTGAGGATTTGGGTGGGTTGACCGAGTGGACTGAAGCGCAGCCAGTTCGGCTGCTCTTGATGCCACTCCAGCCCGCCTTTCTCGCCGTGGATACGGAATTTCAGTCCATGCTCAGCGCCCGCGGCGGCCTGCGTGATCAGCATGTTGCCGCGAGCACCATTGGCGTAACGAAACATCACCGAGGCGTAGTCGTCAGCCTCGCGACCGGAAACGATCGCGCCGAGGTCAGCGCACAGTTTCACGGGCTCCATCGCTGTAACGAAGGTTCCCAATTGGTAAGCGTGGACACCGATGTCGCCCACGATCAGAGACGGCCCGGTTTTCTCAGGGTTGAACTTCCAGCGCTTATAGGAGTCTGTTCGCTCGACCGCCGCGGCCAGATGGCCTTGGATGTATTCCAGTTGCACAAAACGGATTTCGCCGATTTCGCCGGCGGCAACCATCGCCCGCGCCTGCCGCACCAGTGGGTAGCCGCTGTAGTTGTAAGTGACACAGAATACGCGACCAGCGACGCGGGTACGCGCGACTAAATCGAGCGCATCGGCGTGCGTAGTCGCCAACGGCTTGTCGCAGATCACGTCGAGTCCATTGTCGAGCGCGGCACGGCAGGCTGCGTAGTGGCCGTCATTCGGTGTCATCACGGCCAACACTTCGATACCGTCGTCGCGCTGGTCCTCGCGGTCAAGCATCTCGTCCAGCGTGCCGTAGGCGCGCCCGCTCGGAATACCGAGCACGCTTCCTCCGGCGCGCGAACGCTCCGGATCGGATGACAGCACGGACGCAACTACTTCGTAGCGGTCGTCAAGCCGAGCGGCAATGCGGTGCACCTCGCCAATCGTGGACCCCGGCCCACCGCCAACAACCCCCAATCGTAGACGGCGACCGAGTTGGCCAATAACGGGATTGGGAAGTTCGTCCTTCATAGCAAGCTAGTTCCGTTACGCTAGCCGAGCAACATACCCGGGCGCAACCCGAGCACTTTGGGATACTTGAGATTCACTCCGAACATGTCGAAAAAGAAACCGTTCGTTCTGACCATCATGGATGGCTGGGGCAGTAATCCAAGCCCTGAAAACAACGCGGTCGCGATGGCCAAAACGCCCAATTTCGATCGCTTATGGGCCTCCAATCCGCATACTTTGATTCGAACCGACGGCCCGTTTGTCGGCCTGCCCGAGGGCCAAATGGGCAACAGCGAAGTCGGACACCTCAACATCGGTTCAGGCCGCGTTATTCGCATGGATATCACCCGCATCGACGAGATGATCGCGAGCGGGTCGGTGTTCGCCAACAGCGCCCTAAAAGCCGCCATGGCACACGGCCGGTCCCACAGCCTGCACCTGCTCGGACTCGTCAGCGACGGCGGCGTGCACTCGCAAATGACTCACTTGTTCGCCTTGCTGGATATGGCGAAGCGCGAGGGCGTCGAACGAGTCTACGTCCACTGTTTTACCGACGGGCGTGACAAGCCACCTCATAGCGGGGCCGGGTTCATCGAGCAGCTCCAGGCGAAATTAGGCGAGCTAGGCGTCGGGAAGATTGCCAGCATCAATGGCCGCTACTACGCGATGGACCGCGACAAACGCTGGGAGCGCGTCGAACGCGCTTACCGCGCCATCGTCATGGGTGAGGGCGTATTGGCGGTCGATCCAGTGGCGGCAATGAAGTCTTCGTACGAGGCGGGTGTGACTGACGAGTTTGTCGAGCCCATCGTCGTCGCAGACTCCAGCGGCCAGCCGAACGGCACGATCAGTGACGGCGACGCGGTGATCTTCTTTAATTTCCGAGCCGACCGCGCACGCCAACTGACGCTCGCTCTGAACGATCCGTCAACCGAATTGCCCGGCGGCCCGACGCGGGTTCGCGATCTGCACTACGTGACGATGACGCAGTACGCCAAGGCGTATGACTACCCGATGGTCGTTCCGCCGCACTTCCCGGAAAAAATTATCGGCGAGGTTTGCGAAGCAGAAAGCTGGACAAATCTGCGTGTTGCGGAAACCGAAAAGTATCCCCATGTCACGTACTTTTTTAATGGCGGCCGCGAGAAACCTTACGCGGGCGAAGAGCGTGAAATGGTGCCCTCGCCCAAGGTCGCGACGTACGATCTGCAACCCGAAATGAGTGCCGCGGGAGTCTGTGACGTCGTCGTAAGAGGCATCGAGAGCGGATCGTTCGACCTAATCGTCGTCAACTTTGCGAACGGCGATATGGTCGGACACACCGGGGTGATTCCGGCGGTTGTGAAAGCCTGTGAAACGGTCGACGGCTGCCTTGGACGCATCGAAGCCGCGCTAAAGATTTCTGGCGGGCAGTGGCTCGTCACCGCCGATCACGGTAACGCCGACTTGTTGGTCAACCCCGAAACGGGCGAACCTCACACCTACCACACCACGTTCCCGGTGCCTCTGATCCTGGCAAGCGAGTTCCAGGGCAAGTTGAACTCAGGCGGCTCTTTACGAGATATCGCGCCGACAATCTTGGGCTGTCTAGGGGCGCGACAGCCAGTCGAAATGACCGGCCAAGACTTACGGGCGACTCAGTAGAAGACCCCGCACTCGCGTTTAGCAGTGAACTATTTAGCATGGCCAAATCCCGCAGCAACGTGATCCGAGCCGCCGGCGGAGTCGTCTGGCGAGACGAGTCCTACGCGGAGCTAGCGGTGATCTACCGTGATCGCCACGATCCGGACGAATGCTGCCTACCCAAGGGCAAACTCGACGCCGGCGAATCGTGGGAGCAGGCCGCCGTACGCGAAGTGCTTGAAGAGACGGGCTGCCAGGCTTCGATCTCGAAATTCGCTGACGCCGTCGACTATCTGGTAGGTGAGCGGCCGAAGATCGTCATTTTTTTCGAAATGATTGTGGTTCGAGAAGGCGAATTTGTGCCGTCAGGCGAGGTGCGCGCGACGAAATGGCTTAGCCCCGAGGCCGCTCTCGACGGGCTGTCGCATGACGTCGAGCGCGAAGTCGTGAGGAACTGCCTGAAAAGCAGACGCTAGATTTGATGCTAAAGTAGGCCAGAAATGCGTCTAGTAGCAGCAGTTTTCCTCCTATCAGCAGCCGTGCTGCAGGGCCGGCAAGGGCCCACGGACGGCTTCAAATGGCGACGTCCAAACCTGCCGGCCGGGGTTCGTGTCATCAAAGACATCACCTATGCAAAGGCCCCCGAACAGGAACTGAAACTCGACCTTTATTTGCCCGCCGCGAAACCCGAAAAGCC
>CBDBHI010000015.1:162500-170876 GCA_965205595.1 Bryobacterales bacterium | reverse complement strand
GCTCGCGGGCCGGACGGCGGCGGTTTTTGGGCTGGAAGGCGGCGACTCCGTTCTCGAAGAATTCCTTCTGCCGGCGGCAGAAGACGGTCGGTTGGAGACCGAGCTGCTCACACAGCTCCGAGATCGGCACTTTCTCGACCAAATGCCGCTTCAAGATCGCGACCTTTTCCTCCGCGGTATCGTTCCTGCGTTGCTTCTTCATTCGTTCGCTCCGCTATCTTAACGGCCGAACGCTTTCTTCCATTTCCAACCGAGGCGGGACATGTGGGGCTTCGCGCTTGTTGCCGCCGGTGATGGTTGTGACTCGTTGAGGTTTGTTCATGAGTAGAAGATTCGGCGGCGGTAGTTAGTGGGCGGGCGCAGAATTCTTCGCGCCAATCTTGCGTTATGCTGATCGGACTTGCCGCTTGGCGTGCGGCGAGCCTGAGAAAATTGGGTTCGTTTGGGTTCGTTTTTTACTCGCGTAGATGTTTAGAGTGTATCGCGCATGTTATTCAATCTACGATGATTAACGTGGAATCATTGAGGTCTTCGATTGGGTTCGTTTTGGAGATTTTTGTTTGCTGTTTCGAGAGGCTTTGGATCTGTTCGAGTTGCTTGCGGGTGTGTTCGTAGCGGCGGGCCAGCCGGTTCTCGTAGAGCGACACTTTCGAGAGGGCGTTGCCGTGGCTAGCGTCGACCGTGACGGTTTCGGTTACTAGGGTGTCAATGTCGACGGAATCGCCGTGTCGGGCGAGTTGGCCGATCCGCTCTTTTACATGGAAGTCAAAGATAGAGGACTCGAAGCGCAGGGCGCGGAGCATGCGGTACTGGGTGGCGGCGAGTTGGAAGACGAGGTCGCTCTCGATGGGAGTTTGAGGGTTGAATTGGCGCTCGTAGGCTCCGACTAGGGCGTCTAGGTTGTCGGGTTTTTCGCCTGGGAGGAGGGGTTCGCACTCGTAGGCTTTGTCTTTGCGGGAGTTTTGGCGGGCTCGCAATTTGCCGTTGTGGGTGCGTGGTCCGGTACTTTTTTGGGCGTTACGGCGGTTTGCTTCGATTTGTTTTTGGGTCGCCATAAGGAGGGGCCTTGGTTTCGTCCTCAGGCTAACAGTGGTGTTAAGGGGGGCGGGGGGATTTAGCTTGAGAGGGGACAGTCAGCACGAGGGTTCGTGACGGTGTGGAGACTGCGTTGTGGCATGTGACAGTCCCCGCCGGTGGGTCCCTTTGTCGTTTGTGAGAAGAAGAGAAGAGCTTGGCTCGAGTTCGTGACTGTCCCCAACGGCCCCAACGGCCTTTGTGGGTGTTTGTCAAGTCTAAACCGACCGTCTGGTCCCGTCGGTGTGGTTGGCAGCTAGAATGTCTCTTCGGTCGGGTGTCCCGCCACGGATAATGCAGACGATGCCTGGAACCACACTACCGAAGTACTTGTACAAGTACCAGCCACTCACGATGCAGACGTTGGAGAACCTCTCAGCGGGGCAGCTGTGGGCGGCGTCTCCGGCCAGTTTTAATGACCCTTTTGACTGTGCTGCAGCTCGCATAGATGCGAAGCTCGAAACCGTCGAGCAGTTCCTTCTAGAAGTCGGTGCAGAACGATCTCCGGCTAGAGCTCAGGCGGATGTTGTCAGAGAATTACTGCCTCAACTGGTGCAATCTGCCAGCATCGCTGCCAAAGCAGGAGGGGTTGTCTGCCTTTCCCGCAAGTGCAACGATATTTTGATGTGGTCCCATTACGCCGAGGGGCACACGGGCATCTGCCTGAAGTTCGATAGCAGTCAAGGGCTGTTTAAAGCAGCCAGGCGCGTTGTGTATTTTCACGAAATGCCACGCTGGAATTTTGAGGACGTCGTCACGCCCGAACCACCTTTTTTTAGAGAGGACCTAAAGAAGGCTCTGTATCTGACGAAGTACGAAGATTGGAATTACGAGGACGAGTGGCGAATTGTAGCCAATGAGGGCGACCGAGCGATTACGTACCCGCCAGACGCGTTAAGGGCCATCTATGTGGGCTGCCGACAGACTGAATCTCAATCAAAGATTCTACACGGCGTTTCGCCGGTTCCGCTGTTCAAAATGGAAGCGGGCGCAACCGGCTTCGATCTCAAGGTGTCCGAAGTGCCCATGACAGCCAACGACTAGTTGAGCCTGTCGCAAAACGTTGGCAGGCCATTCTGCCGGATCTCGGATCACGAGATGAATGCCGGTTGCATTCCTCCTTGAGAACGGCGGAGCGAAACTAGACCATAGAGCGGCGAATCGAAGCTGCTTTTGGGCGGAGTAAAAGTAGACCGTCCGAGTGGTCCAGCGAACATTCCTGTGGTGTTTGTGGGACACGAGAGGGATGTATCGCGTGGAGCTATACGCTCAAGTACGGCGCAGTGTCTTTGTCGAAGGGCTCAGTGAGCGCGAGGCCGCCAAACGGTTTGGCCTGGCGCGAGGGACGGTGCGCAAGATGTTGCGCTACGCCACTCCGCCGGGCTATCGGCGGCGCCAACCAGCGCAGAGGCCGAAGCTGGATCCCTTCACCGGAATCGTCGATCAGATCCTCATCGACGATCAGGAACGTCCGAAGAAACAACGCCACACCGCAAAACGCATCTTCGACCGCTTGCGCGACGAGTACGATTTCACCGGCGGTTACACGATCGTCAAGGACTATGTTCGCGACAAGAAGCTCGGCGGGCAAGAGATGTTCGTGCCGCTGGTGCATCCGGCGGGCGATGCCCAGGCCGACTGCGGTGAAGCTCTGGTGTTCATTGACGGCGTACAGCGCAAGGCGCACTACTTGGTGGTCGATCTGCCGCCTAGCGATGACGCTTTCGTAAAAGCTTTCCCGGCCGCGACGACGGAAGCGTTTTGCGAGGGGCGCAACGCAGCGTTTCGGTACTTCGGCGGCGTGCCACGCAGCATCCTCTACGACAACACGACCTTGGCGCTGGCGAGGATTCTGGGCGACGGCAGGCGCAAGCGGACCAGGGTGTTCAGTGAACTGCAGTCGCACTATTTATTCTCCGATCGTTTCGGGCGTCCGGGCAAAGGCAACGACAAGGGAAAGGTGGAAGGACTGGTCGGTTATGCCCGGCGGAACTTCATGGTGCCGGCGCCAAGGTTTCCAAGCTGGGAAGCGTTCAACGAGCAGCTCGAAGCGCAGTGCCTCAACAATCGTAAGCGGCGCTTGCGGCGGCACACCGAAACGATTGAGGAACGTTTCAAGCGTGACCGCCAAGCGTTGTTGCCCTTGCCGCCCACGCCCTATGACGCCTGCGACAAACGCACCACGCGGGTGACGTCGCTGTCATTGGTGCGCTATCGCGCCAACGACTACTCGGTGCCCACACGCTACGGACATCGCCAGGTGTTGCTGAAAGGCTACGTCGATGAAATCGTGATCTGTTGTGGCAGCGAAGAGATCGCGCGCCACCGGCGCAGTTACGAACGCGAAGAGTTGATCTTCGATCCGCTGCATTACCTAGCACTGCTGGAACGCAAGACCAACGCGCTCGATCAAGCGGCCCCGTTGGCGGGCTGGGAGCTGCCCGAACAGTTCCCGTGCTTGAGACGTTTGCTCGAGGCACGGTTGGGAAAGCCAGGCAAGCGCGAGTACGTGCAGGTATTGCGATGACTGGAGGACTTCCGATTCGAGCACGTTGCCGCGGCGGTGCGCCAAGCCTGCGAGTTGGGGGCGATTGGCTTGGATGCAGTCAGGCACTTAGTGCTGTGCCGCATCGAGCAACGGCCGCCGCGCTTGGACTTGACGAAGTATCCGCACCTGCCGGCAGCCCAGGTGGAGCAAACCTCCGCTGCGGACTATTTGGCACTGCCGGCACAAGGAGGGGGGTAATGGCGAGGTCGAAACTTCTGCTCGAAGCGCATTTGAAAGCGTTGCGGCTGCCAACCTTCCTGCGCGAGTACGACAAACTGGCGCGGCAATGCGCCGCCGAGAGCTTGGATTCGAGGAGCTTCCCGCAACAACTCTGCGAGCTGGAACTGCTCGACCGTGAACAGCGGGCCACCGAGCGCCGCAGCAAGGCCGCGAAGTTTCCCGTGACCAAGAGTCTGGACACTTTCGACTTCCCGTCCTTGCCGGCGTTGAACAAGAAGCTGGTGCTGGAACTGGCGCGCTGTGAGTTTATCGACCGCCGCGAAAACGTGCCGGCACTGGGTAATTCCGGCACGGGCAAAACGCACATCGGCTTGGCGTTGGGACTGGCGGCTTGTCAGCGCGGCTATCGAACACGCTTCACAACAGCGGCGGCACTGGTCAATGAGCTGCTCGAAGCCCGAGATGAACGGCGCTTGCTGCGATGTCAAAAGCAGTTGGCCAAGCAGGATCTGCTGATCGTCGATGAACTGGGCTACGTGCCGCTATCGAAGACCGGAGCGGAGTTATTGTTCGAAGTGTTTTCCCAGCGCTACGAACAGGGCTCGACGCTGGTCACCTCGAATCTGCCGTTTAACGAATGGACGGAGGTCTTCGGCTCCGAGCGGCTGACCGGCGCCCTGCTCGATCGCCTCACGCACCACGTTCATATTCTAGAGCTGAACGGCGAAAGCTTCCGTCTGATCCAGAGCAAGAAGAAGCGGGCTCACTCTTTGGGCTGACCCACCGGCCACTCGCCCGGTTTTCGTGGGACGGCCTCCACTACGCCTGGGCCGCCCTAAAGGGCGACCGCAGGCTCCGTTCCAGCCGTCCCACGAAAACCGCTACCCCTTCACCAACTGGTCTACTTTTGCTCCGCCGAAGTGGTCCAAATTTACTCCGCCCTTGACATGGGGCTGTGAGTGGTGCCGTGAACGCGCCGGTTCGAGACCTCCCAGACCCAAGCGTGCAGCTGGTTGTTGAGATCATCCAGGCTCGTCGCCGTGCGTCCGCACAGGAAGTTGCGGCGCACGTACTTGACGCCCGATTCGACCTTGCCCTTGGTCTGCGCGCGGTAAGGTTTGCAGGCCCGCGGGGTGAAGCCCCAATAGTCGGCGAAGTCCTTGAAGGTTTGATTCCACTTGAGCTCGCCGCGCTCGTCGACCCCCTCCAAGACCGTCTTCATGCGGTCGTAGAGGATCTCTTGCGGCACGCCGCCGAGTTGCCGGAAGGCTTGCTCGTGCATGCGCAGCAGCGTCGGCAGCTTCTGGTCGGTCGCCGCGGCGGCCATGATGGCCCGGCTGTGACCGAGCGTGAAGACGAAACCCCAAAGCTTGCGAGTCTTGCCGTCGGCGGTGATCTCGCCGAGATGGCCCCAATCGACCTGAGCCTGTTTGCCTGCGGGCGTTTCAAAGCGCCGCACGGCCACCGTGGTTGCGGCTTCTCGCAACGGCTGTAGGTGATCCTTGAGGATCGTATAGCCGCCCGAGTAGCCGTGTTCTCGCAGCTCACGCAACAGCACGACGGCATTCCAGACGCCGGCCTTGAGGCGCTCTTCGATAAACGGCTTGAAGCGATCCAGCTTGGACGGACGCGGCTTGCACGGGCCGTATCTGGGCGTCGGATCGTCCTGCCTTAAGTACTTGTGAACCGTCTTGCGGTCAAATCCCGTGAGCTCGCTGATCTTGGCGAGGCTCACCCCTTGTCGAACTAATTCTTCGATTTCTTGCACATCTGAACTCCGTAACAGCGCCTTGTATCTCCTGCTTCCAGGGTCGGCTCCGACGCAAGCTACGGGTGGGGAATTTTATTCCGGCGATACGGGGATTCTTACACCGGCGCTGACACGAACGCAATCGGACCCCTGAAATGGTGTCAGTTCGTAGCGGAGAGCTGACAAGCACTCCCCTGAGGGCCGTTAATGGGCAACTAAAACAGAAGCTATAGGCAGTGGATTCCGACGAAATGGATCGACGGGCAGAATTGGTTCAGACTCTTTCCCGAATGCCCAAACGAAACCGGAAGCCGGAGGGATGGTTTGGTGTGCTTACCAGCGGGGCCGACGCGCCTGGAATGAACGCCGTGCTTCGAGGACTTTGTCGCTATTCGCTGAACTGTGGTGAGGGGCCATTTTCGGCATTCGGGTTTCATAACGGATTCGCCGGATTGATTGAAGGAGCCGGGCAGGTTCTGGATTGGGCTTCGGTAAGCCGCGCAAGTACGAATGACGATGGGCGCACTGCCACAGCGCGAACGAGGGCGTACGATTCTCAAAGGCGGGCCGGGTCAATATTGGGCGTGTCGCGACGAACCGATCCGTTAATCGAATCCGACAAGAAGAAGATCCTCTCGAACCTTAAGTCCCGGGGGACAACGAGACGGGGCGGGGCTTTTTCAGGAACGGCTAAAGGGCTCGTCGTGATAGGTGGGCTAGCTGCTGGGTGGCGTGCTGTCGAGCTTTCGGAGTATTTCCATTCGGTCGGCGAGAAAATTTCAGTCGTTTACGTTCCGTCTAGTATCGATCACGGACTACCTGGCACCGCAACTACCATCGGGTTCGATTCCGCACTAAATGTAATTGTGGAAGCGTGCGATGGAATTCGCGATCACAGTGAGGCTACTGGTGGAGTCTCCATCGTCGAGACAATGGGGAGAACTGTGGGTGCGCTCGCTTTGACGGGAATGTTGGCTAGCGGAGCCGAACTCGCCCTAATCGAGGAGGATATTCGGACAACCGACGATGCCGCGGTTGCGATGCGGGCGCTCAGGGATGACATAGACCAGGCGGGCCAGAGGCAGTCAGCAACAATTGTAGTGAGAGAACACTTGCTAGGAGGGTCCTCTGACCGCTTACATGGTCGAGCTGATGAGATCTTCAGCAATTTCCAAGTGCGAATGACTGCGCTCGGCTACACCCAGCGGGGAGGACAAGCTTCATACCTAGATCGGTCTTACGGCACGAAGATGGGTGTCGAGGCTGCGAGGATCATCGTAGGTCCATATGCGGGAGCGTGGGCGGTTACAGACCAAGGTGGCGGCTCAATCAAGGGCACGAACGGCCTAAGCCTGCTCATGTCAGACTGGGACGATCGGAATAGAATGAGGAAGGCGAAGCCACTGTGGGGCTACGATGAGATCAAGAGATTGACCGACATTGTAGGAATATATCGTGAGCCACACACGTCGGCTACTAGTTCGGCAACGCCAAGGCCGAGGTCTAGGGCCACCGGTGCGTGACAGTCTACGCCTACTGTTTCGCAAAAAACAGGCCCAACCGAAACCGGTTGGGCCCTTAAAAAATAATCGGGCGGCGTCCTACTCTCCCACGCAGTCGCCCACGCAGTACCATCGGGGCTGAGGAGCTTAACTACCGTGTTCGGAATGGGAACGGGTGTGGCCTCCTCGCTAGGGCCACCCGAAACTTTTCACCGCGCGTTCTCAGAGCCCTATATGAGGCGAGTGCGGCGGTGCTGAATATCGAAGGTTGGTTGCGGGGTTCTAGCACGGGCGTAGCAAGCTACGCCCCTACGAGCCCCAGCGGCGAATCGCCGGGTTGCAACCGGGTAATGCGGTAATCGCTTTCCAAAAAGTGCCGAGCAAGTGGATTTAGCTCGGGGTAAATTTTATAGTCAAGCCGAACGGGCGATTAGTAACGGTTAGCTTCACGTGTTGCCACGCTTTCACATCCGTCCTATCAAACTTGTAGTCTGCAAGTGCCCTTCAGGGAAATCTAATCTTGGGACGGGTTTCGCGCTTATATGCTTTCAGCGCTTATCCCTTCTGAACTTCGCTACCCTGCTATGCCACTGGCGTGACAACAGGATCACAAGAGGTTCATCCGCTTCGGTCCTCTCGTACTAGAAGCAGCCTCCCTCAAATTTCCTCCGCCCACCAAGGATAGGGACCGAACTGTCTCGCGACGTTCTGAACCCAGCTCGCGTACCGCTTTAATAGGCGAACAGCCTAACCCTTGGGAGCTTCTTCACCCCCAGGATGCGATGAGCCGACATCGAGGTGCCAAACCCGGGCGTCGATATGAACTCTTGGCCCAGATCAGCCTGTTATCCCCGGCGTACCTTTTATCCGTTGAGCGACGGCCCTTCCATGCGGGACCGCCGGATCACTATGACCTGCTTTCGCACCTGCTCGACTTGTAAGTCTCGCAGTCAACCCGGCTTATACCATTGCGCTCTACGGCTGATTTCCAAACAGCCTGAGCCGAGCTTCGCGCGCCTCCGTTACATTTTGGGAGGCGACCGCCCCAGTCAAACTACCCACCAAACAATGTCCCTGGACCGGATTCACGGTCCTAGGTTAGATTCACAGAATAACCAGGGTGGTATCTCAAGGTTGGCTCCCTCGAACCCAAGAGTCCGAGCTCAAAGCCTCCCACCTATCCTGCGCAGAATATGCCATAAATCACTGTTAAGCTGTAGTAAAGGTGCACGGGGTCTTTCCGTCCTTTGGCGGGTAACCGGCGTCTTCACCGGTACCACAACTTCGCCGGGCTGGTTGTTAAGACAGTGCTCAGATCGTTA
>CBDBHI010000015.1:0-157500 GCA_965205595.1 Bryobacterales bacterium | reverse complement strand
GAAAGCCCCCTCTGCGATCTTTGTAAACTCCGCCTTCTTCCAAGCAGCGCTCATCAGGCCATAGTTTGAGTGACTGTTTGCGCCGAGCAAAAGGTGGCCTGCTTCGTGTGCCATGACGCAGGCCAGGAGGTCGGTCTCGTTGACTTTGCTCAACTCGGCGGACCGGGTGACGCGGTCCAGAAAGACCGTTGCGGCGGTTCCAAATCCACCGGTCTTAGACGGCAGCGCGAAGCCATAGACAAACCGGTTGAGCTCGGAGAGGGTCGGCGGAACAGTCGCCATGATCCGCATCTGAATCACGTGCGGTCCGACGGGGCCGTCGCAGCTTGGGTCGAACATCGCCAGGTCGGCCGGGTTCGGGTTCGTTGGCGTCGGGCACTGTATCCAGCGGGTCGGCACGCCGGAGCGGAGGTATATCGCTCGCGCCGCCTCGGCGGCTTCGATCAGCAAGTCACCGGGGAGTCCGGCGTAGTCGTAGATGCGCACGGTCAGTTCGCCGCCTTGTTGTTGCGCCGGGGTCCGGTTGGACTCGGCTTGCAGATTGAAATGGCCTGCGCTCAAAAGGCTGAGGATGGTGGTTAGAAGTAGTTGTTTGGTCATTGGTCTCGCGCTCCTTTGTGGTTTGCGAGACCAAGAATGGGGGTTTTCGGGATGTATCCCAACCGTCTGGAGGCAATCCGTTTGCGAACTCGAAGCAGACCGCTTGCCGACAGCTATTCAACTGAAAATATGTCGGTTACGGTCAGCAGTCGACAGAAGAAAATGTGGTTGCGCCGGTCGAAATCGGTGATATAATCGGCCACGCGGAGGCCGTCGATCAAAGCGGTCGCGGCATCGACATGGATTCAGGGGGACGACAGGGCGGGGGCGTGCGGCGCTTCGGAGTTTTCGAACTCGACGTCGCCGCCCGTGAGCTGCGCAAGCGCGGCGTGCGCGTCCGGCTGCAAGACCAACCCTTCCGCGTACTCGAAGCCCTGCTCGAAAAGCCCGGCGAGATCATCACCCGCGAGCAACTAAAGGAACGCCTGTGGCCCGAAGACGAATTCGTCGAGTTCGACAAAAGCCTCAACACCGCCATCCAGAAAATCCGCCAGGCGCTCGACGATCCATCGAGTTCGCCACGGTTCGTGGAGACTGTCCCTCGGCGCGGGTATCGCTTTGTGGCCCCGGTCCAATCCGCCGGCGTAACGCCTGAACCGAGGGCGCGTGCACGAAGAATTGAGCGGCTTGCGCTAGCGGCGCTCGCGATCGTTATGTTGGCCTTGGCTGTCTACCTCGCCGGCTGGGGTGGGCCGCAACAGTTCGACCAGACGGCTTCTTTCTCGGCACCCATCACGCTGACAGCCTATCCGGGTCGCGAGATTCATCCGAGCTTCTCGCCGGACGGCGAGCGGATCACCTTCACGTGGGAGGGGCCGAACCGCGACAACTGGGACATCTACGTCAAGCGCGTCGGCGAGGAGAGGGCCGACCGACTGACCGACCATCCGGCAGAGGATTTCAACTCCGTTTGGTCGCCGGACGGGCGACGCATCGCCTTCATTCGCAAGTTCGACGAAGAGTCGGCCGCGGTCATGACGGTCCCGGCGATCGGCGGGCCGGCGCGGGAAGTATTAGCAGTTTCGGCCCGCCTAGACTTCCCCAAGACGATCAACAATAGCTCTCGAGCCGTGACCTGGCATCCTGACGGACGCCACCTCGTCGTTTCCATGCGCGATGGACCGCGCGCGCCACGACAGCTCCATGCCGTTGACGCCGATTCGGGCGAGATGCAAAAGCTCATGGCCGCCCAATCGTTGGCAGGAGATGTCGATCCAGCCGTCTCGCCCGATGGATCGAAGCTTGCATTCCGACGCCTTGTCGCGAACTACTCCTGGGAGATTCATGTTGTTGACCTAACCCCATCGCTCGAAGTGAAAGGCGAGACGAGGCAACTGAACAGCGAAGAGGCTCCTTTCTTCCCAACATGGACGCCGGACAGTCGCGAGATCATCTTCGCAAGCGGGTTTGCGGAGTCGATCAGGTTGTGGCGCACGACGATCGACGGCGGCGCTCCAAAACCCTTTATGCAGCCGTCACAGCTCTCCTTTCCCGCGATCACCGCGTCGGGTCGTCTTGCGCTCGCCTACATCCGTCGGGATTACGATACGTGGGAGCTGCAGACCGCTACGGGGGAACAGAGTCCCGCTATTTCGTCGACGTTCTTTGACGTCACGCCTCAGTACTCCCCGGACGGATCCCAGATCGCCTTCTCGTCTTCGCGCTCCGGCTATCGCGAGATCTGGGTTTGCGACCGCGACGGGGCGAATCCGATCCAACTCACCTACCTGAAGTCGCGTCAGTCGTCGGCACCATATTGGTCCCCTGACGGAGCGTGGATCGTGTTCCAGTCCTTCGTCGGTAATCAACGAGACATCTTCGTCATCCGCGCCTCCGGCGGCGAGCCCCAGCCCTTGACAGATCATCCAGCCACCGACATGCAGCCGACGGTCTCGCGAGACGGCCGCCGGATCTACTTCAGCTCGAACAGGTCCGGTGAGTATGGCATCTGGACAATTGGGCCTGAGGGCGGCGAGCCAGTCCAAGTGACCAGCGGGAACGATCGGTATGCCCTCGAGTCGCTCGACGGGCGGACCTTATATTTGTCGGATCGCACGAGCCTGTGGAGCATTCCCGTGGCTGGAGGTCCTCGAGCGCTCGAGGTCGAGCGATTCCTGAACGAAATGAACTGGGCTGTGGGGCGCTCTGGGATCTACTTCACGGGCAGCAGAATCACTCCGAAAACCATCAACTTCTATGACTTTGACTCCAAGGCCGTGAATTCGGTGATGGAGTTCGAGAAAGAGACCTATGTCGGCCTTTCGGTTTCTCCCGATGGGGAGTCAGTGCTCTACACCCAGGGCGAGCCGCCCGAGTCGGATATCATGCTCGTGGAAGGCTTCCGTTAAGGAGCGGCTCAGGCGGGGTTTGAACAATAGATGTCGTGAAATCAGCTCCTCCAAGAATCGTCCGCTTCGGCGTATTCGAGCTCGACCTCACCGCCCGCGAGCTCCGCAAACGCGGCGTGCGAGTCCGCCTACAAGACCAACCCTTTCGCGTCCTCGAGGCGCTGATCGAAAAGCCCGGCGAAATCGTCACCAGAGAGCACCTCAAGGAACGCCTTTGGGCCGAAGACGAGTTCGTCGAGTTCGACAAAAGCCTCAACACGTCCGTCCAAAAAATCCGCCAGGCGCTCGACGATTCATCGACCTCGCCGCGATTTCTAGAAACCGTGCCTCGTCTCGGATACCGATTCCTCGCCTCGGTGGAGTCACCGATCGCTCACGAACGAGTCGAGGCGCAGCCGGAAAAGCAATCCGCAGCGCGGGCCGCACCCACCCGCCTGGTCATCGGAGCACTCGCGGCAGCCTCGATCGGACTAATTGTTGGAGTCCTCTTGTTCTCGAATCCAGATGAAACGCCGGCCCCATACCTGCGCTTCACCCTTGATACTCCGGGAATCGTTCAAGAAGCGACCGTCTCCCCGGACGGCCGCTCCGTGGCTTACGTCGCCGTGGTCGGTCCGTACCGACGGTTGTACATCCACGACCTGGACGAGGACGCCCCGAGAATTCCGAACGTCGAATCCAGCGCTATGTTCGACCCCGTGTGGTCCGACGATAGCCGGCGTATATTTGCACGAGCAGCGGGCAGTAGTATCTTGAGCGTCCGGGCCGCCGGCGGCCCCGCCAAGCAGATCTTCTATCACGTGGACGGCGTTCGAGCTATAACCTACGACGCCGACCGTGATCGCATCGTATTCACCGCCGGATCTCCGCGTCAATTCTATTCCGTGCCGTCCGAAGGCGGCAAAGCTGAACCGTTGTTTACCGAGGGCCAACCTATCGAGGGAGACGCGCTGGCTTATGGGTATGCCTCATTTCCCGCCGCCGCGAAGCCCGGGACGATGCTGTTCGATTATTCGCCTTTCACCGTGCGGCGATCCATGGCGGTTCGGGATATCCATAGCGGCAGGCAGACGCTAATCGGGTCGGGAAGCTGGCCGACATATGATTCGAGCGGACACCTTCTCTACCAGAACGGATTGGAGGGGATCTGGGCAATTCCCTTCGACTTGCGTTCGCTCCAGCCGACCGGCGATCCGTTTCTTGTTGAGAATCGAGGCACGCGCCCTACGGTCTCTCACAACGGTGTGATGGTCTTTGTTGAATCCCAGCCAGGAGGGGCTCAGCAGTTGGTGTGGAAGGATCGCTCCGGGCGCGTCACGGGAACAATAGGGCGACCGCAACAACAGATCCTAACGCCGGTCTTGTCCCCGGACGAATCTCGTGTGGTGGTTGACGCCAGAGATTCATCCGATCCTCGACAACGCGATATCTGGATTCATGAGGTGAAGACGCCACTTAAGTCCAAGCTCACTTTTGGTTCTCTGAACGAAGCGCGCCCCGCCTGGCTGCCGGATGGTGAGAGAATCGTCTACTCGGCAAGGCAAGCTGGCGCGTTGGACATTTTTTCGCTCAGCGCGGCCGGTGGTGGCGAGCCGGAGTTGCTGGTCGACGGCGAAGGATCGCAGTTCGCGTTCGATTGGACTCCCACCGGGGACGCCCTGATCTTCGATACGCCCCCCCAGGACATCTGGGTCATGGAATTTGGCGGTGATGGCGAAGGAGTAAAGCGCCCGCTCGTCCAAGACCAATTCGACACGTATGCCCCCGATTTCTCGCCCGACGGTCGTTACTTCGCCTATGTTTCCGATGAGTCCGGGCAGGACGAAGTTTACGTCAAGCCCTACCCCGAGGGCACATGGCGAGTACAGGTGTCATTGGACGGCGGAGCACAGCCGAGATGGCGCGGTGATGGCCGCGAAATCTACTACGTAAACGACGATACGTTGATCGCGGCGTCCGTTGAGCCGCAGCCGGCGCTACGGATCACCGAGCGTACCGAGCTCTTTGTCGACGCTGAAGCTTTTCAGCGCCGAGGCCAGCAGTACGATGTCTCGCGGGACGGCCGCCGATTCGTCGTTGTCCAGACCCTGGAGGAAAGGCCATCTCCTAAGATCCGCGTAGTGCAGAACTGGTACGAAGGGTTCCGCCGCGCCAAGCAGGAATGAGGCAGTTGCCTTGGGCAACCTTACGAGGCCAAACTCCGCCGCCAGCCACGGGCCCTTCGCAGTACCGAGCCGCGCCGCCGTGCGGTGCGGTCCGCCCCTCAGTCCCGCATGAAACCCCCTCCGAAGTAGACAGCACCGCGAGGCGGCGCGGCTCGGTAATTCGAAGGGTCACCTCAATCGCTCAAGATGAAACGTTCACCGACCCAAGCACCTCCGTCCAATAACGCCCCAACCGATGAACCGCCATCGCCACGCCCTGCTGATTCAGCACATAATCGATCGCGCGGTCAACATTCTCAGGCTCCCACAGCCAACGCGTACTCCCATGACTAGTCCAGCGCCTGCGCCGCACAGCGTCGGAGCGGTTTAGATCCCGGCTCGCGTGATGTTTCAGATAGGCCATCAATCGCTCAGGCGTTTCCCGGCTGCAAATCACGATATGAACGTGAGTACCGCGAACGTGCGCGGCCAACAACAACCAACCCTTGATCGTGCAAGACTTCCGAATCGACTTGAGAACTGTCTCCCTCGCCTGACGGTCCAAGACGTAGGTGGACTTCGACATCCACTCCGCCTGCGCGCGCTCGCGAACGGGATCGTGTGCAATCAACCGCCCGCCCGGACTGTTGTGCCGGCGATCAACAGACCCCTTGGCGTTTCCGTGTAGATGTGTTCCGTAGCAGGAAAACGTGATGAAGTAGGCGATCGGGCGTTCGACAGGCTCGCCTCGCCCCGTCGTGTCGGGCAATGCGCGCAATTGTAGCAACAAGGCCCACGCCACCCGGCAGTAGGTAAACTCCGCTGGCTGGCACATGCCTTCTAAAGTACCGAGCCGCGCCGCCGTGCGGTGCGGTCCTCCTAAGCCAACAGCAAACGCCTACCCTTAGGCGCCGGGATCGGATCACCGAATTCACGCGCCGTATCGAGCCAGATTCCGATGACGGCCACCAGATAATGCAGTACAACCGCGCCACACGCCATCGTCTGATCCAGTACCACTGAGACCAGAAATCCCGGCTGCTAGAATTCGTTTAGTCATGGCTGCGCCGGCCTTACCCAGGCTCTACACCCGGGAGCCAATTCGCATACCCCGAAAAACCCCGTCCTGCGAAAAACAAATATTTTTTCAGTTGATTCCATACGACTTAGCAGTTCCGGACCCCGAAAAACGAACCACCCTACCCTTACAATGGAAAGAACACAAGGTTGATAAGAAGTAAGCGCTTGACAGCGATGGAGGCGTCGTCAACTGCTCACGTCGAAAACCTCGTAACCGGCGGCACTGAGTCCTCGAATTTGGAGGAAACCCTGCCAAATCCGGCCAATCTGACAGGTAAGCTGTGCCTAGCCCCTGGTGGAAATTTTATAAATAATAGATTCTTAAGGATTTAACGAATTATCCCCATGCCTCCCGAGCCCATGCTGCTATAAGATTCACCACAAGGGCCGCGATTGCCTAATCGCTTGCGGGCACGATCAATTGGGGCACGCTTATTCTGGTATGCTCACAATTCCATAAGGAGTGATCTATCGATATGTCAAACACCTCGACGCGGCGGTTTTTCATGGGAGCGGCGACGGCCGCCTCGGCTCTGCGAGTATGGGGCGCAAACGATCGAATTAGCATCGGCATTGTCGGGCTTGGTGGCCGCGGCGGCGGATCTCATCTGAGGACCTGGTCAGGGATACCCGAGGCGCGCGTCGTGGGCTTGTGCGATGTGAACCAGGCGGCGCGCGAGCGGGCGCAGGCCAAGCTACTGAGCGCTACCAGCGAGAAGGCAAAAGAGTTTGCCGACATGCGCGACGTCTTCGCTGACGCGGACGTCGACGCCGTGTCCGTCGCGACGCCAAACCACTGGCATGCGTTGTCAGCAATCTGGGCGATGCAGGCCGGAAAAGATGTGTACGGCGAAAAGCCGGCCTCCCACAATATCCACGAGGGCCTGACGATGGTCAAGGTGGCGCGCGATACCAAGCGCATGCTACAGGTCGGCTCGCAACACCGCAGCACTCCGTTCAAGATGCGCTCCATCGAGGCGCTGCAGGGTGGGTTGATCGGAAAGATCTATCAGTCGCGAGGGCTTTGCTACAAGCGGCGGCGGTCGATCGGTAAAAAGCCCGATACACCGACGCCCCCAGGGCTCGACTGGAGCATGTTCCTCGGACCCGCGCCAATGCGGCCTTTCAATGAACTGCGATTCGCATACAACTGGCACTGGTTTTGGGACACCGGCAATGGCGATATCGGCAACCAAGGCGTGCATCAATTGGGAATCGCGCGATGGGGCATGTCGGAGCCCCAGTGGCCCAAGACGGCCTTTGCTCATGGCGGCATGTTCGCCTATGACGACGACCAAGAGACGCCAAATACGCTGACATCGAGTTTCAATTTCGGCGACAGCGAGTTGGTCTTTGAAGTCAGAGGATTGCTGACTGGTACGGAAGGGTCAGTGCCGCCGCCAAGGCGCCGGCGGCGCGGCGCGGCTGACGCTCCCTCGCCCGAGGCGACAGCTCCCAAGACCAGCGCCCCTCTCAACGTGATGACCGGAAACTTGTTCTACGGCTCGGAAGGCTGGGCGGCGATGAGCGACCGCGGCTTCCAGGCATTCAAGGGCGAAAGCAACGAGCTAGTAATGGAGGAGCGCAGCGACCGCGAAGCTGGCGATCCGACGAAACTTCACATGCAGAATTTTCTGGCCGGCTGCCGATCAAGGAACCATCGCGAACTGCACGACGAAATCGAGATTGCCAACCTCAGCGCGGCAATGTGTCACCTGGCGAATATCAGCTATCGCGTCGGCCGCCAGTTGACTCTCGAGGACGGGCCAAAATTCGCCAACGACCCCGAGGCCAACAAGTTGCTGACGCGCGACTATCGCGAGCCTTACGTCGTTTAGCCCGGATACAAAATTTCTGGCACTCTGCAAGTGCCTCAATCGAGCGTATAAAACTCGTACCGCGTCGACCAGCGATCGGCCTGGCCCGGCGCGATTTTAAGGTCGATGAACGGCTCCGGACAGAGCGTCGTCCGCGGCGACCAGAAATTCAGCTTGGCCAGCGGCTTGTCGGTCTCGACGCGCACGCCGGCCTTCACCTTGCGGTTTTCGATGGTGAACGCGTGGTCCGCGCGCGTGTCGCCATAGCCGCTCAGCATGGCGAAAATGCTTTCGCCCGGCGGCAGTTGTTTTTCATACTTCACGTTGGTACCGCTCGCGCCGGCGTAGCCCTTCAAGTCGCCGTCGGCCACCACCGCGAACGGGAATGTCACGGAGAAGTCGGGTCCGGTCGGCTGGTTTTCGATGACGAAGAAATTATGGTTGTAGACGTTCGTCTCAATCGTCTTACCGCCGGTGTTCTCGAGCGAATGGTCGATAACCAACTCCGGCTTGCCTGGCGTCAGAGTGAGGCGCTTTACAAGACGGTAGCCGTAACCGAGCGTCGGTTCCGCAACGTCTTGGGTGAACTCAATCCAGTTCGCTCCACGCCGAATCGCCCATCGGCCGGGGTCGACGACTTTGTAGCTGTGTGTCCAACGGTAGTCGTCTTCTTCCGGCTTCTCGACGACGCCTACGCCAATGCGAATGAAGCGGTCGCCACCATCGTCATAGCCAAGCCCTTTTTCCGCGGTGCGGTACTCCTCGACGGGACCGGTGATGCGGTCATGCAGGTAAGGGTCGTCCGACTCCTGCCACTCGCCGAAGTACTGGTGCCCGGCAAACTCCAAGCTATAGATGGCGCCCGACCAGTCGAAGCGCGTGCCGCGGTAGTAGCCGTTCTCGGGATCAGGCAAATAAACCCGCGCCTCGATCAGCTCGTTCTCGAACGGTGCGGAGGGATGCTCCGCGGCCATTCCAAATTGAGCCAGCGTGAGGATAGCGACTGCGAACGAGATATAGCGCATGACACAAAGCTTAGCTGATTGGCACCATCCCGCTTTTGTCACGATCTGACGGCAAATGCACGTAAGAGGAGCGTCAGTACGAGGCGGGCGACGGATGGCGGGCGGAGGCGAACATGGCAGTCCGTCGAGCACTCGCGATCGAGCGCAACGAAGTAGGGGCGCAGCTATCGTGTGCTTTCGCTCGTCAGATGGCAAGAAGTGAGGGCTAACCCGCGACCACTGATACGAGTTCGATCTCGAAAGTGAGATCTTTTCCGGCCAACGGATGATTCCCGTCTAGTTTGACGTTCTCATCGCCGATTTCCGTCACGACAGCGCGGTGCGAACCGCCTTGGCCGTCGGAGAGCTTTAAGCCACGGCAAACCGTGAGTTCCATGTTGTCGGGAACCTTGGTTTTTGCGACGGTGAAAACCAAGTCCTCGTTTACGATCCCGTATGCCTCGGCCGCAGGAATATTTGTCGTAACGGTGTCGCCCACGCTACGTCCTCGCACGGCCTTCTCAAACCCTGCGATAAGTTGACCCTGGCCGAGTGTGAACTCGAGCGGATCGCGCCCGCTAGAGGAGTAAAAAACTTCACCGTCCGCAAGTGTCCCGGTATAGTGGACTTTTATCGTGTCTCCGTTTTTTGCTTCAGACATCTCTCGAGATTATCAAAGACATTCTTGAGCGCTGCTGGTAGCATACGCACAGAGATGCCCTTTTTACGCTCGCTAATCGCACAGGTTGTGCGCAAGGCCGCTAGTGACCCGCGGGTCCGCGATACGGCGAAGAAATTGTACGAAGACGAAGTGAAGCCGTTGGCCAAGGATGCCTGGAAAATGGCCAAGCCCGAGGTGGCGGGAGCGAAGGATAAGGCTCTCAAAGGCGCAGCTCGATTGGCTGTCCGCTTCAAGAAAGAGTTCAACGACTCGAAGCCCGGCTCTGGACCCAAATAGCTGCGCGCCCGCAATTCCCGCCGGCTCACGGCGAAATCGCCGGCTAGGGAGTATCCACTCGAATGATCTTGGATTCTTCCGCCGCCTTGTACTCCTGGGTGTAAATGAAGCCCGAGCCGTCAGGCAAGTAGGCGACTGCCTCTTGACCAAAAAGGTATGGGATAGCTAGTCGGCGGTGTTTGCCGAGGTCTCGTGAAAATTCGTAGGCCTGTCGTCGGGTGAGGATCAGATAGCGCTCGCCATCGAGTGAGATATCGAAGGCGGTGGCGATGGCTGCCATATCGTCACCGTGCTGTTCAGCGAGGGCCGGGAGGTCGATTTCGCTGACAAACTCGAGCTGGTGGGGTTCGTCAGTCGCACCCCATATCTGGTCGTGTGTCAATCGATAGATGCGGGACGGACTTTCCCAGAATGTGGCGCTACTCACCCCCTTTGTAAGGACGTAGAGGTTGCCCAACGGGTCCACCGCTAGCCCCTCGGCGTTGTGGGCACCATCTGGATATATCATCTGAACCCGCCGGACGGGCTTGACCGAGAGGCCAAACTGTTCTCGCTCTTCGATAATCAAGACCTCGATTGAATCCCGGCGAAGGAAGTTGTCGCCAATATTGCCTAGATAGATACAGTCTTTCGTTGGCTCGTCGCAGAGACCTAGCGCCATGTCCTCGAGGTCTTGGCCGGAATCGTCGAAGCCTTCGATCTCGATTTTTTGGGTGTGTTCGCCCGAGAAGGATGTGAGGTAGAAATACGGTCCGCCGCCACTGTCGTTGTGGTGGTAGAGGCGATCGGGGAACTGGCGAGAAATGGCTAGGCCGCTGGCTTCGCCGACAAGCAACGGGTCGAGCTCTCCTAGGATTTCAGTCGGCGGATGGGTTGCATCGATCGGATCGGCGGTATTCTCGCCGCATCCCGCAGCCAGCAAACCCAGCGCTAAAGCCAGTCGCCCCATTCGCCTCTTAGGGTAATGCCCCACAATGTTTCGACCGCGTGCGAATAGAATGTACGGATGAGCTTGCTCGATGATGTTTCTCACGGCTATGCCGATAGTGGAGACGTGCGTATCCATTACGCGGCCGTAGGCGAGGGGCCGCTGGTGGTGATGATTCACGGTTTTCCGGACTATTGGTATACCTGGCGCAACCAGATGGAAGCGCTCGCAAAAAGCTATCGCGTCGTTGCGATTGATCAGCGTGGTTACAACTTGAGCGACAAGCCCGATGGCGTTGACAACTACGCTATGAAATTGCTCGTGCAAGATGTTGTCGCCGTCATTCGCCGTCAGGGCCAACAGAAGGCAGTCGTAGTTGGGCACGACTGGGGCGGCATGGTCGCTTGGTCGGTGGCGATGTTTCAGCCTGACGTCGTTGACAGGCTCGTGATATTGAATCTGCCACATCCGATCGGTCTCGCTCGCGAGCTGGCCAACAACCCTGATCAGCGGGAAAACAGCGCCTACGCGCGAAGATTTCAGCAGCCGGACGCCCACAAGCAACTGTCCGCCGATCGGCTCGCTCGGTGGGTTGAGGACGACGAGGCGCGTCCCCACTACATTGAGGCGTTCGAGCGTTCGAGCTTCGAGGGAATGCTGAACTATTACAAGAAAAACTACCCCCGCGAGCCCTACGATCATCCGGCACCGGAGTTTCCGAAGGTGCGGTGCGAAGTGCTGATGTTTCACGGGCTCGACGACAAGGCGCTGCTCCATCCGGCGCTCAACGGGACTTGGGAGTGGCTCGAAAAAGATCTAACACTGGTGACGGTCCCGGGTGCTGGGCATTTCGTTCAGCATGATGCGGCGGACATGGTGTCGCGTTCAATGCTCGCTTGGCTAGTACTTAGTTGCGTAAGTTAGAATATTTACTGGCGAGGGGACGAGGGGCGACGACGGTCTTGGTCCATTCGAACGGAGTAGCCTTGGAGTTGTAGACGCGGACGAAGCTGTCGATGGCCTCGCGCACCTGCCGGGGGGAAGTGAAACTCGCCCCCCGCAAGGCGCGGCGGCTCAGAATCGAAAACCACACCTCAACCTGATTCATCCACGAACTGTAGGTCGGCGTGTAGTGAAAATGGATGTTCGCATGACGTTGCAGCCAGCGGTCATTTTTGGGCTTGTGAGTGTTCAAGTTATCCAAGATGATGTGGATCTCGCGGCCTTCGTGGATGGCCGCGATGTGGTTCATGAAGTCGAGAAACTCGCGACGCCGTCGGCGCCAATAGTGTCCGGCGATGATGAATCCGGTAGCCACTTCCAGCGCGGCGAAAAGCGGCGTCGTGCCGTGCCGCCTGTAGCCGTGCGAGAAGCCCGTCAAGGCCTTGCCGTTGGGCAAGCGTAGCCAGCCCTGCGCTCGCTCCAAGGCCTGGATGCTCGGCTTCTCGTCGACCGCGAGCACCACGGCGTTTTCCGGCGGGCTGAGGTAGAGTCCGACAATGTCGGCGGCCTTGCGAGCGAACTCCGGGTCGGTTGACAAACACCAACTGCGCCGCCGCCGCAAGGACACGCCGAGCTGCCGCAGTACGCGCCAGACTTGATGCTTGCTGACGTCGCCGAGAGCTTCCGCGAGCAGTTCGCCTGTCCAAGTGGCGTGCCCTTCGGGCGGAGCTTCGTCGAGTTGGCAGAGGATGCGTTTGCGCGTCGCTTGGTCGTACCGCGCGGGCCTGCCGGAACGCGCTTGATCGCATAATCCCGCCAGACGTTGCTGGGCGAAGCGGGTGCGCCATTTCGACACGCGCGCCGCCGGGGATCCCAGTTGCCGGGCGATCTCGGCGGTCGAGGTAGCGGCGGCCGCCAGCAGCACAATGCGAGCGCGCTCCACCATGCGCCGTTCGGACTTGTGGCCGCGCACCCAGAGTCGCAGCGTCTCTTCTTCCTCGGCGTTCAGTCGAATCACCGTTGCCGGTCTTGCCATACTGACATTTTACAGTTAAAGGCCTTACTTTCGCAAGTTAGTACTAGGTCGTTAGGAGACCGAAATGATTTCTCACAGAAAACTGTTTGCCGCTGCTGTCGCCTCTTCTGCTGTCGCAGCCGCGCAACGACCGAAGCTCATCGCCGTCTCGTCGATGAATGGGTTGCCGTGTACCGCGAAAGCCGTGGAACGCATGAAGAAGGGCGATGATACCCTCGACGCCGCGATAGCGGGCGTGAACCTTCAAGAACTCGACCCCGAGGACGCCAGCGTCGGTTACGGTGGCCTGCCAAACGAAGAGGGCGATGTTGAGTTGGATTCCTGCGTGATGCACGGGCCGAGCCGGCGCTGTGGATCAGTGGCCTCAATTCGCGGTATAAAAGCTCCCTCAAAGATTGCCAAGCTCGTGATGGAGCGTAGCGATCACATCATGCTGGTTGGCGACGGCGCAACTCGATTCGCCGAGGCCCATGGCTACAAAGTCGAGAACTTGCTCACCGACAGGGCGCGTCTCGCTTGGCTGACGTGGAAGGAATCACTTGGCGGCGACTGGGGTCCGGGGCTGGACGCACCGCCGGACGCCGCTGCCGGCCGCGCGTTGATCGAGCGTATTCCAGGCGCAAAGCTCGAGTGGCTCGCCTGGGCACGCGAAATGGTCAAGCATCCACCTACGGGCACGATCACTTGTCTAACTCTCAACGATAACGGTGAGATGTCCGGCTGCACGACGACCAGCGGACTTGCCTGGAAGATCCCGGGGCGAGTAGGCGATTCACCGATCATTGGTGCGGGTGTCTACTGCGATCAAGATGTCGGAGCGGCGGGTTCAACGGGCCGCGGCGAAGAAAACATCCGCATTTGTGGGACTCACACCGTGGTTGAAAATATGCGGCACGGAATGGAGCCGGCCGAGGCGTGCCTCGATGCGTTGAAACGGGTTGCTCGCAATTACAACGACGACCGCGAGCGGCTTAGCAAGATCGGACTGTCGTTTTACGCGCTGAGAAAAGATGGCAAGTACGCCGGGGCTTCGCTCTGGGATCGCGCCACGAACGACTCGCGGCGACGTGCCGTGTTCACGGTCAACGACGGCGGCAAGAGTCGCGCTGAGGATAGCGTGTATTTGTTCGAGCGGTAGGGCGAACTGGCGGGCTAAGGATCTGGCCAAATCAATCTGGAACGGGGTGTTAATCGACCGGTCGGTCACCGGCCTGTTAACAACGGCAAGCACCGACCGTTCAACTGTAGGTTCTGGCACCCGGCGAAATTTAGGCCATCACTGTATGGGCAATCAATGTACCCTGAGAGCGGCCTCGACCGCCATAGTATTAGAGACAACGCCACATGCCGAAGACCTTGCTAGTTTGGACGCTCACGTTTTTGACTTGCTTACCTGCTTTGGGACAGTTTCGAAGTTACACGATCTACCTCAGCGGCAAAGTCGTACTTGAGGGCGGTGGCGCCCCGCCGGAGTTGGTACAGATTGAGCGGTTCTGCGGTTCGCGAGTATTTCCCGCGGGCTTTACCGACGCAAAAGGAAATTTCAACGTAAGGGTTGGAAGCGGTGATCCAGGCGCTACACTTCCAGACGCGGCGAATCAGGGTACAGATTTTAGGGGGCGGGGGATTGGTGACCCTACTACTACAGGCGGAATCACCGGGCGAACCGAAGCGATGTCGACCGTTCGCAACGCCGGAACCATCGATCTATATGGCTGCGACATTCGCGCACGCCTTGAAGGCTATCGATCTGACGCCATAGCGCTGGGACGTCGAAACATCGGCGAGAAGCCCGACATCGGCACAATCGTTCTTCACCCGTTCGAGGGTGTGAGGGGCGCGCTGATCAGCGCAACCAACCTGCAGGCTCCCAGCATCGCGCAAAAGCTCTATGAGCGGGCTAAAAAGGAGTGGCGGAAGAAGAAACCCAATTTCGAGAAAGCGAGCAAAGATCTGGTCAGCGCCGTAGAGACTTATCCGGCATACTCCGCTGCGTGGGATCTACTCGGCAAGACTCGTGTATCACTTCAAGATGAGCAGGGAGCCATTGAGGCGTACTCGAAGGCTCTTGACGCCGACGGGATGTACTTGCGCCCGTATGTGCCACTGATCAAATTAAACGTACGGTCGGGCCAATGGTTGCGAACGTTGATGCTTTCGAGCAATCTTCAAAACTTGAATCCCGGCAGCCTGGACGCAAAGTTTTACTCGGCCTTATCTGCTTTTCAGCTAGAACGATACGATGATGCCGAGGAGGCAATTTCAGCGCTGTTGAGCAATGAGGGGGCCGCGCGGGAATTCCCGATGGCCTATCACCTGCAAGGCATGATTTATTCAAAGCGAGGGGAATTTGAAGTCGCGGCAAGGGCATATCGCGAATTCTTGAAAACTGACTCGGAATCTCCGACGGCCATCGAGGTCACTCGGCAGCTCGGTGACTGGCAGGCCCTCGGCGTGATTGGCAAGGCCTCTAACTGATCTAGCCCGGGAGATGGGAGCAATGCACGGCGTGCAGATCGCTATGTCGGCTTGCCGTCGCGGCTATCGTAGAGACTGGTGGCAGCCGGAATCTACATCTCGGTACCGTTCTGCGCGCAGAAGTGTACTTACTGTAATTTCGCGTCCGGCGTCTTTCCGCGCGAGTGGATGGAGAGCTACATCGCCGGTGTTGCGGGCGAACTTGACGCCCTCGCCGCATCGTGTGAAGCAGACACCGTGTACCTGGGGGGCGGCACGCCGAGCATGCTCACGCCCGAGCAGTTTGGTGCACTAACAGCCAGGTTGCCATCTCGAAAATGGATTGAGGCAACTATCGAAGTTGCCCCAGGCGACGCCGACGAGGAGCGGGTTCAGGCGTGGGCGAGCGCGGGTATCAATCGAGTTAGCTTGGGTGTCCAGTCGTTTGTCCCCAGGGTTGCTAGAGCAGCCGGCCGGAAACATACTCCCGAGACCGTTCGCGAAGAAGTTGCGCGCTTGCGGCGGCACGGTATCGGCAGTATTTCCGTCGATCTGATCGCGGGACTTGCTCACCAAACGAAGGAGTCATGGCAAGAGTCATTGGGCTGGGTCGAGAGGCTCGAACTCGAGCACGTGTCGATCTACATGCTTGAAGTTGACGATGAGAGCACGCTAGGCGAGGAACTGCAGGCAGGCGGAAGCCGCTATGGTGCCGCCGACGTTCCCAGCGACGATCAGATCGCCGACTTCTACATTCAGGCTGTTGAGCGCCTGCGGGCAATCGGATTTGAGCGCTACGAAGTCTCGAACTTTGCGCGCGAAGGCCGGCGATCACAGCACAACTTGAAGTACTGGCAGATGGCGCCGTACTTCGGTTGCGGCAGCGACGCGCATTCCTTTGACGGCGGACGTCGCTGGGCCAATGTTGAAACCGCCGGCGAGTACGTCGCACGGGTCCGCGAAGGCCGCTCGCTTCGAAACCCAGTCGAGCACCTCGACAGCCGTCGGCTGCTGGAAGATCGAATCCTCACTGGCTTGCGGACCTCCGCCGGTGTCGAGCTCAGTCCCGCCGAAATAGAGCGGCTTTGCCCAAAATCCAGCAACTGCCTCGGATCGGGCCACCTGATCGTTGAGGGCACGACGATACGTCTCTCGGACGAAGGCTTCTTGTTCGCTAATGACGTGCTGGCGGAGCTTCTGGCGTAAGGGCCGTTCTCAGACTCCTCTAGCGTCCGCGCCCCATATCATTTTGTGAAGTTGGTAGCCGAAACGGATGCCGTCGAGGCGGTCTCTGACCATCCATGAAGCGAATGCTTCGAGATCTACTTGGCCATGGACCGGCGAAAAAGTAACGGCTCCCAATTTGTTGTGCAGCTCGTGCGTGCGTGTGAAATCACGGGCAAACTCGTAGTCTCGTTCTGAGGCGATAACAAATTTCGCCTCATCGTGCGCAGTCATCCAGCCAAGGTTCGCGATGTCAAAGCAGTCCGGTTCAGCGGAGTCCGGGCACTTCACATCGACGATCTTTATCACCTCGGGCGGCACTTCCACGAGCGGTCGCTCACCGCTCGTTTCCAGCATGACTTTGCGCCCACTATCGAGCAACCTCCTCATCAGCGGGTGGACTTCGCGCTGTAGCAGCGGCTCGCCACCGGTGACTTCAACAAGCTCGCCGCCGAGTTCCTCGACACGCGCCATCACTTCGTCGAGGCTCATTCTAGTGCCACCCGTAAACGTGTACTCGCTATCGCACCAAACGCAGCGAAGATTGCAGCCGGTTAAGCGAACGAACACACACGGCAGCCCGGTGTAGGATGACTCGCCCTGAATCGACTTAAAAATTTCGGTGATCTGCATCGTGGCGGGTTAGGCCTCAAAAAAGTCCTCAACGTCCTTCGCTTGAGTCGTGAAAGTGTAGTCGGGTAGGCTGTTGAGAAATGTTTTTCCGTAGGCCTGTTTCAGGATACGGCTATCGAGAAGCGAGAGAATTCCACGATCCGCCGAGCTGCGGATCAGGCGCCCGAAGCCCTGCTTGAGCGCCAGCACGGCGGCCGGGATTTGATAGTCCTCGAAAGGGTTGCCACCGTCCTGGCGAATCTTGCGGATGCGGGCATCGACTACTGGGTCCGAGGGAACCGCGAAGGGTAACTTGTCGATGATCACGGCGCTCAGGGCTTCGCCCGGCACATCGACTCCCTGCCAGAAACTCGCCGTCGCGAACAAGACGCAATTCGGGGTCTTGCGAAACTCGTCAAGCAGTGCTGAGTTGGGGGCCTGGCCCTGCATCAGGCAGGGGAACTCAAGCGCAAACGATAGTCGCTCGTAAAAGCTCCGCATCTGCTGGTAGCTGGTAAACAGAACGAAGGCGCGCCCGCGGCTGTATCCGAGTAGGCGCTCGACTTCATCGGCGGCACGCGAGCTAAATTGCGGGTCACGCGGATCAGGCAGATGCTCGGGCACATAAAAAAGGACCTGATTGCGGTAGTCGAAATGGCCAGGCACCATTAGCTCGCGGGGCGACTCCACGCCCAGCCGAGCCCTTGTGAAGTCGAAGCCGCTATTCACCGCCAGCGTTGCGGATGTCATAACCACGCTATCGATATTGCCGAACAAGCGCTCGGCAAGAATCTGGGAAACGTCTATAGGCGTCGCTTGCAAGAATACGCCTCGCCCGCGTTTCTCGATCCAATAGACAAACGTCGCGTCGTCGCCTTCGAGGATCATTCGCAGCGCGCCCTCGAGATCAGAAGTGCGGCTCTCGAGAGGCAAAACCTCGTCGGTACGGTCGCGCACCAGTTTTAACTGGCTTCCAACAGCTTGCACCGCTGCCAATAGGGCCGAATATTCCTCCTCATATTTTTCCCCGAACTGCCGGCGGTTTCGAAAACCCTGGCGGCCCTGAACAGCATCGAACAGGCCGAAAAAAGCTCCGGCTCGAATTCGCAGCGCGTTCACTACGCGGTCCAGCTCGCCGGAACCAAAGTCGCCGCGGATAGCGATGGCCTGAATGTCGCGTGCAACCTCGTCGAAGCGATAGCTACTGAGCTGAATGCCAAAGTGCTGGCCCGCGACGTCCTCGACTTCGTGAGCCTCGTCGAAGACGACGACCTGATACTCGGGAATGACGGAGCCAAAGTCGTCTTGCTTCAATGCGAGATCGGCGAAAAACAGGTGGTGATTGACGATGATAACGTCTGCTTCACGCGCCCGCTGATGCATCTTCGTGATGAAGCAGCGGTCGAACTGATCACACTTCTGGCCAGTACAAAGTTCGCGCCGGGAATCGAGTTTTGGCCACACGCTGCTCTTGGCGGGCAGAGTCCGTAGCTCAGCGCGGTCGCCGGTGTCGGTTTGCGGTTCCCACTCGCGGATGATCGAGAAATCGGTAATCTCTTCGAGACCCTCCAGAATTGGCCGATTCTCGGCATCGATCAGCTTCTGGCGGCAAAGGAAATTTGCTCGCCCCTTCATGTAAGCAACACGAAGTTTTCGCCCCAGAGCTTGTTCGAGGAATGGGACGTCTTTTTGGAAAAGCTGTTCTTGTAGGTTCTTTGTCCCCGTTGAAACGACCACCCGCCGCCCACCTGCTATGAGCGGGACCAAGTACGCCAGCGTTTTCCCGGTACCGGTGCCGGCCTCGACAATCAGGTGTCGCTTTTCGTCGATCGCGGCCTCGACCTCAAGCGCCATTTCGAGCTGGCCCGGACGGAATTCCCACTGGCCGAGGTGCTTCGACAGCACGCCGCCTCGGCGAAAGAACTCGCGGACGCTCAAGGTTGAAGCGGGGGACACCAAGGAAGAATTTTCCTGCTACGCGGCTTCCGACGCTGCTGGGTTAAGTTCGCTGATACGCGACCGGGCGCGCAGGCTTTCGCGGTATCCCTGCAACAAACCGACCGCGGTGGCAACGACCAGCGGCCCCACAACCAGCCCGACCAGTCCAAACGTCTTGACGCCACCTAGCAAGCTCACCAAGACGAGCAGGCCGTTAAGTTGCGATCGGCCGGCGATCATGATCGGTCGAAGAACGTTATCGATGCCGCTGATGACGAACGTTCCGAGTAATAACAGCGTGATGCCGCGACCCGCTTCGCCCGAGGCGATCAGGGCGATGGCTATGGGCGCCCATACCAGATACGGACCGATGATCGGCAGGAACGCTAGAAATCCACAAACGACTGCCCAGAACAATGGCGTCGAAACACCGAGGGCCCAGAAGATGATTCCGCTGGCCAAAGCTTGGCAGAACGCCACGACTAGTCCGCTCGAAACAGTAACGGCAACCAGCTCGCCGACCTGCTTGAACATGAGATCGCGGTGGTCGCCGCCAAGTGGAGAGACGTCGCGAATTAGGCCCACAATGCTCGGACCGTCGCGAAACAGATAAAACATCGCAAATAGCATTACGATCAGGTCGAACGCCGACGAGGCAACACCACCAGCGAACTGCGCCGATTGTTCTGCCAGGAATCCGCTAGCGGTCCGCACGGCTTCGCTCATCGTTGATTCAATGTTGGTGAGCGGAATTGAGAGACCTTGCAGGAACTCACTCGCGAGTTCGGGTAGTCGCGGCAACCAATCCACCGAGCGCACCGCTGCGACCGCCTCACTAACGAATGCCGGAATCAGCCACGTCGCGGGGCCAACGAGAAGTACAGTCACCGCTAAGACGCTTAGAAACGCGGCGATGTTCGGCCGCTTGACACGCCGCGCGAGTCTGGAGTGCGCGGGGAACAGAAAAATCGTCAAAACCGAAGCCCAGGTGAGCGCGGTTAGAAACGGCTGAACGACCTGGAGCAGGAAGTAGATCAGTACCGCAACCAAGACCCACGACAGGATCGTTTGCTGCAACTTCCTGTCTCCGCTAGGCAGCGCCACCATTCAATCTGAGTATACCGACGGGTGGTTTTCTAGCCCGCTTTTCCCGCTACGTGGCGAGAAACATGGGCTAAGCGGGCGTTCTTGCGTGCCCTAGATGGAAGGCACTGTTGAGCTGACTCGGTGGTCGCGAACTGTAGCGACGCGACGCTGTTCCAGAAATCGCTAGCGGTCTAGGTGGCACTTGTCGAACGCATCTCGATGAATAACTGCTCGTATCGGTCGACTACGCGCTCCCAGTCATAGCGAGCCCGAGCGTCAGCCATCGCGGCCTGTCTGAGACCGTTTACTTCGTCTGGAGAAGCCGACGCCACGGATGAAATGCCCTCGGCCAGTTCTTGAACGTTCTTTGAGTAGGCGATGCCCGAGCGCCCGGCCACCTCACTGTTCTCAGGAGTTTCAAGGTAGAGGACCACGCAGCCACGACCCATCGCCTCGATCAGCGCAGGGTGCGTGCCACCAACCTCGGTTGCGTGGATATACGCCATGCAGTAGGACTGCAGTTCGGCGTAACCGGCCCCATAGATCGCACCCGGGAACATGATCCGCTCATCGGAGGTGTCCTGAACCTGGCGGATGTAGTCTTCCGCGTAAGGCGCGTCGCCGACCATCACAAGCTTTTCTTTGCAATCTGTCTGCTCAAACGCTTTCACCACGAGGTCGGCGTTGTTCTCGGGCTCCATTCGACTGACGTACAGGAAATAGCGGCCAGGCTCCAAGCCAAGTTCGTCTAAAATTGTGGTCGACTCGACACGCGACGTCTCGGCTCCGTAGGCAATAAATCGAGTGTCGATGCCATAACGTTCACGGTAATAGCGCTCGATGACCTGCGCGTCGCTGATGACCACATTCGGGCAAAGAGTCGACAGCCGTTCCGAAAGCAGATACCAGGCCCGCGCCATGGTGTTCCATTTCTTGCGCTTTCGCTCCAAGCCGTCGACGTTCAGAGCTGTGGGTATTCCTAGCAGTCTCGGCCAATACGTAAAGACGGCGTTTGCTCCATTGCAATACAAAGCAACGTCGCAATCTTGAAGTAGTAAATGCAGAGTTGAGACGAAGGTGTGGGCCGGCGTATCCGCGTACTTATGCGAGACCGTTGGTAGGACGACGCGGTGCACCCCGCGATAGAGCGCGGCATCGGTCTCGGAGATGTTCGCTCGGCAGTAAACCGTGACGTCGTGCCCCCGAGCCGCTAGACGAACCGACAACTCTTCGGCGAAGGTCTCGAAACCACCGTAGTTCGCTGGAATACCGCGCGTGCCCAGAAGGGCGATTTTCATTTCGGGGCGTCGCTCAAGGGCGATCGGACAAAACTTGTTGCGTGTCTGTCTGGCGCTTCACAGAAGTCTCTAGTGGCCGGCTCACCGGTGTGAAGCGGAACCAGCTCGCCATGTATGCGTCGTCGACTCGCCGCCGAGCCTGGATTAACTGTCGCTTGTGCAAGACGCTATCGATGTCGCGCCAAAGGTAATAGAACGCTCGCAATGACGAATGCTCAATGGCAACGCAGTAGGCGATGACACCCAGATCGCGAAACGTAATCGGAACGAAATTGCGGAGATACAGATTCGGCGTGATGTTCTTAATTCGCATCAAGAATCGATTCTTTACCGAATGCATGTTGATTTCCGACGGCAGCTGTCGCCGCATGCCGGGGCGCAGCTTGCGTACGTGATACGCGGCCGCGTTGGGGTCGTAAATACAGGTCCACCCGAGAAGCTGTGCGCGCCATGCGACGTCCGCATCCTCTCGGTAGGCAAAGAAGTCGGAATCGAAGAACTCGCCGTCGACCGAGATGTCATCGATCATCTCGCGGCGATAGCACGCCGCCGCCGCGGTGGCGCCAAAGACGTACTCGTGCTCGCGGTAGTGCCCGTTGTAGGTTTCGAGGCAGCCGCGATCCATGTGCCGCAGCATCGGATTGAAGTAAATGCCAGTCGAATCTACTTGCTGCTTGTCGGGAATTTCGAAACTCGCATCGACCAGCAGCAGCTTGCCACAAACAGTGCCGGCCGCGGGGTCAATCTCGGCGGTTTGCATCAGACTTTCGACAAAGTCCGGCAAAAGCATTACATCCGGATTGAGTGTCAGCGCCCAAGCGCCGCTCGACAAGGCGATCGCTTGATTTTGCGCTGCGGCAAACCCAATGTTTTCTTCGTTGTAGACGACGGTACAGCGATCTTCGAAATGTTCGAGGATGTCAGTCGTGCCGTCGGTCGAAGCGTTGTCAATGATGATGACTTCAAGCGCGGGATAGCGTTGGTCGAGAGCCGATTCCAGGCATCGCCGAATAAAACGCCCACTGTTGTAAGTCACCAAAGTGACGGAAACCAGAGGTCTTCCTATCATGTGTCGCTCAGTTCAACTCAGTTCAGCCGCTGAATTCTCCGAAATGATCGCATCGGAACCCGAAAAATCGTTCGGAAAGCCGTTCCATACAAGCCGGAACGTCTCGCCATAGGCAGCAGATTGGGCGAAGGGGCTGCTACTGAACATGCAAAAAAAACGGCGAAGGGCAAGCCCCACCAGCACCACCAAACGGAGCCGGCGGTGCGTTCCCGCCGGATAGTGTTTCCCGGAGAACCGTAACAAACTACCATACCAAGCCCGAAGCCTGTCATGCACCGCGAGCGCTTCGACCGAGTGCGCTCCCTCGTGTGTAGCGACCGCATATGGCGTATAGCGAATCACGCCTCCCGCTCGGCTTAAGCGTAGGCAGAGATCCACGTCTTCGAACCACACCGGGTGGAAGCTCTCGTCCATTCCGCCGATCGCATCGAAAGCTTCGCGGCGCACGAGTAGAAACGCGCCCGCCGGCTGGCCAACTACCTGCTCGCTGGCGAAGTCGATGTCTAAGAGTCTATAGCGACGATTGATGACGTTTCGCGGCCACAAGCGATTGACTCCCAGCACCTCAAACGCCAACGCCCAGGGAGTCGGAAGCGAACGAGCGAAGAACCCTTTCTGCGGTTCGCCGGCCGCATTCTGAAGCATTCCGCCGACGGCTACCGTGCCACTCTTACGACAGCACGCGACCATCGGTTCGAGCGGCGTCTTGAGCTCACAGTCTGGGTTCAGTAACAGCACGTAAGGAGCCGTCGTCGCTGCTACGCCCTGATTCACAGCGGCGGCGAATCCTCGATTGTCGACATTGACAATCAGATCGGCGTCGGGCGCTAACTGCTCGACGACGGTCCGCAGGGCGGGCTCGGCAGCGTTGTCGACTACGACCATCTGCTCCACTTTGCCGTCAAGCGAGCGCAGGCAATCGCCAATTTCAGCCGACGATCGATACGAAACGATTACGGCTGCGATAGGCGGCTTCACGTAGCCCTCCATACCGGTGGCCGCGCGAGTCGGAAGTACCACTTCCAGTAGGTGTCCCAACCGACCCGGCTCTGGATGCCGCCGATTTCAGCCTCGGCTCCTTCTAGCACCGTGGCGAGCCGGTCGCCGGCCACCCGAAGTGAGCTGCCCGATCGGCGGGCCTTTCCGGCGGCTCCCAGTCCGTCAATGACTCCACGCACCCACGCTCCAAAGCGGCCACGCGAAATCGCCATCGCTGCCCATAGAAATTGCGCGGCCACGATCGGCAGGCCGAATCGGACAAATAGCCTCGCCGGAAAGTACTTGGCCAGCAGTAAGATCTGGTGCCTCGTGATCCAAGTTACGCTTTTCGCACTCCAGGCGCCGGCTGTCGCACTTCCGCGATGAAATGCGACAGCCCGGGGCACGTAGATTCCGGGCAGCTCAGCAACCGCGGCACGCATCCCCAGGTCTACATCCTCAAGGTAGGCGTAGAAAGATTCGTCAAGAGGTCCAACACGCTCGAAGAAGTCCCGGCGAAACAGCGCCGCCGTAGCGGATGGAAAGTACGTCTGCCGCGAACTATCGAACGCCGGGCCGTCTGCCTTCCCGTTACCAATGCGCCAGGCAGCCCCACCTCGACAGACGGCATCGCCCGCGCCGTCGACTCTGTCTGGGGCCGCCGCGTCTAGGACTTTCCCGGTTGCGAACCAAGCATCCGCGCTGACCGCGGCAGCATGCAATTCGCGCAACCAGTTTACGGTCAGCTCAACGTCATTGTTGAGCAAGACAATCCACTCACCCGAGGAATACGCGATTCCCCGGTTGAGCGCGCGGCTTACGCCTTCGTTCGCGGGTACGGCAATTACACATGCGCCCGCGCGTTCCGCCACTTCGCGCGAATCATCTTTAGAACCGTTGTCCACGACGATGACCTCGGTTGAAAGCCCATCCGGCAGAGACAACGCGTGCACGGAGGCCAGCACCTGCCGCAGCAGATCTGCGCGATTCCAGTGGGGTATGACAAGAGAAACCGTCATCTAACGCATCACAAATAGATACCAGACGCGGTTTGGGCGGGCATCCTTGTTTTACCATAGATCGAAATTGCGGGCAATTCCGCTAGGACCCTAATCCGGTCCCACTATCTATGTCATCTATCCTCGATATCGATTGGATTCGCGCCCAGTTCCCGGCACTTGGAATGAAGGCGGGACTGCATCCAGCCGTCTTCCTCGATTCGCCTGGTGGAACTCAGGTTCCGCGGCAAGTTCTCGACGCGATCTCGCACTCGATGATCTACGCAAATTCAAACCTTCACGGTGCCTTCCAAACCAGCCATGACTGCGACCAGATCGTGAACCAGGCGCACGAAGCCGTGGCTGACTTTCTTGGCTGCGACTCGCGCGAAGTTATCTTCGGGCCAAACATGACGACGCTGACTTTTGCTATCAGTCGCTCAATCGACCGCGATCTGTCAGCCGGCGACGAGATCATAGTTACGAAACTCGACCACGACGCCAACTACGCCCCCTGGCAGGCACTCACGGAACGTGGTGTCGTACTCCGCGAGGTCGAGTTTCATCCCGACGATTGCACCCTCGATCTCGATGACTTCCATGCAAAACTGACTCCCCGGACCAGGCTGGTGGCTGTCGGGTACGCCTCGAATTCCGTTGGCACAATCAACGACGTCAGCGCAATCACAAAGTCGGCCCACGACGCCGGGGCACTGGTTTTCGTCGATGCCGTCCACTACGCGCCCCACGGCCCTATTGACGTTCGCGCACTCGATTGCGATTTTCTTGCTTGCTCGGCCTACAAATTTTTCGGTCCACACCAGGGACTGCTCTACGGAAAAGCGGCGCATCTTGAGCGGCTGCGAGCCTATAAGGTGCGTCCGGCGAAAGATGAAATCCCGGGCTGTTTCGAAATCGGCACGCAGAGTCACGAGGCGATGGCGGGTGTAACCGCCGCGATCGACTACATCGCTGCTCTTGGCTGCCGCATAGACCCGGAACTCAGTGGACGTCCGAGGCGCGATCAAATCGTCTCCGCGATGAGTGCGACGCGAGCCTATGAGCGCGAACTTGCCGAGACTCTCGTTGACGGCTTACTACAAGTACCCGGCTTGCGGTTCTACGGAATCCGCGACCCGCAGCGATTCGACCAGCGCACACCGACCGTATCCATCCGGATCAACGGCCTGCACCCCCGAACGATTGCCGAACGGCTTGGCGAGCGAGGCTTCTTCGTTTGGGATGGAAACTACTATGCGATCAACGTCACCGAAACGCTAGGCGTCGAGTCTGACGGAGGGATGGTCAGGATCGGGCTGGTGCACTACAACACAGCCGATGAGGTCAACCGCTTGCTCGAAGCCATTCGCGGACTCGCCGGTTAGAATTCCGGCAAGTTGCGCATCATCGACGCGGTGTCACCTCCGCCGGCCAACAGCGCGGAATCAAGAACGCGGCGTGACGGATCGTGAATAGAGCCGATATACCGCATATCCGCCCGCGTTCCCCCCATCAGGACCACAATGTACGCTCGCGAGCTATACCAAAGAGCTTGGAATTGTAGCTCGTCTTGTTCGAGTGAAATCCATTGCTCCTTCTCGGGCGTTGCCATTTTTATCACGATGTCGTGGTAGTTGTCGGCCGAGCCAAGACTGAGATATCTCTGGTCGGCCGTTGTCGTATCAGGCCGGAAGAAGATTTCGAGCGGATTGTGGAACCCGACAACCACCCCGACAAACCCAACCAACGCAATAGTCAGGCCGACACTCAGCGCGATTCCCAGCAGGCGAAAGGTCTTTGCGTCTGAACCGTGCACAAGTTCGTTGCGCGGCGGTTCCGGAGGCGCTTTCTGCTCCTCCAGCCCCGACCGGACCGCCGGCGTTTCCGGCATGCTCACGACGACCTTGCGGTAGGCAACCACCGATCCGGCCTTGTACTCCAACTCGCGCTTCAGTCCTAAAATCAGCACCGGTGAATCGGAACTGCTGATCTCGCCGAGATGATTGCGGGGAATCCAAAGCTCCCCGCCGCTCGTTTCGTTCTTGATCAGAATTTCCGACCAAGTGTCCCGCTCCAGCGTCCACTCGTTATGCTCGATCCCGCGGATGGCGGGATAAAGCGAAAAATGACGTCCCGCCAGCTCATCGAGTGCGGACTGCTGTGGCTCGGCGGCCATTATTCACCCGAAGTATAGCGCCGCCAACGGCGCTCAACCCTTTTGCTGGACAAGTACCCGAAAGGTCTCACCCATGCCAAAAAGCAAAGTCTTAAGCTGCATTCGCAATCGGACCGCCGCATCTTCGGTATCGGCGCTGAGAGCATACGCAAAGTTATCCTCTTTTCCGACAGACGTCAGAAATGCCTGCTGTGAAATGGGTCCGGCACACTCCCACCCGAGCTCATTGCCGCGCTCAAGCAACGCTGTAAAATTGACGTGGGCGGTAATATCGCGCTCTCCGGGTTCGACCAAAACATCGGGGTAGGCTTGATGGTTCTTGTAACTCATCAACGTGCCTTCGGGGAATCTCTCGGCCCTGACGATCTCGTCGTGGGTGTAGCCGTAGTCAATACTTACGACGAACCCCCTATTCAGCACGCTATCAACTCGCTCTAGCTGCTCCACGGCCCGCTCACAGCTCTCGATGCGTTCGCCCGGGCCGCGGCTGGGCAATCCCTTGCGCGACTGAATTTCGCCCCCAGTCTCCCAGTCAAATTTCTCGCCGTCCCAGCCCACACGCCACTCAACCCAACCTGCGCCGCGCCGCTCAAGCAAATCGACGGGCAGCGCGTCGAAGAATTCGTTCGAATAGACAACTCCGACAATTGGCTCGTCCGGCCAGGGCTCTCCGACATCGACACTGACCCAGCGGACACCGGGCAGACAACCCTTAGCCACGGAGGCTGTCTCGCCGCGGCCGGGCCCCAATTCAAGCACACAGAACTCCGCGGGCGAGCCGAGTTCGCGACGCCAGCGATCGATTTGTTGCGCCAACAAGCGGCCAAAAACCGGTTGCAGTTGTGAGCTCGTGAAGAAATCACCTTCGCGGCCGAAGGGGTCGGAACCGCGGCGATAGTAGCCAAACTCCGGGTGGTAGAGTGCCAGCTCCATAAACCGGCTGAATGGGATCGGCCCGTCGCGATCGATTTCAGCGCGGATGAGATTTGGCAGCGACAAGACGAGCTAGCGGACTGGCGTGGACAGAATATTATTGCCGATTGGGGACGCCGCGCGCGAAAGAGACGATGAAAAACATCAGCTCGGCCGGCGTACTTTAGGACTGGAAGCGGAAGCAGCCAAACGTAGACCTCAAGTCCCGCCTCACGGCAGACTTGCGGAACAGCTAGTCACCAAGCGCTTCTAAAATGGCTTCTTCCAGCTCGTCGGGATCGAAACCGTAGGGCCCGGGCTTGCCTTTGTAAACGACGATGCCGTCTTCGTCGACAAGGTACATTCGTTCCGGCCACGACGTGTAGTGCTCTTCGACCGGGAAATCCAAGCGGTCCACCAAGGTAGGAAATTCTATATCGAGCTTGCGAACGCAGAGGTCGGCGTAGCCGTCTTTTTCCTCGTAGGTCCGGGCCAGCGGCACCTCAAAACCCCGCAGGGAATTGACCTTCAGCGCCCAAGCGTCGCCGGCATGGGCTTCGCGAATGTATATCAATAGAAACTGAACCCGTTCGCCATACTCACGATACATCGCGTTAAGGGCCGGAACCTCCGCCCGAAACGGTGGTCAAGTGTAGCTACCAAAGATCAATGCCACCGGCCTGTCGCCGCGAAACGACGACAGACGCACGGATTCTTCCGACTTCTTGTATTGCAGTTCGAAGTCCGGAGCCTCATCGCCAGGCTTGAGTTTCCCCTCGCCGTGGCCCATCTTGGCTTCCCAATATTTGGCCTCAAGCCAAAAGGAATATCCCTTGTAGCCGCCGACCGCCATCGCCACGGCTGCGATGCCGCCGGCGATCCACAACTTCTTGCGCTTTGTCATTGGCAAAGTGGTCTACCAGTTCACCCACATTGGGCTCGACCAAGCGACCTGTCCGTCAGCCTGCTCCACCCGTACGTAGTAGTAATTCGTTCCAGAGCGTGAGGAAGTTCCGGTGTCAGTGAATTCGAATCGAACGTTCTGCTCGTTGGCCTCGTGGGTGTAAACTACGTTCGGGCCGCGCAAGATGTGAACGCGGGCAACCTCATTCGTTCCTCGCACTTTGACGCGGATCGGCAGTGCTTCGGTCACCGTGAATTCATCACCCATAAAGTGCTCACCCATGCGCACGTCGAGCAAGATGTTGTCCGTCGCCCCGTAGGTGTGGCGGCGGCGAATGGCATCGAGTATCCCTTGGCGCGTCGGCCATGCCGTGTAGACCATCGCGTATGAATAGTGCGTCGAGCCATGGTCGGAACTTGAGATGATCCCTAGGCGATAGCCTTTCTCCCAGGCGTTGGTAACGAAGCCATCGGGAACGAAGCCGGCCCTTTTCATGTGGGCATCGTCCTTGCCGGTTCGTACAGATAGCGGAGCGCCTTGGTACTCGTAGTTGGTGCGCGCGCCTTGGAAGATTTCAACCACCGGCTCCATGTCGGGATCGTTGTCGCGCCAGTCGGTACCCATTCGCGTACCGGAGGTGTGCGAGATCGCGACGCCGTTGTAGCGGCGTGCTTCTTCGTAGAGTAGCTTCGTATCGTTTCCTACGACGGCTCCGGTGCCGACACCGGGCTGATCGCCCTGTGGGCCCAATGGCAGCTCATACTGCCGGGCACCGTCCGCCATGAAGAACGGTGTCACCGGCCCTTCGCGGTTGGCGTAGAATATGTTGCGGTGACCGTGGGGCTGGGTCACCGAGCGCTCGTAGCCAAAGATCGGAACGTACGAACCGGGCACGTGATACATGTCGGTCATCTTCTGCGAATACCACCACCAGTACTCAAACGCGCCACCCTGGTGGTCGGTAGACGCCCCGAAATCCATCGCGGCGGCGTCAATCATGTAGCGGTAGAAACCTTGTAGCGAGCCGTCGTTGCCGCCGCCACCGTCCCAACTAAGCTCTGTGTGGCGGTGGAAATCACCGCGTACGATTTGGACGGGCCGGTCGTGAACTTTGGTCCGATAACCGCGAATCGCTTCGAGGTCGGCGGTCTCGTTGGGATGGTTGAGAGGTTTGGCGACAACAGTAGGCTGCTCGTACGGCGTCAACTCGGTCGGAGCGGCGCGGTCCGCGCTTGGAAGTTTGCCAACAAAGACTTGATTGCGGATCGGGCGATGGACGAACTCGGCCTTGCGGTTGTCGGCGGCCCAGGCGAGCCATGTAGATCCGTCGATGGCGATCGCAGTATCAAAGCGCGTGCTGCTGCGGCCCCAACTGTCGGGCAGGGCCACGGCGGCCGACCAATCGTCGCCTTCATAGCGGGTCAACCACCATTCCCAGTGGCCACGGTTGCCGTTGCCCGAGCGAAAATTCAAGCGCCGTTGTGCGGCAACCCAAATGCCTCCGGCGGCGTCCGCGAAAACGTGGGGCTTATACGTCCATTTCGGCCGGTCGCCGACTGCGGTGAAGACCGGCTGTAGCGGTTTTGCGGGGGCTTGCAAGCGGCCGTTCGAATAGACAGCAATCGCAACGTCGCGCGCGTTGCCAATCACGACCCCGGGCTGATCTTCGATGGTGTAACCGGTATCCTTGCCCCAATTGGCGCCGGCGACCTCCCACGAGACCCATACGCGATCGTCGCCGTCAACCGCAACCGTTGGCAGCATCTCACCAAGTAGAGTCTCGGCAACCGCGATCTCGGGCGCAATCATCTTGCCCTCGCGGACTCCGGTCAAGTACACGTCGTAGTTGCCGTTGGTATAGCTGTCGTAGGCAACCCAGGCGGCGCCCCTGGAGTCGAGAGCAACGGCGGGCATCCAGTCGTTCGCCGGCCGTTCGGTGATGGTGGTGGCGTCCGACCAGTTGCCGTCTTTGAATGTCTTCAAGAAGATGTTCGAGTGGGCTTCGCGAAAGCCTTGCCAGACGAGCGCAAAGTCACCTTGACCATTGGTCGTAAGGCGCGGGTTGACGTCGGGCATCAGATCGTCCGTGAGCCGGACAAGAGTGCCCCACTCCTTCTTCGCAGGATCGTACGAGCGGGCGTAAATGTCCCAATTGTCGTCGAGCATCTGGGACCAAACGACCCACGGCTTGCCGTCGGCGGAGACCGCGATCTGCGGCAGCCAGGAATCGCCGCTCGAGTTCGGCACCCACTGCACGTTGCTCCACTTGCCATCGGTGTAGTGGCGCAGCCCCAGTTCATCGCGGCGGTCTTGGTAGCTTAGCCAGACGCTCCACAGCGAACCATCGGGGGACGCCGCGATCGCAGGGAGGTCATCCTCGCGATAGTCGGTGCTAATCGATGTGGATGTAATCTGCGCGGTCAACGAAACCGCGAAGAGAGATACAAGGCCCGCTATTTTACGCACACTTAGACGATAGTGGCCTACAGGACGCCGCCGCAACCGTTAGGGGCTGTGAAAAAACCTCCCCTAACTTGAGAATCGGGCGTAGCAAGCTGCGCCCCTACAAGTAACTTGCGTGTTATCAAAGCTGTAGGGGGGCGACATGTCGCCCCCTCGAACGACCGCAAAGCTAATCGAGGGTTTTTCACAGCCTCTTACGCTTCGGAGCCACGAAAGTAACGCCGCTGGTATCTGTGCAAGTTTGTCAGCGCGGACTTTCCGTCCGCGGCACCGTCGCGCGCTTAGACGGCTCGCAGTCCGAACTGCAGATGTGTCTAACCCGTTTCTTCGAGGTGGCTGAAGAAGAATGCCCGCTCGGCGGCGGAAGTCTCTGGTGCGTCCGAGCCGTGGATGGAATTTCGCTCGATGTCGGTACCGTAGAGATTCCGAATCGTCCCCTCGGCGGCTTCCTTCGAATTGGTCGCGCCCATCACTTCGCGCAGCTTGGAGATGGCGTCCTCGCGTTCGAGCATGATTGGCACGATCGGCCCGGAGGTCATGAATGAGACGAGATCGTTGTAGAACGGTCGTTCGCTATGAACAGTGTAGAAAGCTTTGGCCTGAGTCTCGCTGAGCGCGACCTTTTTCATAGCGATGATCTTGAAGCCCGCTCCTTCTAGGTGCGCGATGATGTTGCCCGCGTTGCCCGCGGCAACGGCGTCAGGCTTGACGATTGTAAGTGTTCTTTCGATAGACATTGTTTCAGTTTCTTTCCGTAAATTGCGTAAAGGTTTGAGCCGCGCGCGCCGGCAAGCGGTTTCGACAACCAGCTCAATCGCCGTGCGTCGCGCGGCCGAAACTACATCAACTGAGCAAGCGTCGACGCCAACTCAGCCGGCGAAGGTGCGACCGCAATTCCGGCGGCCTCCATCGCTGCTTGTTTTTCCTTGGCGGTCCCTTTGCCGCCTGAAATGATCGCGCCGGCATGACCCATGCGGCGTCCTGGAGGCGCTGTTGCTCCGGCAATAAATCCGGCGACCGGTTTTTTCACATTGCTCTTGACGAACTCAGCAGCCGCCTCCTCAGCCGTGCCGCCAATCTCGCCAATCATAATGATGCCGGTCGTCGCGGGGTCGTCGTTGAAAAGCGCCAGCGCGTCGATAAAGTTGGTGCCGATGATTGGGTCACCGCCGATACCAATACAGGTCGATTGCCCGATACCCATGGTGGTCAATTGGCCGACCGCTTCGTAGGTCAACGTGCCCGAGCGCGAGACAACGCCGATGTTGCCTTGCTTGTGAATCTTCGCGGGCATAATGCCCAGCTTGCACTTGCCGGGTGAAATCACACCGGGGCAGTTCGGCCCGAGCAGGCGGGTCTTGCTGCCGCGAATGGCATCAGCCACCATCACCATGTCTCGGACCGGAATGCCCTCGGTAATACAAACGACAAACTCGATCTCTGATTCAACTGCCTCAAGAATTGCGTCAGCCGCGCCCGGCGGCGGCACGAACACAATTGAGGCGTCCGGCTTGACCGCGTCAGCCGCGTCGCGCACGGTGTTAAACACCGGCACGCCCAGTTGCTCTTGACCGCCACGGCCGGGGTGAACGCCGCCAACGATCTTCGAGCCGTAGTCAATACACTGCTGCGCGTGGAACTGCCCGGCGCGTCCAAATCCCTGGACGATGATGCGTGAATTTTCGTCTACAAGTACGCTCATGGATTTTCTCTTAAGCGGCGAGCGCTACGACTTTCTCGGCGGCTTCTTTCATGTCCGTTGCGACCGTGAAATTAAGGCCCGATTCGTTGAGGATCTCTCGACCCCGCTCGACGTTGGTGCCTTCGAGCCGCAGCACGATCGGAACCTCGATGTGTAGCTCGGTCGCCGCCGTGACGACACCCTCGGCTAAGACGTCGACCTTCAGAATCCCGCCGAAAATATTGATCAAGATTGCTTTTACGTTGGAGTCGGAAAGGATGATCTGAAAACCTTTCTTGATCTGCTCTTTGTTCGCGCCGCCACCGACGTCAAGAAAGTTCGCCGGCATGCCGCCGGCGTACTGAATGATGTCCATCGTCGCCATCGCAAGGCCGGCGCCGTTGACGATACAGCCCACGTTGCCGTCGAGCTTGATGTAGTTGAGGCCGTGGTCGATCGCTTCCGTTTCGAGCGGCTCTTCTTCATCGACGTCGCGCATTTCGGCGAGGTCGGCGTGACGGAACATCGCGTTGTCGTCGAAATCCATCTTGGCGTCGAGAGCGACCGCTCGGCCGTCGTCGGTGATGACGAACGGGTTGATCTCAACAAGTGAGGCGTCGGTGGCCTCATACGCGGCGGCGAGCGCGGTCATAGCCTTGATGGCTGCTTTAAAAGCGTCGCCCTCGATGCCCAGTGCGTAGGCGATCCGCCGCGCTTGATACGGACGCAGGCCGCGGCCCAGTTCCATAACTTCCTTGAGTATCGCGTCTGGGTTTTCGGCTGCAACTACTTCGATTTCCATCCCGCCTTCCGACGACGCCATAAATACCGGCTTAGAAATCGCACGGTCGAGCACCACGCCCAGGTAAATCTCGCGAGCGATCGGGAGTTGCTCTTCGACCAGCAGCCGCCTGACGACCTTACCCTCGGGGCCTGTCTGGTGCGTGACTAGCGTCATGCCCAAGATGGCCTCTGCCTTTTCGACTGCCTCATCAACCGAGTGCGCAAGCTTGACGCCGCCGCCCTTGCCGCGGCCGCCGGCGTGAATCTGCGCCTTGACGACCACCTTGCCGCCAAGCTCTTCAGCAGCGGCGCGAGCCTCATCGATGCTAAACGCGACGATGCTTCGAGGGGTTGGGACGTTGTGTTGGCGCAAGATCTCCTTGGCCTGATATTCGTGGATTTTCATTGGATGAGCCCCCTGTGTCTGCTATACGTGGCTATACGATCGGGGAGTCGAGGGTAGAACCTTAATGTTTGATTCTATCGGGGCTTTGGAAGGGAACGCAATTTGATGGCGGGAATTCAGGCGGCTTTGCACAGAGTAAGTTCGCGGCAGGATCTGACCGAGGCCGAGGCATCGGCGGTGATGAACGAGATTCTGCGCGGAGAATCGACGCCGGCACTGACTGCCGCCTTACTGACGGCGCTGCGGATGAAGGGCGAGACGGTTGACGAGGTGACCGGGTTTGCGCGCGCCATGCGTGCCAATGCGGTGGCTGTACGTCCGAAGAAAACGGCCCCCGAAGATCTAGTTGACACTTGCGGCACGGGCGGCGACGGCGGCGGGACGTTCAACATCTCGACCGTCACGGCATTCGTCGTCGCGGGCGCCGGAGTGGCGGTGGCTAAGCATGGCAACCGCTCGGTTTCGAGCAAGTGCGGTTCGGCGGATGTCTTGGAGGCTTGCGGGGTGAACATCGACCTGACCGCTGAGCAGGCGGCCGCTTGCATTGACGAGGTCGGGATTGGGTTCTTGTTCGCGCCGAACATTCACCCCGCGATGCGGCACGCCGGCCCGGTGCGCAAGGAATTGGGTATGCGCACGGTGTTTAATCTGTTGGGGCCGTTGACCAATCCGGCGGGCGCGGGTGCCCAAGTGATGGGGGTGTTCGACGAGTCGCTAGTTGAGTTGGCTGCCGAGGTGCTGTGTCGACTCGGCGTGCGGCGGGCCTTCGTCGTTCACGGCAGCGACGGGTTGGACGAGATTACGACCACAGGGCCCACGAAATTGGCGGAGGTTCGCGACGGTGCAGTGAGTGTGCGCGACGTGACCCCTGAGGATTTTAGAGTTTCGCGAGCAAACGCATCCGACCTAGCGGGAGGCGATCGCGAGGCCAACGCCGACACGCTTAAGGCGATTCTAGGGGGCGAACAGGGCCCTCGGCGCGACATCGTGCTGGTGAACGCAGCGGCTGCGTTAGTAGCCGCCGGAAAGGCCGGCGACTTCCGAGCGGGTGTCGCGCAGGCTGCTATAGCGATCGAGCACGGCACCGCCACCAATATGCTGGATGCTCTGATCGCGCTTGGTCGATCCCAGTAGGGCCTTCGAGACCCTTGACAATCTCTCTGTCGCATGCCAAGATGAGGAACGCTTAGATTAGATCGTGATTAGAAAATTACATAAAACTTGAGAGTAAGATATGAACATAAAAGAATTACAGAGGAAAATTGAAGATAGCCTCGAAGCGCTTCAGGCCACGTCGCAACTCCCACTGGAGTTGCAAGGACTGCGCTTGCTTGTCCCCCATGACGTCACGCCGCGCGTGATGATCCGAAACATTGAGGCAGATCGCAGGTTACGATCGGACGCTTCCGCGCAGTACTTTCGACCCCACGAATGCGAAGTCGTGGTGAGGTTCGACTCCTACTCGGACGAAGATCACGAGAATTTCCAAGGCAGCCGCACAACCGAGCCGGAAGCCCCACAACGCACTGAAATCGAGGAGCTTCTAGACGCGCTTGACCGCGCTGAGGGAGTGCGTGATTTTGTTGGCTTGAAGTGGTTCCGAGATCACTTTCTGCCGACGGCGGAAGGCTGCGCGTGGGGGAGCGACCGTAGTCGTTCCGGCCGCCTCATTCGAGAAGCAACGGACGACAGGCTGCTACTCACGAGCCAGGTTCCAAATCCTCACGACCCCATGCAACCGACCACCGCGATTCGGATTAACCGGAGACATCCACGGTTTCAAAAACCGCGCCCGCCGTTAGTGTCGCACGGGTTCAAGCCGGTTCAGATCCGAGGCCGGGCACTGTCAACGACCGTGCTTGAAGGCAGAAGGTAGGCTCGGCAACGTGGCCGCATATTATCTGGACACAAGCGCGTTCGTCAAGCTATTTGTTAACGAACAAGGGACCGACACCATGCTGAAGATGCTGTCGGACGAAAACAACAACTTCGTTTTGCTGAGCATTACACGAGTCGAATTCCGCTCGGCTTTGAGACGCAGAGAACGGGACGGCGACATTTCGGCTGCGGACTTTCGCGCTATCGAAACGCACTTGGCGAAAAACCTCGCCGCCCGATTCGTCTTTCAACCGGTTAGCGATCAGGTGCTGGAATATGCGCTGTCTCTGCTCGATACCCATCCACTTCGAGCCTACGATGCCGTTCAACTAGCCGGCTGTCAGACGCTGTCGCAGTTCGCTCAAAGCCCGGTCTTCGTCTGCTCGGACAAGGAATTGCTCGATGCCGCGAAGACAGAGGGTTTCGAGGTCGTGAACCCGGAGCAAGCGGCCTAACTGCAAGAGGTTGTACCTAAACTTAGACAGATATATATGGGGACGTGAAGTGAAACGTGGCAATTTTGAAACATTCATCGAAGCGACGTTTCGTCGCGGCCCCCTGCTTAAGATCAAAGCCAGGTTCGGGTTTTGGGGTTGGCTGGTAATGCTGTCGGTCTTTGCCGTTGTCGTATCGTGGTACTGACTCATTAACCACTTCGCAGGCCATCGTGGCTTCCAAATCACGTCCGCAACGAACAGCATATTCGCGTATCGTTCGGTATTTCTTGGGCGTCGATGTGTCCGATTTAGCCGCGACGGGGCAGCACCGCACTTAGCTCGGCATCAAACGTCTCGGCATCAGCCTTCGCGAGCTTGCCCAACTTGCGATTGATCACTCGATTATCAAGCGTAAAAAGCTTGAAGCGTACCTTCGACGGCTTGGGGAGGCCCGCAGCGTCAAGGTCGATGATTTCGACGTCGTTGGCCCAGCGATTCGTCACCGCGCTAGTGATCATTGCGACCAGGGAGTGCCCCCGGCGATTGAAAGAACGACTGCTAACCACGAGCGCCGGTCTACGCTTGAGAGCGGGCTTCTCGACGAACGGAAACGGAACAACGACGATGTCCAGCGGACTACAAATCACTGAAGGCCTCGTCGTCCTCCTGCGAATCCCATTCACTCAAGGTGGCAGTCAGCGCAGCGTGGTAGGCGATGTCGAACGGTTCAACCCTTGTAAGGGTAACTACCTTTCCCTTCACGTCGTAGACGATTAGATCACCTTCACGAGCGCCGAGCGACTCGCGGATCTTCTTCGGAATCGTGACTTGCCCTTTCGCGGATATCTTACTGGTAAGCATTCTTTACTTTCAAGAATACCATGCGTCAGCATTCTCAGCGAATCACATCCCCGTCAACATCCATCAACAGATTCGCGCAAAGATCATTCCCGAACGTCTCCCAGTCCAGAAGGCTCAAGACGACCTCTTCCTTCCGGTTCACCTCAACGAGCTGCGGGTACTTGCCACCGGTGTGTGTGTTCGTAATGATCACATTCCCATTCGGCAAGATCTGCAACTGGGTGATCCAGAAAAACTTAATCCCAGCCAACTCGTCGCGGTAAATGCTCCAGACGATATCGCCTTTCTTGTTCACCTCGAGAACGCGGTTGTTGTTGCCGCCGCCGATCATCGTGTTGCCGTTCGGCAAACGATAAGCCGAATAGAGGTGAATGCCGTGGCCTGGTGTGTCGGCGTCTCGCGGCCAGTCAGTTGCGTGCGGTATTCGAAGACGATCTTGCCGTCGGATCCGCCGAAATCGAGGAAATTCCCGCCCCGAATCTCCGCAGGGGACCGAAGGGTTCACTCCTGCTCTGGGAACTTAGGCAGAATCACGAACGCCAACTCATCCCAGCTCGAGAATCACCCTAGCCAGCCTCCACGCGCCGAGAGTTATCACTTAACCGGCAAGTGTTGCTCTAGGAACGCGTTTACCGAGTGCGTGCGGTGTTCGTCATAGAACAATTTGCCGCCATGACCGGCGCCGTGAACGACTTCGAAGTCCACAGGCAAACCTTGCTCCTTGTACTTTGCGTGCATCTCATGCGACTGATTGATCGGCATCTGGGCGTCTTGGTCGCCGTGGAGCAATAGTAGCGCCGGATCCGATTTGTCGACGTGAAATAGCGGGCTCGCCAATTTTGCAAAATCAGGTTTTTTCTCGGGCTGAGTACCGAGCAGGAGCTGCAGAGCCGGGATACGAACGCCGAGGCCGTGAGGGGTCGACTGCGGCAATATTGTCAGGAAGTTGGCCGCGCCATAGTAAGACACAATCGCCTCAACAGCGGATGACTCATCGAGGTGCTTGCCGACACTCCCCTCAAGTTCGCTGTGACCGTTCGTGACCCCTACCAACAGCGCCAGATGAGCACCGGCGGAGGAGCCTGCGATGGTCACTTTCTCAGCGTCGTAGCCGTACTTTTTTTGCGTGGCCCTTAGAAACCGTATCGCGGCCTTGATGTCGTGTACCTGTGCGGGAAAACGCGCCACTGGCGAAAGCCTGTAATCGATGCTCGCGACGGCAAACCCCTCGTCGACTAGACGGCCGAGTGGCATGCTGTTTTTTGAGCCTGCTCGCCAGGCGCCGCCGTGGACGTAGACTATCAACGGCGCCGGCTTGCCTTCGGCCGGGACGTAAAGATCCAGTAAAAGTTGATGGCCGTCAACCTGGGCGTACTCGATGTCTTCCAGCTTGCGAGAGGCGGCTCCTTCCGCCGCCGCTGAAACGCCGGCGACCAGCAGACCGACCGCTATCAGAACGTTGAGGCTCCTTAGAAAGTTCATTCGGCAGGCCTACTTTGTCTCGCCGCTAATAAATTCCTCGGGCTCGACGATGGTCGAGACGCCGGCCGATTCCATGACTTTGTGGATGGCGGCGGCCGCCTCTGGAGAAGCCCGCAGATTCATTCCACGATGGACGCCGGTCGCGATGCGAAGCGGAGTCCAACCGAGGTGGTTTTTACGGTTCCAGATTTCGATATTTGCACCGGCTGCCATGAGCACGGGTACGGCGCCGGCCACATGCTTGTAGGCGGCTCCGTGCATCGCCGTATCGCCATTGCTGTCGACGGCATTGGGGTCGCCGCCGAGTTCAAGAGCAAATTTGACCGCCTCGACCACTGTTTCCGGTGTCCCTGCGTCTTCATCGGGAGCGCGTGTGCCTAGGCCGGCGGCGACCATCAAGGGCGTGGTGCCGTTCTCATTAGGAATCAGCGGATCCGCGCCTAGTTCGTGCAGCAGCCGCATCAGCTCGACATCGGCCGTTCGGGCAGCCGCGAGAAACGGGGTGCCTCCGATTGTGTTTAAGCTGTGCTTGCCGGCCCGCGAACGTGACGTCATGCGCACGTTGACATCCGCGCCGTGGGCAACTAGCTTGCGGACGAGTTCCAAACTGCCCATGTTGCCCGAACCCGACGGTGCGGGATCGTTGCTGCCGACTCCAGGAATACGGACCCACGTAATGGTGTGAAGTGGGGCCCAGCCGGGACCGCTTGCATTCGGATCGGCGCCCGCGTCGAGCAGCATGGCGGCAAGTTCGAAATGGGCATTGGCGACAGCGAGATCCAAGGCACTCGAACCGATCTTGGGGGCTGCGCTGTCTGAACGGCTCGCATAGTAGCGACTTCGTCTGGGCGCGGGTAAGGCCTGGTTGACGTCAGAACCGGCATCCAGAAGCACTTGTACGACATTCTGGCGGCCCTCACGGACGGCAAATAGAAACGGCGAAAATCCGGCTTTCGATCTTGCGTTGATATCCGCGCCTGCTTTGGCGAGAAGGTTGACGGTTTCGGCGTGGCCTTCGCCAGCGGCCCACATCAAAGCCGTCTGGCCGCGCCAACCTTCGGCGGCATTGACCTCCGCACCGTTCGCGAGTAGCAACTTAACAGCGTCCGGCCTCCCTGTCCGGGCAGCGGTCATGAGTACCGTTTCGCCTTCGGGAGAAACAGCGTTCGTGTTAGCGCCGGCCTCAATCAGCATTTCGATGATTGAGGGGTTGCCGTTCGTCGCCGCGACCATCAAAGGCGTCACTTCGTAGCGATTCGCGGCGTTTGCGTCGGCGCCGGCTTCGAGCAGAGCCTTGGTCATCGCGAGGTCGTCCCTCTGAATCGCCCAAAACAACGCCGTCGAGCCGTCAGCGCCGGCGGCGTTAACGTCAATCTCGTCGCCGATTAGCTTGTTTACGGCAGCCATGTTTTGCGACTTGGCCGCTTCGACGATGTCATTGGTCACAGGCGCGGCGTTAAGCGTCGCCAGTGATAACAGTGCCGCGAACAGGCTAGCGCTGAATGTTTTCACGATTGATCTCACTAGATGCTGAGCTCTTCGATGCGCCGGCTGCTATCACCGAAAGAATCGAGGCGCACTCCGACCTTGTCAAGCAATGTCAGGTGCAGGTTCGCCAGGGGCTCGGGCTCCGCGTACTTGATATGCCGGCCGCCGGCAAGCTGACCTGAACCTCCGCCGGCCACGAGCATGGGCAGATTCAGATGATCGTGCACGTCGGGATTGCCCATACCGCTGCCGCAGACCATGATCGAATGGTCGAGCAATGAGCCGTCGCCGTCCGGCGTCGAGCGCAGTTTGTCCAAGTAGTAAGCGAACAACGAAACGTGAAACGCGTTAATTTTCGCGAGCTTCTCAAGTTTGAGCGGATCGTTCGAATGGTGTGAGGTTGGATGGTGCGGATCGGGCGCCCCAATCTCGGGGTAGGTGCGGTTGCTCGTTTCGCGCGCTAACTGGAACGTGATGATGCGCGTGATATCTCCCTGCAGCGCCAGCGCCTGTAGGTCGAACATCAGGCGGGCGTGATCGGCGTAAACTGCCGGGACTCCGACCGGGCGATCGAGATCAGGCAGCGCGGAATCTTCTGTCTTTTGCTCGGCCTTTTGGATGCGGCGCTCAACTTCGCGAACTGAGTCAAGGTAGTCGGACACTTTGTGGCGGTCGGACGCGCCGAGTTCATTCTTGAGACGCGCTAAATCGTCGGTGACCCAATCGAGAATGCCGGCGTCCTTGCGAATCTCCGCGCGGCGCTCCGCCGCCGTGCCGCCTTCGCCGAAGAGGCGCTCAAACGCGACCCGCGGATGCGCTATGGAAGGTAGGGGCGAAGTCGGCGATGACCACGAAAGATTGTTCTGGTAGACGCAAGCAAAGCCGTTGTCGCAATCGCCAACCGTGGTGAGAAGATCCATCGACAGTTCAAGCGACGGCAGTGCTGATTCGCCGCCGACGCGTTGGGCAGCGATCTGGTCCACCGTGGTGGCCAATTCGTAGTCAGCTCCCTCGGTCATCTTCGCCTTCGCGGCGCTCAAAAATCCGGAATTTGAAGTCGCGTGATTGCCCGCCGAGTAGGCGTTCTTATTCTCGAGATTCGTGATTACGGTGAGCTGTTCCCGAAATGACTCCAGGGACTTCAGACTTGGCGATAACTCGCCAAGTGGGCCTGCTTCGCCCTCAGGCGTCCACTTTGAAATATTGGCGCCCATTGGGATGTAAACATATCCCAAGCGTGCAACGGGCTTAGCGGCCGTTTTGGCTTGCGCCGTCATTGCCGGAACCATGGCGTCGAGCAACGGTAGCGCCAGCGATGTACCCATTCCACGCAGAAACGTGCGGCGAGGTAGGGATTTTTTGGTGATGATCATTGAGAGGTCCTCATTTGAAACGGTGTGCTTTTGGTGATTCCTAAGATCAGTGACGAGAAGTTGTAATTTGCTTGATTTCCGTCGTGTACAATTTTGCGGATCGCTGGGGCGTCGTACGCTTCCAGCCCGCGGCCGAGCGCGTAGGTGAGTAGTTTTTCGGTAGCGGTCGAAACGAACAGTTCGGGCCGGCGAACGAGCGCCGCGCGAAATTCCGTGGCGCTCGAAAACTTGGTTCCGTCGGGCAGAGTGCCTGAAGGGTCTACCGGAAGACCGTCGTCTTGGGTTCGCCAACGGCCGATGGCGTCGTAATTCTCCAGCGCAAAGCCGACCGGATCCATGATGTCGTGGCAGCTCGCGCAACCGGGGTCGGCGCGGTGCTGTGAGATACGCTCGCGTAACGTCAGTTTCTTGCCGTTCGGAGTCTTTTCGGTGAGCGGCGGAACATCGGGCGCGGGCGGATTGGGCGGCGTCCCCAGTATGTTGGTGAGCACCCACTTGCCACGAACCACCGGCGAGGTTCGATTGGCGTACGAGGTCACCGCCAAAATGCTGCCTTGGCCGAGCAGGCCACCGCGGGGACTGTCGGCTCCCAACTTGATACGGCGGAAGTGATCGCCGTAAATGTGCGGAATACCGTAATGTTTCGCGAGGCGCTCGTTGACGAACGTGTAGTTGGCCGCAAGCAAGTCGACCACGCTACGGTCTTCGCGCACGATACTTTCAAACAGCATCTCGGTCTCGCGCCGAAAGGCCTGCCGCAGGTTGTCGTCAAAGTCGGGGAATAGACGGCGATCGGGGCTGACTGATTCGAGGTTGCGGAGGTAGAGCCACTGGGCCGCGAAGTTGTCGACGAGCGCCTGTGAGCGGCGATCAACGAGCATCCGGCGCACTTGTTTTTCGAGAACTGCCGGCTTGCGAAGCTCACCGCTTTCAGCAGCCGAGAGAAGCTCTTCGTCTGGAATACTGCTCCAAAGGAAGAACGACAATCGCGACGCCAGTTCCAAGTCCGAAACTTTGTATGCCTGATTCTTGGCTGCACCCGACGGGTCCCGCTCGATGCGAAACAGGAAGCGCGGGCTAACGAGCAGCGCGCGTAACGCCATCTCAATTCCATTTTCAAAACCGTCCGCGGCGCGACCTTTTTTGTAGAAAAAAAACGGCCTCTCAATGTCAGAGTGAGTCACCGGTCGGCGATAAGCGCGGCGAAGCAGCTCTGCCAAGATTTTCTTCGCGCAGGCGTCTTCTTCGCTTGCGGCGCTCGGACTGCACGTAAAGATCCGGCGGCGGCTCGGCGTGTCACCTGGTCCAGTAGCGTTGTACGGCCCCACGACCGAAACGGAATAGATTGCCGGCTGCGTGCGCGGATGGCGGTCCATATTGAAGCGGGCCATGTACGGCTGGCGTTGCGTTTCAATCAGCGCGGAGTTCTTCCTAACGAACGTCACTCCGACTTCGTGGGGACCAGCCGTGACAGGGACACGTACATGCAGGTGTTTGTCCGCGTTGGTATGGTCTCGGGAGTCCGGCTTGTCAACGGTGAAGCGTTTGATTTGTTTCCCATCCAGCAGCAGGTCTAATTCGTGTCGGCCGAGGAGTCCCTCAACTTGCTCATCGCGGTCACGCGACAGGGTGATCAGAACCTCATACTCCGCGTCGCGTGGAAATGTGTGTGTGCCGGCAGTGCCTCCGCGCGTGCCGAACGGCAAGTCGCGGAAGTGCCCTTCTTGCGTCAGGTCAGCGGGCAACACAACCATCTCGCCGCCGGGAGAAGATACCGGGCTACCAATTGCCAGGCGGCTAATTTTGCGAGCGGCCGATAGATATCGCTCCAACAGTGTTGGCGACAACTCCCCAACGGTTATGTTGTCGAATCCGAGGCTGCTCTCGTCACGGGGAAGCATCGTCGAAACGTCGACGCCGACGTCAAGCAAATCGCGGATGGCGTTACGGTACTCGGCGCGGTTGAGTCGCCGAAATGTGGCGGTGCGCCCGGGACTCGGGTTATCGGCGGCTTGTCTGTCGAGAGCGGCGGTCAACTCGGCAACGACCTTGTCGTACGTCCCTTCGTCCGGACGAGGCATGCCGATCGGCGGCATGTGCCGATGCGTCAATTTGGTGACGACTGATTCCCAGATTTCCGACTGCGATCCAAGCTTCTGAGGGTCGAGAACATCAAGCGCGAGGTCCGCGACTTTTGCGCTCGAACTGTGACACGCAATACAGTACTGGTTGATAACGGCCGACGTCTGCGTTTCAGCGGAGACTCCGCTGGCGAATGCCACCAAAGCTATCAGGCTATACGAGATTCTCATGCCCCACCATATAGTAAGCGGTTGAAAACAAATAGACAAGCATTCGGCAAGTGTTCGGCACTGTTCGTAACCGTCGGTCGAAACGGAAATCCGCATCAATGATTCGTGCGGTCGCCTAGTATTCGGGATCTCACATAGAAGCGGGCCCCAGAAACTCGTCGTCGGCCCGGCCGGCCGGAATTCCAAAGTCGGAATTCTCGAGGTTGCCTTGCAGAGATCCCATCTGCCCGGAGGTTTAGCCCGCATTTCTCGCCACATGAAGAGGCTTCCCACTGCGCTTCGGGTACAATGATGGCGGCCACACAGCAGATGGAAACCCTGCCACAGCACAGCAACGTTCCACATGGCGGTGCCCGCAAATTCTCCGATGTAGAAATTCGGACCGCGATGGAAAGGGTTCTCGCCGGCGAGGCATTCCGCCGATCACTTCGGCTGCAGCGCTTTCTTCGCTTCATCACCGATCTCACCCTGTCGGGTCAGGAGTCCAACATCAATGAGTATTTGATCGGAGTCGAGGTCTTCGAGCGTGGCCCGGACTACGACCAGAGCGACGATTCGGTCGTCCGGCGCCAAGCTCACTCGCTGCGACAAAAACTGGGAGAGTACTACAACTCCGAAGGGCGAAACGCCCCAATCCAGATCGAAGTGCCGCTTGGGCACTACGTCCCGGTCTTTAGGCCAAACACTCGTGCTGACGGCGCGCGATCACAGCTCACATTGGATCCGCCCGTCCCGCTAAACATGCCGGTCCCTGACCCCGCTCGGCCGAATATCGGACTCTTCGCGGCGGCCGGCGCCATTGCCGTGGCTGCGGTGCTGTCGTTTTGGATCGGCCGCTCGACCAGCCCGTCGACGAACGAGGCGGCGCTGGCTGGTTCCGAAGTCAACCCAGACGTCAGGGAGTTTTGGGGACCGTGGTTTGCCGCTGAGCAAGGGCCGATGATCGTTTTTAGCAGCCCGGCTACGGGAATTTTGAAGTACTTTGAAACCCCAGTACCGTCAGACAGCCAACCGCCGCGCTCGGAGATCGATGGCGAAATCGAAGAGCAATTCCGACAGTTCTTCGAGCTACCGGCGGGTGGACACCTATATATCTCGCCCAGCGTTACTCAAACGAAAGGCGGAGAATCACTCGCCGCGGTCCACCTAGCCAACCTGTTCGCAGGCGGCGGATTGCAGGCACGAGCGATGCTAAGTCGCCTATTAACTTGGGATGAGTTCCGCCGCGAAAACCTAATTCTGCTCGGACACAACGAGCAGAACCAATGGATGGATCCGCTGTTGTCGAAGTACCCGTTGCGGCTAGAAGCCACCGACGGCGCCCAACAGCGCAGGATAGTCAACACCGAGCCGGCGGCTGACGAGCAGGCCTTCTACCAAATCAACTACGCCGGCAGTGACATCGATCCGACGGTCGAGTATGCGCTCGTTTCGATGCTTCCCGGCACCGATGGCCAACATCAGATTTTGCTCATCAGCGGACTGAACACACAGGCAACTTTGATGGCGACGGAGTTCCTGACCGATCCGCAGCGAGTCGCCGCTCTCCGCAGCCGCTTGGAGCAGGCCTCGCCGAATCACAGCGGCCCATGGAGGTTCCAGTCGCTGCTAAGCGCCGAGGTTCGCGACAAAGTAGCGACGGGTGGAGCCATCGAACTGGTGCGCGTTCTGGACTGAACGCCGCTTCTCTATTCTTCGTCCCACAAAAATTTGTAAAGAAACGCCGCCAAGACCGCACCCAGCGGGCAGGCGACGAAGTAGATCCAGAGCGAAGACAACGCATTCGGCGCGTCGCTAAACAGAGCGGGACCGAGCGAACGGGCTGGGTTCAGGGACGCGCCGGTGAGAGGGCCGCCCATCAATATACAGAACACCAGCGTGAGACCGATCGCGATCGGGGCAAGGTTGCCCGCCTTGCCGCTAACCGCGGTGTGATAAATCGTATTGACAAGCAGGAAGGTGAGGATTACCTCAAGCGCGAATGCTTGCGCGACGCCGACACCATCCGCCGGCACGGTCGCCCCAAGGTGGGTGGCTCGCTCGCCGGCGACGAACACCAATGCCGAGGCTCCTAAAATACCGCCGATGAGCTGACAAATGATGTAGCCAACCGCGTCGCCGGCCTTGATCTTGCCGCCCGCAAGTAGTCCGATCGTTACAGCCGGATTAATGTGCGTTCCTGAGATATGGCCGTAGGAAAACGCGAAGGCAAGCACGACCATGCCGTGCGCAAAAGCAACGGCAACCAGGCTATTGCTAAGCTGACCCGCTCCGGCTCCAATAAAAATTAGCGTGAACGTGCCAACGAGCTCTGAAACCAAAGCTTTCGTATTCACCGAACCTGTCTCCCCTCGACGATAGTGCTGATCCAAACGCGGCGTCCAGGCGCTCGCGACTCAGAATTGTAGCACCGCCCGATTCCAAATCCGTCCGTAAGAAAGCGTGGACTTCCGTCCACGCCTCTGCTTCGATTGCCGGAACTACTCAACCCAGCGCCGAGGATTTATGTATCTCGCCATGGGCTCACCTTGTTCCCAGGTATAAGCCACGGCGTCGTCGACCCGCCTTGGATCCCAAAGCGGCACAGTGCTGCCGTGCCGTGACCACCATCGTTGTTTTCCGAATTCGACATTGAGTGCCCGGCTAATCCGGGTCTTGAACTTTTGCAGCAACGCGGATGGCCCAACCGGAGCGGCGACCACCAAATGAACGTGATTGCTACGGACGTGAGCCGCGTGCAAAACCCAGTCTCGAAAGCCACAAACATCCCGAATCGCCTGAAGTGCGACGGTGCGCGCCCTATTGTTCAGGCGCGCGGGCGGATATTTCATTTCCTGTCGTTCAAAGCCGACACGCCCAGCATCGACCGGCAACATCGGAGCCCCAACAACGTTATGCCGCCGGTCGACTGAACCCTTCGCCGATCCGTGCTGCCGCGCGCCGTAACAGGCGAATGTTAGAAAGTAAGCCCAAGGCCCGCTACCAGGGCGCGGGGGCTGATGGTGTTTAGCCAAAGTGCTGCCAAACCATAACACGCAAAAAAATCAAACCAACGGAATCCGAGGCGCGGACGGAAGTCCGCGCTTTCTTCAGGTTCTAGACATCGATCGACTCTGCACCCGCCCGATGAAGTCAAAGTACGAGTGCAAGAAGCGCGGGGTTCGTACATCGCGGATATACGCGCCGTCAGCCGGCGTCGAATGCATACAGACAGATCGCGCCCGAATTTGACGCGGCGTGAATCTGCCAAGTGCCATAATGTGACCGTGTTTATAGTGCGAAATTTAGCACTACTTGCGGCCCTGCTTCTGGTTGCGGCGGCGCTCCCAGGCAACGACACGGCCGACTGGGACAAGCGCATGGAGTCGGGCCGCAACTTCTGGGCATTCCAGCCGGTCGGCCACCCTGAAGCTCCTCAGACAAGTTCGGATTGGGTACGTACTCCAATTGACTCGTTCATCCTCGACGAGCTCCAAAAGGCCGAGCTGGAGCCTTCACCCGACGCATCGAAACAGCGCCTGCTGCGGCGGGTCTACCTAGACTTAATTGGTCTGCCGCCGACGCCCGAAGAAGCCGCGGAGTTCCTCAATGACGCGGCGCCCAGAGCCTATGAAAACCTAGTTGAGCGCCTGTTGGCCTCGCCTCACTACGGCGAGCGCTGGGCGCTCAAGTGGCTCGACGTGGTCCGCTATGCCGACACCGACGGCTTCGAGCGCGACGGCTATCGCGAGCACGGGTGGCGCTATCGCGATTACGTCGTTCGCTCATTTAATGCGGACAAGCCCTACGACCGTTTCGTCCAGGAGCAACTCGCCGGCGATGAGTTGTTCCCTTACGAGACCGATGCCCTCATTGCCACCGGCTTCAACGGAGCGGGCCCTCGCCACATTGTCGGGGGCAATCAGGACAAAGAAGAGGCCCGCCAAGAGGTTCTCACCGAAATGGCAGCCGGGGTTGGCCAGGTGTTTTTGGGGTTGACCGTACAGTGCGCCCGCTGCCACGACCACAAGTTTGATCCGATCGCGCAGGCCGACTACTATCGGCTGCAGTCATTCTTCGCCGCGACTGAGTTGGCAGACCTCAACACCGCTTCCGTCGACGAGCTATTGGCCTACGAGGCAGCGGTCGAAGCCCACGAGCAGCGCCTCGCTCCGATCAAAAAGCAACTCAAGGCCATCGAGGACCCGTACCGCGCGAAAGCGCAGGCTTTAAAGAAAGCCAATCTTGCGGCGCACTTTCAAGCGGCGCTCCGTGTTCCCAAAGAACAACGCAACGCCGAACAAGAACGCCTAGCCAAAGAGGCACAGGGGCAGATCAAACCGATGTGGTACGAGGCGGTCGCGTTGATCCCCTTCGACGTCAAAGCCACTCGTCGCAAGCTCCGTGAGCGCATGCACTCGATCGAGCTAGAGCGCCCGGACCCGGCGGCCGGGGCGTACGCCTCATCGAACGCCGACGAAGCACCGGTCACGCACATCCTCAAGATAGGCGACTACCGGCACAAGCAAGAACCGGTTGACCCGGCGTTCCTCAGCGTGCTCGATCGCTTCGGCGTCGATCCCGAACAGAGTCCGAAGGGCCGACGGGCGTCTCTAGCGCGGTGGCTTACGTCGCCTGAACATCCGCTAACCGCGCGCGTAATGGTCAACCGCATTTGGGAATTCCGCATGGGCGCTGGATTCGTCGCCGACCCCAACAACTTCGGGTTGCTTGGAGGTTTGCCCACGCACCCCGAGTTGCTCGACTTCCTTACGCGAAGGTTTATCGATCTCGACTGGAGCATCAAATCGATCGATCGGATGATCGTGCTCTCGAGCGCCTATCGCCAAGCCGCCGATACAACAGTCGGATCAGAACACGATCCGGACAACAAACTTTACTGGCGCGCAAACCGCAAACGCCTCGAAGGCGAGGTCATTCGCGACAGCGTTTTGGTGGCCGCGGGTAGATTAAACCGCAGCCTCGGTGGCAAGCCCGTGCTGCTACCAATCGAGCGTGAAGTTTACGATCTAATTTTCACCGAGGCCGAGCCCGACAATCTCTGGCCCGTCACTCCCGACGAATCCCAGCACCGCCGCCGTAGCCTGTATCTGCTCAATCGTCGAACCGTGAGACTGCCATTTTTAACAAATTTCGATCAGCCCGACACGATGACTTCTTGTGCCGTGCGATCAAGTTCGACCCATGCTCTCCAGGCGCTCACAATGATCAACGGCCGCTTCATGCAAAGCGAATCGAAACAGTTCGCGGACCGCCTCCAAACCGAATGCGATAGTGATATCCGCTGTCTTGTTGAGCACTCGTATCAATGGACGCTCGCGCGCGAGCCGAGTGCTGAAGAGCGCCGCATGGCTGAGCAGTTTTTAGCGCGTGACGAAGCTCAACTTTCCGACTACGCACTAGCAATGCTCAACCGCAACGAGTTTGTCTATCGGCCGTAAGAAGATCGCGGCATGAGTTTCGAAACGCATTTACGAGTCTCACGGCGCGACGTCTTACGCGGCGCCGCCAACGGATTTGGCGCGCTTGCTCTGCAGCACTTACTCGAGTGCGACGGAATTGCGCAGACGGGCCCAAACCCACTAGCGGCGAAACAGCCGCATTTCGAGGCGCGCGCGAAGTCAGTGATTTTCATATTCAACGTCGGCGCGCCTAGTGCGATGGACACGTTCGATCCGAAGCCGATGCTCAGCGAGCTCGAGGGGCAGGCGCTGCCCGCAAGCTTTGGGAAAGTGGGTGGACAGTTTACCGATGGTTCGGCGCCCGTTCTCGGCTCGCCCTGGAAGTTCAAACGGTATGGCCAGAGCGGGCTGCCGGTCTCCGAGTTATTCCCCAATGTCGCGAACCACGTCGACGACATTTGTTTCGTCCGTTCGTTCTTCACGCGCAGCGTCGTGCATGCGCCGGCGATGTACGAGGTGCATAACGGGCGACTCTTCGCGACGCACCCGAGTATCGGCGCCTGGGTCACGTACGGGTTGGGGTCTGAATCGGACAACCTGCCCGCCTACGTCGTGATGCCGCAGCCGGAGGGTACGCCGGAAGGTGGAACATCTTGCTGGAGTCCCGGTTTTCTTCCCGCCGTGTACCAAGGGACTCTGTTGCGCCCGGGACCGAATCCGATTCTTGATCTCAAACGGCCCGAGGGCATGAGCGCGAGTCGGCAACGTCGGATGCTCGATTACTTGCAAGAGCTAAATCAGCTCGATGGCGCGGACCGCGATAGCGAATTGGCCGCGCGCGTGGCGTCGTACGAACTTGCCTTTCGAATGCAGACGCATGCGCCCGAAGCTGTCGACCTCTCCGCCGAAAGCGCAATCACAAAGCGCGACTATGGGCTTGAGCAAAACCATACTCGCGAGTTTGGCACGCGGCTGTTGTTAGCGCGGCGCTTGGTCGAACGGGGCGTGCGCTTCATCCAGATCTACTCCGGTGGCGGACCGATCAGCATGCAATGGGATGCACACAAGCACCTTAAGGCGAACCACGAAAAAATGGCCGGCCACTCAGATCAGCCAATCGCCGCCCTGCTCGCCGACCTCAAGCAGCGCGGGCTGCTCAACGACACTCTCGTAATCTGGGGCGCGGAATTTGGGCGTCTACCGACGTCAGAAGCCGGTAACGGGCGCGACCACAATCCGCACGGCTATACGATGTGGTTCGCCGGCGGCGGCGTCAAGGGTGGTCAGGCAATTGGGGCGACGGATGAGTTTGGTCTGCGGGCGGCTGAGAATCCTTACTCGATGCGCGACTTTCACGCGACGATTCTGCACTTGCTTGGGTTGGATCAAAACCGGCTTTGGTACTTGCACAATGGGCGCCACGAAAAGCTGACGGATTTTGGTGGGGCGGTGATTGAAAAGGTTTTCTCGTGAGCTGCTGGGCGTGCGGAAATTGCGGGCGCGACATCTCGCGTCCCTACCGCTCTTTGGGGCTGTTGGTGTTTTTGTGTTCCCTTGTCGCCGCAGCTCAGCCACCGAACTTCGTCATCATTTTCTGCGACAACCTGGGCTACGGAGACATCGCACCGTTTGGCTCGACGCTGCATCGCACGCCTCATCTCGATCGCATGGTTCACGAGGGCCGCAAGTTTACGCACTTCTATGTCACGGCCGGGGTCTGTACGCCATCCCGCGCCAGCATCATGACCGGTTCATATGCGCAGCGGGTAGGAATGCATGTCAATCCGCGTGACGACCACGTCTTGCGGCCGATCTCGCCATATGGGCTGCATCCCTACGAGATTACGATTGCCGAACTACTTAAAACTCGTGGCTACGCGACCACGATTATCGGCAAGTGGCACCTGGGTGATCAGCCGGAGTTTCTGCCGACCCGCCAAGGCTTTGATTCGTTCCTCGGAATCCCCTACAGCGACGACATGACCCAGGCTCTGGGTGAACGCACGCGGGGCCGCTTCGGGCGTGACGAGTGGCCTCCACTTCCTCTCATCGAAAACGAAACTGTAATCGACGCTCCGGTCGACCGCAACATGCTCACTGAGCGCTACACCGAACGCGCGCTCGAGTTTATCGAAGCGAATCGCGAGGGGCCGTTCTTTTTGTATTTCCCGCAAGCGATGCCTGGCAGCACACGCGCTCCGTTCGCGAGTGAGGCGTTTCGAGGGAAAAGCCGCAACGGTCCGTGGGGTGACTCAATCGAGGAACTCGACTGGTCGACAGGGCAGATCCTCGACAAATTAGTTGAGTTGAAGATTGCTGAGAACACGTTCGTGATCTGGCTTTCAGACAACGGCGCGCCTCTCGCCGAGGATGTTGATTCACCAACGCGTGGCAGCAATAAGCCGCTCCATGGGCGGGGCTACACCACTGCAGAGGGGGCGTTCCGGTCACCGACAATTATGTGGTGGCCCGGAAAGATTCCCGCCGGCACGATATCAGAGGAGCTGGTCACAACGATGGATCTCTACCCAACGCTCGCTCATTGGGCGGGAGCGAAGGTCCCCACGGATCGGCTAATCGACGGGCGAGACATAGCCCCGATTATCTTGGGCGAACCGGGCGCTGAGTCGCCACACGAGGTCTTTTACTACTACATGCGCGATCAGCTTCAAGCGGTCCGCAGCGGTCCCTGGAAGTTATTCGTGGCCTTGGATGAGTATGGCCGGCACCCGCATTTCAACAAGGGCGACGTGCCTCGACGCTTGCTCTTCAATGTGGCTGAAGACATCTCTTCCGAACACAACCTCGCCGCTGAAAACCCAGCGATCGTGGCTGGGCTCGAAGCTCTGGCGGAGCAGGCACGCGAGGATCTAGGCGACCGAGGTCGTCGGGGGGCAAACCAGCGGCCGCCGGGGCGTGTTGAGAATCCTCGGCCACTGACGATGGGAGCGGGTGGTGAATAGAGTTTTAGCGGTTGGCACGGTTCTCGCTTTCGCGTTGAGTCTAGGCTGCGGGTCGAGCGACGAGCCGACCTTTCGGGCGGCTGCATTCGCCATCGATGTCACTCCGCGGGTTTGGCCGCTGCCGATGGTCGGCTCGTTCAGCTATAGGCCGGCGGAGAGCGCCCACGACCCGCTGCATTCGCGCGCGCTCGTGCTCGACGATGGTTCGATGCAGCTTGCAATCGCCGTTGTGGATAACTGCTACATTCCGCGATCGGTTCTCGATGAAGCCAAGTCTCGCGCGGCCACGGCAACAAGCATTTCGACGAATCGCATGTTGATCTCGGCTACACATACCCACACCGCTCCTCCACCGGCGCCCGGCATCGGGCTGCGCGGGCCAGAGGCAAACGCTCATGTCGATAACGAGGCGCTCTATTCAGAACAACTCATTCAGGGCATCGCCGACTCGATCGTCGAGGCTCATTCCCGACTACAGCCCGCCGAAATCGGCTGGGCCGCAACCGACGTACCCGATGAAGTTTTTAACCGTCGCTGGTTTATGAAGGCGGGCTCGATACCTGCTGACCCGTTCGGTAGTACAACCGACCGGGTTCGCATGAACCCGCCGCGCGGCAGCCCGGACCTCGTGGAGCCGGCCGGGCCGACCGACCCCGAGGTTAGCGTGGTTTCAGTTCGCACGCGCAGCGGCCAACCACTAGCACTCCTAGCGAACTACTCGTTGCACTACGTCGGGGCGATTCCGCCAGGCCAAGTCTCGGCCGACTACTTTGGGGAGTTTGCCGCCGCGATCTCCCAACGACTCGGCGCGACAGAAAATTTCGTCGGGATTCTCTCGAACGGAACGAGTGGCAACATCAACAACATCGACTTCACGAAGCCGAACCCCACGCGAGAGCCGTTTGAGCAGGTGCGTAACGTCGCGGGCAAGGTGGCCGACGCCGTGGCCAAATCTTATGGCTCGATCGAGCATCTGCCGACAGCTGATCTGGCAATGGCGGAACGTGAACTGACACTGAGCTTGCGAAAGCCGAGCCCCGAGGTTTACGAGCAATCCAAGAAACTCCTAGCTAACGTTCCTTTGGCGGATTACACTCGGCCCCACATCTACGCGCAGTGGGCAATCGGTCTCCAGGAGGGTCCTGATTCGACGGACGTCAAGTTACAGGCCATTCGTATCGGTAACATCGGTATCGCCGCGCTACCGTTCGAAACGTTCGCGGAGATCGGATTGGAACTCAAGGCGAAGAGCGCCCTGAAGCCGATGTTCACAATCGAACTGGCGAACGGTGCCGAGAAGTACCTGCCAACACCCGATCATCACGAGCTTGGCGGCTATGAGACGTGGCTCGGGACAAATCAGGTTGAGAAGCAGGCGTCCGTGAAAGTTTCCGCCGCGCTACTTGAATTGCTGGCCGAAGTCGCTCGACCGGTAGATTGAGATAGAACCCCGATGCGTGCCGTCATCCAACGCGTCAGCGGCGCGAGTGTCACAGTGGACGGCGCAACGATCGGCTCAATTGGCGCGGGACTTGTGGTGCTGCTCGGTGTTGCGGGCGACGACACAGAAGCCGACGCGGCATATCTTGCGGACAAGACCGCCGGGCTACGAATCCTCGCAGACGCCGATGGGAAGATGAACCGATCTGTCGAAGACGCAGCGGCGGAAGTTCTCGTGGTGTCGCAGTTTACGCTGTACGGCGACGTCCGACGCGGACGACGACCGAGTTTCGATGCCGCTGCTTCTCCGGCGTTAGCCGACGGCCTCTACCAACATTACGTCGAGCTACTGCGAGCCAAGGGTCTTAGCGTCGCCACGGGGGAATTTCAGGCGACGATGAGTGTCGTTCTGACAAATGACGGCCCCGTAACCATACTGCTCGATTCCAAGAAACTGTTTTAGCGCGATTTCACTGATGCCATAGACCGTTCTTGAATAAAAAGCGGTGAAGCCGGCAATTTCTGGAGACTAGATTCCGCTGTCCAAAATCGGAGCCGGTAGAGTAGGGGAGGGTTCCGCAAGCGGGCGTAACCTCCCCCGCTCATCGAACCGGACGTGCGGATTTCCCGCATCCGGCTCTTCCACAAGCTCTCGCCTTGGGCATGCGCGGGTCGAGACTAGTGCGAGCGGTTCAGCTCCAGCAGCCCCTGGCGTTGGAAAAAGGAATACCAAGGCTCGTCCTTCGGCGGTCGAAACCGGCGCTGTCCCCGCCGTCGCAGATGTCGCATGAAGGTTCTGTAACAATACTTCTGGCAAATGTTTGACGCGGAGTAGACCGGGTCATCGGTCGGCGCTCACGATGGGAAGAACCAAACAACCCGTCTAGAGGAGACGACAACGATGACCCAAGACCACAGTGACAAGATCCTGGAACTGGCGCAAGAGCTGTTCCAACAAGACGAAGGAGTCAAGCAGCTGCTCGCAGCCCTGATCGAACAAGCAATGCAGGCGGAAGTCAACCAGCATCTGGGGGCGCAGCCCTACCAACGAATCGAGAGCCGGCGCGGAACGGCGCAACGGCAAGAAGCCGCGGACGTTCAAGACGCGCAACGGCGAACTGCATTTCGACGTACCGCAAGTGCGCGATTGCGAGCCCTACCACCCGTCGCTGTTCGCCCGCTGGCAACGCAGCGAACGAGCGTTGCTGGTGGCTTGCAGCGAGATGTATTTCCAAGGCGTCTCGACGCGGCGCGTCGAGACGGTTCTGGAGAAGATGTGCGGTCTCGACATCTCAGCGATGACGGTTTCGCGCGTCGCGGCGGAACTTGACGAGAAGCTGGACGCGATGCGCGGGCGGCGCTTGACGAGCGAGTATCCCTACCTGATGATCGACGCCCGTTATGAGAAAGTTCGTGCTGGAGGCTCGATCAGCAGCGAAGCGGTGTTGGTGGTGATCGGCTTCAACGCTGAGGGCGGCCGGGAAATACTCGACTGGCGTAACGGCGACAGCGAATCGCTCGAGACCTGGGGGTCGGTATTGCAAGGGCTCAAGCAGCGCGGACTGACGGGCGTCAAACTGGTCATTTCAGACGCGCACTCAGGGATCCGGGCGGCGCTGGAGAAACACTTCCAAGGGGTGCGGTGGCAGCGCTGCCGCGTGCATTTCAAACGCGAGATCGCGCGCAAAGTGGCGCATACCGAGTACCGCGAAGTGCTGCGTGACTTGGCGGCGGTATTCGCGGCGGCGGACCGCCAAGGCTGTCTGCGGATCGGCGAAGAGATGGCGGAGAAGTGGGAGCGGCGGCGGCCGAAAGTGGCCGCGATGCTGCGCGCGGGCCTGGAGGATTGCCTGACGGTCTTGGGATTCCCGGAGAGCCATCGCAAGCGATTGACGTCGACGAACATGGCCGAGCGGCTGATGAAGACGATCAAGCAGCGCACCCGGGTGGTGGGAGTGTTTCCGAACCGGGCCTCGTGCGAACGGCTGGTCGGCGCGTTGCTGGTCGAGCAGCACGAACGCTGGCAGCTGGCCGAACGGGCCTACTTCAACATGGAGACCGCGCAGGAGGAACTTTCGGCGGCGCGCGCCGCCGAACTCGCGGCGTAGCCGAGCCTACGGTCGCCCTTCGGGCTCCCTCCGGCCGGCTACGCCACAACTTGTAAGCAGATGAAAAACGTGAGCGCCTACCTTTTGCCAGAAAGTTTGTTGCGGAACTCTCGCAAGTGACGCATGAAACGCCACCGCAGGTACCAGTCCAGCTCCCAGTAGGCACCCCGCGGATAGCCCCTCGAAAAGTAGTTCGCCCAACCTCTCATCTGTCGGTTTAGCCGCCCGATCACCAAGGGGCTGTGAAAAAACCTCCCCTAACTCGAGAATCGGGCGTAGCAAGCTACGCCCCTACAAATAACTTGCGTGTTATCAGCGCTGTAGGGGTGCGACATGTCGCACCCTCGGGCGACCGCAGAGCTATTCGAGGTTTTTTCACAGCCCCTAACGCCAACGGCACATGCGATTGCGACACACTCGTCATCTTTCGCAGCCGTTCCCGCTCACGCCCGACCGATTTCGCCGACGGGCTCCTGTTCCAATACCCCCACTCCCTGGCTAGCAGGTCGCGGTCCCATCGAAACAGGTAGCCCAAAAACTCAAGGCTCGCTCCTGCTTCCCTCAGTTCCACCACGCGGGTCTTCTCCCGGTTCAGCTTCAATCCCATCCAGACTTCCAACTTCTCTTCGATAAACGCTTCCAGCGCTACGTCCCGCCCCTTCATCATCACAACGAAGTCGGCGGCGTATCGCACCAGTTTCGCGCTCCCTCCCCGCGCCGGACTCGCCCGATGTCTGAGAAACACCTTGTCGAACCCGTGCAAGTACAGGTTCGCCAACAACGGAGAAAGCACTCCACCCTGCGGCGTTCCCTTCCTGCTGCGTTCTCCTCGGTCCTTCCCTTCTCCGCGCTCGCCCTCTTCCACCACCGGCGCTTCCAGCCACAGCCGTATCCGCTTCACGACACTGCGATCCGCGATCCGGTGTCGCACGCACGCCAGTAGTTTCTCGTGAAGTATCGAGTCAAAATAGCCTTCTAAATCCGCGTCATATACCGCTTGATATCCAGCTTGAATATGTCCACGAATCTCCTCCAGCGCTTGCTGCGCCGAGCGGCCCGGCCGAAATCCATACGAGCAATCTTCAAAGTCGGCTTCAAAGATCGGCTCCAGGATCAACAGCGCGGCCATTTGCACCACTCGGTCCCGTACGGTCGGAATGCCCAGCGGGCGCTTCTTCCCGTTCGCTTGCGGTATCCAGACACGGCGTACCGCTTGCGGTCGGTAGCTCTTGGTACGCAGTTCCTCGTGGAGTTCATCCACCAAGCGCTGCACACCGCCCTCTTGCGCTTCGATCGCTGTGATCGTCACTCGTCGATCGTTACGCCGTCGAGCCCGGGACCGCCCGCTTTCGCGCGCACCCGTCGCCATGCCGTTTCCAACACATCGCGCCGATAGATCCGGTCGTACAAAGCGTAGAACCGAAACTCCGGCTGCTGCTTGGCCTTTTGGCCCAGCTTCTGTCTCAAACGAGAGAATTTCTCTGGCATCGCCGGGCTAGCCCGCATTTCTCACCACCTGACGGCGGAAGCGCGCGATAGGTGCGCCACTACTTCGTTGCGCTCGATCGCGAGTGCTCGACGTACTGTCGAGTACGCCTCCGCGCGGCGACCGTCGCCCGCCTCGTATCGACGCACCTCTCACGCACTTTCGCTCGCCACGTGGCGAGAAATGCGGGCTAGCAAGTGGAATCTTTTGAACATAAACGGCTCTCCCTTCTGTCGCAATCAGCATGCTTGTCTGACTCCGTCAGCATGAAAGCGCCAGGGGCCCTTCGCTCCACTCGCATGACCGAGCTTCGTCGCTACTATGCGCCCCTCCGACTCCCGCACCGACCCCTGCGCTGGTTATGCTTTCCCTGCGCCGCGTGGCGGACCGTTCGTTTCCGAACGGCTCACTTGCCCCTGCGGGCCTCCGTATCTCTCTCAGCACAAGGTTCCTCGTTGGATCTTTCGACGCGCGCTGTCCGCATCTAACCCGGAGAGTCCAACGGCTGCAGATGTTCGCTGCTTCACCGCTGGTTGCAGGCTTCCCCCTAGTCGGCGGCTTGGCCACTCTCAACTTCCTTAACGAGGCCTATCTGCGATTCACTTTCGTTACGGCTCACGTGTTTGCCTTCTCGGGCTTCGTCCGCGGCGGTTACCCCCCACGAACGCCGGGTCGGCTACACGGGTGAACGAACCATTCCCATAGTCAACTCCTTTCATTCAACTAGATCCACCAGGCTTGTCCTGGCGCACCGACTGTAAAGGAATACGCTGGCGAAGGGTGAACTGAACCAGTTAAACCTGGTCCTGCTGACGAATTCTCGAAGAACCCCCAACCGCGGACGCACCCATCGCGCCAAAGAAAAGAATCAGCGTCTAAGCAGCAGCCACCAACCGCTTCAAGCTCTTCGCACAAATCGTACTTCCAGCAAACTTATCCCCACCAGGTCCACCCCAGTGCGTCTCAAGGCTCACCGAGCCCGCATACCCGTCCGCCACAAGCGCCGCAAGTTGATCTTCCCAACGAACGTTCCCAGCCCCGACGTCACCCCAGGCCATACGGTCAGTCTCGCTGTTCATCACCCCGTCTTTGGCGTGGACGTGGCAAATCCGGTCCGCCGGAACATGCGAATAGCCATCCGGGTACGGCGTCTCGCCGGCCACATAAGCGTTGGCCGGGTCCCAGACAACCCCATACGCCTCGGGGTCGAGTTCGCGAATCGCACGACCCGCCTCCGCACCGGTCGCGAAGTTGCAAGCGTGCTCATTCTCAAGACCAAGCGTGATACCGGCCGCCTTCGCGTGCTCGCCACCCTCCGCCAACAACTCGATGATCCGACTGAAATTCTTCGCAGGGCCGACCGTCCGCCAAAAGCTGAATACCCGCACGAATGGCGCACCCAACCGATTCGCGATCTCGAGCGCACGCGAGAGAATCCGTGGCTGGTCTTCAAACGAATGCGCCGCGTGAAAGGCATCTTGCTCGAATCGCTCGTCGATGTCGCCGCCCCCTGGCAGAGTGCACTTATAGACCGGCGACGCAACCGAGATGATTCGGCGGCCATGCTCATCGGCGATCGATCTCACACGCTCGATTTCATCGTCATTCATGTCGACGATGTTCTTGTCCCAGATCGTTCGCACTTCGAGTTCGGGCACCTCAAGCTCCACTGCCGTGCGGAAAATCAACTCAAAGTCTTGAGAGAATTCGTCAGTAATCACTCCAACGGGGAAGTCGGCCATGGTCTACTCCTTCGGCGTATTCGAAAGTTTCGGGGCTAATCCGAAAGTGCGCGCGAAGCGATAAGCCGGCGCCGCTTGGATTGCCTCGATTTTCCGTCTGTAATTCGCGATTTCGGTGTCAAGCCGCCTTGCCCACTCCGTTCGCTCGATCACACGCGCCTCGGCCTCATCGAGTAACTTCACGGCCCGTTCGAGATCCTCGTGAACACTCGCTTTTTCGACTTCAAGCTTGGCGTAGTTCTCGAGAGTTCGTTGGCGCTCACGGTCAGCTTCCAGCGCCCAGTCCTTGCGCTCTTCGTGTTCGTCAACTAGGCGTTTGTACTCCGTTTCGAGGGCGGCGAGCTCGGCCTTGACCTCCTCCGCCCAGCTGGTTTTCTGCTTGTTCTCGGCTTCCAGCGTTTCGATCGCGCTCTGCGCCTGCTGCTGATCTTCGCTATGAATTCGTGTCAGATTCTCCAGCTCGGCCGTCGATTCTGTGAGCCATTGCGTCTTTTGTGCGAGCTCCGATACGAGCTTTTGGATGTGCTCTTCGCGGTCGCGCAAGACGTTTCCGCCCTGCGGTAAATACACAAAACCGGGCGAGCCGAAAAGTGCCGATTGCGAGCATACAGCCAGAAAAAAATGCGCGCCGGCCGGCTCCGCTGCGCTTGCTTCGAGGCGCGTTCGAACCCCTTCCACAGTCTCAGCGGTAAAAGTAATTGCGTTCGTGTGATTCTCGAAAAATATCGTCTGGTGCGCAAACTCTTTGGCGAGTTCCGTGCAGAACTCGTCGTAGTCGAACTCGTGGACGTGAAACGGATTCGGCTCCTCTCGCGAGTCCGCGTAGTAGACGCGGTTCGGAGTGGAAACCAGAAAAATGCCGGCGGGCCTTAGTACCCTCGCCGATTCACTAATCAGCGCCTGCCAATTCTCCAAATGCTCAATCACCTCGAATGCGACGACGGCGTCAAGAGAAGCATCAGGGAACGGAAGGCAGGCACAGTTACCGTGAACGAAACTGACATTCGGGTAATCCGATTTGCCGCTCTGTACCGCCTCGGCGGCATTGTCGAGCGCAAAAACCTTCTTCGCGACCCCCGCCAGACGAGCCGACCCGTAGCCCACGCCGCACCCCGCGTCGAGCACCTGCTTATCCGTGACGAGCACTTCCGCAAAGCTGTAGCGCCCCAGGTGTTCGTTAAGTAGATCCGGGTCTACCTGTCCCGGGATCACGCGCTCGCCGGTGAACTCGATCACAGTTTTTTCCCTACGATTACGTAGTCGAGCCCGCCGAAGAATTTCTCCACGAATGGTCCCGACGAAGCGCTTTCTCGCAGTGTCGCAAGTTCCGGAATCAGCTCGTACGCCGGATTCAGCTCTTGTATCTCGATGCCACCGAAACCACTTTCTTCCATGTAAAAACTCAGCTGCTTCGACGGCACCGGCCGCTGGTGGGTCGGATCCAGGTAAAAATCTCCAGCGAAGATCGCCAGGCATCCAGGGTTCGGTGTTTCGAGCGCTAGAATTCCGCCGGGCTTGAGCTTGCGAGCAGCCAGTTCGATAAGCTCCGGGAGTCGAAACGGCGGCAAGTGCTCGACTACGTGCGCCGATAGAATCGCGCCCAAACTGCCGTTCTCTCGCCGACTCAAATACCCGAACAGATCTCCAACTTCAACCTCAAGGCCTTTCTCAAGGCAGGCCGCGACGGCGTCCGGATCAGCGTCAACGCCCGCGCACTCGACGCCCCCGGCTTGGAACAACCCAAGCAGCTCGCCGCGCCCACATCCTAAATCGACAACCGGCGCATGACCGCCACAGATCTTCAAATAACGCTGCTGGTTCTCGGCGACATACTCTTCAGAGCCTCTGAACCGTTCCTCAAAACGCACGTAATCGAAGTGTGGACTCGGCGCGGCGTCGCCTTGAACTACCGCTGCCGATGAGGTCTCAACCGGCGCAGGCTCTGCCCGGCTGCGTAGCCGGATCAATCGCAATTCAGTGTGGATTAGCTTTTCCTGATCCTCCCGTCGCTTCTCCATGTCCTCCCAAAACTTCTGCTGCAACGTATCGGCCGTACTAGAGAGCAGCGCGGAGTACTGCTCGTGCATCTCCGCCGCGCGGGCGCTAACGGCCTCCTCGCGTTGGCGCGCCGCGCCCTCGACCTCGCGGACCAAGTGTAAGAACTTGATTTCGTTATTGGCTACGCGCTCTTCGTAGTCTGGGCGCCAGGTCTGCCAGTGTTTCAAAATATCGTGTTGGATCTCGCTGAGTTCGGCGAATTCGCTTGACACGTTGTTGCGAGTCTCGACCAGCCCTTGAGCGACCCTCACTATGTTGTGGTTCTGTTCAACGAGGGTCTCGATCACGCACTCCATGTAAGTGACGACCGCGCGATTGTAGTCGATTTGATCGCGGACCAACCAGTTGAACGACCGGGCGATGACGCGCTTGACGAACTGAATGGAAGTGTTGACTAATCCGCCGCTACGCGGGTTGACTCGGCCGATCGAAGCGGCTTTTCCCTCGGCGGCGTCGCGGGCTCGTCCCAGCGGATCGAGCGATGGCAACTCAAATCCGTCGATCTCCCCGACGGTTTTTTGATGCCGCTCGCGTACGCGGTCGCGTATCTCGGTGACCGCGTGCTCGATCTCTTGAGGGGACATCAACCTCTACATTACACGCCGGGTCAGCAGGTAACGTCCGCCGCTCGAGCTCACCTCAAATCCGCTGACTTCGAGGCCATCCGCAAACGCCGACTCGAACTCCGAGCGCACCGCAGCTTGCACGCCTAGTCGCTCATCGAGCGCTAGCGCGCCGGCGTCTTCTGGAATATTGATCGTGCGGCTGGTGCTGTCGCCTTCTCTCCCGATGCCATCGATTCGTGCCAACACGCGGGCACTTTCAAGGTGCCAACTCGCAACCAGGCGGTCGGTCGGCAGCGAACCATGAAGTTTGCTCGATGTCACCCCGTAGAGATTTGGGATGTATTCACGCACGACGACTCCTAGCCGTTCGATGTTGAAAAAGGCGTTGCGCATCTGTAGCGGATCGAAGGTCCATTCGATCAAGTTGATACCGGCAGCAAGGGCCTCGGCGCGCTGCCGCAACTTCAGCCGACGTCCAATGCCGCGACCTTGCAACTCGGGGACAACGCCGGCCATATGACTATGCCAGTAAACGCTGTGGTCGCTCTTGAAGCCCGCAAAGGCCAACGTATACCCCACCATCTCTTCACCGAAGAACGCTCCGAGAACGGAACCGCCAACATGCCTGTAAATGCTAAACAAGCGAGGGGCGACGACATCACTTTCATCGAAACCCCAAATTCTCTTCTGTAGATCGAGGGTTTGATCAAACTCGTCGAGAGTCGTTAGCACGCGGATCTCGAGTCCGCTTAGATCTGCTTTGCCCGCTGCCATAGCGCTTCCATTTCGTTGAGCGAAGATTGCTCAAACGTCCGCCCCTGTTTGCCAAGCTCCTTCTCGACGTAACCGAATCGCGTGCGGAACTTCGCGTTCGTGCGCTTGAGTGCAGTCTCGGGGTGGACATCGAGATATCGAGCGACATTCACCGCCATGAAAAGCAAGTCGCCCACTTCGTCTTCAAGCTGCCGCCGATCACCGCTCTGTTTTGCGGCCACAACCTCGTTGAGCTCTTCGACAAGCTTTTCGCCGAGGTCTTCAAACTTCTCCCACTCGAACCCAACCTTGGCCGCCTTCTTGCCGACCTCGTAGGCTTCGAGTACCGCCGGCTGATGCCTAGGCACGGCATCGAGAAGGCGCGCGTCGGGTGCTGGGCCCTTTTCCCGCGCTTTGATCTCTTCCCAGCGTGTTACGACGCCGTCGGCAGTTTCGATCGACTCTTTCTCGAACACATGTGGATGCCGCCGGATAAGCTTCGTGTTGATGTGATCGAGAACGTCGGAGATGTCGAACAAGCCCTCATCCGCCGCAATCCGCGACTGGAAAACGATCTGAAGTTGGAGGTCGCCTAGCTCCTCGGCAAGGTCGTTCCAGTTGCCCCGTTCGAGGGCATCGAGCACCTCGTAGGTCTCTTCGATCAGGTAGCGCCGCAAAGACTGCAGGGTCTGCTCGCGATCCCACGGACAGCCGCCGGGGGCACGCAACGTTCGCATGATCTCCAGCAATTCCTCGAACTTCTTAGCAGCCTCCGCCATCGCGCAATTTCCATCGTAGTCCAACGATCCTCGAACCCTAGCGCGCGCTTTTCACCACGTTGCAAGCGCAACGAAGTAGTGGTGCACCTATCGCGTGCTTCCGCCGCCAGCTGGTGAGAAATGCGGACTAGCGCCGCTGTGATACGTTAGTCCACGATTCGAGGTTCATAAAGATGCGAAATCTCAGCAAGCTATCTCTCTTTCTCCCAGGCCTGCTCCTAGCCAATTGCGGCACTGAACCGGTGCCACCCCCAGCCAAGCCAAACATTCTATTCATCGCCATCGACGACCTCAACGACTGGGTAGGCCCGCTCGACGGACACCCGCAGATCCAAACCCCCGCAATGGATCGCCTGGCCGCGCGAGGTACGACGTTCCTCAATGCCCATACCCAAGCGCCGCTCTGTAATCCATCACGTACGAGTCTGATGACGGGTCGCCGGCCGTCAACAACTGGTGTGTACGGGCTAAGGCCTTGGTTCCGAGAAGTCGAGGAGCTCGCCGACCTCGTGACCATGCCGCAGTATTTTGAAAGCCACGGCTACAGCACACACTCCACCGGAAAGATCTATCACGGCCGCTACGGCCGCGCCGAAACCGACAATGAGTTCCAATCGCTCGGGCCGCCCGCCGGTGTCGGCGCTCGCCCTGAGGAGAAGCTGGTCAACACGCCGCAAAATCATCCGCTAATGGACTGGGGCACGTTCCCGCACGAGGACGAAGAAAAAGGCGACTGGCAGGTAGCGAGCTGGGCAGTCGAGCAGTTAGAGGGCCCGCTTAAGGGCGACATCGACAAGCCATTTTATTTATCGGTCGGGTTCTTCCTGCCCCACGTACCTTGCTACGTAACTCAAAAGTGGTACGACATGTATCCGGAGGAAACTCTCCAACTGCCCCCCATGCGGCGCGACGACCGTGACGACACACCGCGCTTCTCTTGGTACATGCACTGGATTCTCCCCGAGCCTCGGCTCAAGTTTCTAGAAGAGGCAAACCAGTGGAAGAACCTTGTGCGCTCATACCTAGCGTCAATTAGTTTCGTCGATAGCCAGGTCGGCCGCGTGCTTGATGCGCTCGAGACCAGCGGACACGCTGACAACACGATCGTCGTTCTATGGTCCGACCACGGCTGGCATCTAGGCGAAAAGCTGATCACCGGCAAGAACACTCTCTGGGACCGTTCGACTCGAGTCCCATTAATTTTTGCCGGACCCGGCGTGGGCGAGGGACAAAAAGTCACCAGCCCAGCCGAGTTGCTCGACATGTACCCGACCCTAGGGGAATTGGCCGGCCTACCGCCGCAACCCGGCCTTGAGGGACACAGCCTGGTGCCGCAACTCAACGACCCGAATGCGCCTCGGCCGTGGCCCGCCATGACGACGCATAACCACGACAACCACGGCATTCGAACCGAAAATTGGCGCTACGTCCACTACGCCGACGGCAGCGAAGAACTCTACGACATGGTCAACGACCCAAACGAGTGGGTGAATTTAGTCGACGATCCCGAGCATCTAGCGGTACTAGATGAACACCGCGCCATGCTGCCGCCGCCAAGCGCAAAACCGGCCGCCGGCAGCGAAGCTCGTATTCTACTTTGGGAGAACGGCCAAGCAAACTGGGAAACAAACGACATCGCGGCGGACGACCCGATTCCCGAACTATAGATTCGGGCGCCGCAAGTTTTATTCACTGCTTCGCAATGCAGTAAAGATATTCAGCCGTGCGAATAAACAATTGATTGCCGACAGCCGCGGGGGAGGCCAGCGTGTAGTCGTCGAGTCGATTCACGGCGAGTATTTCGAAAGTGTCGCCCGCTTTCAACACCGTCGTCGTGCCGTCTTCGCTAGTGGCGTAGATCTTCCCATCGGCCAGCAGCGGTGAGGCGCTGTAAGTTCCCGGTTCCATCCGCGAGCGATCCCACACTGTACTGCCGTCGCTCACCTTTAAGCTCAGCGCAATGCCCTTGTCGTCGACAATGTACAGCCGTTCGCCGTCGCTAGTCGGTGTCGGAACATCCGGGCCGTAGTCAGTTGACCATAGCTTCTTCGACTCGGTGACGTCGCCTTTGCCGTCAGTCCGGAATGCGATAAATGGGCGTCTTCGTGAAGGCACTAAGACAACATCGCCGACAACGAGTGACGACGCAATGGTTCGATAATTCGTGTCGTCGTTGGGATTGAGCCCGCCGCCCCGCCACAGCTCCTTGCCCGTCGCTAAATCGTGACCCGTAACATAGTTGCCACCGGAAACTATCAATTGCTGCTCACCGTCGACCTCGGCCAGGCTTGCCGTTGAATAAGAATCGGGCGATTCGTGCAAGGCGTCGGTCGGCCGATCCACCTTCCAAGTCGTCTTGCCGGTCTCGCCATCGATAGCTAGCAGGTACGACGGGTCATCGGTATGGAACCCTTGAAGATTCTGGAGATAGAGCACGCCGTCGTGAAGCACGGGTGACGACGCGTACCCGAATTGAACTCCGAACTCGCCATAGTCCTCTTGAAGATTCCGCTGCCAGATTTCGCGCCCGGCAAAGTCGAAGCTGCGAAGTTCGCCGTTTCCGTTGACAACCCATACGTGTTCACCGTCAGTTACCGGCGAGGGCGAAGCCATATTCTGCTTGTTCCCTATCCGGTTGCCACGCCCGATCGACTGCTGCCAGCGGATGGCGCCGGTCTTGCGATTCAGAGCGATCAGAAAAAGCCGATCACGCGCATCGTCCCCGCCGGCAAACAGCCGCGCATTCGGCCGATTGAGGCTGGAGCCTTCCTGCGCCGAAGTCACAAAAACAGTGTCTCCCCAGATGATCGGAGTCGCCGCTGCCCAGCTCGGCAAGCGAGTCCGCCAAACGACGTTATCGGTCGTGCTCCAGGTCAGCGCGAGGCCACTGGCATCGCTAGTCCCATTGAGATTCGGACCCCGCCACTGCGGCCAGTTGTCAGCCGCCCACGACACCATTGAGACCGAGATAAAAATCAGCGACAACCGCTTCATGCCGGTCATGGTATCAGGCGATTCGCCACACAATTCGCCTGGGCGCCCGCTCTCGACCGCACATCCAGCGTGCTAACCTAGCGCTCCCACAATGCGCCGCCGCATCGAAAATTACTTCCGGCTCGAAGAGTTAGACACCAGCGTCCCCCGAGAAGTCGTCGCGGGCGCCACGACATTTCTAACCATGTCGTACATCATCTTCGTCAATCCGGCGATCTTGGGCGAAGCAGGCATGCCGGTCGCCGCGGTCACGGCCGCGACATGTTTCGCCGCCGCATTCGGCAGCATCTTCATGGGCCTCTATGCCGGCTATCCGATCGCACTGGCTCCCGGCATGGGCATCAACGCCTACTTCACCTACAGCGTCGTTCTGGGAATGGGAATCCCCTGGCGTACCGCGCTCGGCGCCGTCTTTATTTCAGGAGTGATTTTTCTCGCGATAACACTCGTGGGTCTGCGACAGAAGCTGCTTGAGGCGCTACCCCCGGCATTACACGGCGCGACAGCCGCCGGAATCGGCCTGTTCATCGCGCTAATCGGTTTGCGTAACGCCGGTGTCGTCGTTGCAAACGAGGCAACGCTTGTAAGCCTTGGCGATCTCTCATCTTCGACCGCATTGCTAGCGCTGCTCGGCGTTCTAGCCGTGGCCGTAATGATGGGCCGCGGCGTGCGAGCCGCGATGCTGATAGGGATTTTGGGCACGGCAGCGGCAGCGTTCCTGCTCGGAGTGGCCGAGTGGACACCTGGCACTTTTAGACCCCAGCAAGCCACCGCGGCCGTGTTCGAACTCGACATCCAAGCGGCGCTAGAAATTGGCCTACTAGAGGTCGTCTTCGTATTCCTCTTCGTCGACCTCTTCGACACCATAGGTACCGTAATCGGTGTCTGCAAGAAAGCAAACCTGTTCGACGACGACAACCGAATCCCGCGAGTCGAGCGAATCCTCACCGTTGACGCCGCCGCCACCATGGTCGGTTCGCTAAGCGGCACATCCACCGTTGTTAGCTACATCGAGAGCGCCGCCGGGGTCGCGGCGGGCGGGCGCTCCGGACTAGCAGCCGTCGTCACCGGGCTACTATTCGTCGTCGCCTTGTTCGTGGCGCCATTCCTCGGTGCGCTGCCGCCAACGGCCACGGCCCCGGCCCTGATCATAGTCGGCGCTCTGATGATTTCATCGATCAAAGAAATCGACTGGGACGACGTTTCGGTCGCGCTGCCCTCCTTCCTAACAATGGTCGCGATTCCGCTGACATTCAGCATCGCCAACGGACTAGCACTCGGCTTTATCGCCTACGACGCATTAGAGATCGCCAAGGGCAAAGCACTCCAGACCCCCTGGCTAGTCCACATCCTGGCGCTCGTATTCGTAATTCGCTTCGCCTACCTGGGCGCGGCTTAGCTGCCTACCGGGTCCTAGAATAGAAGCTCCCGTGCCAGCTCTCCGGCAAAAACTAGGAAAGAGCGACATCGCGCTCTTTGTCCTCGTGGCCCTTTATCTCGGCCTGTGGCCGCTGGAGTCGTCCGTCCAGTTCGTTCTCTCGCTGCGCCAGTTGCTCCAGGGATTTATCTACATCCTCGGTGGACTCGTGCTGATGCGCTGGGTAATCCTCGGCATCCAGTGGACAACTCGCCAGTTCTTATGGCGCGGCCGGCATCGCATGGTCGCCGTGTTTTTCTTCGTCGGAGCGCTGCCTTTAGTGCTCGGCGGGTTCATGGTCGTCTGGGGCACCGCCCTACTTTTCGGGCCGCTCGCGGCTTACATGGTCACGACCCAGGTCGGGTTGCGCTCTGAGCGCCTGAATGCGACGGCCGATTCTCTGCTCTGGCAACTTCGGGCCGGCCCGGCAGTGCAACGAGCTGACATCCTAGAGAAATTCGTGACGGCCGCGCAAACGCGGTTTCCATCTTTGGAAGGCCGCGCCAATATCGGCGGCTCCGATTACTCCGCACCCGAAGGCATCGAGCGACTAGCTATTCCAGACAAACTCGCGACCCACGTAGGAGCAGTTCGCCGCGACGCCCAAAGCCTACTCACGGCGCTGCAAACGGACCCCGAAAGCGGTGATTCGGTACTCCTCACGTTTCCACTCTCGCCTGAGTACATGCGCCGAATGCTTCCAGGCCTGGGAATGTTGGCGATCGAGGTCGAGGACCCAACAGCAGGCTCCGGCCGGAGTTTCCTGTCGCGAATCGAGAAGGCTGAGGGAAGCAGTCAACCCCAACTGGTCGGCAGCATTCCTCCCCCGGTCCACCCTTTCGATTGGAAGGTCGTCTGGCCAATTGAGGCGTCGGTGCTGGAGTGGGAATCGAATCGCATCATCCACGCGGTCTTGCTGCTTCAGACCAGACTCTCGGCGATCGTGCGAATGATATTCGCGGCGCAGGCCGACCCGCTAAATCAATTCGCCCTCTATGGCAGCTACGCCCTCGTCGCGACTTTCTTGATAACTGTCCTAACGTCGGTCATCGTAGCCGTCTCTCTCACCCGTACGCTCACCCGCACCGTCAACGACCTATACATCGGCACCCAGCATGTTAACGAGGGCGACTTCGCCTATCGCGTGCCCATTGGGGGAACGGACCAGGTCAGCGATCTCTCGCGCTCGTTTAACACGATGACCGCCTCGATCGAGCGTTTGGTAGAAGATTCCAAAGAGCGTGAAAGACTCGAAGCCGAACTCGACATCGCCCGTGAGGTCCAGTCGAAACTCTTCCCCACCGAAGCCCCAAAGCTCGAGACGCTTGAGTTGTTGGGCGTCTGCCGGCCGGCAAGGTCTGTATCCGGCGACTTCTATGACTACGTACGCTTGTCCGACACTCGCGTCGCGATCAGCTTCGGCGATGTCTCCGGCAAAGGCATTTCCGCCGCGCTAGTGATGGCGACCCTTCACTCGACGGTGCGCACCCAGCTTTCGCTGCTAACGCAAATCGACTCGAAGCAACTTGATAGCGCGGCCGCGGAGGTCGTCGACCGCACCAATAAACATCTCTGCCAGGCTACCGCCGCCGACAAGTTTTCGACTCTTTTCTTCAGTGCGTACGATGAGGAAACTGGGCGGCTTTCATACACCAACGCGGGCCACCTGCCGCCACTGTTGATTCGCGCCGGCGCGGCCACTCCGCTTGAAGTACACGGCATGGTGGTCGGAGCCTTCCCCTTCGCAGCTTACGAGTCCGACGTCATCACGCTCAAGCCTGGCGACCTGCTGGTAGCCTTTACCGATGGCGTGACAGAACCTGAAAACGCATACGAGCAAGAGTTTGGTGAAGAGCGCTTGACCGAGCTTCTGCTCCTTAACGCCGACCGGCCGGCCGAAGAAATAATCTCAATCGTCATGACGGCGGTCGTCGATTGGACCGGCGATCCGACGCTACAAGACGACATGACAATGTTAGTCGCGAGAAAACTGTGAACGGCCAACCCCTATTTACCGACCCTCGGCGCTCGATCGTCCTGATCGTTGCGCTGCTCACGACCGTTTTGCTCGCTGGCACATTCGGGTTCGCCATCATCGAGCGCCAGCCATTGTTTGAAAGCTTCTACATGGCGCTGACCACTCTCACGACGGTCGGTTATGGCGAGATATTTCCGCTCAGCCGGATGGGTCGAATGTTCAATTCGATCCTAATCATCAGCGGCGTCACGGCCGTTTTCGCGGCAATCGGCATCTTGGGCGACTTGTTGATCCAATTAGAACTAGGAAATTACTTTGGTCATAGAAAAGCGATGCGAAAAATCGAACAGCTATCCGGCCACTATATCGTCTGTGGCTTAGGCCGAGTCGGCCGAGGCGTCATCCGCGAACTTGTTCGTAGCGACGTGCCCCTCGTCGTCATCGAGCAGTCCGAGGACCGCGCCGAATGGTCGCGCAACCAAGGCCTACCGACGTTAGTCGCCGACGCGACTGTAGATGCCACCCTCGAGCAAGCGGCGATCCACCGCGCAACAGGGCTCGTCGCGGCCATCGGCAACGACGCCGAGAACGTCTATGTCACCCTGTCAGCGAAGGTGCTCAACCCAAATTTGATAATTGCCGCCAGGGCAACCAACGAAGGCGCCGAGCAAAAGCTCAAGCACGCCGGTGCGCAAACCGTCTTCACGCCCTACACGTTCATCGGCCATCGCCTGGCGCAGGCGCTGCTCCGTCCCCACGTGCTGAGTTTCTTGGACGTAGCTTCGGCCTTTGAAGGCTCGCACCTAGACCTCGAAATCGAGCAGATTAAGGTCTCCCCTTCAAGTGCAAGCGTTGGCACAACGATCGAAGATTCGAAACTACGTCAACGCCTAGGCGTCATCGTGTTGGCCGTGACTAGAGCAGGCGGCGACATGAAATTCAACCCACCCGGTTCGATGCGAATCGAAACCGGGGACATTATGGTCGCGATGGGCGAGCGTCAAAAACTCGAAGAGATGGAAAGGGAACTCGAAGGCTAGTGCAGCGCATTCTCACAGCGGAAGAGATGCGCCAGGCCGATCGCCGAACGATCGAAGAACGCGGTATTCCCGGTCTAATCCTGATGGAGAACGCCGCTGCGGCGGTCACCTCACTGCTCGTTCATCGCTTTTCGCCAATCGACGAGCAACGCGTCACGATCCTGTGCGGAAAAGGCAACAACGGTGGCGACGGCTTGGCAGTTGCCCGACAGCTACTGGTCCGCCGGCCGCCCGCCGACTTACAAGTAATTCTATTCGCCGAACCCGATTCCCTCCAAGCAGATGCGGCAGCTAATTGGCGCATGCTTGAAGCTGTCGATTTCAAGGCCCACATCGCGACCGATGAAGAACAATGGCGCGCGCTGAGCCCCCACGCACTTTCGGCCACCATCATCGTCGACGCGCTATTAGGCACGGGTTTGTCTGGACCCGCCCGCGGCCTAATCGCCGGCGTCATCGCCGACGTCAACGCCGCGCCAAGTCGACCAAAAGTCGTAGCCATCGACCTTCCGTCCGGCATGCGATCAGATTCCGCTGAACCGCTTGGCGAATCGATGCGCGCCGATTTCACGGTCACGTTCACCGCGCCGAAGCCGTCGCAAGTCTTCCCAACAACGTGCGAACAAATCGGCAAACTATCACTCGCAACGATTGGAACAGCTACCTCCGTAATCGATGCTCTTCCCGGCCCTAGACTGCTGGCGACTGAGGCCGACGACGTCAAGCCATACGTCGCCGGCCGCAACCCCTGCGGCCACAAAGGCACCTACGGCCACGTGCTAGCCATCGGCGGTTCACGCTCCAAACCCGGATCGATTCACATGACTGCAAAAGCCGCCATACGCATGGGAGCCGGCCTCGTAACCGTCGTAACGGCACAGAGTGCGGCGGGGGCAGTAGTAGCCGCAACGCCCGAGCTAATGGTCGAACCAGCCGTCGAAACCGCCGAGGGCTCACTAGGCCCCGAGTCGTGGCAGCAGCGCTGGCTAGACAGGAAATCCGTCGTCGCGATAGGGCCGGGATTGGGCATTTCCGACGCCAATCGCGAGCTGTTATGGCGCGTCTTCGAAGACTGCGCCCTGCCGCTGGTAGTCGACGCGGACGGCCTGACCGCGCTCGGCTCCGAACCTCTTCTCCAACGCGACACACCCACGGTACTAACACCCCATCCGGGCGAGATGTCGCGCCTAACCGGACGCAGCGTCGAGCAGATCCAATCCGATCGCGTCGCTATCGCCCGTGACTACGCGGTATCGAACCAAGTTTTCCTGCTGCTCAAAGGAAACCGCTCCCTGATCGCCTCGCCCGGCGGCGACGTAATCGTCAACCCGACCGGCTCGCCAGGCATGGCAACCGCCGGCTCAGGCGACGTCCTGACCGGCATGATCGCCGCGTTGATCGCGCAGTTCCCCACCGAGCCAATCGAGCGAACCCTAGCAGCCGCGGCCTATCTCCACGGCGCCGCCGGCCAACAGGCGGTCGCCGAGCTAGGCGAACAATCCACGCTAGCAACCGATATACTTCAATTCCTCCCCAAAGCCATAGCTGCAATCCACCACTGATTTTCCTCGGCTTTTATATGCTTATTGGTGGCGCATCTACCGCGCACTTTCGCCGTCAGGTGGTGAGAAATGCGGGCTGACCCGAAACTTAATTTTTCGAGCTGCCAGCCAAGCTACCTATTGGACGAAACCTTTCGCTGTGCGGTCCTCTCCGCGAAGTGGGAAGAAGAACTTTCGGGCGGGGACTGGCACATGCGATCTTGCAATCTCTGCACCTTGACGAACCCTCGTGTTGCCTGTTCCCTACCAAGCTCAAGAAACCGACGACGCGCCGGGATTCCCCCCTGCCCCGCCGCCCCTACGGCGCGCAAATCGTGGGAGGCTCCGGCCGCGGCTTGGCCGCCCCACCAGCGAACGCCCGAACCGCTCCATACACCCACGCCGCGCGTATCGCCGACATGCCGTCCTTGCGACATACCCGTCGGAGCACCTGATCGGCGTATTTTCGATCGCTTTGCTCCAGTTTCCCCGCCCGCATCAATTGATAAAGCGCGTCGTGAATCAGCGAACCGCGCATGAAGTTCTTGGTGTCGATCGTCGGCCCGCTTGGACCATCCCATGCGTAGCGCTTCTTTAGCTTCAGCGTTCCGTCGTCTTCGAGCACCACCCAGCCGTCATCAATTTCCGCGGGCCGCCCGGTTAACTCCGTCTTGTACTCGTACGAATCCTCAAGCCGGTACTTGTATAGGCGAATCTTCGTATAACAGATCCTGTCGGCCATAGTTTTCTTCCCTCTACTTTACAAGCGTAAAGAACGGCTCAACCGGGACGCTAGATCGCCGCTCAATCGAACTTTTTACAATACGGCTAGACATATTGAGGCCGTTCCAGATTCCCAGGAGAACCAACGAATGAGTTTTTTCAATCCCGGCGCCAGTACGCCACGAACACAGCGAAACCAAGCAGGCCCGAGTAAACAACGCACGCCTCTCGCTCTCCTAGTTTTGACGTTAACGTTGACGCCCCTGGCGTTCGGCGCCGACGACTCGCCAACGCTCGAGTATCCAAACATCAAGGGCCACGGCGGAGTCTTTAATGTTCCAGGCGAACCAAGCCTGCCCCAAAAGGGCTCCAAGGTGGTAGTCGATGTCACGACGGGAGCACAGGAAGGCGGAGTCAACAAGGGCCTAGCCAGAGCCGCGCGGTTCGTCAACCTCTTCACCCTCGGCGGCGCAAGCGATTTTCAGATGGCAGTCGTTCTTCATGGCGGCGCCACGAAAGAAGCGCTCTCGAACGAAGCCTACATGGAACTGTTCAGCAAGCCGAACCCCAACGCCGGCCTGTTGCAACAGCTTCGCCAAGCGGGCGTAGAAGTTCTCGTCTGCGGCCAAGCGCTAACGCATGCCGGCTACCGGCCCACGCAAACGTCCTCTCATGTCGACGTCGCGCTATCAGCCGCAACGGCCATCATCAATCGCCAATTGCAAGGATTCGCCTACTTGCCACTCCAGTAGATCGGTGAGCGAAGCCAAACGGCTATCCCCCGGGGAGTCCCGACGAGCCCGATCAAACCCCACCGTGGTGAATTACTTTTGGAATTCTCGACGATCATCGGAATCGATCGAAAATCGACATCGCAGCCGTTCGCGCGGCTCGAAGGCCCCCAGAGCGGCTTCAGCGAGCCGGTTCAGTGGCTTGGAGGACTCAAAAATCTTCGTTTGTGGCAACGTTTGTTGATCGGGATAGGGGGAGGCCTCACGGCTCCCCCCTCCCACACCACCGGGCATACGGGTCCGTACCACGGCGGTTCGGACGAGTTAAGCGCTCGAAGCGGTGGACACACGAGGCAAACCGAGCGAGTCGAAATAGGCATTGGGCAGCGCCTGCTGGACGGCCACATGCCGCGACATCGCCCACCAGCCAGTCGGGGATCCGGCAGCTATGGCTGCTCTCATGTGGGGCACGCCCAATCGCCGTAAGTTGACGTATCGAGTGTGCCCATTCCCCCACTGCCGCCAGATCATCATACGAAGTCTGCGGCGGATCCGCGCGTCCAGGTTACGAAGCACTAACGGCTCCTGACTGAAGCCAAAGTAGCCTCGCCAGCCAAGCAGATAGGGCCTTAACGAACCGACCATCTGCTCGATACTGACCCCGCGCGTTCTGCTCGTCAACTCTCGTACTCGCGCCTGAAACCTTTGCAGAGCCTGCGGCGATATCAATCGCTGAGGCTCCGCTCCGCTCGTCAAGCGAAAGCCCAAGAACTTCCGATCGTCGGGTCGAGCCACCGCGCTCTTCGATCGATTCACCTGGAGCCGGAGCTTCTTTTCCAGAAACTTTGTGACGGAGGCCATCACTCTCTGCCCCGCCCTGCGACTGCGAACGTAGACGTTACAGTCAGCGGCGTAGCGGCAGAAGCGGTGACCGCGCCTCTCCAACTCGCGATCCAAATCGTCGAGCACAAGGTTTGACAACAACGGCGACAAAGGCCCACCTTGCGGCGTTCCCTCATCGACAGAACTCAGCAGTCCGTCTTCCATCACTCCGGCAGTTAGAAACGACCGGATGAGTTTCAGCAAGCGCTTGTCGCCGACCCGTTTGGCCACCCGAGCCAGCAGCAGATCGTGATGAACGCGATCGAAGAATTTCTCCAGATCAACGTCTACCACCCACTGATAACCCGCGGCGATGTAGGCTTGCGCCCGCGCCACCGCTTGCTGCGCCGCACGTCCCGGCCGCAAGCCGTAACTGTTGTTGGAAAACGTCGGGTCCCAACGCTTCTGAAGAACTTGTAACACCGCTTGCTGGATCAGTCGGTCGCGTACCGTAGGGATACCCAACCTCCTGACCCCGCCACCCGGCTTCGGGATTTCCACCCGTCGCAGCGGTTGCGGCTGGTACGTTCCTTGAAGCAACTGCTCCCGGATGACCGGCCAATGCTCGCGTAGGTCGTCCCAGGTTTCGTCGATGGTTTTGCCATCAACGCCCGGACTCCCCTTGTTGCCCCGGACTTGTTTCCATGCCTGTAAAAGATTGTCTCGCTCGCACACCTCCTCCATGAGTTGTTGCTCTCGCGCCGGGCTTGCGGTCTCTCGCTTCACCGCGCACGGTTCGGTCCCTTGTTGAGCGGGCCTCGGGGCTTCACCCTCCGGCTCGTTCATGAAGGCCAACTCCAGTTGGTTGTTCCGCCGCTTTCCGTCCATGAGTTACGAGTCCTAATTGCCACTCTCTTCCGTTCGGGCCTTCAGCCATCGTTCTCGGTTCGGCCTATCCGTTAACTCCGTCTTTCGACTTGCGGAGTGCCTCACTAGCTTCACCGACTGCATGGCCTACTATGCCCTCTGCTGACTTCTGCGTCCCGATCGGGTCGCCTCTCGGCTTCCGCAGTCCCGAACTTCGAGACGAAACGCAGACCTCCCGGGGTAAGTCTGACCGCTTTCACCGCACACCTGCCGGATCTACAGCCTTGGCCCTTGATGGATCTGGACTTCGCGATTCGTCGTCCGCTCGTCCGGCCAAGGATGCCTCGTATCCGGTTTCTGTTCGTCAGGTCGCAGTTTTGATTCACGCTTCCTCCAGACCCCGCCTCGCGACGGCGCCCTTGCGTTTCACTAGTACTTCGCTTCCATCAAGCTGTACAAAGGACTTTCACCTCTTAGCGGTCAGACATGCCCGGCACACGACGAAGCGGCCGTTGGCGGCATTGGAGCAGGCCCTCGAAGGGCGCGAGCCGGAGGCGGGATTGATTCATCATTCCGACCAAGGCAGGCAGTATGCCTCGCGCAAATACGTGGACAAGTTGACCGCAAAAGGCGTGAAGATTTCGATGAGTCGCAGGGGGAACCCGTACGACAATGCGTTCGTCGAGAGTTTTATGAAGACGCTCAAAGCCGAGGAAGTCGACTGCAACGAGTACGCGACATTGGCCCAGGCGCAGGCGGAAATCGGTGGGTTCATCGAGCGGATTTACAACCGCAAGCGGCTGCACTCGTCGTTGGGGTACGTGCCGCCGGCGGAGTTCGAGGAAGCGTTCGCGGCGATCGAGGGGGCGAAGACGGCGGCTTGACGCCGCCGCAGTTTTCAAGGCATGGGCAGATCTACCGCTCCGATGGGGGTGCCGGCGTTAGACTGGACAAGGCGGGATGCGGCAAATGGGCCGCACCCCGCGCCCATCGGATCGATGAGTCCGCAGCCGGGTATTCCTTGGCGGGTTGCTCTCCAGCATGGCCCGCCGCCGCTTCCCCGGCTGCAGCCAGAATGCACCTATACCGTTGTCAAAGCAACCCTTTTACAGCGAACGGCAACCCGTCCCTTATTTCGTGGTCTCACGAACCGTGCGCACTCCGGGGTTAAAACCTAGCAAAACCTTATGAATCAGCAGCTTCCAGCGATCTCAATGTTCATAAAAAACAGGGCGTTTGAGGCTCGCAACGGCCAAGACGAAACCCGCCCAAACGGTCGTACCGCGATTATCGCGGTAGGGATGCCGGTCGCCCGGCACCCCCCGCACAGATCCCAGCGTGCACTGCTAATGCACTGGGCTCCTACCTCGGATGATTGGCGTAGAAACGCTCCGGCGGATAAGGATGCAGAACGCGAGGGCGAGGAATCCAGCGGTCCAACAGTCGGTTGAGTCTCTTCCAGGACTTGCGTCCCTTCTGACTGCGACGAAACAACACGCGTCGCCACAGCATGCGCAGCCGGTATTGGAACAACGCCAGCCGATCCGAGTTGCCCGGAACCGCGTGGTATTGGTAAAAGCCCTCGACGACCCGCTTCAGCCAGGCCCCGACCAGCGCCGTCGGCTCGTGCATCCGGCGACGCAGAACTGCCTTCAACTGATGCAGCTTCGCCACCATCCGCCTCTTAACCGTCTTGCGCCAGACGGTAAACGTGCCCGTCTTCCTGCGCTTCCCACAATAATGCGTGAAGCCCAAGAAATCGAAGGTCGCCGGCTTTCCCTCGCCCCGTCTCGTCCGGTTCTGGGCGGCGAACCGCCCAAACTCGATCAACCGCGTCTTGCCCGCATGAAGTTCCAGACCGAACTTGGCGAAACGTTCTTGAAGCTCTCTCCGAAACCGTTCCGCTTCCACCCGGTGCTCAAAGCCCACCACAATGTCGTCGGCGTAACGAACGACGATCACGTCGCCCGTTGCCACTTTCTTGCGCCAGGCTTCCACCCACAAATCGAAAACATAATGAAGATAGATATTCGCTAATAGCGGTGAAATCACCGCCCCTTGCGGAGTCCCTACCTTGGTCTCCAACCATTCGCCCTCCTCGGATATGCCCGCCTTCAGCCATTTCTGGATCAGACGAAGTACCCTCGAATCGGCCACGCGGTGCCGGATGAACTTGTCCAGCCATTCATGCGACACCGTGTCGAAGAACGACCGCACATCACAGTCCAACACCCAGTTCACGCGCTTGGATTCGATCCCCACCGACAGCGCATCGAGCGCCTGATGCGGACCGCGTCCCGGTCGAAACCCGTACGAAAAGCCCTTGAAGTCGACCTCATAGATTTGATTGAGGATCGTCACTACGGCCTGTTGGACGATCTTGTCCTCCAGCGCCGCAATGCCCAACGGACGTTGCCGCCCGTCGGCCTTCTCGATATAGACTCTCCGCGAGGGCTGCGCCCGATACTTACCCCGATGCACCCGGCTGTGCAGATCGACCAGTCGATCCTCAAGCCCGGTCTCGTACTCCCGCCACGTCACGCCGTCGACTCCAGGCGCGGCTTTTCTCTGTAGCGAGTAAAAGCTTTCCCGTAGTTGATCCACGTTCAGATGGTGGAGCAAAGCGCTGAACCTTTCCTGCCTCCTCTCTTTGGCTGTTCGACGCACACCTCCAAGTCCTTGGGACACTCTTTTCCCGCTCCGTGTCGGGCTCGTGTAGGACCCTTCGCTGTTCTCCTTGGTCTGCACCCTTCCCTCCCCGGCCTCCGCCAAGAGTTGCCTCTCTTTGTTCGGTCGGTTCACAGGTACTACGGCGCAGTCAGACTCCTCTGGAGCGTACATGCCCGCCGTTCGGCTTAGCGCCTTCTCGGACCGGTCTCGATCAGCTCGAGACACTCCAGAGGTCTCCCGGTTCTCGTGCATGTTGTTTCTCGACGTGCTCAGGTTCTCAGACTACGCAGGGCCGGACGTCCACTCGCGAATCACGCGAACGCCCGTGTTGCCTTCCCATCTTTCAAACGTGGTCGGCGCCCTGAGACAAGAATTTTCGAAGCTCAATAGCCCGGCCCGCCGGCACCCCTGTTTACGCTTCGACCGTCGCCTCGCGACGCCGTCCGCAAAACTCGGGGCCAAGGTGGCTCGCTAACTCCTTCCTTGTAGGACTCTTTCATTCCCAACAACATGCCGGTTTATCCCGGCGCTCTTGAAATTTCTTTTGCCATTGAAATCAACAACCTAGCGATTCGGTCGGCCGGAAACCGGACACACGGGCCTTACACTATACCTGCAGGGTGCGGAAAGCCCTGCAAGGAGGCTCGAAATTTCACAAAAACCCTGCCAAATCCGGCCACGGCGCGGCAGCCAAGATCCGGCCCCGGAGATCGAATTGGATGAGCGCGCGAGGAATTCCTCGTCCGGGTACTCGATTTTTAGCGTAAACCTGCCAAATCCGGCCAAATCCGGACATTTCGACGGCGGAGATGCGCCACAAGCTGGAAAGGATTCTTGAAATCATAGATTCTAAAGAAGATACGCGAAATCGAGAAAATTACGTCCAACCTTGGCGAGAGAGACAGTCTTTCTCGGAGATCGCTAACATGGACTGGCGGATATGCGACCCTCGTTAGGCAATTCGAAACCCCACGTACTGGCGGTCGGGATGGGCTGCCTCGACAACCGCCTATTCGTCGACGAATTCCCCCCTTCGACCCGCCGCGCTTGAGTACCGAGGCGCGAGGACGCCCTAGGCGGTCCCGCCGCGGTCGGAGCTGTCGCCGCTGCGCGCCTCGGTGGAATCGCGTCCCTTTGGGGACGCCGAGGAAACGACCCCGCCGGTATTCAGATTGCCGGACTGCTCGAATCCAACGGAGTCGACACCGCAAACTACCGCGAATTCCACGGTACGAGTCCGCGCTACGAATGCTTTGTTCGCGCCGACGGCGAGCGTTTCCTCTTCCCCTACTGGGGGGACGGAGTCCCCGACGACCCGAGCTGGATTCCAGACGACGCCGTTTCTAGCGCCGATGCCCTGCTCGTCGACGGCCGCTGGGAGGAAGGCGGCCTACGCCTAGCCCAACTGGCCCGTGAGCGAAATGTGCCCGTCGTCGTCGACTTCGACCTAGACACCCCGGGGGTCTGGGAGATCGCACGGACGGCGACCCACGTCATCGCCGACGAAGATATGGCCCACGCTCACGGAGGCGTCCGCAGCCTCCTAGAAAAGATCGCAGCCATGGGCGCCTGGGGAGCCGTCACCCTCGGCGACAAAGGAGCGGCCTACGAGGGCGGCCGGATCCCAGCTCATGAAGTAACCGTCGTCGACAGCACCGGCGCGGGCGATGTATTCCACGGAGCGTTCGCCCTCGCTCTTGCGCAACGCCGATCGGAGTTCGAAGCCCTTCAGTTCGCAACGGCTGCCGCCGCTCTCCGCTGCAAGTTAGGCAAGGTGCCCAACCTCGAACAGGTCAAGGAACTGCTCGTCCGATGACTCGCGAGCTTCCAAATGCAGCCGACTTATCGCTTGTAAGTAGCCTTCAGAGTCGAAGACCCAGAGGGCACGACAAAGAAGTGCGTTTGCGCGCCATTGTCCGACCACTTGTTGAAGAAGTAGTCCCTCTTGCCTTTTCGTTGCGGGTCCGGCGCGCCGATCTCTCGCGGCTGTCCCACCACCGAGCTAAACGAATGCCCCGAGTTCACATTAATTCCATCAAGCGTCAGGGTGAAGCCGCCCGGCTTCGATGTGAGCTTAACCGTCGCGACCTGCGGGAAGATATCGACGAAAGTACTCGCCGACGCAAGCGCGGAATCGGTGACCGTCAGATGGACTCGATAGAAAACATCTGTCTCAACCTCGACGAAGTTCGTCAAAAACGATCCGGAAGTAATGCCGGTCGTGTCAGCCAGATGCGGGTGCATATGCGTGCCGTGATGAAAGTCCACGCGCCAGGTGAAGGCCGAAGCGGGAAGGTTTCCGTCGTCGGCGTCGGCGGCAGATTCCCGAGAACTGTCAGCGTCGCGGGATTGCTGGTGTCATTGCCGAAGGCATTGCTGACCCTCGCCCGGAAGGTCGAGCCATCGTCTCCCGCGGTCGCCGCGGGAGTTGTATACGATGGCAAATCGGGAGCACCCCCGATCGGCACGGAGTTTTTTTGCCATTCATAGCTAAGCGGCGCCGTCCCTGTAGCCGCAACTGTACACGTCGCCGTTTGCCCGATCGCAACCGTTTCATCCGACGGATGCACTGTAACGGCCGGCGGCTCATTTAGGTTGGAGTCAATGCGATAAACCGCGCCGCTGTTGTTCCGCGTTAGGTAGTACAGCTTGCCCCCGCTGACCTGCAAGTCGACGGCACTGCGGCCAAGGCTCGAAGCAAAGGCGGTCTGAATGTTGTAGCCACCCGGCGTCACATATTGGATCCATTGCCCGCAAAAACCTGCGTAGAAATAAGCGTTCGCGAATGCCGTGGGGTATTCCGATCCTGTATAAAAGGCACCGCCTGTGATTGCGCAGTTTCCGCCCGAACTCGCGTAGTCAAATAGAGGCGCGGTGAAAGCCGGATTGCCGCAGTCGCCGCCGAATGTACCCTCGCAGCCCGGCCAGCCGTAGTTGGCCTTAGCGATTCCCTCGCTGGCTTCTTCGTGGGTGCCCTGACCGACATCATTGATGTGAATCCGACCGTAGCTCGGATGAACGTTAAACGTGAATGGGTTCCGAAGACCCATCGTCCAGATCGCCTCATTCGCGCCAGGCGTCTCAATCAAGAACGGCTTGTCTCGCGGTATTGTGCCGTTCTCGTTCAGCCTCAGCATCTTTCCATGCCGCGTGTTGAGCGACTACGAGTTCGAAGAATTCGCGCTGTCTCCGACCGCTATATAGAGCTTGCCATCGTTGCCGAAATGAATGGCCCCGCCGTTGTGATTCGTAGCGCCAGACAGGTTGTCCAAGTCGACGATGACGTGTTCGCTGGCAGCAACCGCTTCGTTGCCATTCCCCGTAAACCGGCTGACCCGATTGTGAGGCGGAGAACCTGGCACGGTGTAGTAAACGTAGACGAAGTTGTTGTTTGCGAAGTCTGGATGAAAAGCGGCGCCAAGCAGCCCGCGCTCGCCAGCCGAGTCCACGCTAACCGTAAGGAACGGATCTGTCAGCAAGCTGCCGTTCTCGATGATCCGCAGTTCGCCATTCTGGCGGCAAACGAAAATGCGACCGTCTGGCGCGAACGCCATGGCAGTCGGGCTGCCAATGCCGCGGGGCACCAATACTTCGGAAAACCCAGATGGATAAGCAGCCGCGGCGGGCAACGCCCCAATCACAACGATTGTCAGGACAAGTAGTGCGGAGAAAACTTCCTTCGAACGAGCGTGCATGATGTATAAACTCCAACGGGCGCGAACGAACAATGCTTAGAAGAAAAATAACAGCGCCGACGGGAGCTTTGTGCGACCGAATGTGTACGACGGTGGTCACGATTTTTAACAATCGACCCGATTAAAATCAGAGACGGACACAGAAAACAGTTTGACGCTAACACTGATCAAGGCACCGGTCAATATGTTCTCTTGAGTACCACTAGTGGGATTGATATGTAGCGCAAAACGCTATAGGCTGAATGACACTTCATAAGTTCCTTCGGCGCAGCCGAGCAACGCTCTAGGTCTGGCGACAGCGAGCACGACTGATATGCAAATCAAATATTTTAGATATCCTCTAGCGGGCGCGATTTTGGCGGCCGGCGCTCTCCTTCTCGCCCACGACGACGGCAACGCACCTCACGGCGGTAGGCCTCCGCTTCACGCGCAAGAGACGATGCGCGCCTTCGAAGCCGATTACCACGATCCCGAACCGCTAGCCGCCCAGACTATCACTTCGTGCGTTGCTGGATTCGCCGGGATCTACCCGTGCAATAACGTCGACCTCATGGCGTTTCTCCCACTCAACCAAATTGGCGGCGGAAACGGCAATGACATCTGGGGCTGGACCGACTCGTTGACCGGTAAGGAATATGCCATCATGGGCCGCACCACGGGCACCTCGTTTATCGATATCAGCGATCCGGTCAACCCTATATTTCTGGGAAGTTTGGTGCTTCACGGCTCGACGGCTAGCTCGAGTTGGCGCGACATCAAAGTGTTCAACGACTACGCGTTTGTAGTCAGCGAGGCGAACAACAGTGGGATGCAGATTTTCGATCTTACGCTTTTGAGAAGCGGCGTTTCGCCGGACGGTGAATTCTCGGAGACTGCCTGGTACAACGGTTTCCTGCGCGCCCACAATCTGGTTATCAACGAAGACAGCGGCTTCGCCTACGCCGTCGGGTCGAACGTCTGCTCCGGCGGACTAGAGATCGTCGATATCAACAACCCGCTTGCTCCTATCGACACGGGCTGTTTCAGCGGCGACGGCTACACGCACGACGCGCAATGCGTCGACTACAACGGACCCGATGCCGACTGAGCCGGCGCTGAGATCTGTCTCGCGTCGAACACGGATTCGCTGACGATCGTCGACGTTACGAATAAGGTTGCGCCAACGGAGATATCTAGAAACGAGTACGCGGGTCGAGGGTACACCCACCAGGGTTGGCTGGCCGACGATCATCGTTACTTCCTGCTTGACGACGAACTTGACGAGCGCGACTTCGGCCACAACACTCGGACATATATCTGGGACCTGCTCGATCTCGACAACCCGATCTTGCTCGGCAACTATACAGGGACCAGCACAGCCTACGATCACAACCAGTACATCAAGGGCAATTATTCGTATCAGTCCAACTATCGCTCGGGCCTGCGAATTCTGGATATCACTAACATCGCCGCGCCAAGCCTGAGCGAAGTCGCATTTTTCGATGTGTATCCGAGCGACGACAACAACGGCTTCAACGGAACCTGGAGCAACTACCCCTACTTCGACAGCGGCATCGTTGTCGTTAGCGGCATCGAACAGGGTCTGTTTGTCCTCAAGCCGAATCTGGGCGGCGGCTCAAATCCGCCGACCGCGAGTATCTTTGCTCCGTCGGCGGCGAGTACGGTTTCCGGAGATGAACTGGTTCAGATCGATGCCACGGATGACGTAGACCTGGCCGGCAGTTTGACTGTCGAATGGAACATCGATGGGGGCACTTGGCAGTCAGCCTTGTTCAACGGCGTGTCCGGATATTACGAGGCCACCTGGGACACAACGCAGACGCCCAACGGTGGGCCCCGCTGAATGCGCGCGCGATTGACAGCGATCTGGGCGCCGCCAACGATAGCGTCAATGTCGACGTCAGCAATGCGCTGCCCGCGTTCCATATCGAATCAATCAACGTAGTTAGTCAGTCGGCGAATGGGCGGCGAAATCGCGGCGTAGCAACCACTACGGTCAACGACGCAAGTGACTTTGGCGTCGAGGGCGTGGCGATCGTGGGTACATTCTCCGGCGACTGGAGTGGCTCCACGAACGGCCTCACAGACTCAATGGGCGTCGTCGTTCTCCAAACGCCACCGATCAAGAACGGAAGTGCCTGGACATTCTGTATCGACAGCGCCACGAAATCTGGTGCGACCTATGATGATGCGGCCGGACCCGATTGCGGCAGCAATGTCGGCCCGCCAACCACTGGTGATGTTGCAGGGGTCGTGACGGATAGCGTCTCGTCGGCGCCAATCGACGGTGCTACGGTTTCGGCCGACTCCGGACAATCCGATACCACCGACGGCGGCGGAAGCTATATGCTGAATTCCGTCCCGACGGGGATGCGGGCGATCACGGCTTCGGCGGTCGGTTACACATCCAATCAGCAACCAGCCGACGTCACGGACGGCGGGCCGGCCGTTGTCGATTTCTCGTTGGTCCCTTCGGGTAGCGGCGGCGTTGGCACGATCAAAGGGACGGTCTTCAACTCGGGTGGAGCCAAGCTAGGCGGCGTGCTAGTTGAAACGGATACCAGCCACATGGCTCTGACCAACAAGGGCGGCAAATACACGATTCAGAACGTACCCTCAGGCGATCGATCGGTGACAGCCTCCAAGTCAGGCTTCACGCCCGAAGTAGCAAACGTGACGGTCAGCGCAGGTTCGACGACAACGGTGAATTTCACGTTGAGCCCCTGAGCCGGACTGTAAGTATAGCCGTCTCATCGTTCAGCGATAGGTCGTGGCCGCTTTCCGGCGCCACTCATAATTCTTGGCGTCGAAATCGAACGCGGCCTTCGGTAGCGCCCCAGGCACGTTGACTTTCGGCAGCCAGCGCGCATGCTCGGCGATTACGTCGGCGTATAGGGCGTCCCGTGCGAGGTTATCCCACTCATTCGGATCACTCTCGTGGTCGTACAATTCTTCTCCGCCGTTGGCGTAGCGAATATAGCGGTAACGCTCTGATCGCACGGCGTGGTTTCCGCGCCCGAAAGTCATAACCGCCGGTTGCTCCCACGCTTGCCGCGGGTCCTCGAGCAAAGGCACCAGGCTAACCCCGTCAAGCCCCTGCTTGGCCGGTAGACCCGTCAATTCCAAGATCGTAGGGTAGAGATCAAGCAAACTTACTGGACGCGACGAAATCGAGTTCGTCTCCGTCGTGCCGGGCGCGACTACCACCAGCGGAACATGTGACGACCTCTCCCAGAGCGTATTTTTTGCAAAGTGGTGCTTCTCGCCAAAGTGGTACCCATGATCTGACCAAAACAGAATAATTGTATCTTCTGAATAAGCACTCGCGTCGAGCGCATCGATCACTCGTCCAACCAGTGCGTCGGCGTGGCGAATTGAAGCCACGTACGCCCGAACGACGTCATCGAGGTCACCGTGCTCGACGATCAACTCCAAGTCGTTCGTTCGGAATAACGACATTTTGCGCGCAGCTTCTGGGACGTCATCGAGGTCGCCAGGCTTGTCCAACGGTACGGGTGCCTCGCCCAGACGTACCGCATCGTAACGATCGCGCGGCGCGTAAAAAGGCAAGTGTGGTTGAAATAAACCCACCGCCATGAAAAACGGCTTCTCGTGCTCTCGCTTTAAGAACTCTTCAGCCCAGCGAACGGTTTCCCCGTCGCCGAATTCCATATCTGTCTGGTCGAGGGGTCCCCAGTCAAAGCTGCTGATATGGTCCTTCCGGCGATACGAAACCAGGTAGTCCTTTGTCTTGAGATCGTTCACCAGATCGGAGTATTCGTCCCAAGACTCCGGCGGATTAAAGCCCGCCGTATGATGAAAAACCTTACCTCCACCGGCCGCGTAGTAGCCGCTGTCCTTGAAATACCGCGGCATCATCACGAGGTCTGGAAAGTTCGGCTTCCACCATTCGCTGTTGCCGTAGATGCCGGTGGTCGAGGGCCGCAGTCCTGAGAGAATCGCCGTCCGCGACGGGTTGCACTTGGGCGACGGGGCGTGCGCATTGGTAAACAACATACCGCGCGCCGCCAGGCGGTCGATGTTGGGGGTCTGCGCCGACTCGTGGCCGAGTGCCCCGACCCAGTCATTCATGTCGTCTACGCTGATCATCAAGACGTTCGGCGACGCCGCAAGAACGGGAACAGTCAAAACCGCAACTAGCAGAAGTGAGGAGCCGCAGTGTGCCACAGACGCTTCGAAATTAGATTCTTGCCGCCCTCCGGGCGCTGGGAGCTCTGATTCTCCCAAATCGTCGCGAATTTTCGTCAAACCACGCCACTCCCACGTTCCAAATCTTCAATCAAAAAACGAGCCAGCCGAATGCCCTCGTATGCGTTATCCTCTCCCGCCTCATAGAGCAAACCCACCGAGCCGTCGGGCAGCCGCGCCAAACTCGAATAGGCAGACGGCCCCTTGTGGATCAGTCGCTCTACCGGCCAAGTCTTCCCGTCGTCCCGGCTCAGCCGCACCGTCATGCGAACGCGCTTTCCGCGCTCTCGCGAAATCGGCGGACTCGGATTCGCGAACAGCAGTATCCCTTTCTCTTCCCCGTGCGGCAACGAGTAGCGAATGATACTCGCCTGCACCTGTGGGTCACCCAGGCGCGCATCCGCTATCGGGCGGGTCCAGTTCGCACCGCCGTCCGAACTGAATGCGATCGAGCGGAACCCGGTTCGCTCCGTGTTAGTAAACGACTGGCTGCGCATATTCATCATCAAGCGCCTGTCGCTCAACTCCACCACCTGGCTCTCATTGCAAGCTGGCGCGATGACTGAGCTTCGTCGCCAAGATTCGCCGCGGTCGTCAGAAAAAATGACGTGCGCCCCGAACCCCATCTCTTCGGAAGTATGATTCGCCGGCACTGCAATGCGTCCGGCGCGCTCACCTTGATGCGAGCTGCTCGATCTCTCCGAGACGACCGAGGCTGTTGAGAACTCCACTGGAGCGCATAAACTTCTGAAGGCCGCTCTTCTGATAGAGCAGCATCTTGTAGCCGCCGACGATGAGCGGGAATCGGCTCCGGAGAATCTTGTTGAACACCAGCCAACGGACAAAGCGGATCAGCGCCGGGAGCTTCACCGTTGTCTCGATCTGCGCCAGCGCACGTTCGATTAGACGACCGTACTGCACGCCCGACGAGCAAGCAGTTTCACAGGCACGGCAGCCGAGACACAGTTCGATGTGCTCAACGTAGTCGTCGTTGATCGGGATATTGCCCTCGGCGACTTGCACCAATTGGTAGATGCGGCCGCGCGGGGAGTCCATCTCAACACCCAGCTCGCGGTAGGTCGGGCAGGCGTTCAGGCGGAGGCCGCAATGGACGCACTTTTTGAGGTCTTCGGCTTGGGGCGCGTCGAGGGCCGGTGGAGTGGCAGTGGACAAAAGACTAGTCTAGCTTGGAATTGTCAAACAGCGGGCCGTGGTGCGACCGCGCCGCTTGACTGGGAGGGGTAGCCGTTTACGAGCCGAAATGTTTGGCGAGGATCGGTCCGATCTCGTCGTCTTCGAGAACCGGAACCGTCTGTAGCTCAAGGATGTCTGACCACGCTACGGCGTTTTCGTACGACGATGTCGCGTTTTCCGATTCGACGAGTGCGAACCCGCCGCTAAGGTCGGCTTTGTGCCAACGACCGAGTATCGTTGTACGCTCTGGGACGGGAGCGCCTTCGGCCAGGAACTTTCTAGCGGCGGTACCAATTTAGCCAGAGCGAAAAGACCAAGTGGTGATGAATTTCAACTTTTCCTCCTAGCTGGAATTGTAAAGAGCAACCCCAGTTGGGAAAGGATACTTGATCGGTCGGGAATTGAGCATTTTGAATGGCACGAAACTATCACATTGAGTGTATTGGTTGGTGGACATGCGTACAATCGACCGAGGCAGTCTGAACGCTACTCGTCGCTGGTTCGGAAGTCGGCGGTCGCGGGCAATATGGCTTCAATGAAGAGTTGGGAGTCGCCTTGCCACGCGCTATAGAAGACCACCCACCGGCCCGAGAAAAATCGCCGTAAGCCGGCCCATCTGCCGAACAGCTCAATCCGGCACATGCGCGGAAACGAGCTGACCAACTGGATACGCTCAATGATGTCGGTCGCTTCACGTGGTGCTACGAGGCGAAACTGTTCGGCTGCTTCCGCAGACCAAATTACTTCGCGCGGCTGCGCTGCCATTCGAGAACTTCCTCATGGGAAATAACTCGACCGGCTTCGCAGTCCGCCCTGGCGCGGTCAAGCGACTGCTGCCAATCGGGGCGATTCTCTAACTTCGCGTCTTCACCGTACCTGCGCTCTGACAGCGTCTGGTAGAGCATTTCCGCAGCGCACTGGTCCATAGTTACGTCAGAGTCGCGGCTTGCCTGACGAAGCTCTGCTTCTAGTTCATCCGGTAGATGCAGTGTGAGAGTCATTCGTTGCGCCTCATATTAGCAGGTGAATTGTCATGTGTCGGAATGGGAATCGTGAGATTTTACTAACTCACGAATGCCTTCTTTGAGTTCGTCAAGGTCGACAGATTTGGTCAGCTCTAGGGCATCCTCGGCCGCAGCGCGGTCAGCGGTTAGCCAGCTCTCTCCGGAAAGGCGCTCCAGGAGCAATGCGAGGGCGGCTTTGTCTTTCCGTTTCGCTAGGCCCCACAGGGCCTCCTCGCGGACGTCCTGGGCGCGGTCTGACAACCGCTCTTGGAGAGCGGCGCGGATCTCCAGCGAATCCGCCTCGCAGAGGGTACCGAGACTGAACGTCGCCCAATCCCTGACGTCGTCACAGTTGTCGCTCATCAGGGCGATCAGCGTTTCTACTGAAAGTGATCCCTCTTGGCCCGCGAGGCCGTGGGCCACCGCGTGGCGCACGTCGGAGTCATGGTGATTCTTCAGACCGATTAGCAACCCGATGGCCTTTTCAGTCTTGAGGTGGACAAGCGCCCACGCCGCTGAGCGAACGACGTACGGTGCCGGATCGTCCAGCAGTCCCGCCGCAATCTCGACAGAATCGGAGCGATGGGGCCGGTCTTCGTCTGGCTCCCTGAAGTCGAGTTGCGCCAGAATATCGAGCCCGACTTCTCGGCTCGGCGCGTCTTCGGACGAACATAGAGCTTTGGCCTCTTCGAAGATCTCGCTGCCGCCGCGACGTTGGAGTTCGGACACCGGGCTCGGACTCGATGGTTCATCGTCATCATCCTCGGTTTCGGGGTCGGCGTATTCCTCGATGGCAAGGTCAAACAGCTCACCGTCGGACATTGCGCCGAGATTCTCGCGATTCATGATGTCGTCGATACGAGAACGCGTGAAGAGCGAGATTACGCAAGGATGTCTTTGTGCACGAGGCCAGCCACATCGGTGAGCCGGAAGTCACGGCCCGACTCGCGGTACGTCAGCTTCTCGTGGTCCATGCCTAGGATGTGCAGCACGGTGGCGTGGAAGTCGTGGATGTACATGCGGTTTTGCTCGGCGTGGTAGCCGACCTCGTCCGTTGCGCCGTAGCGAAAAGCCTTCTTTACTCCGGCGCCGGCCATCCAAACCGTATAGCCGTAGGGATTGTGGTCGCGCCCGTCGCCGCCTTGGCTGACAGGGGTGCGACCGAATTCGCCCGCCCAAATCAGCAGCGTGTCGTCGAGCATTCCGTGCGCCTTGAGGTCTTTCAGTAAACCGGCGATTGGCTTGTCGACCTCGGCCGCGTTCTCGGTGTGCTTGTTGTATAGCTCGGAGTGCTGGTCCCACTTGTAGGAGTGGGTGCATTGCACGAAGCGCACACCGCGCTCACTCAGGCGGCGTGCGAGCAAACACTGCCAACCGAAATCGGCGGTAGTCGGGTCGTCGAGTCCGTAAAGCTTCTTGGTGGGTTCCGATTCCTTCTCAACCTCGAAGGCCTCGGGTGCTTGCACCTGCATGCGGAACGCGAGTTCAAACGACTGGATGCGCGCTTCAAGCCTGGGATCGTGGGTGCGCATCTCGGCGTGGCGGCGGTTGAGGTTCTGCAGCATGTCCAACTCGTAACGTTGACGCTCGTTCGACAGACCCTTGTTGATCAGGTACTCGATCGGCTCGCCTTGCACGTCGTCGACCTTGAGGCCGGCGTGGCCGATCGGTGTTCCCTGGAACGAACCAGGTAGGAATGCCGATGACCAGTTCTTCGAGCCGCCGTGCGAGAGGGCGGGCTTGATGGTGATGTAGCCGGGAAGGTCTTGGTTCTCGGTGCCGAGGCCGTAGACGGTCCACGAGCCCATACTGGGCCGGGTGAACGTGCTGGTCCCGGTGAAGGTCTGCAACATCGCCGCGCCATGGTCGACGCCCTCACCGACCATCGAGTGAACGAAGCACATGTCATCGACGCAAGTGCGCACATGCGGAAACAGGTCGCTGACCATGATGCCGCTCTCGCCGCCGGGACGGAATTCCCAGGGCGATTTCATCAACGGGCCGGCTTCGTTCTCGTCGTCGAATGCCAGGGGACGCTCGATCGGCAGCGGTTTGCCGTCGTTCTTTTCGAGATAGGGCTTGTGCTCGAACGTATCGATCGACGACGGGCCGCCGTGCATGAAGAGGAAGATGACCTTCTTGGCGCGCGGCGCGAAATGCGGCAGCCGCACGGCCAACGGATTAGCCGGGTCAAACTCGACATTCTTTGCGGACGCCTGGTTGCCGTCGAACAAGCCGGCCAGGCCCAACATGCCGAAGCCGCAAGCGGCGTCGCGGAGCATGCCGCGGCGAGTTACCGGTTTGACGGCGTTCATGTGATCGATCATCCGTTGGTATTTCATCGTGGCGTTTTCGTGTTTCTCGTTCGACGTCGGTTAGTCAATATAAATGTACGAGTTCGATGCCAGCAATATGCGGCAGAAGCTTTCCCAGGCGTCGAGCGGGGACACGTCGTCGAAATCGCGGCGAACTTGCGAGATATACGTCAGCCCTTGGTCGACCTCGTCGGCCGACGGAGTGCGAGTGAGCGTGCGGATGAACGCGTGATTCATCCGTTCGGAGTCAGACCAGTCTTTCTCTTCAAGCAAGTCCGTAGCGAGGTTCCGGGCGCGCTTGGCGACAAAGTCACTGTTCATCATGAATAGCGCCTGCGGAGCGACGTTGGTGTTGGCGCGCTTGCCCATCGAAGTCGCCGCGTCACCAAAGTCGAAGAGATTGAGCAGGGCAGGGAGATTTGCGCGGCGCAGCGGCAGATAGACCATGCGGCGGCTCGATGACGCCGGGTCGATGCTCAGCCGGTCGTTGGAGTTCTCGCTGTCAGTTCCGAAGCCTGATTGCAAAGTCCCGCCCATTTCGTAGTCGATCGTGCCGTCGATGGCCAACATGCCGTCGCGAACTTCTTCGACGTCCATGCGGCGGCGGTTGAAGTGCGAGAGCCACTGGTTGGCGGAGTCCTTCTCGGCGTTTTCACTCGTCACCGAGCTGCTCATGCGATAAGCACTCGAAAGCATGATGAGCTTGTGCATCCTCTTCACCGACCAGCCGCTGTTGACGAATTCGGTTGCTAAGTAGTCGAGAAGCTTCGGGTGGGTCGGCTCGCTTCCTAACTTTCCAAAGTTATTCGGCGTGCGTACGATGCCTTCGACGAAATGCTTTTGCCAAATGCGGTTGACCATCACGCGCGCGGTTAACGGGTTGTCTTTTGAAGCAATCCAATCTGCTAGCTCGAGCCGGCCACTGCCGCTCGTGGCGGGTGACTGGTCGAACCCGGCGATGATGGCGGGGAAGACCTTCGGAGCATCGTCGCCCTCGGCGTGATAGTCGCCGCGGATAAATACTTTTTGGTCGACAACTTCTCCCTCTTCCACGGCGTCAGCCATCGGCGGCTCGGGCTTGGCGTTGTCTTTGAGCTGCTTGAGGTCAGCCGTTAGCGTTGCGATCAACTGCTGCGTCTCGGGCTTGAGGATCGATTTCTGCTCCTCGTCGCTAAACCGAAACGGTGCTTTTCTGGCGGCATAGACATCGTAGAAAAATCGGTCATTGCCGGGTTCAAAGCGCGGTTTGGGCCTGGGTGGCATCGACCCGTCCTTGAGCATTTCGATCGCTTCTCGACGCCAGCGCCGGATGTCGTGATGCCACTCCTCAAGAGTCTTGGTGAACTGCTCCTGGTAGGCCGCGGCGATCTGAGTACGTGACTTCATTGAAGCATCACGCCAGTCGGCTAGTTGCGCGCGCGGTACCGCGGTCGGCTTGAGATAGGCCACCCATTTGTCGAGGATCGCTGGGTCGAGGCCGGACTTCTTGGCTACCGCGGCTGCATCGGCGCCGCCTTCGTAAACCTCGCGGGCGGCGATCATGTAGGCGGCAACCGTCGAGGCGAGCCCATCGACGTGAAACTCGACTTCGATGTCAGCGGCGTTGTCGAGCTCGATCTGTTTGTTGCGGATCTCGGTCTGTTCAGCCCTGTACGCCTCGTACTCAGCTCCCGGAACGAGCGGCTTGTACAGCAGCTTCGACACGTGTAAAGACGGATCACTGAAGCTGCGTGTGGACGCGAAAATTCCAACTAGCGAATAATAGTCCCGCGTCAGGATCGGATCAAACTTGTGGTCGTGACAGCGGGCGCAGGCGACGGTGAGACCGAGCATCGATTTCGAGACGATCTCGACCTGCTCGTCGTAGACGTCGTAGAGCATTTTCTTCTTGTCCTGCTGTGCAACTGCCTTCGCTCCGAGCGCCAAGAAGCCCGTGGCGACGATGCCTCGCGTATTGATCTCGCTGCCATCCTCAGCGGGAAGCAAGTCGCCGGCGAGCTGTTCGCGAACGAACTGGTCGTACGGTACGTCGTTGTTGAACGACTCGATGACGTAGTCGCGGTAGCGCCAAGCGTAGGGGTAGCGATGGTCTTCGTCGTTGCCGGTGGAGTCGGCGTAGCGCGCAACATCGAGCCAATGGCGACCCCAGCGTTCGCCATAGCGTGGCGAATCCAGAAGGCGGTCTACGACTTTCTCGAAAGCGTTGCACGATTCGTCGGCGAGGAATTCTTCGAGTTCTTTGGCGGTAGGCGGCAGGCCGGTCAAGTCCAATGTGGCGCGCCTCAGTAGCGTGACCTTGTCCGCCGGCGGGGCAGGCTTCATGCCCTTCTCGTCGAGTTTGCCGAGAATGAACCGGTCGACCGGAGTCGAGACCCAGGCCGGGTCGGAAACTGTCGGTCCCTCCGGCCGCGACACAGGCTGGAACGCCCAGTAAGCCTTTTGAGCGGACGTGAAGACCCCGTCGTGACTCGCGGGAATCATCTTCTCCTGCTGCTCCGCGCCGGGCCAGGGTGCGCCCATCCTGATCCAGCTGTCGAAGACTTCCAATTCGAGTGCCGACAGCTTGCCGCTCGGCGGCATTTTCTTTGAGGCCGTATAGCCCACAATCCCGAGTAGCCGGCTTTCGCCAGGATTGTCGAGCGAAATGAGCGCTGCTTCGTCGCGCGCTTTGACAAAGCCTTCCACGGACGAGAAGTCAACGCCACCGCTCTTGAGCTGAGCACCGTGGCACATCTGGCACTTTGCAGCCAGCAGCGGACGGACCTTTTTTTCGAAGTACTCTAGGCCCTCGGCGGTGTTCGTCGTAGCGCCAGTTGCGGTGGCCATGAGTAGTGTCGATAGCCCGACGATTCTTCGACACCTAGACACACTTTTCCCAATTGAAAACATCGTTTTAATGATACCGTCCGTTAGCTGGACTACCGGAAGTTCTAGTCGGAAGGGTCGAGCGCATCGAGCCGCGTGCGCACGTCCAAAAGCTCAAGCCGTTTTGCGGCCATCCAGCCGTATCCGGCCCAGATTAGCGCCGCTGCGATGCCAAGCGCGAATGCGGTGCTCCGTTCGGTTCGTCCAAACTACGACGCAGCCGCGAGTCCAACGATGACCGCGGGGAACCAGTGAGCGCGTGGCGCGACGACCGATTTTCTCTGGAACTCGATGTTCGTCACCCCGAGGGCCCGATGTAGCGCCCAGGCGAACCACAGCGACGGTAGGACGACCGCCATCGTGGCCCCCGCAGTTAGCCCCGTGACGCCTGCGTACCAAAACCCTAATGGGGCAAGAATAACGTTTAGGCCGGTACCCATCAGCGAGCTGCGCGCTTGGATTCCGGGGCGTCCGATTGCCTGGCTGACGATTCCTGCCAGCGACAGTGGAACGTTAAAGAGATAGCCTACGCAGAAAATTCGAATCCAAAGCGCAATCTTTTCAAACTCAAAATCCTCTCCCAGCCAAGCGAGGGTGAGCCATGGGGCGAATGCAATTAGAAAGCCAAGCAGCGCAAACGTCGCGAAACTGAGGTAGAGGCTGCCCTCAAAATAGATCCTGCGAAGCTTGTCCTTTTCGCCTGAAGCGCTGAGTTCACTGGCGTAGGGCAACAGAGCCTGGATCGCGAGGAAAGGAATCATCCGCGCCTGCGTTGCGACTTGCACAGCCGGCTGGTAGAGGCCCAGCGCAGCTACTCCCGCTGCCACGCTAAGAAACAGTCGATCAAAAGTGAACGTTCCCAACTCACAAAGCCTCGACACTTGGATCTTCCAACCGAAGCTAAACAACTCTTTCCAAACCTCTCGGTCGACGTGAGTCTCAAGCAGCCTAAACCGGGGGAATAGTCGGCGCGCGGCCAGGTACGAAGCCCAGCCTTGCAGGCTTTTAGCTCCGACCGATACGAGCAAGACGCCCGGAACGCCCCAGCCGCTCTCAATCGCAACGACCGAGCCGCCCAGTAACGTCAGGCTGCCCATCGCCCCGATTTGGTTGGAGAGATCCATGCGCTGGACGCCGGGCAGAATCGAGTTGAGTACCGCAAAGGCAATTGAGAGGAACACGCTGCCGATCGCGACCTGAACTACCAACAACCCTTCGGCGGCAAGATCGCCAGCGGGTATAAACGCCTCAAATAAGGGCCCTAGTACTAACTTGCGAAAGTAAGGCCTTTAACTGTAAAATGTCGGTATGGCAAGACCGGCAACGGTGATTCGACTGAACGCCGAGGAAGAAGAGACGCTGCGACTCTGGGTGCGCGGCCACAAGTCCGAACGGCGCATGGTGGAGCGCGCTCGCATTGTGCTGCTGGCGGCCGCCGCTACCTCGACCGCCGAGATCGCCCGGCAACTGGGATCCCCGGCGGCGCGCGTGTCGAAATGGCGCACCCGCTTCGCCCAGCAACGTCTGGCGGGATTATGCGATCAAGCGCGTTCCGGCAGGCCCGCGCGGTACGACCAAGCGACGCGCAAACGCATCCTCTGCCAACTCGACGAAGCTCCGCCCGAAGGGCACGCCACTTGGACAGGCGAACTGCTCGCGGAAGCTCTCGGCGACGTCAGCAAGCATCAAGTCTGGCGCGTACTGCGGCAGCTCGGCGTGTCCTTGCGGCGGCGGCGCAGTTGGTGTTTGTCAACCGACCCGGAGTTCGCTCGCAAGGCCGCCGACATTGTCGGACTCTACCTCAGCCCGCCGGAAAACGCCGTGGTGCTCGCGGTCGACGAGAAGCCGAGCATCCAGGCCTTGGAGCGAGCGCAGGGCTGGCTACGCTTGCCCAACGGCAAGGCCTTGACGGGCTTCTCGCACGGCTACAGGCGGCACGGCACGACGCCGCTTTTCGCCGCGCTGGAAGTGGCTACCGGATTCATCATCGCCGGACACTATTGGCGCCGACGGCGTCGCGAGTTTCTCGACTTCATGAACCACATCGCGGCCATCCACGAAGGCCGCGAGATCCACATCATCTTGGATAACTTGAACACTCACAAGCCCAAAAATGACCGCTGGCTGCAACGTCATGCGAACATCCATTTTCACTACACGCCGACCTACAGTTCGTGGATGAATCAGGTTGAGGTGTGGTTTTCGATTCTGAGCCGCCGCGCCTTGCGGGGGGCGAGTTTCACTTCCCCCCGGCAGGTGCGCGAGGCCATCGACAGCTTCGTCCGCGTCTACAACTCCAAGGCTACTCCGTTCGAATGGACCAAGACCGTCGTCGCCCCTCGTCCCCTCGCCAATAAATATTCTAACTTACGCAACTAAGTACTAGAACGAGTGCGCCCGGCGCCGCGACAACGAAGGCGCCGAAGAAAACAAAGAAACTCGTGCTTACAATCTTGGAGAGTTGCTCGGGATTTTCGTCCGGTCGGGCAAAGGCGATCTGACGGACCAGACTTGCTTGCGTAATTATCTACTTGACGCAAGGCTAGATGGGGTGATAGTCTTGCGAACATGTCATTCTTTGACTGGCTGTCCTATTGGAAGTTGGCGATTGAAAAGTCTGTTGAATCTACTTGGTCAATTGCAGCGGACAAGCCTTTGCTTGCTTTCGTCTTTGTCGCAATTATTTATGTTGCCACAGCATTTCGGGAGGGAGGCATGAAAGAACTAAAACGAACTTCCCTGGATGCTTGGAAGAGAACTGGAAAGTACATTCTCTTAGCGGCGGCGGCAGTCTTTGTATGGGTGTTATTTCTTGTAACTCCAGCCAGGATCAGCACCGAAGAGAAAAAGCAAAACTCCATGTTGATGTCTGATCTATCCACGTTGAGGGGGGATCTAGTAAACGCCAATACTGAGATTGATCGCTTGAGGGCACTTACGCCCCCGGTTGTGAAGATAGAGTCCAAGTCCAGAGTTGATTTTGATGAAGAGGTAGGACGATTTAGGCTAGAAGTGTTCAATTCTGGACTTGTTGACTTGAAAGATATAAGAATTAGAACACACTGTATCATTGCAAGCTACGCTGATGGACTTGTGCTAAAACTTCCAAATAGTATAAGCCTCAAAGAGTATCTAATCTCTAGCCTTCCTAGTGAGAAACGGGAGTCGTTTACTGTCGATTGCAGTAATGTATTACGCCAGATGAATACCGTGATTACTGATCCAAGCGGACCAGGAGGGACAAGGGTAATGCGAGTTGTCCTCCAATACTCCAGGGTTGTGGACGGAGCCAATTTCTGGATGCAGAGATTCTACTTAATAAGTGAGCCTGGAACAACTTTGTTTGATGAGCGGATGTGGGGTCTAAACATCAAAGGATCAATTCCAATGGATGCTATACGACGACGCTTCGGCGGTGAAGATCAAAAATCTGGGCGACCCTAGAGTGTGTTATGCAACCAAGTCATCATACTTCAGAGATTCAGATCCAATCAACCGCAGCAGTGTATCCCGGAACAGATATGGGTTATCACGATTGTCAAACCGGAACTCAAACTCGTCTAGGTACGCTGGAAGGTGCTTGGTGCTGACTTGATGGTAAGCGCCTACAATCGACCGCTTGAAGAGCGAGAAGGCCCCTTCAATGCTATTCGTATGGACATCACCACGGACATACTCGTCAGCCGAATGGTTCACCGTTTCGTGTTGTGTCTTCTCGTCAGCAATGCCCTTGTAGGCTGGAAAGTCATCAGTGAACACCCGTTTAGCATCTGGGGCAGTATCCTCAATAAATTTGTGAAGTGTCTTTCGGTCCCTTCTCTTTTCAACCCTCAGCCGGATAGAGCCGCCACGCTCAATAGCACCAAGTACCATATCTTTGTTGTCGCGGTACCCTCGTCCCCTACCTCTGATCTTTCCGCCAACAAATGTCTCGTCAACTTCAACAGTGTCGTCAAGAGGTTTGGTATCAGCATCCTTCAGTGCTGCTCGAATACGGTGGCAGAGGTACCACGCGGTCTTGTAGGCGACCTTCAACGTTCTTTTCAACTGGTTAGCCGAAACCCCTTTGCGTGCCTCACACATCAAATAGACAGCGGCGAACCACTTACGCAGTGGCAAGTGGGAGTCATGGAAAATTGTTCCTGCCTTGACGGAGAACTGGTAGCGGCATGAATCACAATCGTATTGGGCACGTTTTACAATCCGTGAAATCTTATCAGAGTCACAACGGGGACAGTGGACGCCATCCGGCCAGCGGAGACCTTCTAAATACTCCAAGCACTTTTCCTCGGAGTGGAAGCGGTCCATCAAAGTCATTAAGTCGATATTGGCAGTGCTCATAGTTATGCCTAGAAAGAAACCAGCGAAGGATCTGACAACGGAAGAAGCCCTGAAAAGGATCTTCCCGAAGAAGGCGCGTGAGGAGCTTCACAGAGTAGCTCATGAGAAGGACTCGAAAGAACTGAAAGAAAAGAAGTTAACCAACTCACAAGACTAGTGTACTACAATGATGACCTTGTGTCAAGTATATGATTACGGACAAAACTTTACAGCGGCGACAAGAATTACGACGAAAGCATTCTGTCGATATTAGAGGAAACACTCGTTTCGGTCGGCGACGGGCAAACGTTCCGGATGCTCACACTCGCCGAACTCGAAGAAGGCAGGGTTGTTCGAGAAGGCATTCGCGCCAAGAACGGCAACCTCGTCACCGGCAAGGATACGGTTCTGACAGCTTCCATCCTGCTCAAGATTCGAAATTTTGCGAAATATCATGCCCTGATCGAGCCTGTGGCCGTTCTGGTGCCCGACCGCATCACGATCGGATAGACCCTCAACCGCGGCGGTAGACTGGCTAGAACCAAAACATACTTGGACATAAATGTTCTCATCGTGCTATTCTCGTGCAGAACCTACACATCGATCCCATGGACACGTTCGAAGCCCAGAACGGCACAGCAACCCCGCGCAAGCTCTTGCCGGCCTTAGAAATGGAAGTCATGAAGGCGCTATGGATGCTTGGCACCGGCACGGTCAGCCAAGTGCAAGAGCGCATGCGGCGTGACAAACCGTTGGCCTACACGACGGTCATGACGATGTTGGATCGGCTCACCAAAAAGGGCGTTGTCACGCGGGCAAAGAGCGGCCGCAGTTACTGCTATACGCCGCTGTTGCACAAAGACGACGCACTGCGTTTGGCGCTTGACCGGCTGGTGCACGACTTCTTCGGCGACTCGAGTCAAAGACTGCTGGAGCACCTGATCGATGCCCAGCACGGGGCGCAACAAACGGAAACCGCGGGGCGCCCGCTAGATTCCGCGCTGCTCTAATCCGCATTTCTCACCACCTGCCGGCTACGCCCAGATCGATTGGCTCGCCTCGCCGCCGAGCCGGGCCTCTCCGCTCTGGACGATCGCGAACTTGGTGCTGATCGGGCCAAACATTTCGTAGACGACGACCGAGGACAAGATCACTGTCGAGATGACGGGATAGTATTCGGGAAACTGACCGCCGACCGTAATTGTCAGACCGACAGCCAACCCAGCCTGCGCCATTAAGCCGAAGCCTAAGAAGCTCTGGACCTGCGGCTCCATTTTGAGTCGCTTCGCGCCGATGCGGGCGCCTACGAACTTACCGAGCGCGCGCATGACCAGGTAAGCGACGCCAAGGACGCCCATCGAGGCGACGAGTTCCAAGTTGAGATCGGCCCCGGCGATCACGAAAAAGATCGCGTAAAAGGGTGGGTCGGTCTCGCCCAGCGTCTTAAACAGCCGGCGGCTCCGGCGCGACAAGTTAACCATCGTCGCGCCCACCGCCAAGCTGGCGACAAGCGCCGAAAGATCGAATATCCTCGCCGCGCCGACACAAAGCAGTATCGAGCCCGCCAGCAGGATGAGCATTTCGCCAGTCTCGGTCACTTGGGTAGCCCATCCGGCCAGCATCAACCCGACCAAAAAGCCCAGTGCGACCGACCCGACCAATTGCCAGACGAGCGGAAAGCCGGCGCGGTACAAAGTCATTCCAATGGCGTCATCACCCCAAGTGTTCACGAGATTGATCAGCGCCGCGGCGCTGAGGTAAACAAGGATGCAGATGATATTGTTGACGGCGATTATTCCGAGCAACGCCTCGCTCAGAGGCCCCTGCCCGTTGCACTCGCGGATCACCATCAAGGTCGAGGCCGGAGCGGTCGCGATCGCAATCGCCCCGAGCAGGAGGGCAATCTGCCAGCTCTGCCCCAGCACGAGAACGCTGGTTACCACCAAGCCGGCCGCAAGCGCCGATTCAATGAGAGTCAGGCGAACGATGCGGTCGCCGATTCGACGAAAGCGCTCAAATTCGAACACCGACCCGATGGAGAACAAAATCAGACCAAGCGCAACCTCGCTCAGAACTTTGAGCGCTTGCAGATTGTCATGACTGACCCATCCGAGCGCTGACGGACCGAGCGCGACCCCGGCAAGGATGTAGCCGGTGACTTCGGGGATCCGGATGACCTTAACCAGGTGTCCGGCCAGCAGCGCCAGCAACAGGATAAGGCCGAGCGACGATAGTTCATTCATGGTGTCTCCGCGAACGCGCCCCACAGTCGACCGTGCCGCTCGAAAACCAGATGGACCGCCGCCGCCTTGGAGCGGGCAAACGCGCGGTCAACGTCCGTGAACGAGTTCGGCCGGACCTGATTGACGGCGATGAGTCGATCCCCGGCCCGCGCACCGACTCGTTCGGCCAGACTGGCCGCGTCGGTCCGCACAATTGGCAGGCCCTGCTCAGCGCCAACAAATCCATGAGGCGATGACATTGCCGCCGCCATGAATCTTGCAGGCAGCGAAAGTCTACGGCGTCGCCGGGCTCGCCAAACTACGAGTTCGAGCATCTCGCTTGAAACAGGAAGAGTCAGCCTTTCGAGATCAGCGACGGTTTCAACGTCTTGGCCATCGATCGACAAAATAAAATCGCCAGGTAGCAGCCCCGCTTGATGTGCCCCATAGTCAGTCCAAACCTCGCGAACGATCGCGCCGCCCTGTCGATCGAAATGCGTTAACTCTGTCTTTGTCGCGGAATCAACACGCATGCCATAGCGCTTGATTAATCGGGCTTCGAGCGAGTCGTCAGGCACAATCGCGCTGGCCAAGGCGTCGGCATCGATCGCAATTGTTTCCGTGTCGCAGGTCAACGCCACCGCGACCATGTTGCCGTCCAGGTCAAACAGCCCTGCCCCGGGGTTTAGGTACTCTCGGCTAAAGTTCGTTATCACTTCGATGACATCAAGCCCGCCACAGGCGCGCTCAGCCTGCCCCAACAGATGGCCTTCGGAATAGCGCATCCTGCCGTCTGAAGCGCGCCAAACGGCAACCAGCCACGAGCCCGGCGAATAGAATCGCGAGGGCACCCGCTCTCGTGGAATCAGATCGACCGCTGTGCCGAGCAGGATATACGGCAGATGTGGACCGGCAACCTCGGTTGCCAATGCAAGCTCGCCTTCGCGCAGAGCAGTCCGATCGCTGGACGGAAAAGGTCCGCGCTTCGCGGCGGTGAGCACCGTACGCGCGTCCCAGATCACGCCAGTATGACCACTCGATCCCAGCAACAGCACGGACTGTTCGACGAGGCCGGCTACGTGCGCGAAATATTCCGCGTAGTCCTCGACTGAGCGCCTTTGCGTGAGCTGCTCGAGGCGCACAATCTCGCCTGGCGTACGCGTTGTCGCGGGTTCAGTTTGTTGCGGCTTCGGACGCATGAACGCGCCAATCGTCAAGATCACCGCCGATGAGATCGCCAAGATCGCAATGTACTTCGGGTTTGTTACCTGCGCAGCCATGAAGTCAGTTCAAATTGTAGTGGCCGATTCTAACGGATCAAATTAGCATGCGGTGCCGACAAAGCCCTTTAAGGCCGCCTAAGCGACCGCCGATTCGCCACTGACTCGATTTTCGATCACAAGTATTAGAAGCAGTAGTGACGCGACCATCGAACAACCTAGCGCGGCCCAAACAATCAGCCCAATGCCCAGCGTATCCATCAGGCGCCCGACCGGCCAACAAGCAAGCAGGGCGCCCGCAAGCGAGAGAAACATCAGAGCGCTCAATCGGCTTTGCTCGACCACCGGGTATCGGCGTTGCACCATTCGTAACGTCAATGGGTGAATCGCTCCGAGCCCAACCCCTAGCAGCGCCGTCCCGACCGCTGCTCCAGACGACTGCGTAGTTTGCAGCAAAAATAGGAACCCTAGGCAGAACGCAGCGGTCGGGCCGACGAGAGAGAGGATGCTATCCCTTAGCGGCGGCATGCGCGCCGCGACTACCCGGCCGACCGTCAAGGCGCCCCAGAAAACGAGCAGCACTGCTAAGCTGCCGCGGGTTGTCAGTCCGAGAGCGCGGGACAAGTAAACCGTTAGCCAGCAGCCCACGATGCCGTATGCGGCAGCCTGCAACAACAGGCTAAGCCCCAGCAGCAGAAGACTCGGTGAGATCACTTGCGACCAACCGATCCGACGGTCAGGCGGAGTGGGCGCGCGAAATCGCAGCCGGCCGGCGCGTGCCGCGGCGGCGACCGCTATAAGCGGGAGTACTGCCATCAAGCGCAGAATCCCGTCGGCGGAGAAGAAACCTATGGTCAGCCGAATCGAAAGGCACCCGGCCAGGCCGCCTAGACAAAAGCTGACGCCGGCGAGGTTGAGAATCTCGTGAGCGCGCCGCTCGGTCAGAATTTGGGAGAGCAGCGCGGCGACAGCGTCGGCCAAGCCACCAAGCGCCAGTCCCAAAACGAACATCGGAGCGACCAACAAGGCGGCGTCATAAATGAACGACATCGCCAGCAGATCAATCGACGCCAGGACCCCAGACACCACGAAGAGCCATCGCGTTCCAGGTCCAACAGAACCGGCGATCTTGCGGGCCAGCAGAAATACGGGTAAAAGACCGGCGGCCAGCACCAGAAATATGTTGCCGGCGGTCGGTGCGTCCAACGAAAGTTGTAGCGACCAAACCTGTAGGATTGCGCCGAGCAGCCCCAATCCCAGCCCCAAGCTAAATAGCCCCAGCATTCCGAAGCGCACATAAACTGGCTCCGGGGTATGCCGCAGCCCGGCATCGGCAAACATGCCCGCATTCTATCAGCGCACCATCCACCCGCCTCGCCTGGGACCTGTAGAATGAGCCTAGTCCGCGCCAATTCGCGCAGACCCGCCCGCCGCCCGCCAGCGCGGCTCCCATTTCGTTTCCCACTAGGGGGTAAACCGATGCGAGCTGCCGCTAAGAGGGCTGCCCTAACAGATCCCGCCGTCATCAAGACCACAATCGAGGCGTGTGTCGCCCGCTTTCGCGTCCCGATTTTTGTAGAGGCCGGTGAGCAGCCGATAAGCGTCGAGCCCGGTAAATACACCGTCGACATCGGGCCGCGCGGGTGCGTGCTGCACGTCTGGTCTGAAAGTGGAAACTTGGTTCGGCGGATCACCAAGGTGCTGACTGAGTCCAACGGTCGACTTGAGCTAGTACTTAGTTGCGTAAGTTAGAATATTTACTGGCGAGGGGACGAGGGGCGACGACGGTCTTGGTCCATTCGAACGGAGTAGCCTTGGAGTTGTAGACGCGGACGAAGCTGTCGATGGCCTCGCGCACCTGCCGGGGGGAAGTGAAACTCGCCCCCCGCAAGGCGCGGCGGCTCAGAATCGAAAACCACACCTCAACCTGATTCATCCACGAACTGTAGGTCGGCGTGTAGTGAAAATGGATGTTCGCATGACGTTGCAGCCAGCGGTCATTTTTGGGCTTGTGAGTGTTCAAGTTATCCAAGATGATGTGGATCTCGCGGCCTTCGTGGATGGCCGCGATGTGGTTCATGAAGTCGAGAAACTCGCGACGCCGTCGGCGCCAATAGTGTCCGGCGATGATGAATCCGGTAGCCACTTCCAGCGCGGCGAAAAGCGGCGTCGTGCCGTGCCGCCTGTAGCCGTGCGAGAAGCCCGTCAAGGCCTTGCCGTTGGGCAAGCGTAGCCAGCCCTGCGCTCGCTCCAAGGCCTGGATGCTCGGCTTCTCGTCGACCGCGAGCACCACGGCGTTTTCCGGCGGGCTGAGGTAGAGTCCGACAATGTCGGCGGCCTTGCGAGCGAACTCCGGGTCGGTTGACAAACACCAACTGCGCCGCCGCCGCAAGGACACGCCGAGCTGCCGCAGTACGCGCCAGACTTGATGCTTGCTGACGTCGCCGAGAGCTTCCGCGAGCAGTTCGCCTGTCCAAGTGGCGTGCCCTTCGGGCGGAGCTTCGTCGAGTTGGCAGAGGATGCGTTTGCGCGTCGCTTGGTCGTACCGCGCGGGCCTGCCGGAACGCGCTTGATCGCATAATCCCGCCAGACGTTGCTGGGCGAAGCGGGTGCGCCATTTCGACACGCGCGCCGCCGGGGATCCCAGTTGCCGGGCGATCTCGGCGGTCGAGGTAGCGGCGGCCGCCAGCAGCACAATGCGAGCGCGCTCCACCATGCGCCGTTCGGACTTGTGGCCGCGCACCCAGAGTCGCAGCGTCTCTTCTTCCTCGGCGTTCAGTCGAATCACCGTTGCCGGTCTTGCCATACCGACATTTTACAGTTAAAGGCCTTACTTTCCCAAGTTAGTACTAGGGATATCGAGGTTCGGCCGCGGGGATTCAATAGCCAATTTGATTGACGAAGCGTCGAGGGGTTCGGCCGTTCTTCGAGGCGCGCAGCGGTCGGTGTTTCGGGAGTTCTTTCGTCGCATGATTTCACGGCGATACAAGGGCTGGGTGCTTGAGCGGCTGTCGACAAGTGCGGACCTAGAGCGGTCTTTGTCGCCAATCTACAGTCGCGCTGTGTTGAAGCTCGGAACGGCTCGCTGGGCAGTCGTCGGGGTAGGGTGCGACCAAGCCGCGGAGGCAGCCGATCAAATCCTCACTACCGGTCTTGTTTGGCTCGACATCCTCACTCGAAGCGACGTCGGCACGGTGGCCGGCCTGAAAGTGTTCCTACCGGCCGGACATTCGGCAACAACGGCGCAGCGTGTAAATCATCTGACTCGCGAATTTCGGTTCGAAGTCTTCGAGTTCGATCAACAGGGGAATCTCTCGGAAATCGACGCCGCGGATCACGGAAATCTTCAAACCAAGTTGGAGCCATGCCGCGTGCCGGCCCCACCGTCGGGAGTGATGGGAGAGCAGTTAGCGAAGATCGTCGCACTCAAAGGGGTCGACTGCATCTACGGATCTGACGGCGCGATTTCTCTGCGCGCTCGCGGGATCGAGTTCGCTCGAATCGTCGGTAAGCGAATGCTGTACGGGATCGACCAACGAACACCCGTCAGCGATCGCAACTTCGACCGAGTCGTCGCTCTCGCCCGAGAGATTCTGAGAATGCGATCAGCCTCGCCGCCTGACAGCCACAATCCGCTGTATACCAAATACCCCGAGCGATGGCTGGAATCGCAGGTGCGGCGCGCGATCAGCGAAATCGATGCGAGGCTGACGCCGCGGTCGATCTACGCGCACGTGCCGACCCAGAGCGGTCGAGAGCGTGGGGTGATCGACCTGTTGACTCGCGATATCGACGGGCGATTGGCAATTCTCGAACTCAAGGCCTCAGAGGATATCCACCTGCCCTTGCAGGGGCTCGACTATTGGATGCGGGTGAGCCGGCATCTTGAGCGCGGGCGGTTCCACGAGCAGGGTTACTTCGGCGCCGAGCACCTTTCGCAAGAGTCGCCGCGATTGTTTTTGGTGGCGCCGGCGCTTGAGTTCCATCCAACGACTGAAGCGATTCTGCAATTTTTCTCGGCCGAGGTGCCTGTCGAGCGAATCGGTGTAAGTGAAGATTGGAGGCACAAATTGCGCGTCGAATTTCGGCGCAAAGGGGCTTGTCGCTTAGCCTAGCCGGAGTGATGCCTGGCGCTGTGCCTGACACTAAGCTGCGCCACTTTTGGGTTTCCAAGGAAGCGGGCTATTTTGCGGCTCCCGTCGCGGCCTCAACCTTTGAAATTCTGAAGTTTCGATAGACAACCGGTTTTTGGCTGAATTGTCTTAGGCCGATTCTGCCTGGCCCGAGCGGCCCGCCGAATTCGTCGTCTTCTTCGGTGTAGTCGATCGTCACTTGCCCGTTTACCTCGAGTTGGACACGCCCCTCGGTTTTGAGTAAGCGGACCCGTTGGATACCGCCGCCATCGATCTGGGACGGACTGGATCCGATGGCAACCAAATGATGTCCGGCATTTCTGTAAAGCTCGGTGCTGCGTCGATCGGGCTTCGATACGTAGTCAAGTTGGTAGTTCTTGAGCGCCCCAAGCGTGTAGCTCTCCATCACACCGGAGCGGCGAACGAGGCGTCCCTCGAAGATGTCAGCAGCGCTACGAGTGGTCGCTGCGAAGAGTACACCCAGCGAGCCGGCGGCCGCTAGGTCCGCGGCGGCTTCGAATTCTACTAGAAACTCATCAGGAACGCTGAGCGAACTCCAAAGAACGCTATTCACCGCTGGGCGATCGGGGCGACCTTCTACAAAGAGCTTACTGTCGGACACGGAGGCGCTACCCAGCCCCTCGAAGACCCAGTCCGCCTCGGGCGGCGGCGGGCGCCGCGAACGTCCGTCAAACAGGTCTGCTTCGTCAATGAGATTCAATGGCTGCGAAAAGTCAGCCTCGAACAGGGGCGTAAGCTTGTAGGCCTGGAGTTCCAGCGGCCCCGCCGGCGTCGTGCGCGCCTCGCCATTTAGCTGGGCAACGCCTCGGTCTTCGAGATCGGTTTTCAAATCGTCAGCGCCGCGCACATTCGCGTAAATACGGGGTTCGTCGATTGACACGCGAACCGCGGCTTCGCCCTGGCCCGCGCTGCCGCCAAGATGCCACACTCCCCCCATGCGTCGGGCAGGCCTCCACGGATTGCTAGGCGCACGCGGGCGCAACTCGCCCTGCGACTCTCCGTTGAGATAGGCGGCTAGAACACCGTCATCGGCATCCCACGCGACAGCGAAGTGATACCACTCACCCGCATCGAGGCGCGTCAAATTTAGGACTCCTGTTTCACTCTTGCCGCTCGCGGTGAGGGCGCCAATCTCGATAACGGGATGCTCGCTCGTTTCTCGCAGTGTCACGCGCAAGATGGGCGCGTCCATCAACGGAATCGCGAGTGGCTTGCCAGTGAAGCGCACGCGGCGGTCTAGCGCAAAACGAAACTCGAGAGTCCCGCGAATCTGCCAAAAATCATCGGGAACCGGAATTGTGAGTGCGGGCCCCGATGGACCTGGCGTAACTCCGTTGCCCTCGGCCGAGGCGACGTAATCGGAGCCTTGCAGCAGCGCGGCTTGAAATTCTCCGCTCGCCGATCGAACCCTCGAGTGGCCGTCGAGTGAAGCCTCAAGCATCTGTCCGGAAAGCACCGAGGCGCACACCAGCGCTAAGACGAACAGCATCGATGTCAGGTTAACAATCGGCGGTGGTTGCGTGGCTTTGGCTATCCGTCGGCTTTCGCTCTGAGCTGCGTCGCGAGCCCGCTGACAGCGCCCCACAAAAGCGCCAAGTCGTTTCCGCAACCGATCAGCTTCATACCGCGATCAATCCAAAACTCGGCGAGTTCGAAATTGCGAACTTGAATCGCCGGGAAAATACCTTTGTCGTTGCAAGCTGCAATGACGCGATCAATCGCATCGACTAGCTTTGGGTGTTGCCAATCGCCGGGCACGCCAACCGCTATCGATAGGTCCGCCGGCCCGACCAGCAGCGCATCCAGCCCCGGCACTGAAGCCAGCTCGTCAACCCGCTCGAGCGCGGTCGTGGATTCGATCTGTGCCATCAGCAGCGTCTGCTCATTGGCGTGCTTCATGACTTCTTCGAAGGTCATGGCTCGGTAGCCCACTTGCGGCGGGCCCAGGCCGTAGCCGCGATGGCCGATTGGCGGAAACTTGGCGCCGCGGATCGCGTGGGCCAACTGATCGGGGTCTTCGCAGCGTGGAAAGAGGATTCCCTCGGCACCGGAATCGAGAGCGCGAGATACCAAATCGTACTGAAAATCACAGACCCGCACGACCACCGTCACGTCCGTCATGAGGTAGGCCCGAATGAGATCGTGCAGCGTGTCGCTTGAAAACGGGCTGTGCTCGGAATCGAGAAAGACCCAGTCCATATTCGCCGCCGCGAACATTTTCGGAATCTCGGCCGTACCAAGCTGGCTGTGACTGATTCCTACAGCGACGTGGCCTTCTTTGAGGCGCTTTTTTGCTCTGTTAATGCGCATGGCCCAACAGTATTGCAGATCGTGAGTCGTGGTAGGAATCGGGAACCGTTACGCGGCAAGCTCCTCGAAGACGGCGTCCTTGAAGGTGAACAATTCCGACTGCCGCAGTTCAAATCGCCGATGCTGCTCTAGGTAGAAACTGCGCGCCAATTGGAGACCAAGGCACTCTTCGGGTGCGCCTCCCAAGGTCGTAACTCGCATCTTCGGCGTAAGCGTTAGGGCCGCGATCGTGTTTCCGAGGAAGCCCGGCTGGAGGTCGCAGAATATATCGTGTGCGTCACGAAATCGTGCTCGAACGATTTGGTTGTAGGGGTGAAACGGGTCGTCGCCCGCGGCGTAGTTGTAGTGTGCAAAGTCGATCTCCACATCGAAGACGCCCGTACATTGCTGCCCGTGTTCGCTGTCAATTTCATCATGAGAGACAATCTCGATCCGCTTCATGAACCCGTCATGGAATCCGTTGAAATGGTCGAGAACATGGCGCCCATCGTCGAGGGACGAAATTTCGAGCTTTGACGGAGAGTCCATACTGACATTTTCGCTTAGCCCGGCATAGCGCGTCCCCCAGCGCCCCCGTAGGCAAGCGACGACCTCAAACGGAAGAATCCCAGGCGTGGACGGAAGTCCACGCTTCCCACCGGCTAGGTAGCTACCTCGAACGAAAGCGTGGACTTCCGTCCACGCCTCGGATTCTTCGCTGGAACGCCGCCTCACGCAGGCGGTGTCATCAGCGTGTCAGTGGTGAAAAGATGCGCGGCCCAGTGTTCGTGTCGATCAACTTCGCCGCTAGCCCGCCTATCGACAGATCGTGCGCCAATGCTACGAAGTCCCATTACGAAAGTACCGTGGCGAAAAAACTGTGAGGAGTGGTAGGCTTCCAGTCGGCGCTAAGTTGGCACCCAAGAAATGCCGCTGCAACGCAAATCGCTGTATTCGCGAATCGCGCTGTCTCTGCTGCTGGCCGGCGGGCTTTCGGCTGCTACGGATTCGAGCGACGCACTGGCGGTGTTGGGTCAGGCAGACACCCACGTCAGGTTTTTTGATTCGGCGACGCTAGCGCCGCTCGGTGCCGTCGACATCGGTCGTGCCCCGCTCAGCGCCGTCTCTACAAACACCGGGAACATCGCCATCGCTACGGGGGATGCGATCGCGCTCGTAAACTCGAACCTCCAACTAAGCGGCTTTGTCGAACTTCAGGCGGCGGTATCTGAAAACCGTCAGGCCATGCTGCCGACCGCGTCAGCGCTGCTGGTTGTTGCCGGCGGACGCGTCGCAGTCGTTGATGAGCAAGCGCCGGCGGCAATTCGTTGGCTCGATCCGGGTTTCGCGGTTGACGGGATAGTCGACCTCCCGCGTGCCGCCTCGGCGATGGCATTTAGCGCCCGTCTGGGTCTAGCGATTTACATCAAGACCGACGAGATCGAGCTAGTCGACAACCCATTCCTACTGCCGCATGGCCTGGGCGGATTTTCGCGATCCCCTTCCCCGCGGACGCTCGGAGCGTCCGACCACGCGGTCTATGACCTCGCCGGAGTGAAACCCATTTTTGGTGGTGCAACAGCCGCTAGCGCCGCGACCACTACCAAAGTCGAGCCTTTAGGCCCAAGCGGTTTTCTTCTGATGCGGCGTTCAGACTTGCATCTCGGCGACGTGCGCGACCCGACGAAGTTGCGGCGCATTGCAACCGACGCTCGCGATCTGGCGGTGATCGGCGAGGATGGTTTCGCGCTAACGAACAATCAACTGATTCGCCTCGACTCCCAGGGCCGGATACTCAACTCGGCGGAACTCTCATTCGACGCATCAGCTCTGGCAGCCATGCCTGGGTCTGCCCCATCCGCGGAAGCAGCCCCGCAACGCGTGAACCAGGCCAACGGTCAGTTGCTCGAAAATTTCGGCGACGGTCAAATCATCACGCCCGGGCAATCGTTTCTGATCGGCGTGTTGGCGCTTGACGAAGCCGAAAATCCGCAGCAGAATCTGGCCGTATTTGTCAGCGCGGTCTTCCCCTCCCCTGGCGCCGCAAACTGCGCACCGGCCGTGACAGACGCCAACGGCCAGGCAACGCTCACTTGTAGCGCCGGTACCGAAATTTTGGGATCGGTAATCCAAATGACCGTCGAAGATGCTCTGGGCCGCAAGGTTGCGTTCGGCCTAACCGTCTCAACAAGCAGCTTCGGCGACGGCCTCAACAAGCTTTCGGGTGACCTGGCGGTGATTCCCCGGAACTCCGACTTTACGCTAGCCGTTCAAGCGCTCGACCAGGGAAGCCCGCAGAGCAGTTTGCCCTTGACCGTCTCGCGAACTCCGAACGACGGCACGGCCAGTTGCGCCTCCGTCGTATTCACTGGATTCGACGGCATCGCCTCGATCCCGTGCGTGGCCGGTTTCGTGACCAGCCCACGGGTCGTTCAAATCACCGTCTCCGACAGCTTCGGCAGATTCGCAAATTTCACTGTCACGGTCATCCCTGACGCCGTGGCTCCAAACGGGCTGAGCATTGTATCTGGCGATGGCCAGGTAGTCGCCCGAAATTCGTCTTTCCCTTTGCCGCTCGTGGTTCGCTATCAGATCTCTGATATCCCTCAGATTGGGGCGCAGCTATTGGTTTCGACAGATGCTCCGAGCATCTTGTTCTGCCCATCGTTCGTGTTTACGGGCATCGACGGCAATACGGCGATATTCTGTGCTGTCGGCAACGTGGTCGAGCCTACGACTGCGCGTGTATTCGTCACCGCGCCGAACGGCAGCTCGCTACCCAGTCCGTTCGAGGTCAACGTCGTGCTCGAGGCTTCGAATGCCGCGACGCGCTTGACGCTTCTGAGTTCACCAGTGCTGCAAGGGCAGTCGGGCGACACGTTCATCGACGCAGTGCGCATGGTCGCGACTGACGACCTCGGAGTCCGCGTCAGCGGAGCCACGATCCTCTACAGCGCATCGAGCAACATCACATTTTCTCCTAGCATCGGCATCGCCGCGTTCAACGGCGAGGCAGAGGTATCGTTGACGCTTGGCTGCCCGGCGACAACAGGATTTTTCTCCGCTCGGCTACAGAGTGGAGGAACAGCCATCAGCGTTCCGATCGTCATCAACAACGGTGACGCTCGGCTCATGGAGATGACCCAAGGCAACGGCCAATCGGGCGCTTCAGGGCAACTGCTACGCTCGGAAGCGCTCGTCGTCAGAATGACCGATCGCTGCGGCTCCGGGTTGAACGGGATTCCAGTTTCATGGACCGTGAACCCGGCCGGGGCTGCAACACTCGAGAACACCGTCGGTCTGACGGACGGGCTCGGTCGATCGTCGACACTGGTGCGACTGGGTACACGCCCGGGTCCGTTCAACGTGATCGCTCGCTCCGGCGATCTATCGCAAGTATTCACGATCACAACCGTGTCGGTGCCGGCGTCAATTGTCGCGATCAGTGGCGACGGTCAGAGCGTTTCGGCTGGCGAAACCTCGGCCCGCGACCTGGTCGTCGAAGTCCGCTCAGACCAGGGGATCGCTCTGCCGGGAGTCTCGGTGACATTCGCGCTCGCGTCAGGGTCGGGAACCCTCACGAATTTCGGCGCGACAACTGATTTCCAGGGTCGCGCCACGACCAGATTTACAGCCGGGCAGATCATTGGCGACGTAATGGTCGCGGCCCGCTTGTCGAGCCAACCGCAGATCAGTGCGGTGTTTCAACTACGCGTGACGGGGAGCGCTCCCGACGTCGCGTCACTGCAATTCCTCAACGGCGCGAGCTGGCGTCCAGGCTGGGTTCCGGGCAGTACCGGCATTCTCGTCGGGTCAGGAATCGTCGACGACTTTGTCGGCGTTCTGAGGGCCGGCCCGGCGCCTTTCCCAACCGAACTTAGGGGAGTCAGGGTCTCGGTAGCCGGTATCCGCGCGCCAATCCTGGGGATCGCGAATGTCAACGGCGTCGAACAAGTCAACATTCAAGTTCCATTCGAAATTCGTGCGCCGTCCGCCGCCACGGTCGTTATCTAAAACAATGGCGCGGTCGTTACTGTTCCAGGTGTCCAAATCCTCACGGCGCAGCCCGGCATCTATGAGTTCTCGCTCAATGGAGTCACCTACGGCGCGGCGTTGCACACCGATTTCTCAGCGGTAACGTCGGCAAACCCCGCCAAGCGAGGCGAAACAATTCTGCTGTTCCTAACCGGCCTTGGACCGCTGAGCACGCCGGTGCCGACGAACGTTGCGGGCCCCATTCCAGCCGCCAAGGCCATATTCGATGTTGCTGTCGGAATCGACCACGTCGGGATGGTGAACTCCGGCGCTTTTTATGCGCCGGGGCTGCTGTCGGTGTTCCAGATTAACTTCGTGGTCGGCAACACCGTCGCGTTCGGCGAACGCAACCTCAACGTCGTCGCCCAGGGCGTGTCGAGCCAAGAGGTACGATTCCCGGTCGGCCCATGAGCAAGCTTCAGTCGACCAGCGCTTGGTAGGCCACCGACTGTATGTCTTCGCGGATATTCAGATGGGTGTATGGCCGCACCTGCGACATCAAAATTCCGATGACCTCTTCAACCGGGTCGACCCAGAAAATCGTGCAATAGGCGCCGCCCCAGGCGAATGACCCTAACGAGGCCGGAAGCGCAGTCTGGCCCTGATCAACCACCACGCTATAGCCGAGCCCGAAGCCGTAGCCTGCGCCCCTAATCCAAACAGAATGGTCTCCGACGTGATTCGTCGTCATCAGCTCAACCGTCTTACGGCCGAGGATCCGCGCGCCGTCAAGCTCGCCCCCGTTCAGCAGCATCTGTTGAAAGCGAAAATAGTCGCTGGTGGTCGAAACCATGCCACCCGCGCCACTGAAATAGACGTGCGGCTCGCGCACGAAGCGGCTGCTTTCGTCCGGCGCCTCGGTAAGCTTGATCTTGCCATTTTCATCCGGCGTGTAATTGGCCACGAAGCGCGATAATTTGCTGCGCGGCAGGTAGAAGTGGGTATCGGTCATTCGCAACGGCCCAAAGATCCGTTCGCTGATGTAGGCGTCTAATTTCTGGCCGGAAATGACTTCAACCAGGCGGCCCGCGACGTCGGTTGCCGGACCGTATTCCCAGCTCTCACCCGGATGAAAGTTTAGTGGAAGCTTGGCGAGTTCAGTTACGTAATCGCCAATCGTCCAGCCGGGTTTGACCTTCGCGCGAAGTTCGTCGTACTTCGGTTTGGTGAACCCTCGATAAGGGTTCGCAAGACCGGCCGTGTGGGTCAAGATGTGCTGGAACGTGATCGGGCCTTTGCTTTCGATTAGCTTTATCGGGCCACGCGCGTAGTCGCCCTTTGCCGGCGCAATCGCGACGCGCATGTTTGCGAACTCCGGCAGGTGCTCGGAGATCGGATCACGCAACTGAAACGCGCCTTCCTCCCATAGCATCATGAGTGCGACCGAGGCGATCGGTTTCGTCATTGAGGCGATGCGAAAAATGGTGTCTGTGCCCATCGGCGCGCCCGCCGCGACGTCCCGCTGGCCAAAGCTCTTGTGATACACCACCTTGCCGTGCCTGGCGACAAGCGCTACGGCTCCCGGCACCTCGTTGCGATCTACATACCCCTGAATCACCGGGTCGAGCCTCGCCAACCGCTGCGCGGAGAAGCCGACCGACTCAGGCGAATGAACCTGAGGCTCGGCCTTCGGCGGCTCGGCGAACGAGGAAACAGATAGCAGCGTGGCCGCGAGAATTGGAACGAATACCTGCCAGCGTCTCATAGTGGAAATATTGTACGCCGACTTACGTAGCTCGGCGCACGTTCTCGCACACAAGAAAAGCCGCGGGCTTTCGCCCGCGGCTAGCAATCGCTAAGCGATATAGGGGGTGCCAATTAGGCCGCGATCATTCCGTGGGGATCGATAACAAACTTCGTCGCCGCACCCTTATCAAAGTCATCGTAGCCCTGCGGCGCGTCATCCAGCGAGATGAACTGCGCGTTACAAGCTTTGGCCGGAGTCGCCTTGCCAAACAGGATCGCCTGCATCAATTTGTGGTGATAGGTCATCACCGGGCATTGGCCGGTCATAAAGTGGTGAGATTTCGCCCAGCCGAGGCCGATGCGGATTCCCAAATTGCCGACCTTGGCATTCTCATCGACGCCGCCGGGGTCGCCCGTTACGTAGAGCCCGGGGATACCGATTCCGCCGCCGGCGCGGGTGACGCCCATCAAGGCGTTGAGCACGGTCGCGGGGCGCTCGACGACGGAGTCTTTGCCGTGGCCGCGGGCTTCAAAGCCAACGCAGTCGACACCGCAGTCAACTTCGGGCTCGCCAACAATCTGCTCGATTTGGTCCTCTAACGTGGCGTCAGCGCTGAGATCCACCGTCTCGCAGCCAAAGCTGCGGGCCTGAGCGAGGCGCTCTGGGATCATGTCGCCCACGATCACGCAAGCGGCGCCAAGCAGTTGGCAGCCATGCGCGGAGGCTAGCCCAACAGGACCGGCACCCGCCACGTACACGATCGAGCCCGGTCCGACCCCGGCCGTCACCGCGCCATGGTATCCGGTCGGGAAAATATCCGACAGCAGTGTCAGGTCACCGATCTTCTCCATTGCCTGAGCATCGTCGGGAAACTTGAGAAGATTGAAATCGGCGTAAGGAACCATGACGTATTCGGCCTGGCCGCCAACCCAACCGCCCATGTCGACGTAGCCGTAGGCAGCGCCCGGTCTGGCAGGGTTTACGTTCAGGCAAATGCCCGTCTTCTTGTCTTTGCAATTGCGGCAACGTCCGCAGGCGATGTTGAATGGCACCGAGCAAATGTCGCCGACGTTAATGTATTCAACATCGCTGCCTGCCTCGATAACCTCACCGGTAATTTCGTGGCCCAGAATCAGACCTTCGGGAGCCGTCGTGCGCCCGCGGACCATGTGCTGATCGCTACCGCAAATATTGGTTGAAACGATTTTCAGAATGACGCCGTGCTCGCACTTGCGATCACCGAGCTCGAGTTTCGGAAAGTCAATCGATTGAATCTCCACGACTCCCGGTTTGATGTACGCTACTCCGCGATTTGATGCCATATTTATCCTCCGAGTTTCGACCGGCGGCTTTCGTAAAATTGGCCGCCAAGTGCCGAGCCATAGGATACACGGTCCGCATTCGGGATGCAACGCGGGTCAAAGGCCCCCCGAATACATGGTCTGCAACGAGCCGAATCTGGTGGTCGATCAGGGCAGGTTGGCGTCGCTTGGACCCTGCACCGCCGGACCGTCCGCCGAAGTATCGCTTGTCACTATCAACGAAAATTTTAGCTAGAGGCATATAGCGGCGCTGTTGCGGCCTACGACCAAGTGACTACGGCGGTCCTAGGAATCGTAGAAAATATCCATTGGGAATCTAGGATTCTTCCCTAAGGTCCTCATTCGCGAACAAACCATACGATGGGTTCGTGGAATCGAAATTCGAGGACCTGTCTGAGTCCGGCAAAATTAACGCCCTCGAGATACTCGAGTCGATTGCGCTCAAGTGCACTGACTGTGGTGAATGGAAGTTCGTAGCCGAAGAGCTCGATCAATTCAGCGCCGGCCTTTGCCCGGACTGTCAGGCGAAGCTGATGAGGGCGTTTCGAGACCACCGACAGTAGAGCGAAGGCCGTCTACCGCGCACCGTTCGATTCCTTCCACCGAACCAGGATTTTGAGACATCACTCGACTTAACATGGTCGAGATGATTGCATTTCGCTTCTGGGGCTCTGCTCCCATGCTTGCTGCTGGAATTGCACTGCTGGCGTTCCCACCGCTCGCCTCGGCGCAGCAATCAAGCCTGTATGTTTTCGGCGCCGTGGGCGGGGCGCCGGAAAACGAGGGCTCAACGCTGCACATCGGTGGCGGCGGAGAATTCGTAGCGGCGGGGCTGATCGGTGTTGGAGGCGAACTCGGAGCGCTCACCCACTCCGGCTCGTTTCGCGATACGTTGGGCGTGCTTTCAATCAACGGCTACGGCCACATCCCGACGAAGGGCCGGATTGACCCCTATGTCACCGGTGGCTACTCTCTTTTCTTCCGATCCGGAACCGCGAGCGGTGGCAACTTTGGGGTGGGCGTCCACATGCGAGTACTTGCGAAACTCGGTCTCAAGCTTGAATTTCGCGACCACGTCATCTCATCCGGAAGCCGCACGAACCATTGGTGGCAGGGTCGCGTCGGGGTGACATTTTAGGCGGCAGTAGATGCGGCTCACGATGCTGCGGCTGGTCGAAGCAGGCTCGGCCAAATGTCAAGAAGCGCCAGCTAATCGTGACGAGTCGGACACGGTCTGTCGAACCTTCGAAATTACGCTAGTCAAACGCCGTTGAGGGGTCCGAAACGTAAGACGTACCGGGCAGGAGCGTCAACAAATCCGACCGGCTCGCTTCTTTGTCCTCGTACATCCTGCGGTCGCTCGCATACATGAGGTCGTCGGCGGTCGTGCCGTCGCGAGGATAAAGCACCGCACCCACGCTGATCACCGCCCGCGCATTCACGGCATGCACGACCTCGATCGGAGCAGCGGAGACATGGCGTTTAAGTACTCGAACTCGTTCCTCGATTCCGTCGGGAGTCACTCCGGGCAGAACGGCCAAAAATTCGTCGCCGCCAATTCGGCCGACGAAGTCGTAGCTTCGCAGCGACTCTTTCAATTTACGTCCCGTTTCGCTGAGCAACTTGTCGCCGGCCGAGTGCCCGTAGCAGTCGTTAATGGGCTTCAAGCCGTTGATGTCCATAAACAGAACACCAACTGTCGTGCCTTGCCGTTCGGCGCGCAGAAGCTCTTCTTCGAGCCTGTGGAACGACGCCCTGGAGTTTGCTAAACCTGTCGTTTCGTCGGTGTGCGCATCAAAGGTTAGCTTTTGAAGTTTCTGTGACGATACGAGTGCTTGCGCCAATTTGTCGGTTATCAGACTGACAAATAAGTCGTGCTCTTCGGTCATCCAGCCGGCCCGATCGGACGTTAGCAGAATCGCTCCGACGTGGTGCCCGCGGTGCGTCAGCGGTGCAACAAGACTGCTCTTCACGTCTCGCATGTACACGGCCGAGGAACTATCCGACGCAGTTTGCGGACCCAAATCACTGATGATCGGCACGCCTGACTGCGCCGCCATTTGAAACGGTTCGGTTTGGCTTCCAAATCGAAGTCGAGAAACGCAGTGCTCGGGCAGTCCCTCCGCCGCCACAAGAAGATACGCGTCCTCTTCTTGCAGATAAATTCCGCCGTGATCAAACGGGCAGACATTTCGCAGTTTTTCGAGACAGGTTGTGAAACTGCGTTCGAAATCGAGATCCGCGCCCAACGCTTGAAGAATCTCGTAAAACGCCATCAAGCGCTCGGGAGCCTGGGTGAGTTTCTGCAGTTTCGCGTGCTTGTCGGTCTTCGAGTGCTCGGTCTCGTCTTCAGACCAGACCTGTTTGAAACTCGAAGTGAAGACGCCCTCCTCGATCAAGCGCGTGCGCTCGGCCTCAAGCTGGTCTTTTAAATCGTCGAGATGCTCAGGCAGTTGCTGTAAGAACGCATCGCATATTTCGGGATCGAAGATCTTGCCCCGCTGGTCTCGCATCAGACGAATGGCGCTGCTGATCGACAACGCTCGCCGATACGGCCGTTCGCTGACGAGCGCGTCAAAGAAATCAACGACCGTTAGAATTCGTGCCAGCCGCGGGATCCCTTTGCCGACTAAACCGCGCGGATAGCCCGAACCATCCCAGTGTTCGTGGTGAGCCAGCACAACGTCCTCGACAGGCTCGGGGAATCGCATTGAGACAACGATGTCCGCACCAATCTGGGCGTGGCGGGTAATCGTGTCAAATTCGCGCTGCGTAAGCCGGCTGGGCTTCATCAAGATGTAGTCGGGTACTCCGACTTTACCGACGTCGTGCAGAACCGCCGCGAGCCTGATGGTGCGAATTTCGTCATCGTTACATCCCATCCGCTTGGCGAGTCGGGACGCGTGCAGTCGAACTCTCTGCAGATGGCCCGCGGTGCTTCCATCCTTGGCTTCGATCGCTACCGCCAATGTTTCGAGCGACTGCTGCCGAACGTTCGCCATGCGATCGGCGTGCTGTTTGCGGGAGTGCAGGGCCGGAAAGTAAGCTCGCAGCCCCGCGTAGAGAACGCCCAACAGAGCCGCCCCGAGAAGTCGAATATGTAGCGGCCCCGAATTGACCGTCATGCTGAGCAACAAAACACCAATGGGGGCGACTAGGACCTGTGGGATATTCGCGAGCCAACTGTCAGCCCATTGATCAAGAATGTTCGACCCGTGAATGGCCTGTCCTACCGCCTCCGCGCCGGCTACCACGCCAAAGTAAACCGCGGCCGCCGCCAATACGACGACCAGCACTGGGAGACCAACGGCTCCGCCCAAAACGAAGTGGACCGACACAGCGGCCGCTGCGCCAACAGGCGCGGCCGCAAATTCAACGAGCAGATTCGGGCCGGCGGAATCCTCTGACTCAAGCACGTCGATTGTGTCCTCAACAATTGGAGACGCGCTCTCGGAACCCAGCAGCCGCCAAATAGCCTCCGACCCGACCGCCACAACAGCAAGCATCGCTGCAGCCCATGCCGGCTGGGTCGAAATCGCGGCGAATAATGGCACTGCCGCGGGAGAAACAGTACGCAATCGGCCCGGTGCCTGAAAACGCATTCCCGCCAGAGCGATCGTTGCGGCAACGTAAAACCCGAGTTCCGACCAATTGGGGCGAACCGCGCCAACCAGCATCCCGCTGACCAGAGTCACCGACAGCAGTGCCAGCCCGCCTGCGTACAGCAGCGACAATAGCGACCGGCGTACTTGCACTCGCCCTTTTCCTGGCATCTAAACCCGTAAGCGGGGGTCGGCCCGACACCACCCAATCTCCTTTATTCTTGAAAAGTCGTATGACGGAGTCAATAGCCGCCTAGTACTAACTTGCGAAAGTAAGGCCTTTAACTGTAAAATGTCGGTATGGCAAGACCGGCAACGGTGATTCGACTGAACGCCGAGGAAGAAGAGACGCTGCGACTCTGGGTGCGCGGCCACAAGTCCGAACGGCGCATGGTGGAGCGCGCTCGCATTGTGCTGCTGGCGGCCGCCGCTACCTCGACCGCCGAGATCGCCCGGCAACTGGGATCCCCGGCGGCGCGCGTGTCGAAATGGCGCACCCGCTTCGCCCAGCAACGTCTGGCGGGATTATGCGATCAAGCGCGTTCCGGCAGGCCCGCGCGGTACGACCAAGCGACGCGCAAACGCATCCTCTGCCAACTCGACGAAGCTCCGCCCGAAGGGCACGCCACTTGGACAGGCGAACTGCTCGCGGAAGCTCTCGGCGACGTCAGCAAGCATCAAGTCTGGCGCGTACTGCGGCAGCTCGGCGTGTCCTTGCGGCGGCGGCGCAGTTGGTGTTTGTCAACCGACCCGGAGTTCGCTCGCAAGGCCGCCGACATTGTCGGACTCTACCTCAGCCCGCCGGAAAACGCCGTGGTGCTCGCGGTCGACGAGAAGCCGAGCATCCAGGCCTTGGAGCGAGCGCAGGGCTGGCTACGCTTGCCCAACGGCAAGGCCTTGACGGGCTTCTCGCACGGCTACAGGCGGCACGGCACGACGCCGCTTTTCGCCGCGCTGGAAGTGGCTACCGGATTCATCATCGCCGGACACTATTGGCGCCGACGGCGTCGCGAGTTTCTCGACTTCATGAACCACATCGCGGCCATCCACGAAGGCCGCGAGATCCACATCATCTTGGATAACTTGAACACTCACAAGCCCAAAAATGACCGCTGGCTGCAACGTCATGCGAACATCCATTTTCACTACACGCCGACCTACAGTTCGTGGATGAATCAGGTTGAGGTGTGGTTTTCGATTCTGAGCCGCCGCGCCTTGCGGGGGGCGAGTTTCACTTCCCCCCGGCAGGTGCGCGAGGCCATCGACAGCTTCGTCCGCGTCTACAACTCCAAGGCTACTCCGTTCGAATGGACCAAGACCGTCGTCGCCCCTCGTCCCCTCGCCAGTAAATATTCTAACTTACGCAACTAAGTACTAGTGCCAATTTCATAGGTAAGTTCGTACCATCGTTCCTAAGGTTATCGTGATATTGCGGGCGTTTTCCCTAGGGCGATCTAGGGCAAAACGCTTAGAACATATCGACGGAGGGACCTGCAAACTTTGTCCATGAAGATCGAAAAAATCAGTGTTTATCAGGTGGATCTCCCGCTGCGCGAGGGCAAATATAGTTGGTCGGGCGGGAAGTCGGTTTCGACATTTGACAGTACTGTCGTTCGAGTTGACACCGATGAAGGTACTACAGGCTACGGCGAGGTCTGCCCTCTCGGGCCGGCGTATCTGCCTGCTTATGCTTCGGGCGCACGCGCCGGCATAGCTGAGCTAGCCCCCCGCTTGATTGGAGAAGACCCCCGCCAACTGCAAAAACTCAACCGCCGCATGGACGCCGCGCTCAAGGGCCACCCATACGCGAAGTCAGCGATCGACATCGCCTGCTGGGACATTTTGGGACAGTCCGCGGGCCGGCCTGTTTGCGAATTGCTCGGAGGCCGCTACGCCGACGATTTTGTGCTCTACCGCGCGATCTCGCAGGAATCACCGGCCGCGATGGCGGCGAAGGTCGCCGGTTACCGAGCAGAAGGATACCGGCGATTTCAGCTAAAAGTGGGCGCCGACGCCGAAACCGATATTGAGCGAATCCGGGCGGTAGCCGCAAAACTCGAGACCGGCGACCGGCTCATCGCCGACGCAAATACCGGCTGGTTGATGCACGACGCGATGCGAGTTGTCCGCGCCGTCGGCGACATCGACGTCTACATCGAACAGCCCTGCCTCTCGTACGAAGAGTGCCTGTCGATCCGCCGCCACAGCGATCATCCGTTCGTGCTCGACGAGACGATTGATGGCATCGATGCGCTCCTGCGGGCCCAGGCCGATCAAGCGATGGACGTGGTCAATATCAAGATCAGCAAGTTCGGGGGTCTTACCAGGGCGCGCCAAGCCCGAGATCTATGTGTCTCGCTCGGTATCGCGATGACCATCGAAGATTCCTGGGGCGGCGACATTACGACGGCGGCAATCGCACATCTCGCGCACAGCACGCCGACGGAGTTCCTCTTTACCTCGACGGACTTCAACAGCTACGTAACGGTCAGTACGGCCGACGGAGCACCGCGGAGACAAAACGGTCGCATGTCAGCGAGCATCAACCCAGGCCTGGGGATATCGCCAAAGGCTGACGTGCTCGGCGAGCCGCTGATGGAATTTTCCTAGTTCGCATTTCTCACCACGTGCTTAGAAATGCGCGTTAGGGCGCCGGCTCGAACTCAAAACGGTTGATGATGACTTCCGCCGCGTGCCATTTGCCTTTGATTTTGCGGATTTTCAGATGCAGGCGCCCGTCGTCGTCGTCGAAAACACTTCCGCTGCTGTCAGAAAATCGGTTCGGGCCCGGCCCGGCCAACGATTTTCCGTGATCTTTGACGGCCCAGACATAGTCCGAAAACGCGATCCGGGAGCTATAGCCGTCGTACGTCACTTCGCAGTCTGGAGGCGGAGGGGGCTTCTTGCCGCCGCCGCGGCCGTTGCCGGGCGCCGCGACCATCATCCCCGCGATTAGGAGACCTAGGGCTAGCGATCTAACGAGTACGAACTTCGACGAACTCATAATCCCAACCGTCTTCCTAATAGTCACCGTTGCAAACTCCAGGTTCCGGACCCTCAAGTACGCCGTTGCCGCAGCAGTACCGCCTGCTCGGCTTGCCGTTCTGTACGCCGGCGCAATCGGAAACACAAGTGCTGCAATCCTCGCCCAGACCGGCTTCGCAAACGCCGTTATTGTTGCAGGTTGATGGCGGCTCTTGACAGAACGCGTCGGCGGAACAATCCACCGAATCGAGGCAATCAGCCACTCCATCGCAGTCGTTGTCGAGACCATCGTCACAACTCAACGAGGCCATCTCTGACGACGGAGGAGCACCGCAATCGAGCGCGCAATTGTCGCAGGATGACTCTCCTGCCTCGCAAGACGCGTTGCCGCAGCAGAATGACGCCGCAAGCTCGGTGACGCATTGATAGCCGTCAGCATTGCATTGGCTTGCTGAACAATCACTGCCGGAGCACGCATATCGCCTGCTTGGGTTGCCGTTGGTTTTCGATCCGCAGTCCGCCGAACACGTAACGGAATCCTCGCCAGGTTCACAGACGCCGTTGGTGCATGACGCCACGCCGCCGCCCGAGACGCAATCGCTCGGACAAGTCAAACAGTCTTCGCCCTCTTCGCAAACACCATCGTCGTCGCAAGCCGATACGAAGCACTGATCGGCGACCTCGTCGCAGGCCTGACCGGCGCACGGGTCGGATCCGCCGACGCATGAGCCGGCCACGCAACTTTCAGCACCGTTGCAAAACGCCCCGTCGTCGCAATCTTGATCGGCTGAGCAGCCCGCGACAGGCTCGCTCATGAAATAAGAGGCCAGAGCCACATAAGGGCCCTGGTAGCCAATTGAGTTTTCTGTGATTTCCCACGTAAGAACCGCCCAGACCGTTTGGTCGGCCTAGTCGCGGTAAAACCGGTTGTAGTAAACCGCGTTCCCCGGCGGAACACCGTCGCCCGAATAGTCTTTGTTAGGCCCACCCGGCACAAACCCCGGCGGCGGACCAAGCGTCGATGACTTGTTGTCGTTGATGCCGTGGTTGTCGGTGCCCTTGTAGTAGGGATAGTCCGGCTCAACCACACCCGCGGGCTTTCCTAGAAAATTGGTTGACGAAGACGCTCGCGTCGAGTCTCCGAACCAGGCGTGATAAAACTGCCACGACGAATGCTCGCCGCCTTGAGCGGCCATATTTGTGAGATAGGTCATGCTCAAAGCGTTCTGACCATGGAAAAAGTGCGGCAAATCTTGGGCGTGCAGCCGCGCTTCGGCCGGAGTCTTCGCGCCCGTCTCGCCTAGGTCCGCGGCGGCCGGCAGGAAAAGCCCATAGTGCGCGCGCATGTTGTTCGAACCCCAGTGGTACGACCAGTCGGGCATGCCATTGCGGTAGAGATCGTCGTTGCCGAAGATGTAATCGACTTGTGCCGACACGTCGGCGCGCATCTGCGAAACTACCGTTGCGTTGGCGCCCGGCGTAACGATGTACGTAAGCGCGGCGAACGTATTGAAGCGGCCTACGTTGAAAAACTGTCTGCTCCATCCAAACCCGTCCACATAGGCCTTTGCCGTTGTCACGGTCGGGTCCATTCGAAAGATCTCAGCCGCTGCCCAAACCTTCTTTTCACCTTCGTCGACCGTCGCCGGCACCCGTGGCGAAAGCCAATTCCAGGCATCTATAGCCGCCGATTCGAGCGTCGCCGCGTAGCTCGACATTCCTTCGGCTGCGTAAATACGTGACGCCATTGCTAGCGTCCCGGCGAAAATCGCCGCCGACTCGTTGTTGGGGTTTTGATAGTAACGCCGGTTGGTGTCGACACTGGGGGGTGAGTCGGATAGAAATGTTGGCACGTGGGTCTGGTGCAACACCGATCCATCTGGCAACTGCATCTTCAGCAGCCAGTCGAGTTCGTACTTCACCTCGTCGAGCACATCCGCCGTTCCGTTGCCCGACTCTGGGATGTTCAGATCGCCATCACTAAACATCTGCGGATGGTCTTCATAGGCCAAAAGCAGTGGGCGAACGGCATAGGCAACGGCGCCCCATACGTATTTGTTGTAGTCACCGGCGTCGTGCCAGCCACCGGTCAGGTCGAGCGTGCCGTGATCCGCGTGACCCGCCGCGGCGGTCGAGTCTAAATCGGTCATGTGACATACGGCAGCGTCGGCCCAGGCACCCGCGTATGCGCCCTCTTTGGGTGTGTTGCAGCGTTGGTAGTAGAACGTCTTTAACGCGGTCAACGTAGCTTGGTTGTAGACATCATCAGCAATCACGAAATCGTACGACTGCTTCAGCAGTGCCGAACTGTACAGCCGGTATGTGCCAGCGGTCGAGAAGGGCGAAAAGTCGACCCACCAGACGTTGTCGCCAGATGGCGCTCCGTCGTTCCCCTTCGAAGTGATCGCGCCGCCGTCGTTGGGCACGGTGAAGATCACTTGATCGGCGACGTTGCGTACTTCAACCGTCGAACCTGGATTTTCGCTGAATACAGCAACCTTCGAATCCGCCGGGCGATAACCGAAAACATCGACCTTGATCGAAGCCGTGGTGTCCGCAGCAGAGAGGGTCGCCATGGCCACGAAAGCGGCCGTGAGTAGGCGTAGTTTGTGTAAGAAAAAATGACGCAAGTTCACCGATTGAGCCCCCCGGCTCAAAGCTATGTTAAGGCCGAAATGTGATATCGACAACTACACCGCCAGGCTAGGGACGCTATTCCTAGCGGCATAGGCCACGCGAACCCGTTGGAAGTTATGTAGCCGCCGACGGGAAGTCGGCGCCACTGCAATGTCTCTCGACCGTCGCATTGATACGATATTTCCAGCCCAATGCGCCAACCTCTGGTGGCGCCCTGCGCGGCTCTGGCCATCGGCATTGCCATCGCGCGGACGATTTCGTTCAGCTTTACCGAAACGCTGATTTCGGCGATTGGTCTGGCGGCTCTAGCAGCCGTCGGATTCGTCTATCGAGGACCCCGCGCCGGGCGCGCTGCCTGTTTGCTCGCGTTCTTGTTCGTAGGAGCGCAGCGGGCGTCATTGCCCGCCGAATCCACCGAGCGGCGCGTCGATCAGGTTTTCTTGAGGTCCGGCATCGCCAGAGAGGTGCCATTGCGGCTGCGTGGTTGGGTCCGAGAGCCGCCCGAGCATTTCGATGACGCCGATCGAATCGTGATCGAAGCTGAAGCGCTCTACAAAGGATCGCCGGTATGGGGTGGCGTCCGGCTGACACTAAACCGGTACCCCGAAGACCCGCCGCTTGAGATTGAGTACGGCGAACAAATCGAGCTGCTGGCCCGGTTTCGTGAGCTACGAAACTTCGACAACCCCGGCAGCTTCGATCGAGTTCGGTTTCTCAATCGCCAGGGGCTGTTTATTGGCGCCGTCGCACGACCGCAAGTCCCACTTCACCGGCTAGGCAATTCCCGAGCGAACTCGGTCGCTGCCTACGTCTGGCGTGGGCGGGGATGGCTGGCCCGCCGATTCGACGCCGTTTGGGGGGGCAGTGAGGCCGAGCCGATTTTGCGTGCCCTGCTGCTCGGCGATCGCTCATTGCTCGACCGCGACACAACGACTCGATTTCAGCGAACAGGCGCCTACCACACACTCGTCATTTCGGGGCTACACATCGGACTGCTCGCTTTTGTGCTGCTTTCGGCCTTGCGGCTTACGATGGTGCCGGCAGCGGTACGCGCGCTGGTTTCGATGGCACTGATAGGCGCCTACGTTGTGCTGCTTGGAGGCCAGTTGCCGGTTACACGAGCGGCGGCAATGCTCGCCGCGGTCTTAGTAGCTTCACTGATATTTAGGCCGCGACATGCACTGAATGTCATATCTGTGGTCGCTTGTGGCTTGCTACTCGTCGACCCGGAGTTAGTTTCGGAAGCCGGTTTCCAAATGTCATTCGCGGCAGTGACCTTAATTGCGGCAATCGCCGTCCCGCTGCTCGATCGAACGGTCGAGCCCTATCGTCGGGCCTCGATCGAGCTAAACAATATCGACCGAGACCTGCATGTCGATATCGACATTGCCGAGAAGCGCGTAGTGTTGCGCAATTGGATCGGGCCCCTGCGGCAGCTAGCCCCGTGGCCCAACACGGTCACGACAATGCTCGTATGCGCTGTGTTGCGGCTGGCCTGCTGGGCCGCTGCCTTGGCGTTGGTTTCGTTCGTCATTCAAGGGGGCCTTGCGCCGCTGATGGCGTTCCACTTCCAGCGCGTGTCATTCAGCGGAATCGTTGCCAACTTGTTTTTGATGCCGCTGTTGACTTTGGTGATTCCCAGCGGACTGCTTGCGCTTGTGAACGGCTGGAAATTCCCCGCCGCCGTGGCCTCGTTCGGGGCGGAATGGATGACCGACGGAACGGCTGTGCTGGCTGAATACCTTCGTCTGGATATTCGCACGCCCCCGCCGCCGGGCTGGTTAATCGGTTTAGTCTTGGTTGCTTTGGTTCGCTGGGCCTGGGCCCTGCGACGGGATAAATCCGTTGGCTGGCGGCCCGCAATAGCCATCGTTGCGTTGGTCTCCGTCGTGTGCCTGCACCCGTTCCCCGAGCAGATCGATCGAGGCCGGCTCGAACTCACCGCGATCGACGTGGGTCAGAGCGAATCGTTGTTCGTCGCATTTCCCGATGGACGGACGCTCTTGATGGATGGCGGAGGCCGGCCCGATTTTGGACGCGACGAAGATGACGAGTCTGACGGCGCCGATGCTCGAACAATCGACATCGGCGAATCGGTGGTTTCGCCATACCTTTGGTCGCGATCGATCCGCCGCCTCGATGTCGTCGCGGTCTCACACCCCGACGCCGACCATTTAGGCGGGATACCGTCCATCATCGAGAACTTCGAGGTCGGCGAACTTTGGCTTGGCGAGAACACATTCGAAGCTGAGTACGCGCCTCTGATCGAGCAAGCCCGGGCGAACGGCATTGAGGCTGTTCGCGTCAAAAAAGGCGACGAGCGGGCATTTGGAGCCGCGAGAGTACGGATCTTGAGGCCGGGCATTGTTGCCGGGTCTGGTGCTGAGAGAAACAACCTCTCGATGGTGCTGCAGTTGCAGTTGGGAGACCACAAGTTTCTGCTCACCGGCGACGTTGAGGCACTCGCCGAAGTGGCTCTCGGCAGAGAGCTGCGAAATGAGCGTCTTGATGTATTGAAGGTCGCGCATCACGGCAGCCGGGGGTCAACCAGCGAAATCTTCCTCGACGAGATCCGACCGGTGTTCGCAATGATTTCCGCGGGGTTCGACAACACCTACCGGCACCCGCATGTGGAACTGCTCAAGCGCCTTCGCCTGAAGAACGCGGCCATACTACGCACCGACCGTAACGGAGCAATCTCGATCGTGTCCGACGGGCATAGGCTAGAGGTACGGCGATTCGCAACGGATCGCCAGGTAGGCACGAGCAATCGGGCGTCGAATGCTTACAGACGGGCCGGGCGCGTGCCTAGGCACGCCTCTGAAATCAATGCGCTGCCGTAGAATAGATATCGTTATGCAATTGCGGCTCATGACTGGCGTTCTGGTGTTCATTGCGCCGTCACTCGTCAGCGCGGCGGATCTGGCAATAGAAGCCGGCACCATCCTCAAAGAGAACTGCCAGATGTGTCACGGCGCGGCGATGCAGCAGTCGGGGCTCGATTTGCGCACGCGCGACAAGATCCTACAGGGCGGCGAGCGCGGCGCTGCTGTTACCGGCGCTAACCCGGGTCGCAGTTGGTTGTGGAAGCTGGTCACGCACTCCGCAAAGCCTTCGATGCCACCCGGGCGCAAGCTTCACGACGAACAGATCGAAGTCTTACGCAAGTGGATCATGGCGGGCGCGCCAATGCCCAAAGCGGACGTTTCCGACGAAGAAGCCGAGCGTTTGGCAGCGCTGAAAAAGCTCGAAGAACGGCCGATCACCGACGACGAACGAAGCTGGTGGGCATTTCAAAAAGCAAAACGTCCCGAAGTTCCGGCCGGCAAACAGAACGCAATCGACGGGTTTCTAGCTGCAAGTTTGGAAAAAAACGGCTTGGCCCCAAGCCCCCAAGCCGACAAGCGAACGCTCGTTCGCCGCATCTACCTCGACCTCATCGGACTGCCGCCGAGCCCGCAACAGATTCGAGCATTTCTCACGGACGACGACGCGGACGCATGGGAGCGGCTGGTCGAAGATTTACTAGCCTCGCCGCACTACGGAGAGCGCTGGGCACGCCACTGGTTAGACCTCGTGCACTACGCCGACTCGGGTGGCTATGAACGCGATTTCGACTGGCCCACGATGTGGCGCTACCGCGACTACGTCGTCGACGCATTCAACAGCGACAAGCGTTTCGATGATTTTATTCGCGAGCAAATGGCGGGCGACGAGATTGCCCCAAATTCCGCCGAAGCGCACATCGCTACGGGCTATTTGCGCATGGTGATGGACAACAACGTCAAGGACGAGCGCACGCGCATGGACGAGCTTGACGACAACGTGGCCACCACCGCACAGACGTTCCTCGGGATGACGGTGCAATGCGCGCGTTGTCACAACCACAAGTTCGACCCGATCCCGCAGAAAGACTACTACCAGATGCAGGCCGTATTCTTCTCGACGGTCGGCGTTGACTATCCACTGGTTTCGCAGCAAGCTGTCGCTGATCACAAGGCCGAAAACGAAGCGGTGCGCACAGAGCAGAAGCCTCTCAAGAACAGAATCGCCGAGCTGGAAAAGCCTCATCGCGACGCATTGTTTGAGCTGAAGCTCGATTCGCTGCCCTCCTACTATCGCGAGGCCTGGGAAACACCGGCGGACAAGCGAGTCGAAGGCCAGCGCCTCAACGCGCGTCAGGTGCAAGCGCTGTTCGGCCAGATCACGCTCGTCGACGTCCTGGCGCGGATGTCCGAGACCGAGAAAAATGAGCGAGAAAACCTGACGATTCAAATCGAGACGCTGAATGCGAAGCGTCCGGCGCCCTATCCGACGGCGCGGACGATCACCGAAGAAGGCCCCGACGCGTTGCCCTCGTACTTCTTGCATCGAGGCGACCCTGGGAGCAAGGGCTCGCTCATGGGCGGCGGTGTTTTGACGGTGGCCGGCACGGGGGACTTCACGATCCCCGCGCCCGCCGCGAGCGCATCGACAACCGGTCGGCGCGAGCATTTCGCCGACTGGATCGCCTCCGCCGACAACCCGCTTACGTCGCGAGTGATGGTCAATCGGATCTGGCAGCACCATTTCGGCGAAGGCATCGTGCGCAGCCCCAGCAACTTCGGCAAGACTGGCGAGTTGCCCTCGCACCCCGAGCTGCTCGACTGGCTGGCAGTTGAATTCGTCGAATCCGGCTGGTCAGTCAAACACATGCACCGATTGATGCTCAAGTCGGACGCCTATAAGATGGCCAGCCGCGATATTCCGCAGAACCTGGGAAAAGACGGCAACAACCGATACTTCTGGCGACAGAGCAGAAATCGTCTGGAAGCAGAGGCGATTCGCGACCAAATCCTGTCGGTGGCCGGCACGCTGAAACTTTCGACCGGCGGGCCGGCGGTCAGACCCTACATCGATCCCGCTTTGTTCCAATCGAGCACCGATCGCACATGGCCCGGAAAAGCAATCGGCGATCCGGAGACGTGGCGTCGCAGCCTTTACGTTTTTTCGAAGCGCTCGATCCGCTACCCGATGTTCGAGGCGTTCGATCAACCGGACATGGTGACCTCGTGCAGCCGCCGAACGCGTTCGACAGTCGCACCGCAGGCCTTGCTGCTGATGAATAATGCCGCCGTGCTGTTACAGGCCAAGTACTTCGCGCAGCGCGTGATGCTTGAGGCCGGGCACGATACCGAAGCGCGAATCGACCACGCATTCGAACTCGCGTTGGCGCGGCTTCCCAGCGCGACAGAAAAGAAAGAGGCTCTCGATTTCGTCACGTCGAGCACGACCGGCCTGGTCGATCTATGCCAGACGTTGTTTAACTTGAACGAGTTTGTTTATTTGCATTAGCGCCTCAACGGCCGGTAGAGCCGAAGCCGCCCTCGCCTCGTTCGGTTTCATCGAGATTTTCGGCGAGTTCCCAGTCGACGGCTGCGTAGCGGCCTATGATTAGCTGCGCGATGCGGTCGCCCGGCTGAATCGAGAATGTCTCAGAGCCGTGGTTGATCAACGTTACGCGGATCTCGCCACGGTAGCCTGGGTCGACTGTCCCCGGGCTATTGAGCACCGTGACGCCGTGCTTGCGCGCCATGCCACTGCGCGGGCGAACCTGGCCTTCATAACCCGGCGGAATTTCTACGGCGATTCCGGTGCCGACGCCGCTCCAGCTTCCTGGCAAGATTTCGGCGGCTTCGACCGAATGCAGATCCATCCCGGCGTCCTCTTCCGGGCCATGCGCCGTTGACGGCATCTGGGCGAGCGGGTCGAGCTTCGCGAAACGTAGTTGTAGACGGTCGATTGCCACGGGAATACGAAATCCTAACATGGCGCTGAAGCGCCGCTCGGCGCCGGTCGATCGATACTCCGATGGGACTAATCTCGATCCGCCGCCTGATGAGCGGAGGAGCAAACTCAAATCAGCAGCCAGACCTGTGCGCCCACTGCGCACGAGCTGTACTCCAACTCGTCGTTGAGAAGGCGCCCGGTCTCGACACGGACGCCCGCCAGGGACTGCTCGATCAACTCGGCCCGCAACCCGCCGGCACAGCCGCGATCGACGAACTACTTCGCGCCGATTCGTGGGCCAGCGAGCTTCTTAAAAAGATCAACGGTCACTGGAGCAATCTCGAAACGGAAAATGAGCGCCATCGGCTGGCTTTGACCGACGTTATCACGCTGTTAGCCGAAACCGCGTCCCAGGCCGACCACGGGCACAGCGAGTTCTACGACAGCATTCTCACTTCGGTGCGCTCCATTGAGCAGGTCGGCCAACTTGAAGACATTCACGCTCTGCGCTCAAGTCTGAACGACCACCTGTCCGCGCTACGCCGAGCGGTAGAAACGCAACGAAAGGAGAGCGAAATGTACAGGCAATCGATCGACACGAATCTAGCAGAGGTCCGCGAGCAGGTCCACGTCTTTTCACGCCTCATCCATAGCGAACCACTCTCGTTGCTGCCAACCGCCGACCATGGCCGCCAAGTGATTGGAGAACTCATCGAGCTTCGGAGGCCGTTCGTGACGGCCGCAATCGAACTCGAGGGCATAGAAACCGTCGAGCACCGTTTCGATAAGGCCGTGGCCGACCGTGTTTGGGACCGCTTTCGGGCGCGCACGCAATCGGCGCTTCCGGTTACGGTCCACCTCTATCGCTGGAGGCGGCGGCTACTTGTGGCCGTAAGCGACCAGATGGAAGAACCCGCCCTGCGTGAGCATCTGGAGGAGTTGAAGCGAGAGGTCCGGGACAATCCCCTGAAGGACGAAGAGATGACTAGGGCGTTGGCACTTTCGCCGCGGGTCCACGTAGAGACTCATGCGACCGGGATGTCGCTCGATCGCTTGGTTGAACGCATCGAACAGCCAGTGGCTGTAGCGTAATACCCAAAGCCTAACGCGCAAGCCGCGGCCGGTACTGCTAAAATCCTTGGTCGGAACGAACCTTGAGGTTCGGGCTCCGTCCTGAGGAGGAATCCATGACCAAATTTTCAGTAACGCTCGCAGCGTTTGCGCTTTTCGGACTCGTGGCCGCACCTGCGGTTGCGCAAGACATGACATTTTTCTTGACCAGCGAAGGCCCCGGTCAAGGAGCGAATCTGGGCGGCTTGGCAGGCGCTGACGCCCACTGCGAAAAACTCGCCACTGCGGCTGGCGCCGGCGGCAAGACCTGGCAAGCCTACCTGAGCACCGATGCAGTCAGTGCCCGCGATCGCATCGGCAGCGGCCCGTGGCACAACGCCAAAGGCGTCAAAGTCGCCGACAGCGTGGCCGATCTACACTCTGACAACAACAAGCTCAGCAAAGAAAACTCAATCAGCGAAAAGGGCGCCGTGCTCAACGGCCGCGGTGATGATCCAAACCGACACGATGTACTGACTGGGTCGAACCTAGATGGCACCATGTTCGCCGACGGCAAAGACCACACCTGCGCCAATTGGACCGGCACCGGCGAAGGCAGCGCTGAAGTCGGCCATCACGACCGCCAAGGCGGCGGCGCGAACCCGACATCTTGGAACGCCGCGCACGGCTCGCGAGGTTGTACGCTCGAAAATTTGCGCGCGACCGGTGGCAACGGGCATTTCTACTGCTTCGCGACCGACTAGAGTCGTATCGGCCGGTATTCTATGGCCTCTACCGCGCTTGTCGCTCCGCAATCGTCAGTCCAACATCTGACGCCGCACGGTCATCCCGAGCGGCCGGAGCGATTCAGCGCGGTGATGGACGCACTCGCCTCGTCGGGTCTAGACGCCCGTATGAAGCGGCTCAAATCCGTCGCGACTGATCACGAAACCCTATTGCTGTGCCATGGCGCGGACTACATCCGCACCGTTGAACGCGACATCGCGGCCGGTAGCCCACACCTGTCGACCGGCGATACCCACCTAAGCCCGCAATCGCTTGAGGTCGCGCTCGAAGCAGTGGGGGCGGTCACAGCGGCCGTCGACGCCATTGCAGGCGGCGAGCACAAGAACGCCTTCTGCGCACTGCGGCCCCCGGGGCACCACGCTCGTCCCGACCAGGGCATGGGATTCTGTATTTTCAATAACGTCGCCATCGGCGCGCGACACGCCATCCGCCGCCGCGGTCTGGAACGCGTACTCATCGTGGATTGGGACGTGCACCACGGCAACGGCACGCAGGACATTTTCTATGATGACCCGGCGGTGCTATTTTTTAGCACCCATCAATCCCCCTGGTATCCCGGCACCGGCATGACCGCGGAAACAGGCGAAGGGGCGGGCGCCGGCAGCACGATCAACTGCCCCTTCCCATCCGGCTCCGGCCGCGATGAGATTCTTGGCGCCTTTCGCGATAAGCTGCTCGTCGCCGCGAATGACTTCAAGCCCGACCTGGTGATGGTTTCAGCCGGATTCGACTCCAGGCTAGGCGATCCCCTCGGCGAATTTCGATTGGGCGATGAAGACTTTGCTGAACTCACCGAAATGATGCTTGAGGTTGCCGACAAGCACGCCAACGCACGGCTCGTATCGGTCTTAGAGGGAGGCTACAGCCTCACGGGCTTAGCGAGCGGAGTGACGTCGCACGTCACGGCGTTGGTGAACGCCTAACCGTCGGCTGCTGAGGGATGCGGCCTAAGCCTCCAACGGGCGGATCTCAACAATTCGCGAAGTCGTAATCGTCTTGAAGTCCGGATGATGGAATTCAAGGTGCATTCCGCGCCCGATGTAAGCGACCTTGAGCATCGACCCGCCCCAACTCGAGCCGTGAACGCTCACCGGCACCGGCTTTGGACAGAATACCGGATGGCCCGAAATGAATGTCCCACTGTCTCGGAACTCGATGCGGTAATGACGATTCTCGGTCTCAACTTCCAGCGAGGTTCCTTCGTCGATGCGATCCAGATGCACCCCGCCCTCAATCTCCGAGCGCACAATGCGATTGTTGACATCTTCGCTGAAGCTCGAAAGCCCGGTGAAGAGACTTGGGGTGAGTTCTTGGGTTTGATGGTCCATCTAGCTCAAAAGAACGTCAACTCTGGTTAATTGTAACCGAACCGTCGTCAGTTGGCACCTAGCCTACGGTAGTACTCCGCCACGGCGTCGCGATAGGACTCCGGTACTGGTTCAGAGACAATCGCGCGGACTTCCTCCTTATCGTCCAACTCCACTTGTCTACGCACCTGAACCTCGAGTTGTTCGAGCAGCGCCAGCATCTTGCGGTACTCTTCCTCAAGAAGTTTGGGGTTCCCTTTGAAGCGCTCGGCTGAGAGGCCGCGCACGAAATTTCGAATCTCACTGAGGTCTTGTGGCGTCACCTGGCCCGAACTCCTCAAGCGGCTGGTTAGCCGCGGAACCTCGTTCATACCCTGTGCGAGCGCCTCTTCCATCCTCCGCCTGACTTCAGGGTCGGCGGTGCTCCACCGCTGGCGCGGATTCCAGTCGCCGTAGTTGACGGCGCCGAGAGAGCCGGGACCGCCGCGGCGGTTACTGTTCTGGCCGCCCCGCCCAGGGGTCGCCTGCTGGCTCTGGGTCGCCTGCCCCTCACCCATGGCACTACTTCCACCGGACTGGCCACCCTGCTGCCCCGACTGGCGGCTCTGGCTGCGGCCTGGGCTCTCGCCTTGTGATTCCTGGCCTTGTTGGCCTTGGCCTTGCTGTTGGCCGGGTTGCTTACCACCCTGCTGCCCGCCCTTCTGCTGCCCGGGCTGTTGGCCCTGAGCGAGTTGCGACTGCTGTTCGCCGGGCTGTTGGCCGCCGCCCTGCTGACCCTGCTGTTGCTGTCCAGGTTCGCCGAGGCCGGCTGCGTGTTCCATTCGGCGGCGCAGGCTTTCCATGTCGTTCAATGCCCGCGCCAAGCCCCGCTGCTGGTTGTCGCCGCCGCCCTGCGCCAATTGCTCGACTTCTTTGAGGCGATAAAGCAGCTGCCGCAAAGCACGCGCCACGCCTTCTTCGCCCTGCGCAACATACGGCGCCATCCCGCGGCGTATCATGTCGGACGCATTCTGGATCGCGGTCGAAGCCTCGGACTGCTGCAACTCCCCTAGCGCCGAGCGCAGGTGGCTCGCAGCCGCCTTGTTTTCGGCACGCAGACGCCTGGTCTGCACCTGCATCTGGCGCTCGATCTCGGCTAATTGCTCGCCCATCTCAGACTTGCGATTTGCCAAGGCGATCTCTTCCTCGCGGTCCATTCCGCTCGGCAGGCGACCCTGTTGTTGGCCGCCCTGTGCCTTCAGCGCCGCCAATGCCACCTTGAGTGACTTCTGTAACTCTTCGCCAACCTGCTCTTGTTCGCGGACCAGTTTCTCTGCGCTCTGGCGCATTTGCGATAACGCATTGCGGCTCTGCTGCTGCCGTTGCTGGGACATCGACTCGAGCGCTTGCTGCATTTGCTGCTGTGCTCGCGACGCGGCTTGCTGCCCTTGGTTGCCGTTTTGACTGCTCTGCTCCATGGCGCGGGTGGCGCGGTCTAGCTGCTGGATCGCGCGATCGAGTTGCTGGCCTTCCTGCTGCTGTTGTTGCTGCGGTTCGCCTTGAGGAGTGCCGCTGGTGGAACTAGACGACGAACTGCCGCTTGAAGAAGCGGACTGGCTCTGCTGGGAACCTTGCCCTTGTTGCTGGCTTTCCTGACGTCGCTGCAATTGCTCCAGCTCGCGTTTGAGCTCCTCCGCCTCGCGCCGCAGCATTTCCTGCTTCCAGCGCTCCTCGAAGCTCATTTCCTGGCGGTCCTGGGCGCGCGAGGCAAGCTGCTCTTGGCGCCGCGCGAGTTCTTCGAGCTTCTTGAATGCGTCGTCAATCTCTTCTTCAACTTGCTGTCCGGCCGATCCGCCCCCGGTCTCATACTGGTTTTTCTCAAGATCCATCTCGAGTTCAAACATTTCGGAGAGGTCACGCGACGCCCCGCCTCCTCCACCGCCACCTTGTGTCATCGAGATCTGGATGTCAGTGAAAATCGCCTCCGCGCGCAACAGGTACTGCAATGCTTGTTGCTCGGGGCGCACAGCGTCGTCGAGCTTGTAGGCTGCTAGCGCGTCGGCAGCCGGCTTCATGAAGTCCGCTGCGGTCTCCAAGTACTCCGTGAACTGCTTGAATTTCGGGTCGCTTTCGGTCAGTTGTCTCGCTCGGGTGCGCTCAACCAGCGTGGCCGCCTGCGCCATCAGCGTTGCCTGAAGTTCCGCGAGCATCGCAGCGCCCTCACGCAATTCAGCCGGTTTGCGGCCGTCTTTGGCGTCGCGCTCTTTGATCAGATTCCAGGTAGCGACGATAATCTCCTTCTGTCTACGGGAGATTTCGTCACGTTGCTGTTGCTGCCCGCCGCCTTGTCCGCCGGCCTGCTGCGATTGCGAAAAGCTGCGATCAAACGGCTGGATCTCAATGAAATAGATATCCGTGCGGGTTTCGTTTTTACCATCACTCGCGACCGCGTAATAGCTGACTAAATCGCCCGCGATTAAGCCGACAGGCGGAGCCGAAACGGGCAAGGGAGTGTCTGAAGCTTCCGGCGCTTCGGCGGACTCGGTCACCTCCTCGCCCATTTCCTCTAGGGAAAAGAGATGGCTTCCGTTAAATTCCTTCTTGCCACGGCCTCCACCCAACTTGACCTCGGGCTGTTCGAATCCATTGACGGCGTAGTGCAGTGCTAGTGACCGCAATCCGAAATCATCGTTGGCTCGGAAGCGTGCGGTGACTTCCTCGATGCTGGTGGCCTTCCAATCGCGGCCCGGCTCGAGAATCTTTAGCTGTGGCTTCTCGTCGGGAACCACCGTGATAAAGAAGTCATCGGTAAGGCGGATATTTTCACCTTGATACACCGCCGCGATGTGGTATTCGTCATCGCCCACGACCTGAATCTCGGCGACGTTGTCACGAATCGAAATCTCGTTCTCGCCAACCACGATGATGCCGTCAACCAACGGCTTGTCAGTCGTGAGAGTGACCTGAACCTTGGTGCCCTCGACTCCTCGGATATCGCCACCGGGGTCTTCGGTAAGCGGCTTCAGTCCGGTCCACGACGGGAATGCATATTCGAGTTTGATGTTCTCGACGTTGGGCATCTCAACCACGTCGACGTTAAACTCGCGGGTGCGCACTCTTCCGGAGATCATGTAGTAGCGCAGCCGCTCGCGCACGGCGGAGAAAGTAAATTCGTATCCGCTACCTTCGCGCTGCGGACCCATCGCCGCCCGTTCCCAGTCAACACTGCTCTCGAACTTGGCGTAGATATCAACCGCCGCCGGGTCAAACCCGACCGGCTGCGCGCTGACGGCCAGGTTAGCGCCTTTGCGAACCGTCGTATCGCCCGGCTCGACGAGCAACTCATAGAGCGGCGCCTCTTGGGTGTTGAACCAGCCGGTCCAAAGCCGCGAAGTGCCGTACTGCCAGTAGCCGGGCCCGGAAGTTCCCAGCCAGACGAGCGCGAGAAGACCAAAAATAGCGGCGCTCGAAAACGACAAAATTCGTGCCCGGCCGACAACATCGTCGACTGGCACGGCTTCGGTAATCCGCACGGTATCTTCCGCTAGCAAATCAACCAGCGGGTTAGCCGCTGAGCCTTCGGCGCGCATGCGGGCGGTCTGGTCGACCCAAGTGTCAAGACGGCCCCCGAAGGCCGGCGACGTCCGTTCGATCTCATCAGCCGCCCGCCGGTTCCCCACTCCACGTAAGGGCCGAACCAGGAGAAAAACAATGACGGCAACAATGGCGGCAATCAGCAGCGTTCGCACGCTGACAACGCTGGTATCTGAGAAGGCGAACTTGTTGGCAAAATAGACCCCGCAAACGGTAATAAGAAGCGCGGTCAGAGCCAAGGCTCCGAGCCCGCGAGTCGCCAGCGAGGCTTTTAGGCGGCGGCGGACGCGGTCGAGGTAGTCGTTGAGGTCGGTCGAATCGTTCTGAAAACTAAATCGAGCCATCGGCTCAAACCTCCCTAACTACGTTTAAGTGCCAGTTGCCTACGACTGATTCTAACAGCGCGATCGCAATCAAAAGGAATAGAATGAACTTCCAAAGCTTAAGCGGTGGAGGCCTTAGGGGCGATTCCTCACCCGCTGCCACGGCCGCCGCCGGGCCCGTTCGACCCGTCGACTTCCACAACTCCAGCGTGTCCTCGTCGAGAGGACGGAGATTCGATTCAAGCGGATCGGGGTTTACCGCCAGCAACTCCGAACTTTCGGCGCGGCGAACTTCGTAGAATCCGACTTGATCGAGGCTAAGGTCGTTGCGAGCCGCTGCCTCCGACAGTGTCAGCGCTCGATCTCCTTGTGGATCAAAGACTTGCACAGATCCGGTGGAGCTGCGGCGACGATTCAGTTCGAGCACTGAACCAACCAGCGCTTGACCGCGCGCAGCTTCCATTCCTGTTAAGTAACGCGCGGTTTCGACGGCGAAAGGGACGAAGATTGGGTTAACGGGCAGGTCGTTCCAAACGTTGTCGAGCGTCGAGGCGAATATAAGAACGCGGCCCGCGCCAAGCGAATGCTCAACTAACAGCGGCGCACCATTGCCTAGTCGCAGTGGCACCTCGTCGTTTTCGCTCGTTGTCACCCGAGCGTACAAGAAAAATTTCACTCCACGCAGGCGCTTGAGCTGCTCAATGATCGGGTGGGAGGCGTCAGACTGACCAGCCGCCTGAAAACGCGCAATTCCGCGCTCGGCCGAAAGCGGTTGCTCGACCTCATGGCCTGTCAGCACGACTTTTCCGGCATTTACGGTCTTTGGACCCAATGCGATCAGAACAGATCCGCCGGACTCAACGTATGCTTTCAAGCGAGTCAGCAGGCCGCTCGACAATTGCGGCACGTCTGACAGCACGATCATCGCGTAGCGATCTGGCGAGAGCCGCTCCGCCTCACCCGGCGAGGCCGACTGCAGCGAGAACCGAACGCCGGCCGCGGCGTCAAGCGCTGTGCTGTAGTAGAGCAAATCGCGTTTACGGCTGTCAGCGCTCACGAAAAGAACCGGGTCGGGCTCGGAATTATCTAGCGCAACCAAGCGAGTGTCGTCGGCCGGCAGATCGTCGGGCGGTTCAATGACGAACTCCGCGCGACTGAAATCTCGCGGCGGATCGAAACCCTCGAACGTAAACGTCGTGCGCCCGTTCTCGGGGATCTCGCCGGTCTCGACCGCGATCTGCGATCCGTCGATCTTGAGGACCACCCGTTTATTAGCCTTCGGCGTCGCGTAGCCGCCTACCGTCACCTCAAGCTTCGGTTCATCGACGCCAAACACCTGCGTCGTGCCCTTAACGCTCTCAATCGCCCAATTGGCGCCCACTACGTCGGCAACGTTGTGAATGGCCAATGTCGCCGTTGTCGGCAAAACCAAGTCGCCAAAGCGTCCCGGCATGGCGCTGTTCTGATAATCGGAAATCAGGTGCACTTCAACCGGGTAATCGGCATTGGGGGCCAGACTGCGCACCGCTTCAATCACGTCGCCAAAGCTATTGCGACCGGAAGTCGGCGCTAACGAGCCGACGGCCGCACGAAGCTCAACTTTATCGTCGATGGCATCCGTGACGACGCTCACCGACGGCCCGTGCGTAATAATCTGGGCCCGGTCGCCTTCGCTCATCGCGCCAATGACCTCGTTCGCCGCCGCCTGCGCCCGGCTCCAACGATCGGAATGTTGCATGCTCAACGACGTATCAAGAGCGATGATGTGCAGCGACGGAATATCGCCCGCAAACGCTGTCGGCGGGCGCTCCCAGATCGGCTTAGAAAAAGCCATCGCGAGCAGTAGAAACAGCGCCAGCCGAAGCGCCAGCAGTAATAGGTAGCGAAACTTTTTCTCGAGGATCGTAGTTTGCGTCCGCTTCTCGAAAAACATCAACGAACTAATCCTGAGCTTGATTGGGTTCTCCCGCTGCAACAGGTGCAACCACAGCGGCAGTCCGACCGCCAGGGCTCCGGCCAAAAACCATGGAGAAAGCAACGCCATCGTTCTCTATCTCCTCCTCTGCCGGAACAGCAAATACTCTCGCAGCGCCAGATCCAGCGGCTGCGAGGTATCCATCAAAACGTAGTCAGCACCTTCTGACTCGACCGTATTCTTAACCCGGTCGATGTGCGCTTGCAGCCGCGCGGGATATTCGCGATTGGCGAAGTCAGAGGAAACCTCCATCAGCTCACCGGTCTCCATATCCTCTAATAGGGCCGACGAGGTAAATTTCGGTGCAATTTCGTGCGGATCGAGAATTTGGAAAAAAACGATGTCCTGGCCCTGAAACACCAGCGGCCGGACGGCGTCGACCACCTGCCGCGGATCGGCGAAGAAGTCAGAGATCATCGCTACCAGCCCTCTGCGGCTCACATGCCGTTGAAACTCGTGGAACGGTAGCTCCAAATTCGTGCCGGTGGCCGGTTCGGCGTTCTGGAGTACGTGCAAGATGCTGCTCAAATGCCCAGGCCGAAATACTGGCGGCCGCATCTCACGAACCTTTTCGTCAAATAGAATCAGCCCAACGGCATCGTGTTGCTTGGTCGAAAGATACGCCAACGACGCCGCCAAAAATTTCGCGTACTGCAGCTTGGAAACTTGGCCTGACTGGAAGCCCATCGAAGCGCTGGCATCGACTAGCAAAACCAAATGGGTGTTCGTCTCCCCGAGAAACCGCTTAATGTAGGTGCGATCCGTTCGTGCGAGCACATTCCAGTCAATAAACCGCGGGTCGTCCCCTTGAACATAGGGCCTATATTCAGCGAATTCTTGACTGAATCCGAAAAACGGCGAGCGGTGCAGACCGGTTAGGAAGCCGTTGACAACAGTCTTAGCGACCACTTCGATGTTCGAGAGTCGAGTGAGAATCTCCGGATCGAGTAGTTGCTGCGTGGCCACCGGCTATGTCTCGTTCGGAGCAGGCTTAGCCGCAATCATCTGACGCAGCACGTCATCAACATCGACTTTGTCCGATTCGGCGTGAAAGTTCGTCAGCACGCGGTGGCGAAGAATCGGCAGCGCCAGTGTTTGCAAGTCTTCGACCGTAACGTGGTAACGCCCTTGTAGCAGCGCGCGCGCCTTCGAGGCAAGCACCAAGAACTGCGTCGCGCGGACACTCCCGCCGTAGTTGATGTATTTCTTGACGATCTCCGGAGCTTCCGGGTCGGTCGGGCGCGTGGCTCGAATCAAGTTTACGGCGTAGCGCGTTACCGCCTGCGAGACCGGCACCTGACGCACCAGCCACTGATATTTGAGGATGTCTTCCGCCGACGTTACTGTCTGCACCTCCGGTAGCGGGGTGCCGGCTGTATTCCGATCAACCACGTCGACTTCTTGTTCCTCTGAAAGGTAGTCGAGGATTACGTTAAACAAGAACCGATCGAGCTGGGCTTCTGGCAGCGGATACGTGCCTTCGAGTTCAATCGGGTTCTGAGTGGCGAGCACCAGAAAGGGCGGGTCAAGCTGGTAAGTGTTGCCACGAACCGTGACGCTGAGCTCCTGCATGGCCTCGAGCAACGCCGCCTGAGTTTTCGGCGGCGTGCGGTTGACCTCGTCGGCCAACATCACATTGGTAAACAGCGGGCCCTGGACAAACGTCCAGGTGCGCCGGCCCGTGGTCGGGTCCTCTTCGATGATGTCGGTGCCTGTAACGTCTGTGGGCATCAAATCGGGGGTGAACTGGATGCGCTTGAAGGTCAGCCCCAACGCGGATGCCAACGTGCGCACCAGCAGAGTTTTCGCCGTCCCGGGCATGCCGGTAATCAAACAGTGCCCGCCCACCAACAGGGTCATCAGAAGGTTTTCGACAACCTCGTCCTGGCCGACTATGATGGAACCCACCTGTTCGCGGATGCGGTCCATCGTCGCGCGGAACGATTCGATGAGTTCGCGTGACTCGCTGGTTTCTAGTTCGTTTTGGATCGAAAGAGACATGAATTAGACCTATTTCTTAATTCGCATCAACAGCTTCAGCGCGGGGCCAAATGTCGGAGCGTTCTCCAGTGCCAATAACACGTGCCGCCGAGCCCTCCGCGAATCGCCCATCTTATCGTAGGCCCGCGCCAAGTTGTAGTTGGCGTCCGCCTTATTCAACGGGTCGAGCGCCAAGACCGCCCGAAATTCGCGAGCTGCTTGCCGGTAGTCGCCGCCGCTAAACAGCAAGTTGCCCATATTGCGATGGACTTCTTCGTCCTGCGGCCAGTTGTAGAGAATGCCGTCGTAGGCGTGAATCGCCTCTTCGGCCCGCCCGGCTTCCTCGAGCCACTTGGCGAGTTTTTTTAGCGTCTCGGGATTCCGGCCGCCGCGCTCTTCATACGCCAGCAGCTCATCGATCGCTTCGTCGCGCTTGTCGGCCTGGTCATAGACCTCCGCCAGTAGAACGTAGGGGGTGCCGGCGCCGATGTATTGCGGATACGTTTCTTTGGCCTCGTTGGCGGGCTCGACAACAGCCTCCCAGTCCTTCTCCCGAGCGGCTTGAAGCGCCTTCTTGAGGGAGGCACGCCAGGGCTTCATACCATCGAGCGCCGGGCCGATCAATTCTTTGAGAAAGACCTGGAAGCGGCTGTCGAACTCGTCAGGCACAACCCCCAGAACCGCCTCGATGTTGTCGGGCGTGGGGGTATCTTTCGCGAAGCCCTTCAGCAACGCGACGAGCTTCGCTTCTTCCCACTCTTCCGCGATGAACTTGCATACAAGCCCGGCCTGCATGTAAGAAATTTGCACCTGACCGGGAAATCGGGGCCGTATGAACCCGCGGTCAAGCTCAGCAATCGGCAGCAGTTTCTCTTTCTCGACAGCATCAATGAAATCCGGCCCGACGCTTTCTCCCCAGCGCGCGTCGCCTTGCCATTCCTCGTACATCGAGATGCCTTCGGAGTACCAGCGTGGCACCAGATGATTGGTCGCCTCGAGCGTGAATACGTGCGCCAACTCGTGCCACAGCGTAGTGCCCCAATGGAAACCACCAGGCTCGCGGCCCGACGGGCTATCCATCGCGACGACATACCCAAAGGTCACTCCCAGCAGCCCGATACCCGGCATCGCCATCGTCCGCACCGCAAAATCGTCGTGATCAGGATAGAGTTCAACGTGGATAGGCTTCTCCGGCGTGAAGTCGTATTTTTTGGAAAACTCGGCGATCGCCCGCTCCGAAAGCTCGGTGACGTACGGCCGCAGCAACTCGGCCTCTTTCTTGTGCAGTTTCACCAAAACCTCGGGCTTCGTCAGTGAAGCCCTCAATTCTTCCTCGGTCGCGAGGGCGGAGTGGTCCTTGTTCGACGACGTGACAAAATCGCCGAAGCTATCCATTAGCCGCAACGTGTTGACCGTCTTGGCGCTATAAGGGTCACCGCTGAAGGCGGTTTCGAGATGACGCCGGCCAGCCTCTTCGAGGCCTTCTCGCATCAGATTCACACCCAAATCGGCATGTGCCTGCCATAGCGTCGGATCGAGGTCAACGGCCTTTGTGAGTCGCTCCGTAGCCTCGCGATAACGGCGTGTAATCACATAGAAATGAGCCTGCTCGGCGTAAATCTTGCCGTACGTCGGGTTATGGGCAAGCGCCTTGTCAATCCAGTCGCTGTCGCGCTTATCGCGCAGCAAGTCGAGCGAAGCATACAGCGAATAGACCTCCAGCGGCGAGGCGTTCAGTTCTCCAACCTTTTCAAGCGCCGTGTCAAGCGATTTCTCGGCCTTTTCGAGGTCTCCCTCTTCGAGAGCCATGCGCGCAAGCAGCAGGTGCCCCTCGACCTGTTCTGGCTTTGCTTCGAGCGCCTCTTCGACCTTCTTGATTGACTCGCCCTCAAAACGGCCGGACATTACGCTAGCGATGCCAAGCTTGGCCGCGACGTGGTCGCCGTCGCGCTGAAGGGCTTCTTCAAATAATTTTGCCGCTTCGCTCTCTTGATGCGACTGGACATAAAGGTGTCCCCAGCGGACACGCAAGTCCGGGTCGTCGGGCAAAGCGCTGGTAGCGTCGCGGAAGCGCTCGTTGGCGCTCTTGAGGTCGCCCAGCATCCAAAACGCTTCAGCCTGTACGGCGGGGTCGCTGCTTTTCCCAATCACGCTCTGGTAGCAACCGGCGGCCTGGCCGCGGCGGCCGCGGTCGAAATGTTCGTCACACGGTTCAAGCAATTCACTGCGATGACCGCGATCCGGATGGAGCGGCGCGCCGAACAGCGCCAAGCTGCAGAGTGTCAGCCCGCTCAGCCCGACTGCGGGAAACGAAGCTAGACGCAACCTCATTGCGGTTCCTTATCTTCTAGGATCTGTTCCTGGATCCCTGCCAGTTCGACTAGCAGCTCCTGCAATGCGTCCAGGTATTCGTCCTCCGAAATATCATCCTTGCGGAGTCTCAATTCATCGATCTTTCGCTCGATGCCCTCCCGCTGTGTGAGCAACGCCGCCTTTGCCGGATCAGTTGCGGCCGCGGCCGTGGAACCGAGTCTCGCCAGGATGAAGCTGCCCGCAAGTTCACCCTCGATTCGAGGATGCTCGGTGGCCAACTTCTGGGCGTCTTCAAAGTGCGATTTCACCTTGTCCTCTGTGTACTTGTACGCCTCCAGCGCCGAAATCGTCTCGTTTTTATCAGTGTCGGCTTCCGGGTCCGACAAAGCTTCGGCCCAGTAGCGCCCAAAGACTGTCGCGTTCTTTTCACGGCCATTCTTGGTCGCGGTGATCACAATGCGGCGCTCCGACGTCAACGTTTCTACAGCTCCACCGCTTGAACTGGTAGTCGAGACCACAAGCTGTCTGCCGGCCGGGACCGCGTCAAGCCACTGTTTGAGTTGAGTAGCCGTAAAATCCGCGCCGGGAATATTTAACTTGTACTCTTTGCCGTCGTGGCTGCCATGGCCAACCATGACCAGCGCCAGGGCGTCGGCCTCCGATAAGCTAGCGGCCAATGCCGTCAGCACCTCTCGCAATCGCGTGCGGGTGGCTTCCTTACCGGCCAGTACGTGAACCTGCGAGTCGTCATTCACCGCCAGTCGAGCCGCTAAGCGCAGGTCGATTACTTGCTCGCGAAACTCTTCGGCGTACTCCTCGGTACCGCCGAGCCCTTCGATGATCACAAAATGAGTTTCGGCGAAGACGGGTAGCGTCGCGAACGCAGCAATTAGCAGCGCCGCGCCAATTTGGATCCACTGATTACCGCTACGTCGAATCAAACTACGCCCCATTTCCGGCGCAGCAGCCATTCGCCGCCTTTGAAGATCAGAAGTAAGAAGAACAACGCCGGCATGTCCCATAGATCCAAAATCTCGCGCGAGTTGATGCCGGCTTCAGAAAATCGAATTTCCTCCGGCAAGCCCGCAAGGTCATCAAGACCCCAATAGCGTCCGCCGGTTTGCTCCGCCAATCGGGTCAACAACTCGCGATTCTGGCCGGGGTGGAAGTCCTCGGCAACCCCGTCTTCGCGCCGCAGATGAAGCGTGTCGGCCCCGAGCCGTTCCTCACCTAACCGCGCTGTCGTTTCAACTCGATAGGCGCCCGCGCCGGCAGCGGTGAACTGCGTCTCGTAGACACCCGCCTCATCCGGAGAGGGGTTCATGTCGACCGTTATCGGCTCGCCCGACTCGGGCGTCACGACCGCGGTCACCATCGCATTATTTGCGGCCTCATACGTCTTCGTGCGAACCTCCGCGCGCAGTTGAACTCGCGGCTCGTCGGCGTAGATTGTGCGATCGCTAGACAACAGCACGGTGCCTTGCGTGTCGGTCACCAAGCTGCGCAAAAGTTGGCGCCAAAACGTGTGATGACGTTGGTCGTCGCTGGGCAGACTCATCTTCCAACGCCAGCTTCCGCCAGTCGCGAAAATCATCCCGCGCCCGCGCCCATAATTCTGCCGCACCAGCAACGGAAGCGCCTCGCGGCCGACTCGGACATTCAAAAGCGTCACGGCGGCCGGCTTCAACGCGCCCAGGCGTTGGTAATCCGCAAGCTGAGGCATTTGGCCCCAGAACCGTACGTTTTGTTCGGGGTCCGAATCTAAACGGCAAATCAACGATTCCCGGCCTTGCGCGGTCAGCTCGACGCTAACCTTTTCGCGGACGAACGACCCCTCGCCGCCGGGCAACGCCGCCGGAAGTACATCGGCGACCTGGGACGTATTCCAGCCCCCTTGCCCGAGCCCATTCGGACCCGCAATCATCATCAGGGTTCCGCCTCGCCGGCTGACGAACTGCTTGATCAGTTCTTGCTGCTTCGGGGTGAAAAACGCCGCCTCGAAACTGCCGATAATCAGCGCATCGAATTGGAACAGTTCCTCGGCAGTCTCGGGAAAGCCCTCTTCAAGCTCCTCGGCCGTGTCGACGCCCTGGCGGTAGTATTTGTTCGTCGAAGTCCGCAGCAAAGTAACGAGCTGGATGCTGGCGTCTTTGTCGACCGCCCGGCGCATAAATTTGTATTCCCAGCGGGGCTCGCCCTCGACGTAGAGAATGCGACGGCGGCGGCGCGGCACATCGATAACTCGCCTCAGCGAGTTATTGCCAACGACCTCTTCGTCGGGAACCGCGTCGAGCGTAAAGCTAAGATTCCGAATGCCCGGATCACCGGCACTAAAATCGACCCACTCACCCTGAATGGGCTCACCCGGACGTAGCGTAATCTCTTTCGTCGCGAGAACGGAAGGGCCGTCTTTCACCGAAATTCGCGTCTCCCGCTGACTCTGCCCGTCATGGCGAATCGTAACTTGCGCGCTAACACGCGAATTCGGCAGCGCCTTCGCGGCCACCGCAACGTCCGTAAGTTCGATGTCGTTCGGAATTTCCTCGCGTCCGACGCCGACCGTGTGTACTGGAACTTTGCGTCGGCGGATCTCAGCCATCAATTCGCGGTCGAACCGGCCGGTGTTGTCCGAGCCGTCGCTAACAACCAACACCGCGCCGAGCGGCACCGCTGTTGACTCGCGCAGAACGTTTGCAAGCGATTCGCCAATCCTGCTGCTGGTGCCGGGCGCGGGCAGGTGCTCATCAGCAAGTGATTCCAGCCGGTCCACCTGACCGGCAAATCCGTATAGTCTGACCCGGAATTTTTCCTCGAGCGTGTCAAGAACCGGCCCCTGCAATGCTGCCACGGCCTGTTGCAACCGAGACTGTTCCCCTTCGCCGATAGCCATGCTTCTCGACGTGTCAAGCAATACCGCAACCACGTTTTGGCGATTCTTGAGTGACTGTATACCCAGCCCGGGCTGCCAGAACATCAGCAACGCCAGCGCCGCGGTGGCACACTGCAGACCCCAAATGAACCAAGAGCGTTGCCCACTCAGCCGGCTCCGCGACTGCCTCATATGCCACCAAAGGCCTGCGCCGGCGGCGGCAACTAAGAGAACCAGCAACCATACGGGCCAGCCGCTCGCAAACACGAATTGACCCTTGCGAAAGGCCGACAGCGGGTAGTTGAAGAAAAACTCGAACACCGGCGCTGCTCTAGTGTGTCATCGAATAGATGACGTAGTTGATCGCGAAACGATAGGCCAGGGCCGTCATATTCTCAGGGTATCGGGGATCGTCGGCGTGCTCCCAAGCGTCGCCCATGTCCATGTTGAAGTTGATCGCGACCATGAGCCGCTCTTGGTCGTCGTAGATACCACGCCAGTGCGGCGCGATTCCGTCCTGCTCGTACGTTCGGCCGCTCCACAGCACTCTGATGCCCGGGATCTGAATCCTCTGGTCGAGGTCGTACAGCGTATGCAAAATCGGGTCATTCTCGGGGATCTCAACAATCGGCCGGCCTGGAAACACACGCTGCATACTATCTAGGAATGACGCCCATTCGTACGATCCGTGGAAGTCATCAGTCATTAAAAATCCGCCGCGCAAAAGATATTCCCGCATCCGCGCCGCTTCTTCGTCCGATAGGTACCAGTGACCGACTTCCACCGCGTAGATCCATGGATAGTCAAACATCTCCTCATCCATCGGTTCGAAGTATCGGCCACCGTGAACAGCGTCGACGGCGGTCAGGCGCTTGATGCCATTCGTGAGGTGATATTCGGCGGCCGGAAAATCCGTAGCCCAGCTACCGCCACCGCGGCGGCCACCGTACGGTGAGCCGTAAGCGTAGCGCGCGAATGAGAACTCGGCCTTTTTATCGCGCTCGAAGTCGTACGCCCGCGGGTCTTCGCGCGATCGCCGTCCACCGCGGCCACCGAAAAACTGAAACGCTTGTAGCAAGGGCAGCGCCGCGACGAAAAACAGCGCTAAATATGTAGTGATTCGTCTGCTATTTCCGGTCATCACCCGGTGCCCTTCCCCTTTTGGCGTTCCTGAGAGTAGCATACGGGTCACTAGATTCAGCCTGGCTCACTAGTGTGATGTCTCGAAGATTTCGTTACCAACGAGCGTGCGCCGTTTGAGCCGCGCGCGCCGGCAAGCGGTTTCCTCGGAGTGATTAATCCATCCAAGGAAACCGCTTGCCGGGAAGTCTGTGTGAAAACAGATTCAGACGCGGCTCTAAGCGCCAAATTTTGTACCCACAATTCGTAGGGGCGCGACATGTCGCGCCCTTCCAGGCGCCCCCTTGATATTTCACAAAAACTTTGTCGCGCAAGGCTCAAACACTCACTCCATCCGCTGTTTTCTAGCCAAAATGGCCAGAGCAACGTCGTCTCCCAGACACCCTACTAGGAACTTCCGTTTAGGCGTCGCGATCGACCTCAGGTTACCGCGAGCGGTCTCTCGCCGGTGGCGCGAAACGTGCGCGGCCCCACATCGCCCACCGCCGTCGCATCTTCCTAGATCCCTTCGAAAGCACTGCCTGCTTGCGCACGGATCTGGGGCTCGCAGCCAGCCGAAACCGATGCCGCGGCGGTCCGTTATCATAGCGAGCATGTCCGATAAAATCACCGCCCTTCGAAGCGCCCTCTCCTCCGGGAACGGCATTGTACGATTGGCTCCGTGCTGGGTGCCGCGCTCTTTCTTAATGCCCGGCGGTCGCCTAAAACTCCACCCCAACGACTTATATGCCCTCGGCGCGCAACGAGGTGGCATTGACGAACGCTGGTTCTCATCGACTACCCAAGCTTCAAACGGGCCCGGAACTCCCGAAGACGAGGGCCTCGCCTACATCGTTGCCGCGACCGGCTCCAACGGCGACGCCCAAAAAATACTCTTGAAAGAAGCGGTCGCCGAGATCGGCGATGAGTTTCTCGGCCAGGGCGTGATGAGCGAGCACGGCGGTTGGAACGTCCTCTGCAAATTCTTCGACAACCTCGGGCCCATACCGCACCACATGCACCAAGACGACGAGGCGGCCGCGCGCGTGGGCCAAAAGGGCAAGCCCGAGGCCTACTACTTTCCGCCACAGTTCAACTACAAAGAAAACAATTTCGCCTACACCTTTATGGGCCTTGAGCCCGGCACCACTAAAGACGACGTACGCCGTTGCCTCGAGCGCTGGGACGAAGGCGACAACGGCATCCTCTACCACTCCAAAGCGTACAAGCTCAAACCCGGCAGCGGCTGGCACATTCCTGCTGGAGTGCTTCACGCCCCGGGCTCGGCCGTGACTTATGAACCACAGGTCAACTCCGACGTCTTCGGCATGTTCCAGTCGTTGGTTGAGGGCCGCGCGGTTCCCTGGGACCTGCTCGTAAAAGACGTTCCCGAGGAATTCCACCACGACCTCGACTACATCATCGGCATGCTCGATTGGGAAGCAAATGTCGATCCCCATTTCATGCAGAACCGCTATTTTGAGCCGACACCCGTCAAGCCGGTCGATGAGATGACCGCCGCCGGCTACGGCGAAAACTGGATCACGTACTCAACCGACTTTTACAGCGCTAAAGAGCTAACCGTTCTGCCGGGCCGCAGCGTCACAATTACCGACGCCGCAGCCTACGGCATGATCCTCACCCAAGGCCGAGGCAAGCTAGGCACGTGGGATGTGCACACGCCCGCCATGATCCGCTACGGTGAACTGACGTCCGATGAGTTCTTCGTTACCGCCTCAGCCGCACAAGCCGGCGTTGAAATCACCAACCCCAGCAGCGAAGAGAAATTGGTGATGCTCAAACACTTCGGACCCGGTAATCCCGACGCCAAACATTTGATTCCGTAGCGCACAATATCTGGTGGCTACTCGCAATGAATTCTAGAACGTCGGTAACCGCGGAGAAACCCACCACGGCAAAAACAATCCTGAAGCGCGCCATGGTGGTCGCGATTGTGGTAATCCCGATTTCTACGGTCGCCGTTGTTGCCTATCCGAAAGTTCGACTCACCGGGCTCCATCTAATTGGCCGGACTGGCGGTTGCGCGTACTCCGAGGTTCTCGTCGCCTTTGAAGAGTCAACAAGCAAGTACGAGATTCTTCAAAGGACAAAGGCGGAAGTGAAGCATCTGGAGACAGATGGAAACTTGGGGCTCTGGGATACTCCCATGGGCAGGTTCTGGAGCCCGCTCCGCACCGATCCGACGTTACTCTCGGTCGAACAAGAGTGGGGCGTGTACGATCGATACGATCTCGGCGTTCAGCCAGGCGATGTCGTACTCGACTGCGGTGCGAATGTTGGATTATTTACGCGCAATGCCTTAATGAAAGGCGCATCGAAAATTATCGCAATCGAACCGGTTCCGGAGAATCTCGAATGCCTCAGACGGAATTTTTCAGACGAGATCGCCTCCGGTCAAGTCGTCATCGTCGCCAAGGGGGTTTGGGATCAAGAGGATGAGCTCCCGATGTTTGAGGGATCCAATTCGGCAATCGACAGTTTTGCCTGGCGCTGGCACGACGAAGCTGACGCGCGCAAACTCCCCGTCACAACCATCGACAACATCGTCCGAGAAATGGGCTTGGATCGTGTCGACTTTATTAAGCTCGACATTGAGGGCTCCGAGCCGCAGGCAGTCAAAGGCGCCGCAAACACGCTGAGAACTCTGGGTCCGCGAATAGTTTTTGATGCCGACAATGATGTTCCGAGCTACCTCAGCACACTCGTGACCGATATCGAACCGTCCTACGAGTCCCTCGTCGGTCCGTGCATAGATATTTGGTCAGAGTCCGTCTCGACGGCGGTCTATCTTTCAGCTTTCGGCCACTAATTCGGAGCGTATCGGGCACTACGGCATCAAAAGTTTTTATGGGTCCAACAGCGGGCCGCGACGGCTGGCCGCTGTGCTATCCTCGCCCTTTAAAACCCGCATTTGGACTGCTTAGTCGGGTTGACTCTTTTCCCCTTGTTCGGAAAGTTTTTAGGAGGTTGAATGGCTACCAAGAGAACCCCAGCAGAGGTCTTGGCGTTCGCGAAAGACAGTGGCGCTCAGATACTCGATCTGCGTTTTGCGGATCTTCCCGGCTTATGGCAGCACGTTTCTTATCCGATCGGCATGCTCGAAGAAGATAGCTTCGAGGACGGCTTCGGTTTCGACGGATCATCGATACGCGGATGGCAGGCAATCAGCGAGTCCGACATGCTGATCATGCCCGACCCGAACACGGCGTTCATCGACCCGTTCCCGGAGGTTACAACGTTGTGCATTGTCTGCAACATCGTCGATCCGATCACCAAGCAGCACTACGAGCGAGACCCTCGTTGGATCGCGCAGAAAGCCGAGCAGTACTTGCAGTACACCGGTATTGGCGACACTGCCTTCTTCGGCGCTGAAGCCGAATTCTTCGTGTTCGACAACATCAGCTATGACTCGTCGTACAACTATGGCTTCTTCAAGATCGATTCGGAAGAAGGCCGCTGGAATTCCGGCCGCGCCGAAAATAATCTCGGGTATCGCCCGCGCTACAAGGAAGGCTACTTCCCAGTTCCGCCGACTGACCATCTGCAAGACCTCCGCACCGAGATGGTGCAGGTCATGGAAGACTGCGGCATCAACATCGAGTGCCATCACCACGAAGTCGCCACCGGTGGCCAATGTGAGATCGATCAGCGCTTCGACACGCTCGTGCTCTCGGCCGACAACATGATGCTCTACAAATACATCGTGCGCAACGTGGCCTACCAGCAAGGCAAATCGGCGACATTCATGCCGAAGCCGCTTTGGAACGACAACGGGTCGGGCATGCACACTCACCAGTCGATCTGGAAGGATGGCGTTCCCACATTTGCCGGCGACGACTATGCCGGCCTGAGCGAGTCCGCTTTGCACTATATCGGTGGATTGCTGAAGCACTCTCCCGCTCTTGCCGCAATCGTCGCGCCAACCACCAACAGCTACAAGCGCTTGGTCCCAGGCTTCGAGGCCCCGGTCAGCTTGGCCTACTCGCGACGCAACCGCTCGGCCGCCTGCCGCATCCCGATGTACTCGCAGAACCCCAAGTCGAAGCGCGTCGAACTGCGTTACCCCGATCCTTCTTGCAACCCGTATCTCGCCTTTGCCGCCTGCCTAATGGCCGGCCTCGACGGCATCCAAAACAAGATCGACCCGGGCGAAGCACTCGACAAGGATATCTACGATCTGAGCCCCGAGGAATTAGCAAGCGTGCCGTCGCTGCCGGACGATCTATCCGGTTCGCTCGACGCGCTCGAACGCGATCACGACTTCATGACCCAGAACGATGTGTTCACCGACGAGCTAATTTCCAGCTACATCGACTACAAGCGCACTGCCGAAGTCGACGAAGTTCGCCAGCGGCCACATCCATACGAATTCTCGCTGTACTACGACATCTAGTCGAAAGCAAAATTCAATCTACTGCAAATTCCGAGGCGTGGACGGAAGTCCACGCTTGTCTTCGGCGTCAGGTGGTGAGAATTGCGGGCTAAACCCCGTCCAACCGCAAGTACTCCCGCACGTTGTTAAAGCAAATGTTCTCGATCATCCCGCCGACCATCGCATCGTCGTTCGGAATCTCACCGTTCTCAATATCGCGGCCTAACAAGTTGCAAAGTACGCGCCGAAAATACTCATGACGCGGGTACGACATGAATGAACGCGAATCCGTCAGCATCCCCACAAACCGCGAAAGCAGCCCGACATTTGACAGACAGTTGATCTGCCACTCCATCGCTTCCTTTTGATCGAGATACCACCAGCCCGAGCCGAACTGCATCTTGCCGGCAATCTTGCCGTCCTGGAAATTCCCCATCATCGTCGCGAACTGGTAATTGTCATTCGGGTTGTTGTTGTAAATAATCGTGCGTGGCAGCGCATCTTGTTGCTCAAGCCGGTCGAGGTAGCGGCTCAAGCTTTCCGCTTGCGGCCAATCGCCGATCGAGTCGAACCCAGTGTCCGGACCGGCTACGCGAAATCCGCGCGCGCTATTGTTTCGCAGTGCCCCCAAGTGCATCTGCTTGGTCCAGCCGCGCGCCGCGTCGAGCTTGCCGAAGTAGACCATCATATAGGCGGAGAATTGCCCGTGCTCGTCCGCCCCTGCCGCAACTCCGTCGCGAGCGGAGTCAAATATCGCTTCCGCCGTCGCGTCAGAAGGAAAGTCACGAGACAAATAGTTGAGCCCGTGGTCTGAGAGCCGCCCGCCCATTTCGTGAAAGAAATCGTGCCGCTGTCTGATCGCATCGAGAAACGCCTGGAAGTTTCGAATCTCGACGTTGCTAGCGGCCTCAAGCCGATCGACCCAAGGATTGAAGACCTCGGGCAGATTCACCGTAAGGGCCTTATCCGGTCGAAACGCCGGATAGACCTTCGTTTCAAGATCCGATGCCGCGATCGCCTTGTGATGGCCTAAATCGTCCGTCGGATCGTCGGTCGTGCAAAGTGCGCGAACATCGAATTTGCGCAAGATTCCATGCGCGGTTAGCTCATCGCCGGCAAGCTGCTCGTTCGCCCGCTGCCAAACACTCTCGGCATTCGACTCGTCGAGCAATTCATCAATTCCGAAGTACCGCTTCAACTCGAGATGGCTCCAGTGGTAAAGCGGATTGCGCAGCGTATGCGGAACCGTCTTGGCCCAAGCGAGAAACTTGTCGTGCGGGTCCGCGTCGCCCGTGCAAAGCTGCTCGTCGACTCCGTTCGCGCGCATCGCTCGCCACTTGTAGTGATCGCCTTCGAGCCAAATTTCAAATAAATTATTGAAACGGCGGTTGGCCGCGACGTCTTCTGGCGGCAGGTGACAGTGGTAGTCGAGGATCGGCGGCTTGACCGCGAACGTCTGATACAGGCGCTTCCCCGTTTCGTTGCCAAGAAGGAAATTTTCGTGAATAAATGACATGGTGATTGTTCGAATCGTCCTTCATCATAGCCACTGGCAAACTGCAAAGGTCAGAGTCCGGAACAGCGCCCGCCAAGCTCAAATTCGAAGCTGCCAACCAGCCGCTACAGCAATAGTTCACAGGCGAATGGCGCTAAAATCTGGTTATCCATGCACCTCAAACTCGCCGTCGCGGCTACCCTTACAGCCGGGCTCCTCGCTGCCCAGCCGTACCCGGCCGAGCAATGGCAGCAGGCATTGCCCGAGGAGGTCTCGTTAGACCCCCGGCATCTCGCCAAGGCCCGCGACTACGCGCTAGGCGGAGAGGGGTCCGGTCTGGTCGTCAGAAACGGCAAAGCCGTCTTTCACTGGGGTGACCAGCAAAAGCTATACGACCTGAAGTCGACCTCGAAATCCATCGCAGGCTCAGCACTCGGCCTAGCCCTGGGCGACGGCAAGTTGACCCTCGAGACCGCGGCATCGGAGTGCCTCCCTGAACTCAAAACCGAAACTCCCGAAAGCGACAATCACGAGCGCTGGCTAAATCAGATCACCGTATTTCATCTGGCAACGCAAACCGCCGGCTTCGACAAACCCGGAGGCTATTCCCCGTTGTTGTTCGAGCCCGGCACACAGTGGGCCTACTCCGACAGCGGGCCGAACTGGCTCGCGGACTGTCTTACTAATACCTATCAACGCGACCTCGAAGGACTGCTCTTCGACCGTGTGTTCAAACGGCTCGGAATCAAGAACAGCGATCTGCGCTGGCGTGAAAACAACTACCGCCCCAAGCAACTAGCCGGCGTAGCCCGTCGAGAAGCGGGCTCTGGAGTCCACACCAACGTCAACGCCATGGCGCGCTTCGGCCTGCTCTTCCTGCACAACGGTTCCTGGAGCGGTCAACAACTTCTGCCCGAGTCCTTTGTCCGCCAAGCGACGCGGCCGCAACCCGAGCTGCTGGGACTGCCGGTGCGCCTACCCGAGCGGTACTCCAACGCCTCAGATCACTACGGCCTGCTGTGGTGGAACAACGCCGACGGAACACTCACCGGAGTGCCCAGAGACACGTACTGGTCGTGGGGGCTGTACGACAGCCTGATCGTCGTCATTCCGAGCCTCGACATGGTGATCGCGAGAGCCGGCAAGAGCTTTGAGTTCGAAAAGGAAAACTGGTCGCACTATGGCAAGCTCGAGCCCTTCCTGCGGCCGATCGTCGCCGCCGCCGGAGCCCCCTACCCTGCGAGCGACTTGAAGCTCGACTGGGCGCCGGCGGAATCCATCGTGCGTTTAGCCGAAGGGTCAGACAACTGGCCGCTCACCTGGGGCGACGACGGAGCCCAGTACACAGCTTACGGCGATGGCTGGGGCTTCGAACCCAAGGTCGACCGCAAGCTGAGCCTCGGGTTTGCCAAGCTGCTAGGCGGCCCTGACGACCCGCGCGGCATCAACATTCGCACGCAGTCCGGTGAAAAGATTGGCCAAGGCCCCGCAGGCATTAAGGCCGGCGGCATATTGATGGTTGAGCGCACGCTCTACTTGCTCGCCCGCAACACCGAGAATGCCCAGTTGGCATGGTCGCAAGATCACGGCGAAACATGGACCTGGGCGAATTGGAAGTTCATCGAAAGTTTCGGAGCTCCGACCTTTCTCAACTTCGGAAAAAACTACGACGGTGCCCGCGACGACTACGTCTACATCTACTCCCACGACGACGCCAGCGCGTACGTCGCGGCGGATCAGATGGTCCTGGCTCGAGTACCGAAACAGCGCCTTCGAGACGCAGCGGCATACGAGTACTACGCCGGCGGCGACCCACCGCGCTGGACGGCAGATGTCGCCAAACGGCAAGCGGTATTCGTCAACCCGGGCCGCGTCTATCGCTCCGGAATCACCTACAACCAGGGGCTCGAGCGCTATCTCTGGTGCCAAATCATTCCCGGCGACGACACAAGATTCAGCGGCGGCTTCGGAGTCTACGATGCACCCGAACCCTGGGGGCCGTGGACCACCGTAAGCCACATCGAACAATGGGACGTCGGGCCAGGCGAAACCTGCAGCTTCCCCACCAAATGGATGAGCGCGGACGGCAAAACGATCCACATGGTGTTCTCCGGCGATGACTTCTTTTCCGTGAGAAAAGCGACCGTCAGCCAGTCCGAGTAGCTCGAATTGGCGCCCGACGCCCGCGCACCAAAGAAAGAGAAACTCCCCCGGCGCACGATGCTCGCAACCGTGCTCCCCTTCGCCGCCGCCGCGTCGGCCCAAATCACCCCACCGCTGGCCACCTACTTCCCACCCCCCAGGCCGCACGGAAGCTGGCGCTCCGCGGTCACTCCCAACGTCGAAGCAACGTCTGACGAACAACTCCAAGTTCGTGACCGCTGTGGCATCGACTGGCAGCGTCTCAAACAAGCCTGGGACTACAGCCAGACATTCGGCGGCGGGAACCGCGCGCTCGTGATCCGCCACGGCTGGATCGCCGGCGAATGGTTTACGCATTCCGAGCAACGCAGCATTGCATCTTGCACGAAACCTTACCGCGAGTGCTCGATGTAGGGGCGTAGCTTGCTACGCCCGCGGGTCGAGCACGGTCGCCTCTACAACGGCCTTCATAACTATTTCTCTGCGACAGTCCACTAGAAAACGTCTCCGGCCGCAAACTCGGCGCGTTTTTCAACGAAGAGATCGCCAAGCCGATCGGCCTCGAGCAGGTCGTGTGGCCCGACTTCGGCCGGTATAGCGGAGCATCGGCTGGCCCCAACGGCGGCACCAGGTTCGCGCCCCGCGAACTCGCACGCATCGGCTACCTCACGTTGCAAGGCGGCCTTTGGGACACCGGCCAGGGGCCGAGACAAGTAGTCACCGCCGACAGGGTCAAGCTAATCACCAACTGGGCACCCTTCCTCGCATCCCCCACCTTCCGTGAACCAAATTTCTGGGTGGTGCAGCCCAGCTCGCAAAACTACTACGGCTACCCCTGGTGGCTTCCAAGTGGGAAAAAACCTGAGTGTTGTACCGCAGGCGACCAGAGAAGATGAGACCTGCCTGAAACGAGAGTCAGACGCTTGCGGTACAACCGTTTGAAGGGAGCCCGCCCGGTTTGGCAGGGCAATTGCTCAAGAGGGATTTGTATCAATCACCGTTTGCTCAACTCTACCTCGGGATCTGGAACGGGTATTCAAGACCCGCCTGTTCCTGGTCACCTCGACTTCTGGCATCGCGATTGCCCTGCCAAATCCTAGCACGCGAAGCGTCTGCCGTCAGGCTTCGTTCAAACGCTTTTCTCACAAGTAATACGGTCCAGGCAGAGAAGGCCGGCTACAGCGGTTCGCTGCAACAGAATGGGTAATTCGATTTCAACAGAGATCGCAAGCTAACGGTAGGTCCGATGGTCAGTGTTGTTGCAGGCGAATGTCTCGATAGTGGCGCATAGTGTATGGTTGTTTCTGGCCGGGCCTAGGCCAAACGGAAATCCCGGCTGCAAGTCGCAAATGCACTATGCTCTGTGAGTCGCACAAGGTCGCGATCCTACTCCGTGCTCTCACGTTGATGTTCGCTCTTGGTGCGCTTCAGGCTGCGGTAGCTCAACTCAGCCATGTCGTTCAAGTACTAGTGAAGCCCGAACTGCAAAGCGAATGGGAAGACTTGCAGAAGGAGTACAACGCGGCAGTTCAGGAGAAGAATCTCATAGCGCGTCGACACATCTGGCAGGAGGCGCGCGGCAACGTAACCAGATACCATCTCATCCGACCCTTCTCGAAGTACGCCGAGTTCGATGATGCGAGCGTCGGTGCCAAAGCGATGGGTGAAGTGGGTTTTGCGGGCTGGGTAGCGCGAGTCACGAAGACCATCCAAAGTCGCGAGGTCGTGGTGTAGGAGTTCGTGCCTGAGCTCAGCATTCTTCCAGAACCCGATTGGAAGCCCAACTTGGCCGTCTTCTTGATCCGCGAGACCACCGGCGGGAAGAGAGGCGAATATGAAGCGGTCGTTCGCGACGAGATCCTCCCTGTCCAGAAAAAGGCTGGAGTGGACGCCTTCTTCGTTGGTCGTGGACGCTGGGGCTGGCCGACCCGAACGTGGTTCATGGTTGGATTCCCGAGGAACTGGGCCCACTTGGACGAGGCCAGCCCTGGGGTATGGGCGCTCGGAAGTGCGCGTGGGGCCCAGCTTATTCTTCGAACGGAGATGTACATCCTCCGCTATCGTGCCGAGCTTAGTTTTGCGGGCTTCAGCGCTCTATCCGAATAGGTGGCTCAGATTCGTCAACTTTATTTGGCGTGTCCGGCTTGCGCTCAATGCCCAGCTGCGCCGCGATCACGCCGCCAGGCTGTGGCCGTAGGAGTTCTCCGCAAGCTTTTGGCACGTGCCGCGGATCGATCTGAGACTCGCCAGCGCCTTGAGGACGCTCGGAGAGCCTAGTTTTCTGCCGGGGAGCTTGGGAACAGCGCGGTTCAACGGCAGCGTGCGACAGAATGGGTAATTCTGTTGCAGGCGGAAGACTCGGCAAGACACAGGCTGTAGAGGCGGTCCGAGAAGTGCGGGGTTCCGGGCCAAAACGGAAATCCTAGTGTTGTAGCCGAACTAAAATGTCCCCTTTTGCGCCGAATAGAAATGTCCCCTCTGGGTCAGGTTTGTGGCCGGCCATTCTCCTAGCAGGCCAAAGATGGCGACGGCTAGGGACCCATCAAGGGTCCGCGAGCCAAGCCCTACGGGCTCGCCCTTGACTGCTCCCTCGCCGTCGCTAAGACCCCACTCTGCTCAGCTAGGCGAATGGATTCAAGCGCTTAGCGCAAAAGGGGACATTTCTATTCGGCTACGACACACCCCGGATTCCGCAATTGACAGAGCGTTTCGTGTATCGTAGACTTGCACCACGTGGCTGCTCAGCCAATAGGAGATTTAGATGAGACGCTCGATTTGTTACCTGGTACTTCTTTCGTTGGGCCTGTTTGTTTACTGTGAGGCGCAGGCGGAGAGGAGTGACGAGGAGTTGATCGCAATTGCGGAAAGTGCGGCCCC
>CBDBHI010000014.1:0-79909 GCA_965205595.1 Bryobacterales bacterium | reverse complement strand
TATGCTCGTCACAGTCGCGGCCACAACGCTCGCGACCCCGATGATGGCCTCGGCGCAGGCGCTTGACAAGTATTCAGGCGCGGCAATCGGCGCCGGAATCATCGTTGTCGGAGCCGGTCTCGGCATTGGCAAGTTTACCGCCGCCGCCGTCGAGAGTATCGCTCGCCAGCCGCAGGCCGCCGAAGAAATCAAGAGCGCCTTCCAGCTGCCGCTCTTCCTGCTCGAAGGCGTTGCGGTAATCGGCCTTGGCGCCGCATTCGTCGCGCTGTTGTTCTAGTTCACTCGGGGGTCCGGAACAATGGCCGGCGAAAGTGCATTACTAAAATTCGAACCAGGTCTGATGATCTGGACGGTGGTGACGTTCGTGTTCACGTTCGTCGCCCTGCGTCTAATTGCCTGGAAGCCAATTCTCGGAGCTCTCGACGAGCGTGAGGGTCGCATCAAGGACTCGCTCGAGAAAGCTGAGCAGGCAGGCAGGGAAGCCGAAGCGGCGATCGCGGAGAACAAGACTCGCATGGACGCGGCTCTGCGCAAATCCGAAGAACTCGTCGTGGCAGCCAAGCAGGAAGCCGAGCAGGTCCGCACCAAAATGGTGGACGAAGCTCGCGCCGAGTCGAAGAAGATTGTCGATCAGGGTGTTAGGCGCATCGAGGCGGAACAGCGCGCGGCTGTCGCTGAGATCCGTAAGGAAACCGCTGCTCTGGCGATTCAAGCGGCCGAGCGGATTCTTAAGAAGAACCTCGACGCACCAGAGCAGCGCCGCATCGTCGATGATTTCCTCGGTGAGTTGCCCGACGGACCGGTTAATTAGTCCGGTTCGACGCGGTGGCATGGGCGAATGTCGGCGCGTCGTCGACGTTGAATCCTAGGGTTGCAGCCTAGGCTAATACAAACGCCACCCCCGCTGGGGGTTCAAGAGCGTGGCGCCGACAATGTGAAAACGGGAAAAGCCCGATTCCAGAGCGTCGACTTTTTGTCCGCGGCTTAGCACCTCGCCTATTCGCTGATGCTTAGCTGGGGTAGGCTCGTTGGATAGGGCATATGGCCCACCGCATGCCCCCTCTACGCGGGCGCGACTGGTGCAACCGTTTATCTCTCAACCAGTTGCATCTACTATTACTGACCTACGACCACCCGCACTACGTATTCTTAATTGTATGACTAGGGTTAGGGGCGGATCGCTACTACGGACGGGCTATTTCACAATTCAAAGTGGCACAGGGTCTCTGCATGGACGCCCTCTGTCGAATATTGAATTATGCAGTGTCTGCTCTGCCACGAGAAGATCCCCCGGCTGCGCTCTTGGACCACTAAGTCGGAGTTCTGCTGCGACGAGCATGGGGCAATGTATAAGAAGCAGACGCTCGAGCGTCTGCTGACTGAACAGACCTCCTCGTCTTCGAGCCAGGCCGCGGAGCCGGTCAATCCGTTTTTCGTTCCAACGGCGCAATCTACAACGGCCGTAGATACGCTGGAAAGCGAAAACGTGGCCCCGGCGCTAGAGTTCGATGACAGCTTCGGCGACGCCCATGGCGAGCCGCCGGTTGCCGCTCCGAACGTGGAACCGCTGCCGCCGATCGAGCCGAGTGACGCCGCTGGGCAATTTAGTCAACAGCCGGCGCAGAGCCTCGAATCGCTCGGAAAATCGGCGGCTGAGACGGAGCCCGATTGGGGTGACCCGGAGCGGGCACTCGAAGAGTTGTGGAAGTCTACTGGAGGCCTAGATCCAATCTCGCCCGACTCGGGCTCGTATGAGGTGGGTCTTTCCGAATCCGCTGACCTCTAGAACTTGACCGGCCCCGCGGCCCATCTAGACATCCCGCTAGACCGCTTCGAGCGCCCGGCGATCGAGTTGCCAGCGGCGAGTGCGGACGAGCTGGATCTGCCGCCGATCGACAGCGGCTCATCTTCATACGGGGGCCACGCGGTAGAATCCCAATCGGCGGAAGACGCTCTGGCGGCGTTGCGGAATATTGCCTCGAAGCCGCGGGACAACCAGGTGCGAGATGAGCGCGACAGCGGGTCCAGTGACCAGCTTGGATTGGAGTCCGGCGCTGAGGGTGACGAAGAGGCGATCGACAGCTTGCTGGGGCGTCTCGCAGAGAATGGCGCGCCATTGCCCCCGCTCGAACTCGAGGAGGAGGTGGCAGCTGCTCCGCCAGAGCCGTTCGCACCGACGGATAGTGAGGTCGAGCTGGTAGGAGAGACGACGACCGAGCCGCCCGTCGCTCAAATCGAACCCACGATCTCTGAGGACTTCGTTGTCCCGGAGCCAGAACCAGAGCTGGAGTCAGAACCGGATCCACTCGCTGTTCAATCTCAGACTGACAACGACGAGACACTAGACAACTTTGAGCAGATGCTCGCCGAGACCGGGCTCGAATTCGGGTCGGACACCGACGAGGCGGACTTATATTATTCCGCGATCGCGCCCAAGGAGCCGATTATCGAGCCCGAAGTTGCCGAACCAACGGACCCAGCGATTTTTGACGTCGAAGCCGCGTCACTTCCCGAAGAGCCAGCGTTGGAATCTAGTATCGAAGACGTGTCCGAAGTTGCCGACGAGCTCGACGAACCTATCGCGGTCGAGGTTTCCGAGACGCCCGAGATCCCCGACCTCACTGATGCACTCGGAACTCTCACCGAAGCGATCGTAGCCTCTGACGACGCCGAACCCGCCGAAACTGCTAACGTTCTTGCCTTCCCGGGTCCGGAGTCAAGCACCACCGAGGCCGTGCAGGAAGAAGTTCAAGTTCTTAGCGACAAGACCGAACGTAAGCCCGAAAAATCCGCGCGCAGCAAGAAGCGAACGAGCAGGGCGGATAAAAAAGATCGGCCGAACGTGCCAACGACCTCAGGTCTCGTCGACATGCGCGGAAGTAAATCCCTACGCTACAAACCTGAGTTCAAGATGCTTGCGGTCCATCCTGGGATTCGCTCGATTGAGAGCGAAGAAGCTATCGTGGAATTGACCAGCGGTGAGACGAAGCGCCGCGTCAGCGCGGTTGCTTACCTGAAGCCATCGACTGTCGGATTGTGGCGACAATCGTTCAGTGCGAGCGAAGAGCTGATTGCAGCGCTCACTGCGCGTCAACCGAGCGAATTCGAGCTCGACCTGCCACTTGCGGAATGGTCGCACACAAAGCCCGTACCGAGCTTGCCGCGTCTTGTCCAACACAAGATGAGCCTGAAGGGAGGGGTGATTCCAACACAAGATGAGCCTGGAGGTAATTTGGGCAAGGTCGATTAGGAACAGGCAAACTGCGGGCGATGGGAGTCGCCGTGCAGCAAGCCGAATCAGTGAGTCTCGATGAGATCGAGAGTTTTCTCGACGGGTGTGGGTCCGTCGAGTTCCAGGCCGGAAGTCGAGCGGATAAATACGCGCTCGTCGAAGGCGTCCTGAAGAGGCATCATTATGCCGACCAGAAGCGCTCGGTTAAAGGATTGTTGAGACGCTTCCTGAGCAAGCTAACCGGCTTAAGCCGCGCCCAATTGACTCGCCTCATCGGGCAGTTTTTGCGCGAAAAGTGCGTTCGGCCGACAGCCTATCGAAGGCGCCGCTTCCCCACCAAGTACAGCCGCGCCGACATCGTTCTCCTGGCGCATGTCGACCAAGTACAGCAACGTCTCTCCGGGCCGGCGACGCGTCGCATTCTCCAGCGCGAGTTCCAAATCTACAACCGCAAGGAGTTCGAACGCCTTGCCGAACTGTCGGTGGGACACCTCTACAACTTGCGCAAACGCGCCGTCTACCGGCGACACAGTTTGCATCTCGACAAGACTCGACCGACACCCGTAGCGATCGGCGAACGCCGCCAACCCGAGCCGCGAGGACGTCCGGGCTACCTGCGCATCGACACCGTGCACTCGCCCGAACAGGAAGGTGAAAAAGGCGCCTACAGCATCAATGTGGTCGACGAAGTGACGCAGTGGCAGGCCGTCGGCTGCGTCCAACGCATCAACGAAAATCACCTCATTCCCTTGCTGGAAGGGCTTTTGGAACAATTTCCATTTATCGTTCGCGGCTTTCACTCCGACAATGGCAGCGAATTCGTCAACCATCAAACCGCTAAACTGCTCGAGAAGTTGCGAATTGAATTTACGAAGTCTCGCGCGCGCCGTTCGAACGACAATGCCTTGGTCGAAACCAAGAACGGCGCGGTGGTGCGCAAGTGGATGGGCTACCAGTTTTTGCCCTCGGAAGCGACGCAGGCGATCGACACCTTCTACCGCCAGTGGCTCAACCCGTACTTGAATTTTCATCGCCCATGCGCTTTCGCCAGCGAGCGCCGAGACCGCCGCGGCAAGTTGCGCAAGGTGTACGCCGAGTGGAGCACGCCGTGGGAAAAGCTGCTCAGCCTGCCCGCCGAGCAGCGCGGCCTGCGCGCGGATCGCTCGCTCAAGAAGCTCCAAGCGCGAGCGGACACTTGTTCCGACACCGAGTTTGCCGAGCAACTCGACGCTCAGCGCAACGAACTGCAACGCGTCTGCAAAGACCTCGCGATCTGCTGGCGCACGCGGTAGACAACGCCCCGACCCGAGGCGTTGTCGGCTCCTCCGGCCCACGTCCGAAGACGGCCGTGGGGTCTCGCCTGGGATGGCTGCAAAGGGGGATTGGGGCTGCCGCCCCTTCCCCCTTATGCAATCCCCCTCACCCCGCCCTACGAAGCCACAAATAGCTGTAGCCGCCGACCTCAACTCACGCTATAATCCCCCTCAACCCGCAGCTGCTTCGCCTCTCTCCTTCAGGCTCATCTTTCAATTGGAAAAGAGGGCCGTCGCGTCCTAAAGCCAGTGCTGAAGAGCTCGAGTTCGACTCCAGCTTAGGAGAAGTGCTCAATCGCGCGGCTTCGAATACGCTGTACAGGTTGACACCGAGGGCAAGCCAGCCCCAGCGGTGCGCCGACAAGACAGATGTGCTTTGGGGTGGCGAAGAATGGCGGACGAACTTCGGTTCCGCCAAAGAACTCGATCGACGAGTGGGCCAAAAGTGAGACTAACGGCGCCAGCGTGGCAGCGAACGCGATCCCGAGCTGACCAATCGAAGGAAGCGAAATTATGAAGATACTGGGCAATCTGAACTTTATCGGACGGTCAGAACAGGCCAACGAAGAACTCGACCAACCAGCCATTGAAACCGAGAGAGCCCCGCAGCCCGAAGTGGTCGAAAATATCGACATCAAAATCGGCGGCGAAGCCGATCCGCTCGATCTGTCAGATGGTGAAACTGAAGAAGTTGGAGGCGATCACTACGCCGAGGCCGTTAGATACTACCTGAAGGGCGAAATCGATTCCGCCCTCGACGAATTGGAAAAGGCGAAGGCAGCGGGCGAGGATCCGATTGAAGTCGCGACCGCCGCCGCCGAAATTCACCTCGAAGCGAAAAACTTTGACAGGGCCGCCGCCGCTTACTCAGAGTTGATTGCCGCCGAGCCCGAAAATGCAGCGGCGCAGTTCAACTACGGGCTATCGCTTGAAGCGATTGAAGACTTTGAGAAAGCGCAAAACGCTTTTCGCGAGGTCCTGAAGCTCTCGCCCGAGCTGATCGAAGCGGCGCTTGGCCTGGGCAGCAGTAGCCTGCGGTTGAACGATTCGGCTACTGCCAGACAAGCCTACGAACAGTATCTAGAGCACGACGACAGCTCGTTCCCGGCCTTGTTCGGAGTGAGCGTCGCCTGCCAGCTTGAGGGCGACCTGGATGCAGCCGTCGGCTACTACGACAAAGCGCTCAAGCAAGAGCCTGATTCAATCGAAGTGCTCGGAAACCTCGCGTCAGTACAGACGGACCGTGAGAACTTCCAAAGAGCCGGAGAGCTTTATCAGAAGATTCTCGAACACGACGGCGAGTCGACCGATGCGCTGGAAGGACTAGCGTATTCTTACTTCAAGACTGAGGAGTTCGGGCAGGCTCGCTCGACTTACGAAAAACTCACGAATCTGGATGAGGATTCGTATGAACCTTGGTATAACCTCGGCTTCGTCTGCTGGAAACTCAACGACGCCTCAGCCGCCGCCAATGCGTATGGCAAGGCCGCGGCGATTGACCCGGAAGCATCCGAATGCCAGTTGAACCTCGCAGCGGCCTTGCGCGAAAGCGGCGACGAAGACGCTGCGTTGAAGATCTATCGCCAGATTCTAAAATCCGATCCGCAGTGTGCTCCGGCGCTGTACATCCTCGCTAACGCGAGCGAACAAGAGAACGATTGGTCAGGTGCGATAGGCTACTACGATCGCCTTGCCGAGGTGACTGACAAAGCGGAGCCTCTGTTCCGGGTGGCGGTTGCGCTGCAGAACAACGAGAACTACGACCTGGCCGGCGAAGCGTACAAGAAGTGTCTGAATCATCGGTCCGACTGGAAGGACGCTTGGCTCAACCAGGGCATCATCTGTCTTAGCCAGAAGGCCCACGAGGACGCGGCGAAGTCGTTTGAAAAGCTTCTCGAAATTGATGCGGACGACAGCGAGGCTTTGATCGGCCTGGCTTCGGTGCTGGTCGCGGAAAAGAACTACGATCGGGCGAAGGAGAGCTACGCGCGTCTGGCGAAGGTTCGACCCGACTCGGCTGAGATTCAATTCAACGCCGGTCTGCTGTTGCAGAAACTGGAAGGCCCGGAAAAGGCGATCGAGTACTACCGAGCAGCGATCGAACTCGATTCCAACTTCGCCCAGGCGCACCTTAACCTGGCCGCGGCATTGCAGGCTACGAACCACGAAGAAGAGGCGACCCAAAGCTTCGAACGTGCAGTGGGGCTTAAGCCACAATTGGCAAAGGGTTACTTTGCGCTGAAGCCGATGGGCCGGAAGGCCGGCCCCGCGGTTCAGTAGTCCGCTCGTTCGGCGCGGCAGGGGGAGATCCCGGCGCGTCGGCTGCTTTGAATCGCAGGGCTGCACCCTGCGCTGATACAAACAACAGCCCTCAGCGGGGTTCAGTTTATGCAGCTTCGCGCATAGATCCCCGCGAGAGTGCGTGCAGCCGTCTCTAGAATCGGTCTACTTAAATAGTGAGTATGCTCTAAGGGCGGCGGCGAACACAGCCGATCTTATCCGTGCGATGAACGTTCTGCTGTCGTCGGCCGGTCGGCGTGTCTCTCTTTTGCGGCTATTCCCGGAGGCGCTGCAGCGTTCTCAAATCTCTGGCCAAGTTATCGCCGCGGATGCGTCAGAGCGCGCACCTGCCGCCTACTTCGCAGATCGGTTCGTTAAAGTCCCACGCTGTACCGAGGCCGACTTCATTCCGCAGGTCCTGGAGATCTGCCTGTCAAGGGCGGAGTAAATTTGGACCACTTCGGCGGAGCAAAAGTAGACCAGTTGGTGAAGGGGTAGCGGTTTTCGTGGGACGGCTGGAACGGAGCCTGCGGTCGCCCTTTAGGGCGGCCCAGGCGTAGTGGAGGCCGTCCCACGAAAACCGGGCGAGTGGCCGGTGGGTCAGCCCAAAGAGTGAGCCCGCTTCTTCTTGCTCTGGATCAGACGGAAGCTTTCGCCGTTCAGCTCTAGAATATGAACGTGGTGCGTGAGGCGATCGAGCAGGGCGCCGGTCAGCCGCTCGGAGCCGAAGACCTCCGTCCATTCGTTAAACGGCAGATTCGAGGTGACCAGCGTCGAGCCCTGTTCGTAGCGCTGGGAAAACACTTCGAACAATAACTCCGCTCCGGTCTTCGATAGCGGCACGTAGCCCAGTTCATCGACGATCAGCAGATCCTGCTTGGCCAACTGCTTTTGACATCGCAGCAAGCGCCGTTCATCTCGGGCTTCGAGCAGCTCATTGACCAGTGCCGCCGCTGTTGTGAAGCGTGTTCGATAGCCGCGCTGACAAGCCGCCAGTCCCAACGCCAAGCCGATGTGCGTTTTGCCCGTGCCGGAATTACCCAGTGCCGGCACGTTTTCGCGGCGGTCGATAAACTCACAGCGCGCCAGTTCCAGCACCAGCTTCTTGTTCAACGCCGGCAAGGACGGGAAGTCGAAAGTGTCCAGACTCTTGGTCACGGGAAACTTCGCGGCCTTGCTGCGGCGCTCGGTGGCCCGCTGTTCACGGTCGAGCAGTTCCAGCTCGCAGAGTTGTTGCGGGAAGCTCCTCGAATCCAAGCTCTCGGCGGCGCATTGCCGCGCCAGTTTGTCGTACTCGCGCAGGAAGGTTGGCAGCCGCAACGCTTTCAAATGCGCTTCGAGCAGAAGTTTCGACCTCGCCATTACCCCCCTCCTTGTGCCGGCAGTGCCAAATAGTCCGCAGCGGAGGTTTGCTCCACCTGGGCTGCCGGCAGCTGCGGATACTTCGTCAAGTCCAAGCGCGGCGGCCGTTGCTCGATGCGGCACAGCACTAAGTGCCTGACTGCATCCAAGCCAATCGCTCCCAACTCGCAGGCTTGGCGCACCGCCGCGGCAACGTGCTCGAATCGGAAGTCCTCCAGTCATCGCAATACCTGCACGTACTCGCGCTTGCCTGGCTTTCCCAACCGTGCCTCGAGCAAACGTCTCAAGCACGGGAACTGTTCGGGCAGCTCCCAGCCCGCCAACGGGGCCGCTTGATCGAGCGCGTTGGTCTTGCGTTCCAGCAGTGCTAGGTAATGCAGCGGATCGAAGATCAACTCTTCGCGTTCGTAACTGCGCCGGTGGCGCGCGATCTCTTCGCTGCCACAACAGATCACGATTTCATCGACGTAGCCTTTCAGCAACACCTGGCGATGTCCGTAGCGTGTGGGCACCGAGTAGTCGTTGGCGCGATAGCGCACCAATGACAGCGACGTCACCCGCGTGGTGCGTTTGTCGCAGGCGTCATAGGGCGTGGGCGGCAAGGGCAACAACGCTTGGCGGTCACGCTTGAAACGTTCCTCAATCGTTTCGGTGTGCCGCCGCAAGCGCCGCTTACGATTGTTGAGGCACTGCGCTTCGAGCTGCTCGTTGAACGCTTCCCAGCTTGGAAACCTTGGCGCCGGCACCATGAAGTTCCGCCGGGCATAACCGACCAGTCCTTCCACCTTTCCCTTGTCGTTGCCTTTGCCCGGACGCCCGAAACGATCGGAGAATAAATAGTGCGACTGCAGTTCACTGAACACCCTGGTCCGCTTGCGCCTGCCGTCGCCCAGAATCCTCGCCAGCGCCAAGGTCGTGTTGTCGTAGAGGATGCTGCGTGGCACGCCGCCGAAGTACCGAAACGCTGCGTTGTGCCCCTCGCAAAACGCTTCCGTCGTCGCGGCCGGGAAAGCTTTTACGAAAGCGTCATCGCTAGGCGGCAGATCGACCACCAAGTAGTGCGCCTTGCGCTGTACGCCGTCAATGACCACCAGAGCTTCACCGCAGTCGGCCTGGGCATCGCCCGCCGGATGCACCAGCGGCACGAACATCTCTTGCCCGCCGAGCTTCTTGTCGCGAACATAGTCCTTGACGATCGTGTAACCGCCGGTGAAATCGTACTCGTCGCGCAAGCGGTCGAAGATGCGTTTTGCGGTGTGGCGTTGTTTCTTCGGACGTTCCTGATCGTCGATGAGGATCTGATCGACGATTCCGGTGAAGGGATCCAGCTTCGGCCTCTGCGCTGGTTGGCGCCGCCGATAGCCCGGCGGAGTGGCGTAGCGCAACATCTTGCGCACCGTCCCTCGCGCCAGGCCAAACCGTTTGGCGGCCTCGCGCTCACTGAGCCCTTCGACAAAGACACTGCGCCGTACTTGAGCGTATAGCTCCACGCGATACATCCCTCTCGTGTCCCACAAACACCACAGGAATGTTCGCTGGACCACTCGGACGGTCTACTTTTACTCCGCCCAAAAGCAGCTTCGATTCGCCGCTCTATGGTCTAGTTTCGCTCCGCCGTTCTCATTTGGCCCGGCGCTTGCTAGTTCCTCACAGGACGATACTTTCCACGCAGGAGTAATAAACCAAATGACCAACCCCGCAAAAACAGCTCTGATAGCCACCGCACTGATGATCGCAGCGGTTCCCGCCGCCGCGCGCGACGATCCACGTGATCGCCGCGAGCGCGATCCTGATCGAACCGAGCGCGATTGGGGCACGGCGCGAGTCGGCGTCGCCGAGAGGGACGTCGAAATCCAGTTCGCCGGCGAAGACTGGCACCCCGCCAAAGCCGCTGAAGTGCTGCGCGAGGGTGACACCATTCGAACCGGCCCGGGATCGCGTGCGGAGATCGCGCTCGACCGCTACAACATCATTCGCATCGGCGAAGAAAGCGAGCTTCACGTCCGCTCGCTGGGCAACCGCGCTTATCAGCTTGAGCTGATCCACGGCGTCGTCAACCTGACGCAGTGGGACATTGGCCGCGCCGAGATTTTTATCGACTCGCCGAGCCTCAGCTTCTCACCGCTTAAAGACGGCGTCTACCGCATGGATACGGCCGACAGCGAGCTGACTGTCGTGACGGTTCGCAAAGGTGCAGCCGAGGTCCTGGTGCCCGGAGGCGCTGAAAAGGTAGGAAAGGGCAATCGCCTGACGTTGAGTGGTGACGAAGGCCGCTATGGCATTGCCAGCGCTGCGCATAAAGATGGGTTCGACGAGTGGGTCGCTCGCCGCGATCATATTCTCAAGCCACAGTCTCGCCGGAGTAACTGGCTCCCGAGCTATTTAGGATTCGGCTACGGCTTTGGCTATCCCTACTACGGACGTGGGTATTCCCGTTTCGGCTACGGAGGCTATTCGCGAGTGCGGGTCGTCTTACGCGGACGCGGCGGGTCATATGGACGGGGTCGCGGTCGGCGATAGAACGGCCGCCGGACGGGGGTGTACTTTTGCAGTCCGTCGAGCACGACGATCGAGCTCAACGAAGCAAGTGCGCCCCTACCGCCTGCTTTCGTTGGCAGGTGCTGAGAGTTGCGGGCTAAATTCAACCGGGCGGCCTCGCATCACGTTGAAGTGAACGAATCCGTGGTCCAGCCCGTCGGCCTCAAACTCGGTCGTCGATGGAATTGGGCTGAGGCCAATCAGCAGCAATCCCGTGGTCGAGCCCTCGCCGCTGCTATCGGGTACGTTTGCCAAAACTTCGGGCGAAATCAGCATTTCTCCAGCCTCGGCCGGGGCGGCACATACGAACGTCGCGCTGACGTTGTTGTTCTCATTCGCAGTGCTGTTCGAGATGCCTACGATCCGCACGTAGTGTTTTGTGCCGTCGCCGGCGGCCCATGTCACCGTCGCTCCGGCGGATCGATCGACCGATTCAAAGTCATCACGATTTGTCCAGTCGGGAAGATCTGGGAACGAAAACGTGGCGTCAAACGGACCTACGTCGGCTCCTCCGCTCCCATCCAGACCGTACTCGCCGACATCAAGATAGGTGGGAGGCCGCATGCTAGTTCCGAACCGCGCCTGATAAACTCCCGCCGTCGTCAATCGCGGGATCGACCTAACACCTGATGGACCCCTCACGATAAGCTGGATGCCGCCGTCGAGGCCTACAAGCGGGGCCGGACTAGAGAGCCCGCCGGCGCGATTGCGCTCAACGTATGTTGCGCACGTGCCGAGTGCAGGGGTCGAGAACGCGGCGTTGAAAAACCAAGGCCGCGCCACGATCTGCTGCAGGTGGCCGAGCGCGGTATCGGTAACGTCTTCGGCTCCATCGGTCTCAATCACGTTTCTGTTGAAAGAGACGATGGCCGAAGCTACGCTATCGGTCTGACCGAGAAACGGATTGAGCAAGTCTTCGCAAGCTCCCCGCCGCGGCGAAACGCTGATGCTCACCGAGTTGCTGACGATCGAGCCACCAACTCGAACTCGGACGGGCACGTAACATCCAATCGGGATGTTCGCGGGTAGTTCTACGATCAACTGGTCGAGACCAGGGAATTCCGCGCTGCGCCCGGCATAAAGCACGTTGGTCGCGGCAATAGAACCGAAAAATACCTCGGCTCGAGCGACGTCCTGAAGATCGACCACACCGCCGACGTCGATCGGCCGCTCCCGGTCGGAACCGGCGGTCGCGCCCAGCCCCGTGCCCCACAAGATAATCACGTCGCCCGGCCGCGAGCTTTCGCGAGTTGAGTTTAGCGGCTGCTCTTGTTCCGAAAAAAACGCAGTTGCGATCGCGGGCCCTTGCCCGCTGCTATTAGCGGTAAAGATGCCAAAACTAGCCTCGACCACCAGGATCGTGATCGGGCTCGAGACACCTACGCCATCGTCATCGTCATCGTCGAAGCGAATAGTCAGTAGCGCCGCGCCGAGGGGCGCATCAGACGGCATGATGGCGTTGACCTGCGAGCTGCTGACAAATAGCAGTATTACGGCAACCCGTTCGCCACCCGGACTGGCGATTTCGATCGAGACAGCACCGAGCGTTTCGCTAAGCGGAAAGCCACTTTGCACTGCGGATTCGCCGGGACCGATTTCGCTGCCAAAGATCGAAAATATTGATCCGCGGGCTATTGCGCCGGCGGGGACTTCCGTCGGCATGAAGCTTGCTGCGTTGACAACGGAATTGCTCGAGAACGTTGGATGCGCGCCGGATAGCGCGGAAAATATCAACATCGAAATCAGCAGTCGAGTTCGCATGAGAGGTGTCAGTTTCCAGCGTAGCCGACGGGATTGACGTCTTGCCCGCTATGCAACCGCTGGGCAAATATCAAAGTAGAGCAAGCGAGGTTGTGGCGCACTCGACAGTCCGGTCGATATCGGCTTCGCTCATCGCGCCCGAGACAAACGCAGCCTCAAACTGCGAGCAGGGCAGGTAAATTCCGGCTTCGAGCATCTCGCGGAAAAACTTCGCGAATTTCGCGGTATTGCTCGACGAGGACCCAGTCCAGTCGAATACTTCTTGGTCTGTGAAGAAGAACGTAATCATCGACCCGACACGATTGACTGTCAGTGCCACACCAGCTTTCGTCGCTGCCGCTGCGACACCTGCTTCGAGCCGCGCTCCCAATGCTTCAACACTGATATAGATTTCCGGCTCGTCGCGAAGCACTCGCAAGGTCGCCAACCCAGCCGCAACCGCCAACGGATTCCCCGACAAAGTGCCCGCCTGATAGACGGCGCCCAGCGGGGCGACGACCTCCATGATTTCGCGCCGCCCGCCGAACGCACCAACGGGCAGTCCGCCGCCGATCACCTTGCCCAAGGTCGTCATGTCGGGCTTGATGCCGAAACGTTCTTGCGCGCCGCCTAATGCAACGCGGAAGCCGGTCATGACCTCGTCAAAAATCAACACCGCGCCGTGCTTCGTGCAAAGCTCACGCAGGCTCTCCAGAAACCCAGCCCTGGGCGGGACACAGCCCATATTTCCGACAACCGGCTCGACGATGACCGCTGCTATTTGATCGCCCTGCTCGGAAAATGCGCGCCCAACGGCTTCAATCGAATTATGGGGAAGAGGGATCGTCGTTCCAGCGAACCCCGGGGGCACGCCACCGGAATCGGAGATTCCCAACGTCGCTAGCCCCGACCCCGCTTTGACCAGCAGAGAATCGACGTGTCCGTGATAATTACCCTCGAACTTGATCGCAAGATCACGGCCTGTAAACCCACGCGCGACGCGAAGCGCACTCATCGTTGCCTCGGTGCCCGAGTTCACCAAGCGCACCATCTCGATTGACGGCACGAGTTCGGCGATCAACTCAGCCATTTCGACTTCGCCTTCAGTCGGCGCCCCAAAACTTGTTCCACCTTCTAGAGCGTGCTCCAGCGCCTCGAGCACCATCGGGTGCCGATGACCGATCAACATCGGCCCCCACGACCCCACGTAGTCGAGGTACTGATTGTCATCGACGTCCCACAGCCGAGCACCTTGGGCGCGGGCAATGAACAGCGGGTCGCCACCGACGGATTTGAAAGCCCGGGCCGGCGAATTTACGCCCCCAGGGATACGCTGCCGCGCTTGGGTAAATAGTTGACGTGACTTGGAATGTTCCATCGCAAAGAAGGGAGTAGGGGCGAGCGGAGCTAGATCGGCACGTTGCCGTGCGGATCTGGTGCTGATTCGCCGCTTTCGAGCGGCGGATGGCCGGGCGGAAGATCGGCACCTGGCGAATTGGACGGCGGGTGTCCAGGAGGAAGGGCGCCTCCGCCGGTCGCGGGTGGCGCCGCGCCGTGCGGGTCAGCGCTTGAATCGGGAGCCATTACGCGCCAGCGCCCGGAGCGTCTTTCGAGCTGGTACACCATTTGCATTTTGGCTGCGGGATCGTTTGTCGCAGCGATCGTCCCACCAGCCTGCGCCTGGTCGCCGTCTATCTCGACGGAGTCGACGGACACACCCATGTTGCCGAGGGCAAGGTCGGTGCGGCTAGACAGGTAGTCTTCAACCGCGGACTGGACTTCAGCCTTGGGATCTGCTGCTGCACCGCCGCAAGCCACGAGAACAACGAGCAAAATAGCCGCAATCGAACGAACCATCAGAGCCCAAGTATAGCGGGAGCTAGCGCCCGACTTCCCAGGCCAGGTGCGCCAGCTCGGGCGCGATTAGTCGTTCCCAGGCGAGCCTGACGGCAGCCGGGGCGCCGGGAGTCGATATTACGACTTTGCCTCGAAACACGCCGGCAGTCGCGCGCGACATCATGGCGGCTGACCCGACCTGCTCGTAGCTCAACATGCGAAAGAGCTCGCCGAATCCAGAGAGCTCTTTCTCGATATTGCCGCTTAACACGTCGTAGGTACGGTCGCGTTTGGAAATGCCAGTGCCACCGTTGAACAGAATGATTTGGATTTCGTCGACTGCGGCCAACGACGTTAGCGCGGACTCGACCTGGTCGGGCTCGTCTGGAACGATTTGGACCGAGTGGAGGCGATTTCCCGACTGCTCGATCGCCTCCGATAGAAACGCGGCGTTGGCGTCGGTTTTTGCGTTTCGCGTGTCGCTAACCGTGACGACCGCTAAGGTAACCGGGCCACGCTCGGCAGCCTGGCGCTTGTGATCAGAGCTGCTTGGGGTCGTAGCCATATTTTTCCAAATTGCAAATGGGTTTCTCGTGACTAGTTGCTGGGCTTGTTAGTCCCAGATTGATCAAGATTTTAGAGCAGCAACTCAGTCTCGACGGGTTGGTCGTAGTCGACGCCGTCGACCTCAAAGCCGAATAGTTTACTGAAGTCTCGCTTGAGGCCGGCGAAGTCAGCCAGCTCGCCGAGGTTTTCAGTGGTTACCCGCCGCCACAAGCTGGCGACCTCTTGCTGGACATCGTCGCGCATCTCCCAGTCATCGACGCGGATCAGTCCCGACGCATCGACTGTTGGATCGAGGCCCGCCGCCAGATGCTCGAAAAACAGACGCCTCATCTGTTCGATTGTTCCCTCGTGAATACCCTTCTGCTTCATGACTCGAAACAGCAGGCTGATATAGAGCGGTACTACGGGAATCGCGGCCGAAGCCTGGGTCACTACTGCCTTGTTGACCGACACGTACGCCGCTCCGCCAATCGCCTCGCGCATCGATTCGTTGAGCGCGCGCGAGGTCTTCATCAGATGGTCCTTTGCTGCTCCGATTGTGCCGTCACGGTAGATCGGCCAGGTGTGCTTTGGGCCGATGTAGGAATAGGCAACCGTCTTTGCCGCTGGTGCGAGCAGTCCCTCGGCGAGAAGCTTCTCGATCCACCACTGCCAGTCCTCGCCACCCATGACTGCTACCGTTTGGGCGATCTCGTCTTGCGAGGCGGGTTCAACCGTGGCTTCGGCTACGGCGCCGCTTCCGAGGTCAATTGTCTTGCCCGTGTAGACCTCGCCAATCGACTTGAGCGCGGAGCTATACGTTTCGCCGCTGCGCGGGTCAGTGCGTTTAGCCGAAGCTACGCTGTAGATCACCAAGTCGATCGGACCCATCTCGGCGCGAATGATGTTTGCGGCTTCGTCCTTACGATCGTCGGAGAAAGCGTCGCAATTGAGGCTTTTCGCCCACAGTCCGTCGCGCTCGGCGGCACGGTGAAACGCGACGCTGTTGTAGTAGCCCGCCGTCGCCGTTCGCTTACCATCTGGTTCTTTTTCAAAGAAGACTCCGAGGGTCTTCGCTCCGAAGCCCCACGCAGCCGCGACACGAGAAGCAAGACCGTAGCCGGTTGAGCTACCTACGACTAAGACGTTCTTCGGTCCGTCGATTGAAGCGGGCAGGTTGACGGTGATGGCGGCGATCTGATCTTCGATATTCTTTGCGCAGCCGGCGGGATGCGCATTGACGCAGATGAATCCACGGGAGCGCTGTTTCACGATCTGTTGAGGCATGAATTCCCAGAATATCAATCATTCGGTCGAGAACCGCCTATGCTATCTTTGAGGGGATGGTGCCGCGGTACTCCGCGCCGTCCTTCCATCCTCAAAACAAAGCACTTCCCTCGATTTGGCATTCGCCGGCGAGGGAGTCCCGGGAAACCCCATGCTCCGAAGTTTTGGCGGCCACGATCCGCTAATCGCATCTGACGCGTACATCAATCCGAGCGCCGAACTTATCGGCCAGGTGCGGGTCGGCACACGCTCAAGTATTTGGTGTAACGTCACCATGCGGGCTGACACAGCGCACATTTGGGTCGGCGAAGACACCAGTGTGCAAGACAATAGCTGTCTGCACGAGGACGAGGACGCGCCGCTCGAAATCGGTGATCGGGTAGTGGTCGGCCATTCCTGCACCGTTCACGGCTGCGTCGTCGAAGATGACTGTCTAATTGGAATGGGCTCGACGATTCTGAGCAAAGCGCGGATCGGAGCAGGCTCGATTGTCGCCGCCGGCGCCGTCGTGCTTGGCGGGGTAGAAATTCCGCCGCGCAGCCTCGTCGCCGGTGTCCCCGCCAAAGTCAAAAGAACAGTTAGCGAAGAAGAGGTCGAGCGCACGCGCCTCAATGCCGAACACTACGTCGAACTAAGCCGACAGTACCTCAAAGAAGCCTAGTTAAATGTCAGAACAAGCCCACAAACCCGTTTCCCTTGACTTCATGGGAAGCATGGAGCGGACCCACTACTGCGGCGAAATTCGCGAGAGCGATGTCGGAAGCCGCGCCCTTCTGATGGGATGGGTGCATCGCCGCCGCGACCTCGGCGGACTCTACTTCATACACCTTCGCGACCGTACCGGCATCGCTCAGGTGGTCTTCAACGTGGAGCTCAGGCCGGAAGTTCACGCCAGAGCGGAAACGCTGCGCAGCGAGTTTGTAGTGGCTGTCGAAGGTCCGATTATTAAGCGCGACGCCGATACGATCAACCCCAATCTCGGAACCGGGACTGTAGAGTTAGCCGCCGAGAATCTCTATATTCTTAACGAATCGCAGACGCCGCCGTTTCAATTGGACGAGGAAACTCAGGCTTCGGTCGGCGAAGACAACCGTCTTAAGTACCGTTACATCGATTTGCGTCGACCTCAGATGCAGAAGAACATTCGACTGCGGCACGACGTCAATTTGGCGGTTCGCGAGTCGTTCAACTCGCAAGGGTTTTTGGAGATCGAAACCCCCTTTATGACGCGCTCGACCCCCGAGGGCGCGCGCGACTTTCTGGTTCCCAGCCGCCTCCATCCGGGAAATTTTTATGCGCTCCCGCAGTCGCCGCAATTGTTTAAGCAATTGCTGATGGTTGGTGGCTACGACCGCTATTTCCAGATCGTACGCTGCTTCCGAGACGAGGACCTGCGTGCCGATCGTCAGCCCGAATTTACGCAGATCGACGTTGAGATGTCGTTCGTCCAAGAAGAAGGCGTGTTGGGTGTAATCGAACGGCTGATGGCGTCAGTTTGCGAGGCGGCGGACGCTCGTGTCCCCGAGTTGCCTCTGCCGCGGCTGCCTTATTCCGAGGCCATCGAGAAGTACGGTAGTGACAAGCCAGACCTGCGCTTACCCGCGATGGCCCGCGTCGATGACATTATTGGTGCCGAAGATCTTCCGCTTGAAGGGCCTCTCGTCGCAATCCGGACGCCCTCGGTCGGCCAACTCACGAGGCGCGAACGGGAGGAGTTCCGCGAGTTCGCCGGCGAGCAGAATTTGCGGGTCTTCGACGACGCGAATGGGCTCGCGAAGAAAATGCCGGACCAGATGGCCGCGATCAAGGAAAGGCTCGGCGTCACTGAAGACGACTTCCTGCTGTTATGCACCGCTCAAGAGAAGATCACTAATCCGCGACCCGAGCACGTCGTGCTTACGGCTGCGGGGAACCTGCGCCTTCGAATTGGCCATGCGTTTGCCGAGCGGCATGGGCTACTCGAGAAGACCGACTTTCGATTCTTGTGGGTCACTGATTTCCCGATGTTCGAATGGAGCGAAGACGAGCGTCGTTGGAATTCCTCGCATCACCCTTTCACGTCACCCCACGACGATGATTTGGAAAAGTTGACGACCGATCCCTCGGCTTGCCGGTCGAAAGCGTACGATTTGGTACTCAACGGTATCGAGCTCGGTAGCGGCTCCATTCGTATTCACCGCCGTGACATTCAGGCTAAGATTTTCGAGGCTCTTGGCTTCAGCGAAGAAGAGGCGCGCCACCGCTTCGGGTTCTTCCTTGACGCCCTCGAATACGGTACGCCGCCGCACGGTGGTATCGCGCTCGGACTCGACCGTCTGATCATGATGCTAGCGGGAGAGGCCACTATTCGTGATGTAATCGCATTCCCGAAGACAGCGAAGGGCACTGACCTCATGTGCGAGGCGCCAAACGTCGTTCCACCACGAAATTTGGCCGAACTGGGGATTGCCCTGAAAGTGATGCCACAGGGCTAGCCTAGTACTTAGTTGCGTAAGTTAGAATATTTACTGGCGAGGGAACGAGGGGCTACGACGGTCTTGGTCCATTCGAACGGAGTAGCCTTGGAGTTGTAGACGCGGACGAAGCTGTCGATGGCCTCGCGCACCTGCCGGGGGGAAGTGAAATGTCAAGGGCGGAGTAAATTTGGACCACTTCGGCGGAGCAAAAGTAGACCAGTTGGTGAAGGGGTAGCGGTTTTCGTGGGACGGCTGGAACGGAGCCTGCGGTCGCCCTTTAGGGCGGCCCAGGCGTAGTGGAGGCCGTCCCACGAAAACCGGGCGAGTGGCCGGTGGGTCAGCCCAAAGAGTGAGCCCGCTTCTTCTTGCTCTGGATCAGACGGAAGCTTTCGCCGTTCAGCTCTAGAATATGAACGTGGTGCGTGAGGCGATCGAGCAGGGCGCCGGTCAGCCGCTCGGAGCCGAAGACCTCCGTCCATTCGTTAAACGGCAGATTCGAGGTGACCAGCGTCGAGCCCTGTTCGTAGCGCTGGGAAAACACTTCGAACAATAACTCCGCTCCGGTCTTCGATAGCGGCACGTAGCCCAGTTCATCGACGATCAGCAGATCCTGCTTGGCCAACTGCTTTTGACATCGCAGCAAGCGCCGTTCATCTCGGGCTTCGAGCAGCTCATTGACCAGTGCCGCCGCTGTTGTGAAGCGTGTTCGATAGCCGCGCTGACAAGCCGCCAGTCCCAACGCCAAGCCGATGTGCGTTTTGCCCGTGCCGGAATTACCCAGTGCCGGCACGTTTTCGCGGCGGTCGATAAACTCACAGCGCGCCAGTTCCAGCACCAGCTTCTTGTTCAACGCCGGCAAGGACGGGAAGTCGAAAGTGTCCAGACTCTTGGTCACGGGAAACTTCGCGGCCTTGCTGCGGCGCTCGGTGGCCCGCTGTTCACGGTCGAGCAGTTCCAGCTCGCAGAGTTGTTGCGGGAAGCTCCTCGAATCCAAGCTCTCGGCGGCGCATTGCCGCGCCAGTTTGTCGTACTCGCGCAGGAAGGTTGGCAGCCGCAACGCTTTCAAATGCGCTTCGAGCAGAAGTTTCGACCTCGCCATTACCCCCCTCCTTGTGCCGGCAGTGCCAAATAGTCCGCAGCGGAGGTTTGCTCCACCTGGGCTGCCGGCAGGTGCGGATACTTCGTCAAGTCCAAGCGCGGCGGCCGTTGCTCGATGCGGCACAGCACTAAGTGCCTGACTGCATCCAAGCCAATCGCTCCCAACTCGCAGGCTTGGCGCACCGCCGCGGCAACGTGCTCGAATCGGAAGTCCTCCAGTCATCGCAATACCCGCACGTACTCGCGCTTGCCTGGCTTTCCCAACCGTGCCTCGAGCAAACGTCTCAAGCACGGGAACTGTTCGGGCAGCTCCCAGCCCGCCAACGGGGCCGCTTGATCGAGCGCGTTGGTCTTGCGTTCCAGCAGTGCTAGGTAATGCAGCGGATCGAAGATCAACTCTTCGCGTTCGTAACTGCGCCGGTGGCGCGCGATCTCTTCGCTGCCACAACAGATCACGATTTCATCGACGTAGCCTTTCAGCAACACCTGGCGATGTCCGTAGCGTGTGGGCACCGAGTAGTCGTTGGCGCGATAGCGCACCAATGACAGCGACGTCACCCGCGTGGTGCGTTTGTCGCAGGCGTCATAGGGCGTGGGCGGCAAGGGCAACAACGCTTGGCGGTCACGCTTGAAACGTTCCTCAATCGTTTCGGTGTGCCGCCGCAAGCGCCGCTTACGATTGTTGAGGCACTGCGCTTCGAGCTGCTCGTTGAACGCTTCCCAGCTTGGAAACCTTGGCGCCGGCACCATGAAGTTCCGCCGGGCATAACCGACCAGTCCTTCCACCTTTCCCTTGTCGTTGCCTTTGCCCGGACGCCCGAAACGATCGGAGAATAAATAGTGCGACTGCAGTTCACTGAACACCCTGGTCCGCTTGCGCCTGCCGTCGCCCAGAATCCTCGCCAGCGCCAAGGTCGTGTTGTCGTAGAGGATGCTGCGTGGCACGCCGCCGAAGTACCGAAACGCTGCGTTGTGCCCCTCGCAAAACGCTTCCGTCGTCGCGGCCGGGAAAGCTTTTACGAAAGCGTCATCGCTAGGCGGCAGATCGACCACCAAGTAGTGCGCCTTGCGCTGTACGCCGTCAATGACCACCAGAGCTTCACCGCAGTCGGCCTGGGCATCGCCCGCCGGATGCACCAGCGGCACGAACATCTCTTGCCCGCCGAGCTTCTTGTCGCGAACATAGTCCTTGACGATCGTGTAACCGCCGGTGAAATCGTACTCGTCGCGCAAGCGGTCGAAGATGCGTTTTGCGGTGTGGCGTTGTTTCTTCGGACGTTCCTGATCGTCGATGAGGATCTGATCGACGATTCCGGTGAAGGGATCCAGCTTCGGCCTCTGCGCTGGTTGGCGCCGCCGATAGCCCGGCGGAGTGGCGTAGCGCAACATCTTGCGCACCGTCCCTCGCGCCAGGCCAAACCGTTTGGCGGCCTCGCGCTCACTGAGCCCTTCGACAAAGACACTGCGCCGTACTTGAGCGTATAGCTCCACGCGATACATCCCTCTCGTGTCCCACAAACACCACAGGAATGTTCGCTGGACCACTCGGACGGTCTACTTTTACTCCGCCCAAAAGCAGCTTCGATTCGCCGCTCTATGGTCTAGTTTCGCTCCGCCGTTCTCATATTCCCGATTGGCCGTCGACTGACATAAGCCAGTCGCGGCCGGGTACGCTCACTGTCGCCTTGAAGTTTTCCGTCTCGCCGGCAGTTTCGGAAGTGTTACTCAATCCGCCGTCACTGTCGTAAATCAGTGCCGGAGAGAAATCCGCAGTGTCTTCGAACAGGGCGAATTCCAGGTTGAAGTCCGCCGGTCCTAAGCCTTTGAAAAATGCATCTGGCGCCACAACGGCGACGAACCACCCGTGTAGTTCCGTCGCCTCATTGATGTCGGGTGAGACGGTCGAGCGATCGTAGGCAGGACTTACGACAAGTAGCTTTTGCCCGCGCGCGCCACCCGCGTTTAGCGAAAGTGGTTCGCCAAATACCGTCGCACGGCCGGCTCTCGCGGCGTTTGCGGCGTCGATGACTTCCGGTACTAGTGGCCAGCCGGAGGGCGCGTAGGTCAAGAATGCTTCGCCAGATCCTTGGCTCACGCGGCCGAGGGAACTATGCTCCGCCCGTATGTAGTCCACCCTTTCGACCCCGGGCGTGATACTTGACGTGAGCAGTGGTTCTGCCAATTGATTGAATTCGGACTGGTTCAAGTTTCGCCGGGTGGACAAAGAGGACCCAAGAATTTCGAAAGCGTAGGTGTACAAGCGAGCCCGTTCAACTAGTCGAGATTGAATATGCCCGGCTTCGTGTTCCAGCTGCTGCCGATTTGACTCTTCGACTTGATCTCTGATTGTTAGGTAGAGGACGCCGGTCACCACCAAAGAAGCCGCGAGGATTCCCCAAGCCAAGCCACTGCGAGTCGAAGCTCGGACAGTCTCGCGGCTTTCACCGTTCGACAGCCGCTCAGCAGTACCGGTTCTGGAGGCCTCGAAGAACATCGACAGGCCCAGGAGCAATAGCAGAATCGGGAGCACACGGCTGAACTGTATTGATTGGTCGAACGCCTCGTCATAAGGTAGCGTCGTTAGCATGCCCAACCCGATGTCGCTGACCGTGCCCCAAGCGGCGACCGATTTCACTCCATGGCAGTCTTCCACGCCGTCCAGATATAGGCGGATCTGCTCGCCAGCCCAGATTGCCCCGGCGGAACCCGCCGCAATGGTAACGGGGCTTTGATCGGCTTGAAACAGCAGAGTTTCGCCGTCGCACTCGACCGAAGTTTGAGATGCGTTATCACGAACTGGGCCGATCGTCGAGCCGCTCCTAGCTATCGCGATCGTTTTCCAATGCGCGCCGTCAGCACTTTCGACAGCCAGCCTGACGGCGGCCGCCGCGTCATATTCAAGTGCGATCACTCCGGCGATCGGGTGCCCTTCTGCTTGGCTCCGTAGTGGGGCGAGTATCCAGATCGGCCAACGGCCCGACTCCCCGCTGTCTGGCGTCTCTTTGGCGGCGCTGACAATCGTTTGTGCGCGCAGCGCGGCCACCAACTTTTCGGCCGGAATCTCATCGAAGGCTTGCGCTACGAAACTAGAATCAGAAGCCACTACAATGCCGCGAGAGTCGAGCACCCGAAATCCGATCGGAACGTCGGGTCCATCGGCGATCGGGGCGCTGGACTTGACCGTCGCTTGTAGCTCCTCAAGCGACTCCGCTGAGAGATCGTGACCGCGATCGAAATCCCGAATCCGCGCCAGTGCTTCTTTCCGCAGTGCCGGAGATTCAACGGCTAGACTGGCCCGTAGACGAATCCCTTCGGACCATTCCCGAACGACTCGACGACTTTCATCGACTGCCGTCCGCAGAACGAGGGCAACCTCCGCACGACGCTGCTCGTCGTCGGGGTAGCCGCTCCACCAGGTAGGAGCGATCAAGGCTAGTAGCGCGGCAGCAGCTAGAACCAGTTCGGGTAGACGGGGCCGGCGAAGGGGACTCCACCAACTTCCGAAAACTTTCGCGAGAGAAAACGCCATCGATTCTTGCCGCGAAATGCACGTCGCCGCTGCCCTTCGGCGTACTCATATAGAAATACTCCGGGGTCATAGAAAGCGTATGCCGAGTCGGCTAAAAGCGTTGATTCGGCGAAGACCCTAGTTGTCCGTGCTGTTCTACGTATGGACCGGGTGCAGCGTTGGTACAACGGCGACCCTCGTGGACGAGGAAAATGGTCGCTGGAGGGTATTGGTTGCTATTGAGCGCGGTACCGGCGGCAGGGATTACGGTGCTTGCCATTCTCCCAGTTTCATTGATAAAAATGGGTTTAGTAGCACGTCGATATTAGCGTTCGAGTCACCCGATCGGCCGCTTCTGATACGATCATCCGGCTCACTGATCAACAAACATCCAGGTCATTCCGGCGGCCAATCGCTCCGCGCGCGCAGACAAAAGCGGGCCCCGATTTCTCGGGGCCCGCTTGCTGGATGGTTGGTTGTGCTGGTTGAGCTTAGAAGGTGATTCTTAGACCCAATTGCATGATGCGACGGCTGTTGGGTAGCGTCGAGGTGACGACACCAAAGTTGCCGCTGCCGAACGAGGTGTTGGGGATCTGAAACGCCGGCGTGTTGGTGAAGTCGAACGCTTCCCAGCGGAACTGAGCGCGCCAGTTCTCGCCCCAGCGGAAGTTCTTCGCCAACATTACGTCGAAGCCGCCACGCCACGGTCCGCGGAGACCCGGAAGAGTGCGCGCCGCATTGCCTAACGTAAACGGATCCGGATTCTCGAACGCGCCCGCATTCAACCAGTTGAGGCCGATAATGCCTTCGGCCGCTTGGCCCTGATTGGATGCATCGAAGCCCTGAAGGGTCAGGTTCGGCCGGAGCGTGACGTTGGTCGCCGCGTCGCCGCGGAGGTTGGGGCCACCGTCGACAGTGACGCCCATGTAGCCGCCAGTGCGCAGCGTACCAACCGTAGCCAACTGCCAGCCGCCCGCAACGGCGTTCAGAACCTTGCCCCAGTTCTGGCCCCACTTGCGGCCTCGACCGAACGGGAGATCGAGGATCGGCGCCATCACAATGCGGTGAGGCAGACCATTGACCGATTTCGCGCGTTCACTCTTAAAGTCGAAGATGTTCTGCGGGTTGTCGTCGTCGCCAAACGTATCCGCATCGCCGATGAAGCGGATGTTGTCGATCCACTGCGTGTGGGTGTAGGCGATCGTCCACCCGAGGCCGTTCTGGTAGCGCTTCTCCGACTTGAAGGTCAAGGCGTAGTAGTTCGAAACTCCCCAGTTCGGCGACTCCAACTGGATCAGGTCTTGTGACCCCGAGAAAGCGGACCACTGGCGGAAGTCCTCAATGTTGGCGCCTTTCGCATTCGCCGCCGGCAAGTCCTCGGGACGAATTTGGTTGAGGTTGATGGCGGCAATCGACTGTTGACGCGCCAGAGCGCCGAGAAAGCCGAAGTCCCACAGTACGCCCTTCCAGCGTGTCTGCAATGTCAGGTTAAAGTTCTGTGAATACGGCATCTTACGGGCCTGGTCCCAGAACTGAATAGTCGAGGTCGGGAACCGGGTTCCGACGGAACCGAATCCGCCATTGAGTTCTGATTCCGGAATGTCATCCAAGGCGCCGGCGGGAACGCCGTCGCGGAGGAAGAACTTAGCGCCGCCGCGGATGCGGAAGATGTTGTCGAATCCGGCACGTCCAGGCTGAATCGTATTGCGGTCGTACGGATTGCCGAAGAAGACTCCGAAGCCTCCGCGGAGTACCAGCGAATCGTCTTCCTTCAAGCGCAGCGCAAAACCGAAGCGAGGCGCCCAATTGTTCTTGTCGGTGTTCCACAGGTACTTGCCCGTTCCATCGCGGTTCCGGAACAGCACCTTCCCGATCGCGTTTTCACGAATGCCGTTCTGACCTGCCAGCGGATGCGGGCAAAACTGACAGAAGCCGTTCACACGACCGCCAACCTCGGTAATCGGCGTCTCGATCTCGTAGCGGAAGCCGAGATTCAACGTCAGACGCGGGTTAACCTTCCAGTCATCCTGCACATATCCGGAGTAGTACTTGATGCGTTTGCCGATGCCCGGCGCAACGCGGGTATCCAGATTCCAGATGTGTCCCAGCAAGAAGTCGGCTAGGTTGACGCCCGTGTTGTTGTTGCGCCCGCCGCCTGTCGGGCGGAAGCGCGTGAGGTTGCCTTGAATGCGCCAGCTGCCGCTCGGCCGCTGACGGCTGACTTCGTTGCCTTGGAAGGCTGTGTACTTGGCACCAAAGGTAATCGTGTGATCGCCCTTGACCTTTGTGAAGTTCGCTTCAAAATCAAAGTTTGTGAAGACCGCGAAACGATTGGCATTGCCGACCGCGCCGAACTGGTTCACCGGTACGCGCCCGCCCTGAATGTTGAACCGCGGGAACACCTCACCGCCCTGTTCCAAACCAGGTATGCCGAACTGCTGGGCATAGTTCGTGTCGCAGCAGTCGCCTGACTTACGGTCAACCGACACGCGGTTCAACCCGATGAGTCCCGTAACGAAGAAGGTCGGCGAGAAGGTGTAGGTCTGGCTCCAGCCCCAGTTCTGCCGCACATTTAGGATATCGAGGCCATTCTGATCGGCGACGCCGTAGCCTTGGGAATAGCCGGTGATGGTTTTGTCGGGGCTGGTCAGGATCATCCGCACGAAGGTGCGGTATTTGTCGCTGAAGTTGTGATCCAGCTTGAAGGTGTGGTAGTTGCGGTCCCGATTTCTGCTCGTCTGCTCTCGCCAGTTGCCTGCATTGTTATTGAGGTTGTTGGGCGTGCGGTTCGGATTCGGCAAGAAACCCAACGCCTGGACGGCGACCGAATCGAAGCGCGACGAAGGAATCATGTTGTTCGGGAACTGCGTCGCGTCGCGACCGTTGTTCACCGGCCCGGACAGGCGCGTCTGGGGGTCGTAGATCTTAACCAGCTTGGCCTTGCCGCCCGCGTTTCGGGTGGCGGTCGAAAAGTCGCCGTTGCGCCACTCGGGCAGGCCGACGCTACGCGTGCGAATCTGGCCCTCCGCCTCCCGGAAAACGTCGAGATTGTAGAAGAGAAACGTCTTGTTCTTGACGATCGGTAAGCCGATCGATCCGCCGCCGTTGTTGTGGCGCAGTTTCGGCTTCGAGTCATTCTGCCAGCCGGCCGCGTCAAACGCGTCGTTGCGGATGAAGTGATAGAGGCTACCATGCATATTGTTCGATCCGCTCCGGGTGACCGCTGTCACGACACCGGAAGAACTTCGGCCATACTTAGCGCCCATCGAGTTGACCTCGACTTTGAACTCCTGCATCGAGTCCACCGGAGGCGACATTTCCACGTTCTGCACGCCTAGGCCGCCGCGTGTGTTGTTGATGCCGTCAATATACGAACCCGTTGAACGCGTGCGTCCGCCGCCGATCGACATGTTGCCGTTCGATTCGGACCGGAACGCGCCGGGAACCAAGTTCACTAGGTTGAAGATGTCGCGGTTCGGGAGGGGAAGCTCCTGGATCTGTTCGACCTGAACCGTCGCGCCGACCGACCCGGAGGTGGTCTGTATCTGCAACTGCGCGGCCGTCACTTCGACAACTTCGGTCAACGCTCCAATTTCCAGGGCGAATGTCTGTGCGACATGCGAAGCTACGTTTACGCGCAACCCGTTGACAGTCGCCTGCTTGAAGCCGTCGGACTCGACGGTGACGTTATACAGGCCTGCGGCCACAGGCAGCGCAAACGTGCCGTTGACACCGCTCTCGATCGTACTGGCAACGCCTGTCTCGGCGTTCATGATCGTGACTTGGGCACCCGGGATGACGGCGCCCGTGGCGTCGGTGACCGTCCCGTTAATTGTGCCGTTGGACCCTTGCCCGAACATGAGCGAGGGCAACACTAAAACAAGCGCAAAGGCTAAGAAAAACTTGCCGAGCGCATGACTACTAAATTTCATTGACTTACCTCACCGCGATAAGACTGTTGACCTAACCATGGAATCCGATTGTTCTGTCAGACCCCAGACATTTTCCGGACAGGAAAAAACTTCGCCAGTCCGGTAACCAAATGACGGTGCGTGGCTACATTTGCCCACACTGCCATGGAGAGCAACGAGTTTATACATCTCATGTCAACGAACTTTTGGGAGCTTGGCGGACCCCCGCCTATGCAATCCAAATGCAGTTTCTGAGGGATCGATCGTTTCGTTAACGCTAGCGATAGAGCAGAAACGTTCCGCCAACTCATAGATTCTGCGGTAGTTGCCCTCGCGATAGCCAGATTCGACGAGATGCTCGATCGAGCTGCCTAAGGCGGGGGCAACTTCGCGTTTGTAAAACCTATGTAAAGTACAACCAGAATGGACCCAGTCGCTACTGCTGCTTACGACCGGGTGTCGACCGGCGTTTGCAGGTCTTCGGGATGGGTTACGCGAACGACGGGCAGCAGTTGGCGGAGTTCGCTAAGCGGCGCCCACGAAGCACCGCTTAGCGACGGACGTCTCTGGGGTGCTAGCAAAGCGCCGGTCGAGACACATCGGCTGTTAGGTCGAGTGCTGCTTCGTCGCTTCTAGACGTGCCTTAGCGCGATCGATCGCTCTTCGCGCCCGTTCGACATCGACTTCGAGATCCTCGAGTTGGAGCCGCTCGTCGGCTCGTTCGAGGGCTTGCATCGCCCGTTTGGCGTCGATCTCGGGGGCGAATTCCGCTGTCGTCGCCAGCACGCGCACGTAGTCCGGCAGGATTTCCACCACGCCGCCGTCAAGCGCCAGGTATTTATTGCCTTCGCCGGACTTGTACGTCAATACGCCCGTACCAATCTCGGCCATCATCGGCGCATGGCCGGGCAGCACGCCCTTGTACCCGGTGGTGAGCGGAAGCTGTACGTCGGTCGTCGTTTCCTTGACGACCTGGCGGTCGGGAACCGCAACCTCTAGTGTGATCTGCTGGTCCATCGCGCGCCGCCGTTAGGCCGCTTCCTTCTCAAGCTTGGCGGCCTTCGCTCGGGCCTCTTCGATCGTGCCGACCAGGTAGAACGCCTGTTCCGGTAAGTCGTCGTGCTTGCCTTCGACGATCTTCTTGAAGCCGCGAATCGTGTCGGCCAGCTTTACGTAGCGCCCCTTCATGCCCGTGAACTGCTCAGCGACAAAGAACGGCTGCGAGAGGAAACGCTGGATCTTGCGCGCGCGGGCGACGGTCAGTTTGTCTTGTTCCGACAGCTCGTCAACACCGAGAATGGCGATGATGTCTTGCAGCTCTTTGTTGCGTTGCAACACGCCCTTGACGGACTGCGCTACCTCGTAGTGCTCGTCGCCGACAACGTTCGGGTCGAGAATGCGAGACGTCGAAGCCAGCGGATCAACCGCCGGGTAGATACCGAGCGATGCGATTTCGCGGGAAAGGTTGGTCGTCGCGTCGAGATGCGTAAACGTCGTCGCCGGGGCCGGGTCGGTGTAGTCATCGGCCGGGACGTAGATCGCCTGTACGGACGTGATCGAACCGCTCTTGGTCGAGGTGATGCGCTCTTCGAGTGCACCCATCTCAGACGCCAAGTTCGGCTGGTAACCGACAGCCGAGGGCATGCGGCCTAGCAGCGCTGACACTTCGGAACCGGCCTGCGTAAAGCGGAAAATGTTGTCGATGAAGAGCAGCGTGTCCTGGCCCTCGACATCACGGAAGTATTCAGCGACGGTCAGTCCGGTCAGGCCGACGCGCAGACGCGCTCCAGGCGGCTCGGTCATCTGACCGTAGATCAGCGCAGCCTTTGATTTCGTATAGTCATCCGGGTTGACGACGCCGGACTCCTGCATTTCGAGCCAAAGATCGTTGCCCTCGCGGGTACGTTCACCGACGCCCGCGAAGACTGAGACACCACCGTGCTGCAGCGCGATGTTATTGATCAGCTCCATGATGATGACGGTCTTGCCGACACCAGCGCCACCGAATAGCCCGATCTTGCCGCCCTTAAGGTAGGGCTCGATCAGGTCGATGACCTTGATGCCGGTCTCGAGCATTTCCGACTCGGTCGACTGCTCTTCTAGACTCGGTGCCTGACGGTGAATCGGGAATCGCTTCTCCGTATTTACCGGACCACGCTCGTCAACCGGCTCGCCGAGAACGTTGAGCACCCGGCCTAAGACCTGCGGGCCTACGGGAACCGTAATCGGCTCGCCCTTGTCCTGGGCCTTCATTCCACGCACCATACCGTCGGTCGCTTGCATGGCGACCGTGCGGACACGGCCTTCGCCCAAGTGCTGCTGCACTTCGCAGACGATGTCGACGGGAGTGGGGACGTCGAAGCCTTCACTGGTAATGCGAAGTGCGTTGTAGATCTTCGGTAGATGGCCGTCCTCGAACCGGACGTCGACCGCCGGGCCGGATATCTGAATAACTTTTCCGATAGCTGACATTTCTATTGATCCCTATTCCAAAGCCGCGGCGCCCGAGACGATCTCAATTATTTCGGTCGTGATGCTCGCTTGTCGTACGCGGTTGAGATGCAAGGTAAGTTTTTCGAGCACTTCACCCGCGTTACGCGTCGCCGAATCCATCGCCGTCATGCGGGCGGCGTGTTCGGCGGCGGCCGAGTCAAGCATCGCTTGGTAGACCTGCGTGGTGACGTGCTTGGGTAGTAACGTGGCGAACAACTCCTTGGGCGGCGGCTCGTATTCGTAGTCGACTGACGCGCCGTCGCTCTTTCCTTCCGTTGGAAGGATCGGCAGCAGCGGGGTCAGAGTAATTTCCTGGGTGAGGATGTTCTTGAAGCGGTTGTAGAGAACGTAAACCTCATCAACGTCGCCATCGCTGAAGCGCTTCATCGCCTTGTCCGCGATCTCTTGCGCGGTCGCATACTCGACGTTCTTGAAGACGAGATCCCATTTTCCGGTGATTGGATACGAGCGGCGCGAGTAGTAGTCGACGGCCTTGCGTCCCAATAACTCGAGCTCTACTTCTTTTCCGTCTTGATCGGCGATGAACCTCGTCGACGCCTTGATCACATTGGTGTTGAACGCGGAGCAGAGGCCCTTGTCGCCCGCGAGGAACAGCAGGAGGACACGCTTGACCTCACGTTTGGCAAGCAGCGGATGGTGGCCGCCGGCCGAGTCGTCTCCGGCCTGGCTCAAAATGCTTCCCAGCATGTCGCCCAACAACGTCGCGTATGGACGAGCGTTGACGACGGACTGTTGCGCGCGGCGCAGCTTCGCGGCCGAGACCATTTTCATGGCCTTGGTGATCTGCTGGGTATTTTTAATCGAGCGAATCCGCCGGCGCAGGTCGATTAAAGAAGGCATTCGAAACGCGCGCCGCTAGCCGGCCGCCGCCTCCACGGGGGAACTCGTCGCGACGAAGCGCTCTTTGTATTCGCTGAGAGCGCTCTTCAGCGCCGCGGTCGTGTCGTCGTCGAGCTTTTTCTTCGTGCGGATCTGCTCGAGCACGCCGCCGTCGCCCTGGCGGTCGAGATAGTCGTAGAGTCCCGCCTCGAAGGCCGCGATCCGCGAAACCTCGAGATCGTCGAGATAACCGTTCGTTCCGGCATAGATGACCGCGACCTGCTTTTCGACCGGCACCGGTGCATACTGCTTTTGCTTGAGCAACTCAACCAAGCGGTCACCGCGGTGAAGCTGTTGCTGTGAGGCCTTATCGAGATCGGAACCAAACTGCGCAAATGCCGCCAAAGCGCGGTACTGCGCCAATTCCAATCGCAGCGTACCGGCGATCGACTTCATCGCCTTGATCTGCGCGTTACCGCCGACGCGGCTAACCGAGATGCCGACATCGACCGCGGGCCGGACGTTCGCATTGAACAAGTCGGCCTGTAAATAGATCTGTCCGTCAGTGATCGAGATGACGTTGGTCGGGATGTACGCCGAAACGTCACCGGCCTGTGTCTCGATGAAGGGCAATGCTGTAAGCGACCCTCCACCGCGTGCGTCACTCAGCTTCGAGGCGCGTTCGAGCAACCGCGAGTGGAGATAGAAAACGTCTCCTGGGAACGCTTCGCGGCCCGGAGGACGACGCAGCAACAGCGAGATCTCGCGATACGAGGCCGCATGCTTCGACAGATCGTCGAAAATGCAGAGTGCGTGGCGGCTGGAATCACGGAAATATTCGCCAATGGCCGAACCCGAAAACGGCGCCAGAAACTGCATCGGGGCCGGGTCTGACGCCGACGCCACGACGACAATCGTGTAGTCCATCGCGCCGTGCTCTTCGAGCGTTTTGACGACCTGAGCGACAGTCGAGCGCTTCTGACCAATAGCGACATAGATGCAAATCATGTCGCCGCCCTTTTGATTGATGATGGCGTCGATGGCCACCGCCGTCTTACCGGTCTGACGGTCGCCGATAATCAGCTCGCGCTGGCCGCGGCCGATGGGGATCATCGAGTCAATCGCCTTCAGCCCGGTCTGCATGGGCTCGGTTACGGGCTGGCGATCGATGACGCCGGGAGCGATACGCTCAACCGGATTGAACTGCGTCGTCTCGATCGGACCCTTGCCGTCTAGCGGCCGCCCCAAGGCGTCGACCACGCGGCCGATCATTGCTTCGCCAACGGGAATTGAGATGATACGCCCGGTGCGCTTCACCTCGTCGCCCTCTTTGAGTTCCGAGAAGTCGCCCAGCAAGACCGCGCCGACCTGATCTTCTTCCAGGTTCATCGCGATGCCCGCAATGTCGCCCGGGAAATCGAGCAACTCGCCGGCCATGACCTTTTCGAGGGCGTGCAAACGGGCGATGCCGTCACCAAGCGAAATTATCGAACCAACCTCGGCTACCTCGACGGCACCATCGTAGTTCTGTATTTGGTCTCGAATCAGTTTCGAGATCTCATCGGCGCTGATTTGTGCCATGGAACCTATCCTCTATATCTATTCGATGCGCTAACCCGCGTCGCGCATAGCGCGGTCGAGCTGTTGCAGCTTCGCGCGCAGCGAGCCGTCATATATCGTGGAATCGACGCGAACAACGCTACCACCGAGAACGCTCTCGTCAACAACGTAACCGGCCTCGATGGAATTACCCGTAATTGCAGCGAAACGCCGTTCGAGGGACGCCTGCTGGTCGGGGTCCATCGCGAGCGCCGTGCGAACTTCGATTCGCGCCAAGCCTTGTTTGCTGTCAAGCCACGAGCGAAACGATTCGACAAACTCCCCAAACATCGCTGTACGCCGGTGATCGGCAACCACGTAGATGAAGTTGCGAATCTCTTCCGCGCAGCCTAGCCGGGTACAAATTTGCGCAACTACCGCGCGCTTATCGTCCGGCCGAACAGACGGAGCCAACAGCACGCTGCGCAGTTCCGCGGAGTCATTCAAAGTCGCCTCAAATGCCTTGAGCTGGGCCAAGGCCTTCTCGGCGGCCAGCGCGGAATCCGGCTGACTAACAACGTCGGCAAGCGCCGAGGCGTAGCGATTAGCTATTGCAAGAGCCATGGGTTTTGCGCTGAGGAGCCCCGCTTAAACACACTCATCTCAAAGACTTGTGATCCGCGGGTGAAAGACAGGTCGATCGAGGTCGTTCGAACCACCGATGTGCCCTGAAACCACCAAGCTAGCATAGCTACACGCGAGGGGCAACCAAAGTGTCGTCCGCACCCAAAAACCGTTGCTTTCACCGATCCATTGGTCCAGAATAGGACTTCAACCCTCCTCAATAATGCGCTGCCCGCACTGCGGCTATTGGAATTCAGAAGACGATCATCGTTGCGCGCATTGCGGGCGCCGATTCGATCCCTCTGGTACGGACATAACCCCCATCAGTCGGGCGCAAAAAACTACCGAAGAGCCGAATCCGCTGCCGCCATCACCCGCTCCGAAGCCGGAGCCCGAGTGGCGTGCCGAGCTGACGAAGAAAATCGAGGGCTACCGCGAACGGCAGCGAGAGGGCGGCGCCGATGAGCCGCCAAGCAACGGGCCTGAATTGGTAGGCGGCGCGAGCGAGCTTCCGCCGCTTAATCGCCCGTTGTCAGCTCCTACGCCGCTTCCGCAAGCGAGGCCGCTCCAACGAACGCCCGAGCCGCCCACACCTGTTCCGTTGCAGCCCGATCCGCCGGTACCTCCCCATGTGGATGTCGAGCCTGAAAAAAGAAGCGGGGGCTCAGCTGCAATCAAGCAACGCGCCCTCGCGGGTCTTTTGGACGTGACCTTGATCGCGGTAGCGGCGGGACTCTTTGTTGGGGTTTTCGCTGCTTTTAAAACGTACTGGCGTCCCGACGCCGCCGCAAACCCCGAGATAAAGACCGTAGCCACGATATTTTTTGCTCTGCTGTCTTTCTATTGGCTAGTATTCATCTACTACATTGGGCGCACCCAAGGCATGTTCTGGATGCAACTCGAAATCGTCAGCCTCGATGGCTCCGATCCTGAGAGTTCGCAACGACTGATGCGCGCGTTGGGAACTATCGTCAGCACTGCCTCGTTCGGCATCGGCTTCGCCTGGTCACTAGTCGACGAGGAGGCGCTAACCTTCCACGACAACATGTCAAAGACGATGATCGTCGACGCCGAGCCGTAGTTTGTTTTCGTCGAGCCGAGGGACGCACAGCGTGTACAATGGCGAGTCATCATGCCGCGACTACAAGACTCACCGGAAGAGGCCGCGTTTCGCGAAAAGCTGCGCGGTTGGCTCTCTGAAAACGTTCCAAATATCGAGGGCCGCGACGTTGATGCACTCAAAGCCTGGCAGAAAAGGCTATTCGACGCCGGCTGGCTTGGACTGAACTGGCCCAAGAATTACGGCGGCCAAGGTGCTTCGTTTCGCGAGCAAGTCGTCTACAACGAAGAAGTCATCCGCGCCAAGACGCCTACGCCAATCAACGGTATTGGCCTAATGATCGTCGGCCCGACGCTGATCGCCGTCGGCAACGAAGAACAAAAGAAGCGCTATCTCGCACCGATCCTTTCGGCGGACGAGATCTGGTGCCAGGGATTTTCCGAGCCCAACGCGGGTTCCGACCTCGCGGGGCTGCAAACCAAAGCCATCTCAGACGGCGATGACTACGTGATCACGGGCCAGAAAATCTGGACGTCGAACTCGCGTATCGCGGACTTTATCTTCTTACTTGTTCGGACCGACCCCGATGCACCGCGCCACAAGGGAATCACGGCGGTGATCGTCGACATGAAGACTCCAGGCGTCAGCGTAAAACCGCTGCGGCAGATCACCGGCGACGCTGAATTCGGCGAGGTTTTCTTCGACGAGGTGCGCGTCCCGAAGTCGAACCGCATCGGCGATGAAAACGACGGATGGATTGTTGCGATGAAGACCTTCACGCGGGAACGAGCTAATATTTCTGTCTCGACCAGCGTCCGGCTACAGCAGCAGTGCGACAACCTCGTTTCCGCCGTCAAGGGCCGCGATACGCCGGTCGATCCGCAGCTACGCCGCCATGTAGCTCAGGCGTACCTCGACGCCGAGTGCCTCAATCTCACTTGCGAGCGGCTCTCGGAACAGCTTTTCGGATTCGAGTCGTCGCTGGTTAAAGTTGTCGGCTCGGAAATCAACCAGCGCCTACAAGAGCTTGGGATGGGCACGCTGGGGCCTGATGCTCCCCTAATCCCCACTGGCGATTTCGAAAAAACCTGGCAATTCGGTTTCATGCGCTCACGCGGAAACACCATCGAAGGTGGCACTTCAGAAATTCTGCGCGGAATTATTGCCGAACGCATTCTTGGACTTCCGCGGAACTAAGGAGCATCGACGATGAACTTCAGTCTCACTGACGAACAACTATTGCTCCGCAATTCCGCGCGCGATTTCCTGACTCAAGAATGGCCGTCGGCCGAGTTGCGCCGGATGCTCGATCCGGCGGATGCCGACGCAGCATCCGACGCCTTCTGGTCAAAGATTATTGAGCTTGGTTGGCCGGGCCTGCTGGTGGCCGAAGAACACGAAGGCCTCGGCCTCGGCAATTTCGATTTGGCGGTTTTGATGGAAGAGGCCGGGCGGCGCCTCGTGCCGGGCAGTCTGCTCTCTAGCGGGGTGTTGGCCGCGCTTGCATTGGAGCATCTCGGTAGCGACTCAGCTAAGGCCGGCTACCTCCCAAAAATCGCGGAGGGCGAGATTCGCGCCACCCTGGGGGTTTACGAGCAGGGCTCCGGGTGGACCGTGATGATGTTGCAGCCTCCAACTGGCGACAGCGTCACGAAGCGTCATGTCCCCGACGCCGCCCGCGCGGATCTCATCCTCTGCGTCAATCGCACCGGCGGCAATTCGGTTGAGTTGGTGATCGCGAAAGAATCCAGCGTCACGAACTTGGGCTCAATGGACGTCACACGACCGACCTTCGAGGTCAGTTATCAGATAGCCGCAGCCGAAAAAATCGGCGCAGGCACGGTAGGCGACCTGCAAACAGTCATCGACAAAGCCACGATCGCGCTCGCGGCTGAAATGGTTGGCGGAGTCGCTGACATACTTGACCAAACCGTGAGCTACATCAAGCAGCGCAAGCAATTCGGTCGCTCGGTAGCGACTTTTCAGGCGGTTCAGCACAAAGCCGCGGACGTCCTAATCGACCTCGAACAGGCCCGCACGGCAGTCTATTACGCCGCGGCGGTTGCCGACGAGGAACCTGAGAAGCTCGCCAAAGCCGCCTCAATGGCAAAAGCGGCGGCCAACCAGGCGTACACCGAAGGAAGCAAGAAAGCGATTCAGCTCCACGGCGGAATCGGCTTCACTTGGGAGCAAGACCTGCACCTCTACCTCAGGCGGGCAAAATCGTGCGAATACATCTTCGGCGACACCAACTGGCACCTTGACCGCCTAGCTCACGGCTTAGGCATATAGATCGCTCGGGTCACATTCGCGCAACGCTTCACTGAATTCAACCAGCGTTCGGCCGCGCAGTTCCTTGGATTGCGCCCATCAATCCCTTTATAGGCCCCATAGAAACATTTTGCTTCCGCTCGCGAATGCCTGCGCGATATATTGGTTCTCAACAGTGAGCAGAGCGGCTCGACCCGCTACTGACATCGGGGTTGGGACGGGCCCGGAAGGTTCGGCCAAGCCCTGAGGGGCGACACATTTCGTCGTCTTGCTCCCGACCATGACGTCGGGTTCTCGTAGGCAGATTGATTGGGATTCGTGTGTCTCGAACCGGTTCATCGCGAACAGGTTTGAAGAGGCAGAGTCGCCGTGTTCGCTCGAAGGGTAGGAGTCAAATCATGTTACAGGGAATCTTGAAGAAGGCGGCATTCGCTAAGCCGATAAGAGCGGCCGCACTGATCGCTTTGGGAGCGACCACGCTAGCCGCCCAGGAGCCAACCGTGGCTGATCTACAGGCCGCGATCGAAACGGTACAGACCCACGCCAACATCCTATGGACGCTGCTCGCGGCCTGCCTAGTTTTTTGGATGCAAGCTGGTTTCGCGTTTGTAGAGTCGGGCTTCACGCGCGCCAAGAGCGCCGCGCACATCATGATGAAAAACCTGCTCGACATGTCGCTCGGCGCGATCAGTTACTGGCTGCTCGGGTTTGGTTTGATGTTCGGCGCAAGCACCGCGATGTGCGTTGGCGGCGACCATTTTATGCTTTCGCCAGACAACACTGGTGCTGACGGGCAATGGGAGTACACCTTCTGGATGTTCCAGGTAGTGTTCGCCGCAACCGCCGCGACAATCGTCTCGGGCGCCATGGCCGAGCGAACCAAGTTCACTGGCTACCTCTGTTACTCGATCGTGATTTCGGCGATCATTTACCCCGTGTTTGGGCACTGGGCCTGGGGAACGCTGCTGCTGAGCGACCAGTCGGGCGCCTGGCTCGCCAATATGGGATTCCTCGATTTTGCCGGGTCGACAGTGGTTCACTCGGTGGGCGCGTGGGCAGCTTTGGCGGGTGCGATCGTGGTCGGGCCGCGCATCGGCAAGTTTGATTCAAACGGTAGAGCACGACCAATTCCCGGCCACAGCATGACAATGGCATCGCTGGGGGTTTTCATTCTGTTCCTGGGTTGGTTCGGATTTAACGCCGGCTCGACAACCACCGCGGATGGCTCCATCGCGCGTATTGCCGTCAATACGTTCTTGGCCGCTTGCGCCGGATCGGCGTCTGCGATGTTCGTTTCTTGGTTCAAGTTCGGCAAGCCGGATATTGGCATGACTCTCAACGGCGTGCTCGCCGGCCTGGTTGGCATCACGGCCCCGTGCGACATCGTTACACCCCTGGGCGCATTGATCGTTGGAGCGGTTGCCGGTTGCCTGGTGGTCTTCAGCGTACTGTTCTTCGACAAGATCAAGATCGACGATCCGGTTGGAGCTATATCCGTCCACGGCATTTGTGGCGTGTGGGGAACATTGGCGTGCGCTCTGTTGAACGAAGCGCTGTTCTACGGACACAGTGACTACGACATGATGGGCCAACTCGTGATTCAGATCACGGGCATCGTTGCCTGCTTCGTCTGGACGTTCGGCACGGCATTCATACTGTTTAAGGTTGTTAAAGCCACGGTCGGCATTCGCGTCAGCGAAGAAGAAGAGCGCGCCGGCCTCGACTTTAGCGAACACGGAGCAAGCGCGTACCCGGACTTCGTTGTTTCGGGTGGCACCTACACTGGCTCGAGCGGCACCTAGACAGGTCGTTCATTAGAGTTGAACCCCTCACTAAAGCCCGGTCTTCGACTGCTCCTTGCAGTTGAAGGCCGGGCATTTTTTTGGGTATGGGCTTAGGTCGGGGCCGTGCGAACTCTCGGTAAGTCACGCCGCGGTAGCAACGTTGAGCACACGACGGGTAGTAGCTGGATCGAACAAGCCGACAGAATGATTCGCGTTGTTCGACGCCGCATCGGGCACCCTCGCGAGGTGCCAACCGCCTCAGGTCGCCGCGATCTCGGCTTCGCGCTCTTTGCGTTTGGGGCAAGCACTACACGTTAAGGGCTCGCCGTCGTCATCGAAAACCTCAGCCCCGCCGCACGAACCCCGCAGACAGCGGTTATTGAGGATCACGCCCACCGCCATGATGGCCCTCGCAATGGCGACGATGCCGATAGTGAGGGCTAGCAGAATCACGGTTGTCCTGATCTCATTGTCTCATCGAAGGCTGCCGAAGCAAGCTCGTCGAAGCCTCCGTCGTCTCCCCGGACAAGCATCAACACCGCCAAACCCTCGCGTTCCGCGAGTTCAAGTCCAGAGGTTTCACCGAGCACGAGTATTGCGGTAGCGTAGGCGTCCGCGCGCATCGCAGTCTTGGCGAGCACGGTGACCGAGGCCGTGCGATGTTCGACCGGGCGCCCGGTCCGCGGATCGATCGTGTGTGAGTAGCGCCTGCCGTCGATTTCACGAAAATTGCGGTAATCGCCGGATGTCGCCAGCGCAATATCGCTGAGCGGCAATATTCGATGCGCCACGCCACCCGCGTGGCCGGGAGCCTCAATCCCAATTCGCCATCGATTTCCTTCGGCGTTGAGCCCACGCACCCGGACTTCCCCGCCAACCTCGACCATGTGGCTGTTTTGCCCAAGCTGCGAGAGGGCTTCAGAGACCCGGTCGACCGCGTAGCCTTTGGCGATCGCCGAGAGGTCGCATTCGATCTGGTGTACGGCCTTGCGAACCGAATGCGAGCCCGAGTCGAAGAGAACTTTTATCCACCCGGTTCGCTCCTTGAGCGATTCGACCATGTCGGATGTTGGGATCACAGTAGGCTTTGTACGGCCAAACCCCCATGCTTCGACCAACGGACCGACGGTGATATCGAAGGCGCCGCCGGACGCCACGCTCACCGCCCGCGCGGCAGCGAAAACGGCGAACGTCTCGGCGCTGAGAGCGAACGGCTCGCCAGACGAATGCCGGTTGAATAGCGAGAGTTCCGAGTCGTCGCGATAAGTCGACATCGCCCGATCGACGCTATCGAGTTCGGCGTCGATTACCGAACGAACGCGCGCGTCGTCTAGCGGCTTGGCGGAGACGATCGAGACGTTGTAGGTCGTCCCCATCGTTTCACCTTGGAAAGTCTGAGCCTGTGGAACTGCCGGCTTCTCGCAGGCCGTTAATAAAGCGACTGACATCGCGAACGCGAACAGTTTTACGAATCTAGGGTTGGAGCGGCGCGCGTCGTTACCCGGTTGCTCCAAAGAGATTGATCGATCCGTGGAAACCGCTTGCTGACGCGCGCGGCTCCAACACAACGGACTGCCACGTGACGGAGCGCCTAAGATCGAGTCGAGCGCTGTCGCGCCCATTTGCTAGCCGCCGAAGTCGTCGAACAGGATGTTCCCAGGCTCGACACCGAGGCCGTCGAGCATATTGAAACAGGCCGTCATCATCGGCGGCGGTCCGCACATGTAGTATTCACAATCTTCGGGCGCTGAGTGGTCCTTCAAATAATTGTCGAGTAACACCTGGTGAATGAAACCGGTGTAGCCTTGCCAGTTATCTTCGGGCAGCGGGTCCGACAAAGCCAAGTACCACTTGAAATTCGGGTTTTCGGCGGCAATCGCAGCGAAGTGATCGACGTAGAAAGCCTCGCGCAGACTCCGCGCACCGTACCAAAACGTCACTTTTCGCTTTGTACTCAAACGCCTGAACTGGTCAAAAATGTGAGAGCGCATCGGCGCCATGCCCGCGCCGCCACCGATGAAGACCATTTCAGCCTCAGTATCGCGGGCAAAAAACTCGCCAAACGGGCCGGCGATTTCAACCTTGTCTCCTGGCTTCAAGTTGAATATGAACGACGACATGATTCCCGGGGGCGTTCCCTTCGGCGAACGAGGTGGCGGTGAAGCCACACGCACGTTAAGCATGATGATGCCGCGTTCGTCGGGGTAGTTTGCCATCGAATAGGCGGGCTCCACCGGCTCTTCGACTGTCGAGACGTACTGCCAAAGGTTGAATTTGTCCCAGTCTTCGCGGTACTCGTCGCCGATCAGCATGTCTTTGTATTCGGCAACGTGGGGCGGGCAAGTAATTTGGATGTAGCCGCCCGCACGGAACGGAACGGCCTCGCCCTCGGGGAGTTCGAGCACCAGTTCTTTGATGAACGTTGCCACGTTGTCATTCGAGCGCACCGTACACATCCAGCGCTTGACCGAGAACACCTCGCTGGGGACTTTGATTTCCATGTCCCCTTTGACTTTTACCTGGCACGAAAGCCGACAGCCCTCGCGCGCCTCGCCCCGCGTGATGTGTCCCGTTTCGGTCGGCAGCATCGCCCCGCCTCCGGTAAGGACGCCAACCTTGCAGACCCCACAGCTGCCCTTGCCGCCGCAGGCCGAGGGGATAAAAATCTTGTTGTTGGCGAGGGTGCCCAGCAGGGTTCCGCCAGAGGGGACCGTGAGCGCGTTTGCCGGGTCGCCGTTAATCAAAATATTGACGTTACCGCTGGCGACCAACTTGTTCTTCGCCATCATCAAGACGGCCACGAGCGTCAATATGACGACCGTGAACATGAATACGCCGAGGAGAATGGTGTTAATGACTATTACGCCTGGGGTCTCTCGTCTATAGCTGAATTCCGCCGAACGCCATGAACCCAATCGCCATCAGTCCGGTGAGAACGAATGTCATGCCTAGTCCGCGCAGGCCATGGGGAACGTTGCTGTAGCGCATGCGCTCGCGAATCGAGGCCAGAGCGATGATCGCCAGCGCCCATCCCGCCCCCGAGCCGAATCCGAATACAACGCTCTCAGCCAAGGTGTAGTCGCGCTCAACCATCAGCAGCGAACCGCCCAAGGTGGCGCAGTTCACCGCGATCAGCGGGAGAAATACGCCCAGCGCCGCATAGAGAGGAGGCGCGTAGCGGTCAAGCGTCATCTCGACAATTTGCACCATCGCCGCTATCGTGCCGATGTAACAGAGAAATCCGAGGAACGACAGATCGTACGCGGCCAGTTCAGGAGTAATCCAGGCGAGAGCCCCGTCGCTCAACAGATACCTGAACATCAGGTTGTTCATCGGCACGGTCACGGTCTGAACGAACACGACCGCCGCGCCGAGCCCGATTGCCGTAGTGACCTTTTTCGAGCAGGCCAAGAACGAGCACATGCCCAGGAAAAACGTCAGAGCCATGTTGTCGATGAAGATCGACTTTATCGCGAGGTTGAGGTACTGTTCCATCGTTCTAGTACTAACTTGCGAAAGTAAGGCCTTTAACTGTAAAATGTCGGTATGGCAAGACCGGCAACGGTGATTCGACTGAACGCCGAGGAAGAAGAGACGCTGCGACTCTGGGTGCGCGGCCACAAGTCCGAACGGCGCATGGTGGAGCGCGCTCGCATTGTGCTGCTGGCGGCCGCCGCTACCTCGACCGCCGAGATCGCCCGGCAACTGGGATCCCCGGCGGCGCGCGTGTCGAAATGGCGCACCCGCTTCGCCCAGCAACGTCTGGCGGGATTATGCGATCAAGCGCGTTCCGGCAGGCCCGCGCGGTACGACCAAGCGACGCGCAAACGCATCCTCTGCCAACTCGACGAAGCTCCGCCCGAAGGGCACGCCACTTGGACAGGCGAACTGCTCGCGGAAGCTCTCGGCGACGTCAGCAAGCATCAAGTCTGGCGCGTACTGCGGCAGCTCGGCGTGTCCTTGCGGCGGCGGCGCAGTTGGTGTTTGTCAACCGACCCGGAGTTCGCTCGCAAGGCCGCCGACATTGTCGGACTCTACCTCAGCCCGCCGGAAAACGCCGTGGTGCTCGCGGTCGACGAGAAGCCGAGCATCCAGGCCTTGGAGCGAGCGCAGGGCTGGCTACGCTTGCCCAACGGCAAGGCCTTGACGGGCTTCTCGCACGGCTACAGGCGGCACGGCACGACGCCGCTTTTCGCCGCGCTGGAAGTGGCTACCGGATTCATCATCGCCGGACACTATTGGCGCCGACGGCGTCGCGAGTTTCTCGACTTCATGAACCACATCGCGGCCATCCACGAAGGCCGCGAGATCCACATCATCTTGGATAACTTGAACACTCACAAGCCCAAAAATGACCGCTGGCTGCAACGTCATGCGAACATCCATTTTCACTACACGCCGACCTACAGTTCGTGGATGAATCAGGTTGAGGTGTGGTTTTCGATTCTGAGCCGCCGCGCCTTGCGGGGGGCGAGTTTCACTTCCCCCCGGCAGGTGCGCGAGGCCATCGACAGCTTCGTCCGCGTCTACAACTCCAAGGCTACTCCGTTCGAATGGACCAAGACCGTCGTCGCCCCTCGTCCCCTCGCCAGTAAATATTCTAACTTACGCAACTAAGTACTAGCCCTCCTCCTCGACTTGATCGGGCTTCCAAGTCCGCAGGGCCCAAATAAAGAGTCCAATCAGGAAGAATGCGCCGGCCGAAACACCGAGCAGGCCGTTGGGTACGTAGCAACCGCCGTCGTTGGCGGTCACCAGAACAGTCATACCGAAGAGCTTGCCCTGAGCGAGGAGTTCGCGTAGGAACGCTACCGCCATCAGCACAACGCTGTAGCCCAAGCCGTTGCCGATGCCGTCGATCAAGCTCATGATCGGTCCGTTCTGCATCGCGAACGCTTCGGCTCGGCCCATGATGATGCAGTTCGTAATGATCAGCCCCACAAACACCGAGAGCTGTTTGCTGATCTCGAAAAGATACGCCGTCAAAATTTGGTCGGTGACAATCACGAGCGAGGCGATGATCGTCAACTGCACGATGATGCGGATGCTGCCGGGAATGAAGTTTCGCAGCACGCTAATCGATAGATTCGATAGAGCTAGAACGCTGGTCACGGCGAGACACATCACAAAAGCAGTCTCAAGCTTCGTCGTCACCGCCAGTGCCGAGCAAATGCCCAATACCTGAGGCGCAATCGGGTTGCTCTCAAACAGCGGATCGATGAGCGTAGTTTTCGCCGCGGATGCCATCAGGCCTGCCCCTCTCGAAACTTCTGAAGGTATTTTAGAAATCCGGCCTCGCCGAACCAAAATTCCAGCATCATGCTGACGCCGTTACTGGTGATCGTTGCGCCGGTCAGCCCGTCAACCTGGTGCGGAGCGGCCTCGGGGCTCCCCGCGTTGGCTTTTATTACTCGAATCGCTGGTTTGCCCGCGTCGTCGTACGCCATGCGGCCGGGCCACAACGATTTCCACTTGGGGTTGTCCACTTCGCCACCCAAACCCGGCGTCTCTTTGTGCTGGTAGAAGGTCAAACCCTTGACTGTGCTGCCATCGCGGCCGATCGCCAAGAAGCCATACAGCGTCGACCATAGACCGTAGCCTTCGATGGGTATGACGCACATGGTCGTCTCACCGTTCTCGATCACGTGATAGACCAGAGCATGATTGGGAACGCGCTTGATCGCCGAACGGTTCGAGGGAGCCTCGCGACTGGTCGCCGGATCGGAGGCCGCGTCGGCCTGATCGAACGTCGTTGGATCAATGTCGGTTTCCTCGCCTTTTTCGAGATCGACGACTACCGCCTTGACGTTCTCAAAGCGCTTGAGAATATCCTCGGGAGTGAGGGTTTCACCCTGCTGCGCCAGACCCGCCGCGTAGAGAACGTTCTTCTGTTTATCGAGCAGCGCGTTGAGTTCTTGACGCTCGCTTAATGAAACAGCGGAAGTCGAAACTAAAACCGCGCAGACAACGCAGACGGCAGCCGCGAAAAGGACAGTGTAGACGGCGTTATGCTGCATAGCGTGCCTTCCTGCGCTTGATGTTGGCTTGCACCACGAAATGATCGATGAACGCCGCAAATAGGTTCATGAATAAGATTGCGAGCATCATGCCTTCGGGGAAAGCCGGGTTGATCACGCGGATCAGGATCGCTAGAACCCCGATCAAAAATCCATAGATATAGCGGCCGGTATTGGTGTGGGCCGCCGATACCGGGTCGGTCGCCATGAAGACCAGTCCGAATGCCCAACCGCCCAGAACGATATGCCACTCGAAAGGAACGTTCATCAGCGGGTTGGTCGTCGAGCCGGCGGCGTTTAACGCCTGAACCATCAGGAACGATCCGGCGACAACGCCCAGCATGATGCGCCAAGATCCGATGCCTGAGGCGATCAGGATCGCCGCCCCTATCAGGCAAGCAAGCGTGGAAGTTTCTCCCATCGAGCCTGGGATGAATCCGAGGAACGCGTCCCACCAAGTGACGGTGCTCGAGACCAGCGCCGCGGAGCCGCTCACGGCGGCGTTAGCCAGCCAGGTCGCGCCGCTCGAGCCGTCGACCGAGGTGTCGGCTGCGATCCAAACCGCGTCGCCGGAAATCTGCGCCGGGTAGGCAAAGAACAAAAACGCTCGCGATGTCAGCGCGGGATTGAGAATATTCATTCCCGTGCCGCCAAAAATTTCCTTGCCGATGATCACGCCGAACGCTATGCCAAGCGCCACCTGCCAAAGCGGGATCGTCGGCGGCAGTATAAGCGGGAACAGCATCCCCGTGACCAGAAAGCCTTCGTTGATTTCATGCCGGCGGACGATCGAGAATAGCGCCTCGCAATTGCCGCCGACCATAAAGGTCATCAGCAACACAGGCAGGTAGTAAAGCGCGCCGTGGATCACGCACGAAATCAGATCAGCGGCGTCAAAAGCCCCAAAGCCAAGCGCCTTCATTGCGCCCGTCTGCCAGGTGTCGAGTGGCAAGGCACCGTTCGAGATCGCCAGGTGCGCCTGGAATCCGGTGTTGTACATCGCCATGAGAACGCATGGCAGCAGCGCAACAACAACTGTCATCATCATGCGCTTGAGGTCGAGCCCGTCGCGAACGTGCGATGCGCCGCGGGTCGTCGAGCCGGGCGTATATAGAAACGTGTCCACGGCTTCATACAGCGGAAACAGCTTTTCTAGCGGTCCGCTTCTTCGAACTTCTTGCCTACTGAATCAAGAAATTTACGCATATGATTGCGAGTTCGTAAAACAAATCCGGCTAAATTTCAAGTTAGCCTTCCTTCTCGATCTGGGCCAGAACATTACGCAGCAACCGCCCGTAGTCCGCCTTGCCCGGCGAGACGAACGAGCACAGAGCGACATCTTCTTCGCAAAGTTCAAGCACGCCGAGTTCCTGCGCTCGTTCCGCATCTCCAACGAGTAACGCCCGTAGCAAGAATGTCGGCAGGATATCGATCGGCATCACCTTCTCGTACATGCCGATGGGGACCATCGCGCGGTCAGAACCGTTCGACGTCGTTGTGAAGCTGAACTTCTTGCCCGGCATCAATTTCGAGAGAAAAACGTTGACCATCGAGTAGGTATTGCTGCCGAGCGACAACCAGCCTAGAAAGTCTCGGTTGCGCACCTCGGCCAGCACGGAAATTTGAGAGTGGTAGCGGCCAAGGTAGCCAAATACACTTCCCGAGGCGGCTCGGCCGGAAAGCACCGAGCCAGATATGAGGCGTGTTTCTCCGGTGTTGAGTTCGCGCTCGGTGAGCGAAGCGGTAGAGGCGCCTAGCCGCGTCCGTAGCAGGCGCGACCGTTCGACAGCCGGGCCGGCAAGCGAAATAATGCGCTCAACGTCGAGCACGCCGTTGCCAAACAACTTGCCGATCGCGATGGCGTCTTGGTAATCGAGATGCCAGACCTGTTTGTGGAGATCTACCGGATCGAGCAAGTGAATGTGTAGGCCGGCGGTGCCGCTGGGGTGGGGCCCGCTAAATGTCTGTTCGCTGAAGCCACCGCTTGAAGGAACGCTGACGGCGCTGCCGGCAGCTTTGCAAACGAACACGGTTGCACCGTCGGCTACCTTGCCGATCGCCGCCAATCCACGCGCGAAGTGATCTTCGCGGCCGCTTATGACAGCATCAACAGAGGGGGCCAGCGGGTTTGTGTCAGTTGCGGTGACAAATATTGAATGGGCCTTGGCGTCGATTGCCGGCACCTTTCCGAACGGCCGAACGCGCAGGGCGGTCCAAAGTCCAGACTCGACGAGTAGCTTCCGAACATCGTCGGCCGGCAACTCTGTAGGATGTCTGCCGCTGTAGGCGTCGAACGAGACGCTGTCGCGTCCGCCGGCAAGCTCGCTTTGGTCGAGTTGAATAACCACCGATTGCAGCGCGCGGCGAGCGCCACGGTTGATCGCCGAGATCTGGCCACCAGCCGGCGCTGTATAGACGACCTCCGGCGATTTCTTGTCTTCGAACAGCACCTGGCCGCGTCGCACGTCATCGCCGACGGAGACCCGCATCGTTGGCTTCATGCCGACGTAGTCTTCCGCCAAAAGCGCGACGTGGCTGGGCGCGGCCGTCGAGTCGATCGTTTGCTGGGGCGCGCCCGTGATCGGCAGGTCTAGTCCCTTGCTGATTTTATGAAGCCCCATGATGTACGACTAATGGTCGGGCTGCGGTTGATTCCAGAAGGTCGGCCTGATATCGCCTCGTCGTAACGATTCGTCAAGTCTTCCCGAGGGCTCCGTCCGTGTTTCGAGCGACTCCTTAAAAAACTCAAAAAACGTCCGCGTCCTTGCGATAGCGTCCTGGTCGAGCGTCACCTGTCACCACTAACGGCTGTCAATCTCCCTACGGTCCTTATCGTCTGCAGCGATACAAGCTGTAGCTCAGAGACAAAGATCAGTCAGCGATGCGACGCGGTAAAGACTCTTAAACAATTGGGAGCGGCGGGCGACTCTGCGAGACAATGCGTGTGAAATCCAGACCACCTACCGTGACTCTCATTGTAGCGCTTTACGACATTAGCGGCCCTTGTCGGAAAACTCGAACAGCCTCGACCAGTATTCTGGAAATCCAGTCAAAGGGAACCCTCGCCGCCGTTCTCTATAATGTCTTTGTGCCTCTCGAAACTGCGGCTCCGCCGAATGCTACCAGCTTCATCATCGCCGTCAACGGTGCCTCGCGCTCTGTCGCCGCCGGCAGCACGATCGAAGCCTTGATTCTTGAACTCGACCTCGATCTCGATGCCGTGGCGATCGAGCGCAACCGCGACATCGTGAGGCGATCTGACTGGCTCGCGACCGTGCTCGCGGAAGGCGATACAATCGAGATAGTTCATTTTGTTGGCGGCGGCTAAAGAGAAATTATTTTTCTCTTCCGCGATCGTCAAAGATGTCGTAGAATTACCAGGGTCGGCATAGGCCGCGATTTCATAGATCGTTCATTCGTAGTGTCAACAAGAATTAAGCCAGTGACAAATAACAGCGCAGCGAAGATCCCCGCAACTCCGCCAGCATTCAGCAGCCTTGAAGTCGCAACCATTACCGGAGTGAGTTTGCGCCAGCTTCAGTGGTGGGACGAACAAGGCGTCGTCACACCGATGCAAAAAGGACACCGACGCCTCTACCGCATGAGTGAAGTTGTCGAGATCGCATTGATCACCGAGCTACGCCGCAAAGGAATCTCGCTGCAGAAAATTCGCAAGGTTCTAGCGCACGTGCAAAAAGAGCACGGTGAGGCGTTCTTCGCTCCGCGGAAAAATGGTTCTGAGCTGCACTTATTGACCGACGGCGATAGCGTGTTCCTCGAAGATTCCGATCGAGGCATCGTCAATATTTTGAAGCAGTCCAACCAGCCGATCATCTCGGTCTGCGTCTCTGACCAGGTTGCTCGGCTCAACGCACGGACAGGGCTCCGCAAGCCCGTCACGCGCGAAACGAAGACCGCGGCGCCGGTTCGTGCGCGCAAGGCGTCGTAGAAAATCTTTTCCGCATTTCGTTCGCCACGTGGCAAACGATGCAGGCTAACGCGTTTCTGCGAGGAAGCGAATCGATCAGCGGCGCGTCGTTCTTCTTGCTGAAAACGATGTGAAGATTGACATCAATCTACGAGTCAGGTACCTGAGATCGGACGAAAGCAAATTTAGCTCACGGTTTCAGCCGTGAGCTAAATTAGATCCTCAGAACAGGGCTCCGCCCTCGTGTATTAGTGGCCGCTAGACGTTGTCGGGCGACGGCACCTCAAAGCCCTTGCGGTAAGTCTTAGTCAGCATCTCGTTTGCGCGCTTGTCGTTCGTGAACTGCTGAGCACGCGGGTCGAAATCTAGCACCTTGCCGCGCTGGAAGGCGATGTTGCCCAGATGTGCCAGCCCGGCTGCATAGTGCGCGGTCTCCACGGGGCCGTTCTGATCTTCAGTCTTGCGGCTGCGGACCGCCTTGATGAAGTTTTCGAAGTGGCGCGTCGGAGCCTCGCCACTATCGACGAGCTTGGGCTTGCGGCCGCGGAATATCTCCCACTTTGTGTAACCGGAGATCGCCATGTAGCCGTCGGAACCGTAGAAGAGATTGCCGTTGGCCGAGCCAGTCTCGTGATTCGAGTGCCAGAAACGCACCGAAACTTCCGCAAGCTTATTCTCGTTGCCGAATTCCATTGTCGTGCTCAGCGCCTCGGGCGTCTCGCGGTGGTCCTGCCAGAGATACTTTCCGCCCATCGAGGAAATCCGCGTCGGTAGCGTGACGCCGAGGCCCCACTGCAGCATGTCGGTCTCGTGGATTCCCTGGTTTCCGATTTCGCCATTGCCAAAATCCCACGTCCAGTGCCAGTTGTAATGGACGTGGCGTTTTGAATACGGACGCCACTTTCCGGGACCGACCCACAGATTGTAGTCGAGATCCTTCGGGGGGTTTTCATCAGGCGCAGCCTCAAGAGCATCGCGCCACTTGAAGATGTTTACGCGGCCCATGTAGACGTCGCCGATTGCGCCGTCGCGAAGTTTTTGGACCGCCTCACGAATTGCTTCGGAGCTGCGAAGCTGCACGCCGTGCTGCACGATGCGGTTGTATTTGCGAGCGGCGGCGACCAAGCTCAGACCTTCGTTGTAAACGTGCGTCGCGGGCTTCTCGACGTAGACGTCTTTGCCGGCTTGACAAGCCCAAATGGCTGCCAGCGTGTGCCAATGATTCGGCGTCGCGACGGTAACGACGTCAATATCCTTGGCGTCTAGAACCCTACGAAGATCTTGGACGATCTTAGGCTTGTGGCCATGTTTCGTTTCAAACTCACCCGCGCGCTTAGCGGCGATCTCCAGATCAGGGTCGACGAACGTTGTGACTTCGACGTTCTCAAGCGGCTGTAGGCCGTTCATGTGGCTTTGGCCTCGGCCATTCACGCCCAGCACCGCGACGCGGATGCGGTCGTTAGCTCCGAGCACGCGACCGGCAGCGGCAAATGAGGCGGCCGGCGCAGCGGCGGCTGCGGCCGTGGTCTTCACAAAGGTTCTACGTTCCATCGATACAGGTCCTCCGCTGTTTATCTTAGCCGAAACGGAGCCACAAAACGCCGATAGTTGAGCGGTCTTGAGCTATACGCCGGAGCTTGCGTTAAAGCCGCCGTCGACAGGGATGACAGTGCCTGTAATAAAACTAGACAGCTCTGACGCCAGGAACAGCGCCGTGCCTCGTAGCTCGTGTGGTTCACCTAACCGCGCCATCGGCGTTTTCGCTAGCACCTTCTGATAGCGCGGCGTAAGATCGCCCGCCGCATCGAACGCTAGGTACTTGAGCTGCTCCGTCAGAAAGAACCCTGGCGCAATGGCGTTAACGCGTATCCCGACTGGCGCCAGATGAACCGCCAACCATTCGGTAAAGTTGCTGACAGCCGCCTTCGCCGCGGAATAGGCGGGGATGCGCGTCAGCGGCTTGAACGCGTTCATCGACGAGATGTTGATGATCGAGCCTGCGCCCCGGCGGTGCATGTCTGGTGTGAGCTTTTGGCATGACAATACCGTACCCATCAGGTTTAGGTCGAAGGCCTTGCTAAAAGCTGAAGCGTCCAAACCGCAGAACGAATCACCAGCGTTTCCGGCGTCGCTCGGCATTAATTGGTCGACTGCGGTCGTCGCGGCGGCGACGTTTCCGCCCGCCCCGTCGATAAGAACGTCGACTGGCCCAAGACCTGCGTGGATTTCTTCGAGCGCGGAGTTGAGTGAGTCTTCGGATAAAACGTCGCAGTCAACACCTAACGCTTTCACGCGCCACGATTCAGATAGCTCGGAGGCGCGCGTGCGAGCGGAATCGCCGTTGATGTCGAGCAGCGCGACCTGCGACCCAGCGCCGCAGAAGGCGTCAGCGAACGAGCGACAAAGAACCCCCGCTCCACCGGTGATGACGACAGTCTTCCCGACGAGGTCGTCGAAGTTCAAAGCGCGGGCATCGGCGGCACGGTGCTTTAGCGGGCCTGATAGAACACGACTTTGTGACTACTCATATTGTGGATTTGAGCCTCGATGCTCGAGAAGCGAATCAAGTTCGCGCGATCCCGAAGCGCATCGATCGTCTCTCTAGAAAGATCGGCCACGAACACGTCACAGGCATCCGAATACGAGTAGCGATCATAACGCGCGGCCGCCGTGGCCAGAAGCGGTATCGCCTCATCCCAGAAGTTTTTTCGCTTAAGGGCGCGCCTCTCACGTCCGACCTCGCGGGTGATCTCGATCATTCCGCGAGGGCTCTGGAATTCGATTCGAAGACACTTCAACGGGTCGAACGCCTGGCTGGGATCGTCGTCGGGGAATGTGTTTAGAAAATCCGCGATCTCGCCTCCCGTGGCCTCCAGGCCAACCCAGCGAAATCGCGAATCATCGCTGACCAACGAACCACGCGCCAGTATTTTTGCGATCCGCGCGACGTCCTTGCCGGTAACCGCGAGAATCTTGCCAACCAAGGTTTCCGCGGGAAGGTCGACTCGGTTCACCGCGACCATATTGACATAGCCGGCGGACTCATCACTGACCTTGCAAGGGATGATAGAGGGAAGGGCCACCACGAAATTCTAGCGAACTGAAACGGCGGAGCGATCAGTTAATAAAACCGTGCTCGCGGAGCTTCTCACCCAGCTCCGGTTCTTCCCAGAACATGATTCGTTCGAGAATGCGACCGTCTTCGATCACAGCCCCGTAAGGCACGTCTTCAAACGGAAACGTTTCCTTTAGAAGTTTGAGGTCCGGTGATAGCTTCACGTTGCTAAGTCCGGCATCTTCCACGAACCCCGGCCCCCAGTCGAAGTCTTGGGTGGGAATCCCAACAAATGCGGAGTTCCAGTCGTACTTCGACATCGTCTGACCCGCATCGAGACAATGCATGCAGCTTGGGTTAAAGAAATAGAGAAATATTTTGCCCTCGAGCAGTCCGTATTCGGCTCCGTCCGCTGTGATCGTCGACGGCACATCTCCACCCGGAGCCGGACCAAGCCTGTCGACTGCAAGCATTACGCCCGACAGCAAGACAACACCGGCCATCGCGAACGCGGCGCCCTTCATCGCCGCCGGTTTCGGGGCGAAGTACGCGGCCAGAGCGGCGATCGCTAACATCGCGGCGTCGCTCCAGAAAAACGCCGGGCCAACAGCACGCTCCAGCCACGGAAAGCAGGAACAGTCTTCGCCCTGGAGAGTCTGGTAGTTGATCCCCACATAGGCCATGAAAACCAATAGCAGCAGGGCCGACAGATAACCGCCCCAGCGACGCCAGGCGGGGCGCAGCAGCAACACGCCGGCGCCAACCTCCGACATCGCGACGACCATCGTTCCAGCCAAGCTCCACTTGACCGGAACAAGCAGCTGGGTAAGTTTAAGCTGCCAGCCCGAAATATCGCTCAACTTCCAAAGCCCGGCGGTGAACCACAGGAACGCCATGATCACTGCCGCTCCCCAGCCGACCCACGACTTCCAAGCGGCGTCTTGTTGAGCAGTTTCTTGCATACCTAGTTCGACGCCCCGGCGCGCAAAGCGTAAGCGTTCAAACTAGTATACGAGCCCAGTTTGCAACAATTATGGGATGCAAAAAGCCGATGGAATGAACTACGCCCCGACGGGCAAGTCGGAACCTGTCGTCAAAGCTGGAGAATTCGCGTTCGCGGCCATCGCTCTCGATCACGGGCACATCTACGGCATGTCGAACGGCCTCATCGAAGCCGGCGCCGACTTGAAGTGGGTCTTCGACCCTGACCCGGCTCAAGTAGAAAAATTCGTCGCATCGTATCCACAGGCAAACGTCGCCCGCAGTAAGCAGGAAATTTTCGACGACCCAGAGGTTCAGCTAGTCGCCGCCGCCGCGATCCCTAACTTGCGCTGCCCGTTGGGCTGCGAGGTGATGGACCACGGCAAGCACTACTTCACTGACAAGGCGCCAATGACGACGCTCGCGCAGGTCGACGACGCGAAGGCGAAGGTCGCGGCGACCGGCAAGAAATACGCCGTCTACTACAGCGAACGCCTGCACACGGAGTGCTCGATTTACGCCGGCAACCTCATCGCCGAGGGCGCCATCGGACGCGTCATTCAGGTCATCGGCATGGGTCCGCACCGGCTGAGCGCGCCGTCACGCCCTGCCTGGTTTTTCAACTTCGAGCAGTATGGCGGTATTTTGTGCGATATCGGTAGCCACCAGATCGAGCAATTCTTGTTCTACACCGGTGCGAAAGACGCTACGGTCAGTGCCAGCCGGGTCGCCAACTACAACAACAAGCAGTACCCCGAACTCGAAGACTTTGGCGACGTCTCGCTGGTAGCGGACAACGGCGCGACGAATTATTTTCGGGTTGACTGGTTCACACCCGACGGCTTGGGCGCCTGGGGAGACGGACGCGCGTTTATCCTGGGCACCGACGGCTACATCGAATTGCGTAAGTACTTAGACGTCGGACGCGAAGGTGAATCCGACCAGCTCTACCTGGTCAATCAAGAAGGCGAGCAGCACATCCGCACTCACAACACCGTTGGCTTCCCGTACTTCGGTCAGCTCGTCCTCGATTGCCTCAACGGCGCCGAGACCGCGATGACCCAAGACCACACGTTCAAGGCCGCCGAACTGTGTCTTATCGCCCAGCGCGACGCGGTCAAGGTGGAGTAGGAGCGCGGTGCTCGCGGACCGCCGTTCCGGTCGATTGACTCGCCGGCGCGGCACCGATCCAACGGACATTCAACCCCGGGGCTGACTGCCCATTCCCGATGCAATTCCTCTCGAAGTTCGCTTAACCGTGACGGCTTTAGACGCACTTTTATACGTTCCCGCGTTGTACTGGATCGCGGTATCGTTCGTGGCATTCCGACACCGATTCCTTGAAACACCGAAGAATCGCGAGACAGGCAACCGACCAGCAATCTCGATCCTTAAACCAGCCCAATCCGCTCAAGAAAACTTCGCCAAAAACCTTCGCAGCCACGCCGCTCAGCGGTACCCCGATTTTGAAATACTCGTGGGCGTCTACGGGTCCGATCAGGTAGCGAGCCGTGCGATTGAACAGGTTCGCTCTGAATTCCCGAAATTGAGAATCGAGGCGATCACGTGCGACGAAGCGTCCCCAGGATCAAATCCCAAGGTCGCGGTCTTAGAGCGGCTCGCCGAACACGCTAGTCATACAGTTTGGGTCGTCAGCGACGCTGACATCGAAGTGCCCGCGGGCTATCTTGACGGTCTACAAGATTCGCTCGACGAGCCAGGCGTCGGACTCGTCACCTGCCTTTTCCACGCAAGACCGAGCCGAGGCCTTCCGTCCCTGCTCGAAGCCCTCTGGATAAACAGCGACTTCATTGGCCAAATCCTACTTGCCCGCGCCATACAAGGCATGAAATTCGCGATGGGAGCGACGGTAGCTTTTCATCGAGACACGCTCGACAAAATTGGAGGCTTCCGCTCACTCCGCAACTATATCGGCGACGATTACGTCCTCGGTGAAAAGATCGACCGAGCGGGCTACCGGGTGTCGCTGTGCTCTATCCCGGTTACTACTCATCTGCCCAACTACAGCTTTGGACAGCTTTGGCGACATCAGCTTCGCTGGTCGCGGACGATCCGAAGCCAGCGCCCAGGTGGCCATGTCGGACTCGTTGTCACGAACGCTACGGTATGGATTGTGGCCGCCGCAATCCTTGCGTCGAGCGACGCCTTGACCGTCTCCGCAACTATTATTTGCGCACGTGTGCTGGCACAAATCTTCATGCCTGCCACCGTCGGCACTACGTCGTTCCTCCAGCACTTACTTCTTTTACCCCTACTCGATCTTCTCGCCTTCTCCGTCTGGCTAGCCAGCTTCTTCGGCAACGAAGTCAACTGGGCCGGCAAGAAATACCGCCTAGGCCCGAAAGGTAAAATCCTGAGCTAGTCTACGCCGGTGTTCGTTTCGACACCCCTATTTCGTAGCGCTCTACAACCTTCAAATTTCGCCCAGAGTCGATTGGCTATACTTGGAAATTGCTGATGCCCGGCGGCGGCCAGAAATCGATTTTGCTGCTCAAACCACGGGGGTTTTGTGCCGGTGTCGTTAGGGCCATCGATATCGTTGATCTGGCCCTCGATGCTTACGGTCCGCCCATTTACGTCCGCAAGGAAATAGTCCACAATCGCCACGTTGTAAATGACCTCTCCAGCCGAGGTGCAATTTTCGTGGACGAGTTGCAAGAAGTTCCCGCCGACGGCCGAGTAGTCTACAGCGCCCACGGTGTGGCGCCATCGGTCCGTGACGACGCTAGGCGACGGGGCCTTCAAGTGATCGATGCCACTTGTCCTCTGGTCACCAAAGTTCATTTAGAAGCCATCAAATTTGCGAAGGCCCACAACACCATCTTGCTGATCGGCCATCGCGACCACGACGAGGTCATCGGCACGCTGGGCGAGGCCCCGGACCGCACGATCGTCGTCTCGTCCCCCGAAGAGGCCGAAGCGGTACGGGTTCCCGACCCATCGAGCGTTGCCTACCTGACCCAAACCACGCTCAGTCTCGACGAGGCCGAAGCGATCATCGGCGTCCTTCGCAAGCGTTTTCCCTCAGTCCAGGCGCCGCCCGCTCAGGATATTTGTTACGCCACGGAAAACCGTCAGCAAGCCGTCAAGCGAACCGCCGAACGCGCCGACCTGCTGCTTGTCGTCGGCTCCCAGAACAGCTCGAACTCCAAACGCCTGGTCGAGGTCGGCGAAAATGGCGGCATTCCCGGCTACTTGATCGACGACGAACTTGACATCGATACTACCTGGCTTGACGGCATCCGCAACGTCGCCATCACCGCCGGAGCGTCGGCACCAGAGTTTCTTGTCCAGCGCGTCATCGACTATCTAAAAGACTTTGATTTTACTAGCGTCCGCGAAGTCGAGATCATCGAAGAGGACGTTAAATTTCCTCTCCCACCTGAATTGGTGGCTCATCAGCAGTTGACTCAAATATCGACGGTTTCATGAGCACCACGCCACAGTGGAACGCGGGCCTCGCAGTTGCGCGCGCCCGGGCAGCTGAACTCACCACCGACATCGAGCCGGCGATCGACGGTGCCTGCGAATACCTCTTCAACCGCCAATCCGCGGAGGGCTATTGGGTAGGCGAACTCGAAGCGGACACCACACTCCAGTCCGATTACGTCGCCCTACAGTTGTGGCTCTATCCGCCCGACCCCGACGGCACTTGGAATCCGCCAACTCGTGAACGCGTCGATGCCGCCTGCCGCCGCATTCTTGAGCACCAACTTCCCGACGGCGGTTGGAATATCTATGCCAGTGGGCCGGCCAATGTCAGCGCATCGGTCAAGGCCTACTTCTCGCTTAAGGTGGCTGGACTCAACGCGGACGATGACCGCATGCTTCGAGCGCGTCAAACCATCCTCGACCTAGGTGGGGTCGAAGCAACCAACAGCTACACAAAAATCTACTTGAGTTATTTCGGCGTATACCCGCGCGCGAAGGTTGCCTCGATTCCGCCGGAGATATTTCTTTTCCCCGAAAGCAACCGCTTCAGCATCTACGGCATGTCGTCGTGGAGTCGCGCAATACTCGCGCCTCTGTCAGTGCTCAGCGCCACGAAGGCGCAGCGGGATGTGCCGCGGGGTTTTCGTATCAGCGAGATCTTCTCCGGTCACGAGCCCGATCTCGCGGAACGGCTGAGCTGGAAACAATTCTTCCTGCTTGTCGACAAAGGCCTCAAACTGTGGGAAGCGTCCGGCATCCGAACGGACCGTCGAAAAGCAATCGATGCGGCCGCCGACTGGATGCTCCGCCATCTCGAAAACTCCGACGGTCTAGGCGCTATCTACCCCGCCATGATGAATTCCATCATGGCTCTCAGCGAGATCGCCAGCGGGCCCGACGATCCACGTTTGCAGCGCGAGCTCAAGCGTTTCGACGCTCTCATCATCCACGATGACGACGGCTTCCGCGTGCAACCCTGCCATTCGCCGGTTTGGGATACGGCGATGACGCTGTTTGCCATCGGCACCGCAAAGGATGACCTCGGAGAACCCGCCAAGTGGGCGCTAGCGCGCGGCGCCGACTGGCTCGTAAGCAAGGAAGTTCGCCAACAAGGCGACTGGTCGGTCAAGAAGCCCAGCGCCGAGCCGGGTGGTTGGTACTTCGAGCATGCCAACGAGTTCTACCCGGACACCGATGACACGGCAAAAGTCTTGCTCGCACTCGACGTTGTCGAGGGCAACGACCTCGAGCGCCAGCGAGCAGCCGAGCGCCGCGGCCTCGACTGGCTGGCCGCGATGCAGTCGGCCGATGGCGGCTGGGCTGCCTTCGACGCCGACAACAACGCCGAGATACTTACACACGTCCCCTTTGCCGACCACAACGCGATGCTCGACCCCACCTGCGCCGACATCACCGGCCGCGTCGTCGAGGCGCTTTCGCGTCGTGGGTCACAGCGATACAGTGCCTCGATCGCCCGAGGTGTCGAGTACCTCCGCCGCAACCAAGAAGAAGACGGCAGCTGGTACGGACGCTGGGGAGTGAACTACCTCTACGGCACGTGCTTCGCGCTGCGTGGCCTGCGCGCCGCCGGCGAAGACCCGCGCGAAGCTCACATGATCCGAGCCGGCGAGTGGGTCCGTTCCGTCCAAAAGCAAGACGGCGGCTGGGGCGAAACTGTCGCCAGCTACGACGACCCGGCGATGAAAATCCACGGCGACTCGACCGCCTCGCAGACCGCCTGGGCGCTCATGGCGCTATTCGCGACCGACGACTACAAAACAGGCTCTGTGGACAGCGGGATCCGCTATCTAGTCGAAACCCAAAACGAAAACGGCTCGTGGGACGAAGCCTTCTTTACCGGCACGGGTTTCCCAAAAGTTTTCTATCTCCGCTACCACCTCTACCGCCAGTACTTCCCTCTAATGGCACTCGGCGAGTACCGCCGCGGCCGCCGGAGCTTCTAGTGAGATTCCCTCTCGGCAGTGCGGTGCGCATGGGCGCCCACATCGCGAAGAACAAATTGTTCCCAAAGGCAGAATGGCAGCGCGACCCCAAGCCCACCAATACTCCATTTCCGATATGGAAAGGTAGTCCCTCGAAGCAACAGACGGAACCACACCCGATGCTCAAGCAGCGCTTCCCGCTGGTGCTGATGCTTGAGCCGCTGCACGCTTGTAATCTCACCTGCACGGGTTGTGGGCGCATTCGCGAATACGAAGACACCATCACCGAGCGCATCTCGCTCGAGAAATGCCTAGCAGCAGTCGACGAGTGCGGCGCGCCCGTTGTCTCGATCTGCGGCGGCGAACCGATGATGTACCCCGAGATCGCCGAACTAGTCGAACAGACGCTCGCGCGCAAACGCCACATCTATCTCTGCACCAACGGGATGTTCATCTCCTCTCAGGTTCACAAGTTCAAGCCCAGCCCGCATTTCTTTTTCAACGTCCACCTCGACGGCATGAAAGATACGCACGACATGGCTGTGGAACGCGAAGGTGTTTTCGAGGAAGCGATCGAAGGCATCCGCGCCGCCAAAGCTGCCGGCCACATGGTCTGCACCAACACGACCGTCTACCGCGAGACGGACATGCGCGAAATCGAAGAACTCTTCGCCTACTTGCAACAATTCGAGGTCGACGGGCACATGCTTTCGCCGGCTTACGGCTACTCCGCCGTCCAAGACGAGGATATCTTTCTGACCCGTGACGAGATACGCAAAAAATTTCGCCACGTCGACAAGCTGTTCAATCGCTTCAAGCTCAACTCAACTCCAACGTACGTCGACTTTTTGAAGGGTAATCGCGACCTGCCCTGCACAGCCTGGGGCAACCCTACCTACAATGTACGCGGGTGGAAAGGCCCCTGCTACCTCATCACCGACGCACACTGGGACCGCTTCGAAGACCTCATGAGCGAGACCCCGTGGCAAAACTACGGCCATGGCAACGACGAGCGCTGCGAAAACTGCATGGTCCACTGCGGCTACGAACCTTCGGCCGCTTTGGGCGTAAACGCTCGACTAGGTGACAGCTTACGGATGATTCGCTGGGCGCTTTCGTAGCCTGTCTTGGTGGTTCGATGGCCGGTCTTCTTACTGTGATTGATCGTTGCGGGGTGACCGCATCAACCATCCGGAACACGCCAAAACCGGCAACTGGGGATACTTTGCAAATCGCTTATCGATCGCCGCCAACTCACAGCGATAGAAGTGTGAACCGCGATCAGATCTGAGCGCTTCGCAATGCCCGCAGGTTGCACAAAGCCCCAGAATGGAAGCGCTTTCGCTCAATTCGTCCAAACCAACCAACTCGCTATAGTGACAGGGAATCGACATCTATGAAAGCACTCGTTCTCGAAGAATATAAAAAGCTCGTTATCAACGACGTTGCGGAGCCGGAAATCGGCAACAACGACATCCTGATCAAAGTTCACTCTTGCGGCATTTGCGGCAGCGATGTTCACGGCTTCGACGGCAGCTCCGGTCGGCGCATTCCGCCGGTCATCATGGGGCATGAGGCGTCCGGCGAAGTCGCCAAAATCGGCAACGACGTCAACCGGTTTCTGCCAGGTCAGAGGGTCACGTTCGACTCGATGATTTCATGCGCGCGCTGCGTTTTCTGCAGACATGGCCGGCCAAATCTCTGTGAAGATCGCATGGTGCTGGGCGTCTCGTGCGACGACTACCGGCGCCACGGCGCCTTCGCCGAGTACGTAGCCGTACCCGAATCGATTGTTTTTGCATTGCCGGAATCGCTGCCTTACGACGAGGCTGCGATGGTCGAACCCGTCTCGGTCGCCGTTCACGCCGTTAATCGCACCAACGTCACACTTGGGGACACGGCGGTTGTCGTTGGCGCCGGAATGATCGGACTGCTGACGATTCAGGCCCTGCGAACAGCCGGATGCGGGCGGATTATTGCCGTTGACCTAGCCGCCCGACCGACTTGAACTCGCCGCGAAGCTCGGGGCCGATGAAACGGTCGAATCTGGAGGCGATGCAGACGTCCCGGCTTTGATTCGCGATATGACAAATGGGCTTGGAGCCGACATCGTCATGGAAGCGGTCGGTGCCGACGCAACAGTCACGATGTCGATCGAGAGCGTCCGCAAAGGCGGCACCGTGACGTTAATCGGTAACATTGCGCCAACTGTGAGCTTCGGACTGCAAAGCGTGGTCACCCGCGAAGTCACCGTGCTCGGCTCTTGCGCCTCATCGAACGCCTACCCATCGTGTTTGGAATTGATGGCTCGCGGCAGTATTCGCGTCGCGCCGATCCTGAGCGCATCAGTGCCTCTCGAAAAAGGACCCGAGATGTTCGACCGTTTATACGGCCGCGAACCAAACCTGACGAAGGTCATCCTGAAGCCCTAGCTCGCCCGACCGCCGGGCGCCAGCGATAGCATGTCGAAAACTCGCATCCTCTTGGTGGCCCTCGACGCAGCGGAGCCATCGCTAATCCGCAAATGGTGCGCGGAGAATCGGCTTTCGAATCTGCAGCGTCTGCTCAGCGAAGGCAAGAGCACCGATCTCCACTCGCCGGCCGCTGAGTTTCCCGACGAAGTCTGGCCGTCGATCTACGCCAGTAACAACTCAGCCGAACTCGGCAAGTACTATTACATTCAACCTGCGCAAAACAGCTACGATCTGGAGCTGGTAGATGACGCGCCAAAAGGAAAGCAATTCTGGCTTACGCTGTCTGAGCATGCCCGCCGATGTGCGATCGTCGACATCCCCAAGATTGCCTTAGGCCCCGACTTCAACGGAGTACAGATCGTCAACTGGGGCGCCCACGCGACACGTTGTGACTCGGCATCGCATCCGCCGGAATTGATTCAAGAATTGGTCGCTCGCCACGGCGAATACCCGCTACACAGTTGTGACAACCATGGCCGGTCCGCCAGCGAATACCACAAGCTCCGCAACCAGTTGATCGAAGCTGTTCGCAAACGCGGTGAGCTCTTCCGAGACCTGTTGAACCGGGGGGAATGGGATTTATTTTTCTGTGCCTTCTCAGAGTCCCATTGCTCCGGCCATCAGCTTTGGCATCTTCAAGACGAGCGATTCCCAGGTTATGATCCTGTCGACAAGAGCGGTCTGCGCGACTCGATGCTCTCCGTCTTTCAAGCAATCGATGAAGAGCTCGGCAGGCTAATAGAATTGGCGGGCGACGAGGCGACCGTGATCGTATTCCCTGGCCACGGAATGGGGGCCCAGTTCCACGGTCGCGACCTCATCCCAGCTCTACTTGAGCTGTGGGGAATGAACGCAGAAGAGAACATCGAGCCCGGCAGCGCGCCAGAGAAGCGTATTTTCGTTCGCAGAAGTCTCGTGCAGTGGATCAAAACGACAATCCCGATTCAGTTGCAGTACGTCGTTAAACGGCTGCTCCCAAAGGCTATCGAAGACGCCATCATCTGTCGGGTAATGGGCACCAAAAAACTAGATCCGAGCGTCAGGGCGTCATACGTTCCGAATAACGATCTAAACCCGGCATTTCGCGTCAACTTGCAGGGCCGGGACCCGTCTGGCCGGGTCGCGAGTGAAGATTACGAAGCTCTGTGCGATTTTATTGTTGCTCGGCTCGCGGAATTGGTTAATCCGGCGACCGGGAAACCCGCAATCAAGAAGGTCACACGGCTACGTGACCACTATGCCGGCCGCTATCTTGAACTACTACCGGACATCACCGCGCACTGGGACGCGGCGGCGCCGATTGAAGAGGTACACTCACCTGGCTACGGTACCGTCATTGGTGGCCACAACGATTTACGAACCGGCGGTCATGCCTCCCAAGGGTTTTTGGCGGTCGCCGGACCGAATGCGCCACATATTGAGTGGCCCGATGGCGAGCCAGACGGCAAAGATTTAGCACCAACGATTCTCGACTTGCTCGACGTCAGCGTCCCACCCGAGATGGAAGGTCAGAGCCTGGTGGCGGCGACGCTTGATGCCCGTCGTTAGCCGTTAGGCCGAAACAACTTTCTGGAATACCGATTCAGGCCGGACTATGGTTTGGTCGCGTTCCGGACCCGTTGAGATCCCACCAATTTCGACTTCCAAGCGGTCTTCCAAGAACGTCACGTAGTCCTTGGCGGCCTGCGGTAGATCACTGAACTCGGTGATGCCCACCGTTGAGCAATGCCAACCCGGCCGCTGTTCATAGACGGGTTCGACCTGCGCGTAGACTTCCGTCAATGCCGGCATTTCGTCAATCGTCTCGCCGCGGTAGCGGTATCCCGTGCAGACTGGGATCTGCTCCAGATAATCAAGCACATCGAGCTTCGTTACGACCAGCGTTGAAAGATGGTTGATTGCGTGGGCGTACCGCAACATTGGAATGTCAAACCAGCCACATCGCCGGGGGCGGCCCGTGACCGTCCCGAATTCGTGGCCGGCCTTGCGGAGCGCGTCGCCGGCGTCGCCGTTTAGTTCTGTAACGAACGGACCCTCGCCGACCCTCGTGGCGTAGGCCTTCGTGATTCCGACGATGTCGTCGATGAGGCGCGGCGAGACACCCGATCCGGTGCTAAGCCCACCCGCCGTCGAATTCGAAGAAGTCAAATAGGGGTAGGTGCCGAAGTCGATGTCGAGCATCGTCGCCTGCGCGCCCTCGAACAACAGACGTTTACCGGCCTTGAGCGCCTTATTTAGATACGACGTGCTATCGCAAACTAGTGGACGCAGCCGATCGGCGTAGCCTTGATACTCGATCAGGCAGGCCTCCACGTCCCAGGGCTCATAGATTCCCAGGGCCTTCGCGACAGCGTTTTTCTCTGCCGCCAGCGCGCGGAAGCGATCTGGAAAAATGTCGCGTTCGATCCATTCGGCGACTCGGATGCCGCGCCGATTCATCTTGTCTTCGTAGCAGGGGCCGATGCCTCGCGAAGTCGTACCGATCTTACGGTTGCCCGGCGTCGCTTCCGAGATTCGCTCCATCATCGGGTGGTAGGGAAAGATGACGTGAGCGCGGTTGCTGACGAAGAGATTTCCTTCAATGGCGACGCCTAGGCCTCGCAGAGTTTCAATCTCTCTGATTAACGCTGCCGGGTCGATCACAAGCCCGTTTCCGATGACCGCCTGTTTGCCTTCTCTGAGGATCCCGCTCGGGATCAACGACAAAACGAAGGTCTGATCGCCGACCTTCACCGTATGGCCGGCGTTGTGCCCGCCTTGACTGCGAACGATGACGTCAAAGCGATCGGCGAGCAAATCGACAATCTTGCCTTTGCCCTCGTCGCCCCATTGCAGACCTAAAACCGCAAGATTAGACATAAGGAATCCGTGAGTTCCCCGATAGAAACGCTGAAATCGCTAGCGATGTCGAGCGAGAGTAATTGAGTGGGAGGCGGTGAGCCAGGCGGCCCACGTTACACCTCATCTTACCCCAGCGCCCTGGGTCTGTAAATCCGGACGACCTCCGCTCAGGCCATTCTGGTCGAAATACTCGGTCAACGAGCGCGACCCGCCGGGCGATGAGCGACTAGCGTCCGCCGACGCCGGCAGCCCGAGCTTTTGGCCGCAGCCGGCTGAGGACCTGACTATCTTGGTAATTCTCAATCAGCGCCGGGAACGCTGCGCGGAGAGAGGTGACAATCTGGTCTAGGCCTTGATCCATGCCGGCACTACCGACGCCGCGTTCAATGACGAACTCGCTTGCTGGATCAGGAATTGGGATGCGCAAGCTCCAGCTTGTCGCCTCGGACTCGGAGGCGTCGCCGAGCCGTTCACTCCACGAGATGGCCGGACTCATGGGACTTCCATTGACATCGAGCGAGGCGCGGGAGAACCCCAATTCCGCCAGGGCCTTTATCGCAAGTTTCCAGGCCTCTTCTAAGCTTTCGGTCGACTCTAGCGCCGCCGTGAACTGGCGAGTCCGAATATCGGAAGCAACGAGTCGGCGCACTGTACCACCCAACAGGATGCGGCGAGCTGAAATAAACTCGGTGTAGCCGAGATTCTGAAAGCCAATCCATGAGATGACGCAGAACGCGACAAGAATAATTGCTCGGTCGCGAATTTCCGGCTGCGCCATAATCAGCGAGACCGATGCAAACAGCCCGGCCGTCGCGTAGAGCACGACTGCTACCTGCCGGGGTCGCAGCCCCTTCTCCAAGAGACGGTGATGGATATGGCCCTGGTCGGCTCCGAAAATCGGAGCGCCTCGTAGGAATCGCCGCCCAATCGAGATTACCGTCTCCGCGATTGGAAATCCCAGCGCCAACACCGGCGCGGTCATGCCCAAGATAGTGGCGGATTTCTGGGTCCAAATAATTGCAAAGCTTCCCAACAGGAAGCCGATAAGTAGACTACCGCTATCCCCCAGAAAGATCGAGGCCGGATTGAAGTTATAGCGAAGGAACGCCAACAGCGCCGCCGCCAGCGGTAATGTCAGCAACTGCAGCTCGGCACTCTCAGCCAACAACGCCGCGAGAAACATCGTCACGGTCGCGAAGAACCCGACTCCAGACGCGAGCCCGTCGACACCATCGATCAGATTAAAAGCATTTGTGCAGGCCAGCAGCCAGAGCACCGTAAGCGGAAACGTAACCCAGTGGGACCCTGGAATTTCGGTGAATGCGATCACCTCGATGCGCAGGCCGAGCACGTAGATCCAGGTCGCCGCGACCAGTTGTCCGGCGAGCTTCTGCCAGGGTCGGAGCTCGTAGAGGTCGTCGAATACTCCGATTGCAAATATCAGGGCGGCAGCCGGCAAGATCATCGAGATCTTGTCCAGTGCGGATAGTAGAACAGTCGATTGCGCGGGAACGAAGTATGCGAACACTCCAAGCGCCGTGACCCACGAAAACGCGATCGCAACGCCGCCGAGCCGCGGAACGGGTGTCGGATGGAACTTACGCTGGCGGTCTGGATGATCGAGAAACCCTAGCTTGCGCGTAAGATTTCTAACCAGTGGGGTTGTCACGAAGCAGACTACAAATGCAAGAACCCCTAGGTAAACGATGCTGGTCATTAATCAGTTGGACCCGACTTCGAGGCAGCGAATGCTCTTGCCGGGTTTGCGTTGATTATACCGTTGTTATCAGTGGTTTTCTGTAGGTAATCGCCTTACGCGGGTATAGAACCCCTGTCCGCCGCCCACGTATTCCATAGGTCTTCCATGGCATTGACGCGGTCTGGGTGCACGGCCGCCAAGTCATGCAATTCCGTGCCATCGGCCTCGATGTCGTAGAGCTCCCATGGCTTGTCGTCCACGCCGACGAGCTTCCAGCGATCTTGGCGCACCGCACGGCCGTGGCTCCAGTCCCAAAAGAGCGTCTTGTGAGCGGCGCGTTGCTGACCAAGGAATACTGGCATGAGGCTGTCGCCGTCAGCCGCGACGATAGCCCGGCCTTCAAATTCAGTCGGGTGCTCAACGTTCGCGGCGTCGAGAAATGTGGGCATCAAGTCAATGACGTGTGCCAACTGGTCGGTCAGCTCCCCGGTCTGTTGAATCACTCCCGGCCATTTCGCAATCAGCGGAACGACAATTCCACCCTCGTGATCATGCTGTTTGAAGAGGCGAAACGGGGTGTTAGAAACATTGGCCCAGCCGTAGCCGTAGCTTTGGAACGTATGTTCGGGGCCGGGCATGACGCCGGGAATGTTGCCGGGAATCATGGGCGTTCCATCGCGGGCGGTTTGTTTCAGAAACACTCCTGTGCGATCGGTGGTGTATTCCACATGGCAGCCGCCATTGTCGACTTGGAACATGATCAAAGTATTTTCAGCTTCGCCCGCGGCCTCCAGGGCATTCAGTAAGCGTCCGATGCCGCGGTCCATTCGCGTGATCTGGGCGGCATAAACTTCCATGCGCCGTTGCTGCCAACCCTTGTGAGCCTCGTCCTCCCATGCAGGCACTTCAGGGTTTCGCGGTGATAACTCCCAGTCGGGATTGATCACGCCCAGCTCTTTCATGCGCGCGTGGCGCTCGAGGCGCAACTCGTCCCACCCGAGGGCATACTTACCCTTGTAGGGCTCGATGTCTTCTTCGTCGGCGTGCAAAGGCCAGTGCGCCGCAGTGTAAGAGGCATAGAGGAAGAACGGTGCTTCCTTCGCTATTCCGTCGGCCATGAAATCAAGCGCGTAATTGGTAATTTCGTCTGTGTAGTAGAAATCGTCGGGTTCGAAGAGATGCTCGGCAGAGTCGTTGTTGCGCATCAGTGTCGCTGGGGAGTAGAAGCTTCCGGCGCCAATAACCGTGCCGAAAAATTCATCGAAGCCTCGTTGGCACGGCAGGTTGCCGGCGTCACCCTCTTTCGAAAGGTGCCACTTCCCACTGATATACGTTGAGTAACCGGCGGCGCCTAGTGCCTCGGCCGCGGTAACAACCTGGGTCGAGATCGTTCCTTGCGGGTGCACCGCCTTGGTTGTGTAGCAGCCGCTCATCAGCGAGGCACGCGTGGGAACACACATGTTGTTGGTGTAGTAGCGCGTGAATCGCAGTCCGCCGCCGGCGAGACGATCAAGGTTAGGTGTTTCGATCTCCCCGCCATAGCAGCCCAGGTCCGAGTAGCCGATGTCGTCCGACATGATCATGATGATGTTGGGCCGCTTTAGCCGAGGTTCGGGTTGTTGCGAGCCGCAGCCGGCGGACACCCAGGCACCGACCGCGCCACCGATCTGCAAAAACCTTCGACGCTCGATCATGGAATCGTTCATTCCGCGTATTGTATCTGTTACGAGTGCCTCGACCCAGCCCGCATTTCTCACCTCGTGGCGAGAGAAAGTGCGTGAGAGGTGCGTCAATACGAGGCGGGTGACGGTCGGCGCGCGGAGGCGTACTTGACAGTCCGTCGAGCACTCGCGATCAAGCGCAACGAAGTAGTGGCGCACCTATCGCGGGCTTTCGCCCTCAGGTGGTGAGAAACACGGGCTAGTTACTACGGCGGCGTCAACAGGCTCTCCACATCGCGAATACCGTAGCGTGTACCGAGTGACTCGTAGTCAACCCCGCTACGCGAATTCCAGTCCCACACGACCGCGCCATCTTTCAGCGTTAGCTCGGCTGAAAGTCGCTGACTGGCATTCACTGACCGGCCCTGGGCGTCGCGAAAGCGGAAGTTTCCGGCATCCAAACGGAAGACGGCGACGTCCGCGATTGCTCCGACGCTCAGGTGGCCGAGCTCGTCATGGCCGATTTGCTGCGCGGGATTCCAACTAGAAGCCTCAATAACTTTGGCTAACGGCATGCCGAGCGCCAAGAACTTCTACATCAGCGTTGGCATATCCATCATTGCGTTGTTCATGCTGCCGGTGTGCAGGTCGGTCGAGATGGAGTCGGGGAAGAAACCCTGCGCGATCGCTGGAGCGGCGTTGCGAAACACAAAACTGCCGCCGCCATGGCCAACGTCAAACTTAATGCCCCGCTCCTTGGCTTGCCACAGATAGTCATACAGCTTGCCCTCCGCATCGACCCAAGGGACAGGACCGCGAAAACAATGGGTTGGCATGTCGCCCGCTCGCAGGTGCTCGCCCACTAGTTCCCAGAACGGTCTTTGCGGTAGGAAATATCCAAAGTCCACCATCACGGGAAGACCGCCGTCGCGGCCCGCATCGACGGCGCTGTCGACCGAGCCCCAATCGGGGCCGCGGTAATGCGCGGACTTCACTCCAACGACTACGTCGCCATGCTTCTTCGCCAGACGAACGACTTCCGCGGCGTTGAAGTCACCCTGCTCCGTGATGTCGGTAATCATTCCGAAGCCCGAGATATTGATCAGCGCGAACACTCGCGTCGCCGCGCGGTCAATGACCGTATGGCGAAAGTCCTCAAAATTTCGCCATCCAGAGCTGCCCGCGTCGACCATCGTAGTCACGCCCGTGCGGAAGCTATAGCTGTCGGGCCGAACACTCAATTCCCCCGCCCATGCACCCGGGATATTCGTAGTCGTGAATAAGTGCGTGTGAATATCGATTATCCCGGGACTGACAAATAGACCGCTGACGTCGACAACTTGCGCGGCCTTTTCCGCGGCGATCGAATATTCGACCGCCGCAACCCTGCCATCTCGAACCGCTATATCGCGATGCCCGGCGATCTCATTTTTAGGATCGATCAGATACCCCCCACGCAGTAGAAGGTCATACGGTTGCGCGACAAGCGTCCCAGCGGTCAAAATCAAAAGGGCGGCAATAGTTAGGTGTGGGGCAATCATCCCGCACCAGCGTACACGACCCCTCGGTGGGAAAGTACAATTCGGCGGGCACGTTTCACCGTGTTGGTGCGAAGATAATCTTAAGAGAGCTTATGAGACGGATGGGTTGGTTTTTTGTTGTCCTCATGCTGACCGTCGCGACGCCCCTGATCGGCGACGTCGTGATTATTGAGGAAATAATCGTTAAGGTCAATGGCGATATCGTTTTGCGTTCGGAGTACGACCGCTTCGCGGGCGACATCCGGTCCGACGTGATCAGGAACGAAGAGATCGCCGAGAACGCTAAAGAAAGTGCGATTGCCGAGCGTGAGACGAACATCTTGCGCGACATGATCGACCAGCGCCTGCTGATCCAAAAAGGTAACGACCTGGGCGTCAGCGTTGAGGCGCAGGTACTGAATCAGCGCGACGAGATCATGAGGCAAAACGAGATCGAGACCGTCGACGAGTTCGAAGATTGGATCTTTGAGCGCACCGGTGAGCCCGCCGAAGATTTGCTCGACCGCATGAGCGATAATTTCCTCTCGCAATCCGTGCTCGGCCAAGAGGTAGCCGGCCGAATTATCATCTCGCGCGAGGAAATCGAGGAGTACTACAACGAACACAAGGACGAGTACGTCCGCTCGGAGGGTGTCCGCATCAGCCAGATTTTCTTCGAGCTAGCGGGTAAAGATGGAGCAGCACAGGAAGCCACCCGCAAACAGGCTGGGGAAGTCTTAGAGCGCGTGCAGCGCGGCGAACCGTTCTACGAAATGGCGACCCGCTTCTCAGAAGATCTAGCGACTAAAGAGCAGGGCGGCGACATCGGCATCTACCGCCGCGGGATGCTGCGCAAAGAAATTGAGGACGCCGTCTTCGACAACAGCCGCGGATCGATCACCGATTTGATCGAGGTGCCCAACGGGCTGCTCATCTTGCGGGTCGACCAGGTCTTCCGTGAAGGGCTTGCTGAGCTCGAAGAAGTCGAAGAGGAAATTCGCAACGTTATCGGCGCCCCAAAATATTCTCCCGCCATCCGCACATACCTCTCCGAGCTTCGCGAGCGCGCCTACATCGAGATTCGGCCCGGCTACTCCGACTCAGGCGCCGTCGAGGGTATCGACACGTCCTGGAGTGATCCAGCTAAACTTGCTCCGGTCACCACCACCCGTGACGAGGTCGTTAATAGGAAAAAGAAGCGGCGCCTGTTGTGGGTGATCCCCTTACCCGGTGGAGGTGGTGACAAATCCGGCGGCGATTCAGGCGAGACAGCAGGGACAGACGGCGCCGACTCGGCTAGCGGCCAGTAGTGCACGAGCGTGCCTAGTGAAGGAATCCTTCGTCTCTGGCCTTGAACCCAACGAGCGGGTCACCAGCTTTTTTCTTGTCCAGTCAAAAGAGGTCCGCTTCAAAAAGCAAAACGGCGAACCTTTTCTGTCGCTACGGCTGGCCGATCGCAGTGGCCAAATTGAAGCGAAGATGTGGGATGGCGTCGACGAAATTGCGGACAGTTTCGAGCAAGACGATTTCATAAAGATCAGGGGCGCGGTGCAAGTCTTCCGCGACCAAGCACAGATCATCATCCACAAACTGCGCGTCGCCGCCGAGAGTGAAGTCGACCTAGCGGATTTCATTCCCCATACCGACCGTAACATCGACGAGATGTTCGCCGAGCTTCTGGCGACAATCGACGGCTTCGAAAACGAAGACCTCAAACGCTTGATGCGCGAGTTCTTTGACGACCCCGAGACCGCGGCGCGCTTCCGCAAGGCACCGGCCGCGAAATCGATGCATCACGGATTTATCGGCGGGCTTCTCGAGCACGTCATGAGTCTGTTGAATTTGGCTCGGCTGGTCGCTTCAAACTATTCCTATCTCGACCGCGATCTGCTGCAAACGGGAGTGCTGTTGCACGATCTCGGAAAGATTTTCGAGCTCGGGTACGAGCGGTCGTTTTACTACACGGACGATGGCCAGCTACTCGGTCACATCACCATGGTGGTCTCGATGGTTGACCGGAAATGCGAGCAGCTCGAGAACTTCCCGCCGAAGCTGAAGGTTCTGGTGCAGCACATGCTGTTGAGTCATCACGGCAGGTACGAGTTTTGGCTCACCGAAACTGCCGATGTTTCCCGAGGCTCTTGCGCTTTCGTACATCGACGATCTCGATTCGAAGCTCGAAAGCATGCGCGCGGGACTCGCGGAAATGATCCCCGAAGCCACCTGGAGCCGGTTCAACCCGGCGCTCGAGCGGATGGTGCTCCGCAAGGAGTCTTACTTGGCGGAGACGCCAGCCGAGGTACAGGCACCTCCCGTCGAGAAGCCTCCAGCGCTGCCGGCGCAAGCCCCGACTCTGGACTTTGAATCCGCGGCGCAGACGACCGACGGAGAATTCGCGGATAAACTGCGTTCGGCGCTCGAGGACTAGCCGCTAGAGTTTGTTTAAGCCGTCGAGTGCCGCGATTTTGTAGGCTTCGGCGAGCGTCGGGTAGTTAAACACCGCATCCCGTAAGTAGTCAACGGTGCCGCCGTGGTCGATCACTGCCTGGCCGATGTGAATCAGCTCCGTGGCTCCGTGCCCGAGAATGTGCACTGCCAAGAGTTTGCGCGAATCACTCCCAAACATGATCTTCAAGATGCCGTTCTGCCCGCCGTTAATGTGCGCCCTCGCTAGCTCGCGAAAGCGTGCCGTCCCCGATTCGTACGGAACTGAATCTCGTGTCAAATCTTCTTCGCTTGGGCCTATCATCGCGATCTCGGGGATCGTGTAAACGCCGTAGGGCAATTGAGACGAGAGAACCCCGTTTCCGCCACCGAAGGCGTGCTCAGCCGCTAGCCGGCGCTGTTCCATCGACGTTGATGCCAGGCTGGGGAAGCCAATGACATCGCCGACGGCATAAATGTTGTCGACCGACGTTTGGTAGTGACTGTTAACGCTGATACGGTCGCGCGCGTCCGTCTCGATGCCAACCGCTTCAAGATTCAATGACTTCGAACAGCCTTCGCGGCCCGCGGCAAACATCAGGGCTTCGCTGGACAAGTGCTTGCCGCTTTCGGTGGTGACCAAGACTTTGTCGTCGTCGGTCATTTTTACCGACGAAACCGTCTCGCCAAATCGCAGGCCAATCCCTTCGTCGCGCATGTGGTAGTAAAGCGCGTCTTCAATCTCGTCATCGACAAATTCCAATGGCCGATGGCGTCCGTCGACCAGTGTCACGCGCACACCCATCGTGCGGAAGATCGTGGCGTACTCGCAGCCGACTATGCCGGCTCCAACGAAAATTATCGAACGCGGTACGCGGTCGAGGCTAAGCAGCCCGTCGCTATCGACAATCCGCCTGTCGTCGAATTCGACACCTTCGGGGCGTACCGGTCGAGAGCCGACCGCCACGATGAACTTGTCCGCCCGTAAAATCCGATTCCCTTCCGGATTGGTGACCAGCAGCTTGTGGTCGTCTACGAAACAGCCTGATCCGGCGATCACGTCGACATAGTTGCGAATGAGCTGGTCGCGAATCGTATTGACTTCGCGCTCGACTACTCGCTGCGTTCTAAAGCTCAGGTCTTCGATCGTAATCTGCTCTTTCACGCGATGCGCCGAGCCATAGAGGTCACGCTGCCCGACGCCACTCAGGTACGAAACAGCTTCACGAAGCGTCTTGCTCGGAATCGTGCCCTGGTGCAGACACGACCTGCCGAGCTTGAAATTCCGCTCCCCTACGGCGACCTTCTTGTTCAGCGTCGCCGCCGCGATCGCCGCCTTCTGACCCGCGGGACCACTCCCGATTACTACCAGGTCGTACTCGGTTACACTTCGGCCTTTGGTTCCGTTTGAAACTTCGATTGACACGCTTCGCCCTCATACTTGAATCGGCGGAAGGCTTGAATCCGGGTAGAGCACCGCTTCGTGGGGGCGCGATTGCCTGCGATAGGCGTCGAACGCGACGCCGTGAAATCATCAAGAACCGAAGAGCGGCCCCCCGTCGCTACAGCCGTGGCATGTTGGACCCCGCCGGCGCCAATTCACGACGGTCGACCTCGGCCTAAGACTCAACGACAAGGTCGCCCGACCCTACGCGGCGAATTAATGGACCGTTTGGGCTAGTACGAAGATGGTAAGTTGTAGGGCCAAGACCCGGTTGACCCCGGCGGCCCCGCCCGCTAGTCTGATGCATGAGCCGTAACTCATGGAACGCTTCGTGCCACTCCAGCAGTACCGCTTAGGCAGCGTTATCGCGTCGGCATTGGCTGTGGTCTGCTCCGTCTACGGCGTTTTCGTGCCCGCTTCACTGCTTACCGCGCTGCTGTTCGCTCTCAGCGCCGCGTTGCTGTACTACTTGTGGACGCGCCCCGTCATTGAGGTCGAGGCGGCCAGCCTCACCGTCGGCGGTAAGACCATCCGCTGGTACGAAATTGGCGCTATCGAAACCACCGGTTGGCACTCACCATTGATCGTTCGACTCAGGCTCCACGACGGCCGGAAGATCCGTTTGATCCACCCCGGCGATGTTCGTTCGTCTGAACGCTTATTGCAGAAAATCAGGCGAAAATCGCGCGACGCCACGATAGATGGCGAACCGTATGGCGAGTTCTGGGGCGAAACGGCTCCGATCCGAGCAGCCACGCAGTTGCAACCAGCTCAACGGCCCCGGTTGCTGAGGGAAGAAGATGAGCGCGAGGTTGAGGAAATGTTCCGCCAGTTGCGCGAAACCAGCCAGGCCGATCGCGCAGGCTCTTCTGATGAAAACTTCGGCGTCTAGGCGTACTAAGTTTTCACAACCCGCTTACGCCGGCGATCCCAGCTCAGCGACTTCTTCATTCGAAACGACTCGACCGCCATCTGGCACGCCATCGAGACGTTGAATCCCATCTCGACGTCGCACTTTAACGCCTCGCCGGTTCGGATCGCATTGTGCAGGTTGTGGTGGTGCAGCACCATGTCTTCGCCGCCGGATTTCTCGTGCACGAAAGGTTTTACTTCTTCTCTATACAGGCCTTCCGGCTCGACAAAGAAGCCTTCCTTCGTAAACTCAATCGTTCCCTTGCGTCCGCGAATGATGTGGCGAATCTTCGCCTGGTTGGCCATCGATGACACCAGAATGACGTTGACCTCGGGGTACTCAAGCATCGCATTGAACGTGTCGGGCACTTCCGCGCCGGTCTTGTTGAAGACGTACTGGCCACCGGTCGCGACTACGCGGCTGGGGGTCGTGAGCCCGCACGCCCTGACGATGCGCGCAAGCCGGTGGACAAACAGATCGGTTGCGATTCCGCCTGAGTAGTCCCAGTAGCGTCGCCACGCGAAGAAGCGGTCGGGCTCCCAGCGGCGCTTTTTCGCTTTGCCTAGGAACGTCTTCCAGTCAAGATTCACGCCCGGTTGGCAATCGGGCTCGTGCTCCTTTGCCCACATGTCATCGGCGTGGTTGCGAGAGTAGTCGATCTGAGCCATCACCACCTGGCCGATTTTGCCGTCTTTGATGTACCGTCCGGCGGCCTCATAGGAGTCGTCGGACATTCCCTGGATGCCGCACTGCAAGACTACGCCGGTCTGCTTGATCTTCTTGACGACTTCGACGCCTTCTTCAATGGAGTACGTCAGCGGTTTTTCGCAGTAAATGTGCAGACCCTGATCGGCTGCATCGAGAGTGATCTGCGCGTGCCAGTGCTCCGGGACCGAGATCGTCACGTAGTCGAGATCCGGATTTTCGAGCAGCCGCCGGTATTCCTTATAGGGCCGACCGCCGGTGAATTCAGCCGCTGCCTCGCGGCGCTTGTCGTAGAGGTCACATACAGCGTTAATCTCGACGTTGTGGCCGTCCGCCACGTCTTCAGGGCGCGCATGTGGCCATTGGCGTTGCCGCCGGCACCGATCACTCCAACGTGCAAGCGGTCGTTCGCTCCAATCACGCGCGCGGCGCTTTTGGCGGTCAGCGCGCGGACTGCCGTGGTTGCCGCGGTGGCGCTGGCCACGAAAGATCGTCGAGTCACTCCGAATTCGTTGACATGTTCATATTCTATGGCCTGCAGTAAGACGGCGGGGTGTCCGATAAGTCGTTGCTAGCCTGGACTCAATGGCACTCAAGCTCACAGCCCTCTCGGCGCTACAGATCCTCGACTCGCGTGGCAACCCGACACTCGAGGTCGAAGCGCGGCTATCAGACGGAACGAGCGCCTCGGCGCAGGTGCCCTCCGGCGCCTCGACGGGACGCCACGAAGCCCTCGAATTGCGCGACGGACTGGGCGGCGGCCATCAAGGCAGGGCCGTCTCGAAGGCTGTTGCCAACGTCAACGGTCCATTATTCGAAGCTCTACGCGGAACCGGCATCGAGTATCAAGACCGTCTAGATGAGCGCATGATCGAACTCGACGGCACCGAGAACAAGTCGAACCTCGGCGCAAACGCAATACTTGGGGTCTCGTGCGCTATCGCTCGCGCCGTCGCTCTGGCTCGCGGCGTTGACCTTTGGATTCACCTCAAGGGTACGCGCGATGCCAAGCTGCCAATCCCCATGATCAATATTCTTTCGGGCGGGCTGCACGCCGGGAAACAGATTGAATTCCAAGATTTTCTGGCAATCCCGCACGGTTTCGCGAGTCTCAGCGAAGCGCTGGAGGCGACAGTTCGCATCCACCGCACGATGGCTGAGGTTCTCGACCGCGACGGATACACATTGACCGGCGTGGCGGACGAAGGAGGCTGGGGGCCGCATCTCAAATCGAACGAAGCAGCGCTTGAATACATGATCCGCGCGATTGAAGGCGCGGGGTACGTCCCGGGAGCGCAGATTTCGATCGCGATCGACGTCGCCGCGTCGCACTTCTATCGCGGCGGCAAGTATCACCTCGAAAGCGAGCGACGAGTTGTGACCGCCGACCAGCTGATCCAGATCTACGGTCGCTGGATCGAAAAGTTCCCGATTGTCTCCATTGAAGACGGGCTCGCTGAAGATGACTGGGATGGCTGGAGACGGGCTACGGAACTCATCGGTGCGCAGTGCTCGCTCATTGGCGACGATTTTCTGGTGACGAATCCAGCACGGCTCGAGCGCGCCATCGAAGAGCGAGCCGCCAACGCCGTACTGGTAAAGATGAACCAAATCGGCACCCTGAGCGAGACATTTCAGGTGATCGACCGCTCACGCGAAGCCGGCTTCAAAGCCGTGGTGTCAGCGCGTTCCGGTGAAACGGAAGACACGTTCCTAGCTGACCTAGCAGTGGCGTCAGGGGCGGGCCAAATCAAAGTCGGCTCGATCACGCGCTCGGAGCGGCTGTCTAAATACAACCGGCTACTGCGCATCGAAGCCGACATGCGCCGCTAAGGGTTGACATATTATCAAATTATCAAAATTTGACATTACGTCTGCGTGGACGCTCCAGTCAACGCCGCCGCCCTTTTGCAAGCACTGATCGAAGGCCCAAGCTATGGCCTGGAGCTGATCGACCGCGTCGAGCAGGCTATCCAAGGGCAGCTCAAACTCTTACACGGAAGTGTCTATCCGGCGCTGCGGTCACTTGAGCGCGACGGGCTCGTTCGCAGTTATAAGGGTGAGCCTGTTAGCGAAACCGGTGGTCGGCCGCGACGCTACTACGAGTTGACCGGCGAGGGCGCATCGTCCGCGGCGGCTCATCGTGAGACCGTCTCTCGATTGTTCCGCCTCGAACCCGAGGCATCGCGATGAGCATGCGGACTCTCGCCCTGCTCGAACGCTGGGCCTCCTTCCTGCCCGAGCGCATCGCCGAAGAAAACTTAAGGGGCTTCATCGAGCAACTAAACCGCGGTTCCATGCGTCGGGTCGATCTCATTCTCTTCACGGGTAAAGCGTTGCCTCTTTTCCAATTGAAAGATGAGCCTGAAGGAGAGAGGCGAAGCAGCTGCGGGGTGAGGGGGATTATAGCGTGAGTTGAGGTCGGCGGCTACAGCTATTTGTGGCTTCGTAGGGCGGGGTGAGGGGGATTGCATAAGGGGGAAGGGGCGGCAGCCCCAGTCCCCCTTTGCAGCCATCCCAGGCGAGACCCCACGGCCGTCTTCGGACGTGGGCCGGAGGAGCCGACAACGCCTCGGGTCGGGGCGTTGTCTAGCGCGTGCGCCAGCAGATCGCGAGGTCTTTGCAGACGCGTTGCAGTTCGTTGCGCTGAGCGTCGAGTTGCTCGGCAAACTCGGTGTCGGAACAAGTGTCCGCTCGCGCTTGGAGCTTCTTGAGCGAGCGATCCGCGCGCAGGCCGCGCTGCTCGGCGGGCAGGCTGAGCAGCTTTTCCCACGGCGTGCTCCACTCGGCGTACACCTTGCGCAACTTGCCGCGGCGGTCTCGGCGCTCGCTGGCGAAAGCGCATGGGCGATGAAAATTCAAGTACGGGTTGAGCCACTGGCGGTAGAAGGTGTCGATCGCCTGCGTCGCTTCCGAGGGCAAAAACTGGTAGCCCATCCACTTGCGCACCACCGCGCCGTTCTTGGTTTCGACCAAGGCATTGTCGTTCGAACGGCGCGCGCGAGACTTCGTAAATTCAATTCGCAACTTCTCGAGCAGTTTAGCGGTTTGATGGTTGACGAATTCGCTGCCATTGTCGGAGTGAAAGCCGCGAACGATAAATGGAAATTGTTCCAAAAGGCCTTCCAGCAAGGGAATGAGGTGGTTTTCGTTGATGCGTTGGACGCAGCCGACGGCCTGCCACTGCGTCACTTCGTCGACCACGTTGATGCTGTAGGCGCCTTTTTCACCTTCCTGTTCGGGCGAGTGCACGGTGTCGATGCGCAGGTAGCCCGGACGTCCTCGCGGCTCGGGTTGGCGGCGTTCGCCGATCGCCACGGGTGTCGGTCGAGTCTTGTCGAGATGCAAACTGTGTCGCCGGTAGACGGCGCGTTTGCGCAAGTTGTAGAGGTGTCCCACCGACAGTTCGGCAAGGCGTTCGAACTCCTTGCGGTTGTAGATTTGGAACTCGCGCTGGAGAATGCGACGCGTCGCCGGCCCGGAGAGACGTTGCTGTACTTGGTCGACATGCGCCAGGAGAACGATGTCGGCGCGGCTGTACTTGGTGGGGAAGCGGCGCCTTCGATAGGCTGTCGGCCGAACGCACTTTTCGCGCAAAAACTGCCCGATGAGGCGAGTCAATTGGGCGCGGCTTAAGCCGGTTAGCTTGCTCAGGAAGCGTCTCAACAATCCTTTAACCGAGCGCTTCTGGTCGGCATAATGATGCCTCTTCAGGACGCCTTCGACGAGCGCGTATTTATCCGCTCGACTTCCGGCCTGGAACTCGACGGACCCACACCCGTCGAGAAAACTCTCGATCTCATCGAGACTCACTGATTCGGCTTGCTGCACGGCGACTCCCATCGCCCGCAGTTTGCCTGTTCCTAATCGACCTTGCCCAAATTACCTCCAGGCTCATCTTGTGTTGGAATCACCCCTCCCTTCAGGCTCATCTTGTATTGGACAAGACGCGGCAAGCTCGGTACGGGCTTTGTGTGCGACCATTCCGCAAGTGGCAGGTCGAGCTCGAATTCGCTCGGTTGACGCGCAGTGAGCGCTGCAATCAGCTCTTCGCTCGCACTGAACGATTGTCGCCACAATGCGACAGTCGATGGCTTCAGGTAAGCAACCGCGCTGACGCGGCGCTTCGTCTCACCGCTGGTCAATTCCACGATAGCTTCTTCGCTCTCAATCGAGCGAATCCCAGGATGGACCGCAAGCATCTTGAACTCAGGTTTGTAGCGTAGGGATTTACTTCCGCGCATGTCGACGAGACCTGAGGTCGTTGGCACGTTCGGCCGATCTTTTTTATCCGCCCTGCTCGTTCGCTTCTTGCTGCGCGCGGATTTTTCGGGCTTACGTTCGGTCTTGTCGCTAAGAACTTGAACTTCTTCCTGCACGGCCTCGGTGGTGCTTGACTCCGGACCCGGGAAGGCAAGAACGTTAGCAGTTTCGGCGGGTTCGGCGTCGTCAGAGGCTACGATCGCTTCGGTGAGAGTTCCGAGTGCATCAGTGAGGTCGGGGATCTCGGGCGTCGCGGAAACCTCGACCGCGATAGGTTCGTCGAGCTCGTCGGCAACTTCGGACACGTCTTCGATACTAGATTCCAACGCTGGCTCTTCGGGAAGTGACGCGGCTTCGACGTCAAAAATCGCTGGGTCCGTTGGTTCGGCAACTTCGGGCTCGATAATCGGCTCCTTGGGCGCGATCGCGGAATAATATAAGTCCGCCTCGTCGGTGTCCGACCCGAATTCGAGCCCGGTCTCGGCGAGCATCTGCTCAAAGTTGTCTAGTGTCTCGTCGTTGTCAGTCTGAGATTGAACAGCGAGTGGATCCGGTTCTGACTCCAGCTCTGGTTCTGGCTCCGGGACAACGAAGTCCTCAGAGATCGTGGGTTCGATTTGAGCGACGGGCGGCTCGGTCGTCGTCTCTCCTACCAGCTCGACCTCACTATCCGTCGGTGCGAACGGCTCTGGCGGAGCAGCTGCCACCTCCTCCTCGAGTTCGAGCGGGGGCAATGGCGCGCCATTCTCTGCGAGACGCCCCAGCAAGCTGTCGATCGCCTCTTCGTCACCCTCAGCGCCGGACTCCAATCCAAGCTGGTCACTGGACCCGCTGTCGCGCTCATCTCGCACCTGGTTGTCCCGCGGCTTCGAGGCAATATTCCGCAACGCCGCCAGAGCGTCTTCCGCCGATTGGGATTCTACCGCGTGGCCCCCGTATGAAGATGAGCCGCTGTCGATCGGCGGCAGATCCAGCTCGTCCGCACTCGCCGCTGGCAACTCGATCGCCGGGCGCTCGAAGCGGTCTAGCGGGATGTCTAGATGGGCCGCGGGGCCGGTCAAGTTCTAGAGGTCAGCGGATTCGGAAAGACCCACCTCATACGAGCCCGAGTCGGGCGAGATTGGATCTAGGCCTCCAGTAGACTTCCACAACTCTTCGAGTGCCCGCTCCGGGTCACCCCAATCGGGCTCCGTCTCAGCCGCCGATTTTCCGAGCGATTCGAGGCTCTGCGCCGGCTGCTGACTAAATTGCCCAGCGGCGTCACTCGGCTCGATCGGCGGCAGCGGTTCCACGTTCGGAGCGGCAAACGGCGGCTCGCCATGGGCGTCGCCGAAGCTGTCATCGAACTCTAGCGCCGGGGCCACGTTTTCGCTTTCCAGCGTATCTACGGCCGTTGTAGATTGCGCCGTTGGAACGAAAAACGGATTGACCGGCTCCGCGGCCTGGCTCGAAGGCGAGGAGGTCTGTTCAGTCAGCAGACGCTCGAGCGTCTGCTTCTTATACATTGCCCCATGCTCGTCGCAGCAGAACTCCGACTTAGTGGTCCAAGAGCGCAGCCGGGGGATCTTCTCGTGGCAGAGCAGACACTGCATAATTCAATATTCGACAGAGGGCGTCCATGCAGAGACCCTGTGCCACTTCGAATTGTGAAATAGCCCGTCCGTAGTAGCGATCCGCCCCTAACCCTAGTCATACAATTAAGAATACGTAGTGCGGGTGGTCGTAGGTCAGTAATAGTAGATGCAACTGGTTGAGAGATAAACGGTTGCACCAGTCGCGCCCGCGTAGAGGGGGCATGCGGTGGGCCATATGCCCTATCCAACGAGCCTACCCCAGCTAAGCATCAGCGAATAGGCGAGGTGCTAAGCCGCGGACAAAAAGTCGACGCTCTGGAATCGGGCTTTTCCCCGTTTTCACATTGTCGGCGCCACGCTCTTGAACCCCCAGCGGGGGTGGCGTTTGTATTAGCCTAGGCTGCAACCCTAGGATTCAACGTCGACGACGCGCCGACATTCGCCCATGCCACCGCGTCGAACCGGACTAATTAACCGGTCCGTCGGGCAACTCACCGAGGAAATCATCGACGATGCGGCGCTGCTCTGGTGCGTCGAGGTTCTTCTTAAGAATCCGCTCGGCCGCTTGAATCGCCAGAGCAGCGGTTTCCTTACGGATCTCAGCGACAGCCGCGCGCTGTTCCGCCTCGATGCGCCTAACACCCTGATCGACAATCTTCTTCGACTCGGCGCGAGCTTCGTCCACCATTTTGGTGCGGACCTGCTCGGCTTCCTGCTTGGCTGCCACGACGAGTTCTTCGGATTTGCGCAGAGCCGCGTCCATGCGAGTCTTGTTCTCACCGCGATCGCCGCTTCGGCTTCCCTGCCTGCCTGCTCAGCTTTCTCGAGCGAGTCCTTGATGCGACCCTCACGCTCGTCGAGAGCTCCGAGAATTGGCTTCCAGGCAATTAGACGCAGGGCGACGAACGTGAACACGAACGTCACCACCGTCCAGATCATCAGACCTGGTTCGAATTTTAGTAATGCACTTTCGCCGGCCATTGTTCCGGACCCCCGAGTGAACTAGAACAACAGCGCGACGAATGCGGCGCCAAGGCCGATTACCGCAACGCCTTCGAGCAGGAAGAGCGGCAGCTGGAAGGCGCTCTTGATTTCTTCGGCGGCCTGCGGCTGGCGAGCGATACTCTCGACGGCGGCGGCGGTAAACTTGCCAATGCCGAGACCGGCTCCGACAACGATGATTCCGGCGCCGATTGCCGCGCCTGAATACTTGTCAAGCGCCTGCGCCGAGGCCATCATCGGGGTCGCGAGCGTTGTGGCCGCGACTGTGACGAGCATATTGTAAGTGGCTTTCAT
>CBDBHI010000013.1:0-216046 GCA_965205595.1 Bryobacterales bacterium | reverse complement strand
GTCTTAGGGTTCACACATCTTCCAACGGCCGCGGCATCGGGTCTTGCCGGCGCTCAACCGCTGCTCAATTCGTTGCAAGATATCTATCACTTCAACGTGCTGCTGTTACTTCCGCCCGCGGTCGTGCTCTACGGTTCTCCTCGACGGCTGCCACCTATACCCACTCTGTTGGCCTCCGTTGTGACGGCTTGTGTTCTTGCCTTGTCGACCCAGTGTTTTTCTTTTGGGAGCGTTTTCGACGGACTCACAAGGGGCTTTGAGGTGAGCATGATCGACTGGGTAACGTCGATGCCCGTCGAGGCCGTTCAACTACTAGAGCGCGGCGGGCTCTACTCGATGTCGGAGCCAATTTTTATTGCCTTCCTCGTGTTCTTCTTCGTAGGTGTTCTCGATGTGATCGACGCGATGCCGACGGTAGTTGAGCGGCTCCTTAGCTTCGCCGCGAGCCGCCGCGCCACAATCTTGTCCGCACTCGGCGCATCGGCCATCGTCAACGCTCTTACGTCGAATCAATACGCGACCAGCTTCATCGTTGGCGACGCGCTGAGGAGTCGCTTCGATGCGCTGCAAATCCCTAGAAAAGTTCTTTCCCGCTCAATCGAAGACTGGGGCACGATGATCGAAAGCCAAGTTCCTTGGACGACAACCGCCGTGTTCATGGTCGCGACTCTCGGTGTCGCATACGAAGACTATGCCCGCTGGCAGTTGCTTTCGCTAATCAACATGGCAGTCGCTCCGGCGCTCGCGATCCTTGGCGTGGGATGTTTTTATCACGAGGTCGATGACGTATGAAGTCCCCAAGAAAACCAGCGACGCTGCTCGCCCATTACGCCGAAGATCGTGCCGGGCACGCGGGCGCCGTCGTTCCGCCGCTCTACCAGAATTCACTTTTTGTGTTCGAAGACTGGCAAGCGATCGACGAAGCGTTTGACGACCGCTATGAGAATCCTATTTACTCACGCGGCACGAACCCTACCGTAAGACTGGTCGAGCAAAAGCTCGCGGCGTTGGCGTCAGGCGAGAGCGCCAGACTGTTTTCGTCGGGTATGGCCGCGATCACCGCCGCAGTCTTACATTTCGTCGATGCCCGCGACCATGTGATAACGATCAAAAACGTCTACGGCCCGGCCAACAATCTGTTGAATCGATACCTAAGCCGCAAGATGGGGCTGAGAACAACAGCGGTTTCGGGAGAAAGCATTGCGGAGTTCGAGCAGGCCATCGAAGACGACACGCGACTGATCTACTTAGAAAGCCCATCGTCCGCGGTCTTCTCGCTCCAGGACATCAAAGCAGTCACAAGCCTGGCGAAAGATCGCGGCATAGCGACGATGATCGATAACAGCTGGGCGACGCCGATTTATCAGAAGCCCCTCGAAATGGGAGTCGACCTCGAAATCCACTCCGTCTCGAAGTACCTGGGTGGCCACAGTGACCTGGTGGCCGGGGCCCTTATTGGTAGCGATGAACATATCCGAGCGATTTCGTTAGACGAGGCAGAGCTTCTGGGCGCCAAGATGGCTCCATTCGAAGCATGGTTGCTGTTGCGCAGTCTTCGTACGCTTCCGCTGCGGATGAAGCAACACGAGCAAAGTGCTCTGACGGTCGCCGCCTACCTAGAAGGCCATGGTGCGGTCAAGCTAGTGCGCTGCCCCGGGCTGAAATCACATCCCCAGTACGCTCTCGCTCGCGAGCAGATGTCGGGGACGAGTGGTCTGATGAGCTTTGAGCTCGCAACAAACGAGCTAGCGCGGATCCAATCGTTCGTCAATGCCTTGGACGTATTCCAAATCGGTGTGAGCTGGGGCGGACACGAAAGCCTAGTCTATGCACCGGCCATCAGCTATCTAAAGGAATTGCCACCCGAACAATTCGCGGCCCTTGGCATCTCGCTGGGGGACATCCGAATCTCGGTCGGTCTCGAAGACGCTGACGACCTGATTGCGGATCTTGACGCAGCCTTCGCGGTGTTCTCAACGGCCTAACCGGCGCTAAAAGCCGGCCAGCCCGCGAGCAGCCGAGATCCCGCATGAATCCATTACAATCGAGAGAAGGCTAGGGTGTCTGTATCTCCGAAGGCCGCCCACCCTAGGCAAATACCGACGTAGCTCAGTTGGTTAGAGCGCCTGATTGTGGATCAGGAGGTCGGTGGTTCAAATCCACCCGTCGGTACCAATGATCTCAGTAGTTGAACTTCAACCCGAACTGGATCTGCCGCGAGTCGCCTGCTCCCAGTACGCGGCCGGCGGTTGCGCTGGTGAGGTCGTTGATCGGAAGGAAGAACTGCGGAGTGTTGAAGGCATTGAAAAGTTCTACTCGAAACTGCAGCGTCTTGCTTTCCGTGAACTTGACGTTCTTATATAAGGCGATGTCGAAGTTCTGAGTTCCGGCTCCGCGTAGCGTGTTGCGTCCAACGTCACCGAAGGAATTATCGGGCGGCGTGAAGGCTGCCGGGTCGAACCACAGTGCCGGGTCAGGATCGCGCAAATTGGGATCGCCCGTTTGATTGGGCCGGTCTAACCCATTACCTCCGTTGACCCCGTTGCTCGTGCCGGAGAAGTTGGCCGAGGCGCCGTAGTAGGCGGTGAACGGACGACCGGTCTGAAAAGTTGTGATCCCGGCTAGCTGCCAATTCCCGAGAATCGCGGCGACCGCTCCACCGTCCTTGAGGCGCGGTTTACCTCTTCCGAATGGCAGTTCCCAGATGTAGCTGAGCACCCAGCGGTGTGGGCTGTCGAATTCGCTTGGACCGCCTTCCGCATCGAGGTCGAAACTGTTCTGCGGCAGGCCGGGGAAGGCGCTCGAAAGGGCCATCCACGACGACCCGTTGTCACGGCTACGCGACCCCGTGTAGGCACTTAGAAAAGAGAACCCACCTCGAAATCTGCGTTCGACGCGAACCTGAAGAGAATCGTAGGATGACTCGCCGCGGGTAGTGATGATCAGCGCCGGACCGAATGCCGGGTTGCGGGTCGGCGGCCCGCCCGGCGGGCCTTGATTAAGATCCAAGGCGGTCTGTAGGTTGCTGCCTCTCGACCCGACGCAGGAGACGTCGCCCAGTAGGTGCGGCGCGAGCTCGTGCTAAACCCCTGCGCTGAACTAGTGGAAGTAACCGTCACGAGTGTCTTCGGCGACGCCGGCCTTGAAGCTATGGCGGCCTCGTATCCACGACATGCTGTCGTCGAACTGAATGGTGGTATCGAGACGCCCCTGAGGCAGATTGATCGGACCTGAAAGGGGATCGGTGATCCCCAGGCGCACGCCAGGACGGCCGACGCGGATCGGTTCCGCGCTCAGACCGCGCATTCCCAATTGGGTCGAGATGTCGTTGCCGGAATTCTCATCCAAGACCACGACCCGTGACCGGTTGTAACCGAATCGGAAGTCGTTGAGCAGATTTCGGCCGGAAGTCCATCCAACAGCCAGCCCCTGACCGCGCTTCTCGAACCGGTTGCCAAAACCAGGAACGTTGGTGGCTCCTTGTACGGTGTAAAAAGGATTGGTGCCGCCTGCGTCGGAGATGCTGTAGCGGTAGAAGAGTCGATCATCGGAGCCTAGCTGTTGGTCAGCCCTTACGGTGAATTGGTGAACGGTGTTGAGCCCGACGGCGGCGCCTATTGCTCCTGACGGTCCCGCAGTGTCGAGGTCCTCGGGCGATGGATAGAAGTCCAAGATGCCCACGCCGGCGCGGTCGATCATCGAGGTTGGAATGATGTTTCCAGGAAATGGTTCTCGGTTGCGCGGATTGACGATTTGGCCTGTGTCGACCCCGGTGACCGGGTCAATGTCGCCTTTGCGCCACGCCAGCGGCGGCACCGTGGCGACGCGTGTAAGGGCCTTTTGCTGGGTCGTGCACTCGTAGCTACCGAACACAAATAGTTTCTTACGGACGATCGGACCGCCGAGTGTTGAGCCGAACTGATTGCGGATGAACTTCGGAATGTCGCGCCTGGGGTCGTCGAAGAAATTCTTTGCGTCGAGGACGGCATTGCGGTGAAACTCGTACACCGATACATGCAGGGAATTCGTACCGCTCTTAGTGACGTAGTTGAACTGCCCGCCGGCACTGCGTCCGAACTCAGCGCTATACGTGCTCGCTTGCACCTTGAACTCTTGAATCGAGTCAACCGAAGGCGGCACCACGATCTGGTTGATTAGCGCGTCGTTGTTGTCCACGCCGTCTAGCAAGAAGTTATTTGAGTGCTCGCGAGCGCCGCTAATGCTCACTGCCCCGCCGCCGGACGAGTTCTGCGAGTTCTCAGCCGGAGGCGCTGCGCCGGTCACGAGGGTGGAGAGCTGGAAAAAGTCGCGGCCGTTGAGCGGCAACTCAACGATCTTCCTGTTGTCAATGACTGTTCCCACCCCGGTCGAGACAGCGTAGGTCATCGGAGCGTCGGCCACGACGGAAACCTCGAAGTTGAGCGAGCCAACCTCGAGGGCGATGTCGACAACGGCTTTCTGGTCGACCTGGAGGCGAATTCACGATCGAATTGCTTTGGTGAATCCTTCGAGCTCGGCCTCCACACGGTACGCTCCCGGTGGAAGCAGGGTTATCTGATAGTTGCCGGCGCGGTCGGAGGCGACAGATCGACTGGAGTTAGAGTCTCCGTTGACGATCGTTATCTTCACATCCGCAAGACGAACCTCGTCGTTGCCCGCGACGGACCCATGGATCGTGCCTGTCGTTGTTTGACTAAACAGCTGCCCCGTCATGACTAGCAAGAACAAAGCCAGTGTCGCGGCTAGCGTGACCCAATCAGCGCGGAGTGAGGAGGACGGCGCCCCGGGCGATCGTCTCCGACGAATGACAAAGCCGACGGCCGCAAGTACCCGCCGCCCAAAGGGTTACGCGCCGTTCAAAGATTCCTGGTGCGCTCTGACTGTCGATTCGTTGAGGCACTCGTCTAATACGCAATCCGCCCCAATAGGCGCGTAACGCGGCCTGCGTGACTTTTACCACGGGCTGCTGGGTGTCGTTACTCTAGCCCAGCGCTCTTCAGAACCTCGTGGAACCGCCTGCCGTCTCGATTTCCTCCTCGATATTTTCCATGTTGAAATAGGGGCGCTGGGCGAGCTGCCATCGCTCGTGCGATTCGGCCAGCAGCGCCCCCACCAGCCGCTCGCACGACGCGCGGTTGGGAAATACCCCCACCACTCGCGTGCGCTGCTTGATCGTCTTCCTCATTCGTTCGCTCATGTTCGTCGACGCCAATCGCCGCCACTTTCGGCTTCTTCGCTTCCCACTTCCGGGCCATCTCCTCCGCCCGTCGCGGACACTCTTTCCGATCCTCTCCGCCGCACACCGCCGCTAGATCACACAGCACTTCGCGATACTCCTTGCTCGCCACCTTGCGCCCGATCTCGCGCTTGAAATGCACCCGACATCGCTGCCGCGCCACGCCTTGTAGCTGCTTGTCCAGTGCGGCCCGAATCCCGCTGTGCGCGTCCGATATTACGAGCTTCACTCCCTTGAGTCCGCGCTGCTTCAGGTCGCGAAAAACCGATCCCCCTGTCTCCCTCGACTCGCTGTCGCCGTTGCGCCAATCAAGAATCTCGCGCCCTCCTTGCTCGTCGAATCCGGCCACCACCAGAACCGCTTCCGTGTGGAGCGTGCCGCCCGCCCGCCCGCACTTTCTCGTAACGGGCGTCGACCATCAAGTACGGATACTCAACCGTCAACCGTCGTCCGCGGCAAGGCTAGAGAATATATGATTTAGGTATATACATATCCGCAAGAGCGGAAGTAGTTCTCGCATTCGCTTGGAGAGATGGTTTCGAGGAGTTTTCCAATCTCCTCCCAGAGCGTCTCAACAGTTCGGCGAGCAGCTTTTCTGAGCAGTGCCTTGAGCTTAGAGAACATCTTTTCGATGGGGTTTAAGTCCGGTGAGTAGGGCGGTAAATAGCGCATCGTTGCGCCTTTGGCCTCGATCGCTTCTCGCACTCCCACAACCTTGTGGCTGGACAGGTTATCGGCGATGACGATGTCGCCAGGCGTAAGCGTCGGGCATAAAAATGTGCGTACGTAGGCAAGGAATGCTTCGCCGTCCATGGGTCCGTCAAGCACCATCGGCGCGCTGATTTCCCCCACTCGCAAGCCGGCGATGAAGGTTGTGGTTTGCCAATGTCCATGCGGGACCGAGGCGATGCACCGCACTCCTCTGGGTGCGCGTCCGTGGGTCCGCGCCATGTTCGTCGAGGCTCCGGTTTCGTCGAGAAACACAATCCTGGCAGCGTCGAGTGTTGGTTGCTGTTCGACCCACTCACGCCGCGCTGCCTGCACGTAGTCGCGCTCTTGCTCGCTGGCGTGCAGGGTTTTTTTTAAAGGTCAGGTTCCACTTGTTGAGCTGATGCCAAAGGGCCGAAGGCTTGATTTCAATCCCGTGCTCGGCCAGACGCTCACACATCTGAGCCAGAGTCATGTCCTTTTTTTCTTTGATCCATTCACGCAGGAGCGGCTCCTTGTCCGCGAGTCGAGAGCGCCGATAACCGCCCATCCGTAGGCTGTCTCGCTGACCTGTTTTCTCAAAACGGTTGCGCACCTGATAGACCCACACGCGGCTCACCTCATAGCGTTTTGCAATATCAGTTGGTCGCTCCCCGCGCTCCAACGCACCCAGCACTCGATCCCGTAAGTCTCTTGAATATGCACGCATCGCTCGCCTCCTTTCCGGCGTCGATACGATACCACAAATGTCTATACTTAAATCAAATATGCTCTAGCGTTGCGCTCGTAACGCCCAGCTCCGAGATGCTCTTCGCGTTCGGCTTGCATCGCCGATTCGATCAGCGTTTCTAGCAATCGCCGCACGCCTTCGTCCTGGCGAAACAGCTCTTGCGCCAACTCTTCAACCTAAAAGCGGCAGTTAGGTGAGGTAATCGGCGAGTTGGAGGTTCGTTCCGACGACTCGGCCGTGGAGGAAATCGCGGAAGATCCAGCTGAGGATCAGTCGCCAGTGAGTGATCGAGCCCAACTGCTCCGCAGTTGCCGCCACGCGTTTGAGGAATCTCGCCGCCTCCAACGAGCGCCGGACTTGGCGCGTTTTCGCATGCGAACTCGTGATCGTCAGCGTCGTCTGCCGCGCATGCCGCGCGATGCCGTGCAGCAGCAACGGCCGCGTCGTGATCGCTTCGCCCTTGCGCCCCGCCGCCAAGCGCGTGAACAGCCCCCACCAGTTGTAGACCAACGCGATCACTCCCGCCATCTCTCGGCTGCGCTTCAAATCCTGCGTCGTAAATCCCGTCCAGCCCCACTGATTCTTCAGCTCGTCAAAGTTGTTCTCCGCGTCCCGCGGTCGCGGTACGTGAGTGATCGAGCCCAACTGCTCCGCAGTTGCCGCCACGCGTTTGAGGAATTTACTCGCCGCCTCCAACGAGCGCCGGACTTGGCGCGTTTTCGCATGCGAACTCGTGATCGTCAGCGTCGTCTGCCGCGCATGCCGCGTGCGCCGCGCGATGCCGTGCAGCAGCAACGGCCGCGTCGTGATCGCTTCGCCCTTGCGCCCCGCCGCCAAGCGCGTGAACAGCCCCCACCAGTTGTAGACCAACGCGATCACTCCCGCCATCTCTCGGCTGCGCTTCAAATCCTGCGTCGTAAATCCCGTCCAGCCCCACTGATTCTTCAGCTCGTCAAAGTTGTTCTCCGCGTCCCCGCGGTCGCGGAACTGCGCGACCCCCTGCAGTTCCTCATCCAGCGACGTCACCAGCACCACATATTCGTACAACACGCCGCCCTCAACTGAGTTTGGCATTCTGAATTGGCCCCTTTCGGCGCCCTGATTTGGCCCCCCTAGAACAATCAACGGATACTCTGTTTGCGGGAATCGCCCGCAACGGAGGAACGAATTGGACTGGAGGAGCAAAGTGGAACTATTCGAAGAGATTCGACGCGAGTACGAATTCGGCGTGGGGACGATCAAGGGGGTGGCGCGCAAGCTGGGCGTGCACCGGCGGATGGTGCGCGAGGCGGTAGCCAGCGCGCTGCCGCCGCCGCGCAAGAAGCCGGCGCGACGGCGCGCCAAGCTGGCGCCGGCGGTGGGGTTCATCGACCGCATTCTCAAAGAGGACCGCAAGGCGCCGCGTAAGCAGCGTCACACGGCGCACCGTATCTGGAACCGGATACGGGAGGAAACCAGTTGCGAAGTGGCCGAGCGCACGGTGCGGCAGTACGTTCAAGAGCGCAAGCGCGAGTTGGGATTGGAGAAGCGCGAGACGTTCGTGCCGCAAAGCTACGACTGGGGCCAAGAAGCGCAGGTGGACTGGTACGAGTCGTGGGCCGAGATGGACGGCGAGCGCGTGAAGCTGCAAGTGTTCACGATGCGCTCGATGGCGAGCGGCGCGGCCTTTCATCGCGCCTATCGGCGCGCGACGCAGCAGGCGTTTCTGGAAGCGCACGAGCTGGCCTTGGCCTACTTTGGCGGGGTGTTTCGGACATTGAGGTACGATAATCTCTCTTCGGCGGTGAAGCGGATTCTGCGCGGCGCGCGACGCGAGGAGACGGCGCGCTTCGTGGCTTTTCGTTCGCATTGGCGCTTCGCCTCCGAGTTCTGCACGCCGGGGAAAGGCAACGAGAAAGGGGGCGTGGAAGGCGAGGTGAGACGTTACCGCCGCAACCACTGGGTGCCGCTGCCTGAAGCCAAGACGCTGGACGAGCTCAACAGCAAGCTGCTCGAAGGCTGCCGCGAAGACGAAGCGCGCACGGTCGCCGGACGGGCGCAAACGGTCGGCGAGGGAATGCTGATCGAACGCGAGCGGCTGTTGGGGTTGGCGGCGGAAGGCTTTGAGATCGAAGTGTCGAGCTTCCCGAAGGTTGACGCGACAGGCTGCGTCAAGGTGCGCACGAACTTCTACTCGACGCCGCTGCGTCCGGGAACCAGGGCGCAGGCGAAGATCTACGCCGAGTCGGTCGAGGTCTGGCACGAAGGTCGTCGCATCGCGCGACATGAGCGCAGCTACTCTCGGCAGCAGAAGATCTTTAATTTGGAGCATTACCTCGACGTATTGGCCCACAAGCCGGGAGCGCTGGCGGGCTCGACGCCGCTGGAACAATGGCGCCAAGCCGGGCGTTGGCCGGCGAGCTACGACACGTTATGGGCGAAGTTGATCCAGCGCCATGACAAGCAAGCGGGGACGCAACAGATGATCGAGCTGTTGCAAGAGGGCAAACGCCACGGTTGGGACAAGCTGAGCGAGGCGATCGAGAAAGCGCTCGAGTGCGGCTGCTGCGATCAGGCGGCGGTGCGTTACTTGCTGACCTCGCAGTGCCTCGAACGGCTAGCTCAGCCGCCGCTGGTGGCGCCGGAGCTGGAACGCTTTGAGCGGCCCTTGCCGACGCTGACGAACTACGATCAGTTGCTGGCGGCGGAGGCGGTGCAATGAGCGCCCGCAAATCCAGCGCCCCCAACGAAAGCCTGGCGGTGCAGGCCATCCAACAACAGTGCAAGCTGCTGCGGCTGCCGACGGTGGGCGCGCAATTCGAGACGTTGGCCAAACAAGCCATACGCGAGAGACAAACGCCGGTCGGCTATCTCGAAGCGCTGCTAAGCGCGGAGTTGGAAGAGCGCGAGCGACGTACGGTGGATCGTCGCTTACGCGAAGCGCGGCTGCCTCGCATGAAGACGCTCGAGGAGTTCGACTTCTCCGAGACGAAGGCGGTCTCGGCCCCGCAGCTAACCGAGTTGGCCGAAGGCGGCTACATCGAGAGTTCGGAACCGATCCTGTTTCTCGGCGATTGCGGCACGGGCAAGACCCACCTGATGACGGGCCTGTGCGTGGCGGCCTGCCTGCAGAAACGGCGGGTGCGCTTCACCACGGCGTCGGCGCTGGTCAACGAACTCGTCGAAGCCAAGCAGCAAATGCAGCTGAGTCGAGTGCTCGCACGCTGGTCGCGCTACGAGCTGATCGCGATCGACGAAGTGGGTTACGTGCCGCTGGCGGAGGTGGGAGCAGAGTTCTTGTTCCAAGTCATCGCTGATCGCGCGGAAAAGGCGGCTCTAATGCTGACGACCAACCTGCCGTTCTCCGAGTGGACAAAGGTGATTCCGAACGCTCGGCTATGTAAGGCGCTGTTGGATCGCATTACCGACCGCGCTCACATCATCGAGACGGGCGAGGAGTCCTACCGCTTTCGTAGGACGCTGGCGAAGAAGAAGCGAGGGCGGTAGCAAGGAGGGCGCTCGTTTTTGGGGACATCGTCCTGCGCTTCGCCCTTCGGGCTCCGCTCCGGACCACGTCCCCAAAAACGAAAGGAGGTGACCTGGAATCAATGACTTAGAGGCCCGTTTACAGGGGGGCCAAAATAAACCGCCGAAGTGGGCCAAGTGAAGTTGCCAAAAACAGCCCTCAACCACTTCGCATAGTCCTAGCGAAAGCTGCAGTGGTTGCTGCTTGGCAGACGGTTGCTGCTTCTGCTCGAGTTGCTTCTTCGCCGGCTCGAAGGCCAACGAGTCCCTCATTTGCCGCCGCAACACCAGCACCCCTCGGCTGCGGCTCCAGCCCGCCAGTTGCAACTCGCTGCGCACGCCCTGCCAGCCTTGTCCCGCCGCAACCCAATCGTGCGCTGCGAACAGCCGCTCAATGAGGCGCTTCACTCCGTTCGTCTGACGCAGTCGAAACAGGTAGTCGAGACCGCGTTGCTCGGCTCCCAACATCGCTTGTTCCGTGCCCCAATGCGCATCGCCGCGTAGCAATTTTGGACGCTGTTGCGGCTTCAACTCATCCAAGAACTCCCACAGCCGCGGCTGCGCGTGCGACGGCGCCGTCTGCTTGCCCGGCTGCACTTCGACCCCCAACAGCAGTCGAATATGCGCCGCCATGTAGGCGTGATAGACGTGCGACGGACGTCCGGGCTTGGCCGGGTTGTAGCCGAGCAGCGCGCCTTCTTGCTTGCCGCACAGCGGCTTCACCGTGGCGTCGACGTCGAGGATCCAGTGCTCTTCGAGCAGCGCTTCGTAACTGTGTTTGAGGTGCCGGCCGAGCCAACGTTCGCAGTCGGCTTCGTCGACGTCCTTGAAGGCGCGCCGCGCCGAGTCTTCGCTGACCAACTTGTTGACACCCAGCAGCGTCGGCGTCAGCGTGTCGGCGCGCAAGGCGTCGCTGTGGGCATAGCGCCGCTGTCCGGCGAGCACGCTCAACAGCAGCGTCGCCAGCACTTCGCGCTTGGCGGGCGCGTTCGGACTGCTGTAGCTGAGCGGGCAGTCGTTCACCCAGGCAGCGAACAGCCCCGAGGTCTTGAGGAACTCGACAAAGTAGGGCAACTGTCCGAAGGCGGTGACCGCCGCCTGCTCGTCCCAGCGCAGCCCGACCTTGCCACCGAAGGTATCGACTGCCCCCGCCGACCCTTGGACACCCGCCTGCACGTCTTCACCCCCAGGGTGAATGCTCGCCAACGCCTTCGATCCGCTCATGACCCCAATTCTAGGGCCTCGCAGTACTACTGCTCGTTTCTAACTGCCGTTTCTAGGGTGAAGGGTTCTGAGCCGTTTCAGGTGGTCGTCACTTGAGGGTGAAAATAATTTTCAGCATTTTCGCTCTGGTACCACGTTGCCGAGTCGTTCTGGCCAAATCCCTCCTTGTCGTTAGTGCCGTATCGTGACTGACTCGGGGTGGTGAGGTTGGAGGTTGGGCGATGAGATTGGGTCCGAGGCAGTTTCGATAGGGCGACTTGAAGGAAGCCGCTGGGCGCGCTGGACGGCTATGGAGCTACGAACGGCGTCAGGCGATGCTGCGAGCTACCAGAGGCATTTCGAGATTGACCGATGAGCCGCGAGTTTGGGCTTTTGGGACTCGAATTGGTGATCGGATGGGGTTGAGTGGCGACGCCCTGAGCGGATTTGCCCTCGGTTTTCGGTGTGTGGATACACGTCCGCGGCGGCGTGCGGATGCACGTCTTTGCGCCGCAACGTGGCAGCCGCTGGTTTTCTACGAGCTGTCGAAGAAGTTGCATTGGAAAACGAGTTGGGTGGGCGTAAGCTGGGGGCCTACTCGCATCGGCGCTGAGCAGCGTGGGCATCGCCAAGTAAGTGTGGTGGCGGACGCTTGCGCCAAAGGCTGCAGCGCTTGCGGCGGTGCCGTTAGCAACCGACGAGCAAGCGCGAGAGATGTCGCTTTGCAGCGGTTGGCCAACAATCCGAACTGGCGGATGCGAATGAAGCCTCGCGGCAGGATATGTTGGCCAAAGCGTCGCAAGAACTCGGTCGCGCTCAGCGTCATCGTCCGTTGCTGGTTGCCGTGTGCGTAGTCCTTCCAGCGGAAGGTCACGCGCTCGCCGTCGAAAGCTTGCAAGCGGTGATTGCTGATCGCGACGCGGTGGGTGTAGCGGCCGAGATAGCGCAGCACTTGCGTCGCTCCGCCGAATGCCGGCTTGGCGTAGACGACCCAGTCTTGACGGAACAAGGTGCGCAAGAAGGCTGCGAAGTTTTGCGGTTCATTGAGGCCGCTAAGCTGACCGTTCAGATGGAGCTTCTTGTGCTGGTGAGCTTTTCGCAAGCCGTCAATGAACTTGCCGCGGAAAACACGACTGAGCACCTTCACCGGCAGGAAGAACGCATACTTGGGATGCACCCAACGAGTGCGGTCGACAGAAAGTCCGCCCGCTGGAATTACACAGTGGATATGCGGATGAAGGGACAGGTTTTGTCCCCAGGTGTGCAGAATGCTCAGGAAACCGATCTGTGCGCCAAGGTGTTTTGGGTCCTCCGCCACTTCCGACAACGTTCGTGCGCCGGCCCGGAACAAGAGGCTATAGAGCACCGCCGGGTTCTGCTCACAAAGTGTTTGGAGTGAGTGCGGCAAGGTGAAGACGACGTGAAAGTAGGGCACTTCGAGCACTTCTTGCTCGCGCGCGGCGAGCCAGCGTTGGCGCGCTTGCGCTTGGCATTTTGGGCAATGCCGATTGCGGCATGAGTTATACGAGATGGCTCTTTGTTCACAGCGCGGACAAGCGTCGATGGGGCCGCCCAAAGCCGCCGTACGACAGCGCCCAATCGCTCGCAGCACATTCAGTTGCTGAAAACTGAGCCACGAACGATAACGATCCTCGAAGCGATTGCCCTGCGCAGTGATGAGATCGGCCACCTCGAGGGTGGGTCGGCTCATCACGGTTTGAGCTGTTTAGCGGTGCGTTCGATGCGATCCATACTGGAAACGGTGAGTTGATCCAGCGGGTTCGGCGTGGACTGCAAGTGCTTCCGGGAAAGGTGCAGGTAGACGCTGGTGGCCTCGATATCGACGTGCCCCATGAGCAGTTGGATAGTACGTAGGTCAGCGCCGGATTCGAGTAGGTGCGTCGCAAAGCAATGACGCAGTGTGTGGGGCGTCACGCGCTTGCGGATGCCGGCGCGTATGGTGGACTCGCGGACTGCCGTCCAGACAACCCTCTTCGAAATCGGTTTGTCGACCCGCCTGTTGCCGACCATGCCGGGAAACATGTACGTTTTGGGCCGCATCCAGCGGTAGTGTTCGCGCAAGGTTTCGAGCAGCTTCTGACTCAAAGGCACTTCCCGATCGACGCCGCCCTTGCCACGCTCGACGCGCAACATCATGCGTTGACTGTCGATGTCGGCGACTTTGAGACGACACAGTTCTGATCGACGCAGACCTGCCGAATACAGCGCCATCAGCATCGCTCGCTGGGATAGAGTACGCGCCGAGTCGATCAGACGTCTGACTTCGTCGGGACTCAGAATGGTCGGCAGGCGTTTGCGCTCTTTGGGATAAGGCAATTCCTGTTTCATGTCGCGCCGCCCGAGCACCTTGACGTACACGAACCTCAGCGCACTGATGTGCAACACGACCGTGCCGACGGCGAGTTTCTTGTTCTCGAGCAGATGCACCTGGTAGCGGCGCAAGTCGTCCGGCCCTAGATGGTCGAGCCGTTTGCGGGCGTATTCCCGAAACTGCTCGACGGATCGCAGGTACGTGCGAATCGTTGTTTCAGCGTAGTTGCGGCGCACGAGTTCCTCTCGCATCCGCTGGGTAAGTATCGTCACAGAGACCTCCTTCTCTGCGACAAACTCTACTCTCTCGAACGGCCACCCACGCCGCAGGCGTCCGCCGCGCCCAGCGGCTTCGTCGTGTGCCGGGCATGTCTGACCGCTAAGAGGTGAAAGTCCTTTGTACAGCTTGATGGAAGCGAAGTACTAGTGAAACGCAAGGGCGCCGTCGCGAGGCGGGGTCTGGAGGAAGCGTGAATCAAAACTGCGACCTGACGAACAGAAACCGGATACGAGGCATCCTTGGCCGGACGAGCGGACGACGAATCGCGAAGTCCAGATCCATCAAGGGCCAAGGCTGTAGATCCGGCAGGTGTGCGGTGAAAGCGGTCAGACTTACCCCGGGAGGTCTGCGTTTCGTCTCGAAGTTCGGGACTGCGGAAGCCGAGAGGCGACCCGATCGGGACGCAGAAGTCAGCAGAGGGCATAGTAGGCCATGCAGTCGGTGAAGCTAGTGAGGCACTCCGCAAGTCGAAAGACGGAGTTAACGGATAGGCCGAACCGAGAACGATGGCTGAAGGCCCGAACGGAAGAGAGTGGCAATTAGGACTCGTAACTCATGGACGGAAAGCGGCGGAACAACCAACTGGAGTTGGCCTTCATGAACGAGCCGGAGGGTGAAGCCCCGAGGCCCGCTCAACAAGGGACCGAACCGTGCGCGGTGAAGCGAGAGACCGCAAGCCCGGCGCGAGAGCAACAACTCATGGAGGAGGTGTGCGAGCGAGACAATCTTTTACAGGCATGGAAACAAGTCCGGGGCAACAAGGGGAGTCCGGGCGTTGATGGCAAAACCATCGACGAAACCTGGGACGACCTACGCGAGCATTGGCCGGTCATCCGGGAGCAGTTGCTTCAAGGAACGTACCAGCCGCAACCGCTGCGACGGGTGGAAATCCCGAAGCCGGGTGGCGGGGTCAGGAGGTTGGGTATCCCTACGGTACGCGACCGACTGATCCAGCAAGCGGTGTTACAAGTTCTTCAGAAGCGTTGGGACCCGACGTTTTCCAACAACAGTTACGGCTTGCGGCCGGGACGTGCGGCGCAGCAAGCGGTGGCGCGGGCGCAAGCCTACATCGCCGCGGGTTATCAGTGGGTGGTAGACGTTGATCTGGAGAAATTCTTCGATCGCGTTCATCACGATCTGCTGCTGGCTCGGGTGGCCAAACGGGTCGGCGACAAGCGCTTGCTGAAACTCATCCGGTCGTTTCTAACTGCCGGAGTGATGGAAGACGGACTGCTGAGTTCTGTCGATGAGGGAACGCCGCAAGGTGGGCCTTTGTCGCCGTTGTTGTCAAACCTTGTGCTCGACGATTTGGATCGCGAGTTGGAGAGGCGCGGTCACCGCTTCTGCCGCTACGCCGCTGACTGTAACGTCTACGTTCGCAGTCGCAGGGCGGGGCAGAGAGTGATGGCCTCCGTCACAAAGTTTCTGGAAAAGAAGCTCCGGCTCCAGGTGAATCGATCGAAGAGCGCGGTGGCTCGACCCGACGATCGGAAGTTCTTGGGCTTTCGCTTGACGAGCGGAGCGGAGCCTCAGCGATTGATATCGCCGCAGGCTCTGCAAAGGTTTCAGGCGCGAGTACGAGAGTTGACGAGCAGAACGCGCGGGGTCAGTATCGAGCAGATGGTCGGTTCGTTAAGGCCCTATCTGCTTGGCTGGCGAGGCTACTTTGGCTTCAGTCAGGAGCCGTTAGTGCTTCGTAACCTGGACGCGCGGATCCGCCGCAGACTTCGTATGATGATCTGGCGGCAGTGGGGGAATGGGCACACTCGATACGTCAACTTACGGCGATTGGGCGTGCCCCACATGAGAGCAGCCATAGCTGCCGGATCCCCGACTGGCTGGTGGGCGATGTCGCGGCATGTGGCCGTCCAGCAGGCGCTGCCCAATGCCTATTTCGACTCGCTCGGTTTGCCTCGTGTGTCCACCGCTTCGAGCGCTTAACTCGTCCGAACCGCCGTGGTACGGACCCGTATGCCCGGTGGTGTGGGAGGGGGGAGCCGTGAGGCCTCCCCCTATCCCGATTCCAAGCTCGAGCCCACCGCCCAGCCCACCACGCGGCGCGAGAACAGGTCCAAAATCATCGCCGCGTAAACGAACTCGTGGCCCCATCGAACAGATGTCAAATCGGCACCCCACAACTGGTTGGGAGCCTTTACTTTCAACCCTTTCGCGAGATTCGGGTACACCCGCCAACCATGCCTCGAATCGGTCGTTTTCTTCGTGCGCCGCTTGCGCAAACGCAACAGGTTGTCCTCGCGCATTAGGCGCCGGATGCGCCGTTGACCGACCTGCCAATCTTGCCGTTTCAGCTCCGCCGTCAAGCGCCGATAGCCGTAGAACGGATTGTCCAGCGCAGTCTGATGCAGTGCCTCGCGAAGATTCATTTCCCACTCGTTTGGCTGCCCTCGCTTGCGATAGAAATTCGCTCGCGGTAGCCCGGTAAGCCGGCACATTTTGCGGATACTTAACTTGCCTTGCCCCGTCGCGGACCGGATTAACTCTCCGATCTGCTGCTTCCACTGACGAGGGTTTTCTGACGAAGTCCCTCGACACGCCGCAAGGCTTGCTCCAAAAAATCGATCTCCACGGCCTGTTGGCCGATTTTGCGCTCGAGCGCCGCGATGCGCGCTTCGTCCTCGCGGCCGCGCTCAACCCGTGGCTGATCGCTCTTGCGCCGGCCGGCGCCGGGGAAGGCCTCAGCGCCGTAGCGTTCATACTCCGCGGTCCAATCGTAGAGCTTGGTGCGCTTGACCTCGAGCTCACGCGCCAACTCCGACGCCGACTCGCCGCGCTGCATCCTCTGCGCAGCCGCGATCTTGAATTCCTTCGTAAAGTTCCTCCGAGACACTCCATCCTCCTCTCCATTCGATGATATTGTGTCCCCTCTCTACTGGTCTCGTTTTCCGTAGCCACTCCAAACCGATCTCCTTAGCAACACTCGATGGCGGAATCACCGAACGAACGGCGCTGACCTTCGCCCTGGCAGATTGATTCGTCGCCTACGAACGCCCCATCTGCCCGCGCTCGCCCCGAGTGACAGCGCGAGCGTATACTTGACGCATCATGTCCCGGCTCGTTCCTTTGGTACTCGTTTTGACGGCGGCGCTCGGTGCAGCCGACATCCCCCCCACCGGAAAACCGGTTCACCTTTTCGACGGCTCGGGCCTCCACCAGTTCGACACGTTCGTCTTCGGACAGGGGTTCAATAAAGACCCCGACGGCGTCTTCCGCGTTGACGATGGCATGGTCCGCGTCGAAGGAATCCCCTACGGCTACTTCATCACCAAGCAGGAATTCGACGACTTTTACCTGCGCGCGGAGTTCAAGTGGGGCGAAGGCACCCACGGCAACCGCAGCGGCCTCGCGCGCGACAGCGGCATCCTCTACCGCGCTTCCGACGTGGTCAACCGCGCCGAAGCCGCCAAGACGCAGGGCGCCATCTGGCCGGTCGCGCTTGAGTTCCAGATCATGGAAGGCGCCACCGGAGACGTCATCTTGCTCGGAGGCTCCGAGATGACCGTCAAGGGCGTCCGCAAGGGCGGCAAGCGTGGAATCCAGATCGATCGCTTCAACAAGACCGACATCGGCATGACCGACAGCGGCTGGCCGAAGGGCTATCGCGAGCCAGCCGGTTTCCGCGACCCGAATAACCCGGTCGAGAAAGCGCACGGCGAATGGAACGTCCTCGAGATGGTCGCAGATGGAGACAACGTCAAGTATTGGGTCAACGATATATTCGTCATGGGGGGAACGAAAGCTAGCGAGACGCACGGAAAAATCCTGTTCCAGTCCGAGGGCTCGGAGCTCTACTTTCGCAACATCGAGGTTCGTCCGCTGCTCAAACAACGATCGGCCGTTCCGCGCACACCCTGGGGCGCTCCCGACCTGCAGGGTATTTGGGACTTCCGAACCCTCACTCCCCTCGAGCGACCCCGCAATCTTGCCGGGAGGGAAACCCTCACAGAGGCCGAAGCCGCGGACGCCGAAGCGCGGGCTGCTCAAGCCCGCGTCGAGCGCGACTCCAACGCCATCCCTGAGCGCTGTATCGGCTCGGCGAACTTCGTCGATTGCGTCGGCAGCTACAACCAACTGTGGTTCGACCGCGGCAACGACGTCACCGACGATGGTCGCACCTCGCTGATCGTCGACCCGCCCGACGGCCGAATTCCGCCGCTGACCGTCAAAGCCAAGAAGCGCGCCGCGGAAATCGCCAAGATCCGCGCCCGCCCCGCCCACGGCCCCGAAGACCGCCGCGTCGGCGCACGTTGCATCGTGGGGTTCAACTCGGGTCCCCCGATGAGTCCCAGCGCCTACAACAACAACATGCAGCTATTCCAGACGCCCGACTACGTGGCGATTCTCAACGAGATGGTGCATGACGTGCGCATCATCCCGCTCGACAGGCGCGACCATCTGCCGACCCACATCCGCCAATGGATGGGCGACTCACGCGGCCATTGGGAAGGCGACACGCTGGTCATCGACACCGTCAATCTGCGGCCCGAGACAATGTTCAAGGGCTCAGGGGAGAACATGTACGTGATCGAGCTCATCAGCCGCATCGACGCTGATACGCTCCGTTACGAGTACACAATCGACGACCCCGAGTCGTTCACCAGTTCCTGGACCGCGGTCGTTCCTATGCGCAAGTCCGAGGGGCCTATCTTCGAGTACGCCTGCCATGAAGGAAACTACGGCATGTACAACATCCTCTCCGGCGCACGGGCCGAGGAACGAGCCTCCGCCGAAGCCGCTGCGCGAAAATAGAATCGCCATGTTGCAAGCAGCTCTGTGCCTAATCGCCCTCGCCGCTCCGGCGGCTCTGAGCGCCCAAGCGATCGCCCCGCCCCGCCCGGGCCTGCTCTACTACGGCGAAGGCGTCGTCATTCTCAACGGCGAACGCAAGCCGTCGGGCAAAGTCGGAATGATGTACTGGGAGCCCGGCAAACCCGTACTGTCTAAATATTCGATCGGCTCCTAAGTTATTGTGCTGTCGTGAGTTGTGCTGATGTTCGAGAACGCCGAGCATCGGCAGATGTGGGCTCCGACACGGGCAGCGTAACATGTTACATCGGGGGCCTTAGAATGCCGATGGAGTTTTAGGTAGGGACAGCTCTTGAGTTACCTGGTGAAATATCTCAATGTCATGCGAAGACAGCAGGTTTGATTCGCTTGCGCCGCCTGGCGCTACAATCTCAACGTTGTTTTCGGTCAGACCACCGTCTCGCCCAAGATCGTAGTGAGTTTTGCCGAACGAGGCATGGGGCTCACGGTCCGAGCGATTGGATTAGGAAGTTTGGAGGGTCCATGATAAAGACCGCCGATGCGGCTACTCCCATTAATCGCGGAGTTGCGACGCGCCGCCACCTCATTCAATGTGTGGGCACCGCTCTCGCGCAGTCTGCGGTAATGACGCGGAATCTGTTAGCGGGTCGCCCCGCCCAAGCTGCCGAAGAACAAGGGCCGGGCGGACGCCAAGCAGCAAACGACGAGCATGTCCCTTACGGAGAGAGCACACTGCCGAGAGGGATTCGCTCTCGTTTCGTTCACAACGTCAACGGCTTGACGATGCATGTTCTGGAGGCTGGCTACGAACCCTCCGACCGCCCCTGCGTCTTGTTGCTGCATGGGTTCCCAGAGTTAGCGTATAGCTGGAGAAAGGTCATGCTGCCGTTGGCCGAGGCCGGCTTCCACGTGATCGCTCCCGACCAGCGAGGCTATGGGCGCACCACAGGTTGGGACAGCGACTATGACGGGGACTTGGGCTCTTTTCGGTTTCTCAACTTGGTAAGGGACGCAGTGGGGCTGGTCTCCGCTCTGGGCTACCGTTCGGTTGCAGCGGTGATTGGGCATGACTTTGGCTCGCCAGTCTCGGCCTGGTGCGCTCTGCTACGGCCCGACGTATTCCGCTCCGTGGCTCTGATGAGTGCTCCGTTTGGGGGACCACCGGCGCTGCCGTTCAATACCCAGACTGACTCTCCACCAGCCACCGCGCCGGATAGCCAAGACATCAACGAAGAGCTAGCGGCTCTGCCTCGCCCCCGCAAACACTACCAGTGGTACTACACGACACGCGGGGCTGACGACAACATGCGCAACTGTCCACAGGGAATTCATGACTTCCTGCGTGCCTACTATCACTTCAAGAGCGCGGACTGGAAGCAGAACAATCCCTTCCCACTGAAGTCATGGAGTGCCGGGGAACTCGCGAAACTCCCGACCTACTACGTCATGGATCTAGACCAGGGAATGGCGGAGACGGTTGCGTCGGAGATGCCGTCGGCGGATGAGATTGAAGCCTGCGAATGGCTCCCGGAAAGCGAATTGCGCGTCTACAGCAGCGAGTTTGGCAGGAACGGGTTCCAAGGCGGGCTGCAGTGGTATCGCTGTACGAAAGATCCGAAGTTCAGAGCCGAACTACAAATCTTCTCGGGACGAACGATTGATGTACCGTCGGTCTTCATCGCGGGGGCAAGCGACTGGGGCGTCTACCAGAGACCCGGAAATCTGGAGAGGATGCAGAAGAGCGCATGTACCCGCATGCGAGGGGTTCATCTCGTTGACGGGGCCGGCCACTGGGTACAACAAGAACAGCCTGACGAGGTAAGTAAGCTGCTGATCCGGTTCCTGCGTGGGGCATAACAGCCTCACAACGAGAACGAAATCTTTGAGAATCGGTGTGACAGTTTCGGTGAGCAAGTACGGGACGACGCACTGCGAATCAAGCGACTTGGAGCCGCTGCTTCGAAAACCAAATCTCGTTCGAACTCAGTTTCGGCTACCTGAAGGGCGACTCCGAGCCTGCTGAGGCAAACGCTCGCTGCGCCGGCCTGCCGCGCGAGCCGCCGCACGGAGAAAGTCTAGTCGCTGGCCGCCGTTACCTAAGTGTTGTTGTAGCCGCCGGCGATCGGAAAGAAATTCCCGGTGGTGAACATGTTGTGACCGTCGAGCAGCGACATCGTGAAATGTGCGCACTCTTCCGTTTCGCCTAAGCGTCCCGCTGGACACCGTTTGAGAAGGGTTTCCAGCACCTTTGGGTCCGTGGCGCCCGTCGACTCGAGGAAACCCGGATAGTTGAGGAAATTCGTGCCGACGGCGTTCACACAGACTCCCTTCGGGGCTGCTGTTAGTGCGGCGCAACGCACCATCATATTCGCCGCCGCACGCATGGTGCAGTAGCCACCCCCTTGCGACGGCCTGTGGATAGGGTTTCTGGCCCGTCGCGCTCGTGAGTACCACCACCTGACCACGCCCCGCATCGAGCAAAGGCGGAAGCACGGCCTGCAGCGCGTAAAAGACTGCGAGGCAATTCTGCTCGTAGGACTTCTGCATGCCGTCTGCCGTTTCCTCCAAGATGTCTCCGCGTAGATGGATTGCCGTCCTGATAAAGGCCGAATCGAATCCGCCAAATTTATCCATAGCGGCGTCGACCAGCTTTTGCATGGAGCCCGGCTTGCCCTCATTGTTCGGCCCTTCTTGTTCGATCCCAGGCACGACGACGACATCGGCGCCCAGGCCGCGCAACTCGTCGGGCACTCCTTCGGCCGGATCGGCGATGACCAAGTTGTAGTTCATCCGGGCGAACGTTCGTGCTAGGTGAGGGCCCATATGCAACCTGGCATCGGTAACGATGGCGACGCGCTTGCCAGACGTCGAGTTCGACGGCAGTTGTCCCTCTTGGGCGTTCGATTGGGCTGATGCCGTCGCCAGATGCAAGGCTGCGGCAGTCCCGGCGGCTCCCGCTACTAAACTGCGGCGATTGATCCCCTCGGGATCCCGCTTGTTTGTGTCTGAGCTCATCGTTTGTTTCTCCTTCCAACGGCGGCTAAAGGGAAGCAAGGGGACGGAGCCCTTAACAATTACAGCAACATCAACTAAATCAGCGCGTTAGCTTGCTCCAGCCGTCTCGTTAATGACTCCGCCTCTCTGCGGACGAATGCGACTCCAGCCTGCCGGCAGACCCAAGTCCGCCTCGATCTTCCTCTGAAAGTTTTTGCCGCCGAACGGTTTTCCCAACTGTGTCGCCGTCCGAATGTGGTCCGCCGCCTGATCGTCTTGGCCTTGCGCAAGTCTTGCCGGCCAGTCCGCGCACCCGCCGAACTCCTCTAGGACGTGCCAGTCCAACAGGCCGCTGTCATCGCATCCGCCGGCATGGGCGCGTGCGCTCGACCAGCGCCATGCCGTTGCCTCGGCCATCATCCCCGCGCGTACCGGATTCAGGTCGACATACAATAGCGCCGCGTCGAGTCGTGCGGGGTCCAAAGCGCATGAATAGAAACGACTTCGCCATAGATGACCGTCTCGCCGGCGCGTCCGATTGAACTGCCGCGCATACCCGGAGTGGACCGTTCGGATCAAGCGCGAGAGCGAGTCCTCGCGGCGCGGCGATCATGTGGACGTGGTTCGTCATCCAACACCAACCGAGCAGATTCACTCGGCAGGCGCGCGGATGCAGAGAAAGCAGTTGCTGGTAGCGGCGCCGGTCTTCGTCGGACAGGAAGACATCTTGGCGATTGTTGCCGCGATGGGTGATGTGATGCGGCACATCCACCGCCACCACCCGCGCTTGACGGGGCATCGATTGCCTCCAGGATACTCCACGGCGCCGAGCAAATTGTTAAGGCGTCTTGTCCAATACAAGATGAGCCTGAAGGGGAGGGCGATTCCAATACAAGATGAGCCTGACGGGGATCCGTTGGGTGGTCAGGAACAGAGCAGCTGCGGGCGATGGGAGTCGCCGTGCAGCAAGCCGAATCGCTGAGTCTGGAGCAGATCGAGTGTTTTCTCGACGGGTGCCAATCCGTCGCCTTCGAGGGCGGCAATCGAAGCGACAAATATGCGCTCGTCGAAAGCGTCTTGAAGCGGCATCACTATGCCGACCAGAAGCGCTCCGTCAAGGGTCTCCTGCGGCGTTATCTCGCTAAGCTCACGGGCTTAAGCCGCGCGCAACTCACCCGCCTGATCGGACAGTTCTTGCACACGCGTTGCGTCCGTCCGAGGGCCTATCGGCGGCGCCGTTTTCCCAGCAAGTACACACGCGCCGACAGCGTCTTACTGGCGCACGTCGATCGAGTTCATCAGCGCCTCTCGGGGCCGGCCACCCGCCGCATTCTCCAACGCGAGTTCCAGATCTACGGCCGCAAAGAGTTTCGACGCCTGGCCGAATTGTCCGTGGGCCAGCTGTACAACTTGCGAAAAAGAGCCGTCTACCAACGTCACAGTTTGCATCTCGACAAGACCCGTCCCACGCCCGTGGCGATCGGCGAACGCCGCCAACCCGAGCCGCGAGGACGTCCGGGCTACCTGCGCATCGACACCGTGCACTCGCCCGAACAGGAAGGCGAAAAAGGCGCCTACAGCATCAATGTGGTCGACGAAGTGACGCAGTGGCAGGCCGTCGGCTGCGTCCAACGCATCAACGAAAACCACCTCATTCCCTTGCTGGAAGGCCTTTTGGAACAATTTCCATTTATCGTTCGCGGCTTTCACTCCGACAATGGCAGCGAATTCGTCAACCATCAAACCGCTAAACTGCTCGAGAAGTTGCGAATTGAATTTACGAAGTCTCGCGCGCGCCGTTCGAACGACAATGCCTTGGTCGAAACCAAGAACGGCGCGGTGGTGCGCAAGTGGATGGGCTACCAGTTTTTGCCCTCGGAAGCGACGCAGGCGATCGACACCTTCTACCGCCAGTGGCTCAACCCGTACTTGAATTTTCATCGCCCATGCGCTTTCGCCAGCGAGCGCCGAGACCGCCGCGGCAAGTTGCGCAAGGTGTACGCCGAGTGGAGCACGCCGTGGGAAAAGCTGCTCAGCCTGCCCGCCGAGCAGCGCGGCCTGCGCGCGGATCGCTCGCTCAAGAAGCTCCAAGCGCGAGCGGACACTTGTTCCGACACCGAGTTTGCCGAGCAACTCGACGCTCAGCGCAACGAACTGCAACGCGTCTGCAAAGACCTCGCGATCTGCTGGCGCACGCGCTAGACAACGCCCCGACCCGAGGCGTTGTCGGCTCCTCCGGCCCACGTCCGAAGACGGCCGTGGGGTCTCGCCTGGGATGGCTGCAAAGGGGGACTGGGGCTGCCGCCCCTTCCCCCTTATGCAATCCCCCTCACCCCGCCCTACGGGCCCCACAACGGGCTTCAACCTCAAGCCCCAATCCGAGCTATAATCCCTCCTGCCCACAGCTACCTTCGCCTGCCTCCTGCAGGCTCATCTTTCGATTGGAAAAGAGGATGATGCCGGGGTTTGGACCGCCCCTGGTGGTGCCAAAGTCGCCTGGTTCGAAGACCCGGATGGCAACGTACTTAGCGTGGCTCAGTCCTAGCCCAGCTATCTATTCAGACGTAATCGGTTGGTACTCTTCTTCGGGTTCAGGGCGCAACTCCGAGTTCGAGTCGAGTATGCGGGAGCACGAATTCCAACGCAGCTTGGCGTCGTCGTTGTCCTCGGCGCTGAGCTGCTCGGCTCGCTCATAAAGTTCCATCGCTTGACCGAAAAACTCGTGCGCCGTAAACGCCGATCGCGGACGGCCGGAATGGAAGTGCGATTTCGCGGTGCGCTCCGCAATCACGCCGCCATAGTAGGCGCGCTCGTATTCCCCGTGTAGCCGCGGCAACAATTCTTTCGCCGCCCGCGCCGCGTCCGCCCGCCCCAGGTGGATTTGGTCCGTAAGCGACAGCAGCAGCCACTCGAGCGCTTGTTGATTCTGTGAGTCAACTTCGAGGACATCAAGGCAGATACTTTCAGACTCACGGGGCTCATTCAGCAGGCGGTAGCGCTCAGCTTTCTTCAGCGCCTGTGGAATTAGCTCGAGCTTCAGTCGCTTGAGTTCAGGCATGACGGCGTATTCCTCCTGTAGGCGGCGTCCGGCGAAGCCGATGCACCCCTACGCGCTACCGCCAAATAGGTTCTTCAGCGGATCGTAGAATTTGTCAACCACTCGCTCTTTGAGCGGAATGATCGCGTTGTCAGTTATCGTAATTTCTTCCGGGCAGACCTTCGTGCAGCACTTCGTGATGTTGCAAAAACCGATGCGGCGTTCGTCCCTGAGATCCTTGAGTCGTTCGGCTTCGTCGATCGTGATCGGATCGCTGATGTCAATCGACGTCATTCTGGTCATGCACGTCCGGCGCGGGTTAGCGTTAATCTCCTCCGAACACGAGCCACATTTGCCGGCCTTACAATTCCAGCGGCAGGCCCTTAAGGAAGATGCCATACAAGATATGCGGCCAGAGCCGTTCCGACAATCGCTCCTCCGTAGCAGAAAAAGTTGATGAGTTCATTGAGGTGTTTGATCTGCAATCCATCGTAAAGCGTATACCGGAATCGATGTGCCCAGTGGAAAAGGGAAAGAGAGCAGAGAGCGAATAGACAAACTCGTCCCAGCGGAAATCCAGCTAAGGCTAGGACTCTTTCGTAGCTAGGAGCGTCGAGCCAGCCCAAGGGGAACGCCAGCCCAAACAAAAATAGAAGGATCGGGACCAGCATCGCAGCGATGACACCGCCGGCGCTAAACAGCATCCAAAGAAATGGTTCGTTCGACCTTTTCACCATTCATACTCCGAGAAGCAGCCAAGCCACAGCGGCTGATGCCGCGAACCAAACAAGATAGTTGCTGCCGGCGATGACCAGATCGGGTACGCGCCGGCCTCGCAGGCGGACGACCATCGCGCTGGGAGCCAGATTGAACCAGGTGATGGCGTGGAAGAGCACAAAGAGAAACGCAATCCCGTTAAGTGCGATCAGCGTCGGGGACCGCAGCCATTCCTGGAATTCTTGATAGGCCTCCGGGCCCTGGCTCACGGCGCGGATCTGCAGCATGAGCGTGATTACGAACCATGCTACGAAGACACTGCTGAGCTCCCGCAGAATGAATTTCAGGTTGGCCCGGCTCTTGAGCCACCAGTAGGTCGAGACGCGGGCTCGATACCACCGGGGATGATGTTCGGATTGAGCGGCCATCTGTTTCACTTCCCTCCCCACGGCATGAGCAGGGATTTCATCCACTCCTTGGAGGCCGTTAACTTGTATTGTTGAATGGCTCCCGCGGGGTCCACATTCTTCGGGCAGACCTGAGTGCACTCTCCGACAAATGTACAACCCCAAATTCCGTCGTCTTGCGAGAGGACATCCAAGCGTTCGCTTGATCCCTGGTCACGGGAGTCCATGTTATATCGCTGCGCTAGGGCGATTGCCGCCGGACCCGCGAATTCCGGATCAAGTCCATAGACAGGGCAAGCGGCGTAGCACAACATGCAATTGATGCACATGCTGAATTGCTTGAAGGCGTCCAGCTCTTCGGGCGTCTGGAGAAATTCTCCTCCCTCCAATGGTTTCTCTTCGCTGCGAATGATCCATGGTTTCACTTCTGTCAGCTTGTTCAGAAAGTCGGTCATGTCGATGACGAGATCGCGAATCACAGGGAAGTTCTTCAATGCCTCGATGCGTATAGGCCCTGGTTCATAGCTTGATACGAAAGTGGCGCACGTCAACTTGGGCTCCCCATTCACCGTCATCCCGCAACTACCACAGATCCCCATACGGCAGGACCAGCGAAACGAGAGCGAGCCGTCCACGTTGTCTTTTATGTAGTTCAGAGCATCGAGAACGACCCAGTCTTCTCTGAGAGGAACCTCATACTCTTGTAAAACAGGTTCCGAGTCAGTCTCCGGACGGTAGCTTGCCACTTCGAGTGTAATTGTTTTAGCCATTCAATCTGCCTTGTCTGTCCTTGCCGCCGAACCGCCTTGGTTCGGCTGAATTTCCTCCGAGAATCGAGCTGCGCATTCCTGTCAGGCTCCGGCAGAGCAATTCCCGCCTACCGCCCGTAAACTCGCTCGCCGGGTGGCAAGCTAGTGATTGTTACCGGCAGGTAGTCCTGTCGCGACGATCCGTCTTCGTTGCGAAACACCAATGAATGAGCCAGGAAGTTCTCGTCATCCCTAGACGGAAAATCCGTGCGCTGGTGCGCCCCACGTGACTCGGTCCGATGCAATGCGCACTGGACGATGGTTTCGGCTATATCCAGCATGAACGAAAGTTCGAGCGCCGCGGTTAGTTCGGTGTTAAAGGGGCCGCTGTGGTCGTCGACACGGACATTCTTGAATCGCTCCTGCAACTCCTGAAGTTTGTCAGCCCCAGCGGCGAGGGAAGGACCCGAACGGTAAATTCCCACGCTTTCTTCCATGATTTTCCGCATCTCATCGCGGATCACGGAGATGCGCTCGTGACCTCCGTTCTTGCGGAGGAATCGATCTTCCAACCGTTCCTGCTCATCCATTGCTTGCGCTAAAACGTGGCGCTTCGACGCCTTTCGTCCGGAAACGGACATCGCGGCCGTACGGCCGGCCCGCGCCCCAAAAACCAAAAGTTCGGGCAACGAGTTTGAGCCAAGGCGATTTGCGCCGTTGATGCTGACACAGGCGACCTCACCCGCCGCATACAGGCCTTGCAGCGGTGTGGCCCCATTTATGTCGGTGTGGATGCCGCCCATGGCGTAGTGGACGACAGGTCTCACTGGAATCAGCTCTTTCACGGGATCAATGTTTTCGTATTTTTGACACAGCTCCCGAACGAAGGGAATGCTACTGTTGATGACCCGCTCTCCCAAGTGCCGCAGATCCAAGTGAACGACCGGCCCGTAGGGACCGTCGACGGTACGGCCCTTCTCCAGTTCTTGAACGAACGCCTGGGACAAACGGTCACGCGGACCCAATTCCATACTGCGCAGGACGGGTTTTTCTTGTGGCGTCCCCAGATCATAGTCCTGCAGGTAACGATACCCATCCTTGTTGACTAGATACCCTCCCTCAGCGCGCGCCGCCTCGGTAATCAGGATCCCGGTAAACGGAAGGCCGGTCGGATGATACTGGACAAACTCCATGTCTTTCAACGGAGCACCCACTTCGTATGCCAGCGCCATCCCGTCACCGTTCTTGATACTGGCGTTCGTCGTGTACGGGAAAACCTTCCCACAACCTCCCGTGCAGATAATCACGGCCTCGGCCGTCAAGGCGTGGATCTTTCCAGAGGCCAATTCGATGGCTACAACGCCGTGTACCCGCCCGTCGTCGACCAGCAGTTTGGTGACGAAGTACTCGTCGAAACGTGTAATGGCGCTGTATTTGAGCGAGGTCTGAAACAGCGTGTGGAGCATATGGAAGCCGGTCTTGTCGGCGGCGAACCACGTCCTCTTCTTTTTCATTCCGCCGAAAGGCCGAACCGCGACATGACCGTCCGGTTGCCGGCTCCAAGGGCAGCCCCAGTTCTCCAGCCGCAGCAACTCTTCCGGGGCTTCCTTCACGAAGGCTTCCACGGCATCCTGATCACAGAGCCAGTCGCCGCCGGAGATCGTGTCGTAAATGTGCTCATCCAGGCTGTCATCTGAAGCGACCACCCCGGCGGCTCCTCCTTCCGCCGAGACAGTATGGCTTCGCATCGGGTACACCTTTGAAACCACGCCAACGCTGAGAGAGGGGTTGGCTTCCGAAACGGCGATGGCCGCACGCAGACCGGCACCGCCACCACCCACAATCAAAACGTCCTTCGACAACACACTCTCCATCATCGATTGTCCAAATTCATACTCTTACTTTCGGTATCGTTTCAACGTTCGCTCCAACCAGGATTCCGCTTTGGCTCCCCCGGCACAAGATATCCCTTCTAGCCATCCCGGAACGGAGAGGATAGCCCAAGGCATCGCTCGGATGCAAGGTGTTCATCCTCCTAGGCTAAAGGGGACGGGGCCCAAATTCACAGCCGAGTTGATTTCAAAGGGCTTCTTAGATCCCAAATCGCGCCGGCATACCGTGGTGTCAAACCTATCATGCTGCAAACACGAATGATAGCCGAATAAAATAGGGCTTCGTCCAGGTTAATCGTTTAATCCCGTTTAATCACCGCCCGCCTTCGTTGGGCGGATCAATCGAGGGTAAAACTTGGAGGGTGCAGCGGCTTGGTGGGGGGCTCAAGCTGGGCTGATGAGCAAGTTCGTAGATCTGTTAGCGTCCATGAAGTTCTCTGTCTTCCGCAAGTAAAATTCAGATTCCGATGCATAGCAAGTGTCCGAAGCGGGGGTACAAGAAACACCTCTAGCTTAATTCTTGCAACCCTTCCCCCATAGTGTTGCAGGGGCCCACGTACAGCCTGAATCGGGTTGCTTGCGAGAAAGGCGTTTCAGCAGCTTTGAGGCTGTCGCAATTTTTAGGCGAAAGACGACACGCGGGAAACCAGAAACGCCCGTCAGGCTTTGCAGCTTGGCGGGTGATTTTTTGCGTTCGAGACAGGGGGTGTCGGACAGTGTCGCGGGTGTCTGAAACGCAGAAAAAACGATCGTTATAGAAACTTCAGAAATTCTTCAAGGGTGAGCTGGGCTTGTTGCAGGATGCGCTTGAATGTTGCCGGTGGGACAGCTTTCTTGCTCATGGTGAGCGTCACCCGTGGCTCTGGCTTGGTGCGGTGAAGGAGTCGGGCGTGACTGCCTCTCTGGTGGTGGATATAAAAACCGGCGCGTTCAAGGGCGCGCAGGATGGCTTTCGATTTGAGTACGGGGAGCTTGGCCACAGACAGAGGGAATTAAGGCAGAGTGAGGGCGATGCGGTCGGTAGCGGGTTGGATGTCTTCAGGGATGACCTCTCCGGTTTGGCGGGCGCTTTCAAGGTAGGTCTGAATCGCATCTTTGGCCATTTCTCGGGCTTCGTCAGCGGTGTCGCCGAAGGTGCAAATTTCCGGGATCGCGGGCACGATGACGTTATAGCCGCCAGTGGGGAGCTTCTCGTAAACCACCGTGTAGCTGTACTCGGTGACTGGTTCCTCCTTAGAAACTGGTTTGACGATTGGTCTCATAGAGGTAGCGTAGCAACCTGGCAGATTCCGTCAAGGTGTGAATCTTGAGCTGTGGAGAGGAGAGATCGGTGACGAGAGATCGGTGACGAGAGATCGGTGACAGAGATCGGTGACCAGAGATCGGTGAGAGATCGGTGACCGAGATCGGTGACAGCCACCGAACCGGACAGAGATCGGAGGGAGATCGGTGACAGAGGGAGATCGGTGAGAGGGAGATCGGTGACGGGAGATCGGTGACAGCCACCGAACCGATCTCAGGCCGATCCAGCACCGGCATTTTTCGCCCTTGGCGCCGGTCCGGGCGGTTTTGCTCGCAGTCTACGGCCAAGCCGAACCTCCATCTCGTCGACAAACTCCTCACTTCCGAACGGCAGTCCCGAGTACGTCGCCCGCCTCAGTTCGTTGTCGCGAAGACCGGCTGACTCCGCCCGAAATCGCCCCGTCCAGCCCTCCGCCAAGCCCTCATTTCCCCACGCCCAGGCGTCGATCAGGCGATCGTGCGCGGCGTTGCCGCAGTGCGCCGCCGCGCTCGACCAGGGGTAGTGAACCGCGCTCCCGGCCATCGCCGCCCGCACCGGATTCAGATCCACGTAGGCCAGTGCCGCGACCAGGTGTGACGGCCCTAAAGGACACGAATAAAAGCGGTTCCGCCACAAGTGTCCCCGCCGGGAAGTGCTCTTATTGAAGTGCATCGTATAGCGCCAGTGGGCCTGCCCGACCGCCTCAGCCAATGAGTGCGGCTGCTTCGGAATCGCGATCAGGTGGACGTGATTCGTCATCAGACAGTAGCCCAAGATCGTCAGGCCGTGCTGCCGGGATTTCGCTCGCAGAGCTTCGATGTAGAATCGCCGATCTTCGTCTAGCAGGAAGATATTCTGGCGGTTGTTGCCCCTCTGGGTGATGTGATGCGGAACGCCCTCCGCGACCACCCGGGCTGCACCTGCCATACCTCGGTGCGGTCAGATCACCACAGGTCGGTGGCTGTCACCGATCTCGGTCACCGATCTCGTCACCTGAGTTGAAGCTCACGTACGGATCTGTGCGGGGGGCGTTGGGCGACCGACGTCCCTACCGCGACCCGATCTCGCAAAACCCCGCTTCCGTGGGAACCCTGCGATGCCGTCGTGGCCTGCCTGAGGAAGCCAAGTCGTTGCATTCAGGAGACGAGAGGGAGTACAATGTCGGAGTTTCAAATCGAAAATTCTGGATATCACCTAAGTTGTAGCTCCGATCGTACGGATCGTGTTGGTCAAGCCGCCAGCGATGATTCCGTCCTGTCGGCTCTTGCGTTCAAGGAGACACGATGCGATTGTTAACTAGCCGGCCCCGCTCCCAATGGGGAGCGCTTCTGTTCAGCGTTGCGATGAGTGTCCTCATGCCGTCTGCGCATGGGGCCGACGCAATAGTAACGGCCGATCGGAGCGGGCTCGTCGGTACACAGACCTCGATCGTGCTGGACAACCTCGGATTGCCGGTTGTTAGCTACCGCGACAGCACCAACCTCGACCTGAAGGTGCTGCACTGCACAGGCCGGGCGAACTGTCGAGGGAGAAAGTCCATTACCTCTCCCGACGCGGCCGGAAGTGTCGGTCTATACACCTCGCTCGTGCTGGACGGCGGCGGCAACCCGGTTGTTAGCTACAGCAGCAGCAGCATCGGCAACCTCCACCTGAAGGTGCTGCACTGCAACGATTCGAACTGCGCCGGCGGCGGCGAGAGCATCGAATCTCCCGACACGGGCGGAAATGTCGGTCTATACACCTCGATCGTGCTGGACAGCAGCGGCAACCCGGTTGTCAGCTACTCCGACAGCACCAACTTCGACCTGAAGGTGCTGCACTGCAACGATTCGAACTGCGCCGGCGGCGACGAGAGCATCGAATCTCCCGACACGGGCGGAAATGTCGGTCTATTCACCTCGATCGTGCTGGACAGCAGCGGCAACCCGGTTGTCAGCTACCACGACCTCACCAACCGCGACCTAAAGGTGCTGCACTGCAACGATTCGAACTGCGCCAGCGGCGACGAGAGCATCGAATCTCCCGACACCAGGGGTATTGTCGGTGAATACACCTCGCTCGTGCTGAACAGCAGCGGCAACCCGGTTGTTAGCTACCACGACCGCACCAACGGCAACCTGAAGGTGCTGACTTGCGACGATCCCAATTGCGCGAAGTGAGCTAAAGTCTCGAAGTCCAGTTTCGCGATGTAAAAAAGCCCAGTATGCTACTTGCGTAGTAGCACACTAGGCTGATTCGTTCGTCATAGATTCTTTACCTCGATCATGCAAGCCATGTTCGAGATCAGCGAGAATCGACAAAGCCCCTCTCAATCAATGCGACTGCTGGGCGCCCGTGTCCGGAGCCAATGCCGGACCTATCGACAGTTGACGAACGCGCCTCGACCCGCTATGGTGCCGATATGGATATCAGCCTCACCCGCGACCAAGAGATCAAACTTGGCGCACTGGCTCGTTCGACTGGCAAGGATCAGGGCGAACTCATCAGCGAGGCCGTCGATCGCCTTCTGGAGTACGATCGCTGGTTCCATGAGCAAGTGCGGGTGGGACTCGATCAGCTCGCCAAAGGTGAGTTCATCGAGGATGACGAAGTCGGAAATAGTATCGATAGAGTACTCGCTTCGTCATGAAGCTTCGCTGGTCGCCCGCGGCAGCCGGGGACCTCGAAGCTGCGGCGACATACCTACAGCGTAACTTCCCGTCCAGAGCGAAGCCGATCGTTCAAGAACTTTACAACACCGCCCGATCGCTTCGAAAGTTTCCTCGTCTAGGTCGGCCAGGCAGTGTAGCGGGCACTCGTGAACTCGCGGTTGGGCAACTTCCATACGTAATTGTTTACGCAGTGGGAACCGAAGTACTGGACATTGTTCGAATCCTGCACAGCGCACAAGAGTGGCCGCCGCCAGACACCGGTCCGGGTCCAACTTGAGTGCGGGACCCGAGGGGACGGAGCCCTTTACAAGTCTTTAACATTTACAACGCCATTTCCGACCACGCCAAAACGCCCGTCCTGTGATTTCGATGCTTTGAAATCAACAACTTAAGCCCAAAACACCTCGAAAACGATACACCCATGGTGTAAGGTTCAAATAGGGGACCAGGCGATCTATGAAGGAACCACAGAAATTTGACGGAAACCCTGCCAAATCCGGCCAACCGGAGTCCTAAAACGAAAATCAACCATATCGCGATCTCAAAAGTAAAAAGATCAAGCGTTCGGCTCGCTTGCGGAATCAGCGTTTGTGACTGTGCGTGGCCCGCGACGCTGTCAATCGAGAGGGAACCCGGCTACCGGGAGAAAGAGGCGGGCGCTAACGAGACGAGGCCGATTCCGCCTCGCGCGCGCGATGGCGTTATCCGGCCACAAGCGGCCAAATCCGGCCATATTGGCGGCGAAGGTGCATGCAACGGCAGTTCGCGAAATTCATCCACGCCCGAATTCGCTTGCTCGAGGACACGCCGAATTATCGGCCGAGCCATCAACCCACTCGCGGTCCCTCCCAGGGCTGCGACTCGGTTCGCGACATCAGCCAATCCGTTGACGTTCCAAAACCGCTCAGAACCGTCGAACCGATCGCAATATTCCAGAACACGAAACAGACCATCCAGCCGATCACCGGAATGAGTTGGATGAACGTAATCAGCACAGCCCCGGTGAAAGACGCCGCCAGAGCACTTGAGTTACGCAAGATGCTACGCCCAACCCAATAACTGACCCCGCAGTAGCCGACTATCGAGATGGCGACAAAAAGCAAGAACACGGGGAACGGAATCGGAAAAGTGAGCGCCACGATGATGTTTGCGAAGAATAGCGCCATCGACGTGCCAATACCGACAAGAAACGAAAGGCCTCCGCGCTGCGCCGCCGTATCAGCGAGTACCCGAAAACGAGGTTCTTTCAACAGTGCGAATCCCAGCAACACTAGGATTGGCTGGAAGAGTAAAGCGGCTACGACGAAAAGGGCGATTGCAATGAGAATTCCTGAGATGGCGATCGGCGCGAACGACTCGCCGCCCACTTCTTCGATGTCGCCTCGGATCACTGCCTGGTTGCGACCCGAGATTCCTCCGAAAACCGCTACCGCATCGCCGTCGAGAGTTACGCCGGGCGCTAGCCTGATTCCGCCCATGACGGCAACGGTGTCGCCGCCCACATCGGCGCTCAGCTTGGCGCCGCCCGCCACCACGACGACATCGCCGCCAATCGGTCCGGATGAATCGAGACCGCCGCCGACCTCAACTCACGCTATAATCCCCCTCAACCCGCAGCTGCTTCGCCTCTCTCCTTCAGGCTCATCTTTCAATTGGAAAAGAGGGATGCGGCCGGGACCAGCACTAAGGAAAATAGCGCCAGAGCAACGACGCGCCAGGTGCGCGCGATCTGCTTGGTGGAGCTGTTCACAGTAGAAGGATACGAGGCTAGCTCGGCAAAGTTCCCGAGGGTTCGAAACTGCCGTCGGGTGAACTGAGTGCGGCCAGGGCCAGGATCAATCGATTGAGGCCCAGCTCCCTGCCCTCTGGGTCGTACCACTCGCTCGGCGCGTGAGCATCGCCTCCGCGTCCGCCGGCGCCGACCGTGACGGCGGGCATACCCATCGACAGCGGAACATTGGCGTCGGTCGAGGCGTAGTCCAACTTTGATTTGATCTTGAGATGGCTATCGACGGCTTTGAAGCAATCGACCATCGGATTGAACTCCAGCGCCGCGGAGGCCGGGCGATGGCCGACGTCTCTTAGCCGATAGCTGCTCAATCGGTCGCTGGAGCGTCGATTCTCGTGCTGCACGGCGGCCCGCGTCGCGTCCTCAATAATCTCCACCACACGTTGCATCGTGGCCTGGTCACGAGAGCGAACGTCGATCTTTGCCCGTGCGGATGAAGGGATCGCATTGATACTTGAGCCGCCCTGGACGACGCCAACGGTCAGCGTCGCTCGCGGGTTCTCCGGCAGTGCCGCGTCAGTCATCAGCGAAATTGCTCGAGAGAGTGCGTGAACGGGATTGGCGCGCCCGAAATCATTCCAACTGTGGCCACCGTGGCCCTCAATCGCGAGCTCAAAGCGACGGCTGCCAAGGGCCTCGGCCGTAATGTGCGCGGTCGAAGCGCCATCGACGACCAAATAGCGGTCGATGAGTTCGGCGTAACGGGAATGCTCCGCGATATAACGTATGCCCTGCAGGTTGCCCTCGCCCTCTTCGGCGACATTGGCGATCAACAAGACGTTGCGTCCCGCGTCTTGGAACAAGGGAGTATCGAGCACCTTCGCCAAAGCCAGCAGCGCGCTGAGCCCGGGACCATTGTCGGTAACTCCAGGTCCTTCCATCGTGCCGTCAGAGCGCACCCCAACGTCCTCGGGACGAGCCGGCGCCAGGATCGTATCCATGTGGGCACTAACAGCGACGAACGGGCGATTCTTCGCGTGCGTCAGAGGCACGACCACGTTGCCGGCCTCGTCTATTTCGGGGTTGTGCCCAAGTAAAGAAAATTTCTCGAACAGATGCTGGGCGCGCTGCTTCTCACGAAAGGTCGGCGCTGGGACGCGGCAAATCTCAAGATGTTGTTGGTTGATCCAGCGCTTGTGCTTGCTAATGAGCCCAAATCCGCGGCGCACGCTCTCAAGCGAGGCCAGCGACGAGACGAGGCTCGGCCAGTTGGTTTCTGCTTTGCCAGCCGTTACGCCCAGGGCCGTTGTGCGCGCAGCCATCGAGGGCTCAGTTTAGCAATGTGGCCGTGCACCGACGATACAAGCGAAACCCGCACTGAATTGATCTTCGACGAGCAGACCTGCTTGAGCCCGTTGGAGCGTCGCTGCGCCGAGACCGATATCCAATCGACACTTCGTCGCGCCGAGTGTTACCTTTTCAGTTGCTGCACAAAAACTCATCGATGAAACTGAAAACAATTACACGCTGTGTCGTTGCCTTAGCGCTCTTCGCGCTGGTCGCCGCAAACGTTAGCGCCCAGGCTTACGAGCCGAACTGGGAGTCGCTTGAAGCGCGTCCCACGCCGGACTGGTATCTCGATGCCAAGCTCGGAATTTTCATTCACTGGGGAGTTTACTCAGTCCCCTCCTTCGCTTACCCGGATTCCTACTCCGAATGGTATTGGCATGCGCTGAACGGTGAGCGTGATAACTCGAACGAGCGACAGTCGCGCAACGCCCAGGCTACGCGCGAGTTTCACGCCCGAGTTTACGGCAAAGATTTCAAGTACGAGCAGTTCGCGCCGCGTTTCAAGGCTGAGTTATTTGACCCGGATCAATGGGCCGATGTCTTTCGGCGCTCGGGCGCAAAGTACATTGTGCTGACTTCGAAACACCACGACGGATAAGCACTCTGGCCAAGCAAGGAAGCGAGCAACACCTGGGGCCGCAAATGGAACAGTGTCGAAATCGGCCCCGAGCGCGATCTGCTTGGCGATCTCGGCGACTCGGTACGCTCCGCCCGGATGAAGATGGGTTTCTACTACTCACTCTACGAGTGGTTCAACCCGCTATGGCTCGGTGATCGCGACAAATACGTGACGGAACACATGATCCCGCAGTTCAAAGACGTCGTAACTCGCTACAAGCCGGCGATTATATTCAGCGATGGCGAGTGGGACATGGAGTACCAAAAGTGGCAGAGTCCCGAGATGCTTGCTTGGCTGTTTAACGAAGCTCCGAGCCGCGACGAGGTTGTGATTAACGATCGCTGGGGGAAAGACATTCGCCACAAGCACGGCGGGTATTACACGACTGAGTACGGGGCCGGCATGGCCGACGCCTCACACGCATGGGAAGAAAATCGCGGGATGGGCCACTCGTTTGGGTACAACCGCAATGAACCGTTGAGCAACTACAAGACTGGCAAAGAGTTGGTTTGGGTGTTGGTCGACTTAGTCAGCCGTGGGGGAAATTTCTTGCTAGACGTGGGGCCCACCGCGGACGGCCGCATCCCCGAACTGCAGCAGGACCGCCTGCTCGAACTCGGTGCCTGGCTTGAGGTCAACGGCGAGGCCATCTTCAGCACTCGCACATGGAATACATCGGCGCAGTGGACGCAGGGCGAGCAACCAAATCAGGAATACGCGCAGTACCGTCAAAAATACGACATTCTGGAACTGGCGGGCTTAGAGCCCGTCGATGGTAAGGCCCGCAAACAGGTGTTCTTTACACGCAAGGGCCGAGATCTATATGCAATCACGCCCGGCCTGCCAAAAGGCTCGCTCACGCTCAAAGGCGTCAAGGCTTCTAAAGGTGCCGGCGTTTCGATGTTAGGGTTGGGCCGGTCTCTGAAATGGAAACAGAAACGAGGCGATCTCGTGATTTCCGTGCCGATGCTAGCCGTTGATGAGGTTCCCGGCGACTACGCGTACGTGTTCAAGATCCCTGGTGGCGCGGGAGAATAGTTGCCTACCTATTCGTGCGATTCCAGCAGGGGCCGAATTTTGTCGCAGACGGTCTCGGGCGTAATCGCCCGCATCGCCGCCGCCACTGCCTTATCGCGGCGGTAAGTTGTCTCAGCTCCGTCGGCTCTGAGCACCTCGATCGAGCCGCCGTACGGCCCATTTCGGGCTGGGTCCGTGGGACCGAAAATCGCTACCCCCGGCCGCTCGAGTGCCGCCGCTAGGTGCAGCGGTCCGCTGTCGACGCCGACCACTGCCGCGGCACCGCGCGCGGCGGCGATCAACTCGGGGATGTCTGATGCGTGAAGAACCGCCGCCCCTTTGTCGGCCCCGGCCACAATTAGTGATGCGGTGTGTTCGTCGCTCGGGGCGCAATCCACCAGCATCGGAAGCCCGTGGCGGTTCCAGATTAGATTTGCCAACTTCGAAAAATGTTCCGGCGGCCATTGCTTCGCGCCCCACCCGGCTAGCGGACTTGCGATTACGTAGCGAGGCGGCAAGCCGGCCTTTGGCGAACCGGCGGGCAATGAGAATTCGACAGGCCCTTTGGGTCGTAACCCGCGCACGGAAGCTGCCAATTCGCGATAGCGATCGACGACGTGCTCGGCGTCCGTCTTAGTGTGGTTTGAGTAGAACGCCGCCGAGAAGGGTTCACGGAGACTTGAACGGTCGAAGCCATACACGCGCTCAGCGCGACTAAAGAAGGTGACCGCGGCGGATTTGAGCAGTCCCTGAAAATCGACCGCCAGATCGAACTTTGCCTGCTTCAAGTTGAGTCGAAAGTCCGCAAATTCTCGGCGGGTCGCGCGGCTTAGTTTTGCTTTGCGCCAACGGCTCAGCGGAATCTCGAAAACCTCATCGACGAAGGGGTTATCGCGGAGTAGCGGAGCCCAGCGACTCTCTACCGCCCAAGCTAGGCGCGCCAACGGAAAGCAGCGCTTGAGTTCTACCGCCGCGGGCAATGTATGTATGACATCGCCCATCGCCCCAAGCCGGACGAGCAAGATACTTCTGACGCCCTCACTCGCTGCGCTCACTGGCAATCACATCCCTGACCACGTCGCGACTTACTAACGCCTCGATATCGACGGCACCTGCCGACCGCCATTGCGAAATCAGATCATCCACTTCGGAATCGTCACAGATTACCACCCTATCTACGCAAGCTAGGCCGGCGACGAGCTGAGCCCGGTCATTGGCATTCAACGGTGTCGGGTGGGCGGCGGTCTCATTTAAAATCAATACCAGCAGGGTGCTGTCGGGTTGCCTCGCGTCGGCCAGCGCACGGCAGTGGTCAGCGGTCAGTACATCGAACCAGCCTTTCGCGATAACGCTGCCTGCCGCGGCGACAACGGCGTCACTCGACGGGCGGATTTTCGTGCGCGTGTCCAAGAGCGATTTACCGATTCGTGCGAGCTAAGCAACCGCGACCGGCTTGGGGGCGTAGTGACTTGCAACGTAGCCGTCTAGGATTTCAATAAATTCCGCGACGATATGGTCGCCCTTGAGCGTACGGTTAAGTCGTCCATCAATGTAGACGGGGGCCTTGGGTTCCTCAAACGTACCGGGCAGCGATATACCCAAATTCGCGTGTTTTGACTCGCCTGGGCCGTTGACGACGCAGCCCATGACGGCAACGTTCATGTCCTCGACGCCCTCGTACTGCGTCTTCCAAACTGCCATCTGAGCACGCAGATAGCCCTCAATCTCCTCGGCCATTTCTTGGAAGAACGTGCTCGTGGTGCGCCCACAGCCCGGGCAGGCGGTGACCTGGGGAGTAAAGCTCCGAATCTCGAGCGACTGCAAAATTTGCTGCGCGACCAGGACCTCCTCGGTCCTGTCTCCGTGCGGCTGCGGCGTTAGCGAAACCCGAATCGTATCGCCGATGCCATCTTGCAGAAGCACCGCGAGGGCGGCCGTCGACGAAACGATCCCCTTGTTACCCATACCCGCCTCGGTCAACCCGAGATGCAGCGGGTAGTTGCAGCGTGCCGCCAGATCGCGGTAGACGCCGATCAAATCCTGCACGTTTGAAACCTTTGCGCTGAGGATGATCCGATCGTGCTCAAGCCCGTAACTCTCGGCGGCTTCGGCGGAGCGCAGCGCGCTCACCACGATGGCTTCGCGCATAACGTCAGCGGCGTCTTTCGGCTCGGTCAGACGCGCGTTGTGGTCCATCAATTCGGTGAGCAATTGTTGGTCCAGCGAACCCCAGTTGACGCCGATACGAACCGGCTTGCCGTACTCAATCGCAACTTCGATCATCGTCCGGAAGTTATCGTCGTGCTTTTTGCCGATATTGACGTTGCCCGGATTGATGCGATACTTCGCCAACAATTCCGCGCACTCGGGATACTGCCGCAGCAGCAAGTGACCGTTGTAGTGGAAGTCGCCGACGATGGGCACATTGCAGCCGAAATCGCGAAGCGTGCGGACGATCGTTGGCAGTGCCGCCGCCGCGTCATTGTGGTTTACCGTGACGCGCACCAACTCAGAGCCGGCGTTCGCCAGGGCGAGCGTTTGGTTGACTGTCGCCGTTGTGTCGGCGGTATCCGTGTTCGTCATCGACTGGACGACGATCAGGCTCGCACCACCGACTTTAATGCCGTTGATATTGCAGCTAGCGGCAGTTCGTCTATTGATTTTCATCGGGGAAACCGCTCGGCTGCGGCACTACATCGAGTCTATCAATTGGGACCTGTGCGAAGCTCGCCGGCCCGGGTATCCGCTCGGAATTCGACAGTGAGGCACGGTTAGCCTGATCGACCTCCGCGCCTGACGGATTTGGGGATTATTGAAGATTGTGTCCCCCTCAGCCCAGAGTCGTGCCGAGTTGAAAATCAGAAAACTCTGTCGATCAGTCGTTTTCTGAGCTGAGTGTCGCGGCGGCTGCTTCTTCGGCGCGCGCGCCGCTTAGGATGTTGAACATCGAGTAGTTTCCCTCGTGGCAGGCGTACTCGTAAATCTCGTAGTTGTCCAGCCTGGGCATCGGACGAACAGCGGTCCAAGGTTTGGAATACGTTGTGGGGTCGTCGATCGTGAATTCGTTGTGAATCGTGTTTTCATCGACGCGGGTGAAGCGCTCGACGGCTCGAAGGCGCTTGGAAGACGGAAATCGATGTTCGGTCTTGTCACTGAAGTTGGCGGTCTCGACGACCAGCGTGGAGCCCTCCCAATGACCGCGCGAATCTCCATTCCACAGGCGGATGCGCTCGTCGAGGACGGGGCGTCCGTCGAGCGGAATGATACGTACGTCGTGAATGTTTTCGACAAGAATCGCTACGTAATTGGGCGTCTGAAAAATTTGATAGGTGTTGTTGTATCCGGTCGAGACCGGCGGTACTCCGTGATAGCTGATGCAGCGAACCCAGGCGGTGGTATTCAGCCAAGAATCGGGGCGGCCACGTTGACGCTGGGCCCTCTCGGCAGCCCGAGCTTTTCCGGCGGGAGTCAAAGGTGGCAGGCGGCCGTTCGGCGGATCGACGATCAGAGAGGTGCGCAACTTAGGGTCGACCTTTCCTTTGTCAAACCAAAGCGCGTTGTAGGAACCCACGACTCCAGGGACGGGCGGCGTCTCGGCACTGGCTGCCGTGTTGCGGGCGGCGGCTTCCTCAGGGGTATAAAACTCTTTGTCGGCAAATCTGGCGCGTCGTTGCAGTGGTGTCAGCGAGGCGTAGGACCAGACTCCGCGTAAGTCAGGGTCGCCCCAGGCCGTGCGTGGCGGCGTTTCCACCTGCCCGGCACCATCGAGCCCTGACCGCGGCGCGACGGTTTGGGAGGCGAGAGGCACGGCTACAATGCAGGCGGCCAGCAGCGACGCAACGAACGATGTCTTTGCAAAGTCGACTCGGTTTCTCATGGGGCACCTCCCAGGGCGTTGACCGGAGTGTGGCATTAAACGGAGTTGCTAGGCAAGGAGATCGTTAGCGGGCGTTTGCTCGGGTAGGGCGCGTGCGTCCGCTTATGGCATTTTCACCGAACGGATAAACCGGCAATTGGACACTCCGGCGGCTTGTGCTACGTTGGCAAGATGTCGACCTGGAGGTCGACGCCGCCCGCCGGAGGCGCGCGCCACAGATTCCCGCAGTTCTTGGGCTCGCGAATGGCGGTGGTTCGTGGGTTCCTTCGCTTGGATGGGACAGTCCACACGTGGGTTCGATTTCGCGGTTTAGATTACGTTGTCTCATGGGACAGTCCCGCCCCGGTTATGCTGTTAATTAGACGGGACAGCCTAGGTTAGACTGCCCCGCCGGTTGGTTTGCCTGCTGATTACAACTCGACAAACCGATAAAATGGGAGCTCCCAAGTTGCTATACCTCCGTTTACCAGCGACGTTGTGCGGGCAAGCTTCTTGACATCAACGCCGGGTTGCTAGGTTGTTCTTTTCCCCGAGGACAGCCAGGACAGAAACCTCGTTTTTTTCGTAATTATCTACTTGACGCAAGGCTAGATGGGGTGATAGTCTTGCGAACATGTCATTCTTTGACTGGCTGTCCTATTGGAAGTTGGCGATTGAAAAGTCTGTTGAATCTACTTGGTCAATTGCAGCGGACAAGCCTTTGCTTGCTTTCGTCTTTGTCGCAATTATTTATGTTGCCACAGCATTTCGGGAGGGAGGCATGAAAGAACTAAAACGAACTTCCCTGGATGCTTGGAAGAGAACTGGAAAGTACATTCTCTTAGCGGCGGCGGCAGTCTTTGTATGGGTGTTATTTCTTGTAACTCCAGCCAGGATCAGCACCGAAGAGAAAAAGCAAAACTCCATGTTGATGTCTGATCTATCCACGTTGAGGGGGGATCTAGTAAACGCCAATACTGAGATTGATCGCTTGAGGGCACTTACGCCCCCGGTTGTGAAGATAGAGTCCAAGTCCAGAGTTGATTTTGATGAAGAGGTAGGACGATTTAGGCTAGAAGTGTTCAATTCTGGACTTGTTGACTTGAAAGATATAAGAATTAGAACACACTGTATCATTGCAAGCTACGCTGATGGACTTGTGCTAAAACTTCCAAATAGTATAAGCCTCAAAGAGTATCTAATCTCTAGCCTTCCTAGTGAGAAACGGGAGTCGTTTACTGTCGATTGCAGTAATGTATTACGCCAGATGAATACCGTGATTACTGATCCAAGCGGACCAGGAGGGACAAGGGTAATGCGAGTTGTCCTCCAATACTCCAGGGTTGTGGACGGAGCCAATTTCTGGATGCAGAGATTCTACTTAATAAGTGAGCCTGGAACAACTTTGTTTGATGAGCGGATGTGGGGTCTAAACATCAAAGGATCAATTCCAATGGATGCTATACGACGACGCTTCGGCGGTGAAGATCAAAAATCTGGGCGACCCTAGAGTGTGTTATGCAACCAAGTCATCATACTTCAGAGATTCAGATCCAATCAACCGCAGCAGTGTATCCCGGAACAGATATGGGTTATCACGATTGTCAAACCGGAACTCAAACTCGTCTAGGTACGCTGGAAGGTGCTTGGTGCTGACTTGATGGTAAGCGCCTACAATCGACCGCTTGAAGAGCGAGAAGGCCCCTTCAATGCTATTCGTATGGACATCACCACGGACATACTCGTCAGCCGAATGGTTCACCGTTTCGTGTTGTGTCTTCTCGTCAGCAATGCCCTTGTAGGCTGGAAAGTCATCAGTGAACACCCGTTTAGCATCTGGGGCAGTATCCTCAATAAATTTGTGAAGTGTCTTTCGGTCCCTTCTCTTTTCAACCCTCAGCCGGATAGAGCCGCCACGCTCAATAGCACCAAGTACCATATCTTTGTTGTCGCGGTACCCTCGTCCCCTACCTCTGATCTTTCCGCCAACAAATGTCTCGTCAACTTCAACAGTGTCGTCAAGAGGTTTGGTATCAGCATCCTTCAGTGCTGCTCGAATACGGTGGCAGAGGTACCACGCGGTCTTGTAGGCGACCTTCAACGTTCTTTTCAACTGGTTAGCCGAAACCCCTTTGCGTGCCTCACACATCAAATAGACAGCGGCGAACCACTTACGCAGTGGCAAGTGGGAGTCATGGAAAATTGTTCCTGCCTTGACGGAGAACTGGTAGCGGCATGAATCACAATCGTATTGGGCACGTTTTACAATCCGTGAAATCTTATCAGAGTCACAACGGGGACAGTGGACGCCATCCGGCCAGCGGAGACCTTCTAAATACTCCAAGCACTTTTCCTCGGAGTGGAAGCGGTCCATCAAAGTCATTAAGTCGATATTGGCAGTGCTCATAGTTATGCCTAGAAAGAAACCAGCGAAGGATCTGACAACGGAAGAAGCCCTGAAAAGGATCTTCCCGAAGAAGGCGCGTGAGGAGCTTCACAGAGTAGCTCATGAGAAGGACTCGAAAGAACTGAAAGAAAAGAAGTTAACCAACTCACAAGACTAGTGTACTACAATGATGACCTTGTGTCAAGTATATGATTATGATCCCAACCATAGCGACATTTATGGTGGGACGGCCTTAATGTTCGCCGCAGCCAAAGGATACGCCAAAATGGTCGTAACCTTGCTGGCCAAAGGCACCGATCCGACGTTGAAAGCAGACAGCGGCGTCACGGCATTGATGCTGGCGAAAAGACGAGGCCATTCCGCAATCGTAGAGTTGCTTCAAGCCGCAATGGCTCCCTAGGTACCAGGCACGCCGGGCGCGGGCTGAGTGCGAGAAAACGAATGCCCTAGGTCGGTAAGGTCGGGAACTCGCCTGTAGATTTACGCCGGACGTCTAGCCGCGAAAACGCTCCGCATGACGGATTGCCTTTTGCGAGAGAACTATTGAACCCGTTCGACCGTTGTGCCGGGCCTAATCTCGTCCGTGGCACGGAGGACGATGCGGTCTCCTGCTTCGAGCTCGCCGAAGACTTCCACCAGGTTCCCCTCAGTCATTCCGCGCCTCACGTCGACCCACTCGGCGCTTCCGTTTGCAACTCGAATCACAAAGATACTCTCTGTCGTAGCTTTGATCGCCGTTGGGGGGACGAAGAGGGTCTCACCTGAGCGCCGAATCGGCCACGCGACCTCGGCGTACATGCCCGGTGTGAGCTTGGTTCCTGAGTTTGTAAAGTCCAGCTCCACCGGCATGGTTCGGGTCGTGGGGTCAACGGCGTAAGCAGGCCGAGCGACCACGGCAGTGAATGTTTCTGAGGGGAAAGCTGGAACTGTGAATTCCACGCGGTTACCTCGACTAATACTCTGCTTGTACGCTTCAGGTACTGCAGCGACCAAGCGCAGGCGGTGAACTTGCTCAAGGGTGAACAAAGGCAGCCCAGCCTGGCCTTGCTGACCTGCAAGCGTGCCGGCGTGCGCATGACGCTCGGTGATCACGCCTGCAAACGGAGCCGATACCTTCAGATACTTCTCGATTTCCTCGATCGCGCGAACCGACGCCTCATGAGCGGCGATGGTCTTGTCGAACGCTTCGATTCGCGCCTGCCCGGCCTCTACCGCCTTTTCTGCCAGGACGACGTCATTTCCCGCGACGACGCCCGGTGTCTTTGACGCCTCCGACAGCCTCTGGAATGTGCTCTCAGCACCGGCTAGTTTTGCTTCTGCCTCGATCCGCTGCGCCACAACGGAAGGAATCTTTGCCTGCGCTTCCAAGCGCTGCGCTTCGAGTTCCGGAGCGCTCATCTCAGCTAGCAATTGGCCGCTCTTGACGAAGGAGCCGCGGTCCACATGAATTGCCTCGACGAAGCCTGTCACTTTGGCGTGGATTTCCACGCGCTGATAAGGTTTGAGTTCTCCGGGGATTACCGTGGTCTTATCAAGCGGCTTGGAGACGACCTCTGTTAGCTCGGTACGCACGACTCCGGTTTCCTCGGCAAGTGAGGGAAGGGCAATTGCCGCGGCGGACAGCAAGGAAATCAAGAAGGCGTTGCGCATCGTTGGTTCTCTCTTAGGCGACTGAGGAGCCGGGCGTTCCGGCGCTGACGTAGTGAGGGCTATCAGGGTCTTCGGGATCGATCGAAGGCGAGGAAATCGAAGCATTACGCTGAACGATCGCGAAGACCGAAGGAATGACGACTAGCGCCGTCAGGGTCGAGGCAATGAGTCCGCCGATGACAGCGATTCCGAGCGGGGCGGTCTGCGCGGCGCCTAGCGCCAGCGGAGTCATCCCGGCGATCATGACCACGCTCGTCATCAAGATCGGGCGCATCCGCGAGCGGGCGGCATCCACTGCGGCTTGTCTCGAAGACTTGCCCGCGCGCCGGTATTTCTCGGCGAATGTACAAAGGAGAATTGAGTCGGCGACTGAGACCCCGATGGCCATGATCGCTCCCATGAACGATTGAATGTTGAGAGTGACACCCGTCAGGAGCAGAGCGAGCGAAACGCCGGCCAAGACCGCCGGGATCGCCATGATGACGACAAGCGCCACACGCAGCGACTGGAAGTAAGCGGCAAGCAAGAGAAACACGGCAATGATCGCCAGCACTAGTCCCAGTTCCAGGCTTCCCGTCATCAGCTCCATCGGGTCCACTTGGCCGCGTACGTTGACATTCACGCCGCGTGGCGGTTCGGGCAGGGTCGACAGTACGGCGCGAATGTCGGCGGCGGCCTTCCCTAAATCCGCATCGTTGACATTGGCTGTCACCGTCACCATGCGTTGCATGTTATAGCGGTGGTATTCGCCAACCGCCTCGCCGAACTTCACCTCCGCGATGTCGCCGAGTAATGTCGGGACGGCAGTCCCGTTTTTCACTGGTACTCGTGAGACGTCTTCGAGCGACTGAATCATCGACTGTGGAATCTCCACCTGCACTTGGTAGGCGATACCGGACTGGGGGTCCGCCCAGTAAATGGGCGTGGTGAAGCGGCTCGACCAGGTTGCGGGCGCGAGCGCCTTGCCCACATCTTCGACCGTTACGCCGAGTTGGGCCGCGCGTTCGCGATCGACGTTGATTTCGACCGAGGGGTATTCGAGCAACTCGCCCACCTGGACATCGCGCAGATAGCTGACGTTGCTCAGCGCGGCAACCACTTCCCGGGCGTAAGCTTCACTATCGGGGAGGCTGGGGCCGGCGACGGCAATTTCGATCGGCGTGGGCGCTCCAAAACTCATCACCTGGCTAACCAGATCGGGGGCCTCAAAAGCGATTTGAGCTCCCGGCGCCAACTCCGGCACTCGCTTGCGAAGCTCTTCCTCGACCTGCGCCGTCGGAATGCCCGACTCCGGATTGAGAGCGATTCGCATGACTGCCTCGTGCGGTCCGCCCGTCCACAAGAAGATCAGGTTGACCGGAAAACTCGACGGCTGCACGCCGACAAAGGCGATCGACTTCTCGACGTTCTCGGGTCCGACGATTTCATCTACCGCGGCGAGCACCTGCTGCGCGATTCGCTCGGTGCGCTCGACGCGCGTGCCCGAGGGTCCGCGCACGCGCAATTGCAATGAGTTCGTGTCTACCCGCGGAAAGATGTCAGTGCCCAATCCACCGCCAACGACAAGGAGGATCGCGCCGGTTCCAAGCACGTACAGCCCGAAGATCGGCCAACGCAGCGCGACCAGACGTTGCGATACGCCGCCGAAGGCGTCCTGAATTGGTGAGAACCAAGTGCGGGACTCCGCGCCGGAAACGTGTTGGGCGTTGCGGTTGAGCCAGGTCTCCATGATAGGCACGAACGTGCTGGCCAGGAAGTACGACGCGATCATGGCGAAGGCGACCGCCAACGCCAAGGGCACGAACAGCGCCCTCGCGACACCCGACATGAAGAACGAGGGGGCGAACACGGACACCACACAGAGCATCGCCAGCAAGCGCGGGACGACCACCTCGCGGCTGGCTTCGAGGACGGCCTTGGCGACTGGTTTTCCCTGACTCAAGTGTGTGTGGATATTCTCGATTGCGATGATCGATTCGTCGACCAGGATGCCGATGGCAAGCGTGAGGCCGCCAAGCGTCATCAGGTTGATCGATTGACCGGCAGCCCACAGTGCAACAGTCGCCGAGAGCAACGCAATCGGAATCGTCATCACGACCACAAGAGCGCTGCGGAAACTGCCCAGCGTCACCAGAATGATCAACCCCGTCAGCAGCGCCCCAAGGATGCCTTCCGTGATCAGCGCCTCAATGGAGTTCAACACATAAAACGACTGGTCAAACTCGAACGTGACGTTGATGTCTTCGGGAATTGCCGCACGGAACGTCGGTAGCGAGTCCTTGACTCGTTGCACCACCTCAAGGGTCGAGGCGTCGGCCCGCTTCGTCGCTGCGATATAGACTGCCCGCGCGCCGTCCACCAGGGCATAACTGGTCAAGATATCAGCGGCGTCCTCGGCGTAGCCAACGTCGCGCAAGTAGACAGTCGGCCCCGGACCGCTCTTGATCGGCACATCATTTAGTTCGACCGCTTGCACTACGGTGGAGTTGACCGGAGCAAGATAGTTCTTATCACCAATCCGCACGCTGCCCGAAGGTGAGATCGTATTGGTCTTTGAGATCGCCTGCACCACATCGTCCGGCGACATGCCATAGGCGCGCAGTTTGTCGGGGTCGACGCGTACGACAAGACTGCGGGCGCTGCCACCGAACGGGGGTGGAGCTGAAACGCCCTCAAGCCGTGAAAACATGGGGCGCACACGAAACAGCGCCAAGTCGGCGATCTCGTCGACACTGCGGGTCTCGCTCGAAAAAACCAAATAGCCGACCGGCACGCCGCCCGCGTCAAACCGCATGATGAACGGCGGCACGGTTCCGGGAGGCATGAACGAACGGGAGCGGTTGACCTGAGCGACCGTCTCGGCCATGGCCGTCGCCATGTCGGTCCCCTCGTGGAAGTGCAACTTCATTAGTGCCGCGCCCTGAATCGAGCGCGACTCGACGTGATCAATCCCGCGGATGTAGAGGAAGTGATACTCGTAGTAGTTCACGAGATACCCTTCCATTTGGGCTGGATCCATGCCGCCGTAGGGCTGCGCGACGTAAATTACCGGTGTGCCGAGATCAGGGAAGATGTCGGCCTTCATTCGGTTGAGCGCGAGCGCTGAGGCCAGCGCCACCCCGAGAATGACCATCAAGATCGTGATGGGCCGCCGCATGGCGGTGTGAATGAGCCACATGGTCTCGTCTCTCTCGCGCCTAGCGGCTCGCCGCTGTCAGCAATTCGTCCATTTCGCCTTGTGCTGCGGCCAAAGCGAATAGTGCCCGCCAAACACCGAGGCGGGTCAATGCGTCGTCCACCTCGGCTTGCCGCAAAAGGCGCTGTGCCTCCGCGAGCTCTACGACCGTCCCAAGCCCGGCCTTGTAGCGCGCCTGCACTTGGGTCTCGAGCGTGCGCGCGGCCTCCAACTCGATCGGCGTGTTTTGGGCGATCTGACGCGCGGCGTCAACCACGATGCGAGCGCGGGCGACTTCGCCGCGCAGCTCTTGCGTCACAACGGCCTTGCGAGCCTCTTCCCGCTCCAGGCGGTGGCCTTCGATTTGACGTTTCACTCGGTTCTGCTTGTAATCAACCAGATCGAAGTTCATGTTGAAGCCAACCGCCCAGTTGCCCTCCAACGGAGCAAGCCCATGACCACTTCCCTTGAATGTCCCATCGATCCGAGCGCCGCTTCCTCGTCCGTAGACCGCCGACTGTACTTGAAGCTTCGGTCGCCATTCCTTTTGAAGCGCTGCCAGCCGCGCTTCGCTCAAAACGATCTCGGCCTGTTGGACGGCGGCCAGCGGATGCGCATCGAGCGGTCCGTCTCCTGTGGACGCCCCCGGGGAATCAGACATCAGGCTAGCCGGGTTGATGGCCACGGTTTCACCCGCCAGCCCCATCCATTTGGCCAGCGAGGCCAGAGCCGTTTGCGCTTCCTGCTCGGCGCGAATCAGTTCCGACCGGGCGCGCGCCAACTCGGCCTTGGCCCGGGATTCGTCGGCTCCCGGACGCAGCTCGTTCTTCACGAGAACGCCGACGGCATCGTGGAAGACCTGCATGCGCTCGACATTGGCTTCCGCAGCTTCTACTGCCCGGCGGTTCGCAACCGCCCGTAGATACGCGTCGACTGCCGCTAGCGAAACTTCAAACTCGGTGACGGCTCGCCCGGCTTCGGCTCGCGCCGTGACGGCTTCGGCCGTTCGAACATTCGCCCGCCGTAGACCGAAGTCGAGCGGCTCGTAGGAGAACAACATTCCCGCGGAGCTGCCGAACACGCTCGTGATCGTTGAATCGTCTTGCACCGGCCCGGAGATACCCGGTATCACGCTGTTCGGAAAGATCAGGCCGAAGACGTTATTTCGCGTGGCGCGGTTGACCCCCAACCGCATCTCGGCCCGCGGTAGGTAGGCGGTTTTCGCAAGATCGACGCCACTTTCCGCCGCGGCAACGTCAGCCAGGGACGCCCGGATCGCCGGGTAGTTACGCCCCGAAAGCCCCACGGCAGCTTCGAGCGTCAAAGGTTCCGAGGGACGCTCCGGCTCGGCTTGCTGGGCCGGCAGAGTGAGGGACATGAGCGCTAGAGCGCACAGCGCTCGATGGATAGATCTACTCATTCCTGGTTTCGAACGGCGGCGCCTTGCGAATCAAGCCGCGCGTCGCTTGCTCTCCTGACGCTTCTGTCGGCGCTCAAGCGCCCGCGACAACTCGCTTACCGTCAGTTCTTCGCTAATCAGCTCCACGAGACACCGCTTCTGTTCCTTGAAGTAGGCTCGTCCGTCGCGCGTGGCGCGGTAGTACTTGCGCAGCTTTCCTTCAACGACCTTCTCCGTACGCATGAGGCGGCCCGTCTTCTCGAGACGATGAAATTTCGGATAAAGCTGGCTTGCACTGAGGTTGTAGCCGTGCTCGGCCAGTTCCTCGATCATCCAAAGGCCGTACACTGCGCGGCCTGAAGCGTGGTGCAAGATATGCAACTCCACGAAATCGACATGAGGCCTGTTATTTCGCATACGCCGGCATTAGGTACTTCCGCCGTCAGGGCTCTGACCCGGGACCACATTACCCTTACGCTTCAATTGAACCGAGACTTGCCTTGTCTCTCCAGCTTCCAACCGCACGTAGAAACTCTCTGAGTGGTAGCCCGCCATCGTTACCACGACGGAGTACCGACCTTGGCGGAGCCGCTGGGTAAACGGCGCGTCGCCGCTGAACCAGTCGTTGACGACGACTGACGCCCCCAAGGGTTCGGCAGTTAAGTGCAGCATGGCTCTCGGCTGGGAGAGTCCCCAAGCGCCGTATGTCGTGATGAGTCCCATGAAAACGCCGACGGCGATCCAGCTCCTGTTGCGGCGCACCCACGCTCGAACACCCAGCCACGAAATCCCCTTGGCTTCGACCCCGAGGCCCCTCAAAAAGCGACGATCACCCATGTTCAGCATTACTATCGTTAATAGATATCAATTTACGATATCAAATACTAGCATAATGCCAACTTCATCGTAGGGCAGGCCGTCTCTCTGACTTGCGGGCTCCCCTCGGAGTCAGGCTAGGCGCCGCCAATGTCGTAGCGCCTACGAGGCACTGGTGTCCCAACTTTGTGCCTTGCTAGCAACGATTAGGCAAAGAAAACTAGGTTGAAGATACTGGCGGCGTCAAACCGGCCCAAGGGATCGGTGTTGCGGAATCGCCATTCGCCAATCGATCGGTCCAAGGGGCTCGGACAGCGCCGCTAGATCCTGAGTGACGGCGAAGCGATACTTCAGCGCGCATGGGTGCCAATCTTCTGCTTGCGGTCAGATTCTGGTTCAGAACCGGTCTGGGCACTAGTGCGTGTCAAGTAGTTGATGAAAAGACACATAGGTCGATTTTGAGGATAACTGTTGGGATATCTCGATCACCTACCAGGTGCGACGAGCGGTTTACGGCTACCCTGTGACCGTCAACGCAGCGGCGGGATTGGCGACAAGCAACTGATGGATGTCGTCCTCGGAGAAGCCTGCTTTTTTCAGCCGCGGCAAGAACTGCTCGAACAAGACCGTGTAGCCGCGATATTGTCCCTGACTCTCGACGCCCGGCCGATACCAGCCCGCGTCGTGTGAAACCAACGTGCGATTTAACAAACCTGCGTCGGCCATAGCCAGCACGCACGAGAGATGCCACTCGAGGCTCCGCTCCCGTAACCCGTCGAACTCCACCCACATCCCCTCGCGAGCGGCTTGACGGTGAATCCGCTGATCGGTTTCGTTTTGGGCGTGCACCCAGATCATCGCCGACGCCTCGACGTTGAGATCGGCAGCGATCGCAAGCTGGCTCAACGCTTGTGCTCCTCCGGGCGTGTGAGAAGCCACAGTCCGTCCGGTGTCTCGGTGAGCCGTCAGAGCTGCCGAAACTAGCTTGCGCTCAATTGGCGGCAAAGGGTTCTCGCGATTGACCCCTGTCTTGATGATGCCCGGACGAATCTTCGTCTCCCCAATACCGTCTTGAATCTCACGAACGTACCGGTCCGCCAGACTGCGGACAGATTCGCGACGAGCGTAGTCCGGTATGAACTTTTGATTGGCTGCGCCGTAGATCCCAGTTGCACAAACGATATTGATTCCGCTTGCTTCGCAAAGCCGCTTGAGCGTCACAGGATCACGCCCGATGTGCATCGGACTCAGTTCGACAAGTGTCTGACACGCTGCCCGTCGCAACTCATCCAAGAATGGGCGTGCTGTCTCAAAAGCCTCTTCAGGATCGTAGTCGCCCTCTTGTCGTTCTTGGGGCGCTCGAAGGTCCGTGACGATATGTTCGTGCATTAGCGTCACGCCCAACCGATCCACCGAAACACTGCCGGTGACAGACTCGACGGTTTCCCTGGAATCCGACGTTAGCCTACGGGAACCGCCTACCAGCGCAGCCAGCGCTATTCTTCGTGTCACCGACACTCCTTGCGCGCGATTCATGCTTCGTAAGTTTAGCGGGCTGGCGGGCCGTTGGCGTCGACAACTTGAAGTCCAGCCGCCTTAAGCGAGAGGGTCCGCGACCGTGAACAGCGTATCCGATTGAAGGGAAGGAGCTTACGATCAAATTGGCCGGTTACTGTTGAGATATCTCCTACCACCTAGCAAACCGAGTCTCTCGGTCGCCTGACAGTCAAGCGACTGTCGTCCTTATTCGCGCAGTGCGTCGCTTGAGCGGTAGAATTGCCCTGGCAGCGGCTGTAGCTAGAGCACTGCAGCCGAACGTCAAGGAGGGACATCATGAGAGAGACCGAACGCCTCGTCACAGTGCTGTCGTGGGCGGCGCTTACTATTACCGCCTCGTGCAGCACGGGCGCGGTCGATATCCGTTTGGTATCAAGTCGGCCCGACATGGTCACGGGCGGCGACGCGTTGGTCGAGATCTCCGGGGCCGGATCCGATTCCCTCGACGTTCGTCTCAACGGAAATGAGGTTTCCAAGCACTTTCGCCCAGCCGGGCAATCCGACAAGCTGGTTGGGCGCGTCGAGGGGTTGCGACTTGGCGAGAACGTTCTGACGGTGAAGTCGGCAGGGAATTCTGGGACGTTGAAACTCGTGAACCACCCGCTCGCTGGGCCTGTCTTCTCCGGCCCACACCAAGTGCCCTTCGTCTGCGAGGGTGAGCGAGCCGGGCTTGGCACTCCGCTCGACGCCGATTGCAGCGTGGAGACTCGCTTTGAGCACTACTACAAGTCAACGGAGCCCCTACCGCAGGGATATCGGCCCGACCCTGAGCTGCGCATCCCTCGCCAGTTCAAAGCGTTTGATCCGTCGGCACCGCGCCCTCCCGATCTGGCGCGAACTACAACGTCATTGGGGACGACGGTCGACTTCATCATCCGACTCGAAACCGGAACGATCAATCGGGCTATTTACCAGATCGCATTCCTGCACGATCCCGGAAGTCCTCTTCCTGACCCCTGGACAGCCGGAGAAAGCTGGAACGGGAGGCTGGTTTACAAATTCGGCGGCGGCTGCCGCGCTGGCTATCGCCAAGGTCGATTGCGTTCGGTGTTGCTCGACGACGCCTCGCTTTCACTCGGGTTTGCCGTAGCGGCGTCATCGTTGAACGTCTTCGGAAACAACTGCGACGACGTCGTCTCCGCCGAAACCATGATGATGGTCAAGGAGCGTTTCATCGAGAGTTTTGGCAAGCCGCTACACACGATAGGGTCGGGTGGCTCGGGTGGTTCGATGCAGCAGCACTTGATCGCCCAGAACTACCCCGGGCTCCTTGACGGCATCATTCCCGGAGCAAGCTATCCGGACATCGTAACGCTTGTCCCGCCCGTAACCGATTGTTCGCTGCTGGCGCGCGCTTTCGAGAACGGTCGGCTGGACTGGACTGAGGAGCAGAAGACAGCGGTGTCTGGATTCGCCACTTGGAAAACCTGTGAGAGTTGGATGCGAAGCTTCTCTCCGGCCTGGATCCGACCTGATAGCTGCGCCCCGGAAATCCCCAGCGACCAGGTCTATGACGCCGAGCGAAACCCAGACGGTGTTCGTTGCGGCCTACACGATAACCTCGTTAACCTCTTCGGTCGGGAGCCTTCGACTGGGCTGGCTCGGCGGGCACTCGACAACGTTGGCGTCCAGTACGGCCTTAAAGCGTTCAACGCCGGCCGCATCTCCGCCGAACAGTTCCTGAAACTCAACGAGACGATCGGCGGCTACGATGCCGACGGCAATTTGGTAGCCATGCGGTCGGTAGCCGACTCGGACGCACTCGCAATCGCCTATCGGAACGGGCGTGTGAACTCCGGAGCAGGTTCTCTGGGCTCAATCCCGATCGTCGACAGCCGGCGCTACGCCGACCCTACCGGCAACATTCATGACCGAGTGCGAACGTTTGCGACCGAAGCGCGGTTGCTTCGTGCGAACGGAGCCACTGCCAATCGAGTTGTTCTGACCGATGCCGCCAGGGAAGTCAACACCATCGACTTGATGGATCGCTGGTTGACCAACATCTCGGAAGACACGGAGCCGGGTTCCGCCTCCGACAGGGTCGCTCGCACCAAGCCCGAGGGGCTCGACGACTCGTGCTGGACGGCGGACGGAGAACGAGTTGGGGAGCGGGCGAGCTACGACGATGCTGGCCGCTGCAATCAGCTCTACGCTTCCCACAGCGATCCTCGGATGGCAGCCGGAGCACCACTGGCGAACGACATCCTGAAGTGCGCCTTCAGGCCGGTCAACCCTGCGGACTATCAACGAGCGCTGACCGCTGATCAGCTCGATCGTCTCCGAAAAGCATTTCCTGAAGGCGTATGCGACTACAGCCGCCCGGGAATCGGCCAAGAACCACTTGCTGGAACATGGCTGAGCTATTCGGCCACCCAATGATGCGCCGGATCGAAGCCAAGCGAGTAGACGTACCGCGGCCGATAGCAGGACTGAGCTATTCAAAGAAGACCGCTCAGAGACCTATTAGCCGAAAGGTGTCGAGATATCGTCTTTCGCCGAGGTTCCACCTCGATCCCGTCACCGCGTCGGAATCGTTCCGAATCCGTCAACTTGACCGGTCGGCGCATAGCCACCGAAAATATATTTCACACCCAACTGGCGTAGAGCCGAAATCGCTCCAAGCCTTATAAATAGGGAGTTTTAGCCGTTTGGCGGTGGTTTTGGGACCCTCTCGAATGGAAGTTTGAGGCAGCGTTTGTTTTCACCACCTAACCGCCGCAGTACAATTTGAGCGTCGTGACGGGCCGCACGATCAGCCATTACAAGGTCCTGGAGAAGCTTGGCCAGGGCGCGATGGGTGAGGTCTGGAAAGCCGAAGACCTCGACCTCAGACGCATCGTTGCACTGAAGTTCCTCTCCCGCGAGATGCTCGGCGAAGAGGACATCAAAGCTCGCCTGATCCGGGAAGCCCTGGCGGCGGCCTCTCTCGATCACCCCTCCGTCTGTCACGTTTACGGTATCTACCAGGAGAACGGCGAGACGTTCCTGGCGATGGCCTACATCGACGGGCCGAACTTGGCGGAGAAGATCAAAGAACGCCGTTGCCTCTGGAAGAAGCCCTCGATATCGCTGTCCAGATCTCCGAGGGTTTGCAAGAAGCCCATGACCAAGGCGTCGTCCATCGGGACATCAAGCCCTCGAACGTCATGCTCGACCGCCGGGGCCGGGTCAAGATCATGGACTTTGGCCTCGCGGCGGTGGCGGACCGGACGAGGCTGACCAAGAGTGGGACCACGCTTGGGACCCCTGCCTATATGTCACCGGAAAAAGCGCAAGGGCAGGACGTTGATCGCAGGACGGACATCTGGGCGTTAGGAGTGGTTCTCTACGAGATGCTGGCGGGGAAGCATCCCTTTCCCGGCGAGTACGAGCAGGCCATTGTCTACTCGATCATCAACGAAGCACCCGAGCCTGTTACTGCGCTAAGGACTGGTGTGCCGACCCAGTACGACCAAGTCGTCAGCAAGGCGCTTGCCAAGGATGCGGAAGAACGCTACGCCACCGTGGCGGACCTACTCGTCGATCTTCGTCATTTAAGGTCGGCCGCTACGAGATCAGGCGATACGAAGATCGCAAGTCCGCCGCCGAAGCAAATGCGTCGCACGAATCGAAAGTTGCAGTTCGCCTTAATCGTGCAATCCGTTCTCTTGCTGGCCCTACTCGGGGTGGGCCTGATACTCGGGCCCGGTTCGGGTGATCCGCATCGGCAGCCCCAACTGCTGAAGTTTGCGGTCATACCAGATGACGTCGTTCGAACGGCAGTGATTTCTCCAAACGCTCGCTATCTGGCGTACGTCACAGAAGGCTCTTCGGGCCCAGGACTCTGGATTCACGATTTTCGCAGCGACAAGCCACGCGAGATTGAGGGGACTGCGGGCGCGGCCTCCCCCTTCTGGTCACCCGACAGCGAATTCATCGGCTTCGCTGGGGGAGGGGGGTTAAAGAAAGTCGACGCAGAAACCGGGGCCATCCAGTCACTGTATGAGTTTTCAGGAATGGGGTTTTTCGTGGGCGGAACCTGGAGCCCAGATGGCTCGACAATTGTCTTTAGCAGAGGCGCTCCTCCCCGCCTGTACGAAGTCTCATCCCGCGGAGGTGAGCCTAGTTTGCTAGTGAAACGGCAAGAGGGAGACGGGGAGTGGGGGGATGTGAGCCCTCATTTCCTGCCGCTTGCCGACGGGAACGCGTTGTTGTTTGCCCGGGGCACGATTACCGGCAGTCGCGTGTTTGTCCTAGATCTGGACTCGAGGACGGAACGACTTGTTGGACATGGGAATTTGCCGGTCTACGCTGGCAGCGGCTATGTATTGGCTCAGACATCCGGAATGGCTGACGGCATTTGGGCGACGCCGTTTGACCTCGAAGCGCTGGAACCGACCGGCGGGCGCTTTCCCGTTGCGCCGAGCTCACGGCGTCCGAGCGTCGCGGACAACGGCTCGTTGGTTTACCTTGACGGGGTTACGACTCGCCAGCGTCAGCTGGCCTGGAGGGATCGCAGCGGGAAGAGGCTCGGATCCGTCGGCCTGCCTCAAGCGGGCATCGGAGCGCCGGCGATCTCACCGGACGGCGCGAGCGTAGTCGTTACCGCCGTTGAGGACGAACAGCGCGACCTCTGGCTTCACGATGTGGCTCGACCCGTCACCACGCAACTCACCTTCGATCTCGATGCCGAGTACTACCCTGTTTGGTCGCCGTCAGGAACTCGCATTGCGTACTCGGCATTCCACGCAGGAGGTTTCGATCTCTTTTCGGTCCCTTCGGCCGGCGGTGACCGGACCGAGCTGTTGTCGACCGCGGCCGTCCTTCTTTACTATCACTACGGAGATTCAAGCAGGGACATATGGAGTTTGACGATGAACGACGCGCCAGCGCCGGAAGGGATTCCCTTCTTGCAAACGGATTCGGATGAGCGGTTCGCAAGGTTCTCTCCAGATGGCCGATTCGTCGCCTACGTCTCTAACGAATCGGGCCGTCGGGAAGTCTACGTGAAGCCCTTCCCGAGCGGCGGCGACAGGTGGCAAGTATCCGTTAATGGTGGAGTGCAGCCTCAGTGGAGAGGCGACGGCAAGGAGATATTCTTCGTCGAAGGGGACTCGCTTGTTGCCGTTGAAGTCGACTCTGAAGAAAACTTTTCAGTCGGTGCCGCAACCACTCTGTTCCGCGCGCCTGAACTGCGCGGGGGCTCACCGGCATACGACGTAGCAGCCGACGGCAAAAGGTTTCTTGTGGTCGAAGAAATTGAAGACGACGTCCCGGTGACCATTCGTATCGTCCAGAACTGGGTCGCCGCGTTCGAAGAGAAGTAGCAAGCTGCCGACCGGCGGGGGGGCGATCCAGGGCGGGGTGGGGATCGGGGTACTGAAGTCATCCCCATCACGGAGAACCGGTACGAGGAGTTTCGCGACCGCGAGCGACCTAACGATTAGAAAGCAAATAGCTTAGGCCCTGATGGACCGATTGCTAAATCTGAGTGTTGTAACGCTTGCGACCCGAGCGTAAAGACGCCGCAAGACGAGGAACATCGTCGCAAGCGTTACAACGCGATTTGAACGCAGCCTTCGGCAGACGCTTCGCGTGTGCATAGTCGGGGAAGACGGTGGTTAGTCGAGAGTAACGTCGAGACACCAACAAGGAGGTGTCCGATGACACAACTACGCCGACAGATGCTCGAGGAGCTCGAGCGTCGCAACTATTCCGCGAACACGGTTCGCACCTACATCCGCACGGTCGAGGACTTGGCGCGCTATTTCAAGCGGCGGCCCGACCAGCTAGGGCCGGAGCACATCCGCCAGTATCAAGCGCACCTGTTTCGCGACCGCAAGCTCGCCGCCAACAGCGTGGCGCAACGCGTGGCGGCGCTGCGCTTCTTCTTGCATCAAGACGCTGGGGCAAGAGTGGAACCTGGATCGAGTGCCCTACCCGAAGAGACCGCGCCGACTGCCCAACATCCTCTCTCCCCACGAGGTCGCTCGTCTGATCGATGCCGCCCACACTCCTTTCTATCGCGTCATTGCGATGACGCTGTACGCCACCGGAGTACGCCGCTCGGAGTTGACGCATCTGCGCATCCACGACATCGATTCCGCGCGCATGGTCGTGCACGTTCGCGGCGGCAAGGGCCGCAAAGACCGCGACGTGATGCTCTCCCAACAGTTGCTGGTCAACCTACGCGAGCACGTTCGCCGCCTGCGGCGCAGACCCGAGCAGTGGCTGTTCCCCGGCGGCAAGTGGCACACCAGCGATGACCCCATCACGAGCAACGTGCCCTGGCTTGCTTGCAGCCACGCCGCCAAACGGGCCGGCATCACCAAACCCTCCCACCCCCACATTCTGCGTCATTGCTTCGCGACGCACTTGCTCGAAGCCGGCTCAGACTTGCGCAGCATCCAGATGCTGCTCGGTCATCGCGATCTCGAAGAGACGGCCAGGTATCTGCATCTGTCGGTAATGCGTCTGAGCGAGGTCGCCAGCCCATTGGATTCCTTGGAGCTGACTGCAACGAAGAAAGACGATCCCGAGACAAGCTAGATGCAGGGGCCGCCGCTGGAGGTGGCCGATCTGGTTCGCGCCGCCGGGCAAGGCTTCCTTGTCCACAGCCGCAAGTGGCTTCGCTCACAGCATGTGAAGGTGTTGTCGGCGATCGCCCGTTGCCGTACAGCCGCGCTCGGCGGTCATCGCCTGCGCTGCGACGACTGCGACCATTCGCCGCCCCTCGTCTACAACTCGTGCTTGGATCGGCATTGTCCCAAGTGTCAGGCCGGCACCCGCAAGCGCCGGCTCGAGGCTCGCCGCAAAGAGCTGCTGCCGGTGCGCTATCTGCACGTCGTCTTCACGCTGCCGCGAGTGCTCTCACAGTTGGCCTTGCAGAACAAAAAGCTGCTCTACTCGTTGCTGATGCGAGCGAGCGCCCAGACGTTGCTCGCAGTCGCTCGCGATCCTCGCCGGCTCGGCGCCGAGATCGGCTTCCTCTCGATTCTGCATACCTGGAATCAACGCCTCCAACCTCACGCGCATACCCACCTTGTCGTTCCCGCCGGCGGCCTCGCGCTCGACCGCAGCCGCTGGATCGACGCGCCGCGCAAGAACTTCTTCCTGCCCCAGTGGGTCTTGGCGGAAGTCTTTCGCGGCAAGTTCGTCGACGCTCTCAAGAAAGCCTTCGCCAAGGGCGAGCTGCATTGCCATGGGCGCTTCGCGCCGCTCAACCGAGAGCGCAACTTCAAGGCCTTTGTGCGGAGCTTGTATCGCACCAACTGGGTGGTCGAAGTGCGGCCGCCGTTCGGAGGAGCGGGCAAGGCGCTGGAGTACTTGAGCCGCTACATCCACCGGGTGGCGATCTCGAACCAGCGCCTGGTCTCGTTCGAACACGGTCAAGTCACGTTTCGCCGGCGCGATTCAGCTCACGGTAACCAGCAACGGCTGCTGACGCTCGATCTCGACGAGTTCCTGCGCCGCTTCTTGTTGCATGTGCTGCCCTCGGGCTTCCACCGCATTCGCTACTGGGGTTTTCTGACCAACTCAAAACGCGGCAAGCTGTTGCCGTTGTGCCGTCGGCTCATCGCTCGCGTCAATCCCTGCCGCACGATCGCGCTTCCCGATCACGAACCCGCTCGCGGCAGCGGCCGGCGCTGTCCGCGTTGCGGCGGCCGCCTGCGCGTCGTCGAACGTTTCACTGCCGCTCAATTGCTCGCTCGCGCTCCGCCCGCTCTCGTTGCCGCATGATGCTACGACGCATCCCAGCTCGAACCGCTGCCGCGCTTCGGCGTGCGCCCTACTCGTGCGACTGGGCTCGGCTTTCCAGGCGCTCCGGCACGCTTCAGACGCCTCTCGGACCGCCCAATCTTGCCTTATCCCTTCCCATCAGCGCTCGCAAACACTCCTCGCCGACGTTCTCCCCGCGCCGAAGCCTTCTCGTTGTCGCCTTGCCCCTGCCCGCTCGCCAAATACAAAACGCATAGACTGCCAAGGCGCGTTGCGGGCTCCCTTCAAATCGTTGTACCGCAAGCGACCCGACCGAAAGAACCTCGCGCGCCGGGCAGATCTAGTCGCCTGCGGTACAACGATTTGAACGCAGCCCGCAACGCGCCTTGGCAGTCTATGCGTTTTGTATTTGGCGTATGAGCGGAGGCAAGGGGACATCCATGATAGGTATTTGTCAAGGAAAAAATGGCGGCAGGCATTTTCGGGTGGCCGGAAGCTGGGTTCGCCCGCTTGCTAGGTAGGTTTTTCGCGGCGGGGCGGGTTCTGTCCACTGCGCGTCCGTAGGACGCGGCGTAGCGGACGGTTGACAGGTCCCGCGCCGGCGCGTACGTCGACTGTTCGCGGGCGAACACGGCGCTCTCCCACGGCTGAGTTTTAGGTTTCGATCCGCGACGATTGCCCTGCTAAATCAGTCAACTCGGCGCCGTTTGAAAAAACGCGGCCAGACATCCATTTGCCGCCTCGGGCGCCAACAAGTGTCCTTGCCGGAGCCGTCGCGGGAGATTCAGTTGAGGCCCAAAAACTAGATCCCGCCGGCCCCGAAACAACAAGCCTTGGCGTCTACTCACCCGCAGGCTTTCACGCAGTCCCCTTTGCGCGGGGCCCGGCGGGAAATCGTCGTTTCCAACTCTTTACTCGCGGCGCTCGTAGGCCGTGCCGCGGCGCTCCACGGCCAGCAACAGCGTCACCAACTGACGCGCCGGCGCCAACGTCGCGCGGTTGCGGTGACCGCGTTCCACCTCCCTCGTGTGCAGTCGCGCCAGTTCTTCATTCCAACGCGGCGCGACCTTCGCCGCCTCGATCAGCACGTGTTGCAAGTGCCCGTTGCGTTGTTTCGACAACGGTCCGCGTCGGCTCTTACCCGCCGATTCGTCTAGGCGCGAACATAAGCCGCAATAGCTTATCGCTTGATCGATTTTCCCAAAGCGCTTGACGTCGCCGATCTCGAGCGCCCAGGTTAGCGCCGTGATCGCGCCGACGCCGGGAATCGTGCGTAGCAACTCGACGCGCTTGACGAGCGACGCGTGGCTGAGCAACCTGTTCTCGATCTGGCGCACGATCGCGAGGGTCGCTTCGACACGATCACGGCTGACGCCGAGCAACAACAGATCGGTTTCGCAGGCTTCGAGCTGATCGACCAGCGGCTCGAAATATTTCTTGCTGTGCAGTTTGGATTTCGTGTAGGGCTCACCGAGTTCCATCAGTAGCGTGGCGATGCGGTTCTTGTTCCAAACCGCTTGTTGGACGAGCCGATTGCGAAAGCGCAGCAGCCGGCGCAGCTCGCGTTGTTGGCGCGGCGGCATCCAAACGCGCGGCACCATATTGATGCGCGTGAGGTCGGAAAGTTTGCGGCTGTCAAGCTTGTCACTTTTCTTCTTGGCGCGAGTGATGGCTACGAGCGACGCCGGATGCGCGACGGCGAGATCGTCGGCATGCGGCTTGAGTGTGTCGTAGATCCAGCCGCTGAACATAGTGGCTTCGAGCGTGCCCTTCCAGGCCGCGGGCCGGGCGGCGGCCCACGCTTCGAGGTCGGGGCGCAGCGCCTGGATCGTGCCTTCGTCAACGATCGTGCCGTCGACGGTCTTGGCGCAATAAGCGATGGTTTTCTTATGGACGTCGAGTCCGATATAGTGCATTTTGTCCTCCTGGGTCTGGGTTTCGGGGCCGCTGCTTTTGGCAGCCGCGCCCGACTTATTATTCCCACCAGGAGGACGCTTGTTCTTGATCACCTATGCATTGAAACAACGAGAAGGCTTCGACGCACGGAGAACGGCAAGACAGGGCGGTTTCGAGTGCTGATGCGAGGGGCGAGGGCAAGAATTGGGCGCCGGAGAGGCGACTGAAACGAACCGAATCGTCGGTAAAAGCACGCCCAGTCGCACGGGGACGGCGCACGCCGAAACGAGAGAGCGGTTCGAGCTGGGATGCGTCGTAGCATCATGCGGCAACGCGAGCGGGCGGAGCGCGAGCGAGCAATTGAGCGGCAGTGAAACGTTCGACGACGCGCAGGCGGCCGCCGCAACGCGGACAGCGCCGGCCGCTGCCGCGAGCGGGTTCGTGATCGGGAAGCGCGATCGTGCGGCAGGGATTGACGCGAGCGATGAGCCGACGGCACAACGGCAACAGCTTGCCGCGTTTTGAGTTGGTCAGAAAACCCCAGTAGCGAATGCGGTGGAAGCCCGAGGGCAGCACATGCAACAAGAAGCGGCGCAGGAACTCGTCGAGATCGAGCGTCAGCAGCCGTTGCTGGTTACCGTGAGCTGAATCGCGCCGGCGAAACGTGACTTGACCGTGTTCGAACGAGACCAGGCGCTGGTTCGAGATCGCCACCCGGTGGATGTAGCGGCTCAAGTACTCCAGCGCCTTGCCCGCTCCTCCGAACGGCGGCCGCACTTCGACCACCCAGTTGGTGCGATACAAGCTCCGCACAAAGGCCTTGAAGTTGCGCTCTCGGTTGAGCGGCGCGAAGCGCCCATGGCAATGCAGCTCGCCCTTGGCGAAGGCTTTCTTGAGAGCGTCGACGAACTTGCCGCGAAAGACTTCCGCCAAGACCCACTGGGGCAGGAAGAAGTTCTTGCGCGGCGCGTCGATCCAGCGGCTGCGGTCGAGCGCGAGGCCGCCGGCGGGAACGACAAGGTGGGTATGCGCGTGAGGTTGGAGGCGTTGATTCCAGGTATGCAGAATCGAGAGGAAGCCGATCTCGGCGCCGAGCCGGCGAGGATCGCGAGCGACTGCGAGCAACGTCTGGGCGCTCGCTCGCATCAGCAACGAGTAGAGCAGCTTTTTGTTCTGCAAGGCCAACTGTGAGAGCACTCGCGGCAGCGTGAAGACGACGTGCAGATAGCGCACCGGCAGCAGCTCTTTGCGGCGAGCCTCGAGCCGGCGCTTGCGGGTGCCGGCCTGACACTTGGGACAATGCCGATCCAAGCACGAGTTGTAGACGAGGGGCGGCGAATGGTCGCAGTCGTCGCAGCGCAGGCGATGACCGCCGAGCGCGGCTGTACGGCAACGGGCGATCGCCGACAACACCTTCACATGCTGTGAGCGAAGCCACTTGCGGCTGTGGACAAGGAAGCCTTGCCCGGCGGCGCGAACCAGATCGGCCACCTCCAGCGGCGGCCCCTGCATCTAGCTTGTCTCGGGATCGTCGTTCTTCGTTGCAGTCAGCTCCAAGGAATCCAATGTGTCAAGGGCGGAGTAAATTTGGACCACTTCGGCGGAGCAAAAGTAGACCAGTTGGTGAAGGGGTAGCGGTTTTCGTGGGACGGCTGGAACGGAGCCTGCGGTCGCCCTTTAGGGCGGCCCAGGCGTAGTGGAGGCCGTCCCACGAAAACCGGGCGAGTGGCCGGTGGGTCAGCCCAAAGAGTGAGCCCGCTTCTTCTTGCTCTGGATCAGACGGAAGCTTTCGCCGTTCAGCTCTAGAATATGAACGTGGTGCGTGAGGCGATCGAGCAGGGCGCCGGTCAGCCGCTCGGAGCCGAAGACCTCCGTCCATTCGTTAAACGGCAGATTCGAGGTGACCAGCGTCGAGCCCTGTTCGTAGCGCTGGGAAAACACTTCGAACAATAACTCCGCTCCGGTCTTCGATAGCGGCACGTAGCCCAGTTCATCGACGATCAGCAGATCCTGCTTGGCCAACTGCTTTTGACATCGCAGCAAGCGCCGTTCATCTCGGGCTTCGAGCAGCTCATTGACCAGTGCCGCCGCTGTTGTGAAGCGTGTTCGATAGCCGCGCTGACAAGCCGCCAGTCCCAACGCCAAGCCGATGTGCGTTTTGCCCGTGCCGGAATTACCCAGTGCCGGCACGTTTTCGCGGCGGTCGATAAACTCACAGCGCGCCAGTTCCAGCACCAGCTTCTTGTTCAACGCCGGCAAGGACGGGAAGTCGAAAGTGTCCAGACTCTTGGTCACGGGAAACTTCGCGGCCTTGCTGCGGCGCTCGGTGGCCCGCTGTTCACGGTCGAGCAGTTCCAGCTCGCAGAGTTGTTGCAGGAAGCTCCTCGAATCCAAGCTCTCGGCGGCGCATTGCCGCGCCAGTTTGTCGTACTCGCGCAGGAAGGTTGGCAGCCGCAACGCTTTCAAATGCGCTTCGAGCAGAAGTTTCGACCTCGCCATTACCCCCCTCCTTGTGCCGGCAGTGCCAAATAGTCCGCAGCGGAGGTTTGCTCCACCTGGGCTGCCGGCAGCTGCGGATACTTCGTCAAGTCCAAGCGCGGCGGCCGTTGCTCGATGCGGCACAGCACTAAGTGCCTGACTGCATCCAAGCCAATCGCTCCCAACTCGCAGGCTTGGCGCACCGCCGCGGCAACGTGCTCGAATCGGAAGTCCTCCAGTCATCGCAATACCCGCACGTACTCGCGCTTGCCTGGCTTTCCCAACCGTGCCTCGAGCAAACGTCTCAAGCACGGGAACTGTTCGGGCAGCTCCCAGCCCGCCAACGGGGCCGCTTGATCGAGCGCGTTGGTCTTGCGTTCCAGCAGTGCTAGGTAATGCAGCGGATCGAAGATCAACTCTTCGCGTTCGTAACTGCGCCGGTGGCGCGCGATCTCTTCGCTGCCACAACAGATCACGATTTCATCGACGTAGCCTTTCAGCAACACCTGGCGATGTCCGTAGCGTGTGGGCACCGAGTAGTCGTTGGCGCGATAGCGCACCAATGACAGCGACGTCACCCGCGTGGTGCGTTTGTCGCAGGCGTCATAGGGCGTGGGCGGCAAGGGCAACAACGCTTGGCGGTCACGCTTGAAACGTTCCTCAATCGTTTCGGTGTGCCGCCGCAAGCGCCGCTTACGATTGTTGAGGCACTGCGCTTCGAGCTGCTCGTTGAACGCTTCCCAGCTTGGAAACCTTGGCGCCGGCACCATGAAGTTCCGCCGGGCATAACCGACCAGTCCTTCCACCTTTCCCTTGTCGTTGCCTTTGCCCGGACGCCCGAAACGATCGGAGAATAAATAGTGCGACTGCAGTTCACTGAACACCCTGGTCCGCTTGCGCCTGCCGTCGCCCAGAATCCTCGCCAGCGCCAAGGTCGTGTTGTCGTAGAGGATGCTGCGTGGCACGCCGCCGAAGTACCGAAACGCTGCGTTGTGCCCCTCGCAAAACGCTTCCGTCGTCGCGGCCGGGAAAGCTTTTACGAAAGCGTCATCGCTAGGCGGCAGATCGACCACCAAGTAGTGCGCCTTGCGCTGTACGCCGTCAATGACCACCAGAGCTTCACCGCAGTCGGCCTGGGCATCGCCCGCCGGATGCACCAGCGGCACGAACATCTCTTGCCCGCCGAGCTTCTTGTCGCGAACATAGTCCTTGACGATCGTGTAACCGCCGGTGAAATCGTACTCGTCGCGCAAGCGGTCGAAGATGCGTTTTGCGGTGTGGCGTTGTTTCTTCGGACGTTCCTGATCGTCGATGAGGATCTGATCGACGATTCCGGTGAAGGGATCCAGCTTCGGCCTCTGCGCTGGTTGGCGCCGCCGATAGCCCGGCGGAGTGGCGTAGCGCAACATCTTGCGCACCGTCCCTCGCGCCAGGCCAAACCGTTTGGCGGCCTCGCGCTCACTGAGCCCTTCGACAAAGACACTGCGCCGTACTTGAGCGTATAGCTCCACGCGATACATCCCTCTCGTGTCCCACAAACACCACAGGAATGTTCGCTGGACCACTCGGACGGTCTACTTTTACTCCGCCCAAAAGCAGCTTCGATTCGCCGCTCTATGGTCTAGTTTCGCTCCGCCGTTCTCAGCTATTCCGATTCGGTTACGACCTCGTCCGCAGACCCATGTTTGAGTGAGCTGAGTGCAGCTACTGTCTGATGAACCGCTGAACTTCCCCAGCCAGCTGCGCAATAAACAAATCCCCGGACTCGGCGACGGTCGTCCCATGCCCGCCAACGTTACCAGGCAGTCGCTCCAAGATTTCCCCATCTAGGTCCCGTAAGACTCCGCCAGCCCAGATCTTCTGATCCCTGGTCAGGAAGAGCGTCGAAATTCCGCCTATCTGTTCCCACTGATCCAAGAACCGGCCCCGGGAGTTAAAGACTTGAATTCTCTGGTTATCCCGGTCCGTGACGTAGACCCTGCCATTCGCGTCGACGACCAGGTTGTGAGGCAAGCCGAACTCACCCGGCCCAGTTCCTCTCGTGCCCCACTCGAGCAAGTACTCCCCAGTACTGGAGAACTTGACCACCCGAGCGCTAGCGTAGCCGTCGCTCACGTAAAGGTCGCCATTGGGAGCAACAGCAACGTCGGTCGGAAGATTAAAGTGGCTGCGGTCTGTGCCGCTAACACCCTTCACTCCCAGTTGAAGGAGAACGCGCCACTGCGAGTCCATCTTGTAGATCACGTGAGCGCCTGCGTCGACCACCCACACATTGCCTTCAGGATCTACGCGCACCGAGTGAGCCCCACAGGCGTAGCAACCTGTAGGACCATAGACAGCCGTATATCCCGACCCGCCTGGCTCCCGATCAGCAGGCTCTACTCTGGTGACTTTACCTTCGCTAATAATCCCGTCACCCCAGGAACGCAGGAACTTTCCTTCAAGACTGAACTCCATCAGAGGATGGGCGCCACGGTGAAACACGAGAACGCTGCCATGCGCCGTCGTTGCCACCGCCGCTACTTGGCCAAAGTTCCAGGCACCAGGCGTACCTGCAGCTGTCTGAACTAGCTGCGGCCATTCGACCTGCCGATAGCCTTGCTGGCATAGCGCGATTCCCAGCCAAGCCATCGCGAGCAGTCCTAGCCTGAAAGCTCGCATGGCACTAGGCTCGCAAGTAAGGCTCGAGCGCCGCGAAGTTGTACTCGATCTCCGCGACGGCCTCGGGGGAGAACGTGTAGTCGCCACGTCTCGACACGGTCGTCTTGAATACTCCACGGCGCTTCATCATGTACGGGCGGATGCCCGGAATCACTTGCTCCAAGTTAGTCATCATAATTAGCTTGCTGAAGATCTCACGGACCTCGTCTTGCTTCCCTGCGACGTGAAGCTCCCATAGCTGGGCATAGACGTCTGCGTACATCGGGCCACCGGTCAGTGTTCCGTCCATACCGAGGCGCATTTCGTAAGTCCAGCCGCGAGCTCGGAAGGCGCCCAGAATGATCTTGATCGCTCCGGGCCGATGTTTGGCCATCTGTTTCATGCGCTGGACGGCAGTTGGGACGCTCTTGTACTCCTCCTTCAGGTAGCCAAAATTGTCGAACTTGCGTCCCATCTCCACGATGAATTCGACCGTGGGCTCGACGCCAGGCGCGCCTCCTGCAGTCTGGATGAATACGGGACGTTTGGCAACCTCGCAAAGCGCAGCGTAGTACTCGCGATAGTCGTCGAGCGACTTTGCCTTCGTTGGTGGAATGGCGATCACCGCGTCGGGCTCGAGCTTTTCAGCGAGGTGCGCGTAATCAAGCATCGAGGAGGTATCGGCGGCCTGGACCCCGAGCATCAGGGCCGGCCCGCGGCCCTTGGCGGCCTTGGCGATGACTTCCATCCCCCTCAAGCGTTCGTCCTTCGAGAGATAGTTCAGGTCGCTCGCGTTCTGCGGCCAAACCATCCCCTGCACTCCGCAGCGATCGAGGAACTCTACTTCGCCCGCGAGATCTTCGTAATCGACCGCCTTGCTCTCCCGGTAAGGCGTTGCGAGGATCATGAACGCGCCGCGCAGCGACTTCTCCGTTTCGGCGCTGACGACTTTCTCAGTCGAAACAGCTGCTCCGGTCAGCAGTGTCAGGCAGTCGCGCCGCGTCAGACTGGCAGGCCTAGCCATCCTCGTCCTCTGCGGTGATTGTACCGCCGCTTGCCAGCGCTTGCCGAAATCAATTCGCGCTCCGACGCAAATGTGTGATTGTTCGTTGGTTCGAGATTTTTCGCCAGGAAAGTGGCTAGTACTCCCTAACTCCATTGATGTAAATGCATTAGCCCGTTTTCGGCCCCCGCGCTCGTTGTGCCGACTTTGCGGTGGTCGGATCGTTAAGAAGTGCGTCTAGACCGGCTCCCCAACATCTCACGGTTCCACAGTCCGCTAGTTGAAAAACGAAGACGATCGATACCGCTACCAACATCCCTGCCTTGCACGCAGAAACTGACAATTCTTTACTCAACGGGTCCCAGGTATTTGTCTAGCCACGCGAGTATTTCGGAAATCTCCTCGTCCGACAGACTCCCGCGCGCCCGGCCACTGTGCTGCGGTTATTCGAACAACATCACAGTCGCAGTCACGCACGCAATCAACAGCGGCTCGAGTCGATCCGAGAAGGCGTAGCGTTGACTCGCGACCCGGCCGTGATCGCAGTGGCGACGGCCACGGTCCCCACTCTGTTGCAAGTGATCCACACCTTGCGGGAGGGCATTACTCGTTTGGAGCAACAGATCATGAGCCATTGTCGGCCCGCGGCGGATGCGGCTCAAACGGCACCCGCCCGTTCCAATCGCGGCAAGAAGAAACAGTACCTAACCCACGCTTCTACAATCAGTTGCAGCCCGCCTGCCGCTCATCAGCCGGACAGTAGTGAGAAGAACTGTTTTCCGTCCGGGCTCGACTGGACCCGCTCTCCCCCGTTGGTAGAAGGCGTCACCCGTCCTCTGCGGCCCCCACGAATAGCTGGCTTCGAGAAACGCTGTGGCGTGCTTCGAGTCGCCGGGCTCGGGCTGCCGTCAACTCCTCCCGGCGACCCCTAGTCAACGCTTTTCCCGTGACAGCCGTCCCGAGGGCTTCTTCGGGTCGAACGAGTCATTCGGAGTCGGCATATTGGAGTCGACCTCCTCAAGCCACGCATCAAGCCGACGTTGCAATCGCTCCGCTACCGCCAGCCTCACCCGTGAGAGGTCGTACTTCTCGCCGGGATCGCTCGCTAAGTGAAACAACTCCGCCGCGCCGTCTTCGTACCACTTGATCAGCTTCCAATCCCCATCGCGAATCGCCGCTCCAGGCGCCCCGCCCTGGTTTGCGTAGTGCGGATAGTGCCAGAACAGCGGCCCTCGCTGCAGCCCGTCTCCGCGCAGCACCGAAACGAGACTCGTTCCGTCAAGGTGCTGCTCGGGACGCTTGCGCAGGCCGGCAAGCTCCAGCAGCGTCGGATAGAAATCGACGCTCGACACAGGCGTGTTGTTCACTGAGCCAGGCGCGGCGACTCCGGGCGCCCGCATGATCCACGGCTCTCGGATACCGCCTTCGTACAGCCAGCCTTTACCGGCTCGCAGCGGAACATTCGCCGTCGGCGAGCCTTCCGACGTACTCAAGCCGCCGTTGTCCGACATGAAGACGACGATCGTTCGCGAGTCCAACCCGTTGTCACCGATCGCCTTCAACACTTTCCCGACCGCGGAGTCGAGCGCTTCGACCATTCCCGCGTAGACCGCGTGGTCTTGAACCTGTCGCGCTTCCCGAAATCCCTCCTGGATGAAGCGCGGCCCGTAGAATCTGAGCGTCGCGGCCTTGGCTTTGTACTTCCGCTCAAGATCTTCTCGTGCCATCAGCGGCGTGTGGACGGAGTAGAACGACAGATACGTTAGAAAGGGTTCATCCCGGTGCTCGGCGATGAACCGCGCAGCTTCGGTCGCCAGCCGGTCTGGCAGGTGTTCGCCGGGAGGGCCGTCCTCGAGGCGCGGATTGCCGTAGGGAGAAAAATACCTGTCGCCGCCGTAGGGTCCGCCGCGTTCGATGCCGCCCTTGTTCACGTCGAACCCTTGGTCTTCCGGCCAGAAACCTTCCGACCCCAGGTGCCATTTGCCGGCGAAGAAGGTGGCGTAGCCGTTGTCCTTCAACGCTTCGGCCAAAGTAACTTCCTCGAGCGGCATGCGGTCGGAGTAGGACGCTGGCAGCAGTCTAGTGTTGCGATTCCACGCCTCGGGCTGATTGGCCCCGCCGGGGTTGATGTAGTCCGTCACCCGCGTCCTCACCGGATATTTGCCCGTCAGGATGCTGGCGCGCGTCGGCGAACAGACCGGACATGCCGCGTACCCTTGCGTAAAGCGCATTCCCGAGGCCGCCAGCCCGTCGACGTTTGGCGTCTCGTAGAAGTTGCTGCCGTAGCAACCCAAGTCGCGCCAACCGAGGTCGTCGGCGAGGAAGAAGACGATGTTGGGTGGATTGGCCGCTCGTGCCGAGTGTGCGAAGGTCAGCCCGGCGGCCAAGACCAACAAGGAGAGGCGAGCGACAGCGGTCATCGTGTTCAATTTTGGCTGACGCCGATGTGCGTCTGTCAAGTCTTAAAAGAACTTGATATCATTCGACCAGCCCCGAATTCAGCGCGCTAGCCGTACGAAAAGGGTCGCATCGGGGAGTTGAATCACACAGGGAGGATAGTCAGTCATGCTCAGAGTGCTTCGTATTACGACAGTGGCCGCGGTTTGCGTGGCTGTTGCGTTCGGACAAGTTGACGCGGGTACCGTGACCGGTACCGTTCGCGACGCCTCGGGAGCCGTAATCCCCGGGGCGACGGTGATCGTTGAGAGCGTGGGCACCGGCCTGCGAATCGAAGTCGGCACGGGGGCTCAAGGCATCTATGTCTCTCCTCCCTTGCGTCCGGGCGAATTTACGGTGGAAGTGCGCTCGGAAGGTTTCGATCCCGCGGCCAAGCGATTTACCCTCGAGGTCAACCAGCGCGCAGTCATTGATTTCGATCTTGACGTCGGTGCGCTAACCGAGGTCGTCACGGTACTCGATGTCGTGCCGCTGCTGCAGACCGAGTCGGCGACGCTGTCGACCGTGACAACCGAAAAAGTCATCAAAGACCTGCCGTTGAACGGCCGCAACTGGGCGCAGCTCATTCTGCTCAACGCGTCAGCACAGCCGCAGTCCACGCAAAGCCAGGGCAGCCCGATCACACGCAAGCGCGGCGTCTCGAACGCGTCGGTCAACGGCAGCCGCGGCGAGGACAACAACTACTTGATCGAAGGAGTCAGCAACTCGGAAAGTCACAATGGACTCGGTATTCTGATCTTCCCGTCGATCGACGCCATTCAAGAGTTTCGAAGCGAATCCTCGGGCGCGGACGCCCAGTTCGGCCGAGGCGGCGGGGCGACGGTCAATCTGACATACAAATCGGGCACCAAGAATTTCCACGGGGGCGTCTACAATTTCTTACGCAACGAGAAACTCGACGCCAAGAACTTCTTCGATCGGGCCGACGAGGCTATTCCGCCGTTCAAGCAAAACCAATACGGCGCCTTTATTGGCGGGCCGCTTGCCCCTGGCTCCAACCCCAAGACCTTCTTCTTCGCGAATTTCGAGGGCGCACGGGTACGCCAGGCCCAGACGCTGATCAGTAGCGTGCCTACAGCCGCGTTTCGCGGCGGGGATTTCTCGCAATCGCGCTTTCAGCTTTTCGACCCCACTACGCAGCGTGAGGAGGGCGGTGGATTCGTACGGGATCCGTTCCCCAACAACACCATCCCGGGCGCCATGATCGACCAGGTCGGAACCAATATCCTCAATCTGTACCCGGGGCCGAACCTCAACGGCAACGAATCGGACAACTATCTCGCGAACCCCTTGCGCAGCATTAACGGCAAGAAACTTGACTTCAAGGTCGACCATATCGTGTCCGACTCGAACAACATGTTCGTGCGCTATAGCTTTAGCGATGACGATCTGATCGAGCCTAGCTTTCTGCCTGCTCCCGCCGTGGGAAGGGGTCCGGGCGTGCCGGGACCCGCTGACCAGCCTGTCAATCAGATCGTGTTGAGCGACACCCATCTGGTCACACCGACGATGGTGAACGAGTTTCGCGCCGGTTGGACTCGCCTGAACTTGCGGTCGTTCAATCCGAATTTCGGCAGGAACGTCAGCGACGAGATCGGCATTCCGGGTTCCAATGTTGTGGGGGACGATCTGACTTCCGGGCTCGCGATCGTAAGGGTTGGCGGGTTTCGCGACCTGGGCGGCAACGGTTTTTCGCCGGCCGTGATCGTCAGCGACAACTTCCACTTCAGCGATACCTTCAGCATCAACACAGGACGTCATAGCCTCAAGTTCGGCGTCGAGTTCCGGCGTCTGCGCTACAACGCCTTACAGTCAAGCGCGCTCCGCGGCGACATGAGATTCAATGGGAACTTCACGGTCAATCCCTCGTCGCGGGGCGGCACTGGACTGGGAGCGGGAGACGCTCTGCTAGGCAAGCCCATCAGCGGCGTGATCCGCTTTGTAAACGGCACCCGGGGCTATCGGCGCAAGGAACTCGGTTTCCACTTTCAGGACACGTATAAGGTGAGCGACAGGCTCACGCTGAACCTTGGGTTGCGCTATGACAACTTCCTCGGCTGGCCGTGGACCGAAGTCAACGACCGCCAATACAACTTCGTTCGCGAGTTGGGAACGGTGGCGCAGGTTGGCAGCGCGGACGTGCCGTGGCGATCGGGACATCCGGGCGACAACAACAATATCTCGCCTCGCGTTGGAATTGCGTACAAAGCGACCGACTCGACGGTTATTCGAGTCTCGTATGGTGTGTTCTATTCGGTCGGTCAACTCGATACGACAAGAAATCTGGGCGCGAACCCGCCGGAGTTCATCAGCTCAAACTTCAACAACAACCAGTTTGACTTCGCGGGCGCCCGGCCGGCTTCCCAGGGATTTGACCGCCCCCCGCTAGGAACGATCGCGGGCACGCTGCGCTCAATTGATCTGACGTCGCGAACGCCTTACACGAAACAGTGGAATGTAGCCATCCAGCAACAATTGGGTAAGACGTCGTTCACGATTGCCTACGTGGGCAGCGCGGGCACCAAGCTCCAAGGCTTCACCGACATCAACCAGGCCGTCCCGGGAACCGGTCCTGTTGCGGCTCGCCGAGACTTCCCGGCCTTCGGGCAGATTCGGACCGTTCAGACCCGCTACAACTCGAACTACCACGCGCTGCAGTTGACGGGGGAACGACGATTCGCCAACGGACTGGGCTTTCTAGCCAGCTACTCGTGGAGCAAGGCGCTCAGCAACGTCGACGCTCAGTTTGGCACGCCGACCGACATTCGCAACATTAACCGGGACCGCGGCCCGGCTGGATTTAACGCACCGCGCCGGCTGGTGACGAGTTTCATGTACGAGTTGCCGTTCAAGTCCAGCAATGGCGCTTTGAATCATGTCGTCGGCGGCTGGCAGGTCAACGGGATTCTGTCGCTCTACGACGGCTTTCCCATGCGCGTAACTTCGCCCAATACGCTCAACTGCTGCACGTCGTACCCAGACCGCATTGGGGACGGGCGGCTGTCACGCGGCGAGCAAACCCTGCAACGGTTCTTCGACGTAGACGCCTTTATTCGACCCGGGCCACAGCAGTTTGGCAACGCGGGCCGCAACATCCTATTCGGGCCAGGCACGAAGAACCTCGACTTCTCTCTCTTCAAGGAGTTCTACTTCAGCGACGACAAGCGGCGCCGGTTGCAGTTCCGTGCGGAGTCCTTCAACATGTTGAACACCCCGCAGTTCAACAACCCGACGACGAATATCGGGAGTGCGAATGCCGGGAGGATCCGGTCGGCGGCGTCGCCGATTACGTTGCAGCGGATCCCGAGGCATATTCAGTTCGGGCTGAAGTTCTACTTCTAGAGTGGCCTTCCGGGGGGGGGGGCCGTATGGTGCCCCCCGGCACGACAAATGTTTGGTCACCCGGCGAAAGCCCTACGGTGCCCCGAACTCGCTATCCGCCAAATCAGCCAAACCCTTTTGCCCAAATTGCTCTGCCAGGGATTTCGCCCGTTGTCCATGCGCGACGGCTTCCTCGCTTCGCCCCGAGTTCCGGTACGATCGAGCGAGCACGAGCAGGAACTTCGGCGTCTGCTCATCTTCCGGCAAGAGCGTCTGTTCAAGATGCCGAATCCCTGGCTCCGTTTTCCCGCTGCCGAATAGATACCTGCCCAGGTTGAAGTGCGCTAAGCGATTTGCGGGTTCATACTCCAGAGCCGAGCGGTAGTGGACAACAGCGTCGTCGTGTCTTCCGACTCGCTCCAGCGCGTAGCCCAGGCTATTGTGGGCCTCGGCCGAGAACGGGTTGACCCTGAGGGCGTTTTGGAACGCTTCGATAGCCTCTGAGTAACGCGACTGCATAGTCCAGAGAGTCCCCAGATTGTAATAGGCCTCCTCCAAATCCGGGTTGATATCGACCGCTTTTCGGAAATGTTCCTCGGCTTCGTCGAACTCTGCAATCGTTCCGTAGCCGGCGATCAGATTCACGTGAGCCTGTGCGTTCTCAGGTTCAATATCCGCTGCTCGCCTGTATTCCGCGATCGCTTCGATAGGACGTCCTGCCGCCGCCATTCGGCGGCCTTGATTGAGATGGTAAAGATAGGAACCCGTCTTCAGCGCCACAATTTCATCCATCAGCGGGTCAGCGAATGGAGGTTGGCGCGTCGGACCCAAACGTTCGAAGCGCGCCATGCTGCTTCGTGCGGCTTCGTCACGCCCAAGTTCTCGGTAGACGAGCGCCAAGGAATAATGCAAGGGACCATAGTCGCTCAGTCGAGCCGCAGCACGCTGAAAATGCGTTAGCGCGGCCGCTGGATTGCCGCGCTGCGATTCGATTTGGCCGATGCCAAGATGCGCGGCGGGCGTTTCCGGGCGCTCGCTCAAAACTGCCGCGTAGATCGAATGACTCTCCGTGTCGTTGCCGGACTTCAAGATTTCCCCGGCGAGCCGAAGCCTTGTTGCTAAATCCCCCGGGTGTAGCTCCAAGCTTCGCCGGAACCATCCGATCGATTCTTCGACTCTTCCCTGCTCACTAAGAATGGTCCCAAGAAAGTACGTCCAGCGCGACGAGTCCGCATCGAGGCCAGCCGCCTGCCGGTAACATTGCTGCGCCGACTCGTATTGCTCGTAGGCATTCAGAATCATCCCCAGACGGCCGAAAGAGTTGGGGTCTCGCGGTTTTTCCAGCGTTCGGCGATAGGCCTTCTTGAGTCGCTCTTTTGCTTGAGGCGAGACGCTTGTGACAACAGGCCGAGAAATGGCGCCAGCGGTCGACTGAGCCCGTTCACCTTCTCCGGGGTCGGAGCAGGAGAAGAGGATCAGCGTCGTCGCTGTGAGCCGAGGAAGCGAAACGCTCATACTTGCAGACTGATTGTAGCCCGCAAACGAAGGATTTTATTTGAGGGGGATTATGCGCTGTGGAAATCAACATTAACAAAAAGCGCTTACAGGGGGTCGAGCGGCGGATGAATCGTATCTTCGAGCACTTCGGTATCGAGACTGCGTGGTTGCACTGTCCAACCTCGCACTCCAGGTTGTGTCCGATCGCACTTGCTTCGTCCCCGCCGGAACCGGTTTCAAAGACGCCCAGGTGATCGTTCTCGGGCACATAATTGCCCCTGAAGTCGGCTTGCCGCCCGGACCGGACAGCCACTCATCCGAGGGAGTGATGAATTTGCCATCGGGCAAGAAGATTGTTCAGCACATGGAGCGCGGGTGATTGCAGTTCACAGCCAACGAACAGCAAGGATCCGCAAGGAAATGGAGAGAGGCCGTTCGACCTGTACCAAGCCGCTGCAAATGAGCAGATCGCGGCCTCCGAGCACTTAGATGGCGGAAACAAACGTTGCCTCAAACGATGCGCCGAGGGCCTGCTAAAACCTCTGCCAGAGGGCTCTAAGGCCCTATCCAAGGGGCTTTGAGAGCTTTTGAGTGGTCGTCAGTTCAGCGTGAAAATTATTTACAACATTTTCGCTCTGGCACCACACCACACAGTCGCTCGTGCCAAATCCGCCTTTGTCGGCCAGGGGTGATCCATGCCAAGGAGCGAGGCTCATGCCGCGCTTCGGAATGTAAGGCTGAGGCACGCCCGGCGTGGCTTTCAATTGTTCTTCTCGCAGTTACCCTCTTTTCCAATTGAAAGATGAGCCTGAAGGAGAGAGGCGAAGCAGCTGCGGGTTGAGGGGGATTATAGCGTGAGTTGAGGTCGGCGGCTACAGCTATTTGTGGCTTCGTAGGGCGGGGTGAGGGGGATTGCATAAGGGGGAAGGGGCGGCACCCCAGTCCCCCTTTGCAGCCATCCCGGGCGAGACCCCACGGCCGTCTTCGGACGTGGGCCGGAGGAGCCGACAACGCCTCGGGTCGGGGCGTTGTCTAGCGCGTGCGCCAGCAGATCGCGAGGTCTTTGCAGACGCGTTGCAGTTCGTTGCGCTGAGCGTCGAGTTGCTCGGCAAACTCGGTGTCGGAACAAGTGTCCGCTCGCGCTTGGAGCTTCTTGAGCGAGCGATCCGCGCGCAGGCCGCGCTGCTCGGCGGGCAGGCTGAGCAGCTTTTCCCACGGCGTGCTCCACTCGGCGTACACCTTGCGCAACTTGCCGCGGCGGTCTCGGCGCTCGCTGGCGAAAGCGCATGGGCGATGAAAATTCAAGTACGGGTTGAGCCACTGGCGGTAGAAGGTGTCGATCGCCTGCGTCGCTTCCGAGGGCAAAAACTGGTAGCCCATCCACTTGCGCACCACCGCGCCGTTCTTGGTTTCGACCAAGGCATTGTCGTTCGAACGGCGCGCGCGAGACTTCGTAAATTCAATTCGCAACTTCTCGAGCAGTTTAGCGGTTTGATGGTTGACGAATTCGCTGCCATTGTCGGAGTGAAAGCCGCGAACGATAAATGGAAATTGTTCCAAAAGGCCTTCCAGCAAGGGAATGAGGTGATTTTCGTTGATGCGTTGGACGCAGCCGACGGCCTGCCACTGCGTCACTTCGTCGACCACATTGATGCTGTAGGCGCCTTTTTCGCCTTCCTGTTCGGGCGAGTGCACGGTGTCGATGCGCAGGTAGCCCGGACGTCCTCGCGGCTCGGGTTGGCGGCGTTCGCCGATCGCAACGGGCGTGGGACGGGTCTTGTCGAGATGCAAACTGTGACGTTGGTAGACGGCTCTTTTTCGCAAGTTGTACAGCTGGCCCACGGACAATTCGGCCAGGCGTCGAAACTCTTTGCGGTTGTAGATTTGGAACTCGCGCTGGAGAATGCGACGCGTCGCCGGCCCGGAGAGACGTTGCTGTACTTGGTCGACATGCGCCAGGAGAACGATGTCGGCGCGGCTGTACTTGGTGGGGAAGCGGCGCCTTCGATAGGCTGTCGGCCGAACGCACTTTTCGCGCAAAAACTGCCCGATGAGGCGAGTCAATTGGGCGCGGCTTAAGCCGGTTAGCTTGCTCAGGAAGCGTCTCAACAATCCTTTAACCGAGCGCTTCTGGTCGGCATAATGATGCCTCTTCAGGACGCCTTCGACGAGCGCGTATTTATCCGCTCGACTTCCGGCCTGGAACTCGACGGACCCACACCCGTCGAGAAAACTCTCGATCTCATCGAGACTCACTGATTCGGCTTGCTGCACGGCGACTCCCATCGCCCGCAGTTTGCCTGTTCCTAATCGACCTTGCCCAAATTACCTCCAGGCTCATCTTGTGTTGGAATCACCCCTCCCTTCAGGCTCATCTTGTATTGGACAAGACGGTCGTCACTCTACTAAGGTCACTCTGCTAAAGTACGGGTTGGGGTTTGTGTGCGCTACTCGACGTCAACCCTATAATCTCCCCGCAGGAATTGGTCATGAAAAAAGGTATTCATCCCGATAGCTACCGCGAAGTTGTGTTCCGCGATGTCACAACCGAAAACGAGTGGATCACTCGCTCGACCGCAAAAACTGAAAAAACCACCGAAGTCGACGGCAAAAAATACCCGCTGTACGATCTGGCTATTTCGTCATACTCGCACCCCTACTACACGGGCAAGCGCAAGCTGGTCGATGCCGAGGGACGCGTCGAACGCTTCAACAAGAAATACCGCCGCAAGACGGCGGAATAAGCGATCTCCACCCATCCCGCCGCAAATTAGCGGGCCAGCAAATCAGTCAGCGTAGTACCAGGTAGTCCCCTCGCGGGAATCCTCGAGAACGATACCCCCGTTTACGAGTTCATCACGAATTTCATCCGCCCGGGCGAAATTGCGCGCCGCCCGAGCCTCGGAGCGCTCGTCGAGTAATGCTTCCACGGCGTCGTGAGAAAGCCTCGCGGTCTGTGACGATTCGAGTACGTCAAAGATCGAATCGAATAGCGCCAACAGAGCGTCTGCTTCAGCGGCGTTGGCCTGCCCATACGTTCCGCCATCGATCGCGGTATTCGATTCGCGAATGTATTCGAATATCGCGCCCATCGCTTGGGCCGTGTTGAGATCATCGTCGAGCGCCGCCACAAAGTGTTCACGAGCCGTCTCGGCCCGCTCAGTCATCGCTGCCGAGACGTTCTCCGAAAACCCGCCCCCGGAGACGCGCCGCTTGAAGTTCCGAAGCCTCTCAATAGCGGTCGCCGCACCTTTGAGGCCGTCCAACGTAAAGTTCAACTGCTTGCGGTGTGGAGTCGAGAACAACAAGTACCTAACCGCTTCAGCCGAAAACCCCTGATCAAGCAGGTCGCGCAACGTGTAGAAGTTGCCAACCGACTTCGACATCTTTTGGCCATCCACCAGCAGATGCTCAGCATGGATCCAAAAGCGCACAAATTGCTTGCCGGTCGCGCTCTCGGACTGCGCCATCTCATTTTCATGATGCGGAAACTGTAGGTCGACACCACCCGTGTGAATGTCGAACGTCTCGCCCAGATACTCCATCGCCATCGCCGAGCACTCAAGGTGCCAACCCGGCCGCCCAGGGCCGAACGAACTTTCCCAATGTGGCTCCTCCTCGCGGCACGCCTTCCAAAGCGCGAAATCCCGTGCGTCGTCCTTCTCGTACTCATCTTGATCGACGCGTGCGCCTGCCTTGATGCCCTGCACGTCGACCCGTGACAGCTTCCCGTAGTCGTCCCAACTAGAAATCTTGAAGTACGTCGAGCCCTCACTTTGGTAGGTGTGACCGCCCTCGGCGATGCGCTCAACCAATCGAATCATCTGATCGATGTGCTCAGTTGCCGGAGTAATTTTTTCGGGCTTCTCAAGCCTTAGCTTTGCCGTATCTTCGAAAAACGCCTCAACGTATTCCTTGGTGTAATCCTCGAGCGACAGCCCCTTCTCGCCGGCGTTCTTGATGATCTTGTCATCGACATCGGTGATGTTCATGACGTGCAGCATCTCCCAGCCGCAATGCCGCAAGTATCGACGCAAAATGTCTTGAAAAGTAAAGGTCCGCAGATTGCCGATGTGGACGTAGTTATAAACCGTAGGGCCACAAGAATACATCTTTACCGTCTTCCCATCAGCCGGTTCAAACGTCTCAACTTGGCGCGTCAAACTGTTGTAAAGCTTAAGAGGCATAGATCATCTGCTTAACTCGCAATTGTACCGAGCACGTGCTAAGCCCGCATTTCTCACCACGTGGCGAGCGCAAGTGCGCGAGAGGTACGTCAATACGAGGCGCGCGAAGGTTCGCGCGCGGACGCGTACTTTTGCCGTCCGTCGAGCACGACGATCGAGCGCAACGAAGTAGTGGCGCATCTCGCGAGTGCTTTCGCCGTCAGGTGGTGAGAAATGCGGGCTATCCGACCCGACCCGCCGCCTCTCGCGCCAGATCATCGCAGCGATTATTGTCGGCGTGATTGGCATGCCCTTTTACCCAGTGCCAAGTCACGGTATGGCGGGAAACGGCCTCATCGAGCTTGAGCCACAAATCTTTGTTCTTAACTGGCTGCCCTGAGGCTGTTTTCCAGCCCTTGCGCTTCCAGCCCACCATCCACTGCCTTATCCCGTTTTTGACGTACTGTGAATCGATCTCGATCGAAATCTCGCAGGGTTCTTTGAGCGCGTTCAGACCTTCAAGCACCGCCGTCATCTCCATGCGGTTGTTCGTAGTCGCCGGCTCGACGCCCGAGAGTTCCTTCTTTTGGCCGTTAAAGCGCAAAATCGCAGCCCAACCGCCCGGGCCTGGGTTGCCAAGACAAGATCCGTCAGTGATCAGAGTAATTTGCTTCATGGCAGCGATCTTCCGATCTTATCGTTACCAGCCCAATGAACTGCCAAAACTTATACTGAAGCGTGAACATCCCGCGCAGGACGTTCCTTCTAGGCCTTGCCGCGCTGCCCGCCGTATCCGCGTGGCAGCGCGAGTCGCTGGCGACCTATGCCAACAGGCGAAGAGCCCTCGCCGAGGCGGTCGGAGACGGCCTGATCGTGCTGCTGGGTTACGACGAATACCTAGGCCAATCCGGATACTCGAGCTTCCGTCAAGAGAGTCATTTCTACTACCTCACCGGGCACAATGAGCCCGGCTCAGCGCTCGTTATCGCCCCCGAACGCGGTGACGAGCCCTACACCGAGATCCTATTCGTCCCCGATACCAACGATCACACCTCCATATGGTTGGGGCCGAGACTCAGCGTCGACGACGCCCTCGACCTCGGAACCGGCGAGGTCCTGCCGTCCTCGAAACTCAACTCGCAAGTGAGGACATTACTGCGAGATCGCAAACGCCTATACGGCCTACTACCAAATGGACCAGGCCGCGACCGCAGCGCCACTGAGAGTCTTCTCGCGCGCCTTCAAGACGTCGGTCGGCGAAAAGACGTCCGCGACATCCGTGCCAATCTAGCCCGGCAACGAATGGTCAAGTCCTCGAGCGAAATCGAGTTAATACAGAAGGCCGTCGACGCATCGATCGAAGGTCATCTAGCGGCCTGGAAACTCATTCGCGCGGGAGTTAGCGAGCACCAAGTTGCGGCGGCTATGGTCGGAGCGACGATGACCGCCGGCTGCCAGCGAATGGCCTACCCGCCGATCGTCGGCAGCGGCGCCAACTCGACAATCCTTCACTACGACCGCAACCAGTCGCAGCTCGCCGCCGGCGAAGTCGTACTCATGGACGTGGGGGGCGAGTACGGCCACTACGCCGCGGACGTCACACGAACCGTTCCAACTGACGGTAAATTCACCGACCGCCAGCGCGAAATATACAACCTCGTCTTAGGAGCCCAACGTGCGGCGATTGCCGCTGCAAAGCCAGGAGTACAACTCAACGGCCATGGCCCAAGTGATCTCACCGGAATCGTCGAGCGCCATTTCGAGCGCCACGGTGAACCCGGCATGGGTTCAAAATTCACCCACGGGCTGGGTCACCAGGTCGGTCTCGACGTTCACGACCCTTCCCCGCCGACGGACGAACTCAAACCCGGAATGGTATTCACGATTGAACCCGGCCTGTACCTCCCCGACGAGGGCTTCGGAGTCCGAATCGAAGACATGCTGGTGGTCACCGAAAGCGGCGCTGAGGTGATGACCGAACGCCTACCGAAAGACTCCGACAAGATCGAAGCAGCAATGGCGACGTAGACCGTCAAGGGCAAACCGGCGTTCCGCCATTCGAAATTCCATAAAACTTCCCGCTGGGCCCGCACCATTCGCGCCGAAACAGCCGCAAGATCTTTTGCTGTGGCGAGGGTACATATTCCATCACCGCACCCTGCTCCCGAAGTGTCTTCGTCAGTTCCCTGGTGTCAATTTGCTGTACCGATAACCCGCCGTCGATCGCCATCTTTGCGGCGACGCCGGCCGCCTGGCCGATGATCATGTACTGAGGTTCCATGCGAATCGAAGAGTACGCGACGTGTGAGGCCGAGAACGCCACCGGGACCAACAAATTAGTGGCCTCCGCCCGCTTCGGCAACATCACTCGATAGGGGATTTGGTAAGCCTCGACCGGGACCTGCATGTCGCCCTCGTTCTCCAAAAATCCGCGAGCGTTCACGATGCGCTGAATGTTGTGCGAATCGCTGTTGTACGAACCCATCCCGATCGGATCGGGCTTCGTAACCTCAGTCTGCAAGTCCTTCTGTGTGACGACGAACTCGCCAACCATGCGCCGAGCCTCGCGAATGTATAGCTGATGGGGCCAGTGCGCACTATCTTGATACTCATCCCTCGGAAGCCCCCATTCGTTCACCTCGCTCTGGAGCGCTGGTGGGACACGTGAATCGTTCGCCAAAAAGTAAAAGAATCCTTGGACGTAGTCAACGTGGTCCTGCCAGATCTCGGCCTTGCGAGCGTAGCCGGCTTGCGGGTAGTCCCAGCTACCACCGATGTGATCTGTCGAGAATGCTCCGTGATTGTTGATGTCCGCTTTCTGATTCGGTATGTAATCCGGCTTCATGACGTCAGACATCACTGGAGATCGCCCCAGCTGCCGTTCTAATCCCGCCAACAATCGCGCCAAGATCTCGTAGCGGCCGGGGTCGTAGCCGTGCGGTCTCGGCCAGGCGATTCGATTCCCCGGATCGCGAGTTGCGATCAGCCGAAAGTTGTAGGCCTGGACTTTTTCATCCGCCGATCCCGGCTCGGCGGCGGGCTCCGGGTGAACGAACGGCGATAGATTGCCGGCGGAATCACGTGGGTCCACATCGACAGTGAATTGATGTTTGGGAGTTCGGTCACGCACCCCGGCAAGCGATTCGCCGTACTCGTCCTGCCCCTCTCTGCCCCAGGTGTAGGATACCCCCGCCTGAGCCATTAGATCGCCCTCGTAGGAGCAGTCAGCGAAGACCTTGCCCTCAATCACATCGCCGCGCTCGGTCGTGATCGACGTGACCCGCGTACCAGTTTTCGCGACCCCGCCGTTCTCCCGAAGGCGTTGACGAAACTTCACAGTCACCCCCGCCTGCGACAGCATTTCCAGCAGAATTGACTCGGCAACATGAGGCTCGAACGCCCATGCCGTACCGCCCTGTACTTGCCGAACTTTGTAGCGATGCCCGACGCGCCAAGCGAACTCCAGCGCGTAGCCTCCCATCACCTCGCGTTTGCCAATATCCGACCAACTCAGTCCGCCGGTAAGCATGCCCCCGACGTGATCGCGAGGCTCGAGCAAGACCGTTTCCAAACCCTCGCGAGCGCCGCTTACGGCTGTGATCACGCCTCCGGCGGTACCTCCGTAAACAACGAGGTCAAACGCCTCGGCCGCTAGCAACGTCGTGCTACCTACGCCGCCGGCGAGAGCCAACACCAAGATGATGTGCATCATCGTCGTATTGTAAGTTCCGCTGCCGCAGCGTGCCGATAAGCAGCCGGCCTCGCCGTACCGCGGCGGCACTAACGTGTAACTTGATTTTTCAAGCTGCCCGCCAAGCTACTTGTCGGACGAAACCGTTCGCAGTACCGAGCCGCGCCGCCTCGCGGTGCGGTCCTTTCTGCGACGTGCGCACCGCACCGCACGGCGGCGCGGCTCGGTACTGCGAAGTGCATCGTCGCCTCGCTGGTATCTCAAGTTTCTCCCTTGAATGATCCGCACAACCAAGGCGGGCGGTGGCCGCTCCAACCTGAAAAATTGAATTTCTCGCGAACGTGAAGCGAACAACGAGCCGAAACAACGCTGCCGCAACCGTGAGGTTGCGACCACCGCATTGACAGTCGCCGAACTTCTCGCGCGACCGACTAGGCGCGACCGGGGAAGTTATTGACGCGAATCTAGATTTTTCGAGTTGCCGGCCAAGCTGCTCGTTTAACGAAACGTTTCGTTAAACCCCTCCGCCCAAACAACGCAATCTGTGACTTATCGGAACACGGTCCAAACTCTTCCCATACGCGCCTGTCGAGCCCGATAGCCACCCCAAACGCCGTTACCATCGCATCGCCAGACCCCTCGATTCCGCCCCCATTTCGGCTGCTATCGTAGGGCAGTGCTATCCCCGCGCGCCCAAAATGAATTCCTTCATTGAACGCCTGCGAGGCGTAATCGGCTTTCCTGTAACTCCGTGGGACGACGACCTCGAGTTCGACGAGAGCGCCTTTCGAGCCAACGTTGAGTTCCTCCTTGAAACCGACTTAGCGGCCCTTGCACTCTGTGGCAGCAACGGTGAAATCCACTCCGTGACACTCGACGAATACGAGCGAATAGCGACAATCGCAAACGATATGAATCAGGGACGCAAGGCGCTAATCTTCGGCGTCGGGCAAACCCTGCGGACCGCCGAGCAGCAAGCCCGAATCGCCCGCGCCGCCGGAGCGGACGCCATCATGGCCATGGCCCCCTACATGGCCGACTCCAACGAGCCAGGTCTTGCAGAGTACTACAGGCGCGTGGCCGGAGCCGCCGAAATCCCGGTCTTCCTCTACCAGACGAAATGGAGCGGCGTACTTCCGCTATCGCTACTTGACCGTCTGACCAGCGTTGAAAACATCGCCATGGTCAAAGATGAGAACGGCAACCTGTCGCACTACTTAAACGTCAGAAAGACGTTTGGCGATCGATTCTATTGGGTCAACGGGATGGCAGAGCCATTCGTGCCCAGCTATTGGAATCTAGGCGTCAAGACATTTACTTCGGGACTAGCCTGTTTTATGCCCCACGTTACGATGAAAATTCTGCAGATGGCTCGTGAAGGTGACTTTGTGGAAATCAATCGTATCCTCAACCAATCAGTCACGCCGCTCTACGAACTACGAAACCGCCGGCCGGGCTACAAAGTCTCGATGATCAAGTCGGCAATGACCCTTGCGGGGCTAGCCGGCGGCCGCGTCCGCCCGCCACTGACCGAGATGAGCGAGGCCGACCACGCTGACCTAGAAGCACTCATGGCGCGGCTGGACCTGCGCGCGCTCGAAGAGGTTCCGGCGTGAGAGCAGCAGCGCTAGCGGCGGCCCTCGTCGCCACCGCGCTTTCGAGCTGCTCCACCTCCGTCTCAGGCCAAACAGACGACCGCAAGCCGCTACAGGTTGGACGTTTAGTCAAAACCCGACAGATCGCGCCCGTGATGAGCGTCGCGCACGCCGACTGGCTGACTCGTCCGGAACGCGATCGAGAAGAGCAACCCGACCGCGTAGTGCGCGTACTAAATATCCAGAAGGGGTCCACAGTTGTTGACCTAGGCGCCGGCGTTGGATACTTCACCTGGCGGCTTGCCGAACAAGTCGGACCGACGGGCAAGGTCATCGCCGTAGACATCCAGCAAGGAATGCTCGATCTGCTGGCAGTTAACCTGGCGGAACGTGGGATCAAGAACGTCGAAATGTCGCTAACTACCGACGAAGACCCGCGCCTGCCCGAAGGCCAAGTCGATCTGGTTTTGCTAGTCGACGTTTACCACGAGCTCGCCCACGCTGAGAAAACAATGGAACGGGTTCGCCGCTCGCTAAAGCCCGCTGGCCGCTTGGTGCTGATCGAGTACCGCAAGGAAGACCCCTCGATCCCAATTCACCCGCTCCACAAAATGACGGTAGAAGAAGTGCGCGCTGAAATCGAACCCGTCGGCTTCCGTTTTCATGAGCTGCTGAGCTTTTTGCCCACCCAGCACATCATCATCTTCAAATCAGGCCGGCGGTAGCCGCGTTGCCGCTACTCGGCAATCTGGGAGAGTTGTGTCGGGCTGAATTCTTCGTCAGCATCTTCACTGAAAAATTTCACCGCGTCGTCCCACAGCCCGATCGCACCAAATAGCGTCAGACCCCAACTGTCCTGGTTCCCTCTGACCGAGTAGTACGACAACGAGGCCTCATCTCGGCCTTCGGTGAAGAAGCCCACGCCGCCGGACGACAGGCGCTCCTCGCGAAAATAATCGACGCCGTTGCCGTTGACGAACGTCGAAATCTGCGCTCCTGTAACTCGCGCCGAGACTCTTACGCCGTCGGTGAGGTCGGCACCGGTAACCGGGGCGACGATCTCTTCCGCCTTTTGCGGGACACCGTCGATTACCGGATACCGTCGAAACTGCAGCTTCCTTCCAACGCGCTCGACCCTAAAGGCGTAGTAGTTGTCTCCGTCCGCCGCGCGAACCGCCCAGCCAACGCCACCCTTGGAGGCTATCGCGGCGAAATCCAGCCGGTAGTCGGTCCGCTCCATCAGAGTTTCATCTAGCAACTCAAACTCGCCGATCGGCTTACCTGTACCGTCGCCCATCGCTCGGTAGTCACCGAACACCTCGAATGCGGCGTGACGTCGCGCCTCTTCTACATTCGCGTTGACAAAGTTGAAGACCGGGGTCCGTAGTTGTAATAGGATCACCACAAACAGCGCACCCAAGAAGGCGATGTAAGTTGGTCGCGTCAACTTCGGGATGGCTGGCTTGCGCAGCCGAAGTCCCTTGAGCGTTTCAAACAGGCTCGGCCCGCCCTTACCGCGCTTCGATCGAGTGGACCGCTTCGAAACTTTCGGTGCCGCCTGGCTCGGGTCTCCGTCGGGCTTCCCTACCGTTGCGTGTTTCGAAACATCTCCGTCTGCTGTCGGACGAACCATGCTCGAAGCGTCGTCATCCGCTCCGTAACGGCGTCGGAACGCATCCATCCGCTTTTCTGCAAGATCAGCAATGGGCTCGCTCGGGTCAAGCTCTGGAACCTCAGGCGCCGCCACGTCGGGGTGCAGCCCGGCGTCCAGCCCGTCAAACTCGTTCTCCCACGATCCAGGTGAATTGAGTTCATTCCCAGTTGCGATCGACCGCAAAGGCGTCATCTCCTCTGGCGCTACAGGGCCGAAAGATTCCGCTTGCGGAGGCTCAGTTACCGCCTCCGGCGAGTCAAGTATCGTGCGGCTGCTAGGACCCGCCTGCGGAGATTTCAGAGGGGCTCGTCTCGTCTTAGGACGAGTCGCACCGCCGGCCCGGGCGGCGATGCGGTCAAGAAATAGGTTCTGCGGCTTTAGCGACTGACCCGTGTCAGGAGGTGGAAGTACTACCGATCTGTTCGCCACGGGCTGCGCCTCAGTCAAGAGTACTGTTAGTCCGTACTGACTGTCACTAGGGTGTTTCCCTCATCTAGCCGCGCCTGTTCGGGTAGAAGGCGAATAACGCTCGATCCGGGCCAAAGCTCTTAAACCATTGATAAAACGCCGCTTACCAGCAGCATCGCGATTCGGGACTCGGGCTAGCCGCAGAGCGTGAAAACGTCAGCCTGAAAAATTGCGGTCCAAATTCAGGACCGTCGCTCAAACCGAGGCGCGGTCGGGGTCGCTACCGTACCAGACCAACAAAATCCATCGAGAAAAATTATCGAGCAACATGTAGTACGTCGGCAACACAACCAGCGTCAACAACGTCGACGCCATCAAACCGCCAATCACGGTGCGGGCTAACGGGAAATACTTCATATCAAACAACCCGCCGCTGCCCCAAGCCAGAGGGATCAGTCCCACAATCGTCGTCGCGGCCGTCATCGCGATCGGCCGTAGCCGCTCCGCGCAACCACGCAGAATCGCTTCGTGCCGGTCAAGGCCCGCTCGACGCAGGTTGTTGATATGGTCAATCAGCACGATCCCGTTGTTGACCACGATCCCCACCAGCACGATCACCCCGACCCAGGCCATCATGTTGAAAGGCGTACCGGTCACCAGCAGGAACCCCGCAATGCCCACAACCGCGAATGGCATCGACAGCATAATCGCGAAGGGATGGAAGACCGACTCGAACAGCGCCGCCATGACGAAGTACACCATCACCATTGAGAGCGCCAGGTTGAAGAAAAACTGCTCGGCATCCTCATCCTGCTGCTGGGTCCAAAATCCGTACGACCAGCCGTAGCCGGGCGGGTACGTCAGCGAGTCGAGCACTTCTTTCATCGCCTCGCGCCCTTCCTCCTTTTTTTGCCCGGTGAAAGCACCATTGACGCTCGTAAACGTGCGCCGATCCTCGCGCCGAATCCGCCCCGGCACCTTTTCAAGACTAAACTCCGCCACCTGCTCTAAAGTGATCTGCTCACCGTCGGGACTGCCACCGACGACCACCGATTTTAGGTCTTCGATACTCTGCATATCGGCCGGATGCAGCCCGACCCACATCTCGGTCTCACCGTCTGGTGTACGAAAGCCTCGCATCTGGCGGGCCCGAACCGTCATCCCCAACACCTGGCCCACCGTCTCGGCGGAAATGTTGTACTTGCCGGCGACCGCCCGCTTCATGCGAATTTGGACTTCTCGGCGCGGACTCTCTATACCCGCGTAAACATCGCCAAAATCGTCCATCCCCTGGAGCTTTTTCTTGGCTTCGGCCGCCAGGCCGCCGAGCACCATCGGGTTGTCGCCGAATATGTTTGCGCTCACCCATGTCTCGCTCTGGGCGCCTGCCTGTCTGCCAGGCTTAATCTCCGCGCCCGGAATGACCGGCAGCCCGGCGTCGATCTTCTCTCTGATCGCCGGCATCTCCTCGGCCGAGATCACGTTCTTGTCGAAATACACTCGAGTCGAAGCCCTGTTGTTGCCGTAATCCGTCATCGTCGACTTGATCTTGAAATCTTCCTGGTTCGCAGCCAGAAACGCTTCCACCGGACGAACGTAGTCATGTTCGATCTTGGCGTAGTGAAAGTTTTCCGAGAATTCGTAATTGACCTGCAGTTCGCTTAGCTCTTGAGCATCGGGCGAGGTATCGGGCACCACTTCTTGGAGCACAAATACCGCGCCCGCCAGTATCATCGGCACCACAATAAGTCCCGTGAGTTTCGGCCAACGCAGATGCCAGCCGACCCACGCCAGGTATTTATCGGTGAAAGTCGCTCGCGGCCGGTCGTCTACATCTTTTTCCCGGACGAGCTTCACCAAAAAGCGCGACGGAGCCAGCAGCACGTTCATTAGCCCCGTCTCGAATCGCGAATGCTTCGTGACATCGATATTTAGGTAGCGCGACAGCGCCAGTGGAATCAATGTCAGCGAAATGAATAGCGAACATGACAAGGCGAAGATGATCGACAAACCCACGTGGCCCAGCATGATCGAGAGCTGGCTCTCGGAATCAAAGAGCAACGGCACGAAGATGATCATCGACGTCGCCGTCGCCGCGATCACCGCCATCGTCACCTCGCCCGCTCCAATCACCGAAGCTTCCCTGCGAGCCTCGCCTTGCTCAAGCCGCTGAAAAATCGACTCGAGTACAACGACCGCGTTATCCACCAGCATGCCCGCGGCTAGCATCAGACCCATCAGTGAGAGCGTATTGAGAGTGCGGCCGTTTACAAACAAAAACCCGATCGCGGCCACGATCGAAAACGGAATCGCCAGACCAATCACGAGGCTGGCGTCTAAGCGCCCCAAAAACAAAAACAGCACCAGAACCGACAAAATCGAGCCGATTAAGCCCGCTTTGAGCAGCTCCACGAGGCCCTTGTAAATTTCGTCACCGGCGTTGTGCCACCACATGACCTCCAGGCCCTCGAGAGCCGGATCATCATTCCAAGTCTCGGCCAACGCCATGATTTCGTTGACCGTATCGACGGTGTTCGCCTCGGAAGTTTTTTGCACCCAAAACCCGATAGCGAACTCGCCGTTCAAGTGCCGCCCATAATCGCGATCCCGCTCGTCGTATCGAATATCAGCGACGTCGCTCAGTACAAGACCACGTTCGTTGACCGGGAAATTCCGTAGGTCCTCCAGCGACGCCATCGTGCCCTTCGCAATGGCGGCGTAGCGCATGCCTGCGTCTTCCACCTGACCAAGCGAGATGTTTAGATTTGAGCTGTCGAGTGTTCGGAACAAACGGCCGACATCAACCTTATATCGCTTCAGCGCGTCGATCCGCAGATAGATATCGACTTGCTTTCGGCTCGCCCCATAAAATTCAACATTGCCTACACCTCGAATCCGTTCGAGAGGCTTCTTGATCTTCGCGTCTAGAAAATCATAATTCGAGCGCAAGTCGCGCTTGGCTGAAATCGATCCTTCGATGATCGGAATTTCGTCGGTATTGAAATTTCGAACCTGAATCTGCCGTAGGTCGTCGGGAAGGTCTGCGCGGATGCGGTCAATCTTCTCGCGAATTTCCGCGCGAAGCAGCGCGACGTCAGCAGCCATGCCGCAAAAAATTTCGATGCGGACGAAATCTTCGCCGGTATAAGAGCTCATGCGCTTGACACCCGGGATGGTCGCCAGCACTTCCTCTAGCGGCTTCGTTATCGACTCGAGTATCTGCTCTGGGGTTGCGTTGCCGTAATTGGTGTAAACATAAAGCACCGGCGCATCGAAGCTTGGGATCAGCATCAAGGGGATTTTCGTTAGCGAAATAGTCCCCAGCAGCACGATCGTCACGAAGATCATGCAGATCGTGACCGGCTTGCGAATAGAAAATGCCGCGAGCTTACGGCCACCGCTACCGGCTGTCTGGCTATGGCGCTCACTCATAAACGCCTCTACGGTGTGTGAGAACCCCTGACGCAACGGCATGCCAGGCCGCGTTGCTCCCGCGGCGCAAGGGCCGGCCTGTATACACTCGCGCCTGCATTAGTCTCCATCGGAGGTCAGGCCCTCTAATCCGTCATCAAATCGATCATCAACGACGCCAACCGATACGCGATCAGCCGGAACAACTACGCGCCGGTCGAACACGTCGTAAACAACTGGAATCAGCACCAGGGTCAACAGCGTAGAAAACGTCAACCCACCCATCACGACGACTGCCATCGGCGCCCGCATTTCGTCGCCTTCTCCCCAACCCAGAGCCATCGGCGCCAAACCAAGTACCGTCGTCAAAGTGGTCATCACAATCGGCCTTAACCGCGTTTGCCCTGCCTCAAGCAAAGCCTCGCGCTTGCCGCGCCCCTCACGCCGCAGTTGATTCGTGTAGTCAATCAAAACGATGGCATTGTTTACGACAATTCCGGCGAGCACGATGATGCCCAGCAGCACCATCACGCTGACGGTGGTTCCAGTCAATGCCAATGCCGGCACCACCCCAACCAGCGCTACGGGCAGGGTGAACAGAATAATGAACGGGTGCACCAGTGACTCGAACTGCGACGCCATCACCAGATAGACCAGAAACACCGCGAGTGCAAGAGCGAACATCAAGCTGTCATAGGACTGCTGAAACTCTTCGTTTTGTCCGCCCATCACGACTGTGGTGTTCAGCGGCATCTGATCCGAAATCTCGACCAACGCCGCGCGAACTTCTTCTGACACACTCGTCAAATCTCGCCCAGTGATATTGGCGCTAACAACCGCCGCGCGCTGTGAGCGGATGCGTCGAATTTCGCTCGGGCCGCGTGAAATCGAAACGTCGGCAATCTGCCGCAGCCGAATCGGAACGAATTTTGCGCGCTCTTCATTGTCGCGATCGCCGTTCTCAGGCCTTTGCTGCGCTTGCTGACTCGGGCGCTGCTGCTGCCCGTCCGCACCCCCCGTACCCTGCGCGTTGCGCTCGGCGCCCGCCGGACTGTTAATGATCAAACCCAGAAGATCCGAAACCGCGTTGCGGTCTTCCTCACCAGCACGAACAATGATGTCGATCTGGCGATCGCCTTGACGATAGCGAGAAGCGACATCGCCGCGAATTTTGTTCCGCAACAGATTCGCGACTTGATTTTCCTCGAGGCCAAGACGGCTCATCCGCGAACGATCAAAGCGAATTTGAACCTCCGGATTGCCCAATCGAGTCGAGGTCTGAATGTCGTAAAGCCCTTCGATCGCGCCTAGCCGCTCGGCAACTAAATTTGCGGCGACGCGCTGATCCTCTACCTCGTACGTGAAAATCTCGACTGCTACAGGCGTCTTGAAGCTAAACAGCGTCGGCCGACTGAAGCTGTAAGTCACTTCAGGCAGCTCGGCAAGCTGCTCGCGAATTCCGCGGATCACATCTGCCTCGACCAGCTCATCACTACCAGAGCCTGTGATGAATGCGCCGAGACGTCCGAGATAGTGCCGAGCCTTGCCAAGCCCATCAAGCCTGGCGAGCTTGTCGTCAGCTTTCTCCATGACCACATGCAGCGTGCCAATGTTCTCCTCAAGCGCCCCGGAAGTAAATTGGTTCTCTTGACTCCCCCCGACGCTCGAAAAAACCTTCGAGACCCCGGCGTACCCTCGCACGGTTTCTTCCAGTTGCAGCAAGACGGCGTCTGTCGCCTCCAGCGGCTTACCTTCTTGCAACTGAACTTCGAACGAAAATTCACCCTGCGTTAGTGCTGGGATCAGTTCGCCACCCAAGAATCCGGCGACGAAAATCGAGAGCCCGACCGCCGCCGTCACCGCCACCAATACGGCAGCCTTGCGGTCAAGAGATTTCTCAAGCCAGCGAGGATAAGCCTCATTTAACCGGCCAAAAATTCCGTCAAACCAATCAAGAAATGGCTGTAAAAACCTACCAACAATACGCCCGACAAACCGAGCATCACGACGAATATCACGCACCACAATTCGTGGAATCGAAACCAACGCGAAGTGGCTTTCACGGGCGACTGAGGCCCTTAGCCCGACCTGTGGCTGCCCCTCTAGTGTTTCCCTTTCCACCTCGAAAAGCTCTTCAGCCTTGATCTCGAACGCCAGCAGCATCGGGATGAACGTCAGTGCGACAGCAAGCGAAGCGAGCAGAGAATAAGTGATTGTTAGTGCCTGATCGGTGAAGAGTTGTCCGGCAATACCCTCCACAAATACCAGTGGAAAAAACACCGCCACAGTCGTAAAAGTCGAGGCTGTTACGGCCATACCGACTTCGCGAGTCCCGCGATATACGGTCTCGGCGAGGCCGGCCCCAGACCGGCGGTGACGATAGACCGATTCGAGTACGACGATCGAGTTGTCCACCAGCATCCCGACGCCGAGCGCAACACCCCCCAGCGACATAATGTTCAAACTGATGCCCGTTTGATACATCAGCGCGAAGGTCGCCATGATCGATATCGGAATCGACGCCCCTATAATCAGCGTGCTTCGCAAGTCACGCAGAAATACAAACAGCACGAATGTCGCCAGAATCCCGCCAAACAGCGCCGCCTGCAATACGTTGTTCACGCTCTGCGAAATGAAGTCGGCCTGATCGAAAACGATGGCGGTCTCGACGCCTTGTGGAAATGTTTTTTCTTGCTTAACCTGATCGAGCCGGGCCTTCACCGCCCCCGACACGGTCACTGTATTGGCGTCGCCCTCTTTGTAGACCGCCATCTCGACGCTCTCGTTACCGTCGTAGCGAGCAATGATGTCGCGATCTTTCGCGCCGCGCCAAACATTAGCGACGTCCTGAAGTAAAACCCGTCGCCCTTCGGTATCCTGCACTGTGATCCGGCGGATTTCCTCCACTGTCCGAAACTCGTTCAGCATCCGAACGTTGTAACTCGCGTCGAGATCGTAGAGGCTACCGCCGGCCTGATTCAGGTTTTCATCGCGCAGTATCGACGTCACGGCCGTGATCGGAATACCCAGCTTCGCCAGCCGCTTCTCGTCGACTTCGATCCTGATCTGCTCTTCTCGCCCGCCCGTGACCTTGACCGCGGCCACCCCGTTCAGTGCTTCGAGCCGCCTCTTCAGGTCGCGCTCGGTGATATCGCGAAGCCGCGACAACCCCAGCGTGCCGTGAACCTGAATCCGCTGGATCGGGTCGTTCGAGGGATCGAACCGCAAAATCACCGGCTTTTCGACGTCTCGCGGCAACTCGACAAAGTCGAGCTTTTCGCGAACGTCCATCCCCGCAAGGTCCATGTCGGTGTCCCAGACGAACTCGAGGACGATCTCCGACTGCCCGGGGCGCGAAGTCGAGGTGACACGGTTCAGGCCCGATACGACCGCGACCGTCTCTTCCAGCGGGCGCGTGATGAGGGTCTCGATCTCTTCGGGAGCGGCGTCTTCGTAGTCGGTCTGAACAGTAATCGATGGATACGAAATATCCGGGAGCAAATTCAGCGCCAGGCGATCAAGCGAGACAGCGCCAAACAACATCACCGCCACGACCACCATGAAGACCGTGACGGGGCGATTGATGGCGGTGCGGACGGTGTTCATGTGGGATCGGCCCTAACCCTCGATCGCCAGTGTCTTGTCGCCGTCCTTCAGCTTGCCCTGCCCCGCTGTAATCACGCGGTCGCCGGCGCTGACCCCCGAGCGAACTTCATATGAGCTGTCGTCCTGATATCCCAGTTCTACTTCTCGCCGCTCGGCAACGCTGTTGGATTCGACGAAAACGAAGGTTCCACCGTCTTCCTCGAGTACCGCCTGCTTCGGAATCAGTACGACGTCATCGCGAGTGTCTGTCTGGATCTCTACGCGAACAAACGCCCCTGGCCGAAAGCTCGTGCCCGTCGGACGCAGCTCGGTCGTCACTTTAACCGTGCCGGTCGAATCATTCACCACCGGGCTAACCCGCACGACGCGTCCCTCAATTTCCTCGCCGCCGCTCGCGCCTAATCGAATGACGGCCTTCTGGTCGGGCCGCACCCGTTGCGAATCCTGTTCGGCCAAGTGAACATCCGCGAATAGCGGCGTAAACGCTCCCAGCTTGAATAATTTATCGGAGTTCCGAACGGTCTGACCAAGGTCGACAGTTCGCTCGGTTATGCGACCCGAGAACGGTGCGACGATGCGCGTGCGCGAGATCATCAAATTCGCTTTGCGGATCTCCGATTCCAACTCCTCGATACGATGGCGCTGCTCGCGAACAGTTGCCGCCTCAACCCGCAGGTCGTGCAGCAGCTCGTCGAGTTGGTGCCGCATGGCGGCAACTTCCGTGTCGCTCACCAGGCCCTCGGCCAGAGCTTCCTCGTTGCGCTTGAGGTCGGCGCGCTGATTCTTGATCTGGGTGTCCGCTTTCTCGCGGCGAATCTGCGCCGATTCGCGCTGCACCCTCGTCTGTGCCAGGCGCTGTTGGGCTAGCGCCAGATTAATCTCGAGTTCGCGGCCGTCGAGGCGAGCGAGCAACTTTCCAGTTCTCACATAGTCGCCCTCTTCGACTGCAACCGCGAGAACGACGCCATCCGCCTGACTGGCAATCTCGACCTCTCGCAGCGCCCGCAGGTTGGCGGTCGAAACCAGCAAATCGGAGATCGCCCCGCGAATCGCCGGCTCAATCGAAACCGGAATTGCGCGCTCTTCGTTTTCCGCCGCCTCTTTGGTCTTCGCCTCGGCGATAGCACTGGCCCCGGGCCCGTAGGTATTCCAAAGCTGGAATCCGCCGAGCCCGACGGCAATCACAACCACAAGAATCAAATACGCCTTGGCTCGATCACTCATCTCCTCGCGTCTCCCGTAGTGCGAACCCGCCGCCGCCAATTCCCTGTGTGGAAGTACGCGAAAGCCGGGCCGCTTGTTCCCAAAAAAGTGACAAGGCCTGGGAACGCGTCCCTCTTCTAAGTCTGACGCATTGATCGGAAGAATGTGTTATTTCAATTCTTGGAGCCCTGCCGATCCGCGAGGGCCAGCTCGATCACGAGATCCGCCAAATGCTCCGAATCGTGGCGCACCATCGACCCCTTCGACAGCAGATCGGCCAAAATCACCGAAACCCCCTGCGCCACAATCGCGCTGGGGTCAACCGTAACCGGCGTTGAGCCTTCGCGCAAATACGCCGCAATCATTCGCTTGGCAATCTTCTTTCGATTCACCACGATCGAATCGAGCAGGCCGCGGCGACGGGCCCGAGGCACGTGCGCCAGTATCGCCCCCACATGCTCCGCGGCAGTCAGACCTTCGCTCTCGCCAGGCTGACCCATCAAGTTGCAGATGTAGATTTTCTTCGCATCAGACGCCGTGATCGCCGCGGGAATTCCGTCAACGAGTAAATTCGGGATCACGCTGGTATAAAGCGAGCCCGGCCCGAACGTGATGATGTCCGCTCGGCCGATCGCCTCCAGCGCTTCCGGCGGCGGCTTACAGCGCCTGGGCCTAAGCCGGATCCGGCTCACCCCCGTCGAACTGCCGGTAATTTTGGTCTCGCCGGCTATGGTCTGGCCGTCAGACATTTCCGCTTCGAGACGAACGTTAGACAGCGTCGAAGGAAATATCTTGCCGTGGATATTCAAGACCTCGCATGATCGCTGAATCGCTTGGTGAAAGTCCCCTGTGACGTCCGTCATGGCGGTTAGCAGCAAATTGCCCAGACTATGCCCACGAAGCCCGTCGCCCTGCTTAAAACGATACTGAAACAACTGCGACAGCAGATCGCTATCTTCCGCGAGCGCCACCATGCAGTTGCGGACATCTCCCGGCGCAAGAATAGAAAAATCCCGGCGTAAGCGACCGGAACTGCCACCATCGTCGGTGACGGTGACGATTGCGGCAATGTCGAGCGCGGTTTTACCGCCAGGCGCGTCCACCGACAGACTGCGCGACCGTAGCCCGCGCAGCAAAGTCGCCAAGCCGGTGCCACCGCCAAGACGACTCGCAATGGTTGCGAAGTAGGCCTCTTCACCGAGTTTCTAGCCCGCATTTCTCACCACGTGACAAGCGAAAGTGCGTGAGAGGTGTGTCAATACGAGGCGGGCGACGGTCGGCGCGCGGAGGCGTACTTGATGGTCCGTCGAGCACGGCGATCGAGCCCAACGAAGTAGTGACGCACCTATCGTGTGCTTTCGCTGTCAGGTGGTGAGATATGCGGGCTTGGCAGGAAAGTTGCGTGGAATGGACCGCCCTAGTGCGCCAGCAAGCTCTTGAACGGCTCATCCCTGGTGACTGCCGTGAAATCGGGGTCTCTGAGCGCCAATATCCGATTCTGCGGGTCGAACCGGATCGACGTCTTCAGCGCCTCGAATGCCCCGTTCACGTCGCCCGTCAGAATCTTCAAGATTGCATGAGCGTAGTGCATATGGGCGGCCTTGCGATCCATTTTCAGAGCTTTTTTCAAATAGGATTCCGCGTCGTCGAGTTGGCGATCGTTGATAAGCTGCACCGCGTAGTTGTAGTTTTCTTCGGCTGTCCGCAAGCGAGGCTTGCCGCGCGCGATCTGTTCCGCGCAAATTTGCAAATAGACGCCGGCCCGGTGACTCAGCCCGACGTTCGGTCCGGCCGACACCTTCTCGAGCAGTGGCCGCGCTTGGCCAAACTTGCGGCCCTGGAAGAGTCGAGCAGCTTTGTCAAACTGCGCTGCCTGCTTTTCTTCCGCTTGGCGCGCGGCTTTAACTGCCGCGTTGAGGACCGCGGACGCCGCCGGCGGTCTCTTTCTAACATGCTTTTGTTTCGCTCCTTTGGTCACGTTTTTGACGCGGCCCCTCTCTGTTACTTTACGGCGCGCGGCCCCTCGGGGTTTCGCGACGGCTTTCGAGGCAACTTTCGAACTCCGCGCCGAAACTTTTTTTGCCGCTTTCTTGACAGCCTTCTTCACGGCTTTTCCAGCCGCTTTCTTAGGATTAGAGGACCGCGCTTTTTTCGCCATGCTTAGTTCGTCCAACGCGGCTGCGGCTTTCCACTCGGCATCGAGTCCGAATCCAGCCAACCATTTGTCACGCTAACGGACTGCGTTATAGCAAATTTCGACTAAATCTAGCAACTTGGCCGTCTACGGCGGCTCCCGCAAACACTCCCAAAACCAGTCCTTCCCTAGGCGCTCCGCAACCGCTAAACTAGCGAGCCTGTAATGCAACAAGATGTCTATCGACGAGAACTCGCACGACTTCAGGCCGACATCATCGCCTGCGAGCGCTGTCCGCGGCTGATCGACCACTGCCGCAAGACCGCTGAATTCAAGCGCCGAGCGTATCGCGACGAGGACTATTGGGGCAAGCCAGTCCCGTCCCTTGGCGATCCCATGGCACGACTGCTGATTATCGGCCTTGCCCCAGCCGCCCACGGCGCAAATCGCACCGGTCGCATGTTTACCGGCGACCGCTCGGGAGATTTCCTCTTCGACGCGCTCTACCAAACCGGCTATGCCTCGCAGCCGACCGCCGTCTCAAAAGGCGACGGACTGACGCTGCAAGATTGCTACATCACCGCTCCCGTCCACTGTGCCCCTCCGCGGAACAAGCCAACCCCCCAGGAGTTCGAAGAGTGCCGCGCCCACCTGGACAAAGAACTCGACCTGCTGCCAAACGTCCGTGTCGTAATGGTACTAGAACGGCTGGCTCTACAGTCCTATTTGGCGCTTCGCCGCCGGCGTGGCGACGTTTTTCGCAATCTCGACTACCCATTCGGCCACGGTGAGTTTTTTAACATAGGTAAATTATCACCCACCGTCCTGTGCTGTTATCATCCAAGCCAGCAAAACACGCAGACCGGTAGACTAACTAAGTCAATGATAATAAACGTGTTAGAAACTTCAAAAAAGCTGATCGCCGCGGACCGTTCAAGCGCCTGACGCGTGCCACCTCAGCTTTATAAAAAAAATTTAAAAAGTGCAACCACTTGGTCGTGGGGATCATCTATACTGATCTACATTCGTTAGCAAAAGTACTTGATGACCAAACGCATTCGGAATACGAAACGTCTATAGATCCTCGGCAATCATACCTGTTCAGCATTTCGCAAAGAAGAGACAAGACCAATGACCAAGAAGAATAAGCAAAGCATCCGCAACACACTAGTTGCGAAGCTAGAAGACCTAAACGCGAGGGCAAATCGCAACGAGCTCATCAAAGAGCGCTGCAATGATCCGATGGATCAAATGCAGAATCGCTTCGACCTCGACCTCACGATCAGTGTGATCAACAAAGACTGGCAGACCAAGAAGGCCGTCGAGACAGCCCTGAAATCACTCGCCGCCAACGAATATGGCGTCTGCCACGACTGCGGCGAAGAGATCAACCCAAAGCGCTTGGAAGCCATCGCCTGGACGACCCTGTGCGTCAAATGCCAAGAGCAGTACGACGGCGTAGACATCTCTGAAGAGTTGGACTTCCGCCGCGCCGCCTAACCCGGCAAGCCGACGACGATTAGCAAGCGTTAATCCAAAGCATCAGCGGTTGATCATAAACGTAGCCGTCCCGCCGAAGAAGTGCAGCATAAACTCCTGCACTTCTTCCGGCAGCTCCGCGTCCGCCACAGCCTTCGTCATCAACTCCATCCAACGATCACGAGCCCGTTGATCGATTGCGAAAGGTCCGTGTCGCATGCGCAGACGAGGGTGCCCTCGCTGCTCGATATAGCGCTGCGGCCCTCCAAAGCGCCCAATCAGAAAATCGCGCAGACGCTGTTCGGCCCCGTCTAAGTCGTCAGCCGGGTACATCGGCCCCAGAATCTCATCGTCGGGCACCTGGGCGTAGAACGCGCGGATCATGCGCGTGAATCCCTCTTCGCCAATAATTTCGTAGATGTTAGGTTCCAACGCACCATTATCACGCGAACAATTGGCGGGCAGAGGGAGACTGCCGCCGCCTGGCCAGATCAGATCCCAGCTCCTGAGCGTCGACTTCCGCACAAGCTCTGTTGATCCACTAGCCCGCATTTCTCACCAGGCGGTGAGGGAGAGTACGTGGAGGGTGCGTCAATACGAGGCGCGCGACACTTGGCGCGTGCAGACGTACTCGACAGTACCTCGAGCACGGCAAGCGAGCGCAACGAAGTAGTGGCGCACCTAACGCGTACTTTCACCGCTGGCTGGTGAGAAATGTGGGCTGGAAGGACTGCCTGTTGACCGATGGATTTGGACAGCGACAATCGCCCGGCAAGTTGATACCATTTCTCTCGAAGGGTTTCATCCGATGCGTCTCCCAAAATTTCCAGTCATCCTCGCTATCGCTCTGATTGCCGTAGCCGGTCACGCTGCCGACGAAGAGGGCTTCCAGTCACTCGTTAAAGGCAGCACGCTCGACGGCTGGGTGCTGCTCGGCCAGACCGGCGAGGGCTATCTAGCGAAAGACGGCGTGATCAGCTGTCCGCCCGGCGGTGGCGGAAATTTATTCTCGGCGGCCGAGTATAGCGATTTCGTCCTTCGATTTGAATTCAAACTCGAAGACGGTTCGAACAACGGCCTGTGCATCCGCTGCCCACTCGCTTGGGGCAGTCTCGCCTACGTCGGCACCGAACTGCAAGTCATCGACAACACGTCCGAACGATACAAAGACATCAAGCCCTGGCAGAAACACGGCTCGCTCTACGAAGTCTTTCCAGCGCGCACCGGCTACCTCAAACCTGTGGGCGAATGGAACAACCAAGAGGTCGTCGCCAGGGGTTCAAAGGTCATGGTTTTCCTCAACGGATACGTCATTTTAGACGTCGACACCCACAGCATGAAAGACCCCAAGACGCTCGCCAAGCATCCCGGACTCAATCGCAAAACGGGCCACATTGGCTTCCTAGGGCACAACGAACCCGTCGCGTTCCGCAACATTCGCATTAAGAGCCTTTAAGCGATAGCGGCCGCGCAATGAAGGTCTTGATCCCGAACCTAGGTTCGACGTCGCTAAAGTTCCAGCTCATCGACTTCCCGTCCGAGCAGGTCTTGAGCCAGGGTCGAATCGAGCGAATTGCCCAGCCAGGTGGCGAAGTCGGCTCCTATGAAGACGCCGTTTCCCGCGTACTCGACCAAGCGGGTGAGGTGGACGCTGTGGGCTTCAAGGCTGTCCATGCCGGGCCCGCCTATCGCGGAACGTTTCCGATTGATGACGCGCTGATCGAAAGCCTCGATGAGTACTCTGCCGCCGCCCCGTTGCACAACGGAATTTACTTGGTGGGCATCAGGGCATTTCAATCCCGCCGGCCTGACCTTCCCCTGGTAGCCGTACTCGAGCCCGGTTTTCACCGCACCATGCCGGACTACGCCAGGACTTACGGTGTCCCCGAAACCTGGCGACGCGATCACGGTATCGAGCGCTTCGGCTTTCACGGCGCATCCCATCGCTTTGTCAGCGAGCGCGTTCCGGAACTGCTCGCGACCGACGCCAAGGACTTGAAAATCGTCTCGTGCCACCTAGGCGGAAGCTCGTCGATCTGCGCCATCCAGCGTGGCCGCTCGGTCGACATCTCGATGGGCTTTTCACCCCAGACCGGGCTTGAAAACGCCACCAGACACGGCGACCTAGACCCCTTTGCGGTGCTCTTCATGATGGACCGCCTCGCTGTAACCACCCAGCAAATGCGTGATCTGCTCGTAAGCGAAGGCGGCCTCGCCGGTATCTCAGGAATACCCGGAGGCGATGTCCGCGACCTACAAGCCGCCGCCGATGAGGGCAACGCCGCCGCCCGCCTAGCGCTAGACAGATTCGCCTATCAAATCCGCAAAACGATCGGAGCGTTTGCCGCGACGATGGGCGGAATCGACGCCATAGCGTTCACCGGCGGCATTGGCGAAAACTCCGTCGCGCTCAGAGCGCAAGTCTGCGAGGGACTTGAATTCCTGGGCATTCGGGTAGACCCTGTAGAAAACGCCTCGGCAAGCGGTGACCGCGACATCAGCTACGAGCAATCCAATGTCAGGGGTCGTAGTCCTCGCAACCAACGAAGAACTCATCGTAGGCCGAGAAACGTTCCGCGTCTTGAAGTAGCGGCGAACTGGAACTATTTCACAAGTTCTCGTCCCCGCGCGGTAAAATCAGTTTGCAGGCGGGCGGTGGCGAGCGCCATGAATTGCTCACGGGCTCGGCGCAAGGAGCGTTTGAAGTTGTCGTTCTCGCTCAACCAGCGGCGTAGGGTGCGTTCGCTGACGTCGGATTGGCGGGCGGCCGCACAGATGGAAGGCGACTCGATCAGTGCTATGACAGCGCGCTCTTGGGACGGCTTCAGGCCCTCGTGGTAGAAGGCGCTTGCGGATTTCGGCAGGCCGGATTTGGCAGGATTTCCATCAGATTTCTGTAGTTGGTCCATAGATTTGCTGCTCCTCTACTTGAACCTTACACCAAGGGTGTATCGTTTTCGGGGTTTTTTGAGGTTAAGTTACTGATTTCAAAGGATCGAAAACACGGGACGGGCGTTTTGGAGTAGCCCGATTTTGGGCCGTCGGCTGACCGCTTGAGCCCACGCCAGCGACGTTTTGGGGGATTCCCGGCGGTAATAGAAGGGATGGGGGATCGAATGCGTTCGCCGGGCTGGTCAGCTGTGGGCGTTAGCAGTCTGTTCGAATTTTCCGGCGGGTGGTTGGTACGCCGCGACATGTCGTACCCCTACGAAAAGTGGGTACAAGATATGGCGGATGATAGCCCAATCATCGGGCGTCGGAGCGGAAGACTGTTTGGCGGTTGTTGCCGCGTTGGGTGATGTGATGCGGTACGCCGACCGCCACCACCCTCGAATGGAGGGACATGGTCTTGGGCTATGAGGCTATTTTATGAACATTGAGATCGCTGCAAGCTATTGACGGCATAAAGGTTTCGCGAATTGCGTGCGTGTCCCCGAACTCCCCCGAACTCCCGAACTCCTGCGTGCGTGTCCCCGAACTCCCGAACTCCGGCGAGGCCCTGCCAAAACTGCTCGTCTAAACTTTTATCCGCTCGTTCCGATAGAGTTGTCAGGCCTCGGTCTTTTCCGCCCAAAGTCCGCGGGCCGTGGAGCGAATTATGCATTTCTGGCGCTTTCTCAATGACTAAAGCAATCTGGGGGTTCCTCTCGAAGGATCCTTTAACTCGTTGCTGGTCATGTTGTCCGTCATCGTCGCTTGTTTGGCGGCCCTGGCGGCTTTGGCGGTCGTCGATCGCGTCGTTGCGCTGCGGCTGAGGGACGGTCGGCCGCACTCAACTTGGTTAGGGATCGGTGCCGTGACCATGGGAAGTGGCATCTGGGCGATGCACTTTACCGGTATGCTCGCCTTCGAAATGCCGGTCAAGATGAGCTATGGCCTGGCGATCACGATGGCCTCGATGCTCCCAGCGACGATCGGGAGCTGGTTCGCGCTCCGATTCATGGTACGTGACACGATCGAGTGGTGGCGCCTGCAGCTGGCAGCACTGGCCCTCGCGGTGGGCATCGGAACCATGCACTACCTCGGTATGGAGGCGATGATTCTTGATGCCAAAATGAGGTATAAATTCTCGCTCTTTGTGTTCTCCATCTTGGTGGCCTATCTTCTTGCTGCTACCTCCCTTTATTTGCGGTTTGTGTTCAACCGTCGCCAGCTAAAGATCGACACCGAAGTACAGACGCTATTCAGCAACTTTTCTCCCAACCGCTTGCTGAGCGTAGTGGTGCTAGGAAGCGCGGTCTCCGGTATGCACTACACCGCAATGTCCTCGCTCCGTTTCTTTGCTAGTCCGACCCTAACCGTCCCAAGTATGATTTTGCCGCCCTCGTTGATGGCAACGATCATCGCGGTCATCGTACTTCTGATGGCGGTGCTGACAGTTATTGGAACCATCATTGATCAAAGGCTGACCGAGGCCTCCGATTCGGTCCTGGATTCAGCTGCGCGCTACGACGCCGTGCTGGAAGCCATGGCGGACGGATTCATCGTTCTTAACGAGGACGAATCGATTGAAACTTTTAACCCAGCCGCGGAAAAACTCTTTGGATATCACACGTCAGAAGTCATTGACACTCCGCTCTCCAAACTCCTGTCCAGCGGAGAAACGAGACGGATCGTAGATCACTACCTGGCAACTGGGGATTCTTACGTCAGGGGATTGGGAATCGAAATTGCCGGCCTGCGAAAAGATGGCACCACGTTCCCCCTCGAAGTGACCGTCAGCAAGTTGGCGATTAGGGGCCGCTCTTTGTTCACCTTCTCAACTCGAGACATCGGACCGCGGCAGGCTGTCGAGCAGCAGCTCGCCCAGTCGCAAAAGCTTGAATCCATTGGTCAGCTGGCCGCCGGAATTGCGCATGAACTTAACACGCCGGCACAGTACGTAAGCGACAACACCCACTTCCTTGACGAGTCCTTCGGCGACATCATTAAGCCGCTAAAAAGAATCAGTGAAATAGTGCATCAAGAGGAGGAAGCGATTCAATCGGCGCAGATAGCCGAGATGAAGGAGGCGATCGGAGAAGCGGATGTCGACTTTCTTTCAGAAGAGATTCCCCGCGCCATTGCACAGTCGCTCGAAGGCCTGGGTCGCGTATCAAAGATCGTTGGCGCCATGAAGGAGTTCTCTCATCCGAGTAGCGAGAAGTCACTGGTGGACCTCAATCGTGCAATCGAGAGTACTATCACCGTCGCGACGAACGAATGGAAATATGTGGCGAACCTCGAGACGGAGTTTGATCCGGATCTACCCCACATTCCCTGCCTACTAGGAGAGTTCAATCAGGTGATCCTCAATTTAGTGGTGAACGCCTGCCATGCGATCGCCTCGGCCAACGGCCAAAACGGAGAGGTGAAGGGCAAGATCACGGTGAGCACTCGGGCAGACGGAGATTGGGTCGAGGTCCGAATTCTAGACACGGGAACCGGAATTCCCAAGGAAATCCAAAAGAAAATCTTCGACCCCTTTTTTACGACTAAGAAAGTCGGAAAGGGAACCGGCCAGGGGTTGAGCATCGCCCATTCCGTCATCGTCAAAAAGCACGGTGGCACCCTCGATGTCGAGTCGCAAGTCGGAACGGGTACCTGCTTTATCATCCGACTGCCGAGTGAGGAGCCGGTCTCAACGGCGAGCGATGTGAGGCCGGCATGAGGCGAGTCCTTTTCGTCGACGATGAGCAACGCATCCTAGACGGGCTCAGGCGATCGCTCCGCTCTATGAAGAGCGAATGGCAGATGGAATTTCAACTCGGGGGCAAGGCTGCACTCGCGATGCTCGAAAACGAGACGGGTGAGAACGGCGGAGCGAAACTAGACCATAGAGCGGCGAATCGAAGCTGCTTTTGGGCGGAGTAAAAGTAGACCGTCCGAGTGGTCCAGCGAACATTCCTGTGGTGTTTGTGGGACACGAGAGGGATGTATCGCGTGGAGCTATACGCTCAAGTACGGCGCAGTGTCTTTGTCGAAGGGCTCAGTGAGCGCGAGGCCGCCAAACGGTTTGGCCTGGCGCGAGGGACGGTGCGCAAGATGTTGCGCTACGCCACTCCGCCGGGCTATCGGCGGCGCCAACCAGCGCAGAGGCCGAAGCTGGATCCCTTCACCGGAATCGTCGATCAGATCCTCAGCGACGATCAGGAACGTCCGAAGAAACAACGCCACACCGCAAAACGCATCTTCGACCGCTTGCGCGACGAGTACGATTTCACCGGCGGTTACACGATCGTCAAGGACTATGTTCGCGACAAGAAGCTCGGCGGGCAAGAGATGTTCGTGCCGCTGGTGCATCCGGCGGGCGATGCCCAGGCCGACTGCGGTGAAGCTCTGGTGTTCATTGACGGCGTACAGCGCAAGGCGCACTACTTGGTGGTCGATCTGCCGCCTAGCGATGACGCTTTCGTAAAAGCTTTCCCGGCCGCGACGACGGAAGCGTTTTGCGAGGGGCACAACGCAGCGTTTCGGTACTTCGGCGGCGTGCCACGCAGCATCCTCTACGACAACACGACCTTGGCGCTGGCGAGGATTCTGGGCGACGGCAGGCGCAAGCGGACCAGGGTGTTCAGTGAACTGCAGCCGCACTATTTATTCTCCGATCGTTTCGGGCGTCCGGGCAAAGGCAACGACAAGGGAAAGGTGGAAGGACTGGTCGGTTATGCCCGGCGGAACTTCATGGTGCCGGCGCCAAGGTTTCCAAGCTGGGAAGCGTTCAACGAGCAGCTCGAAGCGCAGTGCCTCAACAATCGTAAGCGGCGCTTGCGGCGGCACACCGAAACGATTGAGGAACGTTTCAAGCGTGACCGCCAAGCGTTGTTGCCCTTGCCGCCCACGCCCTATGACGCCTGCGACAAACGCACCACGCGGGTGACGTCGCTGTCATTGGTGCGCTATCGCGCCAACGACTACTCGGTGCCCACACGCTACGGACATCGCCAGGTGTTGCTGAAAGGCTACGTCGATGAAATCGTGATCTGTTGTGGCAGCGAAGAGATCGCGCGCCACCGGCGCAGTTACGAACGCGAAGAGTTGATCTTCGATCCGCTGCATTACCTAGCACTGCTGGAACGCAAGACCAACGCGCTCGATCAAGCGGCCCCGTTGGCGGGCTGGGAGCTGCCCGAACAGTTCCCGTGCTTGAGACGTTTGCTCGAGGCACGGTTGGGAAAGCCAGGCAAGCGCGAGTACGTGCAGGTATTGCGATGACTGGAGGACTTCCGATTCGAGCACGTTGCCGCGGCGGTGCGCCAAGCCTGCGAGTTGGGAGCGATTGGCTTGGATGCAGTCAGGCACTTAGTGCTGTGCCGCATCGAGCAACGGCCGCCGCGCTTGGACTTGACGAAGTATCCGCACCTGCCGGCAGCCCAGGTGGAGCAAACCTCCGCTGCGGACTATTTGGCACTGCCGGCACAAGGAGGGGGGTAATGGCGAGGTCGAAACTTCTGCTCGAAGCGCATTTGAAAGCGTTGCGGCTGCCAACCTTCCTGCGCGAGTACGACAAACTGGCGCGGCAATGCGCCGCCGAGAGCTTGGATTCGAGGAGCTTCCTGCAACAACTCTGCGAGCTGGAACTGCTCGACCGTGAACAGCGGGCCACCGAGCGCCGCAGCAAGGCCGCGAAGTTTCCCGTGACCAAGAGTCTGGACACTTTCGACTTCCCGTCCTTGCCGGCGTTGAACAAGAAGCTGGTGCTGGAACTGGCGCGCTGTGAGTTTATCGACCGCCGCGAAAACGTGCCGGCACTGGGTAATTCCGGCACGGGCAAAACGCACATCGGCTTGGCGTTGGGACTGGCGGCTTGTCAGCGCGGCTATCGAACACGCTTCACAACAGCGGCGGCACTGGTCAATGAGCTGCTCGAAGCCCGAGATGAACGGCGCTTGCTGCGATGTCAAAAGCAGTTGGCCAAGCAGGATCTGCTGATCGTCGATGAACTGGGCTACGTGCCGCTATCGAAGACCGGAGCGGAGTTATTGTTCGAAGTGTTTTCCCAGCGCTACGAACAGGGCTCGACGCTGGTCACCTCGAATCTGCCGTTTAACGAATGGACGGAGGTCTTCGGCTCCGAGCGGCTGACCGGCGCCCTGCTCGATCGCCTCACGCACCACGTTCATATTCTAGAGCTGAACGCCGAAAGCTTCCGTCTGATCCAGAGCAAGAAGAAGCGGGCTCACTCTTTGGGCTGACCCACCGGCCACTCGCCCGGTTTTCGTGGGACGGCCTCCACTACGCCTGGGCCGCCCTAAAGGGCGACCGCAGGCTCCGTTCCAGCCGTCCCACGAAAACCGCTACCCCTTCACCAACTGGTCTACTTTTGCTCCGCCGAAGTGGTCCAAATTTACTCCGCCCTTGACAAATTTTCTGCTCCGACGACGAAAACGAAGAATCCGGATTCTCCATCGAGGAGTTGACGAATCACTCGACGCTCTGCGCACGGTTGGCCAATACCATAGTCCTCGTGGAGGGACGGGACAAGCTTGCCGGAGAGGCACGTACCGCCGGACTCCTGCATGACACAGGAAAGCTCATCCTATCCACCAAACTACACGAAGGCTACGCCAAGATACTGGAGCAAGCGCGAGTCGAGAATCTCTCCGTGAAGGAAGTGGAACTGCGGGAACTAGGGACGACTCACGGGCACGTAGGGGCATACCTTCTGGGAATCTGGGGGCTTCCCGATCCCGTGCTGCAGGCGGTCGGCTACCATGAAATCCCTTCCGAGAGCGCCGATGACTCGTTTAGCACCCTCACCGCCGTCCATGTGGCCAGCGTTTTCGCCAATCGGACCGTTGTCTGCGATCTAGACAATGTCGTTCTCGAACTCGACAAAGAGTACTTAGAGAGGGTTGGAGTTCTCGATCGCTGGCCCGTGTGGCAGAAGGCCTGCGCCGCGGAACTGGAGTGACATCTTGGGCGAAAAGATTCTATTCGTCGACGACGAGCCAAATGTTCTCGACGGCATTCGACGACATCTCCACAAGCGGTTCGAACTCGAGACGGCCTGCGGGCCCGAGGAAGGTCTGAGGAAAGTCCGCGCGAGCGGTCCATTCGCTGTCATCGTCTGCGACATGAGGATGCCGAACATGAACGGTGCCGAGTTCCTGGCCAAGACTCGGGAGCTATTTCCGGATGGCGTTCGGATGATTCTCAGTGGTCAGTCGGATCTGGATTCTGCTATCGCGGCAGTGAACAATGGCAACATTTTTCGATTCTTGACCAAGCCCTGCAAGCCGGAGGATTTAACTAAAGCGATAAACTCCGCGATAGACCAGTATCGATTGGTGATAGCGGAGCGCCAACTCCTGGAGCAAACATTGAGGGGCTCGGTCAGAGTGCTCACGGAGATTCTAGGATTATTGAGTCCGCAGGCCTTCAGCCGAACCCAACGCGTGCAAGGCTACGTCGAGCACATGGCTGCGGTACTCGCGCTCCCGCAGGCGTGGCAATTGGGTCTCGCGGCGATGCTGTGCGAGATCGGATGTGTTTCGATTCCGGCGGAGACCTTGGCCAAGGCGGAAGCCGGCGAGACACTGACTGTGCAGGAGCAAGAGCTCATTGACACCCATCCCGAGTTCGGCGGCCAACTGTTGGAGAAGATTCCTCGCCTCGATAAAGTCGCTCGAATGGTATCGATGCAGAAGTCGACTCCCGATTTTTCCTCATTGCCCGCGACGCCCTCGGAGTGGGAAATAGAAACGACGGGCGCTCAATTGCTAGCCATTTGCACAGGGTTCGACAAACTTCTCGCCGCTGGAGCCAAACCCTCAGCGGCCCTAAGCGAGCTGAGGAAGATGGGGTTTCCAGACTGCTTGGTCGATGCGCTGTCCTCCGTTCCACTCCCACAAACCGGGGGAATGGTGCGCTCAGTCACGGTGGATGAGATCAGGGTTTCTATGGTTTTGGATCAAGACGTGAAGACCATCTCTGGAATGTTGCTCTGTCGGAAGGGACAGGAGGTCAGCGAGACGCTGCTGCTTCAGCTTCGGAAATTCGCTGCGGGCGTCGGGGTCGTCGAGCCTTGCCGAGTTTACGATTAGCCGCTAGATCAGTGGCCACCTGCTGTCCTTACCCGGCCAAGGCAGTCTTGCGGCCGGAAATTTTCTTATCTCCGCCGATATGGCATGTTCGTCAGCTAGAGGTGTTATAAGTGAAACCGAATTTCCCATTCTGTGTCGAATTTCGGAGATCCGGGCGAACTGGGCGAACTAGGCAATCGGGGACAATTTGGAAGCCGACGGAGCCCATAGTCAATGAGCATTCAGATCACTAGAGGTGGTTGAACTATTGGGCTGGCGGGGACAGGGCTGGTGGGGACAGGGGCGAATCCATATAACTCTTTTTGTGTCAGTCTGTTCTGCGGATATCAATGTTCACTAATAGTTCGTAGCTCCGGGCACTACGAATACCCCGTACCGCAAGAACAAAATAAACTTTCATTGATTCGAAACGACTTCCGCGAACCGACCCCGATAAATCTACTACACGAGGTGTAAGGTAGAACCAGGAACAAGACCGTGGCCTCGGATCGCATCAACACACCCAAGCAAGGAGGGCGCCATGAGCTAGTTTTCGAGCTAGGCACACCTGAATGTTTGCAAAAACCTGCCAAACCCTGCCAAATCCAGGCAAATCCGGACAAAACCGGTCATTTCTACCACGAGGTACGGTAGATCCGGGACGGAGCTCGAATTGGCAACCTCGAATTGGCAACAAGGTTCAGTTCGATTCGTATCGAAGGCCCTTGTCGCCGGACTGACGAGAGGTTGGGTCTACAGACCGACATCCGTCCAACGCGCGAATCTGTCCGGCTGCGACTAGCGGGCCGGCGACCAGAGATGATCTTGCTTCGAACAGACTACAATGGCAGCACTGAACGCTGGGGAGGTTTTAACATGTTGAAGCGAATCTTGATCATCTTGGGCTGCTTGGCTGTCGTGCTGGCCGCCGCTGAAAAAGGTTGGTATCCGCACGAGGGCGGGCTCATGAAGTACCGGGTCAAAATTCGCTTTGGCGAAGAGCCCGACACGATGCCCGACGGATGGAAGTTCGGCCGGGTGTCGTCCGTGGCAGTCGACAAGAGCGGCGAGGTGTACGTTTTCCACCGGGGCGAAAAAGCCGATCCGATCGTGGTGTTCGATTCGGAAGGCCGCTATCTGCGGTCGTGGGGCCGCGGCATGTTTGGCAACGAACACGGAATGCGCGCCGACCCTGACGGCAACATCTGGGTGACCGACAACGGCAACCACCAGGTCATGAAGTTCGACCGCAAAGGCGAGCTGCTGCTGACGCTCGGTGTGAAGGGCGAACCGGGCGAAGATGAGAAGCACTTCGACCGTCCGGCGGACCTTGCGTTTGCGCCGAGTGGCGACATTTATATCGCCGACGGCTACGGCAACGCCAGGGTCGTCAAACTCAGCAATAAGGGCAAGTACCTCTCCACCTGGGGGACTTACGGCTCGGGGCCGGGCCAATTCAATACGGTGCATTCGATCGGTGTCGACTCGCAGGGTACAGTCTACGTCGCTGACCGCGAAAACAATCGCATTCAAATCTTCGATCCAAACGGGAAATATCTGCGCGAGTGGAACCACTTGGGCGCAACGCAGAACCTCTTCATCACGCCCGAGGATGAGATGTGGATCATCACCCATCGCAACAACATCGAGAACCTGACCTACGACACGCTGGCCGGCCGCATTATGAAAATTGACATCAAGACCGGCAAGATCATAGGCGCGATGGAAAGCCCGGGCCACTGGATCCACGCCACGCCGGACAAGAATATCTTCATCGGTAGTCTGACCGGCAATGTATTTCGCTGGTATCCGGGTTGGCTTGAAAAGGGACTAGGTCGGGATGAGGGGTTGAAGCCGGCGAATTAGATAGGTTCTGAAATGGAGACCGTTTGACGGCGGGTGGCGCGCTACGTGCCGCGTATTGACGTAGCTTTCACGCACTTTCACTCGCTGCCTGGTGAGGATTGCGGATCGGTAAGAACGTCGACCTTGAGGTCGACGCGGCCCGCCTGGAGGCGCGCGCCACGATGGCATTAAAGATTGGCCTAGCTGATACTCTCGGTAGATCTTATAGGAGATGCAGATGAGATCGACCAAAATTGCTGTTCGCGCGCTGTTTGGGATGCTGCTTGTGCTGGGCCTACCAGCAATCGCCTGGGCCGAGTGTGGCCCTAGCGGCGTAGCGCTTCAGATCTTAGGATCGGGTGGGCCGTTTGGCGTCGGTCGCGCATCGGCCGGGTACATTGTCTGGATCGACGGCGTGAGTCGCATTATGGTCGATGCGGGCGGCGGCACGTTCGCGCATTTCCACGAGTCGGGCGCCAAACTCGCCGATCTACAATTGCTGGCTCTGAGCCATTTCCACCCAGACCATTCTTCAGAAGTGCCGGCGCTGCTATGGCCACGCGGCGGAAACGTGCGTGTGGCGGGTCCGTCCGGGAGTTCCGCGTTCCCTTCCCTTGAAGAGTTCCTCGAGAGTCTCTTCGGTACCGGCGGCGTGTTTCGCGTATTGAACCGCCGTGTGACTTTTGACCCGATCACGGTGGATGCGAAGGCGTCGGAACCCACAGAGGTATTCACTGAAGGGAAAGTGCGGGTTACTGGCATCGGAGTTCCACACGGCACCGTTCCGGCTATCGGTTATCGCGTCGAAGTTGCTGACGCGAGCATCGTATTCAGCACCGACCAAAATGGCTCGGACCCGACATTCACCGACTTCAGTCGAGGCGCCGACGTGCTGGTTGTTCATTTCGCGGGATCGGAGAATTCGCGGGGCGGGGGCCAGGGCCGGAACTTGCACGCTAAGCCCAGCGTCTGGGGACAGATCGCCACCGAAGCCGAGGTTGGCATGCTGGTGCTCAGTCATATTTCGTCCGACCAAAACTTCGATACGAATCTGGCGCATCGACGAAAACACTACAGCGGGCCGCTGACGGTTGCGAAAGATTTGGCGTGCCTGCCGGTGGAGTAGCCGCGGCTTCGAAATAGCGCGCCGAGCAAGGGCAGCCGCGGGGTGTCCGAGGTATGCGAATAAGCTGGTAGATAGTATGTCCCGAAACTTTGTCCGGTTGATTGTTTTTGCAAGCTGCGTAACGCTTGCCCTCCCCCTCGTCGGTCAACGCAAGGAAGATGACAGCAACGTCAACTACGATGAGAGCCTCGTTCCAAAATACGACTTACCTCCGCTACTGGTCACTTCGCAGGGCGAGCGAATCACGACGCCCGAGGGCTGGCGAAACCAGCGGCGGCCTCAGATCCTCTCGCTCTTCAGCAATCTGATTTACGGCTGCGTCCCCGAGCCAGCCAGCCCGATCGAGACTAGTTACCAGACCCTTCGAACGGACTGCAACTTCATGAGCGGCAAGGCAACCCGGCGCGACGTGGTGATCCGTTTCAGAAACCAACAAGGCTCGGCGGAGATGTTGATTTTGGTCTTCGCTCCCAACGCCGCGTCGGGCCCTGTTCCGGCGATTCTCAAACACAGTTTCGACGACACTAAGTCGGCTAAATTCGACGCCGACGCGGACCGCGAAGGTTTACTCAAAAACGGTTGGCCGCTGGGCGAGATTCTCGATCGTGGCTTCGGCTTCGTGGCCGTCTACCAGCAGGACTGGGTGCGCCATAACGAGGTGGAATTTCGCAAGGGAATCCATCCGCTTTTTTACCGCGATGGGGCACTCAAAAATGGGTAAAGCGGCGTTGTGGACCGCCGCGCAAGATGAGCGATTCGCGCTTGCAATTTCCGCGCAATCCGGCTGCGCGGGAGCAGCACTCTGGAGGCGTCGCTTCGGCGAAACTCTCGAAAAAATGGTCACCCGTTTTCCGTACTGGCTGAGCCGCAACGCCTGGAAATTTGTCAATCAAGAAGATGATCTCCCGGTCGATCAGCACATGCTGCTTGCGCTCATCGCGCCGCGTCCAGTCTACGTACACAGCGCAACGGGTGACACCTGGGCGGACGCCCGCGGAGAATATTTGTCGGCATATCACGCAAGCGAGGTTTATCGTTTGCTCGGCAAGCGCGGACTGCAGTCATCCGAATCGCCGCCGGTCGGATCAGCGATCATCAAAAGTGAAGTCGGATACCACATCCGCGAAGGGGGCCACTCGATCGAGCCCTACGACTGGGAAAGATTCTTGGAATTCGCGGAGTACCACCTGGTGAGTACGAACTAATCTGCTCGAATTTGTACCAATCGATTGCACTGGGTTATACGAGAAGCCGTGACGTGACCGCGAAATCCCCGACGACACTATCATGAATTTTGGCACTGACTCTAGTTTTCAAGTGACCCTCTAGTTCTCAAGTGAGCTCGTGACGCCCCCGATGACTTCAAACACGCCGATTCGACTGCGGGCTAATGCCCATCTCGATATCGTCTCCGGCGCCGGCGGACTCGTCGATTGCCGTCGCCTATTCATCGGCGATCATCAGCGCGCGCTCGTCCGCGCATACGCCGAAGCGGTGACGTTGCTTGAGCAGTCGCGGCGCAACCCAGAAGCGCTTACGAGCCTTAAAAATTCGGCCGACGTGAACAAGTTTTGCAAGGTCTCGATTGATCCGGCGGAGGCATCCGTAACGCTTCGCGACGAGGTCTTCTGAGAACGGCGGAGCGAAACTAGACCATAGAGCGGCGAATCGAAGCTGCTTTTGGGCGGAGTAAAAGTAGACCGTCCGAGTGGTCCAGCGAACATTCCTGTGGTGTTTGTGGGACACGAGAGGGATGTATCGCGTGGAGCTATACGCTCAAGTACGGCGCAGTGTCTTTGTCGAAGGGCTCAGTGAGCGCGAGGCCGCCAAACGGTTTGGCCTGGCGCGAGGGACGGTGCGCAAGATGTTGCGCTACGCCACTCCGCCGGGCTATCGGCGGCGCCAACCAGCGCAGAGGCCGAAGCTGGATCCCTTCACCGGAATCGTCGATCAGATCCTCATCGACGATCAGGAACGTCCGAAGAAACAACGCCACACCGCAAAACGCATCTTCGACCGCTTGCGCGACGAGTACGATTTCACCGGCGGTTACACGATCGTCAAGGACTATGTTCGCGACAAGAAGCTCGGCGGGCAAGAGATGTTCGTGCCGCTGGTGCATCCGGCGGGCGATGCCCAGGCCGACTGCGGTGAAGCTCTGGTGGTCATTGACGGCGTACAGCGCAAGGCGCACTACTTGGTGGTCGATCTGCCGCCTAGCGATGACGCTTTCGTAAAAGCTTTCCCGGCCGCGACGACGGAAGCGTTTTGCGAGGGGCACAACGCAGCGTTTCGGTACTTCGGCGGCGTGCCACGCAGCATCCTCTACGACAACACGACCTTGGCGCTGGCGAGGATTCTGGGCGACGGCAGGCGCAAGCGGACCAGGGTGTTCAGTGAACTGCAGTCGCACTATTTATTCTCCGATCGTTTGGGGCGTCCGGGCAAAGGCAACGACAAGGGAAAGGTGGAAGGACTGGTCGGTTATGCCCGGCGGAACTTCATGGTGCCGGCGCCAAGGTTTCCAAGCTGGGAAGCGTTCAACGAGCAGCTCGAAGCGCAGTGCCTCAACAATCGTAAGCGGCGCTTGCGGCGGCACACCGAAACGATTGAGGAACGTTTCAAGCGTGACCGCCAAGCGTTGTTGCCCTTGCCGCCCACGCCCTATGACGCCTGCGACAAACGCACCACGCGGGTGACGTCGCTGTCATTGGTGCGCTATCGCGCCAACGACTACTCGGTGCCCACACGCTACGGACATCGCCAGGTGTTGCTGAAAGGCTACGCCGATGAAATCGTGATCTGTTGTGGCAGCGAAGAGATCGCGCGCCACCGGCGCAGTTACGAACGCGAAGAGTTGATCTTCGATCCGCTGCATTACCTAGCACTGCTGGAACGCAAGACCAACGCGCTCGATCAAGCGGCCCCGTTGGCGGGCTGGGAGCTGCCCGAACAGTTCCCGTGCTTGAGACGTTTGCTCGAGGCACGGTTGGGAAAGCCAGGCAAGCGCGAGTACGTGCAGGTATTGCGATGACTGGAGGACTTCCGATTCGAGCACGTTGCCGCGGCGGTGCGCCAAGCCTGCGAGTTGGGAGCGATTGGCTTGGATGCAGTCAGGCACTTAGTGCTGTGCCGCATCGAGCAACGGCCGCCGCGCTTGGACTTGACGAAGTATCCGCACCTGCCGGCAGCCCAGGTGGAGCAAACCTCCGCTGCGGACTATTTGGCACTGCCGGCACAAGGAGGGGGGTAATGGCGAGGTCGAAACTTCTGCTCGAAGCGCATTTGAAAGCGTTGCGGCTGCCAACCTTCCTGCGCGAGTACGACAAACTGGCGCGGCAATGCGCCGCCGAGAGCTTGGATTCGAGGAGCTTCCTGCAACAACTCTGCGAGCTGGAACTGCTCGACCGTGAACAGCGGGCCACCGAGCGCCGCAGCAAGGCCGCGAAGTTTCCCGTGACCAAGAGTCTGGACACTTTCGACTTCCCGTCCTTGCCGGCGTTGAACAAGAAGCTGGTGCTGGAACTGGCGCGCTGTGAGTTTATCGACCGCCGCGAAAACGTGCCGGCACTGGGTAATTCCGGCACGGGCAAAACGCACATCGGCTTGGCGTTGGGACTGGCGGCTTGTCAGCGCGGCTATCGAACACGCTTCACAACAGCGGCGGCACTGGTCAATGAGCTGCTCGAAGCCCGAGATGAACGGCGCTTGCTGCGATGTCAAAAGCAGTTGGCCAAGCAGGATCTGCTGATCGTCGATGAACTGGGCTACGTGCCGCTATCGAAGACCGGAGCGGAGTTATTGTTCGAAGTGTTTTCCCAGCGCTACGAACAGGGCTCGACGCTGGTCACCTCGAATCTGCCGTTTAACGAATGGACGGAGGTCTTCGGCTCCGAGCGGCTGACCGGCGCCCTGCTCGATCGCCTCACGCACCACGTTCATATTCTAGAGCTGAACGGCGAAAGCTTCCGTCTGATCCAGAGCAAGAAGAAGCGGGCTCACTCTTTGGGCTGACCCACCGGCCACTCGCCCGGTTTTCGTGGGACGGCCTCCACTACGCCTGGGCCGCCCTAAAGGGCGACCGCAGGCTCCGTTCCAGCCGTCCCACGAAAACCGCTACCCCTTCACCAACTGGTCTACTTTTGCTCCGCCGAAGTGGTCCAAATTTACTCCGCCCTTGACAGTCTTCAGAGAACCAGGCCCCCAATTCGAGCTGGACCCACAACTCGAAATCCAATACGTCGGGCGACACATTCGTCGACCGTTCCCGATGGAGCAGCTAGAGGGCCTCGGCTTGCTTCTGCCACTACTGCGCGGACGTTTTGCCGAGCAGGAGATTCGATCGACGCTGGCCGAGAGCGGCGGCTCGCGAGCCAACTATGCCGGCGATCTGCTCGACTGGTTCTGGAAATCGGACTTAATCGACAATCCCGTCGACGATCGAAACGGTTTCCCTGGGCCGCCAGCGGGCACACGGCTGACCTTCGTTGGCCACACGTCTTTACTGATTCAGACGAATTCTACCGCGGTAGTTTTCGATCCGCTGTTTCGGCCAGACCATGGCCATTTCGCGCCTGCCCGAGGCATAGCCGACCTCGCCCTTTCGGCGATGTGCTTGTCGCACAGTCATTGGGACCATTGCCACTTCCAAACGCTCGCCTGGTTTGACAAGACCGTGCCGGTGCTGATTCCACGCGTCACGAGGCCGACGGCGTTTAACCCGCCGATGGTCGGCATGTTAGAGGCTCTCGGCTTCGAAGATATCCGCGAAGTCGATCACTGGTCGCCAGTTTCGTTCGGCGATATCGAAATCATTCCGACGCCATTTCACGGGGAGCAGGATGAACCGGGAGCGGAAATCGACCACTACACTTACGTGGTCCGCACCCCGTCCACGACGCTGTACGGAGGCGTTGATTGCTTTGAAGACACGTTCGGCAAAATGCCCCCCGTGCTGGAGCGGATTCGCAATGAATTTCAGCCCGACGTGGCGGCGCTTCCGGTTTCGAAGATGGTCTTCTATTTTCGTAACGGCGGCGTGAACAGTTTTTGCAGAGCGCTGTCCACGCGGCTGCTCGACGACTCTTACCAGTACACGGCCGGACCTCAGGAAGCGGCGGCCTGGGCGAAAACGCTAGGCGTGAAGTACGTGTTCGGGTACGCAACTTTCGTTTTCGGCCGGTGGTTTGTTCCGCCCGTGCTGCACCAGTTTCGGCTGGCCCTGCGTGCCGTCGGAGTCGAGCACGCGCTGCTTCCACTGCGCCCGTTCGATAGTCTCGATCTGCCTACTCAGTCCGGCGCGCTCGCCTTGCGCAGGCGAGTGCTGCTTGGTTGGCTGCACATTGCTGATCTTTCGCAACGTGCTGATCAGCGACTCACGGGGTTCGCGCTTTATCGGGGAGTGCGCCGTGCCGTCCGTCGACTACTGCCTGCTAGCTCCGATCACCACCACTAGCCCGCGCTTTCCTGCTAGGATCACCGACAAGTCGTGTCTGATCTGGCGAAAGCATTCGTGGGAGTACTCGGCGTCGTGCTAATACAGTGCGGCGGGCCGGCAACCAACGGCAACCTCACGGTCCCGGAAGGGTTCGAGATCGAGCTGGCCGCCGGCGCACCGCTTGTCGAGCGCCCGATGATTATCGACATCGACGAACAAGGCCGCATGTATGTGGCGGAGTCGTCCGGCTCCACCGACAGCGTGGCGCAACAGCTCATCGACCGGCCGCACAGTATCTTGCGCCTTGAAGATGTTGACGGCGACGGCGAGTTCGATCGCCGCACTGTCTTCGCGGACAAAATGATGTTGCCGGAGGGCGTTCTCTGGCACGACGGCTCGGTATACGTCGCGGCGCCGCCTGTCATCTGGAAGCTGACGGACACTGACGACGATGGTGTAGCCGACCAACGCGAAAAATGGTTCGACGGCAAAACCTTGAACGGCTGCGCGAACGATTTGCACGGCCCATACCTCGGTCCCGACGGTTGGATCTATTGGGCCAAGGGCGCTTTCGAAGAGCAAACCTACGAGCGCCCCGGGCGGCCGCCACTCGTCACGAGTGCGTCGCACATCTTTCGCCGCAGGCCTGAGGGAGGGCCGATCGAGCCGGTCCTGACCGGAGGTATGGACAACCCGCTAGAAGTTGCATTCTCCAGCGAAGGCGAGCGCTTTCTCACCTCGACGTTTACCGAACACCCGACGCGCGGCCGTCGCGATGGACTGCTGCATGCGCTATACGGCGGCGTCTACGGGAAGGTACACCGCGTTACCGATTCCCACCCAATGACCGGCGGTTTTAACAAGGTGATGACGCAGATGGACGCCACGGTTCCGGTCGGGCTTGCGCGCTATGAGTCAACGGTTCTTGGGGACGCTTTTCGCGACAACCTTTTCGTGACGCTGTTCAACATGCGTAAGGTTACGCGTCACAGGCTTATCCCGGAGGGCGCGACTTATAGAACCGAGGAATCGGATTTTCTGGTTTCAGATAGCTACGATTTTCATCCAACAGATGTGATGGAAGACGCCGACGGCAGCTTGCTGATCGTGGATACGGGGGCCTGGTACAAAATTTGCTGCCCGACGTCTCAGCTCGCGAAGCCCGAGGTACTCGGCGCGATTTATCGGGTTCGACGGACGGGCGCGGCGCCAGTCGAAAACCCGCGTGGCGAGGATATCAGCTGGGCCGATTTGGCGGCTCGGGAGCTGACATCGCTGCTCGGAGATCGTCGCCCCGCCGTTCGGAAGCGGGCGATCGCGCAGTTGGCCAAAGCTGGAGTCGAATCGATCGAAGCGCTCGTAAATGCGCACGGAACCGTAGAACTACGTCGAAATGCAGTCTGGGCGCTGACTCGAATTGCGGACGATCGCGCACGATCGGCGGTTCGCAAGGCGCTGGCTGACCCGGACGAAAGCGTACGGCACGCGGCGCTGCATTCGGTGAGCGTTCGGCGCGATCGCGAGGCGACGGAACTTGTGCTGGCGCAGCTTCGCTCGGGATCGAGTGCGCTCAAACGAGTCGCTGCCGAGGCTCTTGGGCGGATCGGCGACCGCTCCGATGTGCCCGAGTTACTAGCGGCAACCGCCCTGACCGATGACCGGGCTCTCGTGCACTCACTCATCTATGCCCTCATCGAAATCGCGGCCCCGATGCGACACGCGCCGGACTCAGCTCGGCCTCGGCACAAGCGCGACGGGCGGCGCTGATCGCGCTCGATCAGATGGAGCCGCAAAACCTTAAGCCCGATGCAATTGTGCCATTACTTTCGTCGGCGGACCCGCTGATCTCGCAAACCGCGGAGTGGATCGCCGGCAAACACCCGGAGTGGGGCGGCGAACTTGCGGGATATTTTCGGCGTCGCATCGGCGATCCTTCGGTCGCGCAACAAATTCACAAATTCAGCACTGACGCCACGATTCAACAAATGCTGGCCGAAACCGTGAACGGCCCTGGTGCCGAAAAGAACCGTATAACCGTGCTGGGAGTGATGGCCAATGCGGCGGTGGACGAGATGCCCCAGGGCTGGACACAGGCGTTGACGCGCGCCCTTGAGGCCGACCAGCCAGGCGTGGTCGAAGCCGCTGTCCACGCGGCGCGGCGACTACCTTTGCCGGAAGATGGCGACCCCTCGGTGGATGCGGCTTTGATACACGTCGCGCAGGATCAGAACGCCACAGCGCGGGTGCGGGCCGGCGCCGCCGAAGTTTCGATCGAGCGGGCTCTCGCTGTGAATGAGGATGCGTTCGAGTTCCTGCTTAACCACCTCGGCCCGTCGCAGCCGGTCGACGTGAGGGGCGCCGCCTCGCGCGCGCTAGCGAAGGCTCCGCTGAGCGAACAGCAGTTGCAGCGTGTAGCCGAATCGATTGGCCAAGTGGGTCCGATGGAGTTGCCATCGATCGTCGAGTCCTTTGGGCGTGGATCGAGCGAGGAGCTTGGGAACAAGCTACTGCAAGCGCTTGAAGCCTCGGGCGGTTTTGCAAACCTGCGAGCGGACATCCTGGAGACAGTTGCGGAAGGCTATCCGCCCGAATTTCGACTACGCGCACGCGCGCTTTTAGCCGATCAAGAAGTCGATGCTGACGAACAGCGCCAGAGGATCGAGAAGCTGCTCGCGAGTTTCAACGAGGGCGACATCCGACGAGGTCAAGCGGTCTTCAACAGCACCGAGGCGGCATGCGCGTCGTGCCACACGATTGGCTATCAGGGCGGCGACATCGGGCCTGCGCTGAGCCGCATCGGACGCGTGCGGACCGAGCAAGATCTGCTGGAATCGATTGTCTTCCCCAGCTTGAGTTTCCGTTCGAAGCTACGAGCCGATCGTCGTGGTTACAACGGACGATGTCCACAGCGGCGTGACGCTTGAGGAATTCAGAAAGCGCATCTTGTTCTCGCGACAGGCGCTGACGAGCAAGTCAGGATCGCGAAGGCCGATGTGGAAGAAATTCGGCCTGGCACTGTTTCCGTCATGCCCGCCGGCTTGGCTGAGGAGTTTTCGGGCCAGGAACTGATCGATCTAGTGGCCTTCCTCAAGGACACGGCGTACAAGCCTTGGCAGCGCCCGTAGCTCGCTGTGCTACGCTACGCCCCGATGAAGTGCTTTGTTGTTCTCTTGTTCTCGATCGCGGCTAGCCTTCAGGCGCAGGTTCCAGACGGCTTTCAATCGATCTTCAACGGTCGCAATATCGCCGGTTGGCACGTGAGTTTGACCAACCACCACGGCGACACGAAAGAGTGGCGTGTGTTCGAAGGCGCGCTGATCGGCAAGCAAGATCGCGAGGACAACGGCGGTATCTTGCTGACCGACGAAAAGTACAAAGACTTCGAAGTCTACATCGAACTCAAGCCGGATTTCGGCTGTGACGGCGGCCTGTTTCTACGCTCGAACAACAACGGCCAGGCCTATCAGGTAATGCTCGATTACCTCGAGGGCGGCAACATGGGCGGGGTCTACGGCGAGAGGTTGCAGGGCGTCGAGCGTAAAGTCTCGAATGGCTGGGAGAAGGTCTGGAAAAAAGACGACTGGAACTCGATCCGCGCCCAAATTACAGGCGAGGTCCCCGCGATTAAGGTCTGGATGAACGGCACTTTGATTACGGATTTCCAAGACACCGAGAATCATCTGCCGGGCGGCGCGACGGCGGGCATGGTGGCTGTACAGGTTCACGGCGGCAAACGTTGCAAGCCGGGGCTGCAGCACCGTTTTCGGGAACTTGGCAGTTAGAAAACTCGGCGACTAGCCCGAAAGGCATAGGGCGCTACGACACCGCGAATTCTGATCGGTTGCGTGGAATAACGAGCTACTCCTCATTCGCGCTTGGGAACCAGTGGCCCGCCGCCCACCAGACGAGTTCCATTAGGACGAGCCACATTCGAATTGCTACCGCCACGGTTAGACCGGTTCCGGCTGCTAGCACCCCCGTCAGCAGCAGCCCCAGGATTCCCTCGCGAATGCCCATGCCTGCCGGCGCGACCATCGTCAGCAGCGCGCTAACCCAAGCAAGCGCATAGCTTCCCGCGATGAACGTAAGGCTTGAATTCGTGGATGGCAGTAGGGCGCGGACGAAGAACGCCATCGCAAACGCCAGACCCACCCACACACCAACATACATTGCCCAGATTCCGAATAGCCTCACGGCGCTGATGCGGATCGGCGTGTAGGGCTGCCGTGCCAGCCGGGACAGAAATCCTGCCCATAAGTTCAATATGCGGGGATGAACAACCGCGAATGACAGTATGGGAAACGCCATCAAGACCGCGCGTTGGTATTCACCAAGCTGTGGCAACGCGGTAGCAATCACCCACACCGCCGGCACCATCGCCGCAAGCGCGGCCAAGACCATATCGACCAGTGTGGCGGCTAAACACGCCGAGGGTTCAACACCGTATTTGCGGACCAAGTAGACGCGGCTAGCAAACTGCCAGACGCCGCCGGGCACATAGCGGCTGAGTTCTGATTTTCGGTAGACGCGATAAATTTCGCCGAACGGGACGGCGTGTCCAAAGCAGTTGATGACGATGGTCCAACCGAAGGGCCTGCCCAAGAACCAGCCCGTTGCGAGCACGAATGAGAGCAGCAGGTAACCGACGTCGAGCTGCCACGGCTCGCTGCGAATCTGTTGCCAGTTCCCGTAGATCGAGCGGCCGATGAAGAACGCGACGAGCAGAGGTATGGCCAGCTTGAGGGCCACGCGCGCCCACGTTTTGGGCCGAGATGTAGGCTCATTAATCGGCATCAGGCGCTACGCGTTGCGCACGTCGAGACGGTGCGCTAAAGAGTTAGTCACGCGTTTCCTCAACGTCAAACCACGCTGTCGCTTTTCCGTTAGGAGAGTTAGCTACCGCTATCTCGGCGACCCAACCGGCCGCTAGCAGAATCACGGCGCTGAGGCCGAAGAATAGCGCCAACCCACCAACCACCCCGACGCTGGGGAACACCACTGACTGACCCGCTAGCAACGCCACTGCTATCGAACCGCAAGCGATCGCGACAAACCCGAACCCGTGCGACGGCCGGTCCGCAAAGCGCGTCTTGAGCAGGATCGTGATCAGGTCGAAAAAAGCCTTTAAACAGTCGGCTGAAAGCCGTACTTCTCGAGCGGCCGTGTTTGCGGGCTTGGTGGCGGACTTCGATTTCACCGACGCGGTATCCGCCATGCGCGGCAAGCGCCGGGATGAAGCGGTGAAGCTCGCCATAGATCCGCACGCTACGGGCGAGATCGCCGCGATAGCACTTGAAGCCGCAATTCATGTCGTGCAGATTCACGCGCGTGAGGCGGCGAACGCAGGAATTAAATATTCGCGATGCGATGACTTTGTTGATCGGATCGTGGCGCGTCTTCTTCCAGCCGGAGACGAGATCGAATCCCTCGTCGAGTCTTTCGATAAAGCGCGGGATTTCGCTGGGGTCATCTTGCAAATCGCCGTCCATCGTGAACACCAGCTCTCCACGGGTGAGTGCGAAGCCTGCCATCAGAGCGGCAGCCTTGCCGAAGTTCGTTCGAAACTTGATTAGGCGAACGCGATCGGGCTGGTGCAACTTTTCCAGTCGTTGCCAGGTGGCGTCTGAGCTGCCGTCATCGACGAAGATGATTTCATCGTCCGGGCCGAGCACTTCGGTCAGTCGATGGGTGAGTTCGGCGACGTCATCCTGCTCGTTGTGGACAGGTATGACGACCGAAATTGTGGGCTTCGCTGGCATAGTCGGCGAAACGCCGATGATAGCGAGACAGCGGTTCGCGGGCAACTAGCCCGCATTTCCAACCACCTGACGGCGAAAGTACGCAATAGGTGCGCCATTACTTCGTTGCGCTCGATCGTCGTGCTCGACGGACTGTCAAGTACGCCTCCGCGAGCCAACCGTCGCCCGCCTCGTATTGACGCACCTCTCACGCACTTTCGCTCGCCACGTGGTTAGAGATGCGGGCTAACTCACTTGACAGATGCCCAGCCGGAACGCCACGGTGGGGAAAGTCATGCCACTAAAACGCATCTCTCCCGAAGAAGCCAAAGAACTGCTCGACTCCGACGGGGGGTACGTTTACGTCGATGTGCGGTCGACTCCGGAATTCGAAGGCGGCCACGCCCCCGGAGCCAAAAATATCCCGATCATGCATCGCACGAACATGGGCATGCAACCGAACGGCGAATTCGTCGCGGTGTGCGAAAAGGCTATTGGCAAAGACGCAAAGATCATTACCGCCTGCCTTAGGGGCGGCCGCTCGATGAAAGCGGCTCAAATTTTGATCGCCAACGGCTTCACTGACGTGGTGGATATGCGCGGCGGTTTCATGGGCGAACCGGACCCGATGGGCGGCGCGGAATACCCAGGCTGGCAACCGCGCGGTCTGCCGGTCACGACCGAAGCCGCGGACGACGAAACGTACGAGGGATTGTCGAAAAGCGAGTAGCGTTAACCCGCATTTCTCACCACCTGACGGCGAAAGCACGCGTTAGGTGCGCCACTACTTCGTTGCGCTCGGTCGCGAGTGCTCGACGGACTGTCGAGTACGCCTCCGCGCGCCGACCGTCGCCCGCCTCGTATTGACGCACCTCTCACGCACTTTCGCTCGCCACGTGGTGAGAAATGCGGGTTAGCGCACCGTGCGAACGAATTTGCGCACGTCTTCCACTAGCAGCCGCGGCTCTTCCATCGCCGCAAAGTGGCCACCGCTCGCCATTTCGGTCCATTGTTGGACGTTGTAGCGCGTCTCGACCCACTTGCGGGGCGAGAAGAAAATCTCGCCCGGGAACACGGCTATCGCGGTTGGAACCTCGACTCGGTCGCGCCTTGATCGATCGCGTCGCGACTCGTAGTACAGACGAACCGCCGACGGCATGGTTTCGGTAACCCAGTAGATCATCACATTCGTCAGCAGTTGATCTTTTGTGAAGCGCGATTCCACATCGCCGTCGCAATCGCTCCAGGCTCGGAATTTTTCGACGATCCACGCGGCGAGGCCCGCCGGAGAATCGTTGAGCCCGTAAGCGAGCGTCAGTGGCTTGGTGCCCTGGATATTTCCGTAGGCATTCTCGCCGTTCCACCACTCGGCACGTTCGCGCCAACGCTTGAGCTCCCACTCTGGAATACCTTTTTCCGGATCGTCCATGCCGCGAGGTGGACCGCCGCCAACCATGTTGATGTGGATGCCCGCGACACGTTCAGCATCAAGCGACCCGAGCCAGCTAGACACGCCCGAGCCCCAGTCACCCCCCTGCGCCACGTAGCGCTCATAGCCAAGCCTGGCCATGAGTTTCGCAATGACGGCGGCCACGCGCTTGACGCTGTAGCCGCGCTCGGCAGTCTTACCTGAAAAGCCATAGCCGGGCATCGACGGCAATATGAGGTGGAACGCGTCTTTGGCATCGCCACCATGCGCCACGGGATCAGTAAGCGGGCCAATGACTTCCATGAACTCGTAAATCGAGCCGGGCCAGCCGTGCGTCATGACCAACGGCATTGCGTCCGGCTCTTTCGATTTAACGTGGACGAAGTGCATCTCAAGACCGTCGATATCGGTCTTGAAGTGCGGCAGTTCGTTTAGCTTGGCTTCGTGCTTCCGCCAGTCGTAGCTGTGGCGCCAGTAGTCTACTAGCTCGCGAATGTAGGCTGTGTCGGAACCGTAGTCCCACTCAGAACCTGGAATTTGGCCGGGGAACCGCGTGCGGCTCAAGCGGCTCTTGAGGTCAACCAGGGTCTCATCTGGAATGTCGATCGTGAATTCACGAATCGAAGTGTCTTGAGCGGCTAGTGACATCGCTACAACAAACCAGACAAGAAATACGCGCGCCATCATCGTCCACCGAGAAGGGCCTCGCATCCCACTACCACTCGAAGACGGCGCCAGGCTCGGGAGCGACGACTTCAACGCCAGATCCATCGCCTAGGTTCGCACGAAGCTTCTCGGGTGTACCGGATAGAACCGGGAACGTGCCGTAGTGCATCGGGATCACCGTTTTTGGTTGCAGAAATTCACACGCCAGAGCGGCCTCCTTCGGCCCCATCGTAAAGAGATCGCCGATCGGCAATATCGCCAGTTCGGGATCGTACAGCCGCTTGATCAACTGCATATCGCTGAAGACGTTGGTATCGCCGGCGTGATAAAACGCCCTGCCGTCGGGCTGCTTAACGACGAACCCGGCAGGCTCGCCGGCGTAGATGATCTGGCCATCTTCGAAGATCGAGCTACTGTGCTGCGCCTGGGTCATTGAGACCCGAACGCCGAGCGTGTGGTGGCAGCCGCCCTTGTTCATACCCGTCACATTTTTGACGCCCTTCGAATCGAGCCACTGATAGATTTCGTAGCTGCACACGATTTGGGGCTGAAATTCCTCGACGACCGTTAGCACGTTTCCAATGTGATCGGCGTGGCCGTGGGTGATGAGCATCAGATCGACGCGCTCGACTTTGTAGCCCTCTGGGTAGGACGGATTGCCGTCAAACCAGGGATCGATCAAGATAGCCGGCCCGTCGGCGACATCGATGTGAAATGTTGAATGCCCGAGCCAAGTGATTTTAGTTGTTGCCATGGGTTTCCGAAACCTCTCTAGGCAACAATTTTAGCTGGCTACGACGTGCCCGTGCGGCGTCTGGGTCTGCCGAAGCGGCCGCCTGAGGACGATTCGCGCTCTGTAGCGGGCTTCTTCGGCTGCGGCTTCACGCTCGCCGGGAGCAGCGTTTCAACCGCTCTTACAAGCTCGTGCTGCTCGCGCGGGCCCTTTGCCAGCACCAGATCAGCGCCGGTCAACTCTGGCGTCAATTCCAAAGAGGTCGCGTATCCAGAAAGAATCACGACAGGTACGCGCGGGGCTAAGGATCTTATCCGCCGAACGACCTCGTCGCCCCAGATTCCGGGCATGCGGTAGTCGGTTACGACCATGTGAAACGGCTCGGAGTCCAGTTGCGATTCGAAAATTTCAAGGGCCTGCTCGCCACTGCAGGCGGTTGTGACTTGGTAGCCTCTGTCAGCAAGAATCGTCTTGCGCGCGGCCAAGCCGTGCGGGTTGTCGTCGACTAGGAGGAGTCGGCAGATCTTCTGTTGTTTTTCGGCTGCCAAGGTAGCAGCCAAGATATCAGTCAAGTTAGAAAAGTGTCAACGAGTCTGTAACTTCTTTGAAACACAGCAAATCTAGTTCTTGACAAATCCTAAATTTTGCGTATCACCCACTGATGCCGGTGACTACTCCACTTCACGAGGAGCTGTGTAGCCCTTGCGCGCGACAATCTTGTATTTGATGCGCTTGCTCTTCTGGTTCGTGATGCGCAGTTCTTTGTTGGTTTTTGGGTCGACGAGGCGCACTTCGATCTTTCTGAACGTACCGTCGCGCTTGGTGTTCGAGGGCTGGTAGATCGCCGTGTATTGGTTGCGCATGAGGTAGTTCAGGCTTTGAAAGATTGTCCCAAACTGCCCATAAAACCGAGGAAAAAAGGAGAAACCGCCGGTTTCACTCGAGAAAGTCTTGAGCTGGTTGTCAGCCTGTAGCCAGCCGATTCGTTCAGCGCCGCCGACATAGCCGTAGGAGTCAAGCATTTCCTTAAGCATCTGCCCGAGGCCGATGGCATGCACCGTGACGCCCGCTTCTTGAACGATCTTACGAGCTTGGCCGTAATTGAGCTTACTGAACGTGTCTTCGCCGCTTGAGAGCAATACGACGGCCTTACGACCCTCGATGCCCTGCATGCGCGTCACCGTATCGGTAAGTGCGTCAAAAAGATTCGATTCGGAATAAGCCGCGATGCGCATGCGCTGCAAGGCCTCATATATCTCGCTGCGGTTCTGCGTGAAGTCGGCTAGAATTTCGGGGTTAAGGTCATAGGCAATAACCGCTACCCAGTCTTCAGGCCGTAACGTTTCGACGAAGCCATACGTCGCGGTGAGTGTTTGATACCAAGTTTCAGACCAGTACTGCTGCCAGCGATTGCTGAATTCGACTAACAACGCAACCGTCGCGGGTGCTTCAGTCTGACCGACGCTGACGACCTTCTGAGGCACGCCGTCTTCGAGGATTTGGAAGTTCCCGGCCGGAATACCCGGAATGAACTGTCCCTTGTTGTCCATGATCGCGATGTCGACCGTGACGGCATTCGTATCAGCCGAGAAAATCGGCTGGTCATCTGGAATGCGATTAGGAGCGCGGGTCGGCACGCGGGGCAGGTTTGTTGGCGAATCCGGGACACCACCTGGGCCAGGGTTCGAGCCCGGGCTACGCGGCGAGGTGCCGGGACGTGGACGCCGTGGTCCCGAGCCGACCGGCCCACTGACTTGCGCTAAGGCGACAACCGCGCTGATACAAGCCACCGCAATGAGCTTCAAACCAAAACGTCGTATGAATTGCTGTCGTTCGCGCATTTTCGTTGCCCCCAAAGAAATGAACTCCCATAGCGATAGACTCGGCTACAGCCTAAGAAGCTTCCATTATGGTAACCCCGGATTGAGCGGAAACCCGTGATTGTTACACCCAGCGGCCCTTAAAGCAGGCGCTCGATCGGCGGGCAATCTGAGAACGAGGCGCGATCGCCCGGCGTCAGCCCAGGGGGAGTAGGTGCTGCGGCAGCCAACGTGTCGCGTCCCAGCCGGCGCCCTCCGGGAATTTCAGCCCGACGAGATAGCCGTAGTCGCAGATTTCGCAATAGGCCACTTCGCCTTTGCCGGAGAAGTCTTCCGCCCGAACGCTGACTTCGCGAGCTAGCGGTAGCGGCAGGTTGAAGCTTAGGCATATCCCGTCGACACTGACATCTTCGACCAAGGCTGTTTCGTTTACGACGACGCCGGCGTCGTCTTCGAAAGATACATCTACCAGCTCCGAGCAAAGGTGGCGGGGATGCTGGCGGCGTTCTTCGTTTGCAGTCGGCACGAACCACATATCGACCCGCTGACGATCAACTAGAGAGACTGACTGTGCGTATCACACCGGCGATTCGGTTGTGATCGACGGCGGGGGCGCCTGTTTCTAAGTGCCGCTACTCTTCTGTGACTTGCAGCTCGGTGCGCAGGCGGGCTAGCTCGGTTTCGAGTTCTGCTCGGACCTCGGCCCGCGCGGGGTCGTCGTAAACGCTATTCAACTCTAGCGGGTCGTCTTCTAGGTCGAACATTTCCCATTCGTCTATCGGCTTGTAGTAGTGGATCAGTTTGTAGCGCTCGGTGCGAACGCCGTAATGGGGATAAACGTTGTGCGAGCTGGGGTGCTCGTAATAGTGGTAGTAGACTGACCCGCGCCAGTTGGTCGGAACGTTGCCGCCGAGCACGGGGCGCAAACTGTGGCCCTGCATGTCGTTGGGGGCTTCGATCCCGGCCAGGTCAAGCATTGTTGGCGCGTAGTCAACATTGAGCGCCATGGCATTCGTGCGACTGCCCGCTTTGATCAGCGGCGGGTAGCGAACCAGCAGTGGCACTCGTAGCGGCTCCTCGTACATAAAACGCTTGTCGAATAGACCGTGGTCGCCCAGGAACATGCCGTTATCGCTCGTGTAGATCAGCACTGTGTTGTCTGCTAGCCCCGATTCGTCGAGATAGTCGATGAGCCGGCCGATGTTGTCGTCGACCGAGGCGACAACGCGCATATAGTCTTTGACGTAGCGCTGGTAGGTCCATTTCTTGCGGCCCTCGGCGTCGAGTTCAGCCGGCGGCGCACTGCCCCAGCGGGCGTAGCGCTTGGCAAGTTCCGGTTCTAGATCGCTCTCTGAATCGGCAATCGCGCTGGCGCGGTTCGAAAAATCGTCGTCAAAGTGCGCCGGCTCGGCAATCGTTTCGCCTTCGAACATCGCTTGATGTTTCTCGTCCGGCTCCCACGGGCCGTGAGGGGCTTTGTGGTGGTAGAGCAACAGGAAGGGCTGGTCTGTGGCACGATTATCGAGCCACTGTAAGACGGAATCGGTGATCAAGTCCGTGACGTAGCCCTCGATCGTGACGCGCTCGCCCATCTCGATAAATTCGGGATCGTGATAGCGTCCCTGCCCTGGGAGAACTTTCCAGTAGTCGAAGCCGGTCGGCTCGCTTTTAAGATGCCATTTGCCAATCATCGCGGTCTGGTAGCCGGCTGCCTGCATCAGCTTGGGAAAGGTTTGCTGCGAGCCGTCGAAGCTATCGCGGTTGGAAAGCTGCCCGTTTTTGTGGCTGTACTTCCCGCTCAGCAGTACCGCCCGGCTCGGAGCGCAAAGAGAGTTCGTTACGAAGGCGTTTTCGAACAATATGCCGCCCTCGGCTATGCGGTCGAGGTTGGGCGTCGAGGCGATCTTGCTGCCATATGCCGAAAGCATGTGGGCGGCGTGGTCGTCGGTCATGATGTAGATGAAGTTCGGGCGCTCGGTCGAGCCGCAGCCCGCGAGCGCCAGGCCAATGGCCATCAATACGCACTTCAATCGAACAGGCATGACGAATATCCACTAGCTTACCAAGGTATCTGAACAGATACGGTGGCTTGGCCGGCTATAAAGCGGTTCGCAAGCGCGGGTAGCCTGCCGCGTCGAAAGGCGCGTCAACCGTGAGAAAATGGAAGGCTTCGCCCGGCTGCACCGGAATGCACTCGCAATCCACACCAATCGTGAAAGATCTGGTGCTGCTCGGCGGCGGGCACTCACACGTCATCGTGCTTAAGCGCCTCGGGATGAACCCCATCCCGGGGGTGCGCATAACGGTCGTTTGCCGCGATGTCCACACCCCGTATTCAGGCATGCTGCCGGGGCTGATCGCCGGCCACTACAGCTATGACGAAGCGCATATCGATCTTCGCCCGCTGAGCAATTTCGCCGCTGCTCGATTTATCCACGCCAGTGCGACCGGGCTCGATGTCGAGAACCGCTTGATCCAGTTCGAAGATCGGCCCGCGATCACTTACGACTTGCTTTCGATCAATTTAGGATCGACTCCAGGGTTCGGGAACGTGCCCGGCGCCGAGGAGTTTACTGTTCCGGTGAAGCCCATCAGCAATTTTATACCGCGCTGGGAAGCGCTTGTCGAGCGGGTGATGGGTTCTCAGGAACGGCCACGGATCGCGATCGTCGGTGCGGGTGCGGGAGGAGTTGAACTGACACTGGCGATCCAATTTCGCTTGCGTCAGTTGCTTGCCGAAGCCGGCCACGCGGAACAAGACCCGGAGATCCATCTGTTCAGCGGTACCCGCGACATTCTGGCCACCCATAACAAGCGAGTTCGGGATAAGTTCAAGCGTGTGCTCGCCGAGCGCAATGTGCGGGTGCATGGCGGTACTCGCGTCGCGGAAGTCACGGAAAGTAGATTGCGGACAGAATCGGGCATTGAAGAGCGGTTCGACGAAATTGTCTGGGTCACCAACGCTTCGGCGACGCCCTGGCTGGCTGGGTCCGGGCTGGCGTGCAACCCGGAAGGTTTCGTCCAAGTCGACGATTGCCTTAGGTCGCTGTCGCAGCCGGGCACGATCTTCTGCGCCGGTGACGTAGCAGCGGTCGTCAATCACGCTCGCGAAAAGGCCGGCGTCTTCGCCGTCCGCCAGGGACCGCCACTCGAGGAAAACCTGCGGCGGGTGCTCAACGGCGAATCACCGCGACCGTTTCGACCGCAGCGAAAATTTCTCAGCTTGATCAGCACGGGTGACAAGTATGCGGTCAGCTCGCGAGGTAGCTGGTCGATCGAAGCAAAATGGGTTTGGGACTGGAAGGACTGGATCGACCGCCGGTTCATGGAGAAGTTCAGCGACCTGCCTGAAATGGAACCGGCCGCCGAGAATCTTCCGTCCGAAGCAGTGGCGGGCAAGGATGCACTGCAGGCGCTCTCGGCCTCGCTCATGCGCTGCAAGGGGTGCGGTTCTAAATTAGGCGCCAGTGTGCTCGATCGGGTGCTCGCCGACATCGAGCCTTTCTCGCGCTCAGACGTGCCGACCGGTTTTGAATCGAGGGACGATGCCGCGATCGTCGAAGTCCCGGTCGGGAAAGTTCAAGTGCAATCGATTGATTTCTTTCCGGCAATCGTTGACGACCCCTACGTTTTCGGGCGCATCGCCGCGAACCACGCACTCGGCGATATTTACGCGATGGGCGCTGAGCCGCAAGCTGCGTTGGCGGTCGCCGGCGTGCCGTTTGGCACGCAAGAGAAGACCGCGGATGTCCTACGCCAGCTATTGCTGGGTGCGAACTCTGTCTTGCGCGAAGCCGGCGCCACTCTAGCCGGCGGACACTCGAGTGAAACTTCTGAAATGTCGCTGGGATTTTCGGTTACCGGATTGGCGACGCGCGAGCAGATCTTGGCGAACGGTGGGCTGCGGGCGGGCGACGCACTGATCCTTACCAAGCCGATCGGCACTGGAACGCTTTTTGCCGCCGACGCGCAGCGTCGCGCAAAGGGGCGCTGGATCGCTAATGCCATTGAGGTCATGCAGCAGTCGGCCGGCGCTGCCTCAGACGTGTTTCGTCAGCACCAGGTGAGCGCTTGCACCGACGTAACCGGGTTCGGCCTGATGGGCCATCTGTTAGAGATGCTGCGGTCGTCAGAGAAACTGGCCGAATTGTTTATCAGTGAGATTCCGGTCTTAAACGGCGCACTCGAATGCGTCGAGAATGGAATTTTCAGTTCGCTGCAGCCGGAAAACCTCAAACTCACGCGGGGCATTGAGAATTCGCAATACTTTGCAAACGACGCCCGTTACTTGTTGCTATTCGACCCCCAAACCGCCGGCGGTTTGCTTGCGGGAGTCCCCGAGGGCTCGGCGCGCAGTTGTGTCGAGGAGCTGCAGGGACGCGGGTATGCGCAAGCAGCGATAGTTGGGCGCGTAGTGGATGACGGCTCCGAGGATGGGTTGGTGACATTGCGCGACTCTGGCCACTAACCCGAAAATTGATTTTCCATGCTGCTCGCCAAGCTACTTGCCGGACGAAACCGTTCGCTGTACCGAGCCGCTCCGCCTCGCGGTGCCGCTCGGTATAGCGAAGAGCAACGTCGCCTCGCTGGTATCTCAAGTTTCTCGCTTGAATGATCCGCCCAGCCAAGGCGGTCCGCGCGGGAAGGCAAAAACGCAATGGCACTCCGCAAGAGCCCGAAGATCTCAGCGAATCGCGAATCGCCCGCTAGTGGGTTTCAGCCGAGCGGACCATGCGCAGCATGATGAGGTCGGCGGGCCGGAATTTCAATCGCCGCAGGTCTTGAGTCTGCCCCTCACCTTCGAGGCGGGCGACGACAAGGCTCTTTAATTCTTCAGAGCTGATGCCTAGCACGTCGGCGGCTTCTTCTAGGTTGAACTCAGCCTTGCCCGCGGGCAGAATGGTGCGTCTGCTCAGCCAAAACGCGCAGCTCATGCTGCCCCTCGTCGAACTCGAACTGCCAGGGAGCCGTCGACGAGGTCATCGACGTCACCGGCCGCGCCGCCATCCAAGCCGTGCTCGAACTCTCTGCCCAGCAGGTCACCGGAGGCGAACTCGCCCAACCCGGCAAGAAGCGCGACGGCGACGTGCTGCGCTGGGGACGGCAATCGGGCCGCGTGAATCTAAGCGATCGCAAGCTGCGGGTGGCCAAGCCGCGCTTGCGCAAACGCTCCGGCGGCGAGGTCGCCTACGAATCCCTGCAAGACGACGAGCGGCTAGGCTCCGTGCTGTCTTGATAAAGGCGTCAATAGCGGGACGGCGAATTCGGCGTGTCTATTGACCCATCGGGCAAAAGAAAATCACAACTTCGCGAAACCCAGGAATCAGCCTAATTATTCCTGGGTGATACCCAAGTGACACTAAGGGCGGACATGTACACCCGTCTGCCCCATAGGACAGAGGTGCCGTTAGACCGTCCTATGTCTATGCAACCGGCAGGATACGCCATCATGGCGGTTTCGCTAGGGTTCAACCTAGGACTTTATCGACAAGACCTTGGTTCGATGGCTATATCAACGTATATGTCCTAGAACCAACGAGTACCTACTGAAAGAACAGAGTCTGCGAGACCACTACCAAGGTATGGGTAATCATGGCCGGTGTGATGCTGCCCGATTTCGCGTAGGCACGGCCGCAGAACCAGCCCAGCACAACGGTTGTCGCGAAGTATGGCCAGTTTGGGAATTCCCCTCGGCCGAGATGGGTGGCGCCAAACAAGATGGCGGCAACGCCTTGCGCAACCAGCGGTCGCCCAGTCGTCCGCGTAAGTAGATTCTGGACGACGCCTCGAAGTAGAAATTCTTCAGCGAGGGCCGTCGTGAGATAGATGCCGACAAGTTTTCCGAGCGTGTCAACTAGCAGGTCGGCAGGATCGTCGAAGCGAGGGTTCCAGCGTGCGTAGCCGGTCGATAACGCAACGATTGCGATTAGCGGCGAACCGTACAGAAAGTTCTCGAGGGCGGGACGCCAGTCAGCTCCTCGAGGCATGAGATGAAACCCTGCTCCTTGGAGCTTGCGTAACGACAGAAATGCAAACAACCCCAGAGGGATCAGCATCAGCTTGCCCAGCGAGTCGAGCCGATTCGCAGGCGCGTCGAACCCCTGATAGATGTCTTGGAACAAGGGGCTCAAGCCACTGACCATTGGGTAGGCGATCACTAAGACCACCACGAGATCTTGCCATGTGAGCTTCGATCCAGCGCTGGGGAATGCGACGTAGACAAGTGCGATTACCGCGCAAAGCGCGCTAAGTTTCAGCGCGGAATCCCACGCGAAGATACCCGTCGGTACGGAGTAGATCAGATAAGGTGCGACGGAGGCCGCAACGAGCGCGGCGGCAAGCCATGGTGGCGCGAGAATCGCCTCGATCCGGTCGCGTGTTCGATCGAACACAGCGGCCCAGTAGATCGATATCTGCCAGATAAACGCCGTGACAACCGGTACAGCGATCGCAGCGCTGAAATCGTAGCGCTGTGCGAAAATGACACCGGCAATGGCCAGCACCAGATCGAGAGCAGCGAGGCTAAGCCAAAACGGCTTCAGACTTTGCTCATTTGAGTTACCGGTTGGCAAGCTTCTCATAGTAGCTTCGCTCAGCGTTTTGACTCTCGCGGCGGCCCAAAGGCCACCCCGAGAACTTGTCGCTAGGATCGCCGAGCAGGGCAGCCTGTTCGAAGCGGAGCGCGAGAAATACACCTACCAGCAATCGTTCAAGTTGTTCGAGTTTCACAAAGGGGTCCCGGCTGGACGCTATACGGAGGTACGGGAAGTTATTTTCGACGCTGACGGCGAGCGCGATGAGAAGTTCATCAAAGGTCCGATGAACAATCTAAAACGCCTGATCTTGACTGAAGAAGATTTTCGGGATTTACGCGAGGTGAACCCGTTTGTCTTGACGAACGACACACTGTGGCGCTACACGGTCAAGTACAAGGGCACGGAAGCGCTGGACGGCGCCGATTGCTACGTTTACCGCGTGGCGCCGCGGCAGGTGCTCGATGGGCAGCGATTCTTCGAAGGCGTGATCTGGGTAAGTGTCGACCACGAGCAGGTTGTTCGCGTCTCCGGAAAGCCGGTCCCGCAGCTACACCGCATTGAGAACAGCAACCTGTTTCCTGGATTTACGACTTTCTACGAACCAGTCGACGGGAGATTCTGGTTCCCGGTGAAAACGTTGGTCGATGATGTTTTGCCGTTTCCGTCGGGAGGAATTCACGTCAAGCACGACATCGAGTACAGCGACTACAAGCGCTTTGGGGCTGAATCGACGATCACGTTCGAGGCGGAGGGGAAATAGGGTCGGCGAATTGGGCTAGCCGGCGCTCACAAATCGTGCAGCGCTCTCTCCTGCTCGCTTGCCAAACACGGCCCCCGAGGTGAGCCCCGAGCCACCCGGATAGCCTTCAAAAAATACGTCGCCGACCAATTCGCCGCAGGCAAAGAGACCCGGGATGGCGTTTCCAGAATCGTGCAGCACTTCGGCGTTCAATGAGGTTTTGAGTCCACCGTAGGTAAAGGTGATTCCGCAGGTCACGGGATAGGCGCGGAACGGAGGCTTTTCTAGCGCTAGCGCCCAGTTCGATTTCGGAAGCGCGAGTCCGCTAGTGCAACGGCCGTCCTTAACGGTGGGATCGAATGTGGCGGTGGTTTCCACGGCGTGGTTGAATTCGAGTAACGTCCTGAGAGCCGTGCCGAGGTCAACTCCGTCAAGGCGCTCGACGAGCTGCTCGAGACTGTTCGCCGCGACCGAACTTGCATCGTCCGTCCAGTACTCTTCGTACAGCAGCGAGGCTACTTGCTGGTCGAAAATTTGCCATGCGAAGCGGCTGGGCTGCTCGATAATTGCTTTGCCGAATTGGGCGTAGGTGTAGTTGCGGAAATCCGCGCCTTCGTCGACGAATCGCTCGCCGCAGGCGTTGAGCATGACTCCGAACGGATAGCTGATCTTGCGATAGTTTTTGCGGTCGATGTGCGGAATCGCTGGGTTGCCGTAGTTGGGCATGTGGAGGTCCATGGGCACCGCGTGGCAGCCCTCGTACAAGCCGCCGGCCGCCGCTCCGATGGCGCGTGCCATGGCGATTCCGGCCCCCATGTTGTGGCGGGTGCCGCGGACTTTCGCCTGCGACCAGCCTGCGCCGAAATGTTTCTCGCGCAGGTCGGGGCTGGCTTCGAAGCCGCCACAGCCAAGCACGATCGCGGCCGCGGGGTAGTCGACGTGCTTTCCCTCGTGAATAACTTTTAGGCCGGCAATCCGCCCACCATTTGCAATCAGCTCCGTCGCTTCGCAGTCGTAGATGATTTCTCCACCGAGAGCTAAAAACCGCTCTCTTTCGGCAAGCACCAGGCCGTCGCCCTCGCCGTGCGCGCACAGCGTCAGACCGCCCCAGAAAACGAACCGGCCGTTTCGCTCGAACGCCTGACGTGAGTAGATCGGTTCAAATCGAATGCCCTGGCTCGTCAGCCACTCGACGGTGGGACGGCTCTCGGCAACCAATAGTTTTTGCTGCGGCGTGATCTCGCGCCCGCCGTTAAACTTCTCGAAGTCGTCGAGGAATTGGCGGCTGGTGTAGCTCCCGAAGTCCGTCCGCGAGAGGCGTTCGTCCTCAAGATGTTCGTCCTCAGGATGATTGAGTAGCGGCGCAAGATCGTCAGCGGAGTCGTAGGTGAATCGCATTGCGCCGGCGGTGTAGCGGCTGTTGCCACCAAACTCGTTCTCGGGGGCCTTTTCGACAACGAGTGTCCGCGCACCGGCGGCCTGCGCGGCGATTGCGGCGCAGAGTGCGGCGTTGCCGCTGCCGACGACGATCACTCGTGGCTGATCTAATTTTTGACTCATGATTTCCGGCCCAACGAAGTATCACAGGATAGCTGTGCTACAACTGAGCCCGTATGCTGCACGACCGCCGTTGGTTTCTAAACTCGCTCTCTGGAGCCGCCGCGGCATCGCTGTGGAACTGTTCGTCGCCTGAACCCGTGCCCGAGCCGGTGGTGCTACCGCATGCCTTTGTACCTTATGCCGTCGGCGCCAATACCGCGATCTCGGGCTGGGATTTTTTCGACGCGGTCAAGCTGCTTGCGGAAATCGGATTCCGCTCAATCGAAGTGCAAAACCTGATTGGGACGCTCGGTCCAACGGAGGGCGAGTTCCCGGGATTCATGTTCGACAAGCTTTCGGATGAAGACAAGCAACGCATTCGTGAATCGCTAAAGCCGTTCGAGCACATCACCGTTCATCTGCCGTATCCGGAGGACATGAACTATATTGCTCCCGACGCCAAGGAGGCAATCGAACGGTTGGAGATTGCGATGGATGCCGCCGAGTTCTTGGGTGCAAAACTCGCAGTCTTGCATCCGCAGCCTAGCGGTGCGGACCTTTACGCTAACTGGAATGTCGCGATCAAGCGTATCAAGGATTGGGGCTCAATTGCGGCGGGTAAGGGATTTCGAATCGCTTGTGAAACGTCGATGCCGAACTCGATCGCTGATCTCGTCCGATTTCACAAAGAGATCGCTGACGACAACGTGGGCGCGACCCTAGACGTGGGCCACCAGGCGGGGTTCAAGGAACTGGCCCATTTCGAGCCGGAGCAGCGCGGTACGCCCGCGGGCATCCAGGCCTATAACGACGTCAACATTCAAATCGTCGAAGCGCTTGGGAAGAAACTGTTTCACCTCCACACCCACGACATTGAGCCAGCCACTTGGGCCGAACATAAGCCGCTCGTTCACGGATTCATTGACTACCCCCGCCTGCTCGCCGCGCTGCACGAAATTGAATACGACGGGATATTACTGTTTGAGATCGGCGGCGATGCGGACAAGATGCCCGAATATCTGCGCGAGGGCAAGACGAAGATGGACGCTTACATTGCGAGCTAGCGGGCCTGGCTGATCGATGGTCGGCCCCAAAGGGCTTAGATTTTTTCCTTCGCGCTCGCAACTTTATCGTGCATGGATTGTTCGCGATCGATGCGGGTGCCGAATCTTAGTGTGGAAGTGATTCGTGGCGAGCCCAGCTCGTGGACGACTTCATGGCAACGTTTGATTGCGGCGAAAACTTCGTCCCACTCGCCTTCGATGTTGGTGCCGTAGGCGTGCAGCTGGGTTTCGAGGCCGGCTTCGTTGAGCACGCGCTCGCAGGCTGCGACGTATTTCGAGACGGAGACGCCGACGCCTAGCGGCACCACACAGAAGTCTGCGATTACTTTCATTTAATTGGCCTTCACTGGTCGTGCGACTTGAACTGTTGGTCGAAGAAATCGGCGGCCATTCCGACCAGCTTCTCTGCACTGTCGACAGCGCCTCGAAACCCATGACCGCCGTTTACGACCTTGTATAGCGATGACTCGACGCCGGCCTTCTGGAGGGCCGCATAGAGCAGCTCGCTTTGGTTGTAGGGGACGGACTGGTCGGCGTCGCCGTGCATGATCAGGAACGGGGGGTCCGATTCGTCCACGTAGGTGATCGGATTGGCTCGGGCGACCTTGTCAGGGTTCTGTTGGATCGGTGCGCCGATGAACTCGGATTCTTGCGATCCCGGCGCGTCGTGATCAATGCGGCCCTCGAAGTCGTTCATTCTGAGGAAATCCGTGGGACCGAACCAGTCGCAGACGGCCTGCACTTTCGATGAGGCCTTCGATGAAACCTCGTGTGTGTCAAACAAGTTGACGTCATTCGTCACCCCGAGTAGCGCCACGAGATGGCCTCCGGCCGAGGATCCCCAGGCGCCGAATCGATCTGGGTCGAGGCGGTATTGTTTTGCGTTTAGTCGCAGAAAGCTGACGGCGGCTTTGGTGTCTTCGATCGCGGCCGGAAAGACGGCTTCGCCACTGAGCCGGTAGTCCACCGAGGCGACGGCGTAGCCTCGTTTCATCAGCTCGTGGGCACGGCTGATTCCGTCCTTCGAGCCATTCCGCCAGCCACCGCCGTGAACCCAGATCACCAAGGGTATGGGCTTCGCGGCGTCGGACGGAACGTACAGGTCGACCAGCAATTCTCGCTCCCCGACGCTTGAGTAGACGAGATTCTTGTGAGCGGTCATGCCCCGTGGCAAACGCTCGTCGCGGCCGCCCGGGCGGTCACGATTACGATACGCCGCGTCCTCTTCTCGAGACAAGCGGCCGTCGGCGTTAGTGTCGACGCGATCGAATGTTCTCGGATTTAACCTCGCCGGGTATTCTTCGCGCGAGATGAAGCCGTCTGAGTTAGCATCCCAGGTATCGAATGGGGTGCCGGTGGGTGTCGTCTGTGCAAGGCCACGTTGAGCGGCACCTGCGAAACCGAGAATGAGAATTGCAATCGTAATTTTGGACATTGGCTAGTTTTACCTTTAAGCGGGATGGTTTCTGCGTTTAGCTTAGCTAGTATACGGATTCCTGATTCAGCGGAGGCCAAGTTGGGTCGCGTGAAGCACCGCGGCTGGCGGGTGTCAACGATGGGATACTCCGTAGGGATGAGTCGCGAGTTCGTGGCAAGCGAATTCGCTCACACCGGAACATTCCGCCAGCCTGCGGCTCCGCAACCAACGCGCCCTTCTCGATTGGAAAGTAGACTGTCTAGACGTGTTCAATAGGCCCCACTGGACCAAGTACTGCTTCATTTTTCGATCCCAGCAGCTCGATTGGATTGCTTGCGAAATTCACAACTAGTACTTAGTTGCGTAAGTTAGAATATTTACTGGCGAGGGGACGAGGGGCGACGACGGTCTTGGTCCATTCGAACGGAGTAGCCTTGGAGTTGTAGACGCGGACGAAGCTGTCGATGGCCTCGCGCACCTGCCGGGGGGAAGTGAAACTCGCCCCCCGCAAGGCGCGGCGGCTCAGAATCGAAAACCACACCTCAACCTGATTCATCCACGAACTGTAGGTCGGCGTGTAGTGAAAATGGATGTTCGCATGACGTTGCAGCCAGCGGTCATTTTTGGGCTTGTGAGTGTTCAAGTTATCCAAGATGATGTGGATCTCGCGGCCTTCGTGGATGGCCGCGATGTGGTTCATGAAGTCGAGAAACTCGCGACGCCGTCGGCGCCAATAGTGTCCGGCGATGATGAATCCGGTAGCCACTTCCAGCGCGGCGAAAAGCGGCGTCGTGCCGTGCCGCCTGTAGCCGTGCGAGAAGCCCGTCAAGGCCTTGCCGTTGGGCAAGCGTAGCCAGCCCTGCGCTCGCTCCAAGGCCTGGATGCTCGGCTTCTCGTCGACCGCGAGCACCACGGCGTTTTCCGGCGGGCTGAGGTAGAGTCCGACAATGTCGGCGGCCTTGCGAGCGAACTCCGGGTCGGTTGACAAACACCAACTGCGCCGCCGCCGCAAGGACACGCCGAGCTGCCGCAGTACGCGCCAGACTTGATGCTTGCTGACGTCGCCGAGAGCTTCCGCGAGCAGTTCGCCTGTCCAAGTGGCGTGCCCTTCGGGCGGAGCTTCGTCGAGTTGGCAGAGGATGCGTTTGCGCGTCGCTTGGTCGTACCGCGCGGGCCTGCCGGAACGCGCTTGATCGCATAATCCCGCCAGACGTTGCTGGGCGAAGCGGGTGCGCCATTTCGACACGCGCGCCGCCGGGGATCCCAGTTGCCGGGCGATCTCGGCGGTCGAGGTAGCGGCGGCCGCCAGCAGCACAATGCGAGCGCGCTCCACCATGCGCCGTTCGGACTTGTGGCCGCGCACCCAGAGTCGCAGCGTCTCTTCTTCCTCGGCGTTCAGTCGAATCACCGTTGCCGGTCTTGCCATACCGACATTTTACAGTTAAAGGCCTTACTTTCGCAAGTTAGTACTAGGTAGACCATTAGAGGCTCCGATTCACCGTATGATCCGACGAGACTCGATCGATTTACCCTGCGAATTGGTCTTCACCAATTGGTCACAGAGCCGTCGGGCCGTGCGTGCAGCGTAATCGGGCGGCTGTTTTCGGTGACTTCCAGCACCAGCTCGGCTTGGCTCGGGTCGAACTCTACGCCCAGGCCGGGGCGGTCGTTGGGCCACATCTTGCCGTTTCTGAAGTCGTAGTGGACTGGTAAGTGCGGGTGGGTTTTGCCGCCGGCGCCGGTCATCTCCATCATCACCGGTCCCGACATTGCGGCGCTGCAATGCACCAGGGCCGCTTCGGAAACTGGTCCGGTGAAGTGCGGAATCATGCCGATGTAATGGGTCTCGCAGAGCGCGGCTAGCTTCATGTATTCGGTGATGCCGCCGCAGTTGGGGATCGAGACTCGGGAATAGTCGATCAACTGGTTTTCGATGAGTACGTTTGCATCCCAGCGATCGCCGAAATGTTCGCCTACCGCGATTGGCACCTTTACCATCGGGCGCAGGGTGCGGTAGACCTCGGGGTTTTCCGAGCGCACTAGGTCCTCGCAGAAAACCGGCCGCAGTGGTTCGAGTAGGGTCGACAGGCGCACGGCATCGGGGAAATCGAAGCGGGTGTGATAGTCAATCGCCCAGTCGCCGTCATCGCCCACTCCTTCGCGGATCTGCCGGCACATCTCAAACGTCGCGTCGACGGCTTGGCGATGGCGGTAGCGTCCGTCGGAGTCGGCACCCGAGCCTGCGCCGCCAGTGCGGAACGCCCGGAAGCCGGCCTCGATGCAGGCGCGGGCGGTTTCTGTCAACGAACCGGCGTTGGGGAATCCGGTCGAGTAGCACTCGATGTGGTCGCGGGTCGTGCCGCCTAGCAGTTGCCAGACCGGCACATTGAATGCTTTGGCTTTGATGTCCCACAGGGCCAAGTCGAGGGCTCCTTGGGCATGGATTTTTTCACGTCCCGGCGGATAGAAATAGCCGCGGTACATGACCTGCCAGAGGTGCTCGATGCGAAAGGGGTCTTCGCCGATGAGCATGGCGCCGAGTTGCTCAACGGTGTCGGGCGAGCCGCCTTCGCCGATGCCGGTGATTCCGGCGTCGGTTTCGATGGTCACGATGTGTCCGCTTTGATTGAAGATCGGGCGCGAGTCGGACACGCGATAGAAGCGAACACGTCGGATCTTGGCTTTGGGAAGCGCGGCCTGGGCAGGCGCGGTCGCTACGCTAGCGGCGCCGGAGGCGAATAGGGCGAATTTCAGTAGTGAGCGGCGGTTCATGGCATTCGGATTGTATCGGATGGGCTGCGCTACCGTGCATGTAGATGTTGCTGCGCGCCGTGGCGGTTGTTCTGATGGCATCGGTCGCTGCTGCCCAGTCGGTCGATTTTTCCGGCAAGACGATTGAGCTTGTAATCCCGTTCAAAGAGGGCGGAGGGTCGGATACTTGGGCTCGATTTAACGCGCGATTTTTGGCCAGGCATTTGCCCGGACGGCCGGTGATCGTGATTCGAAACGCTCCGGGCGGAGGGTCGATCACGGGCGCAAATCGCTATGCTGCGCGGGCTCGTCCCGACGGGTTGTCGCTGCTGGGAACTTCGGCTTCGACGCAGTTCCCGTATTTGTTGGGTGATCCGCGGGTACGCTATGACTACGCCGATTGGCAGGTGGTGCTGGCATCGCCCACAGGCGGCGTCGCTTACGTTCCGCCGTCGCTGGGTGTTCGCGACGCACGCGAGATTTCGAAGCTGAAAGACGCCAAACTTGTCTATGGCAGCCAGGGGCCGACTTCGCTCGATCTTGTGCCGCTGCTGGGTTTCGCAATGCTCGACTTAAACGTGAAAGCGGTGCTCGGGTTTAGCGGGCGCGGAGCCGGTCGGTTGGCGTTCGAGCGCGGCGAGGCTAACCTCGACTATCAAACTTCGTCCGCATATATTCGCAACGTCGTCCCGCTGGTCAAGCGCGGCCAGGCGGTGCCGCTATTCGCATGGGGAACGCTCGACCTTGAGGGGCGCTGGGTGCGCGATCCGGCTTTTCCAGAGCTGCCGCACTTTGCTGAGGTTTACGAGATCGTCCACGGCAAGCCGCCGACGGGTATCGAGTGGGAATCGTGGTTGGCCTTCGCCTCGGCGGGTTTCGCCGCGATGAAGTTGATGGTGGTTCCCAAGGAGACACCGCAGGAAATTGTGACGGCCTATGAAGACGCGGTGCGGAGCATGAAACGCGACCCCGAATATCTGGCCGGTAAAGATAAGACCGTTGGTGTTTACGAGCAGATGACCGGCGACGAAGCGGCAAAGCTTTTTCGACTGGCTACTGTAATTGATCCCGCCGCGCGGAATTGGGTCAGAGACTGGCTGCGGGCTCGGTACGACCTCAACCTGCCCGAGGTTTCACGCTAGTGGGCCGCGCTCGAACCCTCGTGCAACGAAGGCGCGGCCCCAACATTGTGACCGTTAGGAGACGCCGATAGCGATGTGGGAATCGCTTGGGGCCGCGCTGGCTACGGTCTTGTCGTTTGAGCATCTGTTGCATCTGAGCTTCGGGGTTGCTATCGGACTAGCCGTCGGCGTATTCCCCGGCCTGGGAGGCATCGCGGGGCTGTCGTTACTTCTGCCGTTTATCTACGGGATGGACATCACGTCGGCCCTTGCAACTTTGATCGGGCTGGTGGCCGTAATACCGACGTCCGACACGTTTACGTCGGTCTTGATGGGGATCCCTGGATCTAGCGCTAGCCAGGCTACTGTCCTTGACGGCTTCCCGCTGGCGAAACAGGGGCAGGCCGCGCGGGCACTGTCCGCTGCGTTTACAGCTTCATTGTTTGGAGGGTTGGTCGGGGCGCTCCTTTTGACGCTTTTTGTGCAGATCGCCAGGCCGGTTCTTCTGATGTTCGGATCGGCTGAACTGTTTATGCTGGCGATACTCGGTTTGTCGATGGTCGGCGCGCTGTCTGGGCGCAGTGCCTGGAAAGGGGTTGCCGCCTGTGGTGTGGGCATGCTGGCAGGGTCGCTGGGTCCGTCGCCCGCGACCGGCGAATTCCGTATGGTATTCGGCATCGAATACCTATACGACGGACTACCGCTTGTGGTCGTCGCGCTCGGCATGTTTGCGATCCCTGAGATCGTTGATCTACTGCGGAAGGATCGCGCCATCTCGGAATCGGGAGTGCTGGGCGTCGGTTGGATGGAGGGCGTCAAGGACGTTTGGCGCAACAAATTTCTTTGCGTTCGTAGCGCGGGATTGGGCGCGTTGATCGGCGCGATCCCAGGCATGGGCGGTAGTGTCGTCGACTGGATTGCCTATGGGCACGTGGTGCAGTCGAGCAAAGACAAGTCGATGTTCGGCAAGGGTGATATCCGCGGCGTGATCGCGCCCGAGTCGGCGAACAATGCGAAGGAAGGTGGGGCGCTGATGCCGACCCTTCTGTTCGGCATTCCAGGCTCCGGCTCGATGGCGGTTTTTCTTGGCGGACTGGTGCTGTTGGGCGTCGAAGCCGGGCCGTCGATGGTGACGTCAGACATCGATTTGACGTACACGATAATTTGGTCGCTGGCGTTGGCGAATGTGATGGGCGCTGGGCTTTGTCTTTTGCTCGCCGCGCCGATTGCACGGCTTACAACGGTCCCTTTCGCTCTGCTCGCGCCGTTCATGATTGCGGTGGTAAGCTTTGCTGCGTTCCAGGCTACGCGCCAGCTGATGGACCTCTGGATGCTGTTCGCATGCGGCATCCTCGGAGTCCTTTTCAGGCGCTATGGGTGGTCGAGGCCGGCGTTCTTGATCGGGTTTGTGCTTGCCCCACAGGCTGAGACTTACCTGGTCATGGCAGTCCAATTCTACGGCTGGGAAATGTTTCTGCGGCCGGGGGTGCTGATTATTGGAGCGCTGGCCGCGCTTTCGATTCGATTGAGCCGGCGCGGAGCGGTTGACGAGCACGGCTCCGATGGCGCCGCCGCAAATACGGGACCGCTACTTGCCCAACAGCTCGTGGCGGGGGGGGCGCTGGCCTTGTTCCTGTTAGCGATTTATGAGGGATCGAAGCAATCGTTTTTGGGTGGTGTTTTTTTGATGGCAATTGCCGCCGCGCTCGTTCCCATTGCGGCCTATCTGCTGTGGGTCTTGACGACGGGCCGGCGCGAGAATCCGATTGTGTTCGACGCCGAAATTCGATCTTCAGGCGAGTATAAGACAGGCGCGCTGCGGCCGCTTCTTTGGATGGGAGGCCTGTATGCGGGAACGGTCATCGTCGCGTTTATACCGGCGATCGCGGCGTTCTTTTTGGGGCTTCTCCGAAATCAGGGGAGCCGTTGGCCGCTTACTCTGTTGCTGACTGCCTGCGGACTTTCATTTCTTTTGGTGATGGGGCACCTGCTGGTTTTGGAATTTCCTGGAGGACTGTTGGCGGAAGCTTTGGAGATACGATGGCCCTAGTGAGGTTTTCTGGACGTGTGTACAGAAACGCTGGGCGAAAGGCCCGATGCGCCAAATTTCGACTCGGAGGGCTGAGTTGAGCCAGCGGTCGATTCCCTGTTTGTTTATGCGCGGGGGAACCTCGAAGGGGCCGTTCCTCGACATGCGCGATTTGCCGACCGACGCCGCAGCTCGCGATCGGGTCTTGCTGGCGATTATGGGGTCCCCGGACGAACGTCAAATCGATGGGCTTGGGGGCGCGGATTTCGTTACTAGCAAGGCCGTAATGGTGGCGCCCTCCGAGCGCGACGGAATCGACGTTGACTACTTGTTTGCACAGGTCTTGATCGATCAGCCGCTTGTCGATACCCGCCCGCCCTGCGGCAATATGATGGCGGGCGTGGGCCCGTTCGCGATCGAAACGGCCATGGTCGACGCGGTTTCTCCTGAAACGACGGTTCGCATCTACAACATCAATACGGCAACAACGATCGAAGCGCTTGTTCGAGTCGCGGACGGGAGGGTGGTCTACGGCGGCGAGACGGCGATCGATGGCGTGCCCGGAACCGCCGCTCCGGTTGTCATGAATTTCTCTGAATTTTGTGGTGGCAAGACCGGCAGGCTATTTTCAACAGGCAAGGCCCGCGAGACGATCGACGAGGTCGAAGTCACCTTGATCGATGCGGCGATGCCAATGATGCACGTGGCGGCGGAAAGCCTTGGGCTGAGTGGTGGCGAAGATCGCTCGTTCTTTGAAGACCACCCGGAACTTATGGAGCGCCTCGAAGCGATGCGCCTCGAAGCCGGACGGCGGATGGGCTTCGGAGACGTTCACGAATCGGTGATCCCGAAGATCGCCATTCTCTCCACGGCCGTTGCGGGTGGCTCGATTCGCTCGCGGTACTTGACTCCACATAGTTTGCACCCAGCGCACGCGGTGACCGGCGGAATTGCGATCGCTACCGCCGCCGTTAGCGAGGGGACAATTGCGTCGGAACTAGCGCGCCTGGACGATTCCGCACCCGCTACTGTGACGATCGAGCACCCCTCGGGATCGCTTGAGGTTCGCATTGATCGCTCAGAACATCCCCCGACAAAAGCTGGGGTGGTTCGCACGGCGAGAAAGATTATGAGCGGTGAAGTTTTCGTTCCATCAAGCTTGTGGCAACTTGAGCCTACCGCCGAACCGTCAAAGTAAAAGAACTCGCAATGAATTGGACGGATAGTGAGTGGTTCGACCGGCTACGGCTGGCGATATCGATTGCGTTGGTCTTCGCGATAGTCTACGTCGGCTATACGTTCTACGTTCGATCGCAACTGTCGATTGGGGAACTGAAAAAAGCGCCCGAGATTGACCTGCACGATGATCTGTACGTGCATCCACCAAAGTCGTACGTCAGCGATTTCGAATCGGCCAAGCGTCGGCTCGTGGACATGCCGCTATGGGCGAAGGAGGGCTACCGCTGGCAGTACGAACCGGGCGATCGGCTATTCGAGCCGTTGGAAAAGATCGTACCCAACGACGTGATACGGCGCGGCGACACGGTCTACTTGGTGTTCGAGAAAGATGGTAAGCCCGCCCGCATTGGCATTGGCTCGCCCGAACGAGTCTACGTCGACGAGCTGTTTTTCATCAAAGACCCGCGTGAGCTTTATGACCACTGGTCGGACGAGATGTGGGCGAAGGTCGACAACCACGAAGTGGAAGCGGGAATGAGCGAGTTCCAGATCGCGTTTTCGATGGGAGCCGGAGAGCTGGTGAGGCAGTCGGCGAACGCTACGACACGGTTAGTTGAGTACGCCGCATGCGAGCCTTTCGGCTGCCAACCGGTGCGCGTAACTTATAAGCGAAACGTCGCCGAAAGCGTTGAGCCGATCGATAGGCAAGGCAATTAAGCTACGCGGCTTTTGCGCCGACCTCGAACGTGTCGAGGATTTCTACGACCGTTATGGGTTGCTTGTCTTGAATGCGTGTCTCAACGGTCGTTGCTACTGAACTGTATTTGCTCCCGCCAATCATTACCAGTGACGGAAAGGGCGGCGTGCGCGACGACATGCGCTCGACCTTGCCGCTAGCCACGTTTCGTAGTGACGCCCATTCGGTGACGAGGACTCCACCATCGCCAATCCAGCTCCAACGCGCGCTGCGATCGGGTTTCGATTCAGGATCGGCGCCGAGCGCGGCGGCGACTGTCGTTTCTAGACGGTCGGTCTCGCCGTCCGCGGTGCGCTCACTAACCACGACGGGAAAGTTTTCGCCGCTGTCGAGGACTAACCAGGCCTGGCCGCCCACGCCTAGGCTTGACGGCGCGCTCACAACGCAACCGCCGGTGGCCCTAGACACCTCAACTGATATTTTGCCGCTAGCCGGCTCGCCGTCGTCTAACCAGAACGCCCGACCGTTACCTGAGCTAGGTGGCACAACAACCACTTTTGCGGCCGTTGCGGTTGGCGCTTTTTCGGGCTGGACGGGCTCGGAGCTGGTTTCCTTTGATTCGGTGCTCCAGCGGAGGAAGTTGGCGAGTTTGACTTTCATGGCGAGGGTACCCGTGTTTAGTATCGGGGCCAGTCAGACTGCCAAGCCATAGGGCCAAGCGCCTAAATAGGGTTACCGGAAATGCACTAGACGATTTCGGATCCGGGGACCCCCGGGTTCTTCACGTTTCGCGGCTTACCCGCAATGTGAAGACCAACCGAATAAGTGCCATCGTCGAGGGCCTTGCAGTAGCAGACCGGGCCCGTGCACTGCATCACGTTGCCTTCGAGTGTCGCTACCGATCCGACCGGAATTTCCTCTGGAATCTCGACGCGTACTCCAAATTCATTGGCGTTAGTAACCGCGGCGGCGCAGTGACGAGCCTCACCGCGCGAAGTAGCCCAAGTCACGGTTCCTCTGCCGGCAACAGGATCTCGATTGCTCCTGCGCCTTTCGATCTTGATGAGTATGAGGCCCAGCAGATAGCCGTCTTCCGTTTGCTTGACGTGCCGAACTACCGCCTTTACCAGCGGTTTCGAATCTCGCGTCAACCACAGCGTTGTGCCCACCGCAAATTGAGTATCGACGCGGATCGAAACTCCACTGTCTGAGCAATCTTCGGTTTGGGCCATTAATCCGACTAGGTTGTCGTTTTCGTCGACCCACTCAACCCCGACGGTTTCGTTGCGGCGAAACCGCTGCTCGGTTCGACGCTCGTCGGGCGCCATGTGTTCAGGCGACTGAACGTTCATCGGCTCAAAAAGTGCCGCGAGCAGGTTGTCGAGGGAGCCCAACACATAGCGAGTTTCCCACGTAATCAGACTGCCGGTAAGCAAGGGTTTTTCCTGATTTAATTGGGTCCTATTACACTATGCCTTTACGGCATATGCGGCAGGGTCCCTCTTTTCCGATCGAAAGATGAGCCTGCAGGAGGCAGGCGAAGGTAGCTGTGGGCAGGAGGGATTATAGCTCGGATTGGGGCTTGAGGTTGAAGCCCGTTGTGGGGCCCGTAGGGCGGGGTGAGGGGGATTGCATAAGGGGGAAGGGGCGGCAGCCCCAATCCCCCTTTGCAGCCATCCCAGGCGAGACCCCACGGCCGTCTTCGGACGTGGGCCGGAGGAGCCGACAACGCCTCGGGTCGGGGCGTTGTCTAGCGCGTGCGCCAGCAGATCGCGAGGTCTTTGCAGACGCGTTGCAGTTCGTTGCGCTGAGCGTCGAGTTGCTCGGCAAACTCGGTGTCGGAACAAGTGTCCGCTCGCGCTTGGAGCTTCTTGAGCGAGCGATCCGCGCGCAGGCCGCGCTGCTCGGCGGGCAGGCTGAGCAGCTTTTCCCACGGCGTGCTCCACTCGGCGTACACCTTGCGCAACTTGCCGCGGCGGTCTCGGCGCTCGCTGGCGAAAGCGCATGGGCGATGAAAATTCAAGTACGGGTTGAGCCACTGGCGGTAGAAGGTGTCGATCGCCTGCGTCGCTTCCGAGGGCAAAAACTGGTAGCCCATCCACTTGCGCACCACCGCGCCGTTCTTGGTTTCGACCAAGGCATTGTCGTTCGAACGGCGCGCGCGCGACTTCGTAAATTCAATTCGCAACTTCTCGAGCAGTTTAGCGGTTTGATGGTTGACGAATTCGCTGCCATTGTCGGAGTGAAAGCCGCGAACGATAAATGGAAATTGTTCCAAAAGCCCTTCCAGCAAGGGAATGAGGTGATTTTCGTTGATGCGTTGGACGCAGCCGACGGCCTGCCACTGCGTCACTTCGTCGACCACATTGATGCTGTAGGCGCCTTTTTCGCCTTCCTGTTCGGGCGAGTGCACGGTGTCGATGCGCAGGTAGCCCGGACGTCCTCGCGGCTCGGGTTGGCGGCGTTCGCCGATCGCAACGGGCGTGGGACGGGTCTTGTCGAGATGCAAACTGTGACGTTGGTAGACGGCTCTTTTTCGCAAGTTGTACAGCTGGCCCACGGACAATTCGGCCAGGCGTCGAAACTCTTTGCGGCCGTAGATCTGGAACTCGCGTTGGAGAATGCGGCGGGTGGCCGGCCCCGAGAGGCGCTGATGAACTCGATCGACGTGCGCCAGTAAGACGCTGTCGGCGCGTGTGTACTTGCTGGGAAAACGGCGCCGCCGATAGGCCCTCGGACGGACGCAACGCGTGTGCAAGAACTGTCCGATCAGGCGGGTGAGTTGCGCGCGGCTTAAGCCCGTGAGCTTAGCGAGATAACGCCGCAGGAGACCCTTGACGGAGCGCTTCTGGTCGGCATAGTGATGCCGCTTCAAGACGCTTTCGACGAGCGCATATTTGTCGCTTCGATTGCCGCCCTCGAAGGCGACGGATTGGCACCCGTCGAGAAAACACTCGATCTGCTCCAGACTCAGCGATTCGGCTTGCTGCACGGCGACTCCCATCGCCCGCAGCTGCTCTGTTCCTGACCACCCAACGGATCCCCGTCAGGCTCATCTTGTATTGGACAAGACGCACTCGCGCGCACATCTTCGCAACCGTGTATCCTTGTTAGCACTTTGCCTAAGAATCAATGGGACCGTATCCACGACTCGCCCGACTATCAGCAGATGGTTGTTGAGAAAATGCGTTTCGTTATCGCCGCGACGGCATTCTTCGTCATCTACTACTTCGCACTGCCGGTGCTCGTCGGCTACTGGCCACAATTGATGCAACGCGAAGTGTGGGGTGTCGTCAACTGGGCGTACCTCTTTGCTTTTTCGCAATTCTTGATGGCTTGGGCACTCGCCTATTTCTATATGCGCATCTCGAAGCGATTTGATCGAATGACCGAAAAAGTCCTGGCGGATACCTTCGACGGGAACGGAGCCGAATAAACGTGTCGCTTCCCTTGCTGATGTTTTTGGCCTTCATCGCGGCCACCCTAGGAATCACTTACTGGGCGGCGGGTAAATCCTCAGGCGAGAGCGCCTACTTCGCAGCCGGCCGGCGGATCACCGGCTGGCAGAACGGACTTGCAATCTCGGGCGACTACATGAGCGCCGCCTCGTTCTTAGGGATAGCCGGGCTCATTGCCTTTTACGGCTTCGACGGTTTCATGTACTCCGTCGGCTTCCTCGTCGCGTATCTCACCGTGCTCTTTGTGGTCGCCGAGCCGCTACGTAACACGGGCAAGTACACAATGGCTGATGTTCTTGCATATCGCCTGCGCGAGCGGCCTGTAAGGGCCTGGGCGTCGCTGAGCACCCTAACGGTTTCGACGTTTTATATGATTGCGCAGATGGTCGGGGCGGGCGCCTTGGTGAACCTGCTGCTGGCTGATTCCGGCATTGGTTTCACCGGCGCCGTAACCGGGGTCGGCATGCTGATGATCGTCTACGTCGTTTTCGGCGGCATGCTGGCGACGACTTGGGTACAGATCGTCAAAGCGGTCTTGCTCATGAGCGGCACGTTCTTGTTAAGCGTGCTCGTACTTGCGCACTTCGGGTTCGACCTCGGAGCGCTGTTCGACGCTACCAGTAAAGTCAGTTACCAACTCGACGGCCAAACTATCACGCAGAATTTCCTAACCCCGGGGCTCTACTACAAGCCGCCGTACGGAGCGCTGGACCTCATTTCGCTCGGCATGGCGTTGATCTTCGGAACCGCCGGCCTGCCACATATCCTGATCCGTTTCTACACCGTTCCGGACGCCAAGACCGCGCGTGTAAGCGTTTTCTGGGCGATGCTTCTGATCGGCGCCTTTTACATCATGACGACGTTTTTGGGATTCGGGGCCGCTACGATCGTCGGACGCAACGCAATCTCCGATAACGGTGGCATCAACATGAGCGCGCCGCTGTTGGCACAGGCCCTGGCGGGTGACGTATTTTTTGCGTTTATATCCGCTGTGGCGTTTGCAACGATCTTGGCGGTTGTGGCGGGATTGACGATCAGCGCCTCGACGTCGTTCGCGCATGACTTCTACACCAACGTGATTCACCACGGCCGCGAGCGCTCGCCAGGCGAAGAGGTGCGCGTGGCGCGCTGGACCGCGCTTGTCGTCGGGGCGGTTTCGATTGCCATCGCCGTTGGCTTAGGCCCAACGGCGAATGTTGCGTTTCTCGTGGGCCTAGCGTTCGCGGTGGCGGCGTCGGCGAACTTGCCTGTCATCTTGTTCTCTCTTTATTGGCGGAAATTCACAACCCGTGGGGCAGTCTGGGGCTTGGCCGGCGGACTGCTTTCTTCGATCGCGCTCATCCTAGTCAGTCCCAGCTTCATGGGCGTCGATGGCCCCGAAGTTGCCGGGGCGGCCCGCCGGATGATTCAGATGCCGACGCTCTTCCCACTCAAGAACCCCGGACTCGTCAGCATCCCGTTTGGATTTCTGGCAGCCTATCTAGGGTCCGTATTTTCGAACGAGCCATCGGCGGAAGAAAAATACATCGAATTCAGTGTTCGCGCCAATACCGGGCTGGGCGCGGAGAAAGCGACGGAGCACTAAGCCGTCAATTCTCCTCATTGTGTTAGCACTCGTCAGTCATTGACGTACTAAGTCAATGGCGTATAACCTGAGATTGAAGTTCGAGTGGGACGCGGCCAAGAACCGCACCAACAAAGAAAAGCACGGACTCTCATTCGACGATGCGAAAGAACTTCTTACAAGCGACGATGACTATCTTGAGATCTACGATTGGGAACACTCAAGCGAGGAACACCGATTCATTGCGATCGGCCCTATCAGTAGGGGCGTCATCGTAGTGGTTTACACGGAGCGCATCGATGACATCATCCGTATTTTGAGTGCGAGACCGGCTACCAAAAAAGAAGTGCAATCTTTCCATCTACACTTGGGGGGGCGTATGAGTGATGACATTCGCGAATTGACCGAAACCGATTTCGCGCGCGCGATTCCAAAACGCCAGCGTGAACGCATCATTCGAGGTCAAATCGATCCAGCAAAGGACGTGGTCGCGCTCCGCCGATTCGCCAATCTCACACAGGAAGACTTCGCCGAAGCGCTAAGCATCAGCGTCCACACGTTACGGAATTGGGAGCAGGGCCGGCGAACACCTGACGGTCCCGCGAGAGCTTTGTTGCGTATTGCAGCCCGACATCCAAGCGTGCTACGCGAGAATCTAGTAGCTTAAATTTGAAGTTTAGGGATTCGACAATCGAGATGTTTCCGGTTCTTTGTAGCGATTTCAGCACGGACCCACCGCCACTCGGCCGAACAATGAGACTCTTGTCCGCGATCAAGCCCCGGATGCGTTTCACTTCGATCTTCGGCGCAACTTTCGCGCTGCTCGTTGCCGGCACGGTGGCGTTTGGGCAGACCGAGGAGAAACCAGGCGAGAAGTCCTTCAATAACTACTGCGCCGCCTGCCACCAGTACGACGGTCAAGGGATGGGCGCGGCGCCGCCGCTTCACAATTCTCCGTGGGTCGACGGCCCCGAGGAACGCCTAGTCAAAATCGTCTTGCACGGAGTACGTGGGCGAATCGAGTTGAACGGTGAGGTCTACAATCGCGAGATGCCGAGCTTCGGCGCGATACTTTCAGACCAACAGGTGGCGGAGCTGGTTTCATTTGTCCGAACGACGTTAGGGAAAGCGGCCAAGCCGGTCTCCGAGGCAACCGTGCGACGCATCCGCGAGCGCCACAAAGACCGCACGGACTACTGGCTCGCGGACGAGCTGCTGAACGATCGATAGCGCCGAGCGCGGAAGTCCGCAGTTCTCACCACATCGCGAGCGACGATCGGCGATTCGGATGGGTAAAAGGATTCCGTATGAGTGGGTAGCGTTTCGAGAACGTCGCGCGAACTACACAATTTTTCGTGGGAATCCAATCGCCCGTCAGTTGACCCGGTACGAGCTAGAACCGCACACTACGGGTTAACCCTCGCTTCTCAGAAATTTCTATGTGCCCACGCCTCCTCACCATTGGATCGTTCTCGATCCCTACCTACGGAGTGCTCGTCGCGCTTGGCTTTCTGGTCGGATTAACGATCGCCGGCAGACTAGCCAAACGCTCGCAACTCGATCCGGAGAAAGTCACCAACCTTGGCGTTTACATCGCGATGGCAGCGATCATCGGCGCGAAGGTCTTCATGATCTTTGACAACTGGGGCTACTACTCCGCCGATTTCAGTCGGCTATTTTCGCTTTCGGCCCTGCGCGCAGGCGGAGTCTTCTACGGTGGACTCTTGGCGGCGCTGGCCGTCGCGGTCATCTACACCAGAAAAGTCGGCCTGCCCTGGCTGCCAACAGCCGACGCGCTGGCGCCCGGAGCCGCCATCGGCCACTCAATCGGCAGGCTGGGGTGCTTTGCGGCAGGCTGCTGCTGGGGCCAAGAGACCGACGTGCCTTGGGCAGTGACGTTCACTGACGTCGGAGCTCACGAATTCACCGGAGTTCCGCTGGGGCTACACCTTCACCCAACGCAGCTCTATGAAGCGTTCGGTACCGCGCTTATTGGGCTCTACCTACTACGATCCTTCGGAAAGCCCCACGCGACCGGGTCGATTCTAGGCCGCTACCTACTGCTCTATTCGGCATTCCGCTTCTGCGTCGAGTTCTTTCGCGAAGACGGCGCCCGGACCATCCTCGTCGGTGGCGTTATCAGCACCACTCAAATAGTTGCCGTTTTGCTCGTCGCTCTCGGCGGGTATATTTGGGTTACGACCTCGCGCAATCAAGCTGCCGCGGCGTAGCAAAACAGCGCCGAACAGAGATTTGCGCCGTTCGAAACCTGACCGGTCGATATAATATTTCTGGGCCGTGGTTTTACCAATGCGGCCTAAGGTGCGTCTATAAAGCTATGGCAAACGTGTTCGAGCAACTGTTCCAAAAGAAGTTTCTACCCACCGCCCTCATTCTCTGTACGCTCGTGATCGGCATTCTGATCGGGACCGTCGTCTCCGATGACGTCGGCGCGGCACCAGATGGAGAACCGGTTTCCGACGCGACTCCGCTAGTGGTGCCGAAGGCTGACCCGGTCGAGAACCAGTTCTCTGCACTTGCCAAGCGGCTACGCCCCTCCGTTGTCAATATCCGCGTCGAATCGTTGCCTGAGCCGGGCGACGAGCGCCGCCGTGAGCCGGAATCCGGCGAAGACGCACCCAACAACATGGAAGATTTCTTCCGCAGGTTCTTCGGCACGCCTAATGGCCCAAACCGTCCCAACCGGCGACGCCGCGGCCCCGGTGAAGGCTCCGGTGTGATCGTCGACCCAAAGGGCTACATCATCACCAACCAGCACGTCGTAGCTGATGCCGACCGGATTCGCGTGCGCTTTGTCGACGACGACACCGAATACGACGCCAAGGTGATTGGCTCGGACGAGGAAACCGATCTCGCCGTTATCCACGTGCCCGATAAAGAAAATCCCAAGCCGGCGCCCATCGGGAATTCTGATGTCGTCAACGTTGGCGACTGGGCCATAGCGATTGGCTCTCCATTCGGCTATCGAGAAACAGTAACTGTCGGCATCATCAGCGCGAAATCGCGCGAGGTGAACATGGCCGCGGTCAGCAGACCATTCCAAAAGTTTCTCCAAACCGACGCGGCGATCAATCCCGGCAACAGCGGCGGGCCGCTGCTGAACATCCGCGGCGAGATTATTGGTATTAACACAGCAATCATTTCGCGTACGGGCGGCTACGACGGTCTCGGGTTTGCTCTGGCTTCCAACATAGCGGTCAACGTCTACAACCAGCTCATTAAGTACGGGCGCGTTGCTCGCGGCTCGATCGGAATCGAATTCAGCAGCACCCAAGATCCCGCCCTATTGCGTACCTACGGCGCGAAACAAGGGGGAGTTTTCGTCGGACGGGTTGTCGAGGGCGGACCCGCCGACAAGGCCGGCATGAAGGCTGAGGACATCATCACTCATATCAACGGAATCGCGATCAAAAGTGGCGATCATTTAATCGAGGTCGTCGCCGCTACCGGAGTGGGGTCCACCGTTCCGGTCGAGGTCGTTCGCGAAGCCAAGCAGGTGAGCCTCAGTCTCACGATCGAAGACCGCGAGAAACTGTTCAGTTCGAGCGCATTCGGTAGAACTGGCGAACCGGAAGAACCCGAAGAGACGAAAGTCGAGTTTGGCATCACCGTCCAAAACCTGACCGACGAATCGCGCGAGAACCTGAATTACGAAGAAGACGAAGGTGTCTTAGTAACGGCGGTCGAGCGCGCTTCCTTCGGGGACGATGTCGGCCTAGCGGAAGGCGACATCATCGTGGCCATGAATCGCCAGAGTGTTTCGTCGGCCTCTGATATCCGAGACATTAGACGAGAGCTCAATCCCGGTGACGACGTAGCGTTCAAGGTGATGCGTCGGGTCGGCCAGACACAATGGCGGCCGTTCTATTTCGCGGGCGTTCTACCGAAGGAAGAGTAAACGTCGCGCTTCACCGCGTCGCTGGCTTTAGCTTGAACTTTGGCTTAGAGCGGGCTGCTGCTGCGTCAAGCAGTGCAGCGTCCCCAGCCCCCAAACCATGTCGACGCAGTGGATGCCGCAAACCTCACGATCAGGGAAGCACTCAGCCAGAATGCCAAGCGCGACGCGGTCATTCGGATCGTTGAACGTCGGCACCAACACCAATCCGTTAGCGACGTAGAAATTCAGATAGCTTGCGGGCAGACGCACTCCATCGAAGTAGAGCGGCCTAGGCATCGGCAAGGTTACAACCTCAAGGGAACGGCCGTCCTGGTCAGTTGCCCGGCCCAGCCGTTTCAGGTTCTCTTTTAACGGAGCGTAGTTTTCGTCCGACGAATCTGATTCGATGGCAGCCAGCACTACCCGCGCTCCGACGAATCGAGCGATGTCGTCGACGTGGCCATGCGTATCGTCGCCGGCAATGCCTCGACCGAGCCACAAGACTTTTCGCACGCCTAGGTGGTCGGCGAAAACCTGCTCTATATCATCACGGTTGAGCTTGGGATTGCGAATCTGACGATCCGTCGAGAGCAAACACTCTTCAGTGGTCAAAAGCGTGCCAAGGCCGTTACTGTCGATCGCGCCGCCTTCCATCACCACTGGGCTTTCCTTTGCCACGGGTGTCACGAGTTCGGCATGCGCATGATCGGCAATCACACGCCCGAGCGTCGCGTCGCGTTTCCAGTTTGAATATTTTGCCCAGGCGTTGAACTTCCACGACACGGCGCGCAGCTTCCCCTCGTCTGTCACAAAGGTCGGCCCCGAGTCGCGTACCCACGAGCGGTCGGTGCACTTAATCACAAACTGAAGGCGCTCAACATCGACACCGCTGCGGCTCAAGAAGCGCTTCGCGCCGGCGCGGCCTTTGGCGTCCTGCACCACCAGGCAGACCGTTTCATTGACATGAAGATGACGGATGATTTCGACGTAGACCCAGCGAATCGCCGCAAGCTTCCCGGGCCAATCGCGGGCGTTGTGCGGGCGAACGAGCCAAGTCGCTTCATGCGACTCCCACTCGGCCGGCATTCGAATCGCAGGTGGCTTTTGACGCTTCAATCAATTACTCGCTTCACGAGATCGGAGTAGGCATCGATGCGACGGTCGCGCAGGAATGGCCAGTGACGACGCGTCTGCTCAATCTCGCTGAGATCGCAGCGGGCTAGCAGCACGGTTTCGTCAGCCTCCGCCTGCGATATGATTTCGCCCAGCGCTCCGCACACAAATGAGCGCCCCCAGAACTCAAGTCCGGCGTAGTTTGAGGGGCGCTCGGCCGAGGCCTCCAACGGCCGTTCGAGACCGACACGATTGATCGCGGCCACAAATACGCCGTTCGCGATTGAGTGCGACCGCTGCATCGTCTGCCAGGCCTCATACTGCCGCTCGCCCCACTCTTGCTTTTCGCCCGGGTGCCAGCCAATCGCCGTCGGATAGACTAAAATTTCCGCGCCGGCCAACGCCGCGAGCCGCGCCGCTTCTGGATACCATTGGTCCCAGCAGATCAGTGGTGCGATTCGCCCGAACGGCGTCTCGAATACGCGAAAACCCAGGTCACCAGGCGTGAAGTAGAACTTCTCGTAGTAGAGCGGGTCATCTGGGATATGCATCTTTCGGTAGATGCCTAGTAGTTCTCCGTCGACGTCTATGACTACGGATGAATTGTGATAAACGCCGGCACTGCGGCGTTCGAAAACGGAACCGACGATAACGACGCCGTGCTGTTTAGCGGCGCTCGAAAGGGCATCGCTGGTTGGGCCCGGAATCGGCTCCGCGAGGTCAAACCCGCTTGCGTCCTCTTCCTGGCAGAAGTAGTGCGATCGAAATAGCTCCGGGAGGCAAACAATTTGTGCCCCTTGACTTGCAGCCTCGGCAATGCGAACCAGCGCGCTAGCGAGATTGGCGTCGGGCGTCTGGTTGCAAGCCATCTGCACTAGGCCGAGAACAGTCTCCGTTGGAGGCGCGCTCATCTAGCAAACATGTTTTCAGAGATTAACGAGGTTGGTCAATCCAGCTCGCCACGTGGTGAGAAATGCGGGCCGGCATCGGCGTTCAGGCACCCTGCTACAATCCGCCGCATGAATAGACGCGACTTCTTGCGAACGGGAGGTGGTCTAGCAGCAGCTACCGCGGCGGGGTGTGGCACTAAAACCGAGCCGATGCCGCCCAAACCCAACGTCCTGCTGATCTACAGCGACGAGCACTCGCACTGGACGCTCGGCGCCTACGGCGGCAAGATCATCGGCACCCCAAACATCGATTCAATCGGCCACGACGGCGCGATTTTCAACAATTTCTTCGTCAACAGCGCGGTATGCACGCCCTCACGAGGCTGCCTGATGACGGGCCGCTACCCGCACCAGCACGGTGCTTACACGAACAACATCGAACTCAGCCGCGACCAAGTCACGATCGCTGAACTGTTTCGTCGCGCCGGCTACGAGACCGGCATGGCCGGCAAGTGGCACCTCGATGGGCTACCCAAGCCGGGCTGGATGACGGTAGAACGATCGATGGGATTCGACGACTGCCAGTGGATGTACAACCGCGGCCACTGGAAGCGGATCGCCGAGCGCCCGACGGGTTGGCCCGAGAATCGATCGAAGGCACGCTTCGGAAGAGAAGTGGCCGAGCCCGCTGAACCTGACGGCATGCCCGACATCGACTACAACGTTGACGGCGAAGGCGAATTCTTCACGGATTGGATCGCTGACAAGTGCATCGAATTCGTCGAGCGATCCCGAGACAATCCGTTTTTCTACTACCTGAGCATCCCCGATCCACACACGCCGTATACCGTAGGGCCGCCGTACGACACCATGTTCAACGCCGAGGCAATGGAGCCTCCCTCGACGCTTTTCGAACAGGACCTGCCGGACTGGGCCGACGCTGCCAGAGAGTCACGAGTTTCCGCTGAACGAGTCAAAGACGCGTACGACCCAAAGCGCGTCGAAATTTTCAAGAACCGCATGGCGCAGTACTGCGGAATGATCCGCTGTATTGATGACAATGTCGGACGCATTCTCGCGGCCTTACGCGACAGCGGCCAACTCGACAACACGATCGTCTTGTTCACCTCCGACCATGGCAATTACATGGGCGAGCACGGCCTATACAACAAGAACCAGCTCTACGAGACGGCACACCATGTGGCGATGCTGGCGCGTTATCCCGAGAAAATCGATGCCGGGACCGTGGTTGACGACGTGGTCGCAAGCGTCGATCTTCTGCCGACTGTCTGCCGTTTGGCCGGCATCGAAACATCCGGGCGAGAGGAAGGCAACGACATGTTTGACGGCTCGCCCGGCAACCGTGCTTGGATCCACCATAGTTCGCTCGAACGCGCCGGCGTCTTCACGCCCGATTGGGAGTTCGCGCTCGTAAAAGACGCCGACGGCATTTTATTCGACCGCACGAACGACCCCGATCAAATAAACAATTTGTTTGAAGACCCGGAGCACGCGGAAACCGTCAATAGGCTGCGCACCGAGGTGGTCGAGCACTTCAAAGCGGTCGAGGGTCCGGAGACGAGTTGGCTAGCGTAGTTCGTATCGGTCAGCCATATTTGTGCGGCGCGCAAGCTAGAATACCCACAGGTTGACCAAGCGCGGCCATTTAATTTCTTTCGTTGCCACGGGACTGGCCCTGGCGGCGCTCATAGGCCTGTCTTTCTGGCAGACCTCGCTGGATTTCGGCGACGTTCGGCCCGAAAACACGACGGTTACGTTCGTTCTGTGGGGCTTGTCAACGTTTGTTGTCATTGGCACTCTCGCTCTGGCCTTTGTCGTCGGTCGAAACCTGCTCAAGGTCTACATCGAGCGCCGTCAAAACAAGCTCGGGGCGCACATCAAGACCAAGCTCGTAGTCGCGGCTCTGGCTCTCTCGGTCGTTCCTTTAGCAGTCCATCTCACATATTCAATCGTTCTGCTCAACCGCAACGTTGACAAATGGTTCAGTCAACCGACAGTCGAAGTTTTGAGGGGAGCCGAAGCAGTTACGGCGCACGCCAACGACGTGATTCTGCGCAAGACGCAACACGACGTCGATGCGATCGCGGTCAATCCGGCCGCTGCCGAATCGTTGGCCACGCGCGAGGTTTCCGATGAGCTGAAACGCTTGGTTCGGCAAGTCAACGCTGAATATCTGGCTCTGTTGCGCCCAAACTCCAGAGAGCCCGTCGTTGAGGTCCTACAGGGCGAAGTCGTCAGCGGACCGACAAGTTGGCTGTTACCCGAACCCGAGGATAATGATCGGGCATCTGGAATCTCCCTCGACATGGTTTTTGCCACCGCGCCGGTCTACTCCAAGGGCATCGAAGTTGGAACGGCTCTCATCGCGTGGAAGATTCCGGACGAGATTTTAAAAGAGCTTGCGCTGATGAAAGCATATTCTGAGCGCTGGAAGGAACTGGAAGGTGGGCGCTCACCGTTCTGGCGCTCGGCAGCGTCAATGCTCGCACTGGTGACGCTGTTCATCGCCTTTGTCGCCGTCTGGCTGGCGCTGTTCGCCTCAAAGCAGATCATCCGGCCAATTGAAGCGCTCGTCACCGCGACGGGCGAATTCGCCGGCGGCCATCTCGATTACCGCGTACAAACACCCGCGATCGACGAGCTTGCAGGCTTGGTCGAGTCGTTCAACCGAATGGGCCAGACACTAGAGGCCAAGACCGACCAGCTCCAGCGCAGCAACACAGACCTCGCCCTCGCCAACACCGAGCTCGATTCGCGTCGGCGTTTCATCAACGCCATTCTTGAAAGCATCACACCCGGCGTGATCTCAGTTTCGGACGAAGGCGAGATCCTCAAGTTCAACGAGTCTGCCGGGCGTATCTTCGCGCCGCGTTCCGTCTCAAGCTCCACGAACATTCTCGATCTGTTTTCCGATTCCGATCGCACCGCCTTCGAACACATGCTCAAGCGCGCCCGGCGGACCGGCATCGCCAACCGCAACTTCGAGATCGAGCGTCTGGGCCACATTATGCATTTGAGCGTGACCGTCTCGTCGTTGGAATCTGAAGCCGCCGACCATGGTTTCGTAGTTGTATTCGAAGATACGACCGAGATTCTGCGGGCCCAACGATCCGCCGCTTGGCAGGAAGTAGCGCGTCGTCTCGCACACGAAATCAAGAACCCGTTGACCCCGATCGCACTCGCCGCCGAGCGCATCGACCGCTTGCTGACCCGCTACGACGAGGCAAACGACGCCCAAGAGCGCGTAGCAATACAGAAGCGCCTCGATCAATCGACAAGCACCATCGCGCGCGAGGTGCAGTCGCTCAAGACCCTCGTCAACGAGTTCTCTGACCTTGCCCGATTCCCCGCGCTGCGCCCCGAAGGCGTCGATCTCAATACCGTTGTCCGCGCCGCCGTCAGTGTATTCGAGGGCCGCCTGCCCGGCGTAAAGCTTCAGGTAGAGACGGCCGCCGACCTTCCGGATGCTCTGATCGACCCTGAGCCCATCAAGCGGGTAATCGTGAACTTGATCGACAATGCCGCCGAAGCCGTCGAGGGCTGTTGGGTAAAGGAAGTTGCCGTATCCACCAGCGCTCCCGCCGATGCCGATTTCGTCGAACTCGTCGTTTCCGACTCAGGCCCCGGTATCTCCACCGAGAATAAGCAGAAGCTCTTTCTGCCCTACTTCTCCACCAAAGAGCGCGGCACCGGCCTCGGTCTACCGATCGTCCGGCGCATCATCCAAGATCACCGCGGCACCATCCGCGTCGAAGACAATCAGCCGACCGGAACTCGCTTTATCGTCGAACTGCCGACCGTAGCCGCCCGCGTGGCTGACGCTGAGGGGGTCATCGCTTGAGCGAAAAGCCTAAGGGCCGCGTGCTCGTCGTTGACGACGAATTCGGCATACGCGAAACGTTGACCGGAATCCTCGAGGACGAGGGCTACGAAGTCGAATCCGTCGAGAGCGGAGAAGCTTGTCTCGACCGCTTAGCTACCCGCACCTTTCCGGTCGTGCTGCTCGATATTTGGCTGCCCGGCATCGACGGCCTCGAAACGTTGGAGCGCATCACTAAAACGGACTCCGCGCGCATACCGGTGGTCATCGTGATCTCTGGGCACGGCAATATTGAAACCGCCGTTCGCGCCACCAAACTCGGAGCTTACGATTTTCTCGAAAAGCCGCTCTCCATCGCCAAAGTAACCGTAGCGGTGCGTAATGCGCTTGAGCACCGGCAGCTCGCGGTCCGCAATGAAGAGTTTGAAGCCGCGGTCCGTTCCAAGTACCGAATCCTTGGTGACTCAATCCCAATGAAGGCCCTGCGCCAACAGATCGACCTGATGGCGCCGACCAATGGACGCGTGCTGATTTACGGTGAAAGCGGCAGTGGCAAAGAGCTAGCCGCCCACGCGATACATGCCAGAAGCGATCGTTCGGCGGCGAGTTTCATCGAGGTAAACTGCGCCGCAATCCCAGAGGAACTGATCGAAAGTGAACTTTTCGGCCACCGCAAAGGCTCGTTTGCCGGCGCCGGCGAAGAAAAGACAGGAAAATTCCAGCAGGCGGACGGTGGAACTTTGTTTCTGGACGAGGTAGGCGACATGAGCCTCAACACCCAGGCCAAAGTGCTGCGAGTCCTTGAAGAACAGCGCTTCGAGCCGGTAGGGTCCGGGCGCACCGTCCAGGTTGATGTTCGCGTCATCGCGGCTACAAACAAAGACCTTGAGGCGGAGATCGAAGGCGGCAATTTTCGCGAAGACCTTTTCTACCGCTTGAACGTCGTCCCCTTCTACGTGCCGCCGCTACGAGAGCGCTCGGAAGACATCCCGGTCCTAGCGCAATACTTTCTCGATGAATTCGCTCGGGCGTACGGCCGCCGGCCCTGTCCACTGACGGCTGAGGCCTGCGATGCCCTTTCATCGCAGACCTGGCCGGGAAATGTCCGCGAACTGCGTAACCTTATGGAGCGGATTGTCATCTTGAACCCTCGAGGGCAGATCGGTGCGGCCCAGATTCCGCTGTCGGGGCGTCGCAGTCGAACTGCGCGTTCCGATTCGCCTGGATTTACGAGCCTTGAGGAGGCGAGAAAGGCCTACGAACGTGACTATGTACTGCAAACGCTCGAATCAACTGCGGGAAACGTGACCCGCGCGGCGTCGGCTCTGGGGCTTGAGCGAAGTCACTTGTATCGCAAGATGAAAGCCCTCGGTATAGGGACCGACAACGGGACAGACTAGCCGCGTGGCCGGTCCGGTCTTGCCTAAGCAATTTGAAGTGAAGTAGTGGAGGAGAAGTTGATGCTTTCTCGCATTCTGAAGTCCGTTTGCGTACTGCTGGTTTTGGGAACCGGCGCATTTGCGCAAACACCCGTGGTCAGTCCGCGTAGCGCAGTGAACGGAATTACCTTCACACCCGCGCTTTCGAGCGTTGGCGCCGGTGGAATCTTGTCGGTATTTGGCGGCGATTTGGCCGACGATTTTGTTCTGGCGTCGGCGATCCCGCTGCCCACTGCACTTGGTGGCGCTCAGGTGCTCATCAATGGCGTTGCCGCCCCTCTGTTTTTTGCGTCCCCCGGTCAGATCAACTGCCAAGTGCCCTGGGATTTTTTGCCGGCTGAGGGGCAGCCCGGTGCCCCAGTCTTAGAGCTGATCATTCGTCGCAACGGGGTCGACAGCGCGCCTGCCAAGATCCGCATCCGCGCCGCACAGCCCAATATTTTCACGCTAGTACCGGGTGGCCGCGGCGAAACGATCGCCCAATACACTGATTTCAGTTTCGTGAGGGCAGAGCGTCTACCGGCCGTGAACGAGGCCCTCGTAGTTTTCGCGACGGGCTTCGGACCTTATTCCACCGACGGCGTCAACATCATCGACGTCCGCAGTGGCGAGGCAGGCCCCGGCGCACCCAATTTCGCGAGTACGCTGCGCGAGCAGCGCGTGTGGATCGGAGGCATCCCTGCCACGGTGATATTTTCGATCGCCAGTCCACAATTTGTGTCATTGGTGCAGGCCGCGATTCTCTATCCCGAGGGCGCGCGGCCGGGCGACCCACTGCAATGGTATTCCGGCAATCGCCGCGCGAACTTCTCGGCGCTTGGTCCCCGCGGCGCGCCTGAAGTCACCACGATCCCCATTCCGGCGAGTGCCGCAAACGCAAGCCAGATCACGGCGAGCAGCCTTAACGGCCGTTTTCTGGGCGTCAGCGGAGTCTTCGACAACAGCGACTTCTGCTTCACCGAGGTACAACTGGTCGACATGCGGGATGGCGGAGTCACGCCCATTGATGGCTGCGTGTTCCCAACTGACCCCGACGCGGGCGGCGCGGCCCAGACAGCATTTCTCGCCCCTCGCGGTAGCGCCAACCTCGCACTTTTTATGGCCGAGGCAGCGGCGCTTTCGCCTGAAGGAACCGAACAAGACTCCGGCGTCTCGACGCGTGTCCTCGTCGTCAACGCTGTCGGCGCTCGCAATGACGTGCAACTCGCGCAGTCGGCTCTCCGCATCAACGGCGGGGGGGGGAGGAGGAGCGGGCGCGGCGGCAGCCGCCGGCGTGCAGACGACGCGTGGCAACATACGCGCGGTTTTACCCGACCCGACCGCCGCAATCAATGTCAATCCGTGGACGTTCGAGCAGGAAGTAGTTGAAACCAACGCTGCTGTTGAGTTCGACACTTTCAGCGTAGACGGGCTCGCCGTTAGGGCCTCCCGGCTAGCGAACTTCGGCGACGGCGACCGCGCCTTCGTGATGGTTGATAAGCTGCCCGACCCCACACAGGCTGTCTTTGCGATGGTTGACAGTGACGCCGAGTTGGAGACAGACGCACCGTACCCCGACGGTTGGAAGCCGCTGATTCCATCGCAAATCGTGTTGCCTCCGAACAGGCAAAACCCTGCCGAGCGGTTTCAAGGGCAACAATTTTCCACCTTCCAGATGCCTGCGGCAGCCGATGCGACGGCGGCATACACGTTCGCGGAAAATGCGGACGGCACGCAAGCCGCAATCGTCAAACTTACCGCTGTGGAGCTGGACGCACTCGCGCAGGACAAACCTAGCCGAAAAGCGCACTCGTTTTTGACCACGTCGGTTATCCCTCTCGACGGAATCTTCCCGATGCCTTGCGCCGCCATTCAAGGGCTTGCGCAACGGGCGAGCCTGGTAACCGATTCAATCGGATTCGCGGCGAGCGAGACCCTTCTTCGTGGCCCGGTTCGCGAGGCCAACGGTGAATTTTGCGTCGGCGGTGGTGTCGCCTTGCTCGACTCTTCGACGGACGCCGTGTCATATTATGCGGCGCCCGGCCCGATTGACGCCCGCCGCGGACGCTTTCAGGTCGGCAGCTACATGATCTATCCCAACGCTGACCACGCCTCCACCGAGCCGGCGTCGAAGCTTTACGTCTTCGATATGGCTGCGAAAACTTGGAGAACGATTGACAATCTCGATGGCGCCGCCGGGTTTACATTCAACAACAACACGGTTACGGTCGGCAACTGGCTGTTCGCCCTCGCGACCGACGGGCCCCAAAATCGGTCGGGCAACCAAGGTGTCCTAGGAATCGACATCGACAAAGGCACAACCCGACACTACAATTCCGATGGCGGTCGCGTATTCGCTAGAGGGACTAGAGGGAGTGCCATCCAGTTCATGGGTGGCTACGTGATCGCCAAGGTACAAGATCCGGGCGTGATGCCCATGACGCCCCAGCCGCCGGAGCGAATCACCTACTGGAATTTCGCAACCAAGGAAAAGGCCGTGGTGGAGCTTCCCGAAGACGCCGTCTTCATCGCTCGGCGCCAAGGCCCGGGCCAAAACGTGGTAAACGCCTGGACAGTTAGCCAGGAGTCGATGTGCATCTCTGCCGTCCTCTTCGACCGTGAGGCCGCAAAGTACCTGCAGACCGTGTGTTTCCCTGGCTATCGCTAGCCCCGCTTAGCCAGCATTTTTCACTACGTGCTGAGAAGTGCTGGTTAGCCCGGACACCGCCCGCCTTGGTTGGGCGCATCAATCAAGGGTGAAACTTGAGATGCCAGCGGGGTGACGTTGCGCTTCGCAGTACCGAGCCGCGCCGCTGTGCGGTGCACACGTCGCAGAGAGGACCGCACCGCGAGGCGGCGCGGCTCGGTACTGCGAAACGTTTCGTCCAACAAGCAATTTGGCGGGCAGCTCGAAGAATCAAGTTTCGGGCTAGTGCGTTCGCTGGACGCGGACCCACCAGTTCCGTTAACCTCTACGGAATGTCCACTCCTGGTGGCACTCCGCTCGCCGGGCGCCGCATGAACCCCGGTTCTGATGTACGCCTACCGGTAAATTCGCGCGTCTCCTGGGTCCTCGTGCTATGGGGGGCGTGCCTAGTCTACGCGATCGGCCGCTACAACGTATTTAAAGGGGTCGAGTGGATCCACCTGCCCCTATATGTGGTCAACAAGTCGTTAGCACTAGCCGGGGTAGTGTTCATTTCGATGTCCTATCTGGTCGGAAAATTATTCGATCCCTACCCGAGTGACTCGCGTCGACGTCGCGCCATGGCGAAGTTCTTTGGACTGACAGGTTTCGCGATGATTTCGATGCACATTTTCATGGGCTTCATCATGCTGTCGCCGGCGTACTACGAGAAGTTATTCCACGAGTCCGGGAAGATGAATCTCACCGGAGAACTCACATTCTTGTTCGGCGTACTGGCGGTTGGTTGTTTGTTCTTCCCAGCAGTTACCACGCTGCCGAACATGTACGAGGCACTGGGCGGACAGCGCTGGCTGCGTGCGCAACGGATGGGATATTGGGCACTCGCGCTGGCTTGCGGTCATACCCTCACGATGGGTTATAGCGGCTGGTTTGATGTTTCAACCTGGCCGGGATCGTTGCCGCCGATTACGCTACTCGGGTTCTTGGCAGCGCTAATCGCCATCGTCGTCAAGCTGGTGTTCGTCGCGCGCGGGCGCGGCGGCTCCTCATAATAGAATGAGATATTCCGTCTCAAACGGACTCACTCAGTACCCGATCCCGACACTAGCCCGCATTTCTCACCACGTGGCGAACGAAAGTGCGTGAGAGGTGCGTCAATACGAGGCGGGCGACGGTTGGCGCGCGGAGGCGTACTCGACAGTCCGTCGAGCACGACAATCGAGCGCAACGAAGTAGTGGCGCACCTATGGCGTGCTTTCGCCGTTAGGTGGTGAGAAATGCGGGCTATGGTTGCAATCTCACAAACGCGCAATCAGTGCGGCAATCAGCGCCGCGCGGTCGGCGATACGATCGATCAATATGCTCTCGTTGAGCGCATGCGCCCCCTCCCCGACGGCTCCGAGTCCATCGAGAGTGGGAATCCCCAACGCGGCCGTCGTGTTGCCATCCGAGCCCCCACCAACGGAGGCCTCGCCGAGCTCGACGCCCATCTCGTTCGAAATTTCCCTTGCGATCTCATAGAGCCGCGCGACACCCTCGGTCCTCTCAAGCGGCAAGCGCTTGAGGCCGCCGGCGACTGTCACCTTGCAGCGCTCGTCAAATGGCTTGATCGAGAAAAATTGCCGCTCCAGGTCAATAGCCTGATCCTTGCGGGGCGTACGGACATCGACATCGCACCAAGCTTCCTCAGCTACGACGTTAGAGGCGCTACCCCCGCGAATAACCCCCGGGTTCACCGTGACGCCGCTGCCTACATCTGTCCACGAAGCTAGCCGCTCGATCTGACGCGCCAACTCAACTACCGCGCTGGCGCCGGCGGCAAAATCGAGGCCCGCGTGCGAAGCCTGGCCGCGCACGTTGATTCGAAAGGTGCCGCCTCCCTTTCTCGCGGTCTTTAGGTTTCCTTCAAGTCCAGCACTTGGCTCGGCGACAAGCACAGTGTCACTACGCTTGGCCTCGGCCTCGGTAAACGCCTTCGAAGTAGGGCTGCCGATTTCCTCGTCAGAGTTGAGCTGGACGACGAATTTTCGCCGCGCGGAAATATTCAACTCGCGCAGCGCCCTCGCCGCAAAGACGAAATATGCGACGCCGGCTTTCATGTCGAACACCCCCGGCCCCCACAATCGACCGTCTTGCTCGCGCCAAGGCATGCGCCCGATCGTGCCGAGTGCCCACACCGTATCGAGATGTCCCATGCCCAAAATCTGGCCGTCGCCTTGGGTCGGAATATCGAATTCGATCCGCAAATGATCGCCTTGTACGAGCTGCTCGTATCGAGTAACCTCGGCAAACTTGCCGACCACGTCCGCTACATAGTCAGCCGCGCGATCGACAGCCGGCTTGTTACTCGTCGGCGACTCAATCTCGACGAGAGCCCTCGTCCAGTCAACAATCGCGCGCCGATGCGCGGCCATGTATTCAAAGATTCGCTGCGTTGACATTTTGCTGCGTTGACATTTTTTGGTGCCCCTCATCGTACACTCGTCCCAACGTGGATGCCCGTTCCGAATCCCTACAATGAGCACTGAGGTTCGCGACCTGCATGAACTCGGGTACCACTGTGGTAAAACGATTCCACGCTTTGCAGCCCAGACTCGTCTTTCCTTGTGAGAGGCAGAGGCCCGAGTGGCTACCGTTGTCCTACCACCCATCGCGAACAAGTCTGCGGCAATCGAGTCAATGACGGGGACCGAACCTGACGTCAGACTCCGAAGCGAGGCTCACGCCGATGCCGACGCAGCGTTCATCGAGGCGCACATGCGCCGCGTCTTCCGGCTGATCTATCGGGTTGTTGGCAATGTGCCCGACGCCCAAGACCTCACTCAAGATGCCTTCGTCAAGGCTCTCAAACGCCGCGATCAACTCAAAGACGACGCCAAATCAGCCCCGTGGATGGGCCGCATCGCGGTCAATACGGCGCTTGACTTCGTCCGCAAGCGCAAGCGAGTGACCTTCGAGGAAATCGAAAAAGCCCCGGAAATGCCCACTGAGTCGCCGGAGCAGAGCGTTTTACGCCGGGAACAGCACTCCTACCTTGAAGACGGTTTACGTCTTCTATCCGAACGGGAACGCGCCGCGTTGATCCTTCGTGACGTCGAAGGTCTTCCAGCTTCCGAGGTCGCGCGCCATCTCGGCTGCTCCCCGGCTACCGTCCGGTCGCATATTGCGAACGCCCGCGTAAAGTTCAAGAAATACGTCCAGGGGCGCAAGGCATGAACCTGTTAGCCGCACACCCCACCGAGAAAGACCTGGCCCTTTTCGCCGGAGGTGAACTCGGTCCCCTCTCTCGCTGGCGGATCGAACGCCACTTGGAATCCTGCGGCGCATGCAAGACGGAAGCGGCCGAGTATTTCCACCTTTCAGACAAGTTATCGGCGCTCGCCGAAGTTCCCGATGTCGACTGGGATGCCCTAGCGCACAACATTCGAGTCGCCGCTTCCAACGCAACACCTGAGCCAAGATCGGCCACAACCCGCTGGATCTGGGGCGTAAGCGGGGCATGCGCATCGGCGGTCTGTCTGGTGTTGGTGATTCAAGTTACCAAGCAGCCCCAACCGAAGTCGTCGTTGTCGCCAACCGATTCTCTCGCGGAAGTAGCGGCTCCACGGGAAGCTCAGACAGAACCGGCCCAGAACGAGCAAAGGCTGGGCTTTGCCGACGCGCCGGCGGACCGCAAAGAGTCCGCGGCCGCGCTGGCCAGTCCTAATCGTGTGGCGACGGCAAATAAACTAGACGTCCAAACGAGCCTCGCCGAGATGGAGCCGGCAGGCGCTCGGGCCCGCGACGTAACGGCCAAAAAGGTCGAGGTCGCCGGCAAAATTGACGCGCTAACGGCCCAAGAAAGTTTCCGCGGGGCTGCCTCGGACGACACCCTTGCCTCGAACGAATGGAGCACCCCAGACGCCCAGATCACCGCCGGCGGCCGCCTAAGCTTTCGTAGCTTCGATGCAGGCTCCGGTGTGATGACGATTACGGAGTACTACGCTCCATGAGAATGCGCAATCAGATTCGGCTCGGTGCGGGCGCGGTTCTCGCCGTCGCCCTATGCGCGTTAGGTCTCTATGGGCAATCCGACGATCCCAACAATGCTATTGCGATTGACGTACCTGCTGATGTCCCACTAGAGTTCGAATCGAAGAAATTTGAAAATTCTGAGATTCGCCCGCGCGGTGGCGCGCTTGTGGTTGATCTCGACGGCGAAATTCGATTGCGAAATACGTCCGCTAACCGAATCCGCGGTATCACCGTCGCGGTTTCGACGAGCGCCAGCGCTCTCGGCGGGCGTGCCATCGTCTCAGTTCCTAGTTTGAATGTTGCGCCCGGCGAGTCGTTTCCGCTGAAGCTCAATATGAGACTGCTGCGGCCGCTACCGGCTCCAGCCGGGGCGATTGTCCATGCGACCGTTGACGGCGTGCTCTACGACACTCTTGCGTTCATTGGTCCGAATCTCCTGGATTCCGAACGCAGGATGACGGTCCGTGAGATGGAAGCTCGGCGCGACCGCGAGTATTTCCAAGCAATGCTCGCCTCGGCGGGAAGCGGTGGCATCGTAGAAGCAATGCAGAGCAGTTTGAGGCGTCAAGCGGAACGGCCGGCCCTCTCGGCGCGCCTAGCCGGTCGTAGCGGTGCCGCTATTGTCGGAGCGAGTGAGCCCCGCGAGGTCGCGTTGGCGATGGTTGGATCGGCGGATGCTCCCGTTTTGATGGAGAGTGGCTCGGTCTTGGTAACCGGACTTTATTCCGATGCCCCATCGATCCGGCTCACGAACCGCTCGAACAGGCGCCTGCGGTCTTTCGAGCTAGGTTGGCTAATTCGAGACTCAGACGGCACGCTGTACTCCGCCGGTTCAGTGCCGATGGAAACCGCACGGGCGCTTGACGCGGGAGCGGCATTCTCCAGCAAGACGGATCAGAAATTTGCCTTTCGCCCGGCGCGTCCTGGCTCAACGTCGACGATCGACGGCATGAGCGTTTACGTACGCAACGCCCAGTTCGCCGACGGACGAATTTGGATCCCCAGCCGCAGTGACTTGGAGGCAGCGTCGTTGCTCGACGTGGTCCCAGTCTCCGCGGAGGAACAGCGCCTAAGCAGTCTCTACCGCGACCGCGGCCCCGCCGCCGTTATCGAAGAACTGCGCAAGTTCGAATAGTCCGGCGCAGCCGGCTTCCAGACTTCCGCGGCCAAGTTCGGCGGGCGAGAGCGTTTTCACCGAACGCATAGCCCGCTAGCCCCACAATCAAGCCAGTGAAATTCAGTGGCGCGCGCCACCTCCGGCGGGCAGCGTCGACCTCCAGGTCGACGTTCTTTCCGACCCGGCACTCGCGACCGGCGTGTCCAATTGGCGGTCTACGCTTTCGGTGAAAATGCTATAGCCGCCTCGATTTCCGTTGACGCGCGATCCCTCAACGCCCAGAGCATCTGGTGTGGGGTATAGATCGTTTCGGCAACCATAGCGTCTTCGAGGCTCATCGGCCGGCGCCTTTTCCGTTCCGGTTTACATTCAACGACAAAAGCTCCTCCAGCCGATCCGCATAGGGGCCAGGCTCGGGCCCCGAGATGTTAAAGGGAAATGCGAAGAGCTGCAAGATATCTCGGGGTCTGCCTCTCGATTCGACTTCATCCAGTAGCGGCGGAGCCCAGGTCAACATCTCTTCGAGCGTGGTCGCCGTACGAAATTTCTTCCAGCCCTTTTCTACGAGCCCAACAGGCTCGGACGGGCCGCTCTCGCGTTTGAACATCCACGAACTTTGCTGCAGTTCTGGTCCGGTCCAATTGGCTTCGATAAGAACGTCCCTAAGTGCCGGCGGACCCTCGACAATCCTTGTCCCCGGATCTTCGCCCGAAGCTAGCCTTCTCGACAACTCGAATAGATCCATTGGCTCATCGTTGAGGTCTGCATACGTCACGTTTACGTAGGCGTCTTGGATCACGGTCAGCGGCCGGCCGTCATGCACAATGTCGACCAGCGTAGCGGTGTGCGTTAGGCTCTCGGGGCCCGGAAACCCCATGCTAATGGCGTGCGATTGGAATCCGAATACTTCATACAGCGCTGAAAGAGCAACCGACGTGCCGCCGCAGTATGCGCCACCGCGATCTTCGAAGTATGCGCCGAACAATCCAGCCGCCCCACGTCTGGAGTAGTCGAAGTCTGCCTGGTGCTCGAGTTTAATCGCATCCGCACCGGCCAGATCGCTATTCTCATACGCCCATTGGCGTATCAAACTGACCTTTTCCCAGTCAGAGACATGATCAGCACTCAGCTCGGGAAACCGCTCCGCAACGAGCCGTCGCAGTAGCGCATCGGCCACGAGCTGATAACCGCTCTCAAGTGCTTTGCTCATCGCCGTGAATAGCTGCTTCTTTGAAGCTAGCGGCCCTGGCAGTTCGGGGCTCGGTGGCCCGGGCTCGAAGTGGGGAAATGGCGGTCCCGACCGAGAGTTTCTCAAGCTCGATCGTGCGCTCACGCCGCCCATCGGAAAAAGACAATTGAAGGATCGAAGAACCCGATCGCAGACGACCCCGGAAAAAAAGGGAATACGCGGCTTCGTCAGACGGGACGTCCAACACCAGCGACTCGGCACCCGGCGCGCCGGAACTGATGAGGACGTGCGAGCCGCCCGAGCCTGGGACCTGCACAGCCCCGTTGAGAATTCTCCCCTCGGCCAGATTAACTCGAATCCCCTCGCCCCGATCAGGAACCTCATCAGCACCCGAGAGCGCGGTGCTCAAGACTATCAGCGAGGCCAGCAGCGAGAAAGAAAGCCGTGAGGGAACCAGCAGTCGACCCATCATATTCAATCCTATCAGCGGGAGCGCGCGCAGAATGGCGACGATCCCAAGCCTGCCCCTAGCACTGAGAAAATCGCAACCTTTGAGCTGAAAAAGGTCTGCACCGTAGAATCTCTCTCAGCTAATCCGGCAGAGCCGCAGGCCAGCCCCGTGCAAGCTGGGCCGCGAGGCTGGCCATCTCTTCACTCAACCGCTCCTCGCCGGCAACATTCCGAGCCTCTGTCGGGTCGGCCTGGTGATCGTACAGTTCACGAGCCACGACCTCACCATGCCGGCCCTTACGCCACTCGACATACCGAAAGCGGTCGGTGCCTCTTTTCCAATCGAAAGATGAGCCTGCAGGAGGCAGGCGAAGGTAGCTGTGGGCAGGAGGGATTATAGCTCGGATTGGGGCTTGAGGTTGAAGCCCGTTGTGGGGCCCGTAGGGCGGGGTGAGGGGGATTGCATAAGGGGGAAGGGGCGGCAGCCCCAGTCCCCCTTTGCAGCCATCCCAGGCGAGACCCCACGGCCGTCTTCGGACGTGGGCCGGAGGAGCCGACAACGCCTCGGGTCGGGGCGTTGTCTAGCGCGTGCGCCAGCAGATCGCGAGGTCTTTGCAGACGCGTTGCAGTTCGTTGCGCTGAGCGTCGAGTTGCTCGGCAAACTCGGTGTCGGAACAAGTGTCCGCTCGCGCTTGGAGCTTCTTGAGCGAGCGATCCGCGCGCAGGCCGCGCTGCTCGGCGGGCAGGCTGAGCAGCTTTTCCCACGGCGTGCTCCACTCGGCGTACACCTTGCGCAACTTGCCGCGGCGGTCTCGGCGCTCGCTGGCGAAAGCGCATGGGCGATGAAAATTCAAGTACGGGTTGAGCCACTGGCGGTAGAAGGTGTCGATCGCCTGCGTCGCTTCCGAGGGCAAAAACTGGTAGCCCATCCACTTGCGCACCACCGCGCCGTTCTTGGTTTCGACCAAGGCATTGTCGTTCGAACGGCGCGCGCGAGACTTCGTAAATTCAATTCGCAACTTCTCGAGCAGTTTAGCGGTTTGATGGTTGACGAATTCGCTGCCATTGTCGGAGTGAAAGCCGCGAACGATAAATGGAAATTGTTCCAAAAGGCCTTCCAGCAAGGGAATGAGGTGATTTTCGTTGATGCGTTGGACGCAGCCGACGGCCTGCCACTGCGTCACTTCGTCGACCACGTTGATGCTGTAGGCGCCTTTTTCGCCTTCCTGTTCGGGCGAGTGCACGGTGTCGATGCGCAGGTAGCCCGGACGTCCTCGCGGCTCGGGTTGGCGGCGTCCTCTTTTCCAATTGAAAGATGAGCCTGAAGGAGAGAGGCGAAGCAGCTGCGGGTTGAGGGGGATCATAGCGTGAGTTGAGGTCGGCGGCTACAGCTATTTGTGGCTTCGTAGGGCGGGGTGAGGGGGATTGCATAAGGGGGAAGGGGCGGCACCCCAGTCCCCCTTTGCAGCCATCCCAGGCGAGAGCCCACGGCCGTCTTCGGACGTGGGCCGGAGGAGCCGACAACGCCTCGGGTCGGGGCGTTGTCTAGCGCGTGCGCCAGCAGATCGCGAGGTCTTTGCAGACGCGTTGCAGTTCGTTGCGCTGAGCGTCGAGTTGCTCGGCAAACTCGGTGTCGGAACAAGTGTCCGCTCGCGCTTGGAGCTTCTTGAGCGAGCGATCCGCGCGCAGGCCGCGCTGCTCGGCGGGCAGGCTGAGCAGCTTTTCCCACGGCGTGCTCCACTCGGCGTACACCTTGCGCAACTTGCCGCGGCGGTCTCGGCGCTCGCTGGCGAAAGCGCATGGGCGATGAAAATTCAAGTACGGGTTGAGCCACTGGCGGTAGAAGGTGTCGATCGCCTGCGTCGCTTCCGAGGGCAAAAACTGGTAGCCCATCCACTTGCGCACCACCGCGCCGTTCTTGGTTTCGACCAAGGCATTGTCGTTCGAACGGCGCGCGCGAGACTTCGTAAATTCAATTCGCAACTTCTCGAGCAGTTTAGCGGTTTGATGGTTGACGAATTCGCTGCCATTGTCGGAGTGAAAGCCGCGAACGATAAATGGAAATTGTTCCAAAAGGCCTTCCAGCAAGGGAATGAGGTGGTTTTCGTTGATGCGTTGGACGCAGCCGACGGCCTGCCACTGCGTCACTTCGTCGACCACGTTGATGCTGTAGGCGCCTTTTTCACCTTCCTGTTCGGGCGAGTGCACGGTGTCGATGCGCAGGTAGCCCGGACGTCCTCGCGGCTCGGGTTGGCGGCGTTCGCCGATCGCCACGGGTGTCGGTCGAGTCTTGTCGAGATGCAAACTGTGTCGCCGGTAGACGGCGCGTTTGCGCAAGTTGTAGAGGTGTCCCACCGACAGTTCGGCAAGGCGTTCGAACTCCTTGCGGTTGTAGATTTGGAACTCGCGCTGGAGAATGCGACGCGTCGCCGGCCCGGAGAGACGTTGCTGTACTTGGTCGACATGCGCCAGGAGAACGATGTCGGCGCGGCTGTACTTGGTGGGGAAGCGGCACCTTCGATAGGCTGTCGGCCGAACGCACTTTTCGCGCAAAAACTGCCCGATGAGGCGAGTCAATTGGGCGCGGCTTAAGCCGGTTAGCTTGCTCAGGAAGCGTCTCAACAATCCTTTAACCGAGCGCTTCTGGTCGGCATAATGATGCCTCTTCAGGACGCCTTCGACGAGCGCGTATTTATCCGCTCGACTTCCGGCCTGGAACTCGACGGACCCACACCCGTCGAGAAAACTCTCGATCTCATCGAGACTCACTGATTCGGCTTGCTGCACGGCGACTCCCATCGCCCGCAGTTTGCCTGTTCCTAATCGACCTTGCCCAAATTACCTCCAGGCTCATCTTGTATTGGACAAGACGCTCTTGGAACAACACAGCAAGAATTGTTACACTAGCGTCGATCCCTAGGAATCTTTCCTGTCCTACCGGATTTATCGTTTCTCTTCTGACTATCAGGGGTTAGCTGCGCCATGGGTTTGCTAGTTGGCATATTGATTTGGTTCGTCTCGTTGGCGATGGCCGTACCGTTCTTTACGAGATGGTGGTGGATGCCCACCGCCATCACTGAGCATGGCCGCAGGGTTGACGATACGTTCATGATGACGCTGGTAATTACCGGGGTCATCTTCCTAGCGGCGCAGGGAGCGCTCGGCTATGCGGTCTGGAAGTTCGGTCGCCGCTCCGACGAACACGCGCTCAACCTGCACGGCAACAATAAGCTTGAAGCCACCTGGACCACTACCGCCGCCGTAATTTTCATAGGTCTAGCTCTCGCTGGTTTTTCAGCCTGGGCCGAGGTCCGATTCATCGATCACCGCATGGTGGACCCGTCAGGTGATCTCGTCGTTGTCGAAGTCACCGGCCAGCAATTCGTCTGGAACATGCGCTACGCCGGCCCCGACAACAAGTTCGGTCCCATCGATTTCACTAAATCCGACGACGCCGGCGGCAACCCCGTCGGTCTCGACCGCAACCACCCCGATGGCAAAGACGACATCATGGTCCCCGAGATGCGAGTCCCGATAAATACAGACATTGAAGTCGTCTTGAAATCGAAGGATGTACTCCACAATTTCTTCGTGCCCGAACTCCGCATCAAGCTCGACACCGTTCCCGGCCTAGTCGGCAAGCTACGGTTCAAGCCCGACACTCTCGGAAAGTTCGAAATCGCCTGTTCGGAACTTTGTGGATTAGGCCATTACAAGATGCGCAGCTTTTTACACGTAGTCAGTGAAGACGACTACAACGCTTGGCTAGATGAACAGGCCTCGTTCTTGTTCTAGAGTTTCCGGTCAGTTTTGAGGATCTAAGTCATGACAGAAGTTGAACTTTCACCGGAAGTTGCCGAATACACAGAAGTCCATCGCCACGCCGAACCCACCACGTTTATTTCGAAGTGGATATTTTCGGTCGATCACAAGGTAATCGGGATTCAATATATACTGCTCGCGGTTGTCGCGGCCTTTCTTGGCATGGGCCTCAGCTTCCTCGTGCGGTTGCGCCTGGTGTGGCCCGAAAAGTCGTTCGCGATCCTCGGTGACCTGTTCCCAATAGGCGCTCCCGATGGCGTCATGACGCCGGAATTCTATATCGCCATGCTAACCATGCACGGCACGATTATGGTCTTCATGGTGCTGACGACAGCTCCTCAGGGCGGCTTCGGTAACTACTTTCTGCCGATTCAGATCGGCGCCGCTGACATGGCGTTTCCGACTTTGAATATGCTGTCGTTCTGGACGACATTCCTTTCATTCATGTTCTTGATTGCGGCATTCTTCGTCGAGGGCGGCGCCCCGATGTCCGGCTGGACCGCCTATCCGCCGCTCAGCGCCCTACCCGAAGCCACCGTGCAAGGCCTAGGCCAGGATTTGTGGATCGTGTCGATCGCCTTATTCTGTATCGCCTCCCTTCTCGGCGCACTGAACTTTATCGTGACGACCCTCGACCTGCGCGCCAACGGCCTCACGATGATGCGGCTGCCGCTTACCTGCTGGACCTGGTTCGTAACCGCCATCCTCGGGCTTCTGGCTTTCGGAGTCCTGCTCGCGGCCGGTGTCCTGCTCCTGATGGACCGAAACATGGGGACAAGCTTCTTCGTGCCTAGCGGCCTTTTCGTGAGCGACCAGGTCATCGACCACGCTGGTGGCTCGCCGATCTTGTGGCAGCACCTGTTCTGGTTCTTCGGCCACCCCGAGGTCTATATCGCGATCTTGCCCGGCATGGGAGTGACGTCGCACGTGCTGGCTACCTTCGCCCGCAAGCAAGTTTACGGCTACAAGGCAATGGTTTATGCCATCGCCGCCATCGGGCTGTTTGGCTTTGTAGTCTGGGGACATCACATGTTCGTCAGCGGCATGAGCCCCTACTCGGCGTTTGTGTTCTCGGTGCTAACGATGTGCATCGGCGTTCCCTCGGCCATCAAGACGTTTAACTGGATCGGCACATTGTGGGGCGGTCAAATACGATTCACTTCGCCGATGCTCTATTCCATCGGTTTCGTTTCACTATTCGTATCAGGCGGCATTTCAGGAATCTTCCTGGGGCAGCCGACCATCGATCTTTACTTCCACGACACCTACTTTGTCGTCGCGCACTTCCACCTCATCATGGGTGTGGCGGCGATCTTCGGTATGTTCTCCGGTATCGCATTCTGGTTCCCGAAAATGTTTGGCCGCTGGATGGACGAAAGTCTGGGCAAGATCCACTTCTGGGGTACATTCCTCGGCGTTTACGCAATTTTCGGACCGATGCACTACCTAGGAATGATTCCGCATCCGCGCCGTTACGCTGAGATCACAGGGCTCGATTACCTACAGACAGGCGGAGCCGCGGAGCTGCACCTGTTCATCACCATGGCGGCGGTGTTCACGATTCTCTTGCAATTTTTGTTCTTGTTTAACTTCATCAAGGGCATTTTTTGGGGCAAGCCGTGTACCGAGGACAACCCGTGGGAGGCGACAACGCTTGAGTGGGCTATCCCCTCGCCTCCTCCGCACGATAACTTCGGCGGCAAGGTCCCACATGTCTATCGCGGTGCCTACGATTTCAGCATGCCTGGGGCAAAGCGTGACTTCGCGATGCAGTGTAACGACGACAAAGCTGTCTACGGATCCGCGCCGGCGGGGAACTAGTCAACCGCACTTTGCCTAAAGAAAACAGTGGCCACAACGCTTTCACCGCCTGAACCGAAAACCGCTCCCGTAGTGGACGGCGGTGGTGCGTTGACGACTCCTCCGCCCGAATACGGTGGCGGGGGTGGGCGCGGCCCGTTTTCGAATGCGTCATTAGTCCAGCGCTACAAGCTCGGCGTTTCGGTTGGCGTCGGCGGCATCATCATGTTCTTCGCCGCGATGACCAGCGCCATGGTGGTGCGCACCGGACTCTCCGGCGACTGGAAGGCTTTTGATGTACCGCGCATCCTGTTTTTCAGCACGGCCGTACTGCTGATTTCGAGTTTTACGTTGGAGGCCGCGCGCCGCCGCATGATCGCCAAGGAGTGGGCTGCGGTGCGCCTGTGGGTCAACCTCACGACTGCCCTCGGTTTGATTTTCTTGACGTGTCAGGTTCTTGGCTGGCAGGCGCTTGCTGAGCGTGGACTGTTCCTCGCGTCAAACCCCGCGAATTCTTTTTACTACGTGCTGACTGTCGGTCACGCCGTACACCTAGCCGGCGGCGTGCTGAGCCTCGGCTACGTGTTTATTCGAGTCCGGGCGCCGCAGCGCTGGATTACGCGCGAGCCGGTCATTGAGGCCGTTTCGCTTTATTGGCATTTCATGGATGTCCTTTGGATCTACATCCTCGGGCTCCTCATGTTCTGGAGGTAATTGATGTCGGAAGCACATGCGGCTACGGCCGAACCGACATGGCAGGGAGGCGGCACTCCGTTTGCCGTTGGCCATAAAAAGTTCGGGATGTGGCTGTTCATCGTCTCGGATACCTTGACGTTTTCAGCCATGCTCATGGCTTATAGCTACGTTCGCGTCGTGAACGATTGGCCCACGCCGTTTCACTTTTTCCCCTCGATCGTCTTTGCCTCTTTCATGACGTTGGTGCTGCTCTCGAGCAGTCTGACGATGGTCTACGCCGTATCCGCCGCGCACAACGGCGCTAGGCGCGCCGCCGCTAAGTGGATATGGTTCACGGCGCTCGGCGGCCTGACGTTTGTGGTCCTCCACTCCTACGAATGGTTCCACTTGATGCACGACGAGGGAATGTACCCCTGGGCGAATGAATACGGCACGCCTTTGTTTGGTGGATCGTTCTTCATCATCACTGGGTTGCATATGTTTCACGTCATTACCGGTATTGCCTACTTGGCAGTCGTTGCGATGGGCTATCGTCGCGGCAAGTGGGAACCGGAGGATGTAGAGGTCGCCGGCCTTTACTGGCACTTTGTTGACCTGGTTTGGATGTTCGTCTTCCCGCTGATCTATCTGTTGTCGACCAACGTGGAATAAGGGCTGAAAATGATTATTTCGCTACTTGGATATCTCTTCACCTTGGCCCTAGGTATTTGGGGCGTCGTCACGGCCGCTGGGTTGGTAGCCGGCGGCGGGCTCGTCGCCTCGCTCGACAATCTTTTTCTCACGCTCTTCGCGGCGCTGATGGCGGTACTGTCATTCGGCTATCTAGCTTGGCGCTTTAACCCGTCGAATCTTGCACCGGCCGGTGTTGCTGCCGCCGCGGACGGGCCAACATTTGAGGCCTACGTGCTACCCGAAGATCCTACCTTCGAAGATGCCCACATTCCGGTATTTAATAAAATTTGGGTAGGCCTTCTCGTTCTTACCGCCATCGAGGTTGTTTTAGCTTACACCCAGATCGCCGGCGTGTTGATCATGCTGGCTATCTTGATGGTCTTGTCGGTTGTAAAGGCCGGCATGATCATGGGCTGGTTCATGCACCTCAAGTACGACCACCCGGTGTTCACGTGGATTGTGGTCGTACCCGCCGTCGCCTGTATTCTGATCATGTGCGGCTACTTCTTTCCCGACGGCTTCCGACTGGTGGAGTTAGCGCTCTGAGCCCAACAGCAAAGCTCCGAAACGGGCTCGCCTGCGTAGCGGCCTTCTACTGCCTGTTGGCGGTTGTCCCACTGGCACAAGCTCAGGGCTGTTCGATGTGCCGCGAGACGGCCTCTTTCCAAAAGGCCCGAGCGGTCGACGCGCTCCAAAGCGGCATCGTGCTGCTAGGACTGCCACCGCTAGCGATCATCGGCGGCATCGCTTGGATGACCTATCGCCGCTGGGAGTCATCGGACGACGCCGAGTAGTCTCGAAAAGCTGGTACCACCGCCGTCACGCCATCCCCCGCGGTCTTCGCAGCCGCAAGTTCAGCCCGCATCTTAATGTTTTCGAAAACCCGCTCGTGAACGCCGCGCACGATCTGGTCCGACCAGACCGTCCAGTAAGCAGTAGGCCACAGACTGTGTGAGTACCAGCTCGTACCCTCGAGCCGGGTCCGGCCGTTCGCCAAGTCCACCAGCCGAAACTCACCGGACTTCGCCACCATAAATCCTTCCAGGTGCGGCGGCCGAATTTCCTTATACGGCGACATTTCGACCATTGCCGGCGGGTTTGAAACGACTGAGAATCTTAGGCGTCGCGGCTCGTCCCAAATTTCAACGGGCTCGACAATCGGACCGGTCGAAAGATCGCAATAACGTGTTGCTCCAACGCCGCTACCTTCGATGCGTGCGCGGGTCGGGTACGCAATGCCCACGCGGAAGAACCAGTTCTTGGGCGCGGGAAGTTCTGGGAACGAGATCATCTCGTCCCATATCACTTGGGGTGAGGCATCGATTTCGATCGTCGATGTGGATTCGAACACAGGCGCGTTCGGCATCACGGCATCCTCGGCAACAAACATGCCTGGGGTGAGTATTGCCAAAGCGGGCAAGACCGACGTTGCCCGGGGTCGATAGCGGCCGCTCAAAAGCCAGCCAAGGGCGGCGCCAATTAACCCCAGCGCAATGGCGATCGGCGCGGCCATCACGACGCAAATCAATCCTTCGATCGCGAACGCAATCAACAAGATTGCCGTCAGCCCAAGCGACATCAGCGTAACCATCACTGTCCCGAGAAGGCCCTGTTGCCCTCGGTCGTTGTAGAACAGACCGGCGGCGAACCCCTGCAAAAACGGCGCCGCGACAAACAAAGCGAATCCGTAGTTACCGTATCCGTTCGTCGAGAGCAGAATCGTCGGAATTGAGGCTGCGGCCGTCACCAGAACGATTACGGCTGTGGTTCGGTCGGCCCCGGCCAAAAGTCTTGGCCCATAAGCTCAGACCGGTCGTTCGTTGTGCATCGTCGTCGCTCGGCAACGGCGCCAGGATGAGCACGGCCATAAATCCGAGATCGACCATCGGAACCAACAGTAAAAGCAGGAGCGGTAGCGGCCAGCCGACTTGCCGCAAGCGTCGTGCCGTAAAAAAAAGGCACAGAGCAGCCGCCACAACGATCGCACCAACCATGACGGGGCCGCTGCTGCCTAGTCGCGCGAACTCCCCCGGATTCACCAGCCGTCGAACATACTCCCACCAAGAGAACGAGAACGAATCGATACTGAGCTTCGTCAGTACCAGCACGCGCAACATCGCGTGCCAAACAACGAACGCCAGCCCGCCGGTCAGTAGATAGCGAACCCGAGCACCGCAAGCGGCTTTGAGTCTCGATATGAGTGACATATCAAACCTTTCTGTCAACACTGAAATACCTAGGCAAAAAAACTATCCCGTCAAACTCTTGATCAGGTTCTTAAGCCGCTTTTTTGTGGTCGCAACTTTCATGATGGTTTCGACTGGCAAGCTCTGCAGTTCCTCGTAGACATCGGTCGCCGTTTCTATGAATTTCAGCGTCGCCGACACGCGCTCGCGAGTATAGTCGCTACCTCCGCCGGTGCTGTCAATCTCGTCGATGCACTCGCGCAGAACCACTACTGTCGGGTCAAACTCGCGCCGCTTACGCTCTGCCGTAATCAGCCGCGCCATCTCCCACATGTCCTTCTTCGACTCAAAGTGGTCGCGGCGATCTCCTAACCGGTGAACATTTTTGATGAGTCCCCAGCCCTGCAATTCTTTTAGGCTGTTTGAGACGTTCGAGCGCGCGACAGTCAACGTATCGGCAATCTGCTCGGCGTTGAGCGGCTCCTCGGAAAGATAAAGCAATGCGTGGATCTGAGCCACCGTGCGGTTGATTCCCCAGCGCGTGCCCATCTCGCCCCAATGCAAAATAAACTTCGTCTCGATTGCGCCGAGTTCAATCATTTCTGTCTATACAGAAATTACAGCATTGATGGTCCCGTTGTCAAGAGCAGTCGCGAAATATTCTCCGGGGCGGGCTGCTACGGTACGAGAATGCTGAAGGGAACCGCAGCTATCGTCGCCGTTTCCCTCTCGATTGCACCCCTCGCCATGGCCACTGATATTCCCGTATCGCAGTTTGCTCGGTTGGCCCTCGACTGCGTCCACCAGGAGTATCCAAACAAGATTGCGCACACGCTCTCGAGCGATACCGATGTCGCCCCACCGCGCGAACTGACGCCGGCCTTTTACGGTTGTTTCGACTGGCACTCCTCCGTCCATGGACACTGGCTACTAGCGCGGCTAGCCCATAAGTATCCAGATGAAGACTTTGTGCCCGAGGCCCGAGCGGCACTGGCCAAGAACCTGACGACGGGCAACATCGAAGCAGAAGCAAGGTACGTCGATGTCGCGGGCCGCGAAACGTTCGAGCGCCCCTACGGGCTAGCCTGGCTGCTCCAACTCGCAGCCGAGCTACGCCAATGGGACGACCACGACGCCCGCCGCTGGAGCGCGGCGCTCGAGCCGCTCGAAGCCGTCGCAGCCAAGCGCATCGCCGGCTGGCTGCCAAAGCTAACTTATCCAATCCGCACCGGCGAGCATTCGCAAACCGCGTTTGCATTCGGGCTGATCCTCGACTGGGCAAGAGCCGCCGACAACGCGCAACTTGAGACGCTCATCGAGACCCGTTCGCTCGCTCTATACCAAGGCGATCGTAGCTGCCCGCTCGCCTACGAGCCCGGCGGACAAGATTTCTTGTCTCCTTGCCTAGCGGAAGCCGACCTCATGAGACGAATCCTGCCGTCAGATGAATTCGCAAACTGGTTGAGTAAATTTCTACCGTCCATACCTCAGACCGGCTCGACTGACTGGCTCGCGATTGCACAAGTCAGCGACCGCTCTGACGGCAAGATTGCCCACCTAGACGGACTGAACCTAAGCCGCGCCTGGATGCTAGAGGGCATCGCCGCGGGCCTACCGCGGAACGATAAACGCCTCGCCGCGATCAACGCTACAGCGAGCGCCCACCGGGACGCGGGCCTAGCGGCCGTAACCGGAGAACACTACGAAGGCGGTCACTGGCTAGGCAGCTTCGCCGTCTACCTAGTCACCGCACGGGGGTTGTGATATTCCGGGCCCGCTCGCCCTACTTCAGAATCGGTCCCGAAGTAGCCGAGCCATCATCGTTCAAAACTTGAAAATGGTGAATCCCGTTGTCGCTGTCGTTGACGTGCTGCCAGACAATCTTCTTCGCCCGATCAACCTCAAACAATTTAACCTTGCCGGCCTTAGCGTGAAAGCTAGTCAGCATCGTATTTCCATTGGACAGGCGCTGCGCCCCGCAGGCATCGTCGTAAGGCTCGCCGGGCAAGTCCTCATTCGAAACGCTCCAAACGATCTTGCCGCCGGCGTCAATCTCAGCCGCCGTGTTCGCCAACGTGAACGTAGTCAAAGTGTTCCCGTTCGGCAAACGAATCGCCGTGAACGGCCAGTGCGGCGTATCAAATGACCAAACCACCTTGCCCGCCGGAGTGTACTCGCGAAGCTGCTTTTCGCCCATCGCGGGTACCAAATAATTCCCGTTAGGGAGCTTGCGGCTCATTCGCGATTGCAGGTGATGGTTCTTCGTCTGGAGCTTGAGCGCAACCTCAACGTGAATCTTCCCTTTGCGGTCAATCTCCAAGATTCGCGGATTGTCCCCAGCCTCGGTGCACAGTATTCGCCCATCGGCCAGCGGCTGCACTGTGTTGAGTTCTGACTGCGCGCCGTCGAATTCAAATACCGTCTTACCCGCTCGGGTGACCTCAACGACTCCGCCGCCGTAGTTTTCACCCCGGCTTTTTGCAAGCAAAACATTGCCGTTCGGCAACACCCAGCCATCGCGAGTGGACCCGTCATACTCCCATATTCTCTTTCCCGCCGCGTCGAGAATGTAGGTGTCCGCGCCAGTCGCCAGGAACGATCGCCCCGTCGTAGCGCCCGGCAATGCAGCGGCACCAGCCAGAGCCAAGAAACTTCGTCTATTCATGGGGTCGATAGTAGCGCACCCGACCTACCACAGGCGGTAACGTCTTGTCCAATACAAGATGAGCCTGAAGGGAGGGGTGATTCCAACACAAGATGAGCCTGGAGGTAATTTGGGCAAGGTCGATTAGGAACAGGCAAACTGCGGGCGATGGGAGTCGCCGTGCAGCAAGCCGAATCACTGAGTCTCGATGAGATCGAGAGTTTTCTCGACGGGTGTGGGTCCGTCGAGTTCCAGGCCGGAAGTCGAGCGGATAAATACGCGCTCGTCGAAGGCGTCCTGAAGAGGCATCATTATGCCGACCAGAAGCGCTCGGTTAAAGGATTGTTGAGACGCTTCCTGAGCAAGCTAACCGGCTTAAGCCGCGCCCAATTGACTCGCCTCATCGGGCAGTTTTTGCGCGAAAAGTGCGTTCGGCCGACAGCCTATCGAAGGCGCCGCTTCCCCACCAAGTACAGCCGCGCCGACATCGTTCTCCTGGCGCATGTCGACCAAGTACAGCAACGTCTCTCCGGGCCGGCGACGCGTCGCATTCTCCAGCGCGAGTTCCAAATCTACAACCGCAAGGAGTTCGAACGCCTTGCCGAACTGTCGGTGGGACACCTCTACAACTTGCGCAAACGCGCCGTCTACCGGCGACACAGTTTGCATCTCGACAAGACTCGACCGACACCCGTGGCGATCGGCGAACGCCGCCAACCCGAGCCGCGAGGACGTCCGGGCTACCTGCGCATCGACACCGTGCACTCGCCCGAACAGGAAGGTGAAAAAGGCGCCTACAGCATCAACGTGGTCGACGAAGTGACGCAGTGGCAGGCCGTCGGCTGCGTCCAACGCATCAACGAAAACCACCTCATTCCCTTGCTGGAAGGGCTTTTGGAACAATTTCCATTTATCGTTCGCGGCTTTCACTCCGACAATGGCAGCGAATTCGTCAACCATCAAACCGCTAAACTGCTCGAGAAGTTGCGAATTGAATTTACGAAGTCTCGCGCGCGCCGTTCGAACGACAATGCCTTGGTCGAAACCAAGAACGGCGCGGTGGTGCGCAAGTGGATGGGCTACCAGTTTTTGCCCTCGGAAGCGACGCAGGCGATCGACACCTTCTACCGCCAGTGGCTCAACCCGTACTTGAATTTTCATCGCCCATGCGCTTTCGCCAGCGAGCGCCGAGACCGCCGCGGCAAGTTGCGCAAGGTGTACGCCGAGTGGAGCACGCCGTGGGAAAAGCTGCTCAGCCTGCCCGCCGAGCAGCGCGGCCTGCGCGCGGATCGCTCGCTCAAGAAGCTCCAAGCGCGAGCGGACACTTGTTCCGACACCGAGTTTGCCGAGCAACTCGACGCTCAGCGCAACGAACTGCAACGCGTCTGCAAAGACCTCGCGATCTGCTGGCGCACGCGCTAGACAACGCCCCGACCCGAGGCGTTGTCGGCTCCTCCGGCCCACGTCCGAAGACGGCCGTGGGGTCTCGCCTGGGATGGCTGCAAAGGGGGACTGGGGCTGCCGCCCCTTCCCCCTTATGCAATCCCCCTCACCCCGCCCTACGAAGCCACAAATAGCTGTAGCCGCCGACCTCAACTCACGCTATAATCCCCCTCAACCCGCAGCTGCTTCGCCTCTCTCCTTCAGGCTCATCTTTCAATTGGAAAAGAGGGTAACAAACGGCCTGCCCAGACCGTCTCTGCTAACTTGAAGGACTCCGCGCGACCGCTCCTCGGCTCCGCAATCGTAGCTGGATGGCTGAAGCTCCAAATCCGTTGACAGCAATACCTCGCCTGGACGATACTCAGGCCGGTAACTATTTTGTCTCAAACTACCCGCCCTTTTCTGTGTGGGATGGCGACCACGCAAACGCCGCCGAAGCGCGCCTCGAAGATCCCGGAAACTCCGAGACGCCACTGGGCCTCTACATCCATCTGCCCTTCTGCCGCAAACGCTGCAATTTCTGCTACTTCCGGGTCTATACGGACAAGAACGCCGAGGACATCCAGCAGTATCTTGACGCGCTGATTGAAGAGGCTCGCATAGTCGCCCAGAAAGCCTTCGTCCAAGGCCGCCAACTCGACTTCATCTATTTCGGTGGCGGAACACCTTCGTACCTTTCCGAAAAACAACTCACCTATTTGATGTCCGGACTGCGGAACGCGCTCCCGTGGGATAGCCCCCGAGAGGTCGCATTCGAGTGCGAGCCCGGCACACTCAGCGAGCATAAGTTAGAGGCGATCCGCGACTTCGGAGTCAACCGCTTAAGCCTCGGCGTTGAAAACTTCGACGACGACATCTTAGTTGCCAACAATCGGGCGCATCGTTCGATGGAAATCTACCGCGCCTGGGGCTGGCTCGAGAAAGTCGACTTCGCCCAGGTCAATCTCGACCTCATCGCCGGAATGGTCGGCGAGACCGAAGCCAACTGGCAGCGAAACATCGATGAGACTATCCGTCTCGGCCCCGAGGCGGTCACCATCTACCAGATGGAAATTCCCTACAACACCACCATCTACAAAGAGATGAAGGAACAGGGGGCCAATGCCGCGCCGGTTGCGGATTGGGCAACCAAGCGGCGCTGGGTGGGCGAGGCGTTCGAGCAGCTTGAGAAGCACGGCCACCACGTCGGTAGCGCTTACACGGCCGTCAAAGATTCTTCAACAATCCGTTTCGTCTACCGCGACCAACTGTGGGATGGCGCCGACATGCTGGCCTTGGGTGTATCGTCATTCGGTCACCTGGGCGGAGTTCACTACCAAAACGAAGCTCATATGGCGCCCTACATGGAAGCCGTCAAGAGCGGTCGACTTCCGATCTCGAGGGCACTACCGATCACTAGCGAAGAAACGATGATTCGCCAGTTCGTGCTGAACATGAAGCTGGGCCGCCTAGTGCCGGCAAAATTTCAAACCCGCTTCGGGGTCGACGTAGTCGAGCGCTGGCGTGATTCGCTTGAAATTTTCGAGGCGCAGGGCATGCTGACTTTCAGTAACGACCTGATCGAGCTGACTCGCGACGGATTGCTGCAAGTCGACCGCTTGCTGCACGCATTCTTCCTGCCCCAACACACCAAGATCCGCTACGTATAGCGGGCCCGAACTCTTTAATTTCATGAACGAGAAACGCGTTTCGAACGAATACGATGCCGTCATTCTGGGCGGTGGTCCGGCAGGCGCAAGCGCCGCCGCCGTACTGGCCGAAAAGGGCCGCCGGGTCGTAGTCGTCGAACGAGAAAAGTTTCCACGCTACAAGGTCGGCGAGTCGCTGATTCCCTATTGCTACTTCCCGCTAGAACGCATCGGGATGAATGAGAAACTTCGCCACTCTAACTTCACTAAAAAATACAGCGTACAGTTCGCCGCGATGGATGGGCGCATCTCCACGCCGTTTTACTTCTTCCAACACCTCGAGCACGAAGCCTCACAAACGTGGCAAGTCGTACGCAGCGAATTCGACACATTGATGCTCGATAACGCCAAGGAAAAAGGGGCGGAAGTGATGTTCGAGACGGCCGCCAAGCGGCTGCTCGTGGACGGCGACCGCTGCCTTGGCCTTGAAGTCGAGCAACACGGCGAGACGTTTCACATTGAGGCCCCGATGACGATTGACTGTGGCGGCCGGCACGGCTTCGCGGCGACGCAACTCGGCTGGATCGTCCCCGACCCGCAGCTCAACAAGGTCGCCATCTGGAGTTACTACAAAGGCGGCAAGCGCGACGAGGGCTACGACGAGGGCGCAACCACCGTTGCCTATCTGCCGCAAAAAGGCTGGTTCTGGTACATCCCGCTACCGAACGGCATCATCAGCCTCGGCGTTGTCGCTGACCGAAAATACCTGTATCGCGATGGCAAGAATATTGAAGCGATCCTCGAACGCGAAATCAGCGAAAACAAATGGATCGCGGACCACCTCGCTGGGGCCGAGCGTGTCGAGAGTATTCAGGTAACGGCCGAATATTCGTATCGTTCGAAATACTGCGCGAGCGACGGCTTGGTGCTGGCCGGGGACGCCTTCTCGTTCCTCGACCCGGTGTTTTCGTCGGGAGTGTTTCTAGCCTTGCAAAGCGGCGTCATGGTGGGCGATGCAGTCGACGCCGCGCTCACAGCCGGAGACACGTCGGCGGGCCGCTTCGCAGTTTACGGCGACGAGCTGTGCAATGGAATCGAGGCGATGCGAAAGTTGGTATACGCCTTCTACGACACGTCGTTCAGCTTCGGCCGCGTCCTAAAGAAACATCCCGAACTCAAGGGCGACCTGACGGACTGCCTGATCGGAAATCTGTCGAAGGACTTCGGCCCACTGTTTGACGCTGTGAGCGAGTTCGCCGACGTACCCAAGCCTTTGCCGTATGGCAAGGTGGCGTCGCCGTCGCCGGTCGCGGTTGAGGCCTGACGGCCGTGCCTCGGAAATTTAGCGCCGGTAGACTTGCTTCGTATACTGGGAAGAATCCACTATGCGACTGGCACAGATTCAAAGCCGCGAAGGGCTCGTAGCGGCCATCGAGGTCGGCGGCGGATACCGGCCGATCGTTGGGCACACCACGGCCTCGCTCATTGTCGCCGCCGAAGCTTCGGGACGATCACTCGCCGATGTAGCATCCGTTGGAGCCTCCGACGACCTCGTCCAAGCCGCTCCAGCCATCCCCGTGACACCGCTGGAAGTCTGGGCCTGCGGCTGCACCTACGCCCCAAGCGCAGATTTTCGCGATGGCGAACTCGGCACGCGCGACGGCATGTATTCCTACGTCCACAAGCCCGAGAACCGCCCGGAGATTTTCTTCAAAGGCACCTCACGCGTCTGCGTCGGCCCGGGTGAAAATATCGGAATTCGCAAGGATTCCACCTTTACCGCGCCCGAACCCGAGCTTGGCATCGTCGTGAATTCGAAGGGCGAAATCGTCGCCTACACGCTCGGAAATGACGTATCGGCGTGGGATATCGAGCGTGAGAACGCTCTCTATTTGCCGCAGTCAAAAGTTTACGACGCCTGCTGTGCCCTGGGGCCGGTGATCGTTACGCCGGACGAAATCTCCGACCCTTACAAGCTAGACATGAGCTGCTCGATAATACGCGGCGACCAAACGATCTTCGAGGGCTCTGTCTCGACCGACAAGCTGCGCCGCAAGCTCGAAGACTTGGTCACGTACCTGCTAACAAGCAACCGCCTGCCGACACCCACGGTGATTCTGACCGGCACCGGCATCATCGTCGAGCAAGACGCCGCTCTAGCTGAGGGAGACGTCTGCTCGATCACCGTCCCCGAGATCGGTACACTCTCGAATATCGCCTCAGTCGTCTAGCCGATTCTATGTGCTGTTCACCCCAGCAACTTGAGAGAGACTATCCCTGGTTCGCTGACGAAGACAGCGGCGTAATTCATCGCATCGACAACTACTACGTCCCGCTGTTCGATGAATTTTTCACCACCAACGGGATTTGCCCCGAAAACGCGAGAGTACTCGACTGCGGTTGCGGAAACGGGCTGTCAGTCGAGCGCTTGACCGCCGCCGGAATCTCGGCGTTCGGTCTAGATCTGTGGGACGTCCGGCCGAGGCAATGGCGCGATCGGCTACCACCTGAGGGCACGCGCTGCCTAACTGCCGACGCGACGCGGCTGCCGTTCGCGGACAATTCCTTCGACATCGTATTTAGTTGCGGCCTGCTCGAGCACATCGGCGTCCACGAGCAGTGCGAACCGCGCTACGCGGTCGAGCCGGCGGCAGACCAAGAGCAAGTTCGCAACCGCTTTTTCGAGGAGTGCCTAAGGGTTCTCAAAAAGCCTGGCATACTCTATGTCGACCACCCAAACGGGATGTTCCCGATCGATTTCTGGCACGACAATCTCAGGACCGGCGGCCGACCGCATTGGCCCAGCGAGATGTTCCTGCCGAGTTACGGGCAGTTGGTCGATCACGTAGCGGCGGCCGGAGGCAGGCGCGCGTTGGAAGCGATCAGTCCCGCGGGACGTTTCCTATATAAGCAAGTCGGCGAGCGCTGGTGGGGACGCTTGCTTTCAAAGCCCTTCGAGGTTTTCTACGATCTAATGCGACTGTCAGCGTTTCGCTGGCTGGCGCGATCACCACTCAATCCGTACTTGGTTGTGCGGGTCGACAATATGTGAGGTTTGTGTGAGCATCATGGTCAATCTGCAAACATCTGTACTGGTTATTCTGGCTGCTTGCTTCGTCGGTTGCGCGGATCAGCCCGCTCCCCAACCGCCCAACATTCTATTCGCCATCGCCGACGACGCGTCCTTCCCTCACATGGGTGCCTACGGCACGACCTGGGTCAGCACCCCAAACTTCGATCGCGTCGCCCGCGAAGGCATCCTGTTCAACAACGCCTACACTCCGAACGCCAAGTGCGCGCCGTCCCGCGCGTCGATCCTGACCGGCCGTAATTCCTGGCAACTCAAAGACGCCGCAAACCATATGCCGGCTTTTCCGATCGAGTTCAAGACGTACGCCGAAGCACTCGCGGAGAACGGCTATTTCGTCGGCATGACCGCTAAGGGCTGGAGCCCCGGCGTTGCCAACGACGCCGACGGAAACCCGCGTCAACTAGCGGGCACGCCATTCAACGACAAGAAGGCCGACCCGCCCACGACGAAGATCAACAGCAACGACTATGCGGGAAATTTTTCGGATTTCATGGGCGCTAAGCCCGCTGACACGCCCTGGGCGTTTTGGTACGGCAGCACTGAGCCGCACCGAGCGTACGAGTACGGAACCGGCGTCAGCAAGGGCGGTAAGAGCATCGACGACATCGACCGGGTGTTCCCATTCTGGCCCGACAACGAAACCGTGCGTAACGACATGCTCGATTACGCCTACGAGATCGAGTATTTCGACTCGCACTTGGGACGCATCCTAGCGACCCTCGAGGAGCGCGGCGAACTCGACAACACTATCATCGTTGTAACTGCCGACAACGGCATGCCGTTCCCGCGCATCAAGGCCCAAGAGTATGAATTGTCGAATCACCTACCGCTCGCGATCATGTGGAATGACGGGCTTCTGAACCCCGGCCGAGTTGTCGACGACTACGTCAGCTTCATCGATTTCGCTCCGACGTTCATGGAATTGGCGGGCCTCGATCCCGTCGCCACGGGCATGCAACCGACGAGCGGACGCAGCTTGACCGCCATCTTGTATTCAGCAAAGTCCGGCCAGGTAAATCCCGAACGCGACCACGTGCTCATCGGCAAAGAGCGCCACGATATCGGCCGTCCGCATGATTGGGGCTATCCGATTCGCGGCATCGTCAAGGACGGCATGATCTACCTGCGAAACTTCGAAGTCGATCGCTGGCCGGCAGGCAATCCCGAGACCGGCTACCTGGCTGTCGATGCCAGCCCAACCAAAACTGAAATCCTAAATCTTCGCCGCAGCGGCGAGAACACCAATCTCTGGCAACTGTCGTTCGGGAAGCGTTCACCCGAAGAACTTTTTGACATCGGCGAAGACCCGGCATGCATCAACAACCTAGCCAACAACCTAGAGCACTCTGAAACGAAGCAAGGGCTAGCGGCCCAACTCTTCGCGGAACTCGAAAGCCAAGACGACCCCCGCATGTTCGGCAACGGCCACGTCTTTGACGAATATCCCAACGCGACGCGCTTCGCCGGCTACTACGAGAAATTCATGGCGGGCGAAATCGGTGTCGCCGGTTGGATACTAGAAAGCGATATCGACAAAGACATCGAGTAGCCCGCCTCACGTGGCGAGAAATACGCGTCAGCGGCCCTGGAAATTCGGCTTGCGCTTTTCGACGAACGCCCGCGCACCCTCGCGATGATCGTTGGTTTGCGTACAGCGCATGTGCGTCAAAGCCTCGCGGTCAAGAATCGTGCGGAAGTCTGAGTGGACCGCCAAATTCACATTCTCTTTCATGTAGCGGTAGCTGACCCCCGCTCCGGCTGCGATCCGCGCCGCCATTTCACGCGCCTTATCGATCAACTGATCGTGCTCGACGACGTGGTTCGCGAGCCCTAAGCGGTGTGCCTCTTCGGCGCCGAGATTATCAGCCAGAAAGAACATTTCCTTGGCCTTCGCCGGACCAACCAATTGCGTCAACTGCCAGGTCGTGCCAAAGTCGCCTCCCAGGCCAACCCGAGCGTAGGCGGTGCCAAACTTAGCTCTGTCTGAAGCAATGCGGATGTCACATGAGAGTGCGATCCCCAGCCCCGCCCCCACTGCAAAACCGTTGACGGCGGCAATCGTGGGCTTGGGCAGCGAGTGCAACTGCCACGAGAATTCTTGGGCTCCGCGCAAACCGTCCAACTTTTCCTCGAACGTCTTGGGAGCCTTATTGGCGGCCATATTGCCCACATCGCCGCCGGCACAAAACGCCCGCCCGGCCCCCGTGAGGATGACAACCCGCACGTCTGGGTTGGTCACAAACTCGCTTAGATACTGCCTGCCAAGCGCCGACATCTCCGCGTTAAGTGCGTTCAGCTTGTCGGGCTGATTCATCGTTAGCGTCGCGATACCGTCTTCGATCGAAACCAACAAAGGGCTAGATTCACTCATGAAATCGAAACTCCGTTCCGCAGATTGTAACGCGGTGCTCGTCGACCGCTAGGCCGCGAGATTTCGCAATCGATAGTACCCGATCGAGATCGTCCACCTCAATTGCGATCGCGCCGACGCGATCCCCTCGGCCATCGGGGTCCGATTCAAAACCCAGTGCGGCACGCTCAGGCTCTCGTTCGCCAAGAATCTCATGCCAGCGCTTTTGCAAGCTCAGTGGGTCCGACGAGAATAGCGCTGCCGAAGTAATCGCGCGAGCCAACTTGGCCTTTCGCTGCTGCCATCCCGGACCGGCCCAAAGCCAAGATTCCGGGGGACGCATTTCATCGAGCGAAAGTATTGCTCCGCCGACATCCTTCGGGTGTAGATGAATTACCGATGCGGCCTCGTTTTCGGATGCCCAAACAATTCGAACGCCGAGCTTCTCAACCCGCCGCCGTTCGATAGCGAGGTCTTCAACTTGGACGATCAGCATGTAGCCGCCGTCGCCGCCGATGCGCTCAAGGAAACGGCCGGCTGTAGTGTTCGGCTCCCGCGGGCACACGACTTCTAAGTAGGTGTCGCCGATCGGAATGACGATATTGCGCAGGCCGAACTTACCTACAGCGGGGTCGCGAAAGGCATCGTCCACACCCAAAACAGCGAAAAGATCGGCTTCGACCGCATCAAGTTCTCGCGCGACGAGAACGCATTGCCGAAGTCGCATTGCCAGCCTAGAAGGCCTCTTCCCAGCGGCCGCTGAACAGGAATTCCGCTTGCGGTTTGCGGCTGCGAGCATGGGCCTCGCGTTCTGCAAAGTCCTCCAATGACTGCTCGGGTGCGTACCCGATTGCCATTCCGGTCAGCACCTCGAAACCATCAGGCAGGGCGTAAATCTCTTGAGCGCGTTCAGGTAGAATCCCCGCCATTTGGTGCACGCGCAAGCCACGCGCCGTAGCCTCGAAAACCAAGTTGGCCGAAGCCATCCCGACATCATGCGCCGCACAGCGATTAGGCTTTCGGTTCCGAGAGAACTGCGTGCTAACCACACTCAACGTCAACGCACCGGCATTTTTGGCCCACGCTTGATTGGGCTCGACGAGACACGAGAGCATCCGCTCGAACTCGGTCGTGTCCTCGCGCGGCGCCACCAAAAACCGCCAAGGCTGTTCGTTAAATGACGACGCCGACCAGCGAGCTGCCTCAAATAGCGATCTAAGTTCCTCTCGAGGAACGGGTCGGCCATCAAACGAGTATGGGCTCCAGCGCTCTGCAATCAGCTCGTGGACGGGGTAATCAGCGGACGCTGTCTTCTTCATAGCGACTCTCGACGAGTCTTTAGATTGTTACAGATCAGACCGCGATTCGATTGGCGCGGCGGTAGAGCCGGCTTCGCGGATTCGGCTACTGCCGAGCGATGCTCTGCGGACTCTCGCTCGACTTGTTGACACGAACAGTGACCGCAAGCTGTCCGATCAATATTTCGTCGGGTTTCTGGTCGACACACGTCAGGCACTCGTCGCCGCGGCTCGTGTGCCACAGCATTAACTCGTCCGGGTCGAGCGAATTGACGGCATCGCCGTCGGCTATCCAATAGTCTTCGAAGTTTGCATCGAGCCGGCTATAGCGAAACCGCGCTGGCTGATTGGTCGGCATCAACAGCCTGCGAGCGAACCGAGTAGAATACGCTGTCGCAGCGCGGTAACCCATGTTCGCCCGAACTATCAAGCTCGCCTTCACCATTCGACCGCCGATCCCGAAATCGCTGTAAGGACGCTTTTCGTAGCCATCTGCAGCCCAAGGAGGGCAGTAGTACGCGGGCGCATGAAGGATCAGGCCGCCCGGCTTGACGACTCGCCGCATCTCCCTAAGCGCTTGTTCTGGATTCGGCACGTGCTCCAGAACCCAGACACTCCATATCGCGTCGAACTCGTTGTCTTCAAACGGAAGCGCCGTCGCGGATCCAACGACAAAGGGTTTGTGGAAGTAGCGTCGCGCGCTTGCGGCGATGTCGAGGCCGGTGTAGTCGTCGACTAAATCCTGCAGCTGGCCGCTGCCGGCGCCAACTTCGAGCACTCGTTCGTCGTCGAGTTCGTACTGCTTGACGAAATTTTCAACGATTTGAATTCCGCCGTAACGCTGATTCGCCTGCTGTCCGAATTGGACGTACTTGTGGTCATCAGATCCGTCCTCTTCAGGCGTGTCTGTTGGAGAGTACACATCTTCGTAAAACTCTTGTGCCTCGTCAGTGACTTCGCTATAGACCACCATGGTCGGCTCGTCGTAGTCGTACGGAAAGTAGACGCCTGCAAGGATGACGACAACGGCAAATCCGATCCCGGCCATCACTGCCGCCGTGCGCGTCAGCGCTTTGACCAACGAGAGAATTTCCGACATTTTGGTTCTGACTGCGATTGTATGGTCGTTCGATCGGGACGTCTAGGTATTCGGAGCTTTTAGTACCTAAAGTAGCGCGCTCACCTTACGGCCCCAGGCGAAGCGCGCGCCGCAGCACAGGCTCCATGCTCTGCGCGGCCTGGCGGTGTCCGGCAGCGTTCCAGTGTGGGTCGATTCTTAGGTAGCCTGGCGGCCCGTCGCGCTGTGCTCGAAACGCATGCGTGAGGTCTAGTGCTTCGACGCCGAGCCCCGCGGCGATCTTCCCCAGGCTCGCGTACGCCCGCTCCTCAATAGCCAGGTAGTCGCTGCCGAAGAGCCTTGTGTACTCCGCGAAGTAGGTCGATTCCTTTGACGGTAGAAGGAATACCACCGGGGTCGCACCGGCCGCCCGAATGCTCCTAAGCATGCTCAAGTATTTCGCTTCGATCGCCTCATCGTATCCGGCCGACTCGTAGTGTGGGTGTGCTCCGACGCCGCGGTACAGGCGCAGTCCATTTGACGATTGCTTGAAATCCAGATGAGACGGCGGCGCGCTTCCCGCCGCCAGCGCATCAGAGGCTTGCTGCCAGGCTTGGTACAGGATCGAGCCTTTCCACAGCGGATAGCGCCGATAGTTGTTCCAACCGTACTCATCGTAGAAATTCGCAAGCTGCTCGCTCGAGATTGGTGCCGTCAAGTCATTGGCATAGATGCAGATCGCAACGATGTCCGGATCAAAGGCGTCGAGAAATTGGTCCGCGAGTAGCGCGTACTGCTCGATGTAGTAACTTTCTCGGCCCCAATTGGCGATCGGAACTCCCAACTGTTGCTCGATGAGGTCGGGGAACGTTTGTTCGCGCGGCAGCCAAACTCCCCACGTAAACGAATCGCCAACGAACAGAATGCGGGCCTTGGCGACGTCTCGGCCAACGTTACGGAAACCATCGGAGTCGGTGCTGTACGCCGCGCTCTCACCGCTCTCAGACCATTCGATTTCGAAATCTCTGAGGTTTGGTTTGGCGCGGAAGCCGAGGTCGGTATCAGGCTCGAAAAATTCGTGAAGCAGGCGCTGCTGGTCACGAAACGACTGGGGAACCAACGCGCCGCTAGCCACGGCGGCCAATTCGATGAGTGCCCAACCAAGCACTACTCCGGCGGTGGCGAATACAAAGCGCCGTTTGCGGGTACTTTTTTCCACGAGTTGACGAGTTTAGCTAACGAAGTGCCGTCACGCCATCATTCGCGGCAAGTCCTTTGGGCGTAATAAGATGTAAAGGAATTTATCCAGGCTCCCGTGTATAATGTGTGGGTGGGGCACGTAGCGGCGCAATTGTGCGCCGGCGTTACTCGATATCTAACAGGGAAAGAATTTCACTATTCACTATGAAAAAATCAGTTCAGCTAGTTTCGCTCTGCGTGTTGACGGTCGCGATGGCCTTCGCGCAGACCGCCGGTACGATTCAAGGGACCGTATCCGATGACACAGGCGCTGTGATTCCGGGGGCCACCGTTACGGTGCTTGCTACGGAAACCGGCACCGAGTCCGCGACAACGACCAATGAGGTCGGTTTTTACTCAGCTCCGGCTCTAAACCCGGGGCTGTATTCGGTGACGTGCGCCTCAGATGGATTCTCCACACAGGAGTACCCGGAGCTTCGGCTCGAGGTCCAACAGACCTTGCGTATCGATTGCTCGATGAGCATCGGTAGCGTTACGGAGACAGTCGAAGTCAACGCGGCTGCCATTCTCATTCAATCGGAAAAGACCGAGGTCGGCCAGGTAATTGACTCCAAGCGCATTTTGGAAATGCCGCTCAATGGTCGCAACTACCTCGAGCTCGCCAAGTTCTCCGTTGGTGTCTTGCCGTCGCGCTCCGTTGGCAAGGGCACTCGCCAAGACGGCGAGCGTGGTGGTGAGGGCGGCATACTCGCAGTCGGCATGCACGCCGCGCAGACCAACGTTCTGCTCGACGGGGCGGATAACTCATCGCGCAACTCAGGCGGTGCTCTGGGCTTCCAGGCTCAAGCAACAAAGCCTTCGGTTGACGCGGTCGGCGAATTCAAAGTTGTGACCAACAACATGTCGGCCGAGTACGGCTTCCGCATGGGCGCCAAGATCCTTGTGAGCACGAAGTCGGGCACGAACAAGTTGCATGGTTCACTGTACGAGTTTATTCGCAACGACAAACTGGACGCGACGAATTTCTTCGCGAATCGTAGCGGTTCGAGCAAGCCGACCCTGCGCCGCAATCAATATGGTGGCACGATAGGGGGCGCGATTGTTAGGAACAAGCTGTTTGGCTTCTTTAGCTTCCAAGGCACGAAAGACCGCGCCGGACAGAGTTTTGTGTCCTCTGTTCCCAGCCTCGCGGCGGTGGGTGGGGATTTTTCCGCACAGCCTGATCCCGACCGCAGGATCTACGACCCGTTGACGCTCGAAGGTTCCGGCGACGCGGCGACGCGCCAGGCCTTCCCGAACTTCCAGATTCCCTCCAGCCGATTCGACCCCGTATCGGTAGGGCTGATCGACCTCTACCCGGCACCGAACATCGGCGGCCGCGAGAACCTGCGCAACAACTACTTCTTTTCGCCCGGGGACACAATCGACCACAACCAGTACGACATGAAGGTCGACTGGAACATTACCAACAGCACGCGCATGTTCGGGCGCTATTCGATTCGTGACGAGTTTGTTTCTCAAGCCGGTCGGCTTCCACTGCCCGCGGTCGGTGGCGCCGGGCAAACCGTCGATTTACCAGGACAGAACTGGGCGGCCGCATGGAACACGACCATCGGCGCGACGATGTTCAACGAGATCCGTTTCGGCTACACGCATTTCCCGACGCGGTTTGACATTCCGATCTCGGAACCCTTAAACCCGACGTTCGGCGTCAAGGGCGCGCCGGGCGACTCGATCGACGACGGGCTTGATCACGGCTATGCACTCTCGATTCCTTCCGGTTTCACCTCTGTCGGTCCGCGCGGCTTCTGGCCCAACGTGAACAAGTTGGACAACCTCCAGATTTCCGACAACTTCACGATGGTCAAAGGCAACCATACCTTCAAAGTGGGTTTCGAGTATCGCCGGACACAAATTCCACGTTCCCCGTCCCGCCACCGTCGCGGGCGGTTCCAGTTCAACGGCGTATTTACCGCCGAAAGGCCGAATAACGCCGGCAGTCGCGGTGACACGGGCAGTTCGATGGCTGACTGGCTATTAGGCTGGGCGAACAACGGGCGCTGGGGTTGGCCGAACGGTGAGGAGTATGTTGCACCGTACTACGGCGCGTTCATCCAAGACGACTACAAGATTACTAACCGGCTAACGCTGAACCTTGGCCTTAGGTACGAGATCTTTGGAGTGCCAACGTTCCAGGATCCGCAGAGCCATACACTGAACAGCACGGTGAATCGCTTTATCGCACAGGTCAACGGGCGTCCCTTGGATCCTTCCGAGGGGCTTGCACCGAACCTCGGTGGGTGGACCGAAGCCGAGTTCCTGCCACACTTTGTAACTCCGGTCGATGGTTCTGATTGCGGTGGCTGCGAGACGGACCGCAACAACTTCGCTCCGCGTATCGGCGTCGCGTTTCGCGCAAACGACAAGACGGTGATTCGCGCCGGCGTCGGAATTTTCTATGGTGAGAGCGACAATGTCCAAGGCGAATCCGCTCGCTTTAACACAGGCGCTCCGAATTCCAACGAGTTCGACATCGCCCAGCCTCGCGACTTCAGCACCTTCTTCGTCCAAGACGGATTCCCCGCTTCGACTCGTTCCGGCTTGCCTCGTGCGGGCTTGAACGCCAACATCAAGGCGGACGGCGTATGGCCGCAGTTCTATGCGGGACAGTGGTTTTTCGACATTCAGCGTGAGCTGCCGGGCAACACGCTGTTCACGATCGGATACAACGGTTCGTCCACGTCACAGATTCCGAGTTCGATCAACGTCAACCGGCCGCATACGCCGCACCCAAACATCCGCCACCAGAACCGCCGGATCCGCCCGTTCTTCAACAACACGAACATGCGGGGAACGCAGTTCAACAACCAGAACTACAACTCGCTGACGGTCAAGGCGGAGAAACGTTTCACCAAAGGCTTAACATTCTTGAGTTCGTTCACTTGGTCGCACAATATCGATGTCCAGAACGAGAACCTGACCCAGGGCACGAGGGCGCAACAGCGCCACACGTACAACCAGTCAATCGACCGTGGTAACGCCTCCCTCGATCGCAGGTTGTCGTACGTGACCAGCGTCGTCTACGAGTTGCCGTTCGGCAAGGGTAAGAACATGCTCAATTCCGGTGCCGGGGCCTGGGTCTTGGGCGGATGGCAGGTCGGCGGCATCCTCAACCTCTTGGGTGGCACGCCTGATAGCCATACGATCAACCGAGACACGACGAACGTGGGCGGTGCCAATCGCGGCGATGTGAATGGCGAAATCAACCTACCCGCGGGCGACCGGACGATCGATCGCTGGTTCAATACTGACGGTTGTCGACCGCTGACAAGTACATGCGTCATCCAACCGGGCGGTGCGGGAGTCATCGACAATGCCGGTCGCAACCTCATTTGGGGGCCCGGCTTGACGGCGATTGACTTCTCTTTGTCGCGTCGGTTCGTGATGCCGTGGGAAGGCCACTCGATGCAGTTCCGGTTTGAGTCGTTCAACTTCACGAACACGCCGGCCTTCGGCCGTCCAAACACGGCGATTGGCGGGGCAGCCGCCGGTAGGATCACCCAAGCGGGCGAGCCGCGCCGCATTCAATTTGGTCTGAAGTACGTCTTCTAGGCTGAACCGGCAACACCTCTAACCAACGGGCGCTCCCAACGCGGGAGCGCCCGTTTTGCTATGGGGCACCAAATCCACCGAGTCGAAGAATCCGAGGCGCGGACGGTAGTCCACGCTCTGGAGTTTGGCCTTTCCCGTCTGCAATTCACCGCCGCTGCGCTCTTGAACCCCCAGCTGGGGTGGCGTCTGTTCTAGTCTTCAATTCACCGATCGCGTTGAGCTTGTCCACATGAGTTGAGGTGATTGTCGAAGTGCCCGCGGAGATCGAGCCGCTACCCAGTTTCGCCGGCGCCAGTAGCGCAACGACCGCGCCGATGACAAGTAGGCCGATGCCGTTCAACGTGTCCGACACGGCGACGGCCTTGAGGCCACCGAAGATCGCGTACAGGCCGCCGACGATGGCAACCAGTGCGACCGTAATCCATAGCGCGGTCGAGTCGTCGACGCCGAGCATTGCGGGGACGTCGAAGATCCGCAGCACCGCGAGCGACCCCGAGTAGAGCACCGAAGGAATCGTGACTAGTCCGTAGCCGACCAGAAAGAGCAAGGCCGTTAGGCGACGCACGTCGTCATCGAAGCGGCTGCGCAGAAATTCCGGCAATGTTGAGAGCGCCCCCGCGAGGTAGCGGGGCAAGAAAACCAGCGCCAGAATGATCGTGGCGAACGAGACCGTGACTTCCCAAGCCATGCTGCTCAGGTTGTGGCCGTAGGCGGACCCGTTGAGGCCGATAAGTTGCTCGGCTGACAGATTGGTGAGCAGCATCGAGCCTGCCAAGAAACCAGCCAGTGAGGCCGCGTCCGGCGAGAAAATACCCGGCCCGGGTGTTAGCCTCGCCACGGGTCTTTAGGTAAGAAACCCAAGCCACCACTGCCATGAAAAACATGGCCGAGAGGAATGTAAAGGCAATACCGCTCGTACCCACAAGCTGACTACTTTAGCGGGAACGTCGTGAAGGGCGGTGGGGGGAGCGCGTAGCGCTAGTCGATCATTGAGGGATGCTTCTTGACAAGCCGCGCCAACTCAATACGGGCCCAGTCGCGCTGTCCCGCTTTTCGACTGTCTCAGCTCAGCGCTGCATGCCACTCCAAGCTCCGAAGTCGCTTATAGGGGCAGCCCGCGTGATATCGTACCGACATGCATGTTGAGAGCACTTCATCACGCTACACTCGGAGACGTTTCGTCGGTTGTCTCTCGTCTCTTGCGGTAGGGAACTTAGCGCGGGCAGCAGCATCAACTTTCGATGGCGTCGAGGTCAACCACGTTGCCCTTCGGGTGACCGACTTAGCGCAAATGGAGGATTTCCTTCGCAGGCATCTCGGCAGTCCAGGAATCATTTTCGAAAAGCCAGGCCAGAGGTATCTTCGAGTCGGACGCAACTTCACAGCGCTGTTCGAGCACCAGACGGCGGGTCTTGACCACTTCGCGATTTCCGTCAACGACTACGACGCTGAGTCAGTCGAGCAGCGTTGCAGTTTGGCGGGCCTACACGTTCGCAGATCGAACGATCTCGTATACATCAAGGATCCGGATGGAATCGAGGTTCAGATCGCGCATGTGGATCACGAGGTCAACTCGCCCGTGGTCAGGAAGGCCGAGCCTAATCCGACCTTTAAGGGCATTGGCGTCAACCACATCGCTCTCCGCGTGACAGATATCCCGAAGTCCCGAGATTTTTACTTAGAGCACTTTGGTTTGAAAGTGAACAACGAGGGTGACGACTTTTGCTTCCTGGGCCTTGGCGAAAACTTCATCGCGCTGTTTCGTCGCGAAGAAGCGGGCCTCGATCACTACTGCTACTCGATTGAGAACTACGACGCCACAAAGACTCTACAGACTCTCCAAGACGCGGGCCTCGAGGCTAGTCGAGACGTCAATCGAGTGTATTTCGAGGCCCCGAATGGCTTCACAATTCAGTTAGCCGCGTAGTAGAGGCTGATGGCCTGCGCATCCAGGGGAAAATGGGACAAGGCCCTTTTGGGGGTCTGATTTGGATAAATGTTTTAGAAACAGCGCGTCGTTGATTGGAAGTCAGAGTTTCTACGTCGCAGCAACCGGCGATCAATGTACCTATAGTCCTGAATCACACTGATAACAAACTGCTTGTCGCCGCGATCTGAAGTCAAAAAAGGGCCCTGTCCCCTTTTCGATCCCACGCTCGACCGCAACTTGGAGTACCTACGGAAAATGGAGTGCCTACGGAAAACGAGACCGTTAGAGAGGGGACACAATATCATCGAATGGAGAGGAGGATGGAGTGTCTCGGAGGAACTTTACGAAGGAATTCAAGATCGCGGCTGCGCAGAGGATGCAGCGCGGCGAGGCGGCGTCGGAGTTGGCGCGTGAGCTCGAGGTCAAGCGCACCAAGCTCTACGATTGGACCGCGGAGTACGAACGCTACGGCGCTGAGGCCTTCCCCGGCGCCGGTCGACGCCAAGGCGATCAGCCACGCGTCGAGCGCGGCCGCGAGGACGAAGCGCGCATCGCGGCGCTCGAGCGCAAAATCGGCCAACAGGCCGTGGAGATCGATTTTTTGGAACAAGCCTTGCGGCGTGTCTAGGGACTTCGTCAGAAAACCCTCGTCAGTGGAAGCAGCAGATCGGAGAGTTAATCCGGTCCGCGACGGGGCAAGGCCAGTTAAGTATCCGCAAAATGTGCCGGCTTACCGGACTTTCGCGAGCGAATTTCTATCGCAAGCGAGGGCAGCCAAACGAGTGGGAAATGAATCTTCGCGAGGCGCTGCATCGAGCGGCATTGGACAACCCGTTTTACGGCTATCGGCGTCTGACGGCGGAGTTGAAACGGCAAGATTGGCAGGTCGGTCAACGGCGCATCCGGCGCCTAATGCGCGAGGACAACCTGTTGCGTTTGCGCAGGCGGCGCACGAAGAAAACGACCGATTCGAGGCATGGTTGGCGGGTGTACCCGAATCTCGCGAAAGGGTTGAAAGTAAAGGCTCCCAACCAGTTGTGGGGTGCCGATTTGACGTCTGTTCGATGGGGCCACGAGTTCGTTTACGCGGCGATGATTTTGGACCTGTTCTCGCGCCGCGTGGTGGGCTGGGCGGTGGGCCCGAGCTTGGAGACGGAGCTGCCGTTGGCGGCATTGGAGCAGGCCCTCGAAGGGCGCGAGCCGGAGGCGGGATTGATTCATCATTCCGACCAAGGCAGGCAGTATGCCTCGCGCAAATACGTGGACAAGTTGACCGCAAAAGGCGTGAAGATTTCGATGAGTCGCAGGGGGAACCCGTACGACAATGCGTTCGTCGAGAGTTTTATGAAGACGCTCAAAGCCGAGGAAGTCGACTGCAACGAGTACGCGACATTGGCCCAGGCGCAGGCGGAAATCGGTGGGTTCATCGAGCGGATTTACAACCGCAAGCGGCTGCACTCGTCGTTGGGGTACGTGCCGCCGGCGGAGTTCGAGGAAGCGTTCGCGGCGATCGAGGGGGCGAAGACGGCGGCTTGACGCCGCCGCAGTTTTCAAGGCATGGGCAGATCTACCGCTCCGATGGGGGTGCCGGCGTTAGACTGGACAAGGCGGGATGCGGCAAATGGGCCGCACCCCGCGCCCATCGGATCGATGAGTCCGCAGCCGGGTATTCCTTGGCGGGTTGCTCTCCAGCATGGCCCGCCGCCGCTTCCCCGGCTGCAGCCAGAATGCACCTATACCGTTGTCAAAGCAACCCTTTTACAGCGAACGGCAACCCGTCCCTTATTTCGTGGTCTCACGAACCGTGCGCACTCCGGGGTTAAAACCTAGCAAAACCTTATGAATCAGCAGCTTCCAGCGATCTCAATGTTCATAAAAAACAGGGCGTTTGAGGCTCGCAACGGCCAAGACGAAACCCGCCCAAACGGTCGTACCGCGATTATCGCGGTAGGGATGCCGGTCGCCCGGCACCCCCCGCACAGATCCCAGCGTGCACTGCTAATGCACTGGGCTCCTACCTCGGATGATTGGCGTAGAAACGCTCCGGCGGATAAGGATGCAGAACGCGAGGGCGAGGAATCCAGCGGTCCAACAGTCGGTTGAGTCTCTTCCAGGACTTGCGTCCCTTCTGACTGCGACGAAACAACACGCGTCGCCACAGCATGCGCAGCCGGTATTGGAACAACGCCAGCCGATCCGAGTTGCCCGGAACCGCGTGGTATTGGTAAAAGCCCTCGACGACCCGCTTCAGCCAGGCCCCGACCAGCGCCGTCGGCTCGTGCATCCGGCGACGCAGAACTGCCTTCAACTGATGCAGCTTCGCCACCATCCGCCTCTTAACCGTCTTGCGCCAGACGGTAAACGTGCCCGTCTTCCTGCGCTTCCCACAATAATGCGTGAAGCCCAAGAAATCGAAGGTCGCCGGCTTTCCCTCGCCCCGTCTCGTCCGGTTCTGGGCGGCGAACCGCCCAAACTCGATCAACCGCGTCTTGCCCGCATGAAGTTCCAGACCGAACTTGGCGAAACGTTCTTGAAGCTCTCTCCGAAACCGTTCCGCTTCCACCCGGTGCTCAAAGCCCACCACAATGTCGTCGGCGTAACGAACGACGATCACGTCGCCCGTTGCCACTTTCTTGCGCCAGGCTTCCACCCACAAATCGAAAACATAATGAAGATAGATATTCGCTAATAGCGGTGAAATCACCGCCCCTTGCGGAGTCCCTACCTTGGTCTCCAACCATTCGCCCTCCTCGGATATGCCCGCCTTCAGCCATTTCTGGATCAGACGAAGTACCCTCGAATCGGCCACGCGGTGCCGGATGAACTTGTCCAGCCATTCATGCGACACCGTGTCGAAGAACGACCGCACATCACAGTCCAACACCCAGTTCACGCGCTTGGATTCGATCCCCACCGACAGCGCATCGAGCGCCTGATGCGGACCGCGTCCCGGTCGAAACCCGTACGAAAAGCCCTTGAAGTCGACCTCATAGATTTGATTGAGGATCGTCACTACGGCCTGTTGGACGATCTTGTCCTCCAGCGCCGCAATGCCCAACGGACGTTGCCGCCCGTCGGCCTTCTCGATATAGACTCTCCGCGAGGGCTGCGCCCGATACTTACCCCGATGCACCCGGCTGTGCAGATCGACCAGTCGATCCTCAAGCCCGGTCTCGTACTCCCGCCACGTCACGCCGTCGACTCCAGGCGCGGCTTTTCTCTGTAGCGAGTAAAAGCTTTCCCGTAGTTGATCCACGTTCAGATGGTGGAGCAAAGCGCTGAACCTTTCCTGCCTCCTCTCTTTGGCTGTTCGACGCACACCTCCAAGTCCTTGGGACACTCTTTTCCCGCTCCGTGTCGGGCTCGTGTAGGACCCTTCGCTGTTCTCCTTGGTCTGCACCCTTCCCTCCCCGGCCTCCGCCAAGAGTTGCCTCTCTTTGTTCGGTCGGTTCACAGGTACTACGGCGCAGTCAGACTCCTCTGGAGCGTACATGCCCGCCGTTCGGCTTAGCGCCTTCTCGGACCGGTCTCGATCAGCTCGAGACACTCCAGAGGTCTCCCGGTTCTCGTGCATGTTGTTTCTCGACGTGCTCAGGTTCTCAGACTACGCAGGGCCGGACGTCCACTCGCGAATCACGCGAACGCCCGTGTTGCCTTCCCATCTTTCAAACGTGGTCGGCGCCCTGAGACAAGAATTTTCGAAGCTCAATAGCCCGGCCCGCCGGCACCCCTGTTTACGCTTCGACCGTCGCCTCGCGACGCCGTCCGCAAAACTCGGGGCCAAGGTGGCTCGCTAACTCCTTCCTTGTAGGACTCTTTCATTCCCAACAACATGCCGGTTTATCCCGGCGCTCTTGAAATTTCTTTTGCCTTTGAAATCAACAACCTAGCGATTCGGTCGGCCGGAAACCGGACACACGGGCCTTACACTATACCTGCAGGGTGCGGAAAGCCCTGCAAGGAGGCTCGAAATTTCACAAAAACCCTGCCAAATCCGTCAAATGGGCGGCTCTCACAGTGCGACCCAATGAGGTACTTGTTCCACATATTAGCGTTTGACAAAGTATACGGAAACGTGTGTCTAGTCACTCCCATCCGGAGATTTTTAGCGGAGGAGATCCGGGACAGCCTCGCAATAGAGGAGATCCGGGACAGCCTCGCAGAAAGGCCGACGCGGCGCTATAATCACGGCGGCATGACGCTCAAAATGATTGCGCTTCCGATAATTTTGCTCGTCGTCGCGCTGACCGCCGCGGCGGAAACCCACGTATTCGAGCCGACGCGCTACCACAACACCTTATCGTTCGCGCATGAGCCAGTGCTAACGATCCGACCGGGTGATCGCATTGTCACGAGAACGATCGACGCCCGCGGCTTTGATTCTGAGAACAAGCACGTGGGCGAACGGCCGAACCCGCAGACCGGGCCGTTTTACGTAGAAGGCGCCGAACCGGGCGATGTCTTGGTCGTGCGATTCGAAAATATCGAGCCTAGCCGAGCGACCGCCTGGTCCAGCAGCGTACTCGCGCCTTACACGGCCGATCCGGCCTACCTTCGACACGAAGCCGAACGCGAGCAGACCACGGAGACCTGGCAAATCGACAAGGAACGCGGTGTGGCTCTGGTTGCGACAGATACGATCAAGCCCCAGGGCATTGAAGTTCCGCTGCGGCCGATGTTGGGCTGCGTTGCCGTGGCCCCAGCTCGCAAGGAGGCCGTCGCGACGAGCACTCCCGGCCCATTCGGCGGCAACATGGATTACAACGGCATGGTTGTCGGCGCGAAGTTGATGCTGCCCGTCTCTGAACCCGGAGCGCTGTTGTTCGTCGGCGACGGACACGCCCGGCAGGGTGACGGCGTGGTCGTCGGCAATACCCTCGAGATCTCGATGGATGTAGAGTTCACGGTCGATCTCATCAAGGATAAAAAAATCAGCTGGCCACGTCTGGAAACCGTCGAGTATCTGATGACCATCGGAAGCGCGCGGCCGCTGTTGCAGGCGTTGCAACACGCAACCACAGAGCTGCAACGCTGGCTGATGAGCGACCACGGCTTTGATGAGCGTGGCTCGTCGCTGCTATTGGGCCACGCCTTGGAATACGACATTGCGAACGTCGTCGACCCACACTTCACAGTGGTCGCCAAGATCCGCAAGGACCTTCTGTCGGCAGGCTCAAGTCAACCGTGAGCAAAACATGATCAGACCAATGACACGAAGAAGCCTCTTGAAGCTAGGAACCGTCGCGGCTACACCGTTCGCTCTAGGGGGCGCGCCCACTGTCGAGGATGATCTAAAGATCACGGGCGTGCGTCTAGTTCGCATGCGCCCCAAACGGCCCGTGCCGAGCTATTCACCTTCGCCCGATTCCTGGTCGACCGGCGGAGTAGAGGTCGCCAACCCGGTCTCGATCTACCCGAAGTACAAACCTATGCGAAGCCTCTTCGGCGCGGACGGCCCACGCGCGCGCAGCTTCTGGGTCGAGATCGAGACGAACAAGGGCGTCAAAGGCTACGGGCCCGGCGGTCCAGGGGGCGGCGTGATCGTCGAAGATCATCTGACGAAGCTGCTGATGGGCGAAAACCCACTTGACATCGAGCGCCTGTGGGACATCATGTGGCGCTCCACCATGTCCTACGGCCGCAAAGGCGTCACGGTCAACGCTATCTCGGGGGTAGACATCGCCCTGTGGGATATCGCGGGCAAGGTTTGGGAAGCTCCTGTGTGGCGGCTGTTGGGCGGCAGAATCCATGAGCGCATCCCGTGCTACTGCACCGGCAACGACATCGAGCAACACGTTGACTTCGGCTACAAGAGGCTCAAGCTCGCCCTCCCATATGGGCTCGCGGACGGCAAGGAGGGCCTGCGCAAGAACGTCGATCTCGTCAAGCGGGCCCGCGCAGCCGTTGGTCCCGACGGAGACGTGATGATGGACTGCTGGATGGCTCTGACCGAGCGCTACACGCTTGAACTTGCCGAGGCGTTCGAACCCTACAACGTTTATTGGCTCGAGGAAGTGCTCCCTCCGGACGACTACGAAGGATTTGGGCGGCTGCGAAAGCAGATCACTTCCACTCGCATCGTCACCGGCGAGCACGTGTATACGCGCTATGGTTTCCGGCAGCTCCTACGGGTCAACGGGGCGGAGATCTGGCAGCCAGATATTCACTGGTGCGGCGGCATGAGTGAGCTGGTTAAGATCTCGCACATGGCGGCAGCGCATGACATCCCTGTGATTCCCCACGGCGGCGGTCAGCGAGACGCGGTACATTTCATCTACTCGACTCCGAACTCCCCGTGGGCTGAGATGTTCATGCCTGCCCCAGGCGGACCCGATGTCGTCTACCAACGCTACGAAGAGGACAACAACCTGACTCGCGGCCCCGAAGGGATCTACACGAGGCCGTCGGACGGTCCCGGGTTCGGCTGGGATCTAGAGCCCCAATAGCGTGTGCGCAGTCGCCGTTCTTCAACGTGAGAGTACCCGTCGGGCCTATAATCGCGAACGGAGGAGGACAAAAGATGCACACTTCGAGACGAGGGTGGCTGCAGGGTGGATGGCTTGGCTCCGTCGCCGGCTTGTTTCCGTCTTCAGCTTCCTCCGCGGAGCGAAAAAACGCAGTTTACGACCGGCTCGGACTGAGACCTGTACTTAACTTTCAAGGCACGCACACGACGATTGGAGCCTCGAAACAGTGGCCCGAACTCTTCGAGGCGCAAGCACAGGCCGCCAAGGACTACGTTGTTTTGGAGGAACTGCAGAGTGCTATCGGCGAGCGCCTCGCTGAGTTAATTGGAACCGAATCGGCGATGGTGTCGACGGGCGCGGCGGGAGCCATCGCAATCGGGACCTACGCTTGCATCGCCGGCGACGATTCCGCCAGGATCAAGCGACTGCCCGTCCTCGACGGAATGAAGGACGAGGTGATCATTCAACGCGTCCACCGTATTTCGTACGATCACGCCGTGCGCGGAGCAGGCGCCAAGATCGTCGAGGTCGAATCGTTAGATGACCTCAAGCGTGCAATCAACCCAAAGACGGCGATGGTCTATTTCCTGCCGGGAAACACCGACGATCGCTCCTGGGGCAGTAGTTGGATCTCGATTGAAGACACGCTCAAGATCACGAAACCGGCCGGTGTGCCCGTCCTCGCCGACTGCGCCAACCTACTCCCCCCTGGGATAACATCCCCAAACTCGCTCGAACCGGAGTCGATCTGCTCGCCATCTCCGGGGGTAAGCACATGCGCGCCCCCCAGTGCTCGGGTATTCTCGCCGGACCCAAGCATCTCGTTCGAGCCGCATGGCTCAACTCCAACCCTCATTCCGATTCCAACGGGCGTGCGATGAAGGTCGGTCGCGAGGAGATGATCGCGCTCTGGCTGGCATGCGAGAAATATGCGGCGCTCGATTTCAAGCGCATCGACAAAGATTGTGAACTCCAAGCCGCGGCCCTCGCTCGACGGCTCGGCAAGATTCGCGGACTGAAAGTAACCCGAGCCGAGTTTTCTCGGATGCGGCGTGTCCATCGCGTCGTCGCCTCTTGGGATGAACAGGCGAAGGGGTTGACAGCGAAAGAGGTGAGCCAGCAGCTCATGGACGGCGACCCGCGCATCGCAACCGGGCTCGCGACGCCGCAGGGCATTCAATTCACGGTTTTCATGAACGATGCGGGTGATGGAGAGCTGGCGGCCCGGCGCATGCGCGAGATATTCCGCGCGTGAGCGAAAGTCACAGCGCGCGGCTCAGGGAAGAACCGGCAAGAGGATGTGTGACGACCGATCTTGCGAATGGTAGATCGTTTGCTCGGCTACCACCATCTTTGTTCCAGTCCCAAACGGCTCGCCCGTATTGAGATTTCTTGAAAACTGCGGGAAGTGGCTGCTGGTCACGTGAACGCGAATGCGATGTCCCCGCTGAAATAGATTCGCCGTTCCGATGAGGTCGACTTCCATTTCGTAAACCTTGCCGGGTTCGAGCAACTCGGGCTCGCTGAGGCTGTTGCGATAGCGAACCCGCAAGATGCCCTCGGCAACGTTGATCGCACGGCCGTCGGGATAGACATCAACGAGCTTCGCGACGAAGTCCGTATCGACCGCGCTTGATGCGGCCCATAGTTTCAACTTGACGGGTCCGACGACTTCGACCTCGTCTTTGAGCAGCTCTGAAGTGTAGACGAGGACGTTGCCGCGATGCTCGATCGGCCGCTGGTCGCGCGCGCCCGATGTGGTGCCGACGCCGCAACAATTCGCGCCCCCGAGACTCGGAACCGGATTCGCCGGGTCATAGGAGTAAGCATCGGTGGTGTAGACGGCAGATTTCTCCCACGAAAGTTTCCCATCGCCGTGAGAACCGTTTGCATGTCCGTTGCTGTGCAGGTACAGCCGCCGGTAATCGGCGCGGGCCGGCGGGTATTCGTTCTCGTAGCGCCATTCGTTGCGGCCCATCACAAACACCTTCACGGGAGGCTCGCGGTCGAGGCCGTTGTCGAGGCCCTTCAGCCAGTAGTCGAACCAGCGCAAGGCCAGCGCGTCGGTATCGACGGCGGCGCCCTCGCCCCAATCCATGTCGCCGACCTTCTGTGACACGCCGTGCTCCCAAGGGCCGATCACCATGTGGCTGCCTTTGCGTGCCTTCTCAGATGCGCCGCTCTTACTAACGCCTTCGTAGCCGCGCAACGTTCCTTGCGCGAAAATGTCGAAGAACCCACCCATCGTGTGGACGGGAACGTTTATCTTGTCGAAGTGCTCCTCGACGCTTAGCTTGCGCCAGTAGTCGTCGTAGTCTGGGTGCGCTATCCAATCTTTGTAGAACTGCGCGTTACGCCCTAGCAGGCCCTGCATCTCGTTGAGCGGCAGGTGCCAAACGGCCTGGTTGTAACTGAGTTCCGGCGCACCATCACGCGCCGTGTGCACGCCAGTGTTTTGCATGATGCGCGATTCTTGCCGAACCGGTCCCCAGCCGAAATTGAATGCTAGCCTCCAGCCGCCGTTGACTGTTATCCAGTCGTGGTAAATGCTTGTCGATGCGACGCGCGGAAAGATTGCGACGAGGTGTGGTGGCCGCGCCTGAGCGGCGCGCCACTGCACATGCCCGAGGTACGAACCGCCCTCCATGCCGACCTTGCCATTCGACCAGGGCTGCTTCGCCGCCCACTCGACGGTGTCGTATCCGTCCTCGCTGTCATCTCGAAACGGTTCCCAACGTCCGTCCGACTCGTGGCGGCCTCTTACGTCCTGAAAGACGTACACATAGCCACGCCGAGCGAAGTACTCCGCAGCCGCATAGGCGGCGGGTGGCCGTTCGGTCGAGTAAGGGGTTCTCGAAACGATCACTGGGTACTTGCCTTCGTCGACGGGCCGGTAGACGTCGGCGAAGAGATCGACTCCGTCCCTCATCCGAATTGCAACGCGATTGTCTAGGCGGATCTCGTTAAGCGCCGGCGGACTCGTGGGGAAGTCGTAGCCGAACGCCATTGTGGAGACGGCAAGAAGTATCAGCGATCGAAAGGCGAGGCGGATTGGACTAGTCATATTTAGGCGCACTTCGTAGAGGCGGATCGCGATCATGCGAATGGGCAATGCATAAACTGATCACATTCGTCGAGTACTATCATCCTAAAAGGCGAGTCGAAACGGTTGTCCCTCGCCAAGAGTGGACGAAAATATAGACTGGGAAATCAAGCGTCGAGTTGGTCGGAGCGCGCCTTGGGCGGGCGGAGCATCAAAGCGAGAAACTTGAGATACGAGCGAGGCGATGTTGCGCTTCGGAGTACCGAGCCGCTTCGCCGTGGGGTGCGGTGCTCAGCTCGCAGAGAGGACCGCACCGCGAGGCGGCGCGGCTCGGTACAGCGAAAGGTTTCGTCCAACAACTAGCTTGGCGGGCAGCTTTAAAAATCAATTTTCAGGCGAAGCCGTTCTGACGTATGATCATTTGAATAATGCAACGTCTAGTTATCAGTCCAACCATTGCGCTGCTTCTTTTCGCTGCCTCCTGCGGCGGCCCCGCCCCCGACGAGCGTGACATCTCTCTAGACGTTTTGCGTGATAAGGTCGCTGGTGGCTGGGCCGGCCAGATGATTGGCGTCACCTACGGTTTTCCAACGGAGTTCCGATTCAACGACGTCATCATCGAGAAAGAGCTTGACTGGAACCCGGAGATGATCGAAGGTGCGCTGATTCAAGATGATCTCTACGTCGATATGACGTTCGTTAAGGTACTCGATACGATCGGTCTCGACGCCACTACCGAGGACTATGGCGAAGAGTTCAAGGGTGCGAAATACCGGCTCTGGCACGCCAACCTTGCCGCTCGCCGAGCATTGCGCCGTGGCGTTCCCGCCAACCTTTCAGGCACTCCACAGTACAACGCCCACGCCAACGACATTGACTTTCAGATCGAATCGGACTTCGCCGGCCTGATGGCGCCAGGCATGCCGCAGTCATCGAACTACATCGGCGAGCGGGCCGGGCGCGTGATGAATTACGGCGATGGAATTTACGGTGGAATGTTTGTATCCGCTATGTACGCGGCCGCGTTCTTCGAGAATGATCCAAGAAAGATAGTCGAAGCCGGCATCGCCGCGATCCCACCCGACAGCGCCTACGCCAAGCTGATCACCGAAACGGTGGCGTGGAGCGACGAGCATCCCGGCGACTGGCGCACGGTCTGGAAAAAGATCGAGGACAAGTGGGCGAACCCCGACATCTGCCCCAGCGGCACGCTGCGTCCTTTTAACATCGATGCCAAAGTCAACGGAGCCTACATAGCCGTCGGCCTGCTCTAGGGAGACGGAGACTTTTCAAAGACCGTTGAAATCACGACGCGCCTGGGCAAAGATTCCGACTGCAATCCGTCAAGCGCGGCGGGCATCCTGGGGGTGGTGTTAGGGCGATCTGGTATCCCCGACCAATGGATAGGCGGTCTCGACGCGATTGCGGACAAAAAATTTGACTACACCGATTACACGTTCAAAACGATTGTTGCGAGTACGATCGATCGAGCCGTGAATTTGGCCAAGGCGAACGGTGGCCAATTAATCGGCGATTCACTCCGGGTGAAGCTCCAAGACCCGGTTCCTCCGGCACTAGAGCAGTGGGACGATTGGGGCACTCCCGTAGAGCGCATCGACGTCACTGACGAACGCTGGAAGCTCGGCGGGAAGTGGGAGGAGATCCAGCTTTCCTCGCGCAGGCCAACGCCAACCCGTCGCAGCGCCACAGCCGGAGCGGAAGCGACAATCATTTTCGAAGGCACCGGCGCGATGCTCGTGGGTCCGTTCGTCGCGACCGGCGGCAAGGCTCAAGTGTTCCTCGACGACGAGCCCCCGGTCGATGTTGATTCCTACCAAGATGGCGAACAGGGCTCGAAGCGTAGCGAAGCGATCTGGCATCGATTCGGGTTGATAGCCGGCGAACACAAGCTCCGCGTTGTCGTCGCTGGCGCACCGATCTTCGACTCCGAAGGTTCGGATGTGGCTATAGAGTCGCTGCTCGTCTTCGACACGATGTAACGCAGTTGTCGGCTCGGGCAGCCTATGTTCGCCGTGAAAATCTCGCTCAACGCGCCGCCGCGCTCTGCGCACTTTGAGCCTGTTCGAGCCCGCGCACCGACAGCGTGCGGCCGGGGTTTCGCTCGTTTGCGCGGCGATAGGCCGTCTCTGATTCGCCGCCGCGGCCGAGACCGAGAAGTTCCTCGCCAAGCAGTTCAAAGGTCGGCTTAAACACGCGGGGCGGCCCGAAGGCATAGGGCATCGCATCCTCGGCTTCGGCCGCGGCACGGAGAATCTTGATACCGTCGCCGTCATTGCCGTCAGCGATTGCGACAAGTCCTCGTAACTCATCTAGGTGAATCTTGTGGAAGGGCGACGTCTTTTTCAACGCTTTGGATTGCAGTTGCCGCGCCGGTGTGGGGTTGCCCTGTCGGAGCGCCACGAATGCGTTGGTGAACTCGTAGCTAAGACGTTCCTCTCCGTCGGCGGGTTCGAATGTCCACCTGGAGGTCAGATCCCAATCTTCGGTGTCGAGCAGGTGTCGGGCCCTCATCGAAAGGAAGTAGCCGCGTTCGCCTTCGTTGGGCTCCTCAGCCATGCGAACGTGGCAGGCATCCATCAATCTTTCAGCTTCGGTCGTCTCCCCGAGCATGAGATGGCCGTAGTGCTGCCACGAAGAGTAATGCCCACAGACGTTCGGCGGCCGGGCACGAGCCTCGAGCTCAGCGTCTTGTGTGGCGCACGCGCGAATGTTGCCGCTCACGACATCTCCCCACATACCCAGCGCCACAAAGATGTGGGTGGTCATGTGCTGGGCGTGGGCCGCGTTAGGCGCAATCTCGGCATACGCTTTGGCCGCGGGCAGGCCCAGCGGAGCGTGTACCGGGTCATCGAAAGAATGAATGATGTAGTGTGCCGCGCCGGGGTGGTCCGAATTGCGGTCAAACACTGGTTGTGCGACCGCTGCGGCCTTTATGTAGGTGGCGAAATCGCGAGTGCCGTCGCGGCTTCCGAGTATCGCCAGCGAGTAGAACGCGCGTGCCTCGTCGTCATCCGGATAGTTGGCATGCAAGTCGCTCATCGCGTCCATATAGGCTAGGTCCTGCTGCTGTTTTGGGCTGTCGCTATATAGCGCCTCGACTGCATCGAGATAGCCGGCCGCGCGCTCGTTGCCGGCTTTTTGGCGGCGTTCTTCGGCGCTTGCTCCCAGCTTCGCGAGCGCCTTCTTGCCAGCCTCGTCATCCTTTTCTTTCCATAGCGGATGGTTGTACGTCATTGCCTCGCCCCAGTAAGCGAGTGTAAACTCAGGGTCGGCTTCTTGGGCTTCGATAAAGGCCTCGGCGGCCGGCTCGAACTCAAAGCTGTGCAACAGCAGCACACCGCGCATGAACGGTTCCTGTGCCGCCTCGTTGCCTGAGTTTGGGAACGATAGGCTGCCTAGGCCCTCGATGTGCACGACATTTGCAGCGCCGTCCGGTTCTTGTGATGAACTTGCGCAGCCGGCGAGGCAGAGCGCCGCCACCACCGTAGTACTCATGAGACACTGAATTGGCCGGTCTAAGTTCAACATCGGAACCTCCTAGGAACGAAATTGCAACAAGCACATTGTAGGTGTTCGTAAACCTTCGAGCCGCGCACTGTCTGTCAGGTAGTTACCGAAGGTTATCGACTCCACGGGAACGCTAAGTTTGGGCGATTGGCATAGCGTTTCATCTTGAGGGTTAGCTTCTTGCCCGCACCCGGGGCAAGCCGCACAGTCAACGCACTACTGTGGGACTCAGTGAACTGATGCTCGGCGTAGGCTCCGGCCTGCACGATCACGTCGCGGGCCTCAACCTGGTTGACGTTCACTAGCGTGACCGTGACTGAGTCGTCACTGAGTTCGTGAACCAGAGCCGCCACGTCTTCCGGAAGTCCGGCTCGGCGACGGTCGGGGTCAAAATATCGCAGCCGGCTGTGCAGCACCCAGATGCGTCCGCCGGGGAAGTAGCCCCCTGTGGTGAGCTCGGTCAGCGTATCGGTCGCCGCCGGGACGACCCGCAAAAGGTAGTCGGCCAGGCGGGTATCGGCTGACGTCGGGTCGTTGCGCATAAACTCGATTCGCTCGCGGATATGCTCGAAGTCGGCCTGCATGGCCTTGATCGGGTAGCCGGGGTTCTTGCCTTCCAAAAACGCGACCCAGGGCTCATCGTCGAGAGCGACGCGGGCGATATCTTTGCGGTCCATTGACCATAGGTAGATTTCGGTCAGGCGGTCGGAATATGTGATCGGTTCGAACTGGTAAAACTCAGGTTCGCCGTCATATTTGTAGCCTCGCGGGTCGCCATACATGCGTGGCAACAAGGTCTTGCCGTTCTCGACTTTCTTAGCATCCAGCACCAGGTCCATTTGTTTGCGGAGTACGTCGATGTACGACTGGTCGCCGGTCATCAGCAAACCGTTCGCAAAACCTTGGAAGCTGGCGTTCGTGAAATAGTTACGATGCGCGATTTGCTGCAACTCACCGTCGAAAATTGTGAAATTCCAGCCGTACGTACCTTTCCACCACTGGCCGTTGTGCTCGCCGCCGAGGCTGCCGTCGAGTCCGATGTTCGAGGGAATCATGCCTCCCGTGGCAGCGGCGCGTTCCTTCCAGGCGTCGAGATATTCGACGGTCCAATCGTGGTACTTTTGCTCGCCGGTCAGCGCGTAAGCATTCACGCTCAGGAGAGTCGCCGCGAGGTTGAGAAAGGTGTCGCCGACGGAATCGAGGTACTCCTCACAATGGGCCAGCATGCGCGGATACCAATCTTCGAGGTCAAGCAGCGATTCCATGCGCGCCGGGTTGTGGAGAAGGTGAAATTTGCCTGGCACCGGGTCGCCAACCCAGTCGTAGACGGTGGCGCGTCGCAGCATCGGTCCGAGCGAGCCATTCCAGATACTTTTGATGATCTTCTTTTCGGGATCGTAGTTTTTGATCTCCGGATCTTCATCGTTGTACATCGCCGCAAATTTTTTCATGCGGCTGACGAGTAGTGGGTTCTCAGGTTCGGAGTGGCCCCATAGAAAAAACGCGCGCATCCCCTCGCCTGTGTGAAACCAGTCGGATTGCGTGATGAATTCCTTGTGATAGGCACCGTTGGCGGAGAGTGACGTGAGCTCGGTGCGGAGTTCACCATACTGGCGCAGATGACCCTCGAGGCCCTTCTTGTAAAGCTCTAGCACAGAGTCGGACCCGCCAAGAGTGTGGAGCAGTGTCCAG